>NZ_AOIU01000050.1 GCF_000337455.1 Halosimplex carlsbadense 2-9-1 | reverse complement strand
GTCCCACCGCGAGGTGAGAGGTGCCGGGTGGGGTCCCCCTAGACACCGTTATAGGTCCCTGTGGTGGGTGGTGGGGTCGGTTCGATTTTCGGCGACCCTTGCGCCGTCCTGCGATTAGGGAGCGGAGGGGCGAGTGATTGTGGTGGGAGAATCGCAAGACGGCGGTAAGTTGTGGCGGTTCAGACAGGGGTATCCTTACGCCGTCCTGCGATTGTACGGATAGGGCCGGGATTCGACAGGGGGAAGAATCGCAAGACGGCGGTAAGTTGTGATGGGTGATACTCCGGGGCGATCGGCGACCCCTGCGCTGTCATGCGGTTTCGGGTTCTGTCTGGCTATGGTTAGAACTGCTAATAACAATATGTGGGCGTGTTGGTAGTATCGGGATAGGTAGATGTTCTGCCGGGGTGAAAGGTCAGTATTCTTTAAGGGGCTAGTCGTTCTCGTCGCAGTCAAAGCTACGCAACGTGAGTGAATGCCCGGAGAAGGCCCGGGCGACGGACGATTCCACCGGACGCGATTTGTGGCAGAATCGCCCGGTGGAAACCTCTTGGCCGGAGGGTTCGTCCTCGCTCTGTCCTCTCTCAGCCGAGTCAGTAAGTGTTTCGACGGTTCACGGAAACGCTCGGTCTGGACGACTAAGCGCCGATCCACCGCAAGGATCGGGCGATCTTGATTTGCCCGAGAGCCGGCGTACCCGGCTCGAGGGCCGCCCGATCCGCACGCCCCCGACCGGCGGGAGGGGGCTATCTTGTGCGGTGGCGGTGCGGCGGCGGTGCGGTCTTTACTCGACGCTAGTTAGAACAACTCAAGAGCCGCTATGCTTCGCCAATTCAGGCGTTCCACCGTGCGGTGCGGTAGAAGACGTGCCGGTGGCTATGGTGCGGTGCGGTGCCACCGGCTCGTCTTCGTCGCGGTCGTCGGATAGTGCCGCCCCAGCTGGGCCGGACGTGCTGTCGGGCCACTCGTGGAGCAGCTCGCGATCGCGTCGGTCGGGGTGGTCGGAGTGAGCGCGGATCCCGTCGACGGCGAGGTCGAGTTGGATGAGCAGTCACGGCTCGGTCGGGACTGGGATTGCGGGCCGGATCGGGAGCGGCCGGACTGCCGGAAGGACTTGGCGCACCTGAAGTACCAGACAGAATCGGGGGAACAGGCGTCGTACCGTTGCGGTTCGTGGGACTGCGAGTGTTGCGGCCACCGGCTGAGGATGGGACTGATCGAGGAGATAGAACGGATCACGGAGGAGCGCCCGGAGATGCGTCGGTTCCTGACGCTCACAGTGGACCGCAGAGCGCCCGCGTCGAAGGAGGAGAAGCACGAGTACATCACCGATCGGTGGAACGCGCTGAGGACGGAACTGAGGGACCGCTATCCAAACCTGTCGTATCTGTGGGTGCGGCACGAGGGAGACGAGCGGGACCGGCCGCACCTGCACCTGCTCGTGGATCGGTTCCTGCCGCAGCGGGAACTGTCGCAGTTGGCCGAGCGCGTCGGCCTCGGCCGGGTGGTGGACATCCGGCGGGTGGACGCACGGAACGCGGCGCACTACATCAGTGCGTACCTCGGTCGTGGCTCGCTGTCGTTCCTGCCGTCGGGGTCGCGGCGGTACGGATCTAGCGCCGACGTCGATCTCGATCCACGCGATCCGGGCGGCGACGATCGTGACGGCAGTGCGCTCGAGGAGGACTGGTCACTGATGGCGTGGGATCCGATCGTCGAGGACTGGGTGTCGGCTGCGTCGGGAGACTTCCGGCGCGACGAGGATAGAGGACCGCCACCAGACTAGATCGGTCGGTCCCACCGCGAGGTGAGAGGTGCCGGGTGGGGTCCCCCTAGACACCGTTATAGGTCCCTGTGGTGGGTGGTGGGGTCGGTTCGATTTTCGGCGACCCTTGCGCCGTCCTGCGATTAGGGAGCGGAGGGGCGAGGGATTGTGGTGGGAGAATCGCAAGACGGCGGTAAGTTGTGGCGG
>NZ_AOIU01000049.1 GCF_000337455.1 Halosimplex carlsbadense 2-9-1 | reverse complement strand
CCCCCAGTGACGGCATCGTCGTCTTTTCGCAGCTCGCGACCGTCACGATCTCCATCGGACGCAGGTGTGCCTTCTTCCGTAGAGTCTTGGATGTCCCCGAAATCCTCAACGGTCACATCGCCGGATTCGGGATCTGGCGTCAGTTGGGGTTTATCGAAAATGCTCTGGTTCGGGTCAGCCGTCGACTCGCGATCGAGAGAGATGTTGTCCGGGTCGAAGTCCTCTGGGAGGTCGGAAAGGGAAGACACCTCTTCTCCCGTGCTGTCAGCGTGGCCACTCTCATCTTGGCTGTTCCTCCCACCCCCTCTATTTCTCGTGGAATCATCGGCCGTTTGGGCGGGTTCTGTTGAGTTCCCTGAGTCTGAAGAGCGGGTGGTTTCAGTCTCCTTCACTTGCCCGTTCTCTCTCGAATCTTGGGACGATGTTGATCGCTGGCCGGCGTCGAGAACCGGTTGGATGTGAGTGTTCCAGGTTTCGATCACTCGAGCCGCTCGTCGTACTGAGGCCGTCTTATCGTGTGAATGCGTCGTGTCATCTCGGTCGGCGCTGCGAATCGCGAGCGCGTCGCGGCTGAGGTTACACAGCTCGGAGTAGATAGATAGGAACGCATCCCGGTCAGAGTCTGATTTGAACGATATCCGGTCATCAGAGTCGTCGACGATGACCTCCGTGATTTCTGTCGGATAGATGGCTTCCTCGTAGAGACAGGCGGTGACGGCGTCCCAGAACGAGTACACGACAGATCCGCCATCGGGTATATCGTCAGGAGTCTGAGAATGGAGCCGACGAGTTAGTTCTAGCCGAACGCCGGCGTTGTCGCTGAAGTTCTCGCCGTGAATCGCCTCAGACTCGATTGCCCCGTCTTCGATGATGTTGATGAGGTCGTGGACGTTCTCGTGATACTTGTCGTCTATATCGTCCTCGATCAGTTCGCCGATGGTGGAGATGGCAGTCTTGAGGATGTGAAGGAGTTCGTGAAAGGCGAGGCCGAATTGATGCGCGTGGTCGGCGGTGAGCTGGTCGTTGAGAGGGATGCGAGAAACATCTGCTTCGGCGCCGGTAACGAGGACGAGGTAGTCGGCGTCGACGCCGGAGAGAAGACGTTCGACCTGGGACCGTTCGAAGTCGGTCGCGTCAGAGGAGAGGACTGCCTCGACGTCAGCAGGAAGGACTGCAGCGGTCTGGACTCCAGCAGAGATGACGACGTCGACGGTAACGTCGCTAGGGAGATGTCCACAGATGAACTCCCGGAGTCGATTTGCCCGATCCGGGGAAATCCGTGACCTGGCGGCAGTGTATTCGTTGCTGCCGTCGTCGCCACTGCGGTAATCGATCTTCGAATGGAGTGTCGACATGATTGGAGAACGTCTCGCCCTCACCGTCACGGGGGCCGACAAACGGGCCCTAAATTCACTTGACAGCCTAATGGAGTGTGATTCCAGAAGGGGTCCCCGATATAGAGCGTGTATCGGCCCCAGTTCAGCGCATGATTCAAACGGCACGGATTGCTCAGTACAAGGCGTGTATCTCGCATTGATGCAACCTCAGTTAGCGGGAGTAATCGGCCTATACGAACTAAACATATGTCGGCTCGTGTGTACAGGTCTATGAGTAGCGGCAGGAAAACCGGAGGATATCAAACCGGTCAATAAATTGCTGTAGGATATGTAGAGGTTAGGCCTTTTTACCTCTCACTTATATACAGTACCATATGAGTGATTGTGACAAGAGCTTTTTCGAGTATACCGAGTTTGCTTCTGATTCGGAATCAGAGGATCCTGAGACTGTTATTCAAGAACGTCAGGATCCAGAGATAGCATACGCACATATTTGTAAGATAGCAGGGACGATTAACGCAGGACTTGATGCGGTGCCTGAGGACCAACGAAATACTGCGGAGGTATACGCTGTTGTGGACCTTTTCCGGGCGATGATGCAGTATATCGAAGAGTTTGGTTCCTATTTGAGGTATCGAATCTTGGACAAGGATTCTTTCATCAACGAGATCATCCGCACTTCGAGCGGGGATATTCGACCTCTCTTTGAGGCATTTATCGAGGACGAGTTCGACGAGTTCCTCCAGAAGCATGATGTCGATGATGATCCGGACAAGGTCTTGAGTTCGGTTTTTGGCTACGAAGATGTTCAGAAGGGGATGATCAGCTTTCCTGAGGAGGAACTGACGGATGCGCCGCCGGATGTGGATCTGGAGGATGTAGTTCTTCGTAGTACTGAGGAGGGAGTTGTACCTGAAGGAGTCGAGATGGAGGAACTGGTTAGTGATTCGGTTGAGAACGTCCATAACAAGCTCAAAGATATTGCTCTGTTTTATCTGAATTTTAGAGAGGCGTATAACGCAGTTAAGCACGGAAACCGGGTTACAGTTGGCGACAACACCCGGTTCAAACTAGAGAACGATGAGATGCTGGATGATCGGATCGTCTTGGATGAAGCGATCGTGGAGTTTCTCTGCAAAAATTCGGATCCTGAGAGTGATGGTGAACCGTATCTGTTGACTATTCCTCGTTCGATTCTGGAGGAGAAATCACTAGATGTCGTGGAGAATGTGTATACATTGTATACTCAGTCGTACGACGTGGCCACGCTGGAGGACGGTGATGAAATAAACCTCAGTTTTTGGAAATCGACGGGAAGTAGCGGTGAGAGCGAGAAAGACTTGATCCAGATATCCAATCCTGATTCGCGTGTTATCTTACCGAGGAGTGTTGTTCCGAAGGTGATTGAGGATCTGAAGATCCCTGATGAGACGAAGATAGAGTGGACGGGTGATTGGTCCCTTTCCGGCAACACTCTTGAGTTCAAGGTTCAATATGAGACGGACCCTACACCAGAATACCCGATTCATGTTGAGCTCGTCTGGGAGCAGACCGACCACGATATCCATGAGTTCGGGGAGGGCCAATTCAACTTTAACGTGAGTACTGACGATCTCAGTGTAAGACAGTACTTGGAGCTTCTTGAGATCAAGAGGAGGGACAATATCCGAACGGTTGAACTCGTATTTTCGGATAGTGATGAGACGCACCAGCTACGGGTGGGGGATGATTTTAAAGCAATTGACGTTCCGGGACTGGCAAATCCTGAGTTCTTCGAGTTTGTGAAACGTATCGGGTTGGCAACAGATACCCGTATTCCTTATCCTGAGCATATTTCGGAGAAACACTGGGAGGTGTACGAGGAATATGCAGATTGCAACTTGGATTCGGAGACAGCGGAAGAGATCCTTTCTGAGTTGAGAGAGTGTGGTGAGGAGGTTATGCGGTCATATGTCGTTGCTGCTGTCTGGGAGGACGAGTCTTCCAGCGTAGATGTCGATGAGGATGAGCCTGCGCATGTAGAGGAGCTCGGGGTCCTTCCGGGAATATTGAATGTAAGTGAGGATCAGGGTTCAAAAGAGTCGGAGCGGTATCCTGGGGAAGAGTATCAGACGTATCCAGCTGGGTCAGAGTACACTTCTGAGAGGTTACTCGATAATCTAAAGGAGAATTATGGACCGACATTCAGTGAACTCCAAGAGTCGGACATAGATAGCGAAAAGGCAGAATCAGAGTTTAGTCACAGGATCCGTTTCGGCGAGGAAACGTTGTGGGGAACTATCGATCAGCACATTATTGATATCTTCCCAGTGTCTGGGGAGCCTTCGTAACCAAGGGAAGAATTGCGCTATCCTCGACATGCACGTGTAGTGAGCAGGTGATCCACGCCACACTGGTCGAAAATAATCCCCATTGGAAACAGTTGTATAACTCCCTCCATCCACTATAGATAGTCATTCAACGTCTCGTGTGCATCCTCTGGATACTGATTAGGTTCCGCGACCCCCCAGAGGACGTTCTTCACTGCAGCCTTGGGAGACACCCCGTCGTCGATGTGTTCACAGAGGATTGTGAGATTCCGCGTGCTGATCGTCGGCCAGGACTCGTTCTCACGCGTCTGATGAGCGAACTGGACGATCTTCTGGAGCGTGGGCCGGTCGACAACGTCCCGGTCGTGGTTCACCTGTCGATCGATCGTCTCCACCTCTTCTTCAACACTCTGGATGTAGGGTTGTTCGAACGACCGGAACCGGCCCCTGGTTGCCGAGTTCATCGGCTCGGAGTCCCGATACTCCCGGGTCGGGGGGTTCATCGTGATCACCAGCCGTGCCGACGGGTGGGGTTCGACGAGCTCGCCGTGGCTCTTCACGAGGAGAGTTCCCTCGTTGAGTAGGCGATGTAACGCGATCGCGGCACCCGCCTGCATGACGGGAAATTCGTTGATGACGATGGTGTCGCCGTTCAGGAGTCCTTGCTTCACAGCCCCATTCCGGGGGATGATCACGTCACCGTCCGGAACCAGCGGGCCAAAGAGGTCCTCGGGTTCGGTCGCTCGGTCGACGTCGAGGGACTGGTAGCCCCGGTTCGTTTTGTGGCACAGGTACTTGATGAGGTAGTTCTTTCCCGAGCCTCGCGGCCCGACCACGCGTATGGGGACCAGCCCCCGGGCGAGTTTCTTCGCGATCAGTTCGTCAAGTGGGAGCTGAAGACGCGGGTCGATCGGAACGGCAGGGGGTACGACGTCTCCGTACTCGTCGACGGGAAGTGCATCGTAGCCGGCATCGGGGTGGTCCGCTGCTTTCGGGACGCTCGGGTAGTCAGGATCATCGAGGATGTGAAGCCCGGTGGGCACAGGATTCTCCGCGTTCCGCCCGATATCAGATACGTACATCCCACGCTCGTCCTCGGGATCCCACCCTTCTGAAAGATAGAGCGGGTCTCCAACAGTATCGGTGACTGTCGAGAGATCGTGGACTCGTGCGACGCCACTGTTCGTCTCTGGATCGCTTCGATGCGTGTAATATGTCGCGGCTTCCTCAGCGAGTCGATATCCGACGGGGACGTGCGACTGTGCCTCTTCGATAAGGACCTCAGCACGACTTTCAGTTAGTGTCCCAGTGAGGCCGGCTATATCGTCGAGGTCTGCATTCGCTAGCGTCGCGAAATCGGTGTAGCCGGCGTCGTGGAGCGCGTCGTTGATCGAGTCGGTAACCACACTCAGAACGCGAAAGTCCACATTCTCGTGCTGCTGCTCACCGAACGCATCAGTGATGACATCCGGCTCTTCGCCCTGCGGAGTTACCCCGACGATCGCCGAGCTCCCGCTATTCGAGCGCCGAAGAGAGTATATTCCAGCTTCGGCGCCATCCTCGAGGAGGTCTGCGGCCTCCTGGTCGCTTAGGTCGGTGAAATCCGACACCCGGAGGGTAACACGCTCGACCGGAACGCTACCACCCTCTCGCTTGAGCAGCCGGTTCACCAGATGAGAGAGAATTAGCTGACTCTCGGGAGGCGAATCACTACTCGTCGCCGATGTGGAAGATCTGGAAGACATGGCAGTGCTGTATCGAGGCGCTTCACACGCCCCTCACCTACTCAGGGGGTACAAACCCAGTCAGATTGATTCGTCGAGCCGCTTCTGGACCCGATTCTGGACCCTTTGTGCCTGCTGGTCCGAGAGGTCGACTTCGGTCCCCACCTCGATGCCGGGGATCGCTACGAGATCCTCCAGTGAATCGGTGAGAGTCTGCTGTTCGTCGGGAAGGACTGGCTGCGTATCGTCATCCGCTCGACGGTCGTGTTCGTTCATCGCGAGCTGTATCATCATCGCCGGTTTTCGGAACAGCTCGCCAGCGACTTCGAGATATTCTTGATAGGAGTTCGACGCCATCGACCCCTCGTACTCTTCCAACAATGCGATGAGCAAGGATAACTGAATGTTGAACACGGTCGGACGAGAGGACGGTTTTGCGATGGCTCGCGCCCGTTCGGCAGCCCTCTCGGCGTACTTGTAGGCCACTCCCCAGTAGGAGTAACACTCATCCAGCGAAAATGGGAGATCCTCGAAGTCGTAAGTGATCGCACGAGTGCGGTAAAGGGCTTCATCAACGTCTGTCATCCGCAAATCGATGTCGTCGTAGATCGACCGCCACCACCCGTTGATTGGGACACGGTCATTTGCCCGCTCGTGTGCTGCGTCAGTCGCCTTGCCATAGTGCCTTCGTGTGTATCGTTCGCCAGTGTCGGGTAGGACAGTTCCCGAATCCGGGAAGAACAAGATCGGCCGCGCCCAGAGGGTTTGCGTGCCCCGGAAGTCGTACCCGGTTTGGAACCCCCCGTAGACGACGGTTTCTCTCTCGATTTCGCCTGTCTCGCAGTCTTCCCTCCGTTGAGTATTCGAGGTGATCCCCTCTTCGTCGATGTCCTCGAGGTCCTGATCAGGTGGTTCGACGACGTGGCGAAGGCTCGGACAGATGACGACCATTTTCAACAGCCCACCCCAGTCTCGATAGGAGGCCCAGCCGAAGACCTCGGTGTCTCCACGCTGCTGAAGCGCGCTAATGATAGGGAGATACGCCTCCTGAGGGTTGATGATCGTATACGAGTCGCTGGCGATCTGCCAGCGGAACTTCACATCGTAGCCGAGCGCGTTTAGCGCTTTTCTCCTCTCGTCGACGATGTCCTTGTGATCGTGGACCTGAACGACGGGATTGGCATCGTTTCGCGCAGCGAGTGCTTCTATACTGGTTCCTGCTTGCGACTCGAGCGCGTCTACGTCAAGCCCATGAACCCGCCGAATGGCGTCCGTATCTACCTTCCCCGAGGTCGTGACGAAATCGTTGGTGGCCCAGAGTTCGCCAGTATTTGCCTGCGGGAGAGTCTTGATCGTCTCTTTGAAACTCAGCGGATCGCTGCTGCAACACCGCGTTTCCGCTGAAATATCAGCGGGATACGCTTGAGCGTCTGCTTCGGTGAGGCCGGCGAACCACAGGTCGGTTTCTTTCCGAAGGAGATCAGCGATGGGGACTGCGGTGTGATCTGAATCGGTAGATCTCATCGATTGGTTCTGTGCAACGGTTTCGGTCTCGTCCCCGGCGCTCGAGGACTCTTTTGACGAGGTTGATTCGATGGACATGGTGATTGTACGGAAATGGCATCCCTGGAGGGGTCTCAGGCGCGTGTTGGCACACGGGCGTTACCCTGGGACGGGATACCGGGAACGAGAGTTCAGGAGCACAGCACACTACGAGAGAGTCTGCAGTAGAGAATCAAGGGGACACAGACACGCAAGAGAAGGGGTGAGAGGCCCAGGTCAGAACTATGGACGCCGTCCTGCCACTGACGACGAAATCGTTGGAGATGTCCTGACCGAGCATACCCCTCACCGCCCAGGGGGAGACAAACGAACAATGATAGCTGGATTTCAAGCGGTATCGTCGTGGATGCCGCTGAGAGTCTGCTGAGGTCGGTCCTTCGAGATCACATCTGGGAGATTGATTTCCTTCCCATCGTATTCGGGAATATAATCTACTCCCCCGAAGTACTGGACGAATCCGATGCTGGCCTCACGGATGTTTTCTGCAGTTGCTTCACTGATGCCGCTCAGACGGGCGTGATGTCGTTCAGAGACGGCCCAAGCTGCCAACTCCCCCATCGTATCGAACTCTTTGACGAGCGTCCGTCGAGCGTTCGTCGGGATATCGAGGCCATGCAGTCTGTAGAGAGTTCCTGAAGAGACGGGATCAGTGCTCGGATCCTTTTTCCCGTTCCAGATATCGAGGAGGCGGCGAAGATTGTCGCGTCGATTCCCGTTCGTCCAGAGGACCCCGTCGTACTTTTCGGCGAGTGCGAGTTCCTCAGCGTACGTAATCGAGTCCAGGTCGACCTCCTCTAGATCGGGAACGTCTTCTGGTCCAGGAGCACTATTGTCGGGATAGTCACGTCCATCGATGGGCCTGAGATACTCTTTCGAACGGTAGTCTCGGCGTTTGATTTCCCACGAGTCAGCGGTGAGTTCGCGACGAACGTAGTTTTCCGCGAAGAGATGGTAGTTTTCGATAGCGAAGTCCACCCCCTTGTGCGGTGCGAGGAGGGCTATCGCAAGCTGGCTAGCCTTCTTGTCTGATGCGTCAGGCCCCCAATCGAATCCGGCGGGNGTCCACCCCCTTGTGCGGTGCGAGGAGGGCTATCGCAAGCTGGCTAGCCTTCTTGTCTGATGCGTCAGGCCCCCAATCGAATCCGGCGGGTGAAACGCAATGAACGAACAGGTGTTTATCGAGGAGGTTACCGCCAGAATATACGAGATTCCCTCCTACTCCACGTTCACCCCGATACGGTTCGGTCTGCCACTTCGTCTTTCGAGAGTAGTTGGTCTTGGCTGTCATAAATGAATGAGTTGATCATGGCCATGTCGGTCCCTAACCGAAGTGCGAGGTTAGTCGGTCTGAATACGTGGAGCCAGCATCGCGAGGACGTCGCACTCCCCATCAGCCAGTTCGTATTCCATCATCATCGGCCAATCCTGACCGAAGGTGAGAGCGATGCTGCCGCTCTTCGGAAACTCCCTAGAGAGGTCCTTGACGTAGTCGAGGCTAAAGAGAGCGTTTCCTTCTGCGGGGACTAGCGAATCGATTTCGTCGCTAGTCAGTTCGAGACTCACATCATCAGTATCACCCTCAGCCTCGACGTAGACGGTTTGGGTGGCCTCATCGCACCTGAATCGAATGTGATCGGACACCATGTCTGCAGCCTTGACGCCCCGAGAGATTTGAGCCTCGTCGATCGTGAAACTGATCGGGAGGTCCATTTCGGGAAGCTGCGGCTCCTGGCGGATACTGTCGGGGTCAATGCAAGCCATCGTGAACTCCACTCCATCGATGTGGATGACCAGTTTGGACGTCGACGTGTCGAAGGTCATCTGAACGAGGTCGCCCTTCTTTGCCAGCTTGAGAACTTCCTCGAATCGTTCGAGATTGACGCCGAGAAGGCCCTCACTGGCATCGAACGATTCGAAAGCGCTACTATGGAACTGGACGTCGTACATCGCGACGTTCGCGGGATCGACAGCACGGGAGCTGATTCCCTCTGAAGTGACTGTCAGTTTGGCCTCGCCGACGATCGCCCGAAGAGTGCTGACAAAGTCCTTTATCGCACCGCCCTTGACCGCTGCCTGGAACTGGGTTGGAGGGCCAGAAACCGGTTTACCATCTACCTCATCCTCTACTTCCTCTCGATTCTCGTCGCCAGATGCATCTCCTTGCTCACGACTGTTCCCCTGAGAAGTCTCGTCTTCCCCTCCTTCATTTTCGAGGGTAGACCCTGTTTCTTTCGAGTGGGCGGATCCGACTGTCGGCCCTCCAGAATTTGTAACGTTGTCCCCGTCGACGTCGTCGTTTGCAATCTCTGGCTGTGCTTCGTCAGCTGGTGCTTCTGTATTCGAACTCATGGATTTGGTCGTCAATCGCTCGGAAGAGCGGCCGATCAGGGTGATGATTAGTGAGCGATGTCGAATAGCGACGAGTCGCTTCACTTTCTTCCCCCTCACCATCTCGGGGGAGACAAACAGAAATTTTGAGTTTGCGCTCGGCGACGAAGACATCACGAATCCTACGCTACGATTGTATCGCCAACTGATTCAACCGTAGCGTAGGAGATCCATCGGCTTCGGCGTTCTGATTATCGGAATGGTGGAGGTCGACCTGTTATTCAGGAAGCTCCCCGTTGTCGTCGAGTTCCTGAATGTCTAACCATACATTCCGGAGGGTAGTCGTACTCGTATAGGCCGCCTCAGCCAACGATTCCTGGGTCAGTGTCGTGTCTTGGTCACCATGGAGCGAGGAATGGTACAGACACGCGGCGGCAATACTCGACGGTGATCGACCATTTGCGAGTGCCCCGATCTCCGACTGTCTAACGAGTTGGTGGGTGCGGTGTTCGACCCGGTCACTTGCATCAACGGCGCTCGCGATACCGGGGACGAAGTCCTGTGGGAGGGGTGGCGGCGTCGCTAAATGGAGATCACGATTTAGGGTCTTGTATGCGCCCTTTACGTCGTCCTCATCGACCCGTGCAACCGCTGCGATCTCCTCGAGATGCCGTGGAAGTCGCTCCAATCGACAGGCCGCGTAGAGGGAACCAGTCGCGATGGCCTCAATAGACCGGCCGGGAAGGAAATCGTTCGACCATGCTTCTCGGTACACGGCTACTGCCCGGTCGTGGATCGAATCGCCGAGTTCGAGAGCGCTAACCAATCGTGCGATTTCCACGAGTCCCTCTCGTAGCGAGCGCTGGCGCTTCGACGGCGTCTTTGATCGAGAGTCCCATTTCCGCAGGCGGGAGAAGCGCCGTCGCGTTTTATTCGAGAGCCAATGACCGTTTCCATCGCGATAGTATCCGATATCGGTCGAGAGTCCCTTATCGTAAAGACGGAGCGTCGTTGGAGCCCCTCGTTCCCGCTCCCGGCCAGATCGTGAATCAACCCACCGTCGCGAGCGATCGAGTGGTTCTCCTGAGGTGACTACTCCACACTCCTTACAGTATGTTTCGCTGTGTTCTGTAACGAGAAACTCGTCAGTATTGCACTCGGAGCAGAAATCCGGATTATGGCGTTCCTTTTCCTCCTCCGATCCACGCGCTGAAGGAATCGATTCCGCTACAGACTGGCTCATCGAGGATGTTTCGGATGACATGGATTACCTGGCCCAGAAGCCTTCACTGACGAGAGGGCCACAAACGGACTGGAGTCTAAGATCGCTCTTCAGAACCGCTGAGTATTCGATGAATCGAGCATCCCATTGATGTCCGGATCGTGCTCGTTGTGGAATGCGGTGAGGACGTCGTGCTGCCAGCTTTGGTAGTCAGGATCTGAAACGGCCTTCACTCCAAATCCGTTTTCCTCTGCAAATTCGATGAGATCGATGCACTGAATTTTCGAGACTTCACCACCTTGTCCAGGAGGAACTTCAGCAGCTGCCGGAACGGCCTCCTCAATCCACGCGTCAAAACAACCGTCTGTGGATGAGATGACGAGCTGCCCTTCTGTGGCTCCAGTAAAGAGTTCGGTAGTGATCCGTGCCAGGTTTCGATACAACCCGAATGGGATCACGAACAGATCCCTGTCGTGGTCGATGGTTCCGTCGCAGCGAATCCGATCAGGATCTCCATTGAGAATCCACTGTTCCTCGTGGTTCAGCCATTGGCCTCGAGTGAGACGGTGGATAGTTGCAGCGAGATGGTCGTGCGTTCTGTACGAGAGATACCCCGAGACGGTAGCGTAGAAGCTCATGATGAGTGGATAAGAACTGACGGAGATGGGCTTTCAGTCCGTCAGCTCTCCTGCGTCCAGGAGGAGACAAACGAGGAGAGTTACCTCCAACCCCCTCCCCCCTTTGTCGAGTTGTAAACGGGGAAGGGTGGGGTGGGGTGAATCTGAGGTACACGAACTCAACGGGTGGAAATGCCGTATTTAAGGGGGAGAGAGTCTCATACCGGAGAAATCGAAGATCATTCTAGTCAATGCAAACCTTTATCACTAACACGAATAAACCATATCCGCACTAGAAATAGTCTCAATAAGTTATGTTGGAATTCTAGAGTAGGACGAAAGTAGGACGAAAATCGCGATCTCCGGACAGCAAAGTTAGAATACCGTGTCGTTACCCTCTCTTCTCGCTGGATTGGCCCCTCTACTGACGGCCGGATTTACACGATCACGCCTCTCCGGGTAGACTTACAACTCGACAAAGGGGGGTGGGGGTGGGAACGTCCCCATCGCATTTGGTTCTGAAAAGCACAGAATCTACCTCATTGGCTCGAGGGAAAGCAGATGTCCGTCTATAGGTTCGAGCCGTTCCACCGCTCCTCTTATTCGAGCTGTTCGTGAACTGTATTTGTCCGGTTGATTCGGCCTCCACCCAGGTAGCAACTTACAACTCGACAAAGGGGGGTGGGACGGATACTTCCCCATCATGTGGATGCGGAGCAAACCAACCAGCCGGATCGTCTGCTTCAGCTTTACAACTCGATAAAGGGGGGGTTCGAGGCAACTCTCAACTTGACGAATCTTGGAGGATACCGTTTCATTAGAGGTCGATAACGGTGAATTCTCCATAATCGTATTTCTACGGTAGACTTCGAGAAAGTCGGGATATCGGTGTCTTACATTCTACTAGGGGTGTGGTTTTTTATACAAGGCGGTGTTGGGGCACTAGCATGGTAAAAGACTCCCCAGAAAGCGAGACTGGAGGGAACTCGCCTGAAACGATGGCGACTGACGGGAGTTCTCAAGACACTCTTCAGGGGGTGGAGTCGTCTGCACAGGATCTGGATGGTGATGACGAGGACTCATCACAAGAAGCTCAGCACACCTCCGCTGAGTCCGAATCTGACGACCCGGAGAATACCTCTATCTCTATTCGGGAGCGGTTTCAGGAATCTTCTTCTACCTCAGTCTTCGTCGACAAGGATCTGGTCCGTCCGTCCACGATAATCGACGAAGACAGAATCGTCGGCCGCGACAAGCAACTCGAGCGAGTTATCGACAATCTCCGACCAGCTCTGGAAGGAGGCGGGCTTCCTAACATGCTCCTCAACGGTCCATCTGGGACGGGGAAGTCTCTCATCATCAACGCCGTCTGTAAGCAAGTCGTCGACCTATGCCAATCACAGGACGTCACATTCGGGGTCGTATCGCTAAATTGCGAAGCGCCCAAATCTCTTGACAGAGCGGTCTATCGATTAGTGGGCGAAGTCGCCGACGACGTCGGTGCGGAGGTTGGGGTTCCAGAGAGCGGTGTTTCCACCGACAGAAAATTCGAGCGACTCTTCGAACTCATCAACGAAAACTACGACGCAGTTATCTTCATCCTGGACGAGATCGATCTCCTCAAAGGACCGTACGACGATCCGGCATATTCCTCCCTCCTCTATCAACTCTCTCGAGCTGAGAACCTCGGGAACATCGAAGGGAGCGTTTCGGTCACCGCGCTCACGAACTATACGAACTTCATGCAGGATCTGAACAGCCGCGCCGAGAGCTCGTTCAATCCGGACGATATCTTCTTCGATGATTACGACGCAAATCAGCTCCGAGCGATCCTCAGAAATCGTAAGGACGCCTTCAAAGATGGCGCCTTAACTGACGACGTCGTTCCACTCGTCGCAGCCTTTGGGTCACAAACTCACGGAGACGCTCGCAAGGCGATCGATCTCTTTCGTTGGGCCGGTGAGTTCGCTGAACGCCGTGGCTCCGAATCTGTTGAGGAAGAAGACGTCCGTTCGGCCCAAGACAAGTACGACGAGAATCGGACTCTTCGTCATATCAGTGGCCTCGCGACACAGAAGAAACTCGCTCTCTACGCTACTGCAGCCGTCGAATCCTTCGCTAAGCGTGACCTAAGTCGAATTCCCGCTGGCGTCGGGTGGGAGATCTATAAATTCGTAGCCGACCGGATCGACGCTGATCAATACAGCCGGGAAACATACGTGAACAACGTTACTGAGCAGGAGACCTACGGAATACTCTCTTCAGAACGACGTGGTCGTGGACGAGGGCGCGGTGTCCATATGTTCTTCACGCTCGAAGAGGGCGCCGACAGCATCATCCAGACTATCGAGAGCGATTCGCGAATCGGTGACATCGAGTCCGATCACGAGATGCTCAGAAGCGTGGTTCGAACCAAGGTGCAAGCCTTCTACGACTAGAAGAGCCTCTCTCCGGGGCCTCTTACAACTCGACGAAGGGGTGTTCTGGGACGCTTACTACTCGACAACGGGGGGTTGCGAGGCTTACAACTCGATAAGGGGGTGTCGTTACAATACGATAACGGGGGGTGTCTCATCTCATCTTCCGGAGAGACGCTGGTGATTTGCCAGGAATCCTCTCGATCCCAATTCCTGTTCTGTAGTTCTCTATACGCCAGAAGTCGGCCATTTACAAGTCGACAAAGGGGGGTATCTGTAATAGGTATTATTTCCGAGGTGGGCGTTGATCCGATTCTCCGAGAAGAGAGGATAGTCTCATCTGGTCCATTCAGCTGTCTTCTCGCCACCGTCGACCGCAACTAACACACGAGAGAAGCCTCGTTGGGGGCTCATCTGTAGAACGTAACTGCACAAGCCGATAGTGTGCTCGTTCATGCGAGCAGTCAGGACACGTCGAGGTCGTCGAAGGGAGGCCGAGTTCTAAATCCGACGTCGCACTGGTATCCGCTATGGGGCTGGATCCCGAGATCCCCACGAGCTTCTCTTGCGATTCTGGCGTGGACTCTTTCGCTGTATCTTCCTCGAGCGACGCACCAAAGAGCTCCTCGTCACGAATGAGCGCCCATAATCGACGCCCTCCGTCGGGGACTTCTTCTGAGGTCGACGTGCGCTCACCGTCATCTGTTCCAAGTGGAGTGGTGGAGACTACGTCCTCGATAGCCTCGTTGATCGCAATCTGATCGTCGTCCTCGTCGACGACGACCGAGACGACGTTGTCCTGGTTACGCCACCATTCTGGGAGCGGGACGGCGCCGCCCTCCTCGTATATCTCGGTGGATTTCAACCAGTGATTTGCCTCGAACTCGTCACTCTGCGACTCGTCGAGACGACCGGTGGGGGCATGCACTGGTCGAGAAACCTTCTCGACACCAGGGGTACCAGGCGCGGGGATGGCACACGGCTTATGGACTTGGGTAGGGCCGTCAGTCTCTTCCTCGGTTGAAGGTTCCCCCGACTCTTCCTGGAAGACTCTCGCGATGTCGCCCCGCGGAGCGGGACCATCTCCGCTCTCGAGAATCGTGATCCGGGTTTCCGAATCGGCCGCTAACGTTGCTTGACCGTTGTATTTCCCGACTTTGCCGCCGACGATACGGACGATGTCTCCTTCGTGGAGGATGACGCTCTGATTCGACCGGGTCCAGACGGTGAACTTGATCGTTCCTGAGTCGTCCTTGATGATCCCGACCTGCTGCTGATTGTTCGACTTCGGGTACCAGAGCGTCGTTACCTCTCCCTGGATATCCGCTTCGACGTTGTATTTCGACGGAATGACCGGGACCGTCGAAATCGGTTGAATGACTCCAGCTTCTTGGTAGAATTGTTCTTGGACGTTCGAGAGCGCCGTGTAGACGGACTGACCGCGTGCCACCTTCCGTCCGATAGCGTTTTCGAGGACGTCGACGTCGGGGCCCGAACGAAAGTGGCCGGCGAGACGGACCGCCGCGTCGCGAACTTGCTCCGCGATGTCTTCGTCGACGCCCTCGAGTGGATCGTGGTGAGTAATCCCTCGTGGGCCGATCAACCTGTCGTTCTGTTCGTGGCGCTGCTCGCGACGACCGGCGACCACGTCCTCGCGAGTGCGAGTCTCCCGGTCCAATCCGACGACAGATGCGGCCAGCGCCTTCTCTCGCTGGCGCTTGCGCTCGTTGCGGAGCCCGTGAAGCCGTTCCTGGGACTCGAGCGGGAGTCCGGTGAGATCCTCATCACCCAGGTCGATCGGATCGACATCTCGTGCTTGAGTGGTTCGGAGACTTGCGTTCACCCAGTACGAGTCGATCTCCTGCCTGCGGGTGCCCTCGACTTCGAGACCGAAATCGTCGTATTCCGGTTCTGTACGCGCAGCAATCAATAGTTCGCCGGCGTTGTCGAGGCGGGTACCGAGACAGTCGCTCTCGAGGTGCGGGCTTTCGTAGAGCCCGCGAAGCGTGAGTTCGTCGAACCGGCGACCCTGTTCGACGTCGGTATTCTTGAGTCGGTGCTGTCCGTCCTGGTAGTAGGAAGCCATCGGTGTCAACTCCACGTGGGAGCTGCGGCGAGTGGGCAGCCTGCTACCCCACTTCCGAACTCCCTCACCCCCTTCGGGGACAAATACGAGGGTAGTTATCGGAGATCCCTCGAGTACACGGAAGGGAAATACAGACGCTGGCTCTGTTGTAGTCCTATTATTCAACCATGAATTCCGGTGAAACAGCCGTTGGTTAGGATTGCGTACCGACTTTCACCAAGACTAGACACCTGACACACCCACCTATTATGCAACTGTCTGCTAAGTCCGAGTATGGACATTTCCGAGCTCCCCGAGGAGTTCGACTTCGTGGACACACTAACTTTGGAGCGGAACAAGGCGGGAGAGGTCGACCTCAAGATGCCGCAGCCTCGCTATAATAAATCCGACCAGACCCCACTTCACCAGTATGGGTGGGGACCGTTCTGCAAATTCTATGCCGACACCTCTGACTACAAGGACATCCCGGGAGTCTACATTTTCACTGCAAACCACGACGTCGTGTACATCGGGGAAACCGTAGACCTCCACCGCCGGATCCAGGCAGATTACTCCAATATCTCCCCGAGGAACTGTTTCAAAGGTGGTCAAGCGACAAACTGCCGAATCAACAACGCGATTCTCGAGGTCGTTCGTAATGGAGGTCAAGTTGGACTGTGGTTCACAGAGACGGAATCACACGGACAAAAAGAGGCGGAGTTAATCGACGACCACGATCCGTCGTGGAATGAGCAACCTCCCACTACATTCCCCACAGAACAGACTATTACTGTCGGGTCTAATCCAAAGGGACAGCGGGATACGACCAAGTCCACCTCGATACAACCCACTCAGGACACATCTACGAGTAACTTGGAATACGCTAGAAACGGCAAATACGGGCCACTCTATGACTATCTTGAGGAAGCTGAGGAACAGACGCTCCACTTCGCGTTTGAGGAGATCGAGGAAATCCTGGAGGCACCGTTACCGAACTCCGCCTACGAACATGAAGTCTGGTGGAACCCAGCTGGTCACACTCACGCAATGGGGTGGGCGGATCTTGGATGGAGTGCAGACCCAAATCTCGATTCTCAAACGGTCGTCTTCAGTATAGTAAAATGAAGCTCATCCTCTTCTGCCGCTGCCTCGCGACTCGCGTCTTTCTCTACCGCAGTCGGACAAAACGCCTTTCCTGATATGACTGAGATCGCTATCCAGACAATGGCTGTCCTGGTGGGACAGACCTCCTCGGCCATATAAGACGAGGTAGCATATACGTATAAAGTTTAAGTAGAAGGGGGTGGCTCTAGTTATGCATGCAAAGGAGCGCGAATACTAACTCGGGGTCGGGACCGCGAATATCACTCGACGTACCGGCGAAGGACGCAGATTTGTACAGGAGTCAGGCGGTCCACGATCTCCTCTATTTTTTAACTCGGTATCACACCGACGAGTTCTCGATTACGGAACTCACCGACGCCGTCGAGTATTCTCAACCCAGTATTTCGAAAGCCGTCGACATCCTCGTCGCGAACGACCTCGTCATAGAAAAGCGGGAGGGGAACACGCGGAACGTCCGTATCAACAGTGGGCGGCTCTCCCGACCGGACGACCCGGTTCTCGAAGTCCCGCAAGCCGAGTTCCAGCCTCCTGTCCGAGCTGCTGTCGAAGTACTCTGCGAGGACCTCGATGGCGTCCTCGGCGTCGTTCTGTTCGGGAGCGTGGCGCGAGGTGAGGCTGACAGACGCAGTGACATCGACCTGTGGGTACTCGTGGAAGAAGACCGGATGACGAACCAGCGAACTGCGAACCGTATTCGGCAAGACCTCGAAGAGCGGGAGTTCGACACTGGCCGGTATGCGTACGAGATCGACGTCGAGACGCTGCCAGCCGTCCCGAACTACGTCGACGAACTCCGAGAGATTCTGGGCGACGGCATAGTCCTCTATGACTCGGAGAAGTTCGAGACCGTCCAGCAGATGGTCTTCCACGGTGATCTCGATGAGTAATGGATCTGACCCCACTGCTATCACCGACGCGATCGATGCGGCCATCGACGCGTTCAACGAGGAGGGGCACGGGGTCCCGACACGCGAAGAAGAAATTGATCCCGATGCGGACTGGAAGACGCAACTCACCAAGGCCTGTCGACTACTGGCTGCCGTCGAACACTTCGAAGACCAAGGGTTCTACACCGCTACTATCGAGTTGTGCTTCGGCGCGACAGAGCGTTCTGTCGAAGCCTACGCGCTCGCTGAGGGCGGCGATAATCTCAACGACTTCTATGACCACACGTACTGCTACGAACGCGCTAGCGCGCTCGGCTTGCTCTCTTCTGGGACCACAGAAGACCTCCGGCAACTATACGACACAAACCGCACGGATAGCTACTACGGCGGGCGACGACCGACGGAGCAACAGGCCGTCGCGATGCGAACACTTTCCCGAAGCATCCACGAGCACGTACAGAACCAGATCCGCGAAGGCGGCGTCTGTGTCTGTGATCGATAGCACGAATCCCGATCTAGTTTCGTTACGGGAACAATCGACAGTCCTGTGCTAGACCGAAGAAACCACTCTCCATGGTATCGCCTGTAGAGGCTCGAGGCTCATTCTTAGTGAACAGACGACTGTGTCTTTTCCACTTGGATTTCCACGGATAGCCGACTTGTAACCACGATACAGTTATATCTACAGGTGGTGTATGAAGAAGTGGATCTTGAACGATCCACCATAATGCTTGGAAAGGCAAACCTCGCCTTTCCTATCTACAACTCCTGAGTCGATGGTGAGAGTTCACGCTGTTTGCCGAGAGTGACTAGATTGTTCTCGAAGTGTGGATTTCGTGTGGAGACTATCCAAAAACCAGTGTACTGCGCGGTGATCGCCGCGATACAGTTATACTGACTACACGTGTCTTAGACGCCGGAAAGCAATCGGTTTGCTTCCAAGCATTATGGCTAGCGAAGACGACAGTGGCCGCTCTACGGAGAACGACCACACTACGATCGGTAGTACCGACAACGACGATGCAACCCAGTCCCGCCTCACCCGCACGGCCAATTGGGTGTCCGATACGATCCGTGGCGTCGCCGGACCGACCGACGACGTTTCCACCGTCAGCGACGACGATCTCCCACGATCGCCCTACGTCCGCCGCTACCTGGGTCTCGATTCCCCAGACAGCGTCGACGACGACACCCCACCAGAGTGGTTCGCGGACAGGCTGGAGACTGGAACGAATCCCGAGGAATGCTACGGGTGGTTCGACGGGCAACCGATGGAACCGTCCCGGAGCGACGAACGGAGAGTTAGCGTGAATCAGACTGGTATGCCGGCGGATTCCCTCTCGGAACCCGACCAGGTTCAGTCTGCGAGCGACTACATCATCGAGAGTGCAGCGAAGCTCACCGACTCGACTGGCGATCAGTTAGTCGGCGTTGCTTCCAGTGCGGACGATTCCATCTCCGACGGACGACTGGAATCCCGTATTCAGCACTATTCTCCGCTCGTGCCACTCGAGACGCTGGATAGCCGCACGCGCCGTCTACGCGAGATGAAGCTCATCCCGGACGATGAACAGATACTGTGCGAAGCTGAAGGACTGGAAACCCGCGACCTCGAGGTGACGCTTCCCGATGGGACCAGCGTCCCTCTGTGTCACGTAGTTTCAGACCCCGGCGCGTACTCTCGCTCTTCGATTCCTGGAATCGAGAACCGCCTTGCGCTCGAAGCCGAGATCAAGAAGGTTTCCGAGAGTATCAACGGCCCCGGCTACACCACTGGCGCAGCAGCAGTCATCGATCGGCACATGGACTCTCTCGCAGCGTTCCGCATGGCTCACGAGGCATCACTTCCTGAACGGCGGGAAGCGAAACTCGAGGAGACCAAGCAGAAGACGATACAGCGAGTTCGTGACCGAGCTGAACCGCTTCGGACGCTACACGAGTGGTTCCCCGACAAAGTTGATCCCGTCTGTAAGCTAGCGCGGCGAATCCTCTCAGACGAGTTTCCCCACGCTCACGAGATCAACAAGAGTCGTGTAACGATCGCTGCGCAGCTCGCCGAGTGTGTGCTCGACGGACAGTCCCTCGATAGCGCACTCTTCACGGTAGCTGACCAGGAGAAACACGACCCGACGAACGTCCTCAAAATCGGGAACATCACGTACACGAATACGGAAACGACGAACGGATACGTCACCACTCAAGGTCGAGTGAAACGCGTGTATTATCCGGATAATCCGAAGATCAAATTCGGATTCATACTGGAGGATGATTCCGGCTGGGCGTACGTCGCGATCTGGAACCCTAGCGAGAGAGAAATCACTCGCTCGACATCGGATCCAAACGACGTCGACGGTGAGGTCGTAGTCTCGAGGAAGTGCTTCATGGAACCCAAGGAAGGCGATCTGGTTCGTCTGACTGACTTCCGGAAGACCGCTTTCCAGGACCGACCATCGCTGAACTCACGCTGGGAGAGCGAGATTCACATCCTCGAATCTGCTGAATCGTCGATGGAGACCAATCCCCGTCCTGCAACGCCACAGCGTGTTGGACGGTCGAGCAGCGCTACGAAGGATGGGACGTCCATTCCACGTAGTCCAGCTGCGAATTACTCAGGAGAAATTTCGACCCGCTGGCCTGCCCCGTCTCAAATGGAGCAGATCATCGCGACCGAACTCTCCGATGTCGCCGACCAGAACGAGATTCGAGAGGCCACGGAATCGAGCCATCAGAACCAAGCCCGCGACAGCGAGCCTCTGGAGATGATTCGCACGTGACCGTGGTCGCATCAGCAGCGTTGACGGTACTGCCTGTACTGTCACCCCCGAACAATATCGAACCCTAACAACCCCCGAGTTCACCGCGAACTCAGAATCCTATTTTTCCGTTTCTATCCCACCAGCGAAGCGGCACTCTGTATAGTGGCCCTGGACTTGCAACAGTTGCATGGATTCCAATGCTGGAACAACCATATCGCTCTTCGACGTACTGTGGATACAGGGCTGAAGAGGAGAGTCAATCTCTCGTCCGTCCCGGGTGGTAGGACCTCGACACGCGGATCGAAGAATCCCCCATTCCAGCCTCTGTGAATTCACCGTTCCCTCCAACCACATGAAAACGAACCCCAATACGACGATCTGGCACAGTGGACAGACGCTACTGGTACGACGAGTTGGAGGTGTAGACTGAAGTGAACCCTGATGCAGCGAGCTCGAAGGACTGGTATCAGGTCCGACTGACAGTTCCGTGGGTCGTTCCAGGAGCACCGGGCGTTCAGGACGCGATCAACATCAGCGTCGCCGAGGTCGGAAAACGAGCATCCGCCTCGAACGTCCGCTCGTGCGATATCGAAGTTCAGGATCTTGCCTGTCCGGGATGTGGATACGAAATGGAAGCCGCACTCTGTACGACGGGATACGGGATGGTCGTCCTGGACGTCACTGTCGAGGTGACGGCTCGATCACTCGAGGATAGTCGAACGGTAGCAAAGCGGGAGCTGGGCTCGCGGATGAAAGACATCCCGCTGACCGTAATCGAGGCCGCCCCATTGGAGACTGGAGACACTCAGGACCCGGGCGGAGCAGACCTTGGTGCGCCATCTAAACAGCACCGAGAATCGAATCGGATGTGAACGAGGTGAGTGTATCTCGCTGTCGAGATCCGGCAGTAACTCTTCGTTGATCTCGGGCTCGTCTCGGAAAACTCAAGCGGTGTTGAGGAACATTTATTGTAGAGTGGTGTGCCAGTAATTCACGCCCCAACTATACCCTCCGATGGTACGTGCAAGTGCACTTCGCCGAAATAGGGGGGCACATGGGAAAGGGAACACACAGATGCCCTCGGAACGTCGGGACGAGAGTCATTGACTCGCACCTGCATCGGGGAGTCGATCCGAAGCAGTTCCAGCTCTCTGGATGAGTCATCCGGTGGCTCTCCAGGGATCTCCAAGCATTGGGACTGCAGCGGAGTAGCGTCTCGGTGTTCTCCGCCGTTCAGGCTGGGCGATTCCCTGGCTTTGGTCGGCTGCCCGCCGACACACTCTCCGGGAAAATCAGTCTCGCGGTCGGACCCATGTTTGAGGGGGCACACCTGGCCTGAGTGGTTTGGTGTGGCCACCCTCATTCCGTATTCGCAGTAGAGATCTCTCTGGCTCTGTAGATGCACCTGATGGGAAGAACTCTCGCAGGTAAGAGGATGTTATAGAACGGTTCACAAGGGGTTATTTTCATAAAAATACTGGCTGAATACGCTGATAAGTAGAGCGTGCATAGATACCGCTATGAGTCCTACCAGATGTTGTGTTGGTTTTTCACTGATCGGCCCACAAACTATTTGCACGATTGCAAATGAAAAATGATAATCATATGGGCGAAACCACAGAACTTGAGGTCTATTACATCCCGGGAGCCGAAAACAGGTATGAACACGATAGGGATCTCATCATACTTGATTCAAAATTAAAGGAAGACTATCCTCAGGCCCATGACTACATTCTTGAACACGAACGTCAGCATCATGATGAGACAGTGTTCGGATTTTTAATCCATGAATTTCGGTCGGATTTTCGCATCCATTTTTCCACCGATCCAACTATGAGAGAGGTTCGCAAATACATCAGCTCAACTTCCGCTTCGAGTGGCATGCGTTTTTACGAAAAGGTTGGGCGCAGTGTTGTGAAATTTGCCCGGTGGATTTGGTTCTTTTTGATGCTCGTTCCCGGTTTCATTTATCGGAGATGGGCGGCGTGAGCCGAACAATTGTTACCGAATCTGTTTTCTTCGTTAGCTTCTCCAGTAACAGCTACGTGACGGCAATGATTGATATCGTAAGTCGTCGCAGTCGCAACAAAAGTACCCTTGCCTGACCGATACAGCCACTGTGCTGAACGAATCCGGGGAGCAAATGACGGGCATGTGAATCGTTGTACGACACCCCCCAAGACAGCTACCTATGACATTTTTATTGAGGTATGCATTATGTGTTACCAATTATATGCCGAAGCGCAGTTCTAATCAAGAACTCGACGAAGTTGGGGAAGCGCAACTCGTCACTCAACTCCGTCCATATCCAGTCGAAGGGTACGAGAAAGATTACGGACTCGACTTCATTGTCAATCTCACGGATGACGACACTGACGATTCGGACCAGCAGAATATTGAGAGCGACCATTTCTTCATCCAACTCAAATCGACCGCAAAATTTGATGCCGACATGGAGGCTGTGTACGAGGATATTGAAATTGAACACCTCAAGCAATATATGGGGCAACCTATCCCGGTAGTACTCGCCATTTACGATGACAACTCTGGAGAGATCTACTGGCGCATCATTCAAGAATACGTCTGGGATCATCTCAGCAATAAGAAACCTGACTGGCGGAGTCAGGAAACTCATCGGATTAGAATTCCGCGTTCACGCCCCATCACAGACCACAATCGGCTCGAAAACGCAGTCAACCGGACGCAAAATAGGATCGACCGACGCCGACAGCGCGCACTGAATATTGGGGAGGGAGTTGCGTTCACACCCGACGACTTTTCTGAACTTGAACACCACGCTGAACAGGAACGCCTCAGTTACCGTGGCCATAAACTTCTCATCGCACAGCAATACCTGAAACGTGGCGAGAAAGACGAGGCCAAAGAATCTATTGACGAAATTTTGAATGCTGATTACGATGATGAAGCGACTGTCAAAGCTCTCTTTGCGCAAATCTATATGCGTAACCCAGCTGAAGGGGAAGAAGCTGTAGAGATTGCGGAATTCGCACAGGAAGCCCGGGAACTCGCTGCTGACCTCGATATGGAGGTCGATCAACGACTCGCGCACATCTTCCAGCAAGTAGCCGGATTGTTTATCTTCGCTGAGAAACGCGAAGAAATGCTCGTAACTGACCGTATTCAGTCGCTCGACGAATTTGACGTGCCAGAATACGAGTACCTTCGGAATGAGCTTTCTACGGAACTGTTCCTTGACGAACTCGCTACAGTAAACGCACTCAACGAGGAACTTGCAGCCCTCCTTGAAAACGAGCAGTATTACGCCTATGCAGTAGCACTACCCGAAATAATTGATTACCTGATGAAACGACGAAGTATTCAACTCCTTTCTGAGAAGGGTCCAGAGTCTGTCCGTACTTCTACTGCTAATGAGGGCTCCGCAAAGGATGAATCAAGTAGTGAAGATGAAGATGGAGTGGAAATATCTGGGGATACTCATCCGTTAGTCGCACAGGCTGAACAACTCGCGGACTTCGTTACCGAACCAGAACTTGAAGCCAATCTCCGGAAAAGCGTAGGAATGTACCACTACTATGACCGCGACCCGGACACCGCATCTGAATATCTCACCGACGCCCGCGATCTCGCGGTCGAAAGCGGAGATACCGCTCTTGAAGAAGCCCTGAATAACCAACTCGACCGCATTGAAGATATCTCTGATCCATACGATTCTGCGCAATATAATGACGAAGAAGAACGAGATCCACAGGAAGCGGCGAAAACGATCCTTGAAATGCAAGGAATCGAGATTGATCTTGACAATCCTCCGGACCCGTATGAAGCAGATCCTATGGTGAGGATGGGATACCATGCTGTCCGTGATGCTGACCCAGAACCACAGTACCGCCACTGTGAACACCTTCATCTAGCATACTCGCCAAGCTATGCAGGCAAAGTTCTGGGAATGGTTTCGTTCGGATCGAAATATCTCTGGTGTCAACACGGCGGATTCATGCACGGAACAAGTCTTACAGACATGTTTGGCCAGTATAAGCAGGACTATTGTGACGGCTGCGAGCATCACTGTCCACATCCCGATGATTGGGAGCTTACGGATGAATATGCAGAGGAACAAGTGAACGACCCAGACTTTCAAGCTGTAATCAACCAGTTCGAATCCTCACTTTCAGGTAACATCCCCGAGAGCCCCGACTAGTTACGGTTTAGTGCTAATTCGTACTAGTCAACTTCAGGAAGATAGCCTATTTTACTCACCTTTGCAATCTTCTGTCCTGTGGACAGAAAGATGGCCGGTGCAAATATACATCCAGTACTGAGCGATTCAGGATGCCAAAAGATGGGTGCGCGAACTGGTCTCTGACACCCTAAGGTAAAACAAGGGCTTCCCCGGTCCTCAATCAAGCAGACTCCTACGCTACGATTGAATTAGTAGTTCGAATTGTAGCGTAGGATTTCAAACGCCGGGGAAATCAGATGTCCTCAGAGGTTTCGAAAATATGCATCACGATTCTCATGTATCTGAAAGAGACTGGCGTGAGCCAATGCGCCGAGTCGGTGACGGCGATACTGACCGACGTCCGCAGAGCGACTGATGTTTGATTTCGCTCGGGTCGGCTGTGGCTCAGATTGAGTCGATCGGGTCGTCTATCGGTTTGCTTCCACAGCGAGGGTGAGGAGACGACACGTTGTTGGAGCTGACAGCGGACAGTGCTGAGGTGTAACGGGAAAGACCCTCGCTGCTCAACTCGTGATGGCATCGATGAGCTGAGGGATGCAGAGGATTCCCGCCACCTCACCTCCTTTGGGGGAACAAACTCACTTTTCAAAGAGTTCCCAGATGAGGTGCAAGAGTGCCGAGACTGACTGAACTGCCCTATCTCAGCTACACGCAGATGGGGGTTCCACTCTCGGAAACCGGCCGAGCTGGAGCGAAGCGACGGCGAGGCCGGCACTGCGGGACGAGAGGAGAGAGAACCATCGAAGCTGGAACCGGCTTACTGAGCAGCTACCTCAGGACCCTCTGCCGGGACGTGGTCCTCAGGGACGAGATCTATCGCTGCCTCGTCGAGAGCCTTCTCGATGGCCGAGATATCTCCGCCGTAGAGAGATGCAGCGGCCTCGCCACCATCAGCCTCGCCGGCTTCGAGCGCGCCCAGACGGTCCTGTGAGTGAGTGATGGTTTCGGCGACCCACGAATTGCGAACTTCGCCGTCCACGACCGAGATGTGCTCGGGTTGGACAGAGACGTTGACGCCGTAGTCGGTCTCGTAGCTGTGGATCTTCCCGACTACAGCGACGTAGCAGGGCGTCTCTGCGCTTCGAAGAACGTTCATCGCGTCCGACTGGTACTCGCCAGCGTAGACGTTGATGGCCTCGGACGCGGCCATCACGCGGCCTCGCCAGTACTCCGAATCGTCTCCCACGTTCGCCGTCTCGTAGAGCGCACCGACCACGAGGACACGGTTGGCCGCCTCTCCCGACGGCAGCAGGTGGAAGTTAGGCGCCCGCTCATCGTCGGCGTCTTCCTCGCGAGTGAACGAGTGAGTGGCACCGTTGAGCTCCTGTGCGAACACACGCTTGGCGGGTTGCCGCTGGGTCCGCGCTGCGTCCAGAGCCGATGCTTCCAGGCCTGGGTTGTCCTCCGAGTAGGTCGTTGAGACGACCGTATCGACGAGGAAGTAATCGCCGACCACGGGACCACGAACTTCGAACGTCCGTCCGACGAGCTGTTCACGGAATGCGGTGAGGACGACGCTTGCATCGAGGGCTTCGGAGGCCATCTGCGTGGCGTCCTCGAGACTCGTTCCGGTAACGCGCTCGGTCATCTCGGCGTTGAACAGGGCGCGGATCGACGACTGTCCGTCATCGAGAACGGCCTTCAGCCGAAGGTCGAACTCACCGTCGACTTCACCGTGTTCGGAGCAACGGCCGTTCTTCACGACGCGGGTACAGTCCTCGTGCGGGCAGCGCTTGATCAGGCCCGATCCGTCCTCGAGGGCGACGACCGCCCCACTCGCTTGAACCGTTCCATCGGCAGGTTCCACCGGGCTGTCCGCTTCAGAGACCTCGCTGGCCTTGTTGAGGGAGATCGAGTACTTCCCCTCGTACTCGTTCGTGATGACTGAGGCGAAGTCGTAGGTAACGCCCTCTTCCAGAACCGGCAGAGACTCGGTGTTTTTCGCCCACTTCACGAACTTCATCTGGGCGCTCTCGTCGGCGATGAGGCCGACCTGGGCCATCGAGTCGTGCTTGACCTCCCAGAGGTCGACGACCTGTGCTCGGACGTCCACCCACGCCTCGTCGCCGACGTCCTCGATGTCCCCGAGTAGCGTCCGGTCGAACCCCTGGGATCCACCGCTCCCGGAGAATCCGACGAGGTCGTTCACCGCCTCCGGCAGCTCGCTGTTGTCGAGGTCGTGCTCGTCGATGATCTGGCGGACGACTGTTGCCTGCGCGTCGCCCTCGGGGACCTTGAACTCCATGAGGGCCTCCATCTTCTCTTCGATACTGCTCGACGGGACCGCTACGCCCATCTCGCCGAACTCGCCGCTGATGTTTTCCGCACGCTGCGCCACGCTGATGTTGGTAGTCTTGCTCATTGCTGAACTCTCTGAGGGATGTGAGGTACAATTCGGACGGAAACACGAGAACGACAGTAGCTCAATCACTACCATCTCTCGCGCCTCGCCCCGCTCGCAACTCCCTCACCCACTTGGGGGGCCAATACACGGGAGAGGCGAGCCGGGACATCCGTGAGAGTGACTGACAGGACATCCCGTATCGACGCGGGACTCTGAAGTCCTGCCTCGGCACTCTATTCAGGACCGTCCAGAAAACACTGGAATACTCGGAAGAAACACGAGCGACATCGTGCTTCTCGAATTTCGACCTTGGAACCGAGTTACGATGAATCGAACTCACCGGACTCGGCACAGATCGTACAGATGATGTCGAACGGTGGGAGTCCCGTCAGACCGGCCGAGTCTTCGAGGATCTCGGTCGCCACGAGACCTGTCGTCTCGCAGCCCGGCGAATCACACGAGGTCGACGAGTAGTGAGCCCTGGCGGACACCTCTCCGTGCGGATCGTGATCGGGCTTTTTGAACATCGGTTCGTCGCCAGTTTTGAACGAGGCGACGTACGGGGGACGCTCTTCGATATTGCGACCGTCAGTGAGGCCGATCTGGTGCTGCTGTTCGATGCTCTGCTCGCTGGGGTGGATGTCATTCATCTCTGAACCCTCACCCCATTCGGGGGCCAATACCTGGAAGCTCCGAACTGGTCAACCGAATAGTCGCGAGATGGTCTCTCGAACACCGCCGCGCTTCTCGCGTTCGTTCGCCTGGATACGCTCGTTCGTTTCTTCGTATTCCTGAAGCACGGCATCGAGGCCGGTCAGAGTCTCCTTCGCCGTCGCTGTATCCTTGCGTCGGACCATCGGCCGGAGAATCTGCTTGAGGTGCTTTACCGGGTCGTCGTGGAGCCGCTGATCCTCACGCGTGAGTAACCCTGCACGCCGTAATTGCGTCCGGTACCGGTTACGCTCACCCATCAGCTCGTCAATGGCTCGTAGGTAGACCTCAGCGGTGAATTCGAAGCGCTCTCGCTCTGCTTCGAGCTCGTGGTAGTCTTCGAGACGCTGGGATTCACGTCTCAGTCGTCTGGCGAGGACACGATTATCCTCACGCGCCAGATCAAGCGCCTGTTCCGACGGCGACCGCCCGGCGCGAGGGACCGTCCAGTCGTTGGGGTGCTTTTCGCAATCACAGAGATCTGGATTGGTTCGCTCCCATTCACTCCCAGCTTTTGCGGCGGTTTCTTCCATCGCCCGCTGGGTGCTCTCGTTGAGCTCTCCATCAGTGTCGATGCCGCTGGGAGACGCCGGTTTCGTCGAGGCCGATCTCCCCCTAGCGTCATCGCTAGCCGGGGGTCGTTCCCCATCTACAATACCGTCCTGAGACGCTGCCGCTCTCTCAACGGCCGTTGATTCGTCACTCGGGGCTTTCCCTTTCTGATCCATCCCTTCGCCACCAGCGCAATCCTGCGCCCTCTGGGGAGTCGCTGAACTTCTTCCGCTCTTCCTCGACACGGGGTCCGATCCATTTCTCGTAGCAGAGTCACAGCTGTCGGCCTTTGGGACGTGGGCCGGGGACGTCGGCGTTCCTTCGAAGGGGGGCGGCGGGTCTTCACGATCGTCCCCCGCCGACGGGGTCCTCGCAGGCGAACCGCTCGTGTGGCTCCCACCGTTACGGGACGGGAGTTCGTAGTAGTCGCTGACCCGGAGCAATGCACGGGCTAGCGTGACTTCGCCGTAGGTCGCACCCGAGCCGTAGTGCTTGCGGTCCCACTTCTCACGGTACAGCCCGGATTCCCTGAAGAGTGAATCCATCTGAGACGGATCTTTCCCAGTCCAGAACGCGAGATTATGCGCGAGGGCCATATCAGCCTCGGACTGAGAGGGGTAATCCGCTTTCGGCGATCCCCACATCGACGCATCGCCCTCGTACAGGCGGCGCTTGCGATCCCCGCCCTTGGAGTCGAACATCCGTTTGCGGATTTCTTTATTCGAGAGGTCTACGCCTGGTCCGGCAAGGTCGTCGAACGTCTTGGGGAGCTCCCTGGGAAGATATTTAGCCGCTACTCGTTCGATCGCCTCACGAACTGCAGGTTCTTCGACGGATGAGAGGCCGTCAGGGTACCGTTCGCGAAGATCGGTCGAACTTTCTCGAACGGATGACTCGGTCTCTCGATGTCCCTCCTCCCCGCTTTTTGACGCATCAGTATCGGTCGAGGCGTCGAGACTCAGCTGGCCATCAGAATCCACCCCACCCTGGATATATTCGCGGTGGACCGCAGCTAGTTCCTCCTGACACTTCTGGATCTCAGTGGGAGTCCCGTCGACGTGTGCCCCGGTCACGGTGAAGTATCGATCGGTGTCGTACATTTCGACACGACCCTTTCGGTTGCCGCCCGGTGGCAGTTCACCACCGACCAGAATATGGACGCCAGTTCCTGAGGGGGAGACTTCCGTGTACGAGTCCAATCGCTCGACGATTTCGTCGGCCCACTCTTCGAGCGCTCCTGTATCAGGGTCACGACACTTATCCAGGTCTACGCCGGTAATACTGACGTCTTCGGTGAACACGAAGCCGAGTCCATCCGCATCTACTCGGGAGTCGTTCAGTGACTTCCAGGCCGTTTCGAAATCACGGCGCTGGCTCGGATCGGTGACGTCTAGATTCGGGCTTCCACTGGTTCGATACGGCTTTGTTGGAATCTTGGTAGGTTTTCCGTCTCGCTCGCCTTCGCGCCAGCAAATCCACTGCTCGATCGGCCGGAGTTCCGAAGGGATCGATTCTTCGATGACGTTGATTTTGACCATCAGATGAACCTCAGTTGGGGAGAGCGAACTGCCTCACTTGCCGGGGCAAGACAAACATCTCGACCCTCGAACCCGCGTCGAACACCGACGATGGAGCGCCGGCTTTCGGTCCGCGCAGACCGCGCAGACTGCCCCTTTCCAACACTATGTAAAGTCATTCGTGGAAGCCCTAACCGAGGCAGGAGATCCGTCGATAGACTCTCTAGGTGCCCTCTCGACGATGCGCAATACCTTGACGGCGCGGGTCGTTGCCTAGTGGACCGAGACAGGTCTATACGGTCGCTACACTGATTTGCGCGCTTTTCGAATAGCCTGACGGTTCGTCCGGATTTGCGCGTGGCAGACGCTCGCCGCTTGGGTAAAAATCCACGAGAAGGCCTATGGTGTGCCGAAAGGACTCCTAATCCGTTTTGACGGCTTTTCGAATAGCTTGACGCCTCCTCTATTCGTGAACCGAATCTGGACGGGAGAGGGCTCGTACTCCACGCGCACGGCGTTCGCAGGCAGTCCACGACTGAAGATGATCCACTATTCGAGATCATGGATCAATTTCCGCGCACTCATGAACTCCCATTCGCTGCCCGACCCCCAGAGTTCTGCGTTCAGGTCGTCGTAGGTTTTCCCCTCTCGTTTCGGCGGAATCGAGATAATCCGACCCTCGTTGGCGAGTGCTCGAGCTATCTCCCACGCTACTGAGATATGTGGCACGATCCAGACTTTTCTCTCGGCGTCGATTGCGTGGTAATCGTCGTAGTGTTTGACGATGAGGGAGGGGTGGACATTCGAAATTGCTTCGCCCAGGATGGCGGGTTGGTCTCCATCGTAGGCGACGACATCTGGCTTCGACGTACCCCCGTTGAGTGGCGTGTATTTCGTGACGAAATACTGATTGTTTGGGTCAGCGTCGATGGACCGGGCGAACGCTTCAACCATAACTTTGTGGAAGGTTTTTTCGTTCACGTCCCCCTGGTTCTCACCGGTCGCGATCATCGCTCCACACGCTCGCTGTCCCTCCCGAGTTACAGTATAGTAGGTGCGGCGGATCTCGTTGTGTTTCTCAAGATAGCCCAGCTCTTCTAACCCCTCGAGATCTATATCAGGGAACCGACTCTTGATATGAGTCATCGAGTCGAGCAGGTCGAACGAAGGATGCTGCCCGTTGACGGTCGTAACGACGGCACTGAGGAAGTGTCGCTCTTCAACTGTCAGATCCTCGTCGATGCCTGCTTCAGCCGTCTCATCACTTGCGGACGGCGACGACTGCTTCGACGTCTCGGGCCTGGTGGGCTCTGAATTGGTCTCCACTTCCTCGTGGTTGCGGACTGTCCTGTCTCCCCCTTCATGATGGTCCGTGTGCGCCGTACCGTCGATCTGCTCGGGAGCAGGACGGGAAACTTTCGTTCCAGTCCCCAGTTGAGTTCCTACCTCGTTGCCTACTGCCTCCGTCCTCGTACGCCGTGTAGTGGCTCCTTGCTGCTCTTGGTAGTACTGTTCTGGAGACCCCTCGGTGTTGCTTCCGGGGATCAGACAGTAGTCATCTCTGGCGACTCGAACCATCTCGGCCTCAATGTCGCTATAGAGGACGCCTTGTGGCGAAACGAAATTATCCATCACTGGGTCTTCAGAATCTGAGTGTCCCTCGGGAATGTCGACCGGGAGGAGAGTCACCAGTTCGGGGATATCCGTCATGAACCCAGTGTCGGGAAGCTGAGCGACCCACTCCCCACGCGGTAACGACGTTATCCGATCGACGAGTTCCTCATCTTCGAGTCCCTCGTGGAAGAGGGTCATGATGAGCTCGTCGTCGACGGCGAGTTTGCCGATGAGCTTCGTATTGATGTTCCGGAGGATCTCTTTGTAGCTGGATACGTCCAGGGCATCCGACTTCACTTGCTCGGCGAAGTGGATGATGACCTCAAGCGAGAGACCGAACTCACGGCCATCGGGAATCATATCGTCTCGGACGAGTTCGGACTGGAGTAACGGGGCGGCCTCGTCGATGATCAGATTGATCACGTAGTCCTCGCTGACGGTAGGCGTCTCACCGACACGGTGGCGGAGCTGCGCACCGCTCCATATGTAATCAAGGAGCATGAAGGTAAACAGGTTGCTCGATGCGGGTCGGAGGTCCCCGGTATCGATGATTACGACGGTCTTGGAATCGAGGATCTCCTGGATGTCGAACATCGGCGACTGTTCAGCATAGCAGCCCGCTTCATCGTCCCAGTCCGGGACGAAATTGAGGATCTTCCAGATAAATTCCCGTTCAGCCAGTTTCGTGATGCGGTTCAGCACGGCGTCCATCGACGTCTGGAACCGCTGCGGGTCTGCGTTCAGATGCCGTTCGAGCATCTTCTGGAGGGTCCTGTCAGACAGTTCATCCAGGAAGGGGACGTCGCCTCCCTGCATCCGTTTGGCGTCCTCGAAGAGATCCTCGATCTTCCAGGCGTCGTCGCCGACAGCCGGGTCGAACCTGGCTTTGATCAAACTGTTCAGGATCTCCTGGGCCACGAATGCCTGCTGAGTCAATTCGTCTCCGAGGACGTACACCAGCAGTTCGTTGTACCGGTCGACCTTCTCCTGGATGGCAACGCTCCTGCTGACACCCGCTGCCAACTGGGGTCGGATGTCGAAATACGGGAAGGCCAGGACTTCGTCTTCGGGCCCGGGAACTTTGATGTGGACGACGTTGTCGAGAGAGCCGAATTTCTTGAAGTGTGCCCGCTTGTATTCCTTGCTCATCGACCCGCCCTTCTTGTCGAAGATGAACGTCGGACCGTCGAACGCCTCGTGTGCACTGAGAGCGTCGTTTATCATGGCGGTAGTCTTCCCTCCACCAGTCGTCGCTGCTCTGAGAACGTGGTGCGTGAGTTGCTCGGCCGAGAGGCGAATCGGGATGTTGGGTCTGTTATCGACAGCGGTCTCCGCGTACCCAATCTGCATTCCCTGACTGTATTGGGAGAGGAGATCCTCGTCAGTGGCCGTGAGCGGTGATCGAGCATCGGGAGACCCGCCGGACGATCCACGACTCGCCCGAGGAAGCGCGTCGGTGTGTGGAACCACGACGAAGTTCGCGAGCTCGTCGGGTGACGTGCAAATGACCGGATCTCCCTTCTTGAAGCGCTCTGTGAGTCCGCTTCCATTCGGGAACCGCGAGTGGCAGAGCCGCGCAAACTCCTCGTCGTTTCGAAGGAGGATGTCCCCCTCGATACCATAGTACGGGCCGCTCAGGCTCGTGAATGCGTTCGAGATACTCTGGACTGTTTCTTCGTCACATGCAGCGCGAAGAGAGAGGTCAAAGGTCGTGGTGGGCTGCTTGTGGTCGATCTGGGTCATCCTCGACCCGGAGATCTTGTTGGACTCACTGTCGCTGACACTCCCTCCGACCTGTTCGGAGATGTCTCCACGATGGATGTTCCGACGTTCCTGCTCGCTCGTCCCGAAGGCCTGACGGGCTAGCTCGTTCTTGAACGCGGATAGCGTCCCGTGATTTCCCATCTTCAGGTTCCGTTTGTGGACCTCCGCTTCCTTCGTCCAGTCCTTCCGGGGTTTGAAGATGGCCTGGAAGACGAACGGGGAATCCGTGTGAACCGCCTGTTCGAGTAGTACACTCAACGGAGAGCGGTACTGTTCATCCCTGTCGACGGCAATATCGCTGAAGGGACGAAGCAGCGTCATCCAATCGTTGTTCTTCATCGAGATGCCCTTCCATCGGACGAGAGACGGCCGCTTCTCCGGTGTGACCTCCTCTGGACGAAGGGTCACGCCCTCCGTCTCGAGTTCGTTGCTGGCTTCTTCCGGGGTAGGTTCCGTCCCACTCCCGATGTCGTGGTCTTCGAACACCTCCGGATCTTCGAAGCCGTTGAGGTGTTCGAGGTCGGTGATGTCCTCTAGCGCAGCGATCCGCCGGCCCCCGACCCGGGCGTTCCCCGAATCCGATGAAAATGCCGCTACGGGGTTGAACGGGACAATTTCGAACTCGAACGACTCGGGATACATCGCTCTGATGTTCGCGGCGAGCGTCTTGAACGAAGTCGCGTCGTAAGGCGTTGCACTCAGATAGAAATCGAACCGCTTGGTATCTCTCGGCTTGTGAATGATGAACTCGAAGGTCTTGTCGTAGTCCTTCAACCCCAGCTGGCTCTTGAGGTTGAAACGGGACGTCTTGGTAACCCCCGCGCGGTACAAGCCGAATAGTCCGCTGATGACGTTCCCTGGGGTAGTCTGCTCGCGAGCTGGTGAGATTTGGATGTACGGTCTGGCTTCGATGGGATCTCCGAGTCGTTTCCCGGGGCCCGTTTCTGTCTCGGAGTCACGCCGGACTATCTGGTCGTTCCTGTCGTCGACGTCTTCCCGGTCGCCTGAGGATGGGGTGATGTCCTGTGATTCCGTAGTTCGCTCAATTGGGAGGTCGTCTTCGGTAACAGCGTCGACGCGTTCCGGATTCGGGATACCTTTCGATCCAGACCCGCTCTCTCCAGGCTCCTCGGTGAGCTTTTTAGCTCGCCGGATATCGACGTTCTTCCCGTCGAAGACACTGCCTCGAGGGACCTCCTCGTCAGTATCGGATTCGGTCATCCGATCGTCGTCCACACCGAAGTATGGGTCAGTCATCGCGATCGCTCCCAGAGGACCGTCGCCTCTATCCGATCGTGTGCCAAGAACGGCATCGGGCTGTCCTGCTGGGTAGTTCCTGAGTTTGAGGGACTCTGGTAGTGGATCATAGTATGTCGTTAGTGTATCAATCTGAGAGCAGTGGCTCTCGAAGGCTCGAAATCCGCTCACGAAAATCACGCCCAGCTTCGGTACCGGACGCAAGCGAGGTGGTGACCGACAACGTCTCGCTACCCGATCCGTGAGTCTGTATTCCCGTCATGCCGAGCAAGCCAACAAGGGCGAACCCTCGTCAGTACCGGCTGCCCTTCACGGAGGGGTACCGATCCATTCGAGCATCGCGACGAAGGCCGTGACGCCGAAGTAGAACACGGTCATCGCTCCGCCACCGATCAGGAGCTTCATCCCGTTCTCAGCCCGGTCGCTGTTCTTTCTGGCGGTGAACCAGATAACGGCTCCTCCTGCCAGCGCCACGAGACCCGCGTACTTCAGCACGAGGAGGACCACGTCGTAGAGGTTACTCATGATCCCCTCGAACTCTGCGGTACTGCCCTGGGCCGCGGCAGGGCCCGTGAACACTGTGAGTACGACGAGTACGGTGACGAGGGTCGCGCTGTTCTTGTTCAGGAGGTACTTCCGGAGGGTGTTACCTTGCATAGGTTTCTCCACTCCCGGGTACGTGTTGTCTGAGTATAAACAAAAGTAGATTTCAAGCCTTACAACTGTTTCAATCCGGGCGGTAAAGACGCTGAGTGTGTGGATTATCGGGGGTAATGGTTATATCAAAGTGGGTCGTATCTATCGTCGGACAATCGCATCCTCCAATGGTGCTGTCCAAAGGTGAGGGATTTGTCAGCCAACAAGCCCGGTAACTCCAAACCGGAAGACTGCGCTTCCGCTACGACGTACAAGAACGTCGCACTCCACGAATGTACCTACGCGCGATTGACCGCGTTCAAGAATCTCAATCCACTCGTCGACAAATCGTTCGATGCGGCGTTGAACGAGGTCCTCGACGCGATCGAGTTTCCGCAAGCCGACGAGATCGAGAACATGTATATGCCGAACGTCGAGTTCGGACAGAAGAACCTCGCTCCAGCTGAAGATTGAAGAGTAACTGGGTGTAAGGCCCAGTTCTAGTCTATAAAATCAGGGTGCCATAGAACGCTCACAAGGTGGTTGTTTTCAACAAGGTAAGGAATGATTCGACTGCTCAGTACGTCTGCGAACTGACCGCCGGGATTCCTACCAATTTCAGATGAAGTTCGTTGTTCCGAAGATGGAGGGCGCGAACGTACCAATGATAGTTTATCCACCAGTCTCGAAGTATCGGAAGAATGGATACGAAAGACTGGCTCCAACGGCATCAGGTCGCCGTCTACGCGGTCGCGGTCATGCTGGCGATTGGGGTCGGAGTGGGCCGTCCGGATTCGGCTTCATTCATCGAACAACTCATTGACCCCGTCCTGGCGGTTCTCCTATACGTGACCTTTCTCGAAATCCCATTCGTTCGGCTTCGTCGTGCGTTTACCAACGGACGATTCATGGCAGCGGCTCTCGGGATGAACTTCCTCATCGTCCCTGTCGTCGTCTGGGGTCTTACTCGATTTCTCCCCCAAGAACCAGTAATACTCGTCGGCGCGTTCATGGTTCTTCTGACACCGTGTATCGACTATGTCATCACCTTCACTGAACTCGCAGGCGGCAACTCCGAGCAGGTCACCGCCGCGACGCCAGCCCTGATGCTTCTCCAACTACTGTTGCTCCCGGTGTATCTCTGGCTGTTCATGGGGTCGCAAGTCGCTGAGGTCATCGAACCGGGACCATTCATCGAGGCGTTTCTGATAATCATCGCACTTCCGTTGACGCTCGCGTGGCTTACCGAGGTGGGGGCAGAACGGTCTCCCAAGGGCGAGTATTGGCAAGAGACAATGGGATGGCTACCTGTCCCGATGATGGGTGTGACGCTGTTCATCGTCATTGCCTCCCAACTTCCACGGGTGCAGGACTCCATCGGCCAGATTATAGCCGTCGTCCCGGTGTATATCGCGTTTCTCGTCATTATGCCCATACTCGGGAGACTGGCGGCTGGCCTGTTCCAGATGGACGTTGGCGAGAGTCGGGCCCTCGTGTTTACTTCTGTCACCCGAAACTCGCTGGTCGTCCTCCCGTTGGCGCTGGCACTCCCATCAGGCTACGGGCTGGCTCCCGCCGTTGTCGTGACACAGACGCTCGTCGAACTGACGGGGATGGTCGTTCTCACGCGGGTGGTTCCGGCATGGCTTCTACCGGAGCGCCCGACGCCGATTTCACTTCCCGACAGAGTACGAGGTGATTGAGCCTTCACACTCTTGCCGCTACGCCTGCAACAACAGAGTATGAAACTCGCATTCGTCTGTGTTGGGAACGCCGGACGGAGCCAGATGGCGACGGCCTTCGCAGAACGTGAACGAGATGAGCGAGGGACAGACGTTGAGATCGTCACGGGAGGCGTCAATCCGGCCAACAGCGTCCACGACGAGGTTGTCGGAGTTTTGAAGGAAGAAGGCATCGACATCAGCGACCGAACGCCGCGAGAAATCACGCCAGCCGATATTGAAGACGCTGATTACGTCGTTACTATGGGATGTTCTGTAGACCAGTTCCGCCCCGAAGGATGGGAAGGAGAAGCACGCCAATGGAACTTGGAAGCATCTGGGGGCGAAACAGTAGCATCATATCGTCCAGTTAGAGATGAGATCCGTGAGCAGGTCAAGCGGTTTTTTGACGAGATAGGAGGGACGACTCCGGCGGAGTGATCTCTCCGTCAAATATATCTTGCACTGTCTTACCAGTTAGTGGATAGTTCAGAGTGTTTCGCGTTACATCGTTGGCCTGTACTGAGCAATTGGGCACGCGGCGAAGGCTATGAGAACTGTTCTATAGCGCCATAGAATCAAGCAGTAGCTCCGTCTGGAGTGAATTCACTTGTATATGTTATAGAGGGAAGGCACATCACATCATATCGACGAAAGAGGTGACGATCTGCGATGCCTCCATTCGATCTCGATCCGGTCGCCGACAGTCACTGAGTTCTCCGATGTCCACCCGTATGGTACCTCGAGGACGTACTTCGCCACGCCGGTGTATTCAGTGTACGGCGGCTCCTCGATCGGGGTGTGATGAATCGTTGTGATTTCTCCCTCGGTGTTGATGAAGACGATATCGATTGGGAAGGCCATCTCTCGCATCACGTAGCTGTGCTGTCCNGTGATGAATCGTTGTGATTTCTCCCTCGGTGTTGATGAAGACGATATCGATTGGGAAGGCCATCTCTCGCATCACGTAGCTGTGCTGTCCCTGTTTCGGATGTGCGAAGAACAGGCCCTCTCCGGGTTCGAGAGACTCTGAATCGCTTAGACCGACGTATCGTTCGTGCCACGTTCCTGCTACTTCCCGCTCACTTGAGCGAGCGGTGCTCCATTCGCGTCGGCGATGGTTGCGGTAGCATGATCGGGGATACTGAGGTCGAGATAGACCTCGTGGCTGACGACTCCGGCCATCGGGCCGAGGAGTACGAGGGCTAGGATTGATACACGCCGAACAGTAAGAGCTTCGCGGAAGGCCGAGATATGCTTCCTCTGGGACCTTTGTCCTATTCTGAGTTCTTCGGGAATCACAGTATGACCCCAGCGAATACCCCGACCACGTTCCCGCCAATACTCGCACCGACCAGTACGAGGCCCATCGTCGCTGCACGGCGACCTCCTGTCCCGGCTATCGAGCCTGGTTTCCCGAACGCCCAGAGCGTGACGCCGACGATGAAGACCGCCAGCCCTAAACTGTGAAGAACTCCACTCAGGGCGGTCGAGAGAAGGGTGAGATCGTTCAATCCGGTTCCGGTGATAGCCCCGTAGGGCCAATCCGAGGGGAGGAACTCAGTCCCCAGAATGAATCGCAGCACCTCGTAGATCACGTCGACGCTGATGATTAAGAGGTATCCGAAGGTGCCTCCGATAGCCATCCCCCGAAACCGAGCGAGGCGCTGTGGGTTATCCGAGGCTGTCGCCCACCCGATAACGCCGATGACGATCGCGATTAGCGTCCCGTATCGACCGGCGACGTCGGCCAGCTCGTAGAGAGCGAATGCGGGGTCGATTAACCCAGCAGGATCAGACATGAGTGTCCTCGATTAGCTCAGTGGAGAGCTGCTGCATCGGAGTTCTCACGCTCCTCTCCTCGATGCTTTGTGCCGCCGGACCCACCAGAGAGCGAAGAGTCCGAGAGCGATCCACTCGACAACGAGAAGCGTGTTGTTGATAGAGGCGGCTAGGTACTCCCCGATCGTCCCGACTGGTGCGAAAACCTCGGCGGACACAGGTGGAACGTAGTATAACTGGTCTTCACCGTAGAACGGTTCGCCAGGGGTATACCAGACATCGCCCTCGTAGATGACCCGAGCTAGATAGCCGTCATAGGTGAACGTCACTTCTCCGTCAGAGTCAGTTACGTAGGTCCGTTCGGTGCGCGCTGCGACGGTGATTTCACGGCCCTGGATGGGATCATCGCTCGAATCAACCAACCGGACGGTCATCTCGTGTCCCTCGCCATCTGGAGAGGGACTAGAGTCTACGATGGTCAAACTCGCCGTAGCCATCGGCTCAACTGTAAGGGTAGTGGAGCCAACCCCTCCACCGAAGACACTGGTCACATCCATCGAGACGGGTTCGGCTGTGTGGGGGTCACTACTCCTGATGTCGCCGACGAGCCCACTGTAGACGGTGGTTGGATACGCGTTGTCCGTATCGTCTATCCCGTCCGGGAGATCAGTCGCTGGGATCCCCATCGCGGGTGCTGAATCGATATCTTTCCAGAACAGGTACTCCTGATTTCTGAAGGCTTCTGGGTGCTGAATCGTGACGTTAGCAACGCTCACGACCGAGTGATGGATCGCCGGCCAGCGGTCATTGTAGGAATGCGTGACTGGATGTATCTCCAAATCATCCGGATCGCCCGTGCGGACCTGTACCTCTGTGTTCCGCGAGACATCGTAGAAGCGCCACGGGGAGTTGATGGTGACGACCTTCTCGCCGATCACGAGCTCGATTTCTTCCCAGGGGTTCGCTGGGAGATCCTGGTTGCCGGCCCAGAAAATGTTGACGCGGTCTCGGCCTGGGCTGTCAGCGACGAAGACGTCGACCCGGAGGTCCTCTGCATCCCAGGTGGTCACTGTTACCGGCACAGTGTAGTTTCTGGACACGGTGTAGTTTCTCGTCGTCGTACGGTCCCACTCGTTGCAGCGATTGCTCGTGACGCCCCAGTCGGTCCGAATTTCGTTTCTGACGGTGTACTGAGCGGTGAGATTGTAGTCTCCCGGCGGAAAATCCAGAGAGCCTGTCGAACCCGGTTCAAGACTGAGCCAGACTCCGGAGTCCCCGACGTCAATGAAGCTCGAATTCCCGCTGAACCACGGAGCATCTAAGGTGACGTTGGTCACCTCGGCTTCGGAGTCGACGAGTTCGAACTCTGCCCACTGCGTTTTCGGGTATTGGTGTGTTTCTGTATACTCCTCTTCGGTCCAGTTCCCGGTGGTCTCGTTGAGGACTAAGCGAGTATGGGTGTGCGTCCTGGTACAGGTCCGGTCGCGGCTGAAGTCCTCCGGGACGACGGCTCGGTAGTCGTGAGGCACGTACGCGGCGATGATGACGTCTCCGACCACGTAGCGACCGCGATACCAAGCACCATCTGCGACATTCGCGACGCCGACCCAAGCGTCGTTCACGGTATCAGCGTTGCCTCGCCCGAAGCGGAGTGGAACCGATGCTCCACTGAACGTCGGGAAGAGCTCCGTCCCGTGGTTCATCGGAACTGCTGCCCGTGTGGGATCGTCCGAGTATGCACGGTACTGCTCGGTCACGTGGTTTACCCGAGCGATGGTCGACTCCGTCTCGACGTCGTGGACGAGGGCCTCGTCGGGGTTGGCGAGTTCTGGTTCCTCTGCCGTCGAGTTCCAGGTCACTTCCGCATTGTAGACGGGTCTCCAGTCTCCGTACTGGTTCGTCGTCCGGACGAACCATTCCCCCGAATTGTCTGGTGGCCCGTCGTAGGCGTTGAGCTCGTGAACCCTCCAGAAGCTGATTTTTGATCCGGCGGGATTCCATTCTGAATACGGTACCCATTGGTCGGCATACGGGACGTGTTCGAGTTCGGAGGCCTGTGTACGATAGAGGTCAGTCGTAGCTGCGTAGCGAAGCACTTGCGAGGGATCGTGCGCAGTAACACCGAGGGAGACGGGTTCATACGGGAAATCCGACTCAAAGTAGCCACCGTAGCTGACGTCACCCGGGTCGAGGTCCTCGTCATTACTCGCGAGCACGCGATAGGTTTCCTCGTAGGTACGGTCGTCTCCAGGGCTCGCGGTCGGAACGGTATAGAGAGGTCCAATGTCGTCGGCCGAAACGACCGCCGAAAACGAACCGAGGATGAGCATTACCGAAACAACCGATGCCACGAAGATATCGACGCACTGCGACCGGTTCCTGGCCCCCATTCCAACGACCGACTTCAGGAGAGCTGTAGACCTTGGTTCGAGCTGCGCTCCAACGTTCCGAAGAAGCGGGAGAATACGTCCCGCTCTCTTCCAGACGTTGGCTCCTCTTCTCCGCCCACCTGACTCACCCATTGAGGACATATGCGATCAGGTTCTGGAGCGGGACGAATGCGATTCCAAAGACAGTGAGAAACAGGCCGCTTACTGCGAATTGGAAGCTCCGCCGACGGCCGCGGAGACTAGGACTCATGAAATACCCGATCGTTCCGAGGATCAAGACGACGAGGCCGAGTTTTTTCATAGTCATTCCGACCCAGGCGGGAACCTGGACTGCATCGAGGAGGTCACTCGATAGTCCCGATTGAAGCGGGATATCGACAGACTGTGCAAGGGCTACGTCGAGAAGCCACAGTGTATCGAGTTCGGTGTGAGTGATCGACCCACCGATAGGGACGAACACCCCACCAATCTCGAGAATTTCTGGTGTGAACATAGGAGGTGGTTCCATCGCATTTCTACTTTGGCGATGGCTGAGCTATCCGGAAAATCGGTGTCTGAACCCATATACACTCCAAAATTGAAACGGTTGTAAGTGTTTCAAATGTTCTAATTCTGGAAAGTGCTTATCCCACACTGGCGTATCCAGCGCCGATGGAAAGCCCTGAGCAAAACCACTGTTCTGTTCGAACAGATGGTTTCTCGCGTTTCCAATTGGTGGAATACGTGGTAGCGGACCCCCTTTCAGGGGCATCTACCCACTCTCCTCGATTGGCGAGTCTTGCTCGGGAGTTCTTTCCCACTCAGGCCTACAGAGGACACCCTCCTATGCACGAAATCCAGATTGACTGGCACTCCAGAGAAGAATACGAACGCCTTCGGGATCTCCGAGACAGGCACGGGCTGCTATGGCGAGGAGTCCTTCTAGAGGGCGCAAAAAACGCTGAGAGCTTGGATCTGCTCCAGGCACTCTTCGAACTCAACCCCGAACTCGCGAACCAGAACACTCCGGGCGAATACGAGGGCATGGCGCCCGAACGCGTCTCCCTTCGTTCGGAACTGCGTGAACAGACGGCAGAACGGAGTAACTCCGACCATGATCTCGGTAGCAGGCCGTCTGACGAGGAAGAAACTGACACCGTCTCTGCGGAAGAGACTCGATCGAGTTCAGGTATCGGGCAAACTGAAATCGAGCAGCCGGATCCTGAGGTCGAATCAGAACACTCCCGAAAACGGCTGTATCGACGGTGGGACGAACAAGCGGACGATTGTCGGGATAGAGACCCGGTCCGGTCTGCAGCATTACCCCCTCGCGTAGAAGACCCTCAGACCGGAGGGGTAGAACCCCAAGGTAGCGAAGATCCGGTCGATCCTTACTGCGATTACGACCAGTACGCACTCGAAACCAACGAGGGTGATATCGCGTGAGTGCGCACAGAACTCGGATCAAGATCGCTGACAGCGACCAGTACGCGTGGTTGGACGCTGTTCGAGACGATCTCGGGTTGACCTGGCGGGGGCTAATGCTCAAAGCCGAACAGCGATTGCTGGTTTCCGAGCAGGGCTGGCTGCAGGAGCCCACCGCGGGTTGCGGCGATAGGACCGCTGAAAGTCAACCAGACGTGGCCGGTGAACAGCGATGACGCAGGACATCCCGATGGCCTCCCACCTGTTAGCCTCGAAGGTTCTGGGCGTCTCAGCTCGCAAACTCGCCGAGTCGATGGGGCCACCCGTCGTCCCATGCTTGATTCTCTACGCTATCGGACTCCCGCTGATCATCACCCTCCCGCTAGTCGTGGTCGGTGTCCTCATCGGCGCGGTGATTTACAAGCAGACTCCACCGGGTCAACAGCCGCTCCGATTCGCCGGCGCACTCCTCCGGCACTACCGGGGGCAGACGCACTACATCTGGAAACCTCCCGAGGAGGGGGAAAACGGACTCGTGACCAGCTCTCCGGAAGATGTCTGGCTCACAGTAGTGGACAGCGAAGACGCTGAATCGGCCGGAGGAACCACTACTTCGAATCCCGATCCGCTCGGACTGGATGAGGACCTCGTTACTCTCGATGGGCCCGCTGGGACTGGGGATGCATAGATGAGTGAATTCCACTCAACGGGGTCGACGCTCGATCTCATGGACTTCAAAAACGTCCGTGATGGCGGCATCGTCGAAACTCCGACGAGTTACGCGATGCTGATCAAAGTCGAGCCTCGTGACTGGCTTATCCTCTCCGAAGAGCGTCGCGAAAGCTTGTACGTGTCCTTCCTGACGTACTTACGGGGGTTGAAGTTCCCGACGCAGATCCTCTCGATGACGACGGTCTACGATCCGGAGCCGTATCTCAGCCGATTCGAGGGGTACGACGACCCAGTTATCGGACCAAACGACAGACAGCAGGATGACGACGACTCCCTCGACGAATCACCGCTTCTGGACTACGGACGCTACTATCACGCTCAGTGGCTTCGGAACATCATCGAGGTTGCTGAGATTCGCGACCGGGACTTCTACGTCGCGGTCTCAGTCCCGAAGAACGAGGACTTCGACGACGGTTTTATGGACACCGTTCGTTCGATGCTTCCTGGCGGTGGGGAGGAGATCGTCGAGGACGAACCAGCGTTCCTCGAAGAGGTCCAGGCACGCGCCCAGCGCGTCGCTTCGAAGCTCCCCCAGACGCAGGTGACGACGACAATCCTCGACACCAGGGCGTCGGTTCTCGAAGTTCTGTACGAGGTCTACCACGGTGAAAAACCGCCAATCTCGTTCACACAAGGAGCGTTCATTGGACCAGATGAGGACGCTGCTGCGATCGACGCTGAAGAAGCAGCTACTGACGAGGACGAGCAAGATGTCGACTCGGAAGAGACGTTCGAGCGCGTCTCTGAGACCTATCCTGAACCTGAGCTGGATTCCGACATAGACCCGCTTGTGCCGGTCGAAGAGGGCGGGTATGCACATCCGGACCTCGTAGACAGAGTTTCGAAGGACCGCATCCTCCGCTGGTATGCCCGGAACATCGGTCCTGTCGGATACGGACGTCGTCCGGTTGTTCCAGCGTCGATATACGCGGGCGTACTTCTATCGCTACTGAGTGTCGCCATCGGCCTCGGATCTCTCGGTGCGTTCGTCTGGACGATGGAAGGAGCAACCCGTGGGAGTGACACCTACTGGATGGTTCGTACGGCGGCGTTCGCTGGTGGCATGGCGAGTCTGCCTGCGTTATTTATGAGTCTCATCATTCTCCTTCCCACGGGGAGGGTCGCGAAGATTCTCGGAGGTGTCGGACTCGCTATAGCCGGCGTCGCGACGAAATTCTTTGTCGACGCCTACCCCGCCGATTGGAACTTCTCGAATCCCGAGCTCACCACCTTTACCGTCGAAGTGTACGCCGTCGGTGTTTTCCTCTTGGTCGCTGGGATCGGGTTAGCGGTCCGCTCCCGTCGTCAGCTCGACCTCTCACATCTGGCCTCTGTTGAAGTCGCTCCTGATGGCGGCCAAGAGACCCAGAGCGCCAACCGCGACGACCCCGACGAAGGTGACCAGTCTGGAGCAACGAGAGGTCCCGAATCACGCAGCGATGAAGGCGTCTCAGATGACGACAGTAGCGGGACAGAAGCCATCGAACAGGCAGCATCGGAATCTACCGAGGAGACGGACGCTGGGGCGGGCGCGGATGAGGAGCGGATCTGAGGACACATGAACCCATTAGACAAACTATTCGGAACGGATACGCCCGACGAGGAGTCGGAACGAATCCCGATCGACGATCTCTCCGGAGAACAGACGCAGACGGCCATCGACTACCTCGAACTTCTGGATCAAGAAGCTACTCGGCGGAATATCGAGTGGGCAGCCTATCAGCTCCAGTCAGACGAGTTACCGCTCGTTTCAGCTGTCGAATCTCTCGAAGAACGCGAGAATCTCGACAAGAAACTCGTCGCGCCTCGCGCGATGGATCGACACCCAGAATTCCAGGTTCGGGACGAAAGACTGAGTCAAATCCTGACGGTTACCGGGTTCCCGCGAAAAGTGGGATTGGGTTGGCTCGTCCCGCTCACCCTGGCGGACGTCAACCTCCGGCTTTCGCTCCACATTAACCCTCGAGACCCCGCGAAGGTTCGCAAGCAACTCCAACGCCGCTATACGCAAACCACGACTGCCCTTACGCTCAAGTCTCGAAAAGGGAGAACCGATACGCACCAGGATGAACTCGAGCGCGATGACCTCCTGCGAATCCTGCAGGACGTAATCAGAGGAACGACCAAAATCTACGACATCGCGATCTATATCGAACTCGTTGCGGACTCTCGGGACGAGCTAGAGGCGATGCGCGAGCGGGTCGACAGTATACTGGCAGAACAGGACGTCGAGACGACCGTCCTGCGCCACCAGCAGATCGACGCTAACGGGAGTATCGTCCCGCTCGCGACAGACACAATCAAGAACGTCCACCCCATCCAGCTCGAAGCTCTGGGGACGCTGTTTAACCTCGTCGAGCCACCGATCTACGACGATGAAGGTATTCTTCTGGGGTTCGACGATACCTCGCGTCCGGTCATCCTGGACCGCTATGCTCACTCCGGATTCGGTGCCGTGATCTCCGGGAAGACAGGATCAGGGAAGAGCTACGCCCGGAAGCTAGAAATCTATCGACGTCTGCTTGCGGAACCTGATGTACAATGCGTGCTGTTCGACCCCGCGGGCGACGACTATCCGTTCTTCGCGGAAAAACTGGGAGGAGAGGTGATCCGGTTCGGTGGGGCTCAGAAGGTCAACCCGATGGATATCGAGCCACCTGCAGAGGGAGTCGGTGCGAGTGAGGATACGTATCCACTCACGGTTCGGTCTGTCGTCGAGATGCTCAATACTCACTACGAAGAACGCGGGGGACTCCCAGCAGCTGAAGAGGGGATGGCGATCCAGGCAGCCCACTATGCGTACCTCTCCAAGGGGATCGTCCTCGGTGATTACGACACGTACGCGAATGAATCGCCAATCATCGATGACTTGATCCGTGGTGTCCAAGTCATCTCGGCTGGTGGGTTGTTCGAGGCCGTCGAGAAAGGTGTCGCCAGCCCAGCCGAAATCGGCCACTTCCAGGAACTCGGCGTCCTCTCGGAGGACGGAGAGCCCATCACGGATACGCCCGTCTCCGTTCCGAAGGCCGTCTTCACGCCCTCTGACACTCACAGAGAGGTGGCACAGGCGCTCGAGCCGAAGTTTGAGTCGTTCAAGCCTGGCGGCATCAACCACAACCTGAACGGTCAGACGAATCTGGACCTCAACTCCCGACTCGTCGTGATGGACATGAGCTCCTTCGCCGACACGGGTGAGATGCCGTTGATCCTTCACTCCATGCTCCAGTGGGCCTATCTCGAAGCCAAACGCTCCCCAAGCCGCTTCGACGTTACCTTCGACGAGGCTCATTACCTGCTTGGTCGCGCGTCGACGCGCGACCTGATCAACCTCTTCATCCGTCACGCTCGCCACTATGACGCGGGTCTGACGCTGATGAGCCAGACAGCCCACGAATTCCTCCGGACCGAAGAGCGTCGCGAGGTCTACGAAAACTGTGACATCAAGATGCTCTTCTATGCGCAGTCCGTGGCCGACGTGACGAAGGAGTACTTCGACCTCTCGCCTGCCGAAGTGAAATTCCTCCAATCGGCGCCACGGGGCCAGGAGTCCGGCTACTCCGGCTGCCTCCTTTCGACGACGAGACACGGACGACGTCGTCTGGAGGTCCACTCGGGTGAGTTCGAGCATCATGTGATCGACAATAACCTCGACCCGTGGGAGCACATCGAGAAGACGGAGAACGTAATTCGACCTGACCACACCAGTGACTCGACTCCGGACCTCACTGACATGCCGGAGGTGGCGAACCGCGACCTGGATATAGAACTCTCCGGCAAGTTCGCCCAGCAATTCGACGATCTCGGGACGCCATCCTCCGGATCGGATTCTTCCGAAGCGCCAGTGTCCGGTGATCGGTGATGGGACTCGCCGACGCCATCGCTGAGGCGTTCTGGGGGTTCTTCCAACATCTCACTGAGGACATCGCAAACGAGCTGTCGACGGCGCTGACTGACGAGCTAATCAAAGGTCTCCTCCGGATTCCGAATCCCTACGATTCAGCAAACGCGGGTGCCGCTTGGGACGGCGTCTTCGAGATCTCGATGGTCCTTCTTCCTATCGCTATCGCCGTCTCCCTCATCGCTTGGCCGTTCAGCGAAGACCGTGAAGGGGGCCTCATGGAGATGGCCGTTCGCGTCGTGATGGTGATCTTCTTCGTCGGGATCTCCCAGCCTGCATGGGGGTTCGCGATTGACGCGACGAACGCTGTGACGGTCGCGATCCTGGACCTCGACCCAGACCCAGGTTCGCTCAACTACGGATACGGGAACGATCTCACGGGGGCAAGTCTAACGACGACTTCGTTCGCTTTGGAGTTCATCGTCTCAGTTGTCTCCGCGATCTTGGCGCTGCTTGCGTTGCTCCTGTCCATATTCTTCCTCCTCCTTCGGTGGTTTATGGTCTGGATGGCGTTTATCGGAACTCCGTTCTTTGCGGTCATCTGGTTCCTGGGCCGTGGTCCGCTCAAGGCGGCCGGAGACGTCGGAGCGACGTTCTTGCGGATGGGACTGTTTTCGCTGCTTGGCGGCCCGATCATTGCGATCGTCGTCTTGACCTTCCAGGTCCTCGAACAAGGCGGAATCCTGCAAACGATAGGAAACGGCGCTATCGGAAATGTCGGGCTCCAGTTTGCGGAGCTCGTCCTTATCCTCATGTTCCCGATCGTCTTGATCATTACCGTCTGGAAGATGGTCTCCTGGGCTGGACAGCCCTTGGGCGTTGGTGAGGCCGCTTCTAAAGCCACGATTGCGGTAGCTGCTCTCGCCGGCGCGGCCGTTACTGGTGGTGTCGGTGGTGCTGCGATCGCTGGTGGTGGAGGTAGTGGCGGCGGTGCAGCTGCTGGCAGTGGAAGCGCGGCAGCTAGTGGCGGTGCTGGTGGGGCCAGTGGTGCCGCAGGCGCTAGTAGCGGTGCAGGGGCGTCAGGTGCGGCTGGAGCATCTGGTAGTGGAGCAGCGAGCGCGACTCCCGGAGCTGGCGGTTCTGGGCTGGCGAACCGCTTAGCAAGTCCGATGAAAGGTGCTGCGTCCAAAGCGATGAACCGGGGGGCACAGAAGATGCCTGGGAGCGGGACTGTCAAGAAGACAGTCGAGAACGCCCGAAAGAGATTGGATACCGGTACCGCTCGGTCGAATCTCGACGGGGCGAGAGAAGTGGCCTCTCAGGTTCAGGCGAAAAGCGAATTCGTCACGAAGGCGGTTAACGAACAGACGCTGGACCTGGATCAGGCGAACGATTACGAGATCCTCCCTGAGTCGCCTGCGGAGAGCTCAGAGGCCGACGTCTACACGGACCGAGAGACGGGGGCAACGATGGCGTCTTACCAGGGGGAGAGCGGTCAGGAACACCAGGTGAACCTTTCTGAAGCGGTCCAAAGGGCCGGCTCCGAGAAACAGGAAGCAGATGCGGACGTCGCTGCAAAGGAGTCTACACTCGATAGACTCGAAAAGGCCCATACAGCGGCTCACTACGGGAAAGAAGGTGTGAAAACGAGTACTACGGTAGGGGCTCGAGCAGGTTCGACTGCGGTCCGTACTGGAACTGGTGCGCTCGTCGGTGGCGCCAGTGGAAATTCCTACCTCGCGTATTCGATCGGTCAAAACGCCGCAAAGCCGCTGATTGGCCCGAGCGGGGGCAGCACTGGCCGCTCCCGAAGTCCAAACCACACTCTCGACGAGTTCGGAATGGTCGCTTCAGGACAAGCTGGTGCGGCGAACAGTGATCTCGTGAATGGAGGCGAGAAATAGCGCCCCAACGGGCAACGGAGCCTCACATCACAGGAATATCCCTGATATCGGCCAGTACACACCTCTCTACGCGAGTTTAAATATCAACACAGCGTAGACTGAACATCACACGAATCTCTACGCTCGGTGCGTTGTAGTACGAGACCGACACCCGAGAAGACGCCTACAAGAAAGCCCTCAACGCCCTCATGTCACTAATCGCCTCCACAGCACTCTATCTGATCGCCGACTACGCGTATCTAAACTTCAAAGAGAAAGTCCATCTCGACGAGTACGGTCGCTGGGGACGGGCCACCGAAGCTCTGGGTATTACTGCGGTCGTCGCTATCTGGGGCTGGTGGGCGGCTCCACAGGGATTCAATTCAGAGCTGTCGGGCATGGGGGGATTCTTCATCTATGGCGTCCTCTTCGTCGTTTGCTCGCTCATTCTGCTCTATTTCGGTCATTACATCTTTGCTCCAATTGGTGTGGGGGCTGTCTTGTCTACTATCGTAGTCGCTCTTGGCACCCTCGTATCGATGGGACTCGTCAGTTCCAGCCCTGAGGAGATCCCCGCTTTCGTTGGGCCCTTCTTCGTTGCTGCAACGGTTGGCTGTCAGTTCTTCGGCGCGTATCTTGTGTCTGCACTCTTCGCTTTTGCAGAAACCGACACCGAAGAACCCGACCCCGTCTCCGCTGGACTTCCCGCCACGGACTCGTCGGATCAGTCCGCTACGCCCTCCCTCCAAACGGGAACTCCGGAAAATCACCACCTCGACGAAACCGCATCTCACAACCGGTCTGTATCACCTGTCGGAGCGCCGGATCACCGGCCTTCTTCGGCCGCTCTCGATCGGTATTCCTACGATTGGCAGTACTCGAACACCGAATTCGCCGATATCGGTGGCTACTACGAAATCAAGAGTGAGTTACATTCCAAGGTGATCGAACCGATCCGGTCGGCCGGAGCTGACGACGACCGCTTCTCTCGGTTCGGGATCGAACCTGCTCGAGGCATCATGTTCTACGGTCCTCCTGGCACAGGAAAGACGATGTTTGCTCGGGCACTCGCTGGGGAGTTGAGTGCTCCTTTCCTCGAGCTCTCGCCTGGTGATGTCACGAGCCGCTGGATCAACGCGAGCAGCGAGCAGATCAGGGCGCTATTCGATGAAGCGGATTCGATCGGGCAATGTGTTATCTTTCTCGACGAGGCTGAGCACCTGTTCGGCGCACGGGACGTCTCTGACCGTAGCTCCCACGTCGAGGACAGGAAGGTGACCTCCGAATTCCTTGTACAGTTGAGTCGTGAGGGCCGAGAGGCAATCGTCATATCGGCGACGAACCGACCAGGAGATATCGATCCCGCCGTCCTCCGGCCCGGTCGTCTCGCCACTCACTTCGAGATTGACCTGCCTGATGAAGAGACCAGACACGCTATCTTGGAGATCCATCTCGCTGGAGTACCCTCGTCGCTGTCCGGAGAGGAACTCGCTGCTCTTGGGGCTCAAACTAGAGGGCTCACCGGAGCTGAACTCGAAGAACTCGTACTCGAGGCACGACGGAACGCAGCCACCCGGGATGCCGAGACGATAACTCGCGAAGACTTTCCTTCGGGGGATAGACTCGCTGAGGAGTCCGAGTCGAACCAATCGCAGACATCTTCTCTTCCGAACTTCGGCGATCAGAGTCGAGGATATCAGTAGCCTCGCGAATTCGCTCCGGACTATATGGATTATCCGTATAACACGGATGGCTGACCTCATGATTTGCTTCAGAACCGTTCGGTGAAGGCTCTGTAGCGTCGGACAGCATCCACCTACGCTACAAGTAGGAACAATACTGGTGTAGCGTAGCGTAGGATATCCGATCACGGATTTTCAGGAAGTCGTACAGGGCCTAATTCCCCACCAGTCGATTCTCCCATCCTCCCCGAGTGGACTTTCGCATCGATAGTGGGTGTGTCCGATTTGGATGTAGGGGTGATGTGTGGGAAAATTCCGTGTTAAGCTTCTGAGACACTGATTCCGATAGCTGATTTATAATTGATCGCGGCGTATCGTTGAACGTCATGAAGTTACTCCGAGGGCCAGACAAAATCCACTATTCACAACTCAAACCGTATCTCGCAGCCGTAGACCATCTCGTGGAGCTGAAAGCCGAGTCTGTACAGCCAGGCACGGCAAAAGCGGAGACGCGTTCTGAGTAATGTTCGGTCGTGGCTCTGGAGTGAGCGCTCGATGGGATGACCCGGACACCTACGAGGGTAAGTATCCGCCTGACTGGGATTTCCGCCGAAAGGCTGTGTATGAACGGGACAACTACACGTGCCAGTACTGCGGGGTTCGTAGTGGCCCGCATGCCGGCGATGGTGGCGCTGTTCTTCATGCACACCACCAGATCCCTCTAAATCGTGGTGGTGGGAATCACCTTGAGAATCTCGCGACTGTTTGTCAGTCCTGTCATGATCGGGCCCACGGCCACCCTACCGGGCGCAACTACGAGAACCGCGGATACAAAGGCGTCCGTATTCTTCGAAGGACGGGTAACATCTTTATACGCATTATTCGGAGATTCCTATGAAAGGCATCAGATCAGTGGCGGATCGTTGGTACAGCCTTGCTCTATGAGACCGTAATCTAGGTACAGGGAACCGAGTTCAGAAGGCCCGGAGTATCTGCCACGTGAATATGCGGCAGTAGGAGTAATTTCGATTGGTAACACGGAATACTCCTCTCTGGCTTCGATTGAGTCTGACACAACCGAGATCAACTGAATAACCCACGGACTCTTCCCAGAAAGCCGCTCTCTCCGTCGTCATTGGGGGCCTCGCTAATTTCTTCCTGAGTGTCTGTCTTGGCTTCCGTATCAGGCAGATCAACTCCGGCAGGTGGTGTCCCCAACCATCCAACGAATTCCTTTGGAGACTTGATTAACAGGTCTCGGCCACGTTTCTCTACCCGTGCAACTGTAGGAGGATCCCGCATGTAGGTGTAAGTCTCTGTCGACATCTCCTCCGGAAAGGTGACGCGCAGCGTATCTCCCCGGTCCTCAGTAGAAACATCCTCACGTTGGAGCAGATCGTACCACCTGTCTCTCCCGGAGTCATGTTCCTCGTCCGCGGGTCGCCGTGGGAACCAGTCTGGAACGGGTTCGTTGGCGTACTCGTAGATGTCGATCATGACTTCACGGGCGACCCGGAGCGCATCGTCATCGTCAGTCAGCTCAAGATCTCGAGTGAGGAGCTCATGGGTAAACCAGAGGAAGAGGGGGTTCTCTTGATCAATGAGTCGATTTACCTCCGCCTCGCCCTTGTAACTCGTGTCGAAGTTGACGTCGAAATGGAGGATCTTCGCCCTGTTCCGGAACCACTCGTCGGGACGCTTGTCATTGCTGATGAACGCAAATAACGGATAGCTGGCTTCGGAGGTCCAGTTACCCCAGTAGTTCCGGAACGTGTCTAACCGATTGACGGTGTCTTTGGTGATGTCGTCGACGACGACGGGGAATGCCGTGTTAGCAGATCGCATTCCTCGAATCTCTCTCTTTCCTATTTCGTCGGCGTCTACTGGCTGTTTGACGCGGCCGCCACTAATGAGTGATAGCGCGAACTCGGCGAACGTCCCTTTGCCGGCGTCGGATTCTCCGCAAACGTACAAGTTTGGGAGTGCTTTGTCGAGATCGATTCCGTACTGGCTGTAGAAGGCCGCGGTCCGATTAGCAAATGGAGCCCACATCATCCAGAGGAGCGCCTCGGCCATGTGTGCCTTTACGGCGTCTGGATCGTTGCAGTTCCCGTACTTATCAACCGTTTCGAAGTAATCTTGGATACCTTGGAGAGCCGACGCAACTCGGTCGCGATCATCTGGAAGTGGCTGGCCGATTTGATAGACCTTCCCGTCAGCGTGGAACGTCAGGTGGTCGCCGAACTCAACGTCGTTCGGTGTCGCGTTCTGCTCGTCGGATTTGATTCGGGAAACGCGCATCGTGGGGACCTCGAATACGTCACGTTTGTACTGCTGAACGGCCCGCGGAGTAGCTGTTAACGAGTCACCGGAGAGCGACGCATCGAAATCAGTCATCTTCGCTAACGTCTCAATCGCTTCGTCGCTGTGCCCTACAAGTGAGAGATTGATGCGGGTATCCCCCGAGTCACCAGGGTCAAGTTCGGCTACTGATTCCTCGACGTTTTTGGCTTCTTCACCCTGACTGACGTCGTCCATCGAGGCCGCCCGTTCTTCAACGGCTTCTTCAACATCCTCACTGAGGTCGATATCGTCCCCGAGCACGAGATCGACCTTATCAGCCTCTGCCTCAACCCGTTCGTCGAGGCGTCCGTGGAGCTGTCCTACTTCGTCACGGGTTTTGACCTTGCCTTCCGTATAGAGCGTAAGTACCTCTTCACGATCGTCGTCAGTGTTGGCGATACGCTCAGTTAGATCATCGAGGAACGGACCGTTTTTGTTGTACTTCCGATGCTCCTCGTAGAAGTTCTCTAAGTCCGACCAGAGTTCGGTGGCCGTCGACGTTTCGAACACTGCTCCTGCGTTCGCTTGCCGAGTCCACGCATTGCTGGAGAGATTTGGTGAACCAATGATTGCGGTGGCTTCGCGGACCGCTGATAGTTCTGTCTCCTCGGATTCCTCAGCTAGCTGCTCCCCGGACGAATCTTTGTATTCCTCCTCTACTGCCGATTCTACTGTCCCAAGCGTCTGCTGATTAGCCGTTTCGTCCCCAGTTGACGAGTCTGGTGTGTCCGACTCGGCTTCTCGGCGAGAAGAGTCACTGCTTGGGCCGTATTCAATGAGATATACCTTGCTGTGGACTTCTTTGTTCTCACAGAGGTAGATTACGAGCTTTCCGTCGCGTTTCAATTGTTCAAGCCTATCCGCGAGTTCTGGCTTATCGATGAGACGTTCTCGGTAATCGTCGATATCACCAACGACGACTTCCAGATACTCCAGCGTCTCAACTCGGTCGAATAGTTCGAGGATGAATTTCGGCGAGTCGCAGTACGTTACGACCTTCATCCTGGTCGCATCCTCGAAGTACGACGCAAAACGATTGTAGCTCTTGAACAATTCGACTCGACCGCTGTCGTCCCCTCCGAAAGGGAGTTCAAATGATTCCGTCATTTGTAGTGATCTGGTTTTGGTGAGTTGAGATATTTCATGAAGCGGCTTAGTCTACACATATGGGACTCCTTTGAGAAGTTCACCGTTCAGGAGATACCCTTTCCTCGCGTGTTCGGCACATCGGTCCGCGTAGTATGTAGTGATCGGGAGGCGGGTCGATCGACTGATCGACGCAACGTGGGCTTCCGACAGCCAATAGGCCTGCTTGGTCAGCGTGGAGAGGTCTGTCGAACCGTGTCGCTTTACGACGCGGATCGGTTGTGGAGTTCCGGGAAGCCGTTCTGGTTTCCCTGTCGTCGCTAGATAGGCGTGATCGGCGTTTTCCGACTCAAATGCAGTCCCTTTCCGTGCACTCTCGAACCGGTCGCCCGTGTAGGAGGCGATACGCGGATTCCCACTCTTTCGGATCTCGACGAGATCGAACTTTGGGATAAGATCACTGGCCTTTTCGAGTCGTTCTACGAGGGCTTCGAGATCCAGATAGAACTGGCCGTCGCGATGGATGACGACGTGGTTCGGTGTTCCCTCTTCCTCTTCGAGGTAGATGTTCAGGAGATTCTTGATGACGTCGACGATATCGTCAATCTGGAATGTTTCTCCGTTCTGCAGCGACGTCGACTGTGATGCAAGAATAGAGCCATCCCCGAGAACGACGTTTGCGCTCGCACCGACGTGCTGTTCGGTTTCAGCGTCGTAGGTGACGTCGAGTCCGATGAATACGTCGGTATCTCCGGGAACATCGTGAACTCGCCACGGGATGCCACCGCATTTTGCCACGAGTCCAGCAGCGATGTTCCCTAGGTAGTCATCCTCAGAAAGGCTGGAGACCGCGACCATCTGGGAGGGGAGTTTTTTCTGTCCGAACTGTTGTTTGAACTCTGGGTACGGGTCGTCGATATCGGTCTGCTTCTCTATCCAGCCCTCATCCGGTACAACCGCAACGACGCCGTCGAAATCAGTGGCTTGTTCGGCTACCTGGGTATAGTCGAATTCAGAGCCGAGCGCATACGCCTCTCGTTCGATCTTCGTTGGACTCGTCCCGTAGGCGTGGAGCTTCTTGAGGAGAAGCCTGACGAAGTCACTACTCTCGTCTTGGTAGCGCTGTGGATAGAGGAAGAGAAGATCGAATGACGGAGGGGACTGATACACTCCGTGGCGGTCGAGTCCTTTGGCTCCATAAGATGCAGTCTTCCCGTTCTTGAATCGTAGATTTGACCGATTCGCGTCAATCGAAATTTCGTCGTAACAGACGTTGGAAGGACGGGACTCGGGTGTTAGTGCTAACGACGGCGTCGTTCCGACTGATTCGATGAACGACCGAGCTATGCTGAACCGTTCGTTAGGCCGTTTTCGAGATACAGATTGGAACCGTCCGTGGAAGTCTCCGTCGAGGAGTTTCAACTGGTCTAGCGTCGGGACCACAGAGCAATACTCGAGCGCTTGGAGTCCGTCCATCGTCCCATAGTCGATCTGAGCCATGATGGGCTCACTGGCAGCGACCGTCTGTATAGTCTCCTCATTGACGTATCCACGCGTCCGGTGATACTCAGCGATGGAGGACCCCATCTCGTCGACGAAATCCTCGTAACCAGTCTCGACTAACTCCTGAACCGTTCCAGTGCCACCGTTCTCATAGACGTCTGTATCGTGCTCGACGGTGACTCCCTCGATCTCTGACCATTTCGGACGTATTCGGCCGCAGAGAAGGTTGACTGGAGATGGTAGCTGCTGTCCACTCCGCAAATGACTGTCCCATCAGGATCTATCCAGATACGACACTTGTATTCCCTGGAGGCTGTGAAGTCCCCGCTGTTCGCTCGGATTTCCGGCTCAAATTCAATGATAGAGTTGATCGCCTTGACGTCGTACTGACCCGCTAGTGCTGCTTTCAAATCTTGCTTGACGAGTTCTCGAAGTGGCTCCCGATCATCAAATGAACGGGCTTCTAGCGTTTCTACCCCGGTATGCTCTGGCTCGACCGTATGGCCGGCCACTTCTATGGGGTTAGACACCTCGCTGACACTGTAAATCCGAAGAGGGCCGTTTGTCGTTGCCGGCCCTTGCGTTTGATATCGAAACTGGGCCGCTACACGGGCGGTGAAGCCAAGAATACCATTTTCGACTCCATCATCTTGTTCGTCTATTCCGCCGGGGACCCGAAGTTGGTAGCTATGTACTTGGAGCTCTGGGAGCTCTCCCAGACAGTAATGTAAGAGATAGTTCCCTCTTCCGAGGGAATTAGCCGACTTCGAACTAGTCGAATCTTGGGCTTCGGCTGGCTCCTCTTCTGAGAGTTGCCGGATTGCCTCGTCGGTGGCCTCAGAGGGTGTCTTATCGAGTGAGACTATGTTGAAATCCCAGGAGGGCTTGAGTTGCTTCTCTCCGTTATAAACGTCGCCCACCGCTTCCTCGAGTCGATACCAACGACCCACGTCCCACTCGTAGGACGCACAGTCATTGTTGTTGAAAATCGTCAGCGCGACATTATTCCCCTCGATATCTGTCAGGACTATCTTCCGGGCTACTGTATGGTGGTCCCACTCGTCGATCTCTACGACTCCCACCGTGATATCGATACGCTGGTCGGACCGGATGTCTGTTCGCGTATTCATCCCTCGTTCCGTAGTTCCGTCAATGCCGGCCTAGGTGATAAACCTAGTGACTAACCCCATCCCAAACTAACAAACTAGAAGATACGGCCATCCCAAAGTAAATATACTCGGAAGTCCATGTCGCGACAATGGCATCGAGTGTTCAGACAGCGGAGGACATCGTCTCCACTGCAAAACAGGACGAAAATAGCCTCCGAATTCCCCTCAGGATAGACAGTATAGATGAAACTAAAGACCACGACTATTGGGCACAGATAGTCCACTGTTCTGACGTAACCGGCGTTCACGTGAAGATAACCGTCTTCGAGGACTGTGAGCTCGCCGGGTACGAATTCATCGAGGGGTCCTGGTACGAATTCGATGACGTCAGGCCGGATGTCTATCAAGGTACGATCGGCATTCAGGCAAAATGGGAACGGCAGATTCAGGAGCTAGAAAACTGCCCCGCGCCTTCATCGTCCTCTGGTGATGGTGTCGTCAAAAAACTCGGTGACGCTGAATCCATCGCTGCCTTGGATATTGAGACGATTTCGACTGTATCGGAGAGTGACCGCGAGGCGACGAATCCGGATCATCAGGAAATCCTCTGTATCGGTTTGGGATATCGAGCGGATTGTGACTCGGAAGTCGAGACCGAGGTTCTCTTCCGAGAGGATCAGACGGAGACGGCGGAATTAGAAGCAATCGAAGCAGTTGTCGACTGGATCGAGACACGTGATATCGAGGTTATTGTGACTTTCAGTGGGGCGTGGTTCGATTTCCCCGTGCTTCTAGGGCGTGCAAAAAGAGCTGCAGTAGCTACTGGCGAACCCGAAAGAGGAGACAGAATTCGAACAGTACTCGAATCCCACCATCATGCGGATCTCTCAGCGGCGAAGAATAGAGCTCTCGGTGCAGGATCTCTTGAGGATATGGCCAGCCATGTCGGTTCTCCTGTCCCAACGACCTGCTGGACGGATTACGAAACCGGCCTTTCACCGCGAAACTGGCGAGGTGACCAATGGCAGTTGATGCATGAAAACGGTCGAACACCGCCGTCCTACGATTTGGACGATACGGAGATCTTCAATAGCGACATCCCCTATTTCGGTGCTGCCTGGTTAGAGGCGCTTGCCGATGGATCAGATACGCGCGCAACAGAACTCTATGACTGTATAGAGGATTATACCAAAGCAGACATCCAGCCGCTATTTTCGATAGCCGACCACGAGATCACACAGGGGCAACCGGCCTTCCAGATGTCCTACGATGTGAATGGGGGATAGTTTTGTCCGGCAATATCTCATTCGTGCTTCTACTTCCAGTAGAGCTATAGCACTTAAATAGTCAAGTTGGTCCATGGCATCTCCTGGCGACGAAATCGCTCCACAGACCACTGAGAACCACTTCACCGACCCCGTCGAAATCCGGGAGACAGCCTATAATATAGAGAGGTGCATCCATCTGGTACCGCTTGATTGGTTCCTCGTCGTCTCGGGCGAAATCCACGCCTGGACCTACGAGCACTACCTCGATAACGAGCAACACTTCGAAAAGAGAGGTGGGCAGTACTCTATTGACAATGTCTACTTCGAATACGAGAGCGAGCCAAACCCTGATGGAACGGGCAAGCCGTTCAAAATGCGAGTAATTGACCCCAACGATGACGAAATCAAATGTCACCCTCGGACCCACTATCTGATATGGCTACTCGACTACGACGAGGAATCCTACGAAGTCGTTAGAATTGATCCCACCGAGGAGCGCGATGCCGTTCTCGTCACTATCCAAGAGCGACTGCCCCACGTTCCCCGAGAAGATTAGGATACTCTGTTCCAGAGAGTACGAATACTGTCGTGGTAGCTGCTTTAACCCGCTCTCAGAAATGCAAGTTCTAGTAACGAATCAGTCGCTGGTCTTCTGCACTGCGTACTTCTTGTCTGCACAGGGGAGCTGGTTGTGAGTACACCAACGGCAGTGGTCGTCCGCCTCGTATTGATTGAATGTCGTCTCGGAAATTTGCTCTATCGACTTCGTGATCGAAGAACGGACTGCTTCTAGATCAGACGCTCCATATGATCGCGTGACTACTTTCGGCCCGACTTCACCGACGTACGCGTATCCCGCTCGGTGAATGGGTTCGTCATAGAGGTCGCGGCAGGCAAGCAAATAGAGGGGAAGCTGCCGATTCGATTCAATATCACGGGTACGTTCCGTCGCTTTGTAATCGATGACCACGAGCTCGCCATCGGACGTACGATAAACGGCGTCTATGAATCCGACGAGTTCGTGCCCGTCGAACTCGACCTGGAACTGCCGTTCGGCGTCGACGACTTCCCAGCGACTTATCTCGAGTTCGAAGTACCGATCGATGCAGGCCTTCGCGGCCGGAAGGGCATCGCGGGCACGGCGTTGGCCGGCGAGTCGTTCACAAATCTCGTGCCATCCGTCGGGGTCGGTCGTCTCCTTCTCGGCAGCGATCTCTGCTGTATCGTGGAAGAGTAACCCGATATCTTGCTGAGAAACTCCTTCGACAGTGCCACTGGTCTCCCTGTAATCGTCGAAAGCACCGACGACGTAGTCCAAGTAGTGTTGACGCGGACACTCCTCAAACGTCTCCAGCGACGTATAGCTGTGACGCAGTGCGGGCATCGGCGTCGACAGACCGGTGAGGACGTTGACTTCGAACGTTGGCTCTTCGATGGAGGACTCAACGTTCCCCTGTAGTGACTTTGTCGCAAGGGAGAGCACCTGTTCGCGACCCTCATCCGGCTCCAGTCGGTCGCCACTATAGGTCACGCCACCGCCTACGGACCCGACGACGTTGGTTGCCAGAGAGTCCGTCCAGTCGCTAGCCCCAGCTGGGAGACATGCGTTCAGGTCTCGCCAGAGCGGAATGTGACCACTGTCGGGTTCCCAGGGGATCGACGGCGGAAGAATCTCGTCCACGGCTTCGTGCATGGATTGACCTGACTTCTCGTTCGATTCTTCCCCTGCACTCTCCTCGTCGTCGCTCCGTCCCTGGAGCACGAGGATGTCTTCTGTACGAGTAAGCCCGACGTGGAGTACGCGCCTTGTCTCTCTAGCGTCACGGGCGACGAAGTCCTCCTCGAACGCGGCTGTTGGTCCCGTAGCGAGGGCCTCTTCTAGCGCGCCGAACGTTCTCGAACTCGGTTCCCACTCATCGGCCGTGAGTCGAGGCATCAGGACGACGGGGAAGTCGAGACCTTTGCTCTTGTGAACAGTCATGACGTTGACCGCATCGTCCGCCAGATCCGGCTGACTCGATGGAGTGGAACCACTCTCGTCGAGCAACGAATCGTAGTGCTGGAGCGATTCTATGAAATCTGGGGATAACGGTGGCTGGACGGCGCCAGTTCCGTATTGCTCTATGACCTCGTCGAGCCGATCCAAGTCCCGACGTTCCTGACCGCTTAGGTACCATTCAATGTCGGTCAGGTCTTTGAGTTCTCGATAGAAATGACCGAGCGACGCAGTGTCTCGGAGTTCTAACAACGTCTTCACGTGGTTTCGGGCCTCCCGTACGGTAGCCGGTTCCTCGAATTGATTGAGAGGTGCGTCGAGAAGCGCCGTTAGTAATCCATCATCGTGGTCGTTAAGCAATCGCAGATCGCGATCACAGAGGCGATACCGCATTGTCAGGACGCGATTCCAGCTGACCTCGTCAGTCTCGGGTCGAGCGAGTGCCTTGAGATACGCGACGACTGTGCCCACGCCGATGGACTCTGTTGCGAGGTCGCCGGATACCTGATAGGGGATTCCGGCTCGGTCGAACGCCTCTAATATGGGCGTCGCGTGGTCGTTCTTCCGTACGAGCAACGCGACATCCTCTGGGTCGTAACTCTGATCGAGGTCCTGTGCCTCACCACTGAGCAGATTCCTGATGAGCGTGACTAGCTGTTCACCTCGCTGCTGATCCTCCTCTGCCTCCTCGATAACGGCGACTGACGTCCCATCGTAATCGGGCTCCTCGACTCTCGTGAGAGTCTTCTCGAACTGCCGTTCGTCGACGAGCTCGAGGGCATCGTTAGCCAGTTCGAGAATTGGCTGGCGGGAACGAAAGTTCTGCAGTAGTGGTTCGTCCGTGAGGGAGTCGCCATACTCGCCATCGAGCTCGGAGGTGATGTTGTCGACATTCGCCCCTCGCCACTCGTAGATGGCCTGGTCGTCGTCGCCGACGACGAAGAGTCGATCGTCGGAGACTAGTGCGGTGACGAGGTCGAACTGGAGACGATCCGTATCCTGGAATTCATCACAGAATACGTAATCCCACCGACCAGCTATCTTGTCCGCGACGTCACCTTGAAGAAGTTTCTGGGTCTCAACGACGAGTCCGTCGAAGTCGATGAGCCCCCGCTCGGTGAGTTCACGTTCGTAAGCCTTGTAGCCGGCCGTGAGGTCTCGTGCCGTCTTGCAGTCCTCCAGGAAGTCCTCCAGTTGGTCGGGCAGTTCCATTTTCAGGTCGTTTGGAATCCCACTCGGAGCGCCGCTGCTGTACCCGCCGAGGAGGTACTTCGGAAGTTTGTGGGAGTTCTCCGGAAGCGGATTCTCACCATTCTGGTGAGCTTCAAAGGCTGCCTCTAGTGCATCGCAGAGATCGACGAGACGATCAAGAAAATCTCGGAGGCACCCCTCGATGCCGTCTGCTTCGAGGCGTTCCCGTTCAGCGGCGATGTCTCGACTGGCATCAGGAATCCCATCGAGCACACTTCCGACGGAGCGACCACCGAGGTGGTCACCGGCGATCGCTCCAATCCGTTCGGGTAGGTCGTCCAGTTCGTACAGCCGTTCTGCCGGCCCGAGGAAGGAGTCGACATCAGCCGGGTCGATGCCGTTACGTTTCATCGATCCGATGAACGAGAGGAGTTTCGACGCGGCGCCGTCGGCGAAGGATTCAGGGCCATAGACGTTCGGCTTGACCGACCGGTACTCAATCTCGTCAAGCACGTCGAGGACGATAGTGTACTTTTCGGCGTCAGTGATGATATCGAAGTCCGGATCAACGCCGGCCTCGTAGGCGTAGTCCGTCAAAATCTCGTTGCAGATGGAGTGATAGGTGTATGCGTCAATGTCATACCCGGCCGTCCCGAGTTTTGCATTGAGCTTTTCGCGCATCGAATCGGCTGCGTTGTTCGTAAAGGTCAGAGCGAGGATTCGGTCGGGCGAAACGCCCTGTTCGTCGATAAGATTCTCGATCTTCCGCACCATCGTGAAGGTCTTCCCTGTTCCGGCGCCAGCGAGGACCCGCATCGGGTACGTCTGCGATTCGATGATGGTCTGTTGTTGCTCTCTCGGAGTCTTCTCGTCTTCAGCGACGGGCAACCAATCGGGCTGCTCCGGAGTCATCGGCTTACCCTCTCAGCGATGTACTCGGGACATGCATCACTGTAGTCACAGTCAGGACAGGCCTCGTCGTTAATCAGGTCGAACGGTTTCGGGTCATAGACATCCGACGTGATTCCATCGTGCGCCTCCTCGATCAATGACCAGATCATGTCGTTGTATTCATCGTAGATACCGGTCGTTTCACGTGGGTATCCTCGAGCAGATACCTCGTAACCGTCGGGTCGGCTGACGAACGATCCTTGGTTCATGAGTCCGTAGAAGCTGAACCGGACCGTCATCCCGTCCTCGTACAGCGGCGATTGCTTAATCCCCTCAATGTACGTCGCCGTCTGGAAGGCGTTTTTCACACGCTTCGGCTCATGGTCGTCACCGTTCCTGTGGTCTTCGAGCCTCGTTGCGGTTCCCGACGAAATGACGTCACGGAGGTTGCGCTTGTAGTCGATCAGGTGGATCTCATCCTCTGTCTTGAGGATATTGTCCACCTTTCCGTGCAAACCTCGACCGTTTCGCTCGAACTTGACCCATCTCTCTGTTTCGACGGAGCTTCTGGCGTGCTCGATACCGTCCCCACCATTCGGATCAAAGAACGTATCGAGCGCTGCGCGATTCTCTGCCCGCTGGAACTCTTGGTGTGAATGAGACGCATAGTCGGCGGGATCGATGTGATCGGCCCAGGTCTCCTCGAAGGTAGCCATCGCCCGAGCGTGGATCTGCTCGGGTTCGTCGTCAGGTTCTGTCTCGTTACAGACGACCTCTATTGTCTCGTGATACGCGAGCCCCTGATTGAGATACAGCGTCGTCTCGTCGGGTGTTTCGACCCGCTGCTCGTACTTGTGGTCGTACTTCCGGGCACAGTCTGCATACGTGGCCAGCCGCGACGGCGAGAGGTAAACTACGTCACTCACTGCGGATCTCCCCCATAGCGAAGTCGACACGCGCATGAAGTGCATCTCTCAGCCTCTCTCCGCGCCGACTGCTGTTTTCGAGAAGCTCGTGAACCTCTGTGAGATCCGCCTCGAGGTCATCGAGTGCTACGGTCACGTCTTGACTGCGGCTGCGCCGAACGTCGGATAGTGCCCGATCGACGCGCGATAGAAGATACTCTTCGGCCGCTCGTTCACTTCGGATCGTCTCGTCCGGGGCCTCTGTGATCCAGAAGAGTGTCCGATAGGCGTCTGCGAGAAAGCGAGAAGCCTGTGTCCGCTCTTCCAGTGCCGTGTCCTCGTATTCGTAGAGGCAACAGTACAGTCGGTCCGTCGCGGCCGCCGCACCTGATGCCAAACGCCGTCGCGATAGTTCCGCGTAATATCGCCTGAGAGGTCGGCTTGATTCGGTTGAGTCAGTGCTGAAGGTTGCCTCGACATCGTCAGCGTCGACATTCGTCACGCCGGGATAATCTGGCATTCCAGCCACGCGTTCCTGTGGAAACAGCCTCGTCAACCAGGCATCCCCAGGATACTCCTCATCGACGAGATCGAGAAGAAAGACAGCACGGTATCGCCCATTCTTGATCGCTTCGACGTGGTCGACCTGAACGCCACCGTCGCGTTCGGTGGCGCTCGTCTGATTATGCTGGGGCGCATACTCGTGTGCTCGTTCTAACATGGCCGCGAACGACTGCCAACTCGTGTCGATGAAGGCGGTGTCCTCAACGAATGACGCCATTCGGAACACGCGCTCGACGTCGCTGAACTGGGTGCGGGCATCCAGAGGATCGTTCTCGTCGGCGATGCGGTGCTTCAAGTTCGAATCAGTGGCCCAACGACGAAGGGGAGCAGCAAGTCCGTTCATGGCTTCGATGTCCTCGAGGAGCTCCTGGTCTAGCGTGGAGTGATCGGCGAGAATCTGTTCCCGGTGCTCTCCGCCCGACGCGAGGTAACGAGTCACCTGCAAAAGCTCTCGAACGGCAGGATCGTCGCCGAACCCTACGATAGTGGACGATTCGGTCGGCAGGCCAGAGCGTTCTAGTCCTCGGAGAGTATCTGTAAGGGCCGAACCACTGTGCTGGAGTCCGACGGCGAAGTCGTCATAGTTCCATTCTTCCGTCTCGCGGAGCCGTTCGATTTCGTCAGCGACCTGGTGGAGCTGCTCGTCCGAGGTTTCGGCGGCTAGGACGTTGACCTGACCTCGCTCAGGATCGTCGGGCACGATTCCGCGAGCCCAGTATGCGGCCGCCGCCTCGGGACGTCTGGTGATGTCTTCTCGGTCGAGTGTTTCCTCGTCGGTGAACGAAACTTGGTCGGCAAGCGACCCGGACTCCATTCGCGTTCGACGAATGCTGGCGTCCGTTTCTGCGACGCACACGAGGTCTACTCCGCCGGAAATCGTCTGAAGGTAGCGGCGGTCAGGGGGCAAGAACTCCTCGAACTCGACCGCGAGAATAGCCGAAGCGTCGACGATATCGTTTCGCTGATCGGGGTCCTCCAGGACGGATGTCGCTTCGTCGATTAGCTGACCCCGGACCATGTGGTCGTGATCGGCGAGCCACTCGTGAAACGCATCTCGTACTGAGGCTATCTCCACTAGCTCTCGCGTCGTATCGAAGGGAGCGTTTTGCCACGTCGCGGTTTCCATGAGTCCGCCGATGTCCTCTGCAAACGACGGTTGTTGGGCGGCTCGGTGGAGGTAATCACACTCCCAGTCGTAGTCCTCGAGAAATCGGTGGACGAGTTCACGACGGAGGGTATCCGAAAGGATTGTCCGATCGTCAGTTTTGTTGACTACTTCCGTCGCCTGTACGACGAGCGATGTCACGCGAGGAACAGCGGCGCCTGGAACTATATCATCGAGGAGGGTGCGGAATGTACCCATGCTCGTCGGCGATCCGGTGAGTACGAGTATCTCCTCGGAGTCGTACTCGTCGAGCAGTTGCTGATATCGGTCTACGACAACGTCTCTGACCATACCGCTAGCGAATGGGGTCATAATCAGTGACCCATTGAACGAGTGCTCACCGGGCACGAGATGACCTCCCGACTCGTATCGAAGTCGCAAGCGTTGGGGAACCAATCGATGACATAGCCAGTAGCTTCGGTTGAAGGACCAAATACATATCCCCTGAATCGATTCCCCGATCTGAGTTACTGTCGCCGCTCACGAGTCGGACGCTCCTTGCAGTTCTGCACGCACCTTTCCGACGCGATCTTCGACGTCGTTCTGAATGCTTCGCAGCTCCTCGTCGATCTCGTTCGCAGCCTCGCGGATGTTCGTCGTCTTCGTCCGGACCCGACTGAAGCGACCGATAGCGTCCTCGACTTCTCCAATATCGTTCTGGATGGCTTCCGGCTCGAGGTCTGCCCCCGCATCGACGTAGGACTGGACGGCACGAGCCCGCGCCCAGTTGATGGCGATGCGAAGAAATCCGGGTTCGACGTCGTCGTCTTCGTCCGCACTCAACGCAACAGAGAGCCGGTCGTCGTCGAACTCCTGGAAGTATCCGATTTTGTCCGGCACATACGACTCGCACTCGAAGACAATGAGCGCGTAGTCGGCGTCCCGGTTTTCGATAGCCTCGGCCAACTCTTCCTTGATCTTTGGCTGTGAGTAGTTCGTTGCACTCTTGGCCTCGACGACAATTCGCTGACCAGTGTCACCCAGAGTAAGCACGAAGTCACCGACCTTTCGGTCTGAACGCTCACCGAGTTCCTCGCCGGTCGGTTCGACCTCATCCGTCGTATTTCGGACGACGTCTCCGAGGATGTTACCGACGGTCTCCTCGAAGTCGTCACCCTTGAGAGTTGTCTCCTGTTTCAGTTCCTCTCGCGTCTCCTCTTCTGTTTCTCGTTCTTCGATCTTATCCCGCAGAGACCGGATCTCGTCCAGCAGTGCGGACTTCAGACGGTACGTGGGAGTCCCCTCGTCGTCCGGGTCGAGTGCTTCCTGAATCCGTTCGCCGTCCTCACCCAACTCCTCATCGAGCCTGTCGACGAATGGCCCGTCCTCACTGAACGCGTGTTCTATGTGTTCCTGGAGCTTTCCGTCCTCTCCAAGATGCTTTTGAAAGATCTCGGGGACGTCACCATCGCTCCCGAACCGTTCCTCGACTTCGTCTTCGATACGCTCGATTTCAGTTTCGAACTCCTGGTGCATCTCACTGAACTTCCGCTCGACAAACTCCTCTTCTCGAGAGGTCTCGGCGAGCTGAAGGGTTTTTACCCCCACGTTCAGCGCATACTGGATCGCCTCTTCTCGGTCCTCAGCTTCGATTTCCTCCAAGTATTCCACCACATCTGAGTTCGTGATCTCTAGCTCAGAGACCTGGACACGATCTGCCGCCAGTTCTACTTTGGGGGCCGGTTTCTGACTCATGCGCTTTCAACACATACCAATAACCTCCCACCAAATAAAACTAGCCACCGCGATTCGTTTATTACTGAGATTAACACATTGGGATGTTCCTAACCCACAGAACTATATTGATGGACTCACAATTCAGATACATGGAGATTACCTACCAGCACGCAAATCCGCATTCGGGGAACGAATCGTTCCTCTTGCGTATTCGCGAAAAACACGAAGCGCGTACGCCGTGCATTCTCGTGGACGCTGGAGATGGCGTCGATGCCGGGGAACTACTCGGTGACGACGAGTATCTGGCAGCGATTCTCCTCACGCACGCACACGTCGACCACTACCGTTCCCTGGACGACGCCCACCGTGACCGAGCGCCGATTCTCACCTCGCCGGGAACAGCGGCGATAGTCGAGGACGTCTTCGCCGAAGGCAAACGTCACTACGGACTCAGTGAGACGGAAGCACTACTCGGACATGTCGAAGGGATCGACGGCTGGCGTGATGTCGTGGCCGGGACTGTCCGCGTCCATCCCGTTCCGGCAGGGCATGCACCCGGTGCGTGTGGATTCCTCGTGGAGGTCGGCGACGAAGATCCGTTCCACGCGCTCGTGACCGGAGACTTCACTTGTCGGGACGCCGGCGGGTATCCCGGCTTCGAGCCGGAGAACTACTTCGACATCGACGCCGTCTTCCTCACGGCGGCGACGAACGATGACTTCGAGGACGAGCTCACGGAAACCGTCGGAACGCTCGTTCAGCGAGCGAGCGAAGGATCGACGACGCTGTGTACGACGAGCGGGCTGACCGGCGTCCACCTGGCGACGCTCCTTGCGGGCGTCGAGCGGGATACCGAACGGGCCGTGCGGGTGATTCTTGCCGGCCAGGTGGCGAAACTGTACGACCGCCTCGGCTACGACCACGACAACGTCGAGACCGTTCCGACGTACTCCGATCCGAAGACCTGTCTGAACGCCGGTGCCGTCACCATCGCTGGACCAGAGGTCCCGGTCGAGGGCAGTAGCGCTCGGCTCTTCCGAGCGATCGAGGAAGACCCAAACGCGACGCTCGTGCAAGTTCAGGGCGGGAACACCGACGCGAAAGACAGTGGCGACGCGAAAGGGACGGTCTTCTCGACGATGTTTACGAATCACCCGTCCGAGGACGTCCTCGACGACGTTGTCGACGCTATCTCGCCGATCCACGTCGTCGTCGAACATCAGCACGGCCGCGCAACTGAACGGTACAAGGACAAGTGGGACGCCTATACGTGGGCGAACGGCGACGCGACTGAACAGACACTCTTCCGAGACGGTTCCATCGTAGCCCCGCCGTGGGTCGGCGAAAAAACCCACAGCCGCGTTCGGGGACGTGAGCAGTCTCGAACAGTAGCCGCGAGCAACGACGGGCTCCTCGAACAGCTGTCGCTACCGGAAATCGGGAGACGTGACCAGATCGATCTCGCGGCCGAAGGTGTCGACGTGAAGCGCCTCCGCAAGCGGCTTCGGACAGGCCGGCCTGCCCCGGAAACCACGTCCCAGCCGACTCCGAACGCGGAGGCGAGTGGCAGTTCCGGTGGTGAACGTCGGGCGACCGTTGCCGACGGTGGACTGTACGAGACGACGGGCCCGGCCATCAGCGAACAAAAGCGCGCCCGTGTTACAGTGGACACGGGCGATGTGGACCAGTCCGAGGAACTTTTCGACACGGTCTCTCCGCAGGTAGCGCTGAGCGCCGAAGCGGATATGACGAACGATAGCGCTCCCGAATCCGTTGATACGGCGCCAGAGCCAACTCCAAAAGACGACGTAAACACGTACGACGAGGACGGTACCGATGCCGGCGAGCGCTTGGAGTCTGTTACTGGGTCGAACGAATCCACTGGATCGATCGAGGCGGACGAACGCGGTGAGCCTAAGCAGACTCGGGAGGAAACAACGGAGGAACCGATAGATAACGACGGCGCTAGCGAGCAGTCTGTGTCCGGTGTTCGGTCCTCAGCGGCCATGGAAAGCGGCGCTGACGATGCCACGACCGTTGAGATAGATCCCGTCGTCAGGTCACTCGCAGCCGAGTACGCCGACGACTGCGGGACAACTATCGACGCTGTCGTCGCGGACGCCGTCGAGGAACTATTGGCTGCCGTCCTTCGTGGCGACAACGTCCACATTGAGCCAGATGCGCCGGCGACAACTATCGATGCGGATTCCGCTCTAGAGCAGGTAATCGAACAGTCAATGGCTGACGATGCAGATGTATCGACTTTTGTCAGACGGGCTCTCTATAAGGGTCTAGGCATCGACCCCGAGGCTCGAACGATATCAGTCGCTGGTTTCGATACCTTCGTGCCTCTCGTAGACGCCATCGCTGAAAATGATGACTCCGCAGTCACCGATCCCGACCAGATTGTACAGGTTGCGCTCGAACATCACCTGACCGACCAATGAACCCACGGATTAACCAGTGCATTACATTACAGAAATCCACAGATTTGCGACATCAGAACGAATGATTATTTATGTCCAGCACGGAGGATAGAGCAACATGATGGAGTCGTCTGAGTCTACCGCTTCTTTCCTCGAAGATGCAAAGCAGCATAACCAATGGTGGGATGGGGAAACCGGCAGTCCGTCAGATCTCACCGAGGTCACGGAGCTTGAGCCACGTTCCGACGTCGTGAATTGCCTCAAACAACTCGATAGAGAACACGATGGAGAAACGGATGGTCTCGTTTATCCAATCTACGGACCAACGGGGATAGGAAAGACCACATTATTACTACAGATTGTTGCAGCTCTTCTTCGTGAGGACACGGTGGCATTCGACCCGAGCCACCGCGACTTAGAACTCGTCGGTAGTATTGATCCTCGACAAGTCCTGTACATTCCGTTGGAGGACTCGCTTTACCATCTTGAGCCTTCGGAAGATGCCATGGCAGCACTCGGCAATGTTGTTGATTACTTCTATACCCATATTGCCCCACGGACCGGTCGGAAGTTCATTTTACTTGACGACGTCGGCGCACTCCGCCTCGAAGGTGAAGAGAAACAGCAGCTTCTCGATCTTATCGACGACGACACGTCTCTTGTAGTCACAGGGATCGTTGAATCTGAAGTGGATATGGAGGAGGTCACTGGCAGTGACGAGGTCCAGGTGAAGTGGGCTAGACCTATGCTTCCGATGAAATTCATCGATACCGTTCAACACGGGGTCTACAACAAGTCCGTGTTCGAAGACGTCGATTCGGATCTCGCATCGATAGTCGAAACGCACCGGACGACAAGCTTCGATGAGGACAATTCGTTAATCAGCGACGTTCGAAATAACCTATCAGATGCCACAGCGCTCCCAGACGCTATCGAAGCCCTTGAAGATCTTCACTACAACGTACTCTCTGAGGCTGACCGGGACGGACTACACGAAGCTGCACGGCGATACTTGCAGAAAGGAGGGTTGTTCCAGCGAGTCCCCGACTACTCCGTAAACAACGAACTCGTCCACTCGCATTTCCTGCTCTACCTCTACAAAGAACTTGCACAGTATGAATCGATCAAGAACCCGGAGAACCTCCATCGGCTCGCATCGCTTGCAGCGAGCCGTGCTGGGCAGGAGCTAAAGTACACTGACATAAGCGAACGACTCGGTGTGGACCGCCGTACCGTTGACACGTATCTCTCCCTTCTTGACGAAGGGCTCTCAGTTTCGGAATCACACGATTACTCTCTACAGCGATACCGGCGGACCCGACTCTATCTGCGTAATCCTCGGCACGTCGTTCTCCTCTCACAGCGGCAGGAACACTTCGGATTCGAATCGTACGAGCCAACGGGGCGACTCAATCACGACTTCGAGTATAAACTAGCTCGAACTGTCGGTTTCGACCACGCCAAGCGGCTTGCATACCAAGTCGAGGATGATTTCGAGGGAGAAGACCCACAAGTCGAATACTGTGAGACTGAAGCCGGGACGGTGGATTACGTCCTCCGAAATGACGAATTGGTCCTCCCACTGGTACTCTCCTACCACCCACATACCGGCGAGTCAACATCGATCGCGTCGGAATTTGACCCATCTGTCGGGAAACATCCTCAGGAAGATGGGGAGGATCTCATCGACCTCGAGTATCAGGCGCCTTTCCGGTTTATTGTCACAGATAGCCTCCCGAAAGACCTGGTAAAAAGCGAGTCCCTCGTGATCGAGAAAGATGGCTGGAAGCTTTGTTATTTGCCGTACTGGCTCTTCTTGCTCATCTGCTAAGGTTCTGAGTGGGTATGCTATGATAGACGAAACATAAAGTAGGTCCGTTCAATCCACCCATACATGACCCTCATATCCGACGGCGGTGACGCGCCCATCCCCTCTTTGTCTGGGACGATCTCACCAGACGAAGTCAACATGGATCTAACGATGTGTGGTCTCCTCGTTGAGCGAGCCGAAGAGCTCACTCGACTGTATGCAGATCACGGAAACTGGAACGAAGTGAAGAACATCTGGTTCGACGAACGCCTATCGAATCGGAGTACACGGGGAAGCTCGCAGAAAATATTTCGGGTCCTCACATCTCGCTTCAAGAACGCACCGCCAACGCTCCCGAACCCCAGTTTGCTCCCCCAGGTGTTCGAGCAATGTGAGACGACACGAGACAAAGCACAAATCCTCTATCTGTATCTTGTTTCCGACGATACCTTGGTTCGATACGTCGTCACCGAATACAGCGACCGTCTTGTTTCCGAGGAGGCAAAACCATTGGACTTCTCTAACGAAACTCTCATAGAGATCCTCAACAGCTTGACGTATTCTGACGGCAGCAGCTTCGATTATGCAGAATCGACAACTGAGCGTTGGTGCGAAGGGATCCGGTCAGTGATGCGCGAGATAGGGGTTCTCGAGGGCCAACAAGCAGTGACTGGAGCAACTCCTTCTGTAGGGACTGTGCCGCTACTCGTAGCAATGGATTATTCATACGAAATTGGCGACGAGGAATGGATCACCTCCCCACGAGGGTTCCTATACCTCTTCCAACCAGAGAACCGCTGGGAAGAACTGTTTGACCGAGCTGCTAGCACCTCTGCATGGGAGTATCTCGAACTCCACGGTGACCTTGATCTCCGCCCTGCTGAGAAACCGTATTCGTGGATCTCCAGGGGAGGTGTCAGTTGATGGTCGATGCGAGTTGGTTCGAAGACCTTCCAGAAGACTTCGAGGAATCAGTTCGCATCGACAGGGATGAGCGCGATCATCGCGAACGCGCCATCCAGTCATACCACGTGACTGCGGACTCCCAGCGCTTTATCCGAGACTTCGTCGATCGGACACTTGGACAGGCAGACGATATGCGTACAGGTTCGAACTATTGGCTCTATGGCTATTACGGCAGTGGGAAGAGCCACCTGCTGACCGTCCTCGACGGACTACTCGACTCCGACTGGCTCGACGGACGATACGACGACGTCTGGGACAACCTTACGCAAGTAGCAGAAGACGACGATGTGGACCAATTGCGTGACCACTGGCGTACAATCCACGACGAGTATTACGTGATTCCTGTCTCGATCAATCTTCTCAAGTATCAGGGGCAGAAGCAGCGGAGCTTCAGTGAGATCGTTCTCAGGCATGCCCATCAGGATCCCGATCTGACCGGAGTTGACGACGATATCTCGAAGGGACTCTCCTCCCAACTCGATGTAGCGTATTTCGAGAAGTGGTTCCGGACGACCGACGCATGGCCTGAACGACAGACTCGTGCGCAGGACGCGCTTGAAACAGTCGCGGCCGGACCTAGTGGGTACGACTTGGATACGGAGAACCTCTGGGAAGACATCCAGAGATATAACGCACTGGCAGATGTGGTTCTCCCGAAGCTCTTCGAGGAAGTCAACGAAACCCGGGACGGGTATACCGATCTTCAACCCTCTGACATCGATCCAGAAGAGGTGGTGACTCGGTTAGATCAATTGCGCGCAGAGCGGGAGGAAGAACTAGAGAAACCAGTAAAACTGGTTTTACTCCTTGACGAAGTGAGTCTCTTCATCGGGACTGACTTCGAGCGCTTGACCGAACTTCAGACGCTCGCAGAAAATATCGACGATATCGGTGATGGTGATATTCAGTTAGTCGCCACTGCTCAGGCGAAAATCGAAGACGTGCAGCCGAAGTTCGCCGCACACGGTGCAGACTTTAGCATCGTCAAGGATCGATTCCCACACCGTTATCAACTTCCCAGTAAGCATGTAGGTGATATCGCCAAGCGTCGTCTCTTCGAGAAGTCCGACCAGGGCGAATCCCGAGTCGATGAGGTGCTCGAAACTGCCTCTGTGAAGCCCACAGAATCACTGGTATACAACGAAATTAAACAGAACACAAAGCCACCACTCGACAGCATCGACGAAGATGCACTCGTCGAGTTCTATCCCTTCCTCCCCTATCACGCACCGCTCTTTCTCGAGATACTGTTTAATCTCAGGCGAGAAGCCACAGATCCCGCAAAGTCGATCTTTTCAGGAACTGCTCGCGCAATCCTCGCGCTCATGCACAACCTCCTCCAGCGCTGGATTGAGGATGGGAAACCCGACCACGTCATTACCTTGGTCGATTTCTACGAGTTAGTCAAGCCAGAGCTTCGCGAGATCCTCACTCAGGACATGCGAGTCATCGAGGGATCGGACACGACCCGTGGGATCGCAGATGAGGTTGAAGACGGGAATCTTGAAGAGTTCGACCTTGCTGTAGCGAAGGCAGTTCTGTTACTACAGCACGTCCACGACATCGTCCCCCTGAACGAAGGGAACATCGCTGTCTCGGTCATGTCCGATCTTAACGGGCGGTCGTGGATCAGCACGCAAAATCGGGTCGAAGAATCACTCGGTCGGCTTCAGAAGTTCATTCGACCCACTGAGGACGAATCTGGCGCAAGATACCGGTTCGCCACACAGGAAGAGCGCCTGATCTACGATGACACGGAAGCAAACGAGGAGAATCCAGATTGGGATGCCATCCTCCATGCGTTAGATGAGCATCTTTGGGAGCGTATCATTCAGGACCTCGCTCTCCCCGAGTCCGTTCCATATAGCGACTCTGGTGACGAATACCCCGTTGCATACAAGTATCGTATCGACGGGGAAGACTTTGAGACGACTACAGAGGCTGAAGGAGGGCTAGAGGTTTCCATCGCAGTGCTGGGTGTTCATCCCGACTATCCGTCTGACAACGGGGATGGGGAAACCCTCTACTGGGAAATCGATACCGACGGCCTCGAAGACCTTCGTAAGCATCTCGTTGAGTGGTGGGCGCTTCGAGACGCTATTTCGACACACAATGCCCCCTCAGCGGTCGAACGTGACCTCGAACGGCGAGCCAGTGCTGTCAAGAGTAAGCTCGTCAGCGCCATGCAAAGCGGTTCCTACACCGTAAAAGATCGAACGGATATTGGAAGTCTCTCGAAGGCAGTGCAGACTGCAGTCGACGTAGGGTATCCAGATGACTTCCACCCTATGATGCTCCAAGTGGACGAAGATCGTCTCCAGGAACTCGCAGAGCTTTCCACCGAAGATCCGCTGCCAGCATGGGCACATACGATTCAAGTACCGTCTTCTGACCCAACGGCAAGCCAAGGGAAGAAAACGATACAGAGCAACGTGATGGCGCTCACCGGTCGACAGCTAAAGGACAAAGAAGACGGCTTGAACCTGAATACGGTCCTCGATGGAATTGCAGACAAAAAGCCGTTCTACGACGACGCTCGTCCGGCACTGTGCGCCATTATCTGGGGCTTCTGTCGGGAAGGACGGCTTGTTCCCATCGAAGAAGACGGGAATACCCTCGAAAATTCGGTGGTGTTGGATCAGAACCGGCTTTCGACGACGAGGCTGAAACTCCTCCCACGCGAACCGATCGGGAAGCTCCTCGAAAAGGGTGGCTTCAAAGAAACCACAGAGACAGTCGCTGACGGACTGATCAACCTTCAGGAAGCAAATCAGCAGCTCCACTCGGCGCTCACTGGTCTTCGAGAGGATATCCAGCTCATTGCCGACACCGACATCCGGTCAAAAGCCGTCAGAAGCCTTCTGGAGTCTCTCGCTGACGAGCTATCTGAACGGATTGACGCCACTTCGGATCGTCTCGCTGTCGTCAGGTCGCAGGGCGACGGACTCGGAGATGCCATTGAACAGACCAACGACGAACAGGAATGGCTCGATGAAGTTGTAGACGTTTGGAATCGTCGGCTGGTGTCACTCTACCGCTTCGATGTGCATCTCCTTCTGGGCGATAATGAGTTCGAATGGATTGACGAGAATGCTCAGTCATTGGTAGAGGAACAACGTGATGCGCTCGCGACGTTCGAAGGGCGTTGGTGGACGACCGAGGGGTGGAAGGTGTTAGTCGGCGAGACGGCCACGGGACTCAGCGACGAGCTTCAGCGATCGTGGGACGAGTATGTCGACGACCAAGGCCTCGGTGCGTTCGTGGAGCGTCTCGAAGACCACCCCTGGATCGTTGACGCGACGGAACTTCCGACAAGTGTGCAGCCTGCGTTTGAGCGGACATACATCACGCCACTCCGAGAGCTTCGTCGGTGGTACCATACCATCGAGGAAACAGTCTCCGTACTCGGCGCTGACGACGAAGACACGCTCGTTTCGGCGGCTGATGATGTCTCAGCCGTTGAGTCTCGTGAAGAGGCTATCGACGACGATATCGCTGTACTGGAGTCTAGACTCGAACGGTTCTCGACAATCGTCGGGGATCTGGAACCTGACGAAGTGGACCGGATCGGGGCCCTTCCGGACGACAGGCAGGCTATCAATCAACGTCTCGAACGGCTCGTAGAGAACCGAGAGCTGGATATCGAGACGGTTGATTCGGGGGTGATCATTCGATGACAGACTCGCCGTATCTCGCGTTCAAAGAGAAACTGTGCACGTTTGCCGACGGGCAAGCGGGAATCAGAAATCCATTCGTCATCGCAGCGGTCGAGCCAGCGGTCGAGCATCGGGTTGCAGAGCGGCTCAGTGCATGGGCAGTAGATGCTGACGAAGCACCAGCCGTCGAAACCGAGGTCTCAGTACAACCAATCTGGCTCGACGAGCTTCTCCCGAAGACCAAGGTGTACAACCTATCGGTAGCACTGGGCAGCGAGACGACTGCCGAGCGTATCGAAGAGACACTGCAAGATCGTCTAGCGGAAGAGCTCGTCGAGGAGATGATTGCGAACGAAATCGGCGACGACCGCCTGCAGAGTCAACAGCACGTCGTATTACTCCTCAATCTCGGCAGCCTCTATCCATTCACCCGTGCATCTGAACTTCTCGATGAACTCGACCGTCGCAACGTCAGGTCCACCATCGGCATTCCCTTCCCCGGCGACGTCGTCGGCGGGAAATTGAGTTTCTTCGGCGGCGATTCACGACACTACTACCCGGCACATCAGATCGACGGGCAGATTCGGGAGGTGCATCTCCAATAATGACTATCAAAGAGCTATTCCGTAGTGACCCCACGCGACAACTCGAAGAAGTCCAGAAAGTAAACGCCAGAGAGCGGGCTGAAACCGACGTTGCAGAGTTCCACGAGACTGAGAGCGCAAAACGCGTTCTTACGGAACTCGGAGAAGTCATACAGACACATCCGGGGGAGGCTGCACGTTTCCTCTATCTCCACGCAACCTTCGGTTCGGGGAAGACACACTTGCTGAAACTCATCGGCCTCGTAGCCGACAGCGAGTCCGAATTCGCGCACCTTGGAGACGAATTAGCCCAACAGTGGCCTGGGTTCGACAACCTAGCCCGGTCGATCGACGAGTCGCACGTCGACCGTCTCAAGCCTGTTTTCCTGAACCTTCTCGACCGGGACGCCTCCAAGGAACCGCCTCTCCCGTTTCTCATCTTCGAGGCGATTGGTCGTGAACTCGGATATCCGACGGACCCCAACTGGCTGCTTGAGTGGGCCTGGACTGTCGATATGGAATACGATGGTGTCTGGGATGCACTCATTGCCGCCGAGCAAAACGGGCAGACCTTCGAGGACGTCCTCGAAGAACGAGCGTCGCTGCGACGCTGGCTCTACGAGACGCTACCGTCATTGTCGGAGACGAGTGGAACCGATCTCGACAGAAAATCCGGCGTCAAAGCGTCCATTGAGCGTGCAGAGGAGGAGGTCGACCCGGAATCATTCGACCCCGGAGAGCTGGTCGACCGAGTCGAGGCCGTCACCGACGCGTTGAACGAAAGCGGACCACAGACGGAGTTACTATTGGGGCTCGACGAGGTTGCACTCTTCGTCGGTGATAGTCGTCACCGATACCGAGAGTTCGAGGAGACGATGGAAGCACTCCAGCATGGCCCGAATCCGGTTGTTGTCACGACCGGGCAGTATTCGCTCCCGGCGACACGCGAGAGTCTCATCGGGGAGCCAGCGGACGATCACTGGACGCATCAGCAGGTACCTCTCGAAGGCGCTGACACGGAGATTATCGTCCGGAAACGGTGGCTGCAGAAAGACGGTTCCAGCAGTGATCGGGTCTCCTCGCTCGTCTCATCGATGCCCGATCTCTCTTTAGAGACGTATTCGGCAGTCGAAAGTGCAGATCCCGACCCCGCCGAGTCGTACCCCTTCCGCGAGTACGACCTCACCTTACTTCGAAAGGTGATGCAGGAACTGATCACGCAGGGACGAGCAACCGACCGAGACTACATCCAAGGCCGAGCGCTGCTTGTGTTGGTTCGCTCGCTGTTCACGAAATTCGGGTGGGCGACGGCCGAGGAGGGGGCACTCGTGACGTGGGACGAGCTGTTCGATCTACTGGTAGAGGAAACCACGTATGTCCCGCTGTGGGTGCAAGAGATGCTCGATAATACGTTGATACCGACCTTCGACGGCGATGAGAGCGCCTGGGAGGTCCGGGTATCGAAAGCACTGTACCTGCTTAATCAGACACCGGCAGTCCCAGCTACACCAGAGAATCTGGGCCGGTTGATGCTCGACGACGTCCACTCTTCAGTAGATGAGACGGTGGACAACACCGAATCGGCGCTGAATACACTCGTGGACAAGCGAAAAGTGCTCACCGAGACCAACGACAAAGGTGACGAAGTGTATACACTGGTCTCTGAGGAACAGGAGAGTATTCTCAGTCGAGCACAGACCAAAGCTGAGCAGATCTCACCTCATCAGTTGTCTGCGTGGCTAGAAACGCGACTCCGCGAAAACGACGACTTCTTCCGGAGCGATAGTAGCGTTCACGAGGCCGATGTCGGCGACGAACGCCTCGTTCCACTTCGGTACGAGTACTCCATTCTCGACCCCGTCGGTCGAGCACCCACCACAGAATTCGATGCCGTTCGAATCCGCGTCTTAGCTGATGACCCTGACACGGTCACTGATCAGGTTGAAACGTGGAAGGACGTAAACGACGGCCGAGCAGGAGGCGAGCACATTCTCATCGCGATCGACGTGCCCGAGACGACACTCGACAGGATTCGAAACGTCCTCGGGATGGGAGAAGTCCTCGAAGCGGAGACTGAGACACACGAGGAGCTCGAACGGGAACATCGGACTGACAAACGGCGGTTAGAGTCGTCTGTGGGCGACCTCCTCGAAAGTGCGTCTATCCACACTGTTCACGAGTATCGCGGTGAACGTCCAGGTGTACTCGAAGAAGTCGTCGAGGACCAGGTTCAGTCTGTCTTCGGCTCTACTCGGAAGGTACTATCGCGCCCTCTCGTCGAAGTCGACGATGCGAAAGGGTTAGCGAAGTTCTTCCGCGGTAGCGGCGAGTGGCCCCTCGCCGACAGCGATGCAGTCATATTAGGAGTAGACAGGGCAGATCGTCGGATCGGAGACAGTGGCTGGTGTCGAGACTTCATCGACCAGTACGAATCACAGAGCGCAGTAGACGTGGAGACGCTTCTCCAGCAAACCCGCACCTCCAACGGAGACTATCGGGGGACGCCGCAAGAGTCGATCGCAGCGCTCCTCATCACGCTCGCGACGTCCAACGAGAAGGTCGCTCTGAAACAGGACACCGACTACGTGACGGAGCCAGCAGCAATCGGTCGGCAGGTGCGTACGAAGAGTGGACTCACTTCGTTGCAGGTCAGGTTCGGCGTTGATACGATCAATCCGAAGGAGATCCGTACAGTCGTCTCGACTGTTCTGGGTCACGAACCAGACGGCGACGACCCCGACGAGTGGGTCACCGAGCTCGCGACCTGGGTAGATGAGCAGAGCGTCCTCGTCAAGCGGACATTCAAAGGAGTATCTCGGGAGTTCAATGTCTCTCTGGAATCGCTCGAATCTGCGTTATCGCCGGCGTACAGTGGTGGCGAAATCTCCACATCGGATCTCGTCGAGGATGGCGTTAAATCGGATGCAGAGACGTTCGCAGATGCGCGCGAGCTCTTTGCGGTCGAAGGCGACGAGAAATCTCTCTGGACGCAGTTTTCCGAGACGCTAGAGTTAGTAGAATCGCTGTACCCCAGTGCGACGATTACGTCGCGAATGCAGACTACAGCCGAAGGTGGATCTGTACCTACGAAGGAGACACTGACAACCCGGATCGCTGATGCGACCGGCCATCGTATCGACGTTCTCTCTGAACAGCACCGGCGAATCACGGGCAGAACGATCGACGTGTCGGATCCGGCAGAGATCTGTGCGGACCTCTCCGCGTGGGTGCGAGAGAACGAACCAACGGTCAAAACGCTATTCGAGGATGCAACGGATGCGTTCAGTGGCATTTCGTTCGACCACCTCGAACAAGTGTTCGAAACTGCTTGGGCCGCTGACCAGATCGAGGAAGAAGCACTCGTCGCCTCTAGTGCGCGCCAACAAGCGAAAGCCTACGAGAAGATCCGCGAGATCCTCGATGGGGATTCGAGTCCGTGGAACCAGTTGGAAGCAGCCAGGGAAACCCTTCGTGCGGACCATCCAGACTCACCCACGACCGCAGCAGTAGACACTGTCCTCGATTCATCGCGACCGCCGTCACTTCAGCGGATACAACAACTCATCGATGAAGCAGACGATCCGAAACCACCGGATGCCGACGACGATGTCTGGGCGGAATTGCAGCGTGTCGCAGAGGACCTCCGCCAGGAACTGCCAAACGCGAAAGTCACCGATGAGGTGACTACGGTCGTGGACGCTGACGAGCGGCCAACCGAAGAACGGTCAGAAGAACTGCTCTCAGATGCGAAGACGATCTTGGAACGGATGCGAACGATGCAAGAGGAATTAGATGGTCTGGATGACGATGAGATCGTGCTGATCGACAAAGTTGAGTGAAGACTACCGCTTCAGGGGCCATACACTGCGTAATTGGTGATATTGGTCCCTTTGAGGGTAGTCTGGAATTTAATTCGGCGAATGGCTATTTCTGGAACTGCTCGCTCTCAGGGAGATCATACGAATCGTAGCCCCCCGAGTGCAGAAATGTACGAATCTCCTCAGCTTCGCCCTTTGATGAAGGAGGGTTCTCTTCGAATAACTCCCCGATTACATCGCTGCCATCGGTACAGAGAGTGACAGTCTGGTCAGAAGGTGCCCGACTCAGCGGATCTCGGATTTCGTCTATCAAAATCGGCTGCTGTCCATCTCGATACGAGTATTCGTACAGGGAAAGGGTTCGGACCGTGTCGTCGTCGACGAAAAAGCTAGCCTGTTCGATCTCAGGCGCGACCGCAATCCTCCCATTTGCAAGATCGTCCGCAAGGTCCTCGAACTCGTGTATGTCGGCAGGAACGGGGCCATTGATCTGATGTGTAATAGCACCAGGCCAATTGAATCCGTAGACACGCTCGAAGAAGTTCACCGACTGCTCATCATCGTGTTCGAATACAAGGAGTAAATCTCCGATTCGGATTTCTGTTCCCTCGATGCTAATATGGGAGGAATAAGCGTACGTGGAAGCATCGTCGAGGGCGACGATATCAGGTTTGGACATACTACCGCTGTGTCTCCTGGCTACAAAGAATCATCCGCTCTAGTGAGCATGGAGACGACCTCACCAACTTCTTTGTGATACCCAAGTGTACGCGGCTGGTATGCCAAATCCTCTCTTCTCCACCTACACTCAGGGCGAGAACCGAGTAACTTCGACACTATTAGCGGTTCTCGAGCACGTGAATAGCCGATTAGCCGAAGATATCCTGGAAGCAATCACCGACGAGTCTGACCTTTCTCTAGTTGGCTTCGATAATCAGGTTACAGGGACGGATTCAGTTCCAGATGCTGCGATCCGGGCTTCCACGGCGTTGTGGTTCGAGACGAAGACCAGTCGTGACGCTGTCCGTAGAGAGCAGTTGGACAATCACTTGCAGGCACTGGATGAAGACCCATCTGATCTTCAGCGGTTGATAATCCTCACGCCAGATACCCGGGTTCCCCCCGAAGTACAGGCAATCGACGACGAACGGATCGTCTGGGCGAGTTTTGATACCCTCGTCGGGAGCATTGAATCGGTGCTAGAGCGGGATGTTGGGAGTGCCGAAGCGAGCATGTACGTTCCGACCGAACGCGAAGCCTTCCTGCTTCGTGAACTCGTCCGATTCATCTACGACGAATCACTCGTAAGCGGGCAGGAAGATCGAGTGTTGGTCGTCGCTGCCCGCAAGGCGTGGCCGGAGTATCACAAGTATGATCTCTACTTCTGCCAGCCGAATCGCTCTTTCAAACCGGTCTCCCACCTCGCGTTCTACAAGGATGGGGAGATCAAAACAACCGTCCCGAAAGTCACCGGCTCTATCGAGAGCGTCACCCTCGACGAGGAGACGGTCCGTGGTCATCCAGACCTCTCCCAGCATCAGGAGAGCGAGCTGCTAAGGGCTGTGGAACTGATGCGGGAGAACGGTTCCGATCGGTACCAAGAGACGGAGAAAGTCCTTTTCCTGGAAGAAGACATCGAATTAGAACAGGCAGTTCGGAACGACAAGACAGCAAGCGATTCCAATCGGACGGTCGCATTCGTTCAGGGCCACCGCTACGTATCGCTAACGACACTCCAGAGAAACCCGACGTATACTACCGAATTAGAGGAGTGAGAGGGCCGGAGCGGTGAAACTGTACATCGCACAGCGTGGTCTCAATTTGTAGCCGAGAGCCACACTTATTATTGGAACCCCTTAATCGGCCAGCGTGAGTTCCGAGACTGACTTTTCGGTATACCGTTTGAAAATACAGCCTGGCGGGGCAATTGAGGCTGTGAATCCGTACGAATTCTGTAAGAGCGAAGGCATTGTTGGGATTGGATGGGGCTATAATCCGACGGTGTTGCTCGAAGATGGTGAAATTGATGAGGTAGATGAGATGCCGGACATTGAGTCTGCAGTCGACCGACACAACGAAATCGAACAAAGGTTTCGCGAACGGAAGAGCGACGACTACACCCCCTCTCGAGTTAAACTCAGTGGCAGCCTCAAGTCCTCCTTGCGATATATGATCGAAGACATCGAGAAAGGGGATTTTCTTTGGGTGAACGAGGAAAGCGAATTCGCTCTCTGTCGAGCATCCGGAGACTGGGAAACTGACCTCGGTCTGAGCACCGAGAAACAGGACGAGTTCGAGAGCAACGACGTTCGGAATTTCCGTAAGGCAGACTGGGAGATCGTTCCGTACCCGATGGTTCCCGGCTTCGTAAAGCGCCGGTTCGCTGGCCAGGGAAACACGCTGAGTCAGATGCACATCGAAGATAGTCAGAAACTGATCACAAAACAAATCTTCGCGGTGAGTGAATTTGACGATGCTACTGAGGGGCTTTCCGCGGCTGTGTCAGACAAATTGCGGGCTGATGTGACGCCTTCGCAGTTCCTTGGTATTCTCGATCCCGCTGAGATCGAGGACATCGTCCTTCTGAACCTCCAAGCAGGTAAGGGAGATTGGTCGATCATCAAGTCGACGACCAGCAGTTCTGAAGCAGACATTGAGTGCGAACTACGGCGGATTCATGATGATGAGGTTGAACGTGCGTTCGTACAGGTGAAAAGCGGAAACGCGTCCGTTTCTGAGGAAGAGTACGTAGAGAAGGCAGAGTACGGAGACGTATTCTTCTTCGCCGAGAAACCGATCGATGTCGGACAGTACGATAATATGTTCGAGATCAGCCCCGACGAAGTCTTCGAGTTCGCAAAAGAGCAGACGGGCCTTCTTCCAGACTCCGCGTTATTGAAACTCAACGCCTACCTCTGAATTTCCTGGATAAGGGATGTCTCGGAATTTATTAGCTTAGGACGCCACCGTGGTAGTATGGGCGCAAAGGGTCAGCTCCGTCGATTCGAGAACAAGGCACAGCTGCTCCGGCACATCGCTGAGGAGACTGGTACGGACATCGACACCCTGTGGAACGAGTACGAAACCCAGATCGAGTAGAACACGTTGACTCGCTGTCGCAGAGGAAGTCATAGAACAGTTCACAAGACGATTGATCGTCAGAATTGAGGAGTGAATCACCTGCTCAACCGGTGTGCGGTTTCATCGAAATTGTTCTTCAAACTCGATTGAATCGAACTTCTGTCTTCCGCGGCTGATTAAGAGCCCGTACTCATCGTCTCGGACAAAATCAACGACGGGTTCGTTATTCATATTGTACCGGATTCGGTCAGGAGCCCATCCCAAGATGGAGAAGTATTCGAGAATGGCATTGGGATAGATATCCGTTCCACGGGTCTCACCCGTAACCTCGATGCGATTCTCCCCGGATTTCGCCGTGGCCCGCACGTGTTCACCGATGTCCTGTTCCAGACCTGCAATAACCTCATCGGCGTCGGAATCAGAGGATACCATACTTCGGGGAAAGAGTATCTGGGCAATAGAATCTATCGGCTGTATTGAGTGAACAGGGATTATGAAAAACTAGGCGCGTGAACTGTTCTATGACACCCTTCTTGCTGGAGAACGTTAGCGAACGCTCGCCGCTAGAATTATAAGTCCCGCTCCTTTTAGAGTCTACTAACGGCAGGTGAGATTCATGAGTGAGAAAACAGCGGAACTGTGGGCGCGTGCGGAAGACTGTCATGAATCACCTGCAGATATAGAGGCAGCACTCGAGGAACTCAATCGAGATCTCGACTGGGATCGAGAGAACCTCATCGCAGAATCAGTCAGCCAGCGAGAATCGGTGCTGGCCGACGACTGAGTTCCTGAATGCTGATTTTGGACAGCAATGTTTGGATATACATAGCGACAGCAGCGGAACTCCCGGTAGAGATCTACTCCGATACGCTTGGCGAACGTCTCTACTTCACTGAAGAATTCTACGACAGTCGTCACCAGACCGTGGTTTCAGCGTACATGGTGGAAGAAATCCAGCAGGGACTGCATCGGTCAGAGCGAGTAGAGAGTGAGGAAATCGACGAGGCACTCACACTCCTGTTCAAGCTATTCGGTAGCTGTGACGATGTGATCACGAGCTTCGACGGAGACGAACTCGAGGACCTCCAGTTACGAGACGTTCGACAGAAACCCCACAATCAGCTACTGGGACACCTGCTGGACATCCAGGCGAAAGACGTGCCTATCTTTTCGCTGGCGTACGAGTACCGATACGAACGGCCGCATATCTTGACCGACGATGGGGGTTTCGGGGAACTATCGCCGGCAGCGTTCGGTCTACAGAACATCACCGTCGAAGAGCTCTCACTGACGTGGTGAGTGGGAGGCCAGTACCCGGCCGCCCTCGGCAACATTGAAGTTGGTGGTGGTCAGTTGAGAATACCATACAGGTCATCTTCGAATGGAAAGCGAGTCTCTCTCTCAGCGGAAGGCGCAACTGGACAAGGGCGAACGCGAGCATCTCGAAGACGTCGTCACCGAGATGCGAGATCGCGTCGAAGACAACGTTCGGTTCCAACTCACTCAGCAGGACCTCGACAGCAAGCCAGAAGACACCGGCACACTGGACGAGGACACGACGTCACTGGTCGAGGCTATCGAACTGGAAGCCGTGGACGGCCACTCCTGGGGCGATGGCTTCGAGAAGTACGTCACGAGCGTCGGCTATACGATCGTCAATCGACTGGCTGCACTCCGCTGTATGGAGGTTCGGAACTTCGTCGAGGAGGAAGTCACCGTCTTCAAGGAGAACGGCCTGACGCCCGCCGCGGAGACGCTCGTCCACGAGGAGTTCCTCCTAGAAGACGAAGCTATCCTCGAGGCGTACCATCGGGCATGTGACTCGCTCGCCGAGGAGATCGAGATCCTGTTCGATCGCTCGTCGGCATACAGCCTCGTCGATCCGGACGACGACACCTTCGAGGAACTCTGTGGAATGCTCGACGAGGTTCCCGACGAGGTCTGGCGGGCCGACGACGTGCTCGGATGGGTCTACGAATACTACAACGTCAAGCTGCTCGACGACCTGCGCCGCAAAGGCGATCGCGAAGGCCTCGATCCCGAGGACGTCCCCCCGGCGAACCAGTTCTATACGCCCCACTGGGTCGTCCGGATGCTCACCGACAACTCCCTCGGGAAGCTCTACCTCGAACACACCGGCGAGTTGCAGGACGTCGTCGAAGCGCAGGAAGGGATCTCCCCGGACGAGCGCAAGAACCGGCCGCTCTCCCCCGATAAGTCGCCCGACATCGCCGATTTCTGCACCTATCTCGTCCCCTCCGAAGAAGAGGGCGAGCCGACCGACTTCGAGCACCCGGAGGAGCTTCGCGTCATCGACCCTGCCTGTGGGAGCGGGCACTTCCTGCTGTACGCGTTCGACGTACTGGAGCGTATCTGGCGTGCCGAGACGAACCTCCCCGAGGAGGAGATCCCGCGAAAGATTCTCCGACACAATCTCTACGGCGTCGACCTGGACATGCGGGCCTGCCAGCTCGCGGCCTTCAATCTATATCTAAAGGGCAGGACCCGCGCAGAGGCGGAAGGTGCTGACGGATTCGACATGCCCGAGGTCGGTATCGTCTGTGCGGACGCGAAGGTGGCCGACGTCGACGGCGTCGAAGCAGTGTTCGACGAGGTGGCCGGCGACGATCCGAAGGTTGAGGATGCCCTCCGGCGGATCCTCGACGCCTTCGAGGAGGTTCACGGGCTCGGGAGCCTGCTCGACGTTCGCGGGACGCTCGGTGACCTATTCGAGGACGACAGCGATACCGAGGGCGTGCAGATCACGCTCGGCGACGACCCGACGGCAGACCACACGCTCGGACAGATCCTCCACAGTCTGCGTGAGGCTGTCGAAGAACACCGAGATTCGGACTCCTTCCTCGCACAGGACCTTCGGAGCTTCGTCCGGTTACTGGATATTCTGGCCCAGGACTACGATGTGGCGCTGATGAACCCGCCGTATGGGTCAGATAACCGGATGCCTGATACGGTTACAAAATATGTTGAAGACCACTATGATTACAGTACAGAATTCTACATCAATTTCTTCGAGGTCTGTGATAGAATAACTCGTAGAAACGGCCGTATCGGGATGCTTGTACCGCGTTCATTTATGTTCAAGCAGCGATACCAGGACTTCCGAACTGACTTCATTGGTGACAGAGGTAGCTTCGACTTCCTCTCGGAATATGGAATCGGTGTTCTCGACAATGCTACGGTCCGTACTGTCGGGACAGTCGTACGCACTGGAGCAAACCAAGCCGAGACGGGTTCATTCATCCGACTTCACGACGTTGAGACCTCAAACAAGGAGTCGAATTTCCTTAGAACTTTAGCGGAAAGGGACACTGATGTTAAGAGATATTTCGAGGTTGAACTGACCGAATTCGCGAAGGTTCCTGGAAATCCAATCTCATACTATACCCCAGAGGAGGTCAGATCGCTCCATGACCGAGAATTGAAAATAGATGCTGAACAAGCTGAGACAGAAGGAACCTCAGTGTGTAAGGCTCGTCAAGGTCTCACGACTGCGGATGATTTCAGGTTTATTCGAAACCACTGGGAAGCGGGCGACCTAGACATATTCAAACCAATTTCAAAAGGGGGAACAAATTCGTGGGTAGTTCCTCAGGTGACAGAGACTGTTGAGTGGGGAGAAAACGGAAAATCGATTAGACGATCACCAGGAGAATATCGGACTCGAAACGAGGAACTCTATGGGGAAGAGGGACTTACTTGGACATATATCAAAGAAACTGGTCGTAGGTTCGGTTACTTCCCGGCAGATGGTCTTTACAGCAATACAGGCTACATGCTCATCCCAGAGGAAAGTTTATCCCTGAACAAATTATTACCAGCCATCAACTCTAGTCTGTATCACAGTCTAATCCTGTCGATGACGACAGAGCGGCATTGGAACTCCGGGGAAGTCGGGAGTGTCCCTTGGTTAAAAGAGCTAAATAGTATCGAAGAATTGGAAAGCAGATCATTGGAACAGCAGAGGCTCACGATTCGATTGAGGATGAATGACCCAATCAGCCCCTATTATATCGGCCCTTCACTACTTCCAATTAGTCAAGAAGATAATGAGTTTTTCTACGATCATCCTCACGTGGAGGCTGCAAAGGCAAGACTGGACATCGAAGTTGAAGACCAGTCAGCTAATAAATCAATAGAAACAATAGCTCGTGAAACGCGCAAAAGTGAATTGAAGCAGAAACAGCGCCTAGAAGAGTCATCTAATGAAATTGATGAATTTATCTATGAAGCTGTTGGAGTCTCTGAAGAGACACAAAAAGAGATCCGTCAAGAGATCTTCCTCCGAACAGCCGAAGACCCCGAAGACCGTAAAATACCGGACCCTGATTCAGTCTCCAATATCCCAGAAAACATTGATCAGCAAGTAAGGGATCTCATCCACCACTTCGCAATGGAGTCTGTCCGGAAGGAGACCGACGGCATCATCCCTCTTCACGGCACTGAAGGACAGGCCAACATGCTTGACCGCATCATCGAGAAGTTCGAGGACACCTACGGTGAATATGCAGAAGATCGCCTGATCGAAGTCGACGAGATTCTCGGTACCAGATCCGCTGCCGAGGAGGCCTATCCTAACCTCCGGGCCTTCGTCGAGAACGATCTGTTTGACTACCACGTCGACAGGATGGAGAACACACCGATCCTCTGGAGACTGACCACAGAGCGCCTGATCGCCGACTCAAAGGGCGAAGGGTTCGCCTGCTATGTCGACTACCACAATCTCGATTCAGGGCTCTTGGACCGACTCGCCAATCAGTACCTCGAACCCCGGAAGGCCGAGCTACGTGAGCGCCGCAGTGCCGCAAATCGCCGCCGGAGCGATGAATCCCTCTCGACGAGTGAGCAGGCGGAAGCCGCCGAGCAATACGAGCGCTGTGCGAGCGGGCTTAACCAGATCAGCGTCTTCGAGGACGTGCTACAGGACCTGGGCAGCACCGACGAACGCGACTTCGAAGACGAGGATCGACAACTCGTCGAGGAACTCGCTCCGAAGGTCGCCACCTTCCGCGAGGAGACCCGAGAACGCGTGGATACGCTGGCGAAACTACGCGAGCGCAACAGCGAAGAGTGGTTCCAAGACACCTTCTCGGACAACTTCTGGAGCGCCGTCGACGAGTGGCGAGAGGAATGGATCGACGCCCTCGACGAACTCGAACGCGCTTGCGAGGAGTACGCCAAGCCCGCCGACGAGTCCGTCGAGGCACACCTGGCCGACCTGTTCGACTACTTCAACTGGCGACTCAAGGGGTCGGACCACTACTCCAGCACGGGCATCCTCTTCATGACTTACTACTTCGAGCGCGAAGGGGCTGACCTCCTCGACGATGACGGAGAGCCATTCGATACGCTGACCGACGACGAACGCCTGCTCGCCTCGCTCGCGACCGGACTCGACGACCCCTCGGTCGTCGACGAGGAGTTCCTCGAAGAGATTGCCGACGACGAGGGCGTCGAAGACGTCGACGATCTCCCACCGCTGGCAGAGTTCAAGGCCCTGGCAGAGGAGATCGACGACCGCTGCCAGACTATCGACAAGCAGATTCCCTCGGACTGGACTGACCGCGCACTCTCCGAGATAACGACAGAAGGCTACCAGCCGAACCACAAGCACGGCGTCGAAATCAATATCACACCGCTCGCACAGGCCGAGATCGTCCCGAAGACGGTGGAGGATGACGTTCTCTAACCATGCCAGCGACGAAGACACTCCCACAGTGCGCTCACGACGCTATCGAGAGCGCCATCGACGAAGCCGCAGACGAGGACCCTGTCGTCCTCTGGTGGGACGACGGTGGCTACCTACGCGACATCGTCCGAGACACCAGCAGTCAGCTCGGCTGTGAGTTCAGAGCCGCGGAACAGACGCCGCTGGAACTCCGCACAGAGGCACCACGGGACCGAACCGTCTGGTACGTCCCACAGGCCAGCAGCGACGACGTCGACTGGTTCAAAGACGTCGAGCACACCGGCGACGTGATCGAACAGCACATCGGGAAGCTCGCAGCCCGCTGCTTCGAGAACGACCGACTGCAGGCGGCGACGATTCGGACAGCCTACGAGGACGCCGACGACCGGGAGAACGTCGCCAAGACGCTCTACGAAGAACTCAATGACGAAGGCGGCCTTCCATCGCTCCAGGGCCTCCAGACGAAGATCGTCCTCGACGGGCACGACGACCCCGTCCAGTTCGTCCTCGAACACGGCGCCGAGAATTTACCCAGCGACGAGGACCTGATCGAGATTCGCGATCTCCTGGTCGACAACGGCGTGGACGCCGTCGACGGCGTAAGCGACGCCCAGACTATCGTCGAACGAACGCGCCGCTGGGCCGTCGCGGAGTGGCTCGTCGACGAGGGACTGGACAAATCCCTGCTCCCTCAGGAGTACCAGCCCGAGTCCAGCAGCGGGTTCGGCGTCTCCAGACCGGAACTCCGCTCCGTCCTGAGCAAGACCGAACGCAAGCAGGAACTGGCTCGCGTCTATCTCGACCCAAACCAGCGGTTCTGGCACGACGTCCTTCGCACCCACGACGACCCGTGGGAGCTCGTCGACTGTCCCGTCGACGCCTCGCTCGAACACCGCCTCTGGGACGAGTGGACGCAGTCGTTCCACGCCGGCGACTACGAGGAGTGTGCAACCCAGGCGGAACAACGCCACGAACGCCTCGACGCGACCTACGGCGACGTTCCGTGGACGCAGCTCTGGGACCAGGCCATTGACATCGCGACGCTCGCGAACGAACTCGAAACGTGGGAGGAAAGCGGCGATACCGGAGATGTCGTAGAGCTGTACGGCGACGTAGAGGATGGAACGTGGCAGATCGACAACGCCGTGTTCAACCTTATCGTCTCCGGCGAGCCGGAAACCGCCCTCCCTGAAGAGCATCCAGCAACCGCGAAACTCGAAGATCTCCGCTCGTCGCTGGTCGAATCCAGATACCTGGAGTACCTCACCGATCTGGGCGACCTCGTCGGGGACCAGATCGAAGCGGGCTCGCCGTTCGTCGGCGAGAACCACGCTCACCAGTTCTTCGCCGAAGAACAGGAACACCTCCAGAGCGGTCAGAGCGTCGCGCTGTTCATCGTCGACGCCCTGCGCTTCGACCTGGCCCACGAACTTGCCGAGTCCATTCGAAGTGAGCTCCCCCAGCTCGAAGTTGACGAGAGCAAGTGGGTGGGGACCCTCCCCTCTGACACCGAGTTCGGGAAGGCCGCGCTCACCCCCGGCAGCAAGTTCAGTTTCAACATCGAACTGCAAGACGGTGAGCTCGTTCCTGAACGAAACGGACGCGAGATCACGAATCACCGCCGACAGACGCTCCTCGAAAACGACGGCTGGAGCTACATCATGCAGGATGCCGAGGACGAGGTCGGCTGGAGTAACACGCGCGTCGCCTACTACTGGAACGACATCGACGAGACCGGCGAGAAGGAGCTCACGGACTTCGAGGAGCTGTTCAGCGACCGCATCGATGCCATCTCCCGGATCATCTGCGAGAAGCTCCGGAAAGGCGAGTGGGATCGTGCGTACATCCTCTCAGATCACGGCTTCGTCTCACTCCCACAGCACGTCGATATCGACGACCTGCATCCGCCGAGCAACGCCGAGAAGGTGACCCGCCGGTGGATCGCCGGCGCGGACCTAGACGACGACACGCCTGGTGTCTTGCTGGACGAAGACACGCACCTAGGGTACCTCGACGACGATACCAAAATCAGTATCCTCACCGACCCGATCCAGCGCTTCAGGAACCAGGGGCTCCCAGACGCCCGTTTCTATCACGGTGGCGTCCTCCCACAGGAGTTCGTCCTGAACTTCGTCACGATCACGCAAGAGTAACGATCCATGAATGACCTCGTACCTGGAGAGGCGATTCTACTCAACGATCAGCCCGCAGAGGTCATCAAGACGTATTCCGTCGGCGACCTCGATTATCTCAGGGCCTACGTCGAGAACGTCGGTGTGAAAACCGTCTGTATCGACGACGTGAACATCGAACCGAAACGTGAACAACTCGGCACACTCGACACCGCAACCGCCGGGCAACTCCATCCTGACCATGAGGCGGTTTCGGCCGAGTGGTTCGATTTACGGTCACAGGCGCTCCAGCTTCAGATCGCCCACGAACAGGGTCAGCTACTCAGTATCTCGAACTCGCTCGTTCGTCTCGAGCCCTACCAACTGGCCTGCGTCAACTGGGTCATGCAGAAGCTCCGCCAGAGAGCGCTCATCGCAGACGACGTCGGGCTGGGGAAGACCATCGAAGCGGGGCTGATCCTCAAAGAACTCACCGCACGCAATCGTGCAGATCGGGTGCTGTTCGTCGTCCCAGCACATCTCCAGAAGAAGTGGATTCGAGATATGGACCGATTCTTCGATATCTCACTGACGCCTGGGGACCGCCAGTGGGTCGAGGGCGAACGTCGTCGGCTCGGTGAGGAAGCTAACATCTGGAATCAGGACCACCAGCAGATGGTCGCGAGCATGGCGTTCCTGCGCCAGGAAGAGTTCCGGGACGAACTCGACAACGCGTTCTGGGACGTTGTCATCGTCGACGAAGCGCACAAGGCGGCCAAACGAGGCGAGTCCCCCAGCAAGACCTCGAAGATGGTGGAACGAGTCGCGGACAACTCCGACTCATTGCTCCTCCTCAGTGCGACACCACACGACGGCAAAGGAGATGCGTTCCGCTCTCTCATCGAATATATCGATCCGTTCCTCGTTGCGGAGGACCAGGACCTCTCCAAAGAGGCAGTCGACCGCGTGATGATGCGTCGCGGCAAGCAGACTATCTACGACGACGACGGGGAACGGCTTTTCCCGAATCGAGAAGTCGGGACGATCCCGGTCGAGCGGACGCACGAAGAAAAGCAGTTCTACCAAGCAGTCACAGAATACGTTAAGCACGTCTACAATCGCTCAGAGCAGCTCAACGAACCCGCAGTCGGGTTCGCAATGGCGTTGATGCAAAAGCGCCTCGTGAGTTCTATTGGAGCTATCCAAGCCACCCTGAGCCGCCGGCTAGCGAATCTGGTCGATCAACAATCCACTGCAACCTCACTTTCCGAAGAGGCGTCCGCATACCTCGAAGGTGAAGACCTCGAGGAGGCTGATAAACAAAAGGCCGAAGAAGAACTTGCAGGCCTCACCATCACCGAGAGCGACGCCCAGCTCGAAGAAGAGATCGAAACGCTACGTGACCTCGTCTCTCTCGCCGAAGGAATCTCGGTCGATTCGAAAGCCCAGAAAGTTCGTCGGTACATCCAGCAACTGCTCGAGGAGAACCCGAACGAGAAGGTGTTGCTGTTCACGGAGTACCGGGATACGCTCGATTACATCCTCGATCTCGTGAAGGACGAGCCGTGGGCAGATGAAATCCTCGTGATTCATGGCGACGTCGACAAAGAGGACCGAGCGAATATCGAAGACGAGTTCAATCACGGCCAGTCTCGTCTGCTTTTCGCAACGGACGCAGCGAGCGAAGGGATCGACCTGCAGCACAGCTGCCACATCATGGTCAACTACGAGCTGCCGTGGAATCCCAACCGACTCGAACAGCGGATCGGTCGCCTCCATCGCTACGGGCAGGAGAAGGAAGTGAAGGTGTGGAATTTCACGTTCGAAGACACTCGCGAAGGCGAGATCTTCGAGATGCTGCAGGAGAAAGTCGAGAACATCAGGGGGAAACTCGGGAACACCGCCGACGTCCTCGGGATGCTCGACGACGTCGACGTGGACTCGCTCATTATGGAATCTATCCGGAACGACGAACCGACGAGTGCGACGAAAGAGGAACTCGAGGAACTCATCGACGAACGACAACGGACGCTCGCAGAGTGGTACGAGTGCAGTCTCATCGACACCAGCACCTTCGACCAGGAGAGCCGAGAGAGGATCCAGGAAGTCATGGATCAGTCCGAAGACGTCTACGGTAGCGAGGCCGACATTCGAGAATTCTTCGAGCGCGGCATTTCTGCACTGGGCGGCGAGGTCGAAAAAGCTGGGACCAATCTATTCCGAGCCGATCTACCGGAGAATCTTCGTCGAACCACCGATGGCGACCTCTACGGGCCGTTCACATTCAACCGCGAGTTCGCGATGGATCACGATGACATCGACTACGTCTCTCCAGACGCGCGGCTGGTTCAAGAGTTGATGCAGCGTGTCCTCGACAGCGAACAGGGTTCTGTGGGTCTCAAAATGCTCCCGTTCGTCGATGATCCAGGGATTACCTACAATTACCGAGTCCGATTTGAGGACGGTACCGGCGAAGTGATCCGTGAAGAGATACTCCCGGTCTTCGTCGATGCAGCACACAACGATCCACAAGAGCGTCTTGGACAGCGAGTCGTTGACGGGGACAGTATCAAAGGCAGCCCTGATGGGGAGCCTGTCCAAGTGCTACTGGAAAACGAGAGTGAGATGCGTTCATCCGCTGATCGTTATATTAGCCAGCGTGTCGAATCTCGTCGAGACGAACTACAAAAATGGCGACGAGAGGAAACGCAGCAAGAACTCGATGACCTCGAAGCGTACGCAGAGTCTGAACGAGAACGAATCGAGACGTTCATCGCGGACTACGAGCGGAAAGCCGAATCAGGGACTGACATGGACATCGCGATTAGAAGACAGCGGGATCGGCTTTCGAAGCTCGAGGATAGAATCGAGAAACGCCGCCAGGAGCTTCAGCGAAAATCTCAGGTCATCTCACTTGCCCCAGAAATCGAGAACCTGTGCCTGACCCTCCCCATCTAATTCTTCCGTAGACCTTGAAATCCCCTTCATTGAGGCCCGCGCAGGCACTATACCAATCTCCCGATTCTGATGAACCACTATAATACGCGGGGTAGGGAGTTCTAGCGGCATATATGATCGAATGACTTTGCGATCCGCCAAAATAGAAAATAGGCACATCGAAGGTCCGCTAGTCAGAAACTATAAGCCGGGGGATTCCCATGGTAGGCGTATGACGAATTCACGAAACGAGGGGCAATCTAGCATGAACCACCCGGACCAGGGAACAATCCGCCTCTGAGATATGGCAAGCGACCCTGGGGTGCGTCTGCTTACCATCCGCTGCGATGCGTTAGCCGACGCGTCGACGAATGCCATCGCTGACCTCATCGACTACTTCGATGCAGATCTCATCTACATTATCGAGGAAAAGCTGGATATGCGGACCGCGAGTACCGTCGAGCGTACTGCCTCGTGCCCGGTAATATACACTCGACGTAGCGCGGTTTGCACCGAGACTATTGACGACATCACCGTCTCCATCGTCAGTTCCCTCGACTTTGTAGGTGGGGCCTCTTCTGCCAGCGGGCACGGAATCCCAGACGGCGCCGACTACGTCATCTGCGATGAGATCCAGACGAGTGCCGACTCAGTCACGATGGATGTCTCGCTCGATGGCCTCGAACACCTCGCTCGCTTTCAGCACCGAACTGACCGAGAGGCAACGTTCCTCACCGGGGCCATGGAGGCCAGTTATGACTTCGTCTGGAAAGCGGACGTCGACGACGAGAGCGTTCGCCTTCCAGTCCGCGGTCTTGCTCCGACCCGCCGACAAGGGGCACCAGAACTCGCCTGTGTCTCGCTTGATTCAGACGGCCGCATCGGCGTGTCCACGACACCCGCAGATAAATTCGGTCTCCGGGCTCTTTCGGGAGTGGGTAAGGGGACTGCTCCGAAGCTCGCTCAAAACGGGTACGAGACGCGTGACGACGTCGCAGCCGCGACGGAACGAGAGCTTCGGGAGATTCGAGGCATTGGTGAGTCGAAGGCTCAGAGCATCCGACAGAGCGCCCACGCGCTGTCCGAGGGCTCCGTCATCCGTCTCACGAACGAATCTGTCCCTGCAGCAGAGTACAGCCCACTATTCATTGATATCGAAACGGACAGCCTCAACCCGAGTATCATCTGGCTCATCGGCGTTTACGACCCAGAAGCAGACGAGTACGTGGACTTCATCGATAGGGAACCGTCGCAAGACAATCCGGGAAAAGCCACCCGAGAGTTCGTTACGTGGCTCGCCAGCGAATACGATCGCACGTCACTCATCGCGTGGAACGGCCACGACTTCGATTTCAAACACCTCAGACGGTTCATTCGGGGATACGCTCCAGAATATGCAGACTACTGGTCGGACTCCGTGTTCGAGTACGACCTGCTGGACTGGGCCGTGCGAAAGGACAACGCCGTCCTCCCGGGCCGGACAAACCGAGTTGAGGACGTCGCCGAAGCCCTCGGACATGGGCGTGACGCGGCTGCTGCCGCCTTTGACGGGAAATCCTTGGCAAAGACCATCCAGCGGCTCCTCAGATCTCCAGAGCGCGCTCGCGACGTAGACTGGGAGGCTGCCCGGGCATACTGTGAAGCGGATGTCCGTGAGTTGGCCGCAGTTTACGAAGCCATCGCCGAGGCGACTCCCGGCCAAATGCGTGCTGGCGTTCCTGGGGATGAAAACACCACGCAGACCGGACTCATGGACTTCTAACAATGCACGACGACCACGACACCGACTACGGCCAGACAGACCTTACGACCAACACGGAGGGCAATACGAGCAACGATGAAATCGACATCGAGACAGATATCCTCCAGCTGACCGGCGAGGAACTCGAGAGTACCTACCCAAATAACCGCTACTTTGGGCAGGCCCACGAGATATTCGAGATTCCCGCTCGGGAAGAGCAGACCGTTCCAGCAGAAGACGTTCTTCCTCCGGAGATCGCTCGGAGCCTGGAGTTTGATCCGTGGAGTCACCAAGCAGACGCCCTCGAAGTGCTCGAACGCGGTGAGAACGTCTGTGTAGCAACCAGTACGTCCTCCGGGAAGACGCTCGTATACGGCCTCCACATCGCGCGTCAATACCTCGAGGATCAGGAAACACGGTCGCTGATCGTCTATCCGACGAAGGCGCTCAGCCGTGACCAAGAACAGGAACTCAACGAGTTCTTTCGTGACACCCTTGGCCTGGATATCAGTGTCGGTGTCTACGACGGCGACACGAAGAGCGAAGAGAAGTCTCGCATCCGAGATGAGTGCAACGTCGTAATCACGAACTTCGTGGGGCTGAATCAATATCTGGAGAGTCACCACCTGTGGGCAGACTTCCACTCGAACTGCTCACTGGTCGCTATCGATGAAGCGCACATGTGGACTGGTCTCGGTGGGATGCACGTCGCCTGGATACTCCGACGTGCACAACGGATCATCGATTACTACGGCGGAGATCCACAGTACGTTCTCACAACAGCGACTATCGGCAATCCCTCGGAACATGCCCTCGCACTCACCGGAGAACCCGCGGCCGTCGTCGACGAAGACAGTTCGCCGAGAGGCATTCGTCATCTCGTCTTCTGGGATCCCCCCATGAGTGGTGACGACGGTCTTACCGACGAGATCGACTCTCCGGCACTGTCGAAACGTCCGGCAACGGTTGAGGCTCCGGAGGTGTGGGCTCACATGTGCCAGAAGAACGTTCAGTCGCTCTTGTTCTGTGACTCGCGAAAGCTCACCGAGTTATCCGTCAACCGCGCGAAGCGGTTCATCGGCGATCCAGAGAACCGGTATCAGGGGAGACCAGATCTCGCGGCCTACCACGCTGGACATGGCAAGCAATCGCGTCGGGGGACGGAGCACCAGCTCAAGGAAGGCCAGCTCGACGGCGTCTCGACGACGAGTGCCTTAGAAGTCGGGATCAACATCGGCGGCGTCGACGGGACCGTCCTCATGGGGTATCCAGGGTCGCGACAATCGTTCTGGCAGCGGATCGGTCGGTCAGGCAGGGGAACCCGGGATGCGCTCTCTGTATTCGTCCCAAGCCACTCCACGCTCGATCAGTACATCCTCCAGCACCCCGAGTACGTCCTCGAAGAGGACCACGAGAGCGCTGTCGTCGACCTCGACAACAATCCAGTGTACCTGCAGCAACTCGAGTGCGCTGCGCAGGAACTGCCGCTGACGCGCGATGACGCAGAGGATTTCGGAGGTGAGGAACGACTAGAGCGTGCCGTCGAGTACGGCCGACGGAACGGCGACCTCGAGGGGTCGCTCGATAGCGGTGTGATGTACGCCCATCGCGACCGCCCACAGGACGAGATTAGCTTGTATTCCTCCGGTGGAAACGCCTTTGACGTCCGGCTTGCTGGGGACGGCTCGATAGATCATCAGGCGATAGGCCGTGACCGGGCCTATAGAGACTACCACGAGGGTGCAACTGTTCTACACCAGGGTGAGCAGTACCAGGTCGTCGAACTCCGAGAAGACATCCCTCAGCCGTATATCTCGCTCGAAAAAGCGAATGTGAACTACTACACCCAGTCCCAAGGCCAAGTCAACATTTACGACACCGTCGTCGAAGATTCTCGTGAGGTCGGGCCGTTCACACTCAACTGGGGGTATGGAACGGTATCGGTCCACTACAGCACGTACCTCAAACGAGAGATCGGGAGTGGGGACGTGCTCGAACTGGGTAATGAAACTGATGTCCCGCCGTTAGAGATGCGAACCCAGCTGTGTTGGGCTGAGACCCCTAACGACATCGAACAAGCGATGCTCAACAAGCACTCGGAGTATCACAACCCGGAGTGCATCAACCTCCCACCGCGGCTTCACGGATATCTCGGTGGGATTCACGCCGTCGAGCACGCCATGATTGCCGTTTCGCCGCTCGAGCTAAAGGTCGATGGGGGTGACATTGGAGGTCTTGCAACGAATCGTCTCCCAGAGAATCCTGAAAAGAGCGGATGGTTCATCTACGACGGTATCGAGGGGGGTCTCGGGTTCTCGCGGTCGATTTACGAACACTTCGAAGACGTTGCCCAACGCGCCCACGACCTCATCGTCGACTGCTCCTGCGGTCGCGATGAAGGGTGCCCCGCCTGTACGATGGACGACCGGTGTGGGAACGATAATCGTCCGTTGTATTCTCCTGCAGCCGCAGACGTACTTGAACATCTCCTCGGTGATCAGGACGAGGAGGATCTCGCTGAGAATCTGCCGGACACAGAGAGTGAAGTGACGCCCATCGATGAACAGCGGCCCCCAGCCTCAATCTCATGATCAGCATCCCTCTGTGGCCCAAAATACGCCGATGCCGGCTTGCCAGACCCATGCTCCGGACGCTTTGGTCAGCAAACGGTGCTGTCTCGCGATCGAGGAACCAGCAGTCAATACGAGCAGCCGCTCTCCCTCGTGCAACTCGCAGGTTGAACGGGACCAAGTCAGGAATGTCAGAAGTAAATGAACGACCCGACAGCCACGCTGCACTCCCTCAATACGATAGTTTCGGCCTCGACTCTGGTTGTCAGATGCCACTGGAGCCGTCCTGGAGTGGGCTAGACGTCCGAATCCAGAAAAAAGAGGCGGAAGGTTCTCACGCGGGTCACATGACCGAACTGTGGTTTCAGCTTCACACCGAGGGAGGTAACCATGTCTAGCTACGATCCAGACGACTCTACGCCACCACGACAAGACGAGGAATGGGACAACATTCGGCTTCCCGAGAGTGAGGGTCAACAGCGCGTGATTACCCCCGCTCGAATCGGGGAGTACATCGGATTCGAGCAGTGTCCGCGCTATTTTAAACACTCCGTACAGGAGATTGAGTCTTCCCGTTACCACGATGGCGACGACTTTCAGGAATCTTTTCAGCCGCTCAATATCCTCCTGACGAAGGCTGGGGAAGAGTTTGAAGAACGTGTTTGTGACGAAATCCTCTCCTCAGAGGACGCGCTCGTCGACCTCGCGAGAGACGCTGAAAACTTCGCACCAGATGACGATGCGATCATAGAAGTCCTGAGAACGGCATGCGAGGAACCGGCAGCCCCGGACGAGCCAACTGTACTTTATCAGGCTAGCTTCGTGGATAATATCGGCGACTGGCATGTCGCCGGTGACGCGGACCTCATTCTTGTCTGGTCGACTCCGGATGGCGCAAAAGCACGCGTACTCGACGTCAAGAGTGCGCAGGAGGAGAAGTCCTACCACCAAATTCAGGCCGCGACCTACGTTGACTTGTTGAGGAGGCTCATCGACGAGTCTCAGAGACTAAATGAGGATGCCATTACTTGCGAAGGAGGGATCATCACTCGGGCAGATTCATACACGCCGCCTTCTCCAGAGAACGTCCCCCGTTTCGACGTAGAACCTAGAATCATCGATGTTCGTCGACTGCTAGCGCCGGACGGAGAGCTTGACAAACTCGCCGACAAACCGTTTGAGGATGTTCCGTACCAGCTCAATGATAAATGTGCCAATTGTGCGTACAACGAGAGCTGTCTCACAGATGCTTACGAGGACGGCCACCTGAGGCTCTTGGGACTATCGCCGGCCCAGCAAGCAACGCTTGAGGAGCACGGAATCGAGACGGTCGACGACCTTGCAGATATCGCCAGGCCGCCTGATCCCGAAGACTGGTATCCAACGGAGTACAGAAGTCCCACTTTTGAAAGAGAAGAGTACCGTGAGTTGAAGGCTACCCCAGGAATTGGAGAGGAGTTCCCCACGCTCCTCTACCGAGCGAAGGCAATGGCCGATTACTTGGACCCAGATGGGGGAGAGATCATCGGTCGATTCGTCCCGTGGATTCCCAGTACGGGACGATGCCCACTCCCAGAAGATGAACCCCCCGAAGACACGAATATAGCTCACGACTGGCTTCACGGTTCCATGGTCCGGGTGTATCTGAACATCCAGGTAGACCATCTCCGAGATCGGTTACTTCAGTTGAGCGCTCGCGTATCTGCTACGGCGAGTGAAGCGGAGGCACAGCGTATTTCCGTCGTTTCACAGGGTGCGCCCGACGGTGCCTCTCAATCACAGGCTGCTGAAAAAGAATTGCTTGAGACGTTCATAACGCGCCTCTATGACGCCATTCGGGCAATAAGCGAGGGAATCGAATTTTCTGGGATTGATCAGTCAGATCCCCCTCTCCACTTCTATCTCTATACGGGAATGGAGCGGACCGCTTTAGAAGACGCTTTTGACCGACATACGACCCCGGTCATTAATTCGTTCCAGTCCATGCTCGAAGGATCACCTGGACACGATAGCCCGATGGTGTCTCGACTACGTCCTTCAGTAGATACGCACACCGCTATCCCCGCTCCTTCTCCGGGACTGCTCCCAGCGTACGACCACCTCTCTCCTGTTTCGGATGACGTATTTCGCAAATCGAGAGATAGCGAGGAATGGTCATACACCCCCGATAGTACGGACGAAGCCGAGTCGATCCACCTGCGGTCGGTCTTCAGTTACCGTCTGTTCGATTATAGCGTCACGGGCGAGAAGCGGTCTGATCCGGGGGTTAAGATTGACCCGACAGAACGAGACTTCATTCACGGGATCCCTACGAGAGTCCGCTATGGAGCAGAGATCCCACTTGGATACCTCTGGTCTGCTGTCGGGCGTATCGATGATGAGTGGGTTGAAGAAGTAAAATCGAAATACGACATCGCTGGGCGTGAATTGGCTCGATACCGATACCACGATATTCGAACCAAGGACCGGGAAATTGACTCCGAAGATATTCGAGCCCTTGGCCGACACTTCTGCGATGCCTTGGAACACGTTGAGCGTTCTCTAAACAGTCGTGACGCGGTACTCAACAAGGATCCGTATCCGATGGGACGATTGGCCGTCGATGCCTACTCACCACCATCACTCGCAGCAGCTTGTCACCGGTATCTTTGGATAGAACATACAGCCCAACGAAAGGAAGAGTATGACCACTATCGAAAGCTTCCGACTCAGCGGATGTTGTCCGGAAAATCGATCCCCGTTTCGATCAACAAAGTCGAAGAGAAGAACAGTCGCACGCTTCACGTCGAAGGAGTAGTTCGATTTGATCTGCCGTTTCTCAGGAACGAAGAAGAAATCCGACGCGCGTGTCGTCAAAAGGGGAGTGAGGGGTCTTCGAGCGGGTCTTGGATGGTGGCGAATCCCTACGACTTCGGTCGATTGGATACCGAGACGACACAGCCATACGAAATTGAATCGGGCGTTCAGGTAACGCTGGAAACCTTAGATCTGGATAGTAGAGCCATCTCCTTCGATGCACACAACTTCTACGGCGAGGGCGACGATTTCGGACGGACACACGATAAATGGACTACTGAAGAAAAATACGACACGTCAGACAGTAATCAGACCTACTTCGCTAATGGTGAACAGGTCATTCTTGACCCGCAAACGGACGATATCACAGCTGGACGAGCCAAAGCTGCATTAGATCATGCGGACACAAACGAACTTCATGAGGTGCTAGAAGCTGTTCGGTTTGGAAACGAGCTTTCGCCCAAAGCCAGCGGTATCAGCGATAATGGGTTGGATACGTTCGCGGACTGGCTCTCTGAGTCGTTTGGTCCTGACTCACTCCCGAGTGATGAGCAGCGAGCATTCATTACGGAGGGCACTGCACAAATCGTCGGTCTCCAGGGGCCTCCTGGAACGGGGAAGACTGCCGGCGCGTTCGCACCGGGATTGTGCGCGCGGATGTATGCCGCAGCTGCCAATGACGCTCACTTCGCCGGGCTCGTGACTGCCCCCTCGAATACCGCGATAGACGAGCTCCTCGAGGACGTAGCGGAGACGATGGCCGACGCGGAACAGGCGACTGGGAAGGATACCTCGCAGCTCAAAGCGTCGCTCGAGAATGCTCATCTCGTCCGCATCGCCAACGATGAGCCAGAAAATGCGCCAGAAAACGTCACTTACATCGACTACAACGATTCGGATGATGCAGAGAAATTGGAACAACTTCGAGAGTGGGTGACCTCCGGCGGCAGTGCTTCAAGCGAAACAGGCTCGGGTGGACAGTCAAGACTGAGTAACTTCGGTGCTGTCGCAAACGACGATAGTGACGCCGACGAGTCCGTACAAACGCTCGTATTCGCTACACCGGGGCGTGCATGGCGTCTAGTGAGCAAGTTATGTCCTGACTCTGAAGACGAGGAAACTGCTGATCAAGAGTACTGGGATGTGCTTGCCGCCGACGAAGCCTCGATGCTCACGCTCCCTAATTTCCTTCTAGCAGGAAGCGCACTCGCGCCGGGAGGGCAAGTATTGGTCGGGGGCGACCACCGGCAACTCCCGCCTGTACAGAAGCACGACTGGGATGATGAGTCCCGACGGGACATCCGTGCGACCGTTCCCTATCTGTCTGCTCTCGATTATCTTCGTCTTCTACGCGGGGAAGACGACGTCTTGGATGAGGAGCGGCAGAGTGAGTGGGAGCACGAACATCGGGCGTCCACCGAGACCACCGGCATTCCTTTCTTCCGATTGTCCAGAACCTACCGATTTGGGTCGACAACGGCGGACCTGGCTCGACAGACCGTGTACAAAGCGGACGGCATTGACTACGAATCGGGACGGGAATCGGCACCCGTGGAAGTCTCTGATGTCGACTTACCGAGACCAGTGGATGCTATCCTGGGAGATGCGTCTGTGACACTGGTTACGTACCACAGTGATGAGCATTTCCAGCAGTGGAACCCAATCGAAGCAGCACTAGCGACGAGGATCCTCGAGGGGCGCAATCATACCACGTCTGCAGGAGTCGTCACACCACACAATGCACAACGGAGTAGGGTGACAGCCCTACTCGAAGATGCGAAACCCACCAACGAGGACAAGAGCGAGATCGCGGTAGAGACAGTAAATCGCTTCCAGGGAGGCGAGCAAGACCTAATGATCGTGAGTGCGACCGTTTCTGATCCTCAGTATATCTCTAAAGAGAGCGACTTCTTGCTAAGTCAGAACCGGGTCAACGTATCACTTACCCGCCATCGCGATAAGCTAGTAATCATCGCCCCAGAAACGCTCTTGGGCTATATTCCAGCAGATCCCGACCTCTACGATGAAACGCTCATCTGGAAAGAGATCGGGATAGGTAGTGGTGAAGCCCCTACAAACCGTGGTCAAAATCCAATATGGGACGGGACGCTCAGTGAAATTCTCAGTACAGAGCTACCGTCGTCTATCGATGAAGATCCGCAAATCTGTGTCTACACGTATGAAAACGCTCAATGAGGATGGAAGACCCCGCCCAATCATGATTCCCTCCTAGTCCGGTGTAATCAGACTATCGGGAAGCAAAATCCCGAATCCGTCGAGCTCCCAGGCCAAAGAATCCGTATAGCAATATACAGTTTATAAGTGGCGATTTGAGGTTCTCAAGGCCTCAAAATGGCGATTTCTTCCGAATAGTGGCATCACCACTGTACTTTGTCTTAGAACACAAAGACACAGTAAGTATTAGTGGATGGCCGCCGTCTCCGCATCCGAACCGATGACGACCGCCGAGACCGGGGGTTCAGGAGCCGAGACCGGCATCGAGGTCGCGATCGACGCGCGACTCGCCAGCCTCGACTCCGGGAACTACCGCACGAACAACAGACTCGTCCTGAGTACCTTCGCTGAGTTCCTGGAGAACCACCGCGGCGTGACGACCCTCGAAGGGCTGGACATCCTTGACTGTCGCCGATACGCCCAGTGGCTCCGCGAGCGCGTCCACGACGACGATGACGACCTCTCGGCGGCTTCCGCGCACGCGAACGGCCCGTACTTCACCATCGTCCGGGCCTTCTTGGGCTGGTGCGTCGACGACGAACGCCTCGATTCCAACCCAGCCCGTCCAAACCGAGTGAAACAGGAACTCCCTGAACCCCACGGCGATCACGACCGCCAGTTCTGGTCCGCCGAGGCCCGCGAAGCACTGCTTGATTTCGTGAACGAACGGGCACACGCCGCACTCGACGAATCAGCCGACGTACGAGAGCGAGCCTTTCGGGACAGAGCGATCGTGACGATGCTCGCCCTCACCGGCGCTCGCGGCGCCGAACTGTTCAACGACCCGCGCGACGAACACCGTGACGGACTCCAGTGGAGCGATGTCGACCTCAACCGTGGCGTCGCCGAGGTCTTCGGGAAGACCCGCGAACAGCAGCCCATTCCCCTGACCGACCAAGTTGTCGATAGCCTGAAGCGGTACCGAACTGTTCTCAACCCCCCGACCGTGGACTGGCCGGTGTTTCCGACTCGCCACCACCCTTCACTCGCGGACGCCGTCGAAACCGGGCTTAAACAGCGTGGCTGGGATACAGATGACATCGAGTCTGTCTTGGACGAGGCTACATCTATGGAACTCCTCCGAGAGCACGAGATCGCGCCACCGGCGCTTTCGAAGAACGGCGCCCGTTCCATGATGAAGCGGCTCTGTGAGGCTGCTGAGCTCCATATCGACGGCGAGTATTTGAAGCCGCACGGAGGGCGCAGAGGTTTCGGCAGTGATCTCTACGCCCAGGACGCCGAGCTGGCACAGGAAACGCTTCGACACGAGTCCATCGAGACCACACACGAGTCCTACCGCGAACAGAACGTCATTGAGCGCCGCAAACGTCTAGAGCAATTACTAGACGAGTGAACTGCCTCGGGGTCAAGCCCCGCGACACTCGGCCTGCTCCACTTGTAGATACAGTACCGGATATATTCCAGCACAATCCGTACCAGAGACATAATCCAGATTGTACGGATAATCCAGGTTGTCCACATAATCCGCATAATTTGCATTGTCCATAACTTCCACGTAATCCGTATTATCCGGACAATCCACCACGCCAATCTTCCCCAGGCAATCCAGAGTATTCGGAGAACATGGGTTATGCGTCTTCTAGAGGCTTATCCATCCAATATAAATTACTCGTATTATTCTAATTATCCACACAGCATGTATAATCAATATAATACAGAGTATCCAAATTATCCATATTATCCATATTATCCAGACAAGTCGAGTCCCTTCGTCTGACAAGGCTTTATTGGCAAAGACGTACCAGATGGATAGTGAAGGTAAGATGGATAACCCGGATAATCCATCTGAGCCGGATAATCCATGACATTTCGAGTGACAATCGCGATGCAGAAGGGCGGCGTCGGAAAATCGACGACGACGATCAATATCGCCGGTGCGCTGAGCGATCGAGGTCACGACGTGCTCGTCGTCGATGCCGACCCGCAGGGGGGCGCGACGCTTAAGATGGGCTTGAGGGACGAATATCGTAGTTCAGAGCATGCCCTCTTCGACATACTCAGTGATATGGGCCAGCTCACGTACGATGACCTGGATCAACTCATCGTAGAAACCGATGAATTCGACATCATTCCATCCCACCTGAAGAACTTCAACCTCGAGAAGTACCTCTACTCCGAAGCGGGGGGCCACGAGGCCCTAAGGAAGGCAGTAGACCGGCTGGATACAGAATACGATCTCATCTTAATCGATAGCCCACCTAACCTGGGGCCGCTATCAGATGGTGCGCTCATAGCAAGCGAGAATGTCCTCTTCCCCAGTCACCCGAACACGATTGCAAGGGACAGTCTTGAGATCCTCTTTGACGAGATCGAGACGATCGAGACGAAATTCGACCAGTACGACATAAAAACGATGGGCGCCGTATTGAACGAAGTGCCGTCCCAAGGGAACGTCGCACGCGAGGTAGAAGACTGGTTCTTCGAAACTTTCGGTGAGGACTACGTGTTCAAAGTCCCCGAGAGAGACGTTGTCGAGCACGCGATCGAATTCCGAACATCCATCTTCCAATATGATCCCGATGAAGCGGGCTACCCGTGGGACGAAGACGCTCAGAAAGACGTCATGGCGTCCTACAATCGCATTGCGAACTACCTGGAGGAGTTCCTATGAGCGGCGAAGACAACCCGATGATGGACCGGTTCGACCCGCCGGATCCGGACGACCCAGATTCTGAGGAGGAGTCGCCAGAAGAACAAGTGGATGAGCCAGATAATACGGACAAGTCGGATAATACGGATAATCCTGCAGAGGCGAGCCAATCGGAACAAGCTGACAAGACCGGTGATTCCGAGGGATCGAATGAGGACACCCGTCGAAATCGACCACATACAGCCCTCTATGTCAGCGAAAAACTCGTTGACAGAGTTGAGGAGCGATTCAACAAGATCAACGGCCAGCTGATGATAGATGGCGAGGAGCCCCTTGAGAAACACAAGCACTTCTACGAAGGTCTTCTCAAAGCAGGGCTCGAGAACGACGATCTCGAAGAAATCGTCCTAGACCAGCGCGACGGGTAACGTCGAAGTTCTAATTGTTGTCGGACAGGCCGCAGTATTGGAGTATGAGTTCGAGACATTAGAAGAGCCATCGCATTCGGATTGCGAGACTTGTCACAACGGCCATGAATATTGAACGCTGGTAAATGATGGGCTGATCTTCAGGGTGTATTTCCCGCAACGACCTTGACTGTGTTTTGACATTTAGTGATAGATGGGTGGAAATAATCCATCTGAAAACGAGTATCCAATTATGGAGTGAGAATGGGAGGCCAAAGGCTAAGTGAGTCATAATCTTATGGAATACCCGAACTGGCTACACGGCCCGGTAAGGGCACTCACATGCGATAGTGACAGCTGTCACTTCAAAGCCATTGGAGGGGGTTACGTGTACGCACTTTTGGAGGAGTGCAAGCACGCCATGTGGGTGCCCCGGAAAGCGGTGTATCCATGTTCACTATACCGACACGAATAGCGAAGGCCCTCCCTCAGTCTACGACTTCTCAGAAGAGTTATGTTCCATGTTCAGTTCCTAGAGTAGAGCAACTAAGAACTCGAAATCCAGCTGCGCCTTGCCGAGACGAAGTCGTCCATATTGGCGAGAGAGTAAGGCATTGAGGACCTGTAGTTTAACAGTTGCTGCCTGAGCAGTTCAGATAGCCTGGATACCTCCACCAGATAATTCGTTTTTCCGTTTGCCGCTCATCGTCTCGGGAAGCTTTCCATCTGGTCGGGGTACGAGCCCGGCGAGGATATCTGTACGAACCCTCCGATAATGCTTACAGCCGCCGACATCGACCGAATCTGGGCAGGAACATTCTTTCTCAAGGACATCCACCATGTAAACGCCGCCAGACTCGGAGCGTACTTCGTAGATACCTCCTTGCTTGTACAGCGCGACGTCCATTTCCTGTGACTGTGCACGCTCTTCTCGTCTCCTAGAGTCGTTCTTGAGCCACGCAGAATCTAAACGATCGCGTGATTGGTCAGCCCGAGGAGATCCCCCGGGTAAACGTTCCACGTCTCTCGAATCAGTACCTGAGCATTCTTCATCGTCAGCGCCACTCTTTCCGTTTGCCGTCTGTAAATCGGAGATCCGGTTTGAAAGTTCACGGACGACTGCTGGTCGATCCCGATGGTCGCGCTCGTACTCTAGATAGCGTTCGAGGGTTTCCACCTGGCTCAGCATCTGGATTGCTGGCGTGATTACGCAGAGTGACGTTGCGGCGAGGAGTTTTTCGGGCGGTAGATCCTCCAAGACCGATTGATCGTATGCCATTAGCTGTCAGAAAGAGATGCCTGCCTCGCGAATTGATGGTGACCGAGACGCCCCCATTCGACGAGATATTCACACGCCTCCTCGATGACTGTGCGAATCGCGGTGTTCGTTGAGCAACCGGCGGGGCACTCTATGAGATGGACGAGCTCGAGGCTGTCCTCCAACCGAACGGCTGGATGAGCTTCGTAGAGTTCGACCAGCACCTCGCGCACCAGTGTCTCACGATCTGGGTCTGGACCTAGGGACTCAAGGACGATTGCGCTCAGATGCTGTACGCGACGGACGTCGGCTACGGCAGCCTCCATCTCCATCCCCGAAAGTGTCTCAATCGGGTGTGAGGCTGCTGTATCGGTATTCATGTGTAGAACCCTCGCCGTTCTCGGGGGAGACAAACCGGCGGGAATCAGCCATCTCCTACGCTACTACTATGATGACTACGTTCATACCGTAGCGTAGGAAGAACAATGACCACTGATGACTCGGACTCTACGGGTGACATGCCACCTGAGCCCCCGGAAGATCTCGCAAACTGGGTCGTTGAGCCGCTCCAAGCGCAGAACGTCGGGGCGTTAGACCAGATCATCGCCTACTGTGAAGAGCTGATCGAGTACAAGACAAGACCGGTCGCCGAAGGTGGAGACGACTCAGAAGGAACAACTGTCGAGAAGAAACCACAGAAAGACCAGTCTCCAGAAGAACGGCGCGAAGCACAAGAAGAGGTCGAGCAGTTATCGAAAGAGGATATGAAAGAGCTCAGCGACGAAGAATTGCGGAGGTATGGGACCGTCGAGATTAGAAAAATCCCCTGCGGGCCGGGGTGTGATGGTTGCCCCCATGGACCTTATCGCTACCTGAAGATGAGAAACAGCAAGGGGACTCCCGTCTCAGTATACGCGGGGAAAGCGTAGAACTCGTATAGTAGACTCATTCTATAGTCTCCTCACTACAGACAGACTGAAGAGATGGTTCAGTAATCTCCGTTCCCCACAGACCCTCTTGATACTCCACATAGTCCCGCTCGGACTTTGAGCGATATGCGAATGTTCGGCCGTCCTCGTATGAAACAACGGTAGCGTGTTCAAGAGGTGTGCTTTCATCGTTCTCGTAATCGACGCGCTCTTCCCACTCCGATGGTCCAAGAATCGGGTCTGGGTCATTGATATCCGCTCCGTTCACTGCGAAGACGGGGTCGTCGGGCACGCGAACCGCAGGCCCGTGCCGACCGATAGGCGTAGATCCAGTAGGAGGCCAGACACCGCGCTCTTTCCAGAAAGCCCGTATCTCTCGAAGGCTCCGGCGAACAGTACTACGAACTGAGAGATGGTCTGCAGGTTTCCACCCGTCCCGCGACCAATACTCGCCGAGATACGCTATCTTATGAGCGCCGTTCCAGTCGAGGCCGACAATATCTGCGGACGGGTCGCCTACGAGGGTCGGTTGGGTGAGCTGCTGAATGACCTCCCACTGTTTGGTCGGACTAGCCCCGAGGAGATGAACGCGCTGACCGCGCCAGTCGGCGTAATCGGAGAAGTCCTCAGCCAGTATATCTGAATACCCCATCGAGTACCCCAAGACGAGTGGCGTCCCTGGAACCTCAGCGGTCGCGATGACCTCGATCGCCTCGAGACACTTCGGGACGATGATGAGCGTCGCCGATGGATAATCCACCTTGAGGTCCAGTGCAGCATCGACATACCGTTCTGCATCCCGGCCGGTTTCTGCATCCCCGATCACACCGATATCTGGCTCCAGCGACCGGAAACAAGAAAGATACCGCCCAAGGTCAGGTCGCTTAAAATCATTGTCGAGCATAGAGAGGGGAACGCTGACGTTCGGCAAGCCGTCCGTTTGAAGCCGACAGTCTTCTCGTACACCAGTCGTGAACCCCAGATCGTGTGCTTCAGTTGCAAACGGATGGCGCGAGAGGAAGGCAACGTAGTTCGCTTGTCGAGCACTCTCGATAGATGAGGAGACAGTATCCGACCTTTCGAGATCTCCACCCTTCTGAGCCAAGTCCCAGTGATGTTGTCTATCCCGGCTTTCTGGAGAAGATAGACCCTCCGGGCGCTCACCGAAAGCGAAGAGATCACTTTGGACGTACGGTTCAAATGCCTCTGTCTCAGAACTCGCCATAGTGTTGGAAGGGTCGACGATGGTCAGCTGCGGCGCACAGGCTCGCAGTGTTAGAACTCTACTCTGGTGAGGGGAGAACCGTTCTGCCACCTACTGTTCCGTCTGTCCAAGATTTTCCGGAGTCCGGTCCGCCAACACTAGATCGTCATAGGACCGGAATTCCTCACAGGCAACACAGAATAGCCCGTTCTTCTGAATGTCGTCACCAACGATTTCTCCCATCTTACAGCCTTCTTCAAACGGCTCGCTATCCGGCAAGCGATGGACCGTCCCGTATTGTACCTGATGGACTATCCAAGAGAACCGTTCACCGCTACAGGTCCCACAGACGAGTAACTGAGCAGACTGGGTCTCCGCCTTCACCAAGAGTCACCTCCTGAGCAAGGGGCGGCAATGCCACTCGATGACGTTATATCTGCTACTGTGCTGGTACAGTGGAGCAGAGGCAGCGCCATGAGGTCGATGGTTCGTTCGGTTACAGACGTGAAGCGGAGCATTTCTCTTCTCCTCCGCCTTCTCGAGGAGCAACAAATCAAGCGAGGTCAGCGGAGAAGCCCAGACTACTGGGCCGGACGGTTCATTCCGTCGCTTCGTAGGGATCCGGCCCGTATCTGTCCGTCCGACATCTACGACAAGACCAGATGAAGAAGGTGACAGCATCGGCCTCAGAATAGAGATCAGTGGGGTTTCCTTCGGGGTGGTTTCCGTCGACAGTGTCTGGAGTAAGCCGGTGATCAGCGCAATATTCGTGAATCAGTGGTTTCGTACACACGTCGCAATAGAGACGCTCGCGCTCATCTTTCGAAACGTCGAGGGAGGTCTGAGAGGTTTTGCGAACTGCTTTGAAACCGACTGCGGGAACCAGCCAGAGTTCCTCTTCTCCACGCCCCATATCTGTAACTGAGCAATCCGCTTCATCGCTCGGAGCAAGATATTCAGCCAGGAGAGGGACTAGTTGAGTTCGGTCGTGAATTGCAGTCCCCTCTTCACTGAAGAGATACGCCCGCTCAGCCGGACCGTCGACGGAGGCCTCCGCTCCATCGGTCCATGATGTCCGCTCTCTGGCCTGCGTGAACAGCTGGAGGCCCGTCTTGGCGGCAACTGGTACTGCATCTGGGAGAGCTCCCCACCTACGAGCGTACGGTATGAGCTCTCGGCGGCTGAGGTTGTGAACAAGCTCGAATGTTTCACCCTCAAAGTCGCTCGGAAAGCTACCACTCGTATCGCGCCGGTGTAAACCTCGGGTTCCACGGACGATTGCTTCGAACCGAGAAGAGGCAGGTACTATTGCGAAGATCAATCGATCGACGAGCGAATCGAGACTTCCTACGTCGTTTCCAGATGCCTGATCGTTCGGCCCAGTGGGATCTGGACGATCTGAAGTCGAACAAACAGCACATTCAGCTCGGTCACTCGAGAGAGTGACTCCACAAGTGGTACACCCTACGTTGTGGCGCTGGCTATCTTCTGGCGACGGGGGATCATAGAAGTCTCCAAACCCATCATCCAGTGGATGGACCTCGTCGACCTCGTCGTTTGAGGTCCCGTTGTGGTCGGGAAAGATCCCGGCGTCGCAATCGTCGGGATCGTAGAATGGATTATATCTGCGTTCGTCGTCGGTAGTCATTGAAGAGACTCGCACTGGGTTGACCACCATCCTATTTAAGTGACTTCGAGGGAGAGAACGCAGAATAGTTTCCGAATTGGCCTAACCAGTCGATAGATTGTGATTAGTGCTCCTGCTCGTCGGTTCGATCCAGCTGTCACCGATGGTCGAACAGGAAACGATCACTCGCTTGCTCACCGTCGAGCGTTCGCTGGTCAGCATCCGTACTGGCGAAGAGCATCCCCTGCTGAGAGAGATCTTGAGAGTCCTGACGATCTCCTCCTAATCGTTCGCGAACAGCAGAGGCAGGACGATCGTCGACGAACTCGTCACTCCCGCCTGTTTCGATACGAGGAGTCGGGGCCCTGGTATCGATGTCCACTCCGTGATCGAACAGCGTTGTCTCGAAAGGGGTATCATCGAGTTCGAGGAAGCCGGTCTCGTCGATTGAGGTACGTTCGTCCCCATCATCGTGGGCAGTCCCGGAGTCGGAAAAGACTGCTTGGTGATGCACTGAGAACGAATGGGCGGTACTACTGACTTCTGACTGTTTGTCTTCTTCTGATAGCATGGACTTCGAAGCCGTCGTTTTGGGGAACAGCGACAGACGGGAGGTGAGCAGATCTCTCCCGCATCGTCTCGGGGGATACAAAGCGATAGAGAGCGCGTATACACAGCCCAGCAGGGTATCATAGAACAGTTCACAAGGTTGTTGATTTTCAGGGTTTTCGAGGATGAATCACCTGCTCAGTACGTCTGCGAACTGAGTAAAGTGAATGCTCTTGTATGTTCCTCTCCTTGTTCGACACGATGACAAAACTCGCATTCGTCTGTGTTGGCAACGCCGGTCGGAGTCAGATGGCAACTGCCTTCGCCGAACGGAAGCGTGACAAGCTGGGACTGGACATCGAGATCATCACCGGTGGCGTTGACCCGGCTGACAGCGTCCACGAGGAAGTCATCGAAGCGATGCAGGAGATCGGTATCGACATCAGTGACCGTACGCCCCGTGCGATCACCCCCGAGGATATCGAGGACGTAGACCACGTCGTAACAATGGGTTGCTCAGTCGAACAGTTCCGCCCTGATGACTGGAGCGGTGACAGCACCACGTGGGAGTTATCGTCGTCCGATACCCGTGACCAGCGGGACGAACTCGACCGTCGCGTCAAGCAGTTCTTCGACGACCTTCAACAGCGCGACCAAGTGTAGGAACGACCCGAAACGACCGAGTTGCTAATCTACTTCCGTACCGCTTGACTACGAGCGCGTGTGCGGAGTGTGTTCCCCTCACGCGATCGTACCGACCTCGACTTTGCCTGGAACGAGGTGACGGGCGCGATTGGCGATTCGGTGACAGTCCTGCCGATCGTGGTCGCCGTCGCAGTCTTGACCGACCTTTCGCTGGCAGTCATGCTCATCTGGTTCGGTGTCTTCCAGGTCGTGTGGGGACTGTACTACGGCGTTCCCATCTCCATCGAGCCGATGAAGGCGCTGGCCGCTCTGGTCATCGCGGGGTCGATCACGACCGGTGAACTCCTCCTCGGAGGCCTGCTGGTGAGCGCCGTCCTGCTTGTCATCGGGCAAACCCACACCCTCGACCGGTTCGGACAGTACATCCACGATTCCGTGGTCAGGGGTATTCAGTTCGGGGTCGCCCTCGTATTGCTGGAGACCGGGGTTCGTCTCGGGCTTGCCGACCCTCAATTAGCAGCTCTCGCTGGCGGTGTGGCCGTGCTATTGATCGCAGCTGGTTACTGGAACCTTAGTGCGCTTGTCGTTCTCGCCCTTGGGGGAGGGATCGCTATCTTCCAGACGGGACTCCCATCACCTGCGCTTCCGCCGATCAAGGGCCTTCAGCAAATACATTCACTCACGCTCACGCTCGGGGCAGTCGAAGGAGCAATCGGGCAGCTGGCGATGACAGTCGGCAATGCGGCGCTAGTGGCGTCGGTCCTGCTTAACGATTACTTCGACCGTGATATCTCCCCCGACGAACTCTCGACGAGTATGGGGGTGATGAATCTCGTGGCAATCCCCTTCGGCGCGTTGCCGATGTGTCACGGGAGCGGTGGTATCGCCGGGAAATACGCCTTCGGCGCACGGACGGCAACAGCAAACATCATTCTCGGAGTCGGCTATGTTGGGGTCGCGCTGCTAGCTGTCGGGCTGGTTGCCGTCTACCCGACAGCAATGCTCGGGGTCATCCTGATGCTGATCGCCGTTCAGCTCGGATGGACGAGCATCAACCAGACCGACGGGATTCTCTTGGTCGTTGGTATTGGCGTTATCGGTCTCGTCGTCAACCTCGCAGTCGCGTTCGTCGTCGGTGTCAGCATCTCGCTGGCTGCCAGCCGCTGGTCGCCGATGACGGGATAAAGGACAGGCGTAAGAGAGCATTGCCTCAAACCCGAGAAGTGAACCTCCTCGTAGCGGCGTGAGCGACGCGGCACTGACTCACCGTATTGAATCCCGCGAAAACTTGAGAAAGATTCGAAATAAGTACTCGACTCAGACGTGAGAGATTGCCTGAACACAGGCGTGATCGGCATACGCTACCGGAGCTCAATTGAATCGAAATGGCGTCAGCAAATTAATTTTCGCACCCATCAAGGCGTAGAGGCCACAGTATTATTCGGTTCGGCGACGGACAGCAAATATGAGCGTCTATGAGACGGACCTCCCCGGAGTCGGACGCAAGTTTGACCTCGAACTAGCTGATGACAGTCTCGCGTCGGTCGTTATCCATCACGACGGTCGGTGTGAACTCTACAAACGCGCCAGCCGAGACGCGAACGGCGAGAAACTCCTCAACCTCACCGGCGAAGAGGCGAACAAACTCGGGTCGATTCTTGAGGGGGCGTACTTCGAGTCAGTAAACGTAGACGAGTTAACCGTTCCGCTCGGCGACGCTATCATCGAATGGATCGAGATACCTGCAGACTCCCCTCTCGCCGGGACGACGCTCCAAGAGAGCGAAATAAAACGCCGGACTGGCACGACGATAATCGCTATCCAGCGAGGAACCGAAACGACCCCGAATCCGGCTGCTGATTTCGAACTCAGCGAGGAAGATATCCTCGTCGCCATCGGGACACGTGAGGAACACGCCACATTGACTGACCTGGTTTCAGGCGATTCCTGACCGCGTCGTCAGTCGGTGTGATACAGACGTGCGATGCGCTCGATGAGGTGGGCGTTTCGCATGAGGATTGTTCCGAGAATACTCGTGAGCAGGACGTATCCGACGGTGAATGCCGGGATCGTCTCACGGAGCGCTTCGCTGGTTCCGGCAGTAACGAGAAACGCTGCGATCACCAGTGAAAACTCCCCACGTGGGACGAGCGCACTCGACATTTTCGACGCCTGTTGGACCGTGAGGCCGAAACTCCGACCGGCGAAATATCCACTCACGATCTGTCCAGCTACCGTGACTGCGACCGCAACGAGAACGAACCCTGCGACAGAGAGGACTAGTCGGGGATCGGTCTGGAGGCCGATAACGAAAAAGAAGACGGCCGCAAAGAAGTCACGACTCGGTGCGAGCAGCGATTCGATACGCTTGACGTGCGAGGTTTGCCCGAACGCCAAGCCAACCAGGAACGCAACGATTGCGTCACTGACGCCAGCAGCAAAGCCCAATCCGGCGACAAGCGCCGTGACGCCAAGGACGCCGAGGAGAAACAGTTCGCTCGACTGAATATCGAACGCGCGGTCAAGCCACTCCCCACCGTAGTAGGCGAACAGCGTCAGGACGACGAGGACGACTGCTGCCTGTCCGAGTGTCCGACCAAGTGAGGCGATGTCAGCGGCACCGATGAGGACTGCTGAGAGGATCGCAAAGACGGCGGCAGTGAGAATGTCTTCGATGACGATCACGCCGAGGATCGCTTCGCTCTCCGGATTGACGATCCATTCCAGATCAAGAAGCGATTTGGCGATGATGACCGTCGAGGAGTTGAACGTGATAAGACCGATGAACAGCGATTCGAGGAGGGGGAACCCGAAGAGCAGTCCGACCAAGATACCGAGGGGGAAACTGACACTGACGTCGATCGCACCGGCACGAAGGAACTGCGACCGCTTCTGAATCAGCGACGTCAAACTCAATTCCAGGCCCACGAAAAACAGCAGAAAGATCACACCAAGATCGGCCAACAAACGGATGAATTCCGTCGATTCGACTACCGTGAAAGAGACCCCGCCGGGCGAGGGAGCGAACGGGCCGATAAGAATCCCAACGATAATGTACGCCGGAATGACTGACTGGCCGATTCGAACGGCGATCAGTCCCCCGATAGCAAGGATGGTGAGAAAGATTCCAGCCGAGAGTATGAGACTCGTCGGGGCCACAGATACGACACCTCTCTCTGAGTGGATTATTGTTCCGATGGGAGAGTCATTTCCAGTAGACCTTCAGGATCGAGAGAGCAGGGTATCGAGTTCCTGATGTGCGTCGTCTTCACCGACGACGACTATGACGTCATCCGCCAATAATTGCGTTTCTGGCGTCGGGTTGGCTATGATTTGGTCAGCGCGTTCGATGGCGAGAATTGAGATCCCCGTCCGCGTTCGGATGCCCACGTCGCCGATAGTCTGTCCGACAACGGGTGAGTCATCCGGGATAGCCACCCATTTGACACGAGCCCCGGAGAGTGCGTCGTCGAGGTCATCAGCGACGGGCTCGAAGAAGACTCCCTCGAAAATCTCTGCGAGTTTCTGTGCGTCACGCTCGCCTGCTGTGAATAGTTCCTCGCTGTCGCCATCCGGATCGTCTCGCCAGAACACTTTCCGTGAGCCGTCGTTGTGAACGACGATGGTGAACGTCCCTCCGTCGGGAAACGAGACCTGATATCGACGTCCGACGCCGGGTAACTGTGTCTCGAAAACCTTCATAGTCGTAATGGACCGAGCAGCGTAATTACAGTTCGGTAGCTCTAATCACGAAGTTGGTAATATGATTACCTACCACTAATCAGTTGTCTGGCTCGACTTGTCTGGACGCTGAGGTACGGACTGGTTTGTCCATGTTTTTCGGCATCCCGGTTTGGAAGGACGATCAAGTTGCCGTCCCCGGCACTGATACGCGTCTTTCGGAGGTCGATGACATCAGCCTATGAATGGATCCGCTTGATGATCATCTATCTGGTCTTGAGTCTAGACGTGATGTCTGCACTAATACTATAAGAGCCAGTCCGCCACCACAGATAGCATACTATCGCGAGGGCGGCCGGGATTTGGAGTCCTGCCTGTATGAGTCCGGTCTGAGATATAAGCCAGTCAGGTCCAGTGGTAGAGAGGGAAATAACGGCGAATGATGGATCAGCTGCGGTCGGAAAGACGTACGCAGAAACAAAATTGAACCCAGCGTGGATGCCGATTGGGAGGGCGAGCTGTCCCGAAAGAAGATACGCGAGGCCCAGAAAGAGCCCGGCACTCAGGAAATGGAGACCATTGGCGAGCTCAGGTGCTGGATGTGTGAGTGCGAATAGAAGCGCGGACAAACCCAATGCAGTGGCGATCGTCACGGGCTGGGACAGCCATCGAAAATCAAGTCCTTCGATAGCGTTTGAGAGTATGTACCCCCGAAAGACGAGTTCTTCAACGACCGCGATGCCCACTGTAATAACGATAGCAAACCCGAGATCTCGAAGATAAGTGGCTGTTGGAGTGTAAACTATTTCACCAACCGTTATCCAGCCACCAAGGAGTCCGAGTACAGTTGCTACTGTCGGGATTGCGCTCCCAATTATGAGACCAACAAGTGCGTCAACTCCCCACCGCCTGTTAATTTCGAGTCCAAAGGAGCGAATGGGACGTTTGTCGACGTAGGTTGCTGCCCCAAATAGGAGCCCAATCACACAGACAGTGAGTATCGTGCGAAGCAAAGCAGACCGAAAGAGGGTGTCGCCAGATGGCGCCACGAGGACCGGAATCGAGATGAAGATAATGGTGTAGGCTATCAAGAAGATATATATCCGAAGAAACGCCCGCAGTCGCTGCTCTCGCTTGTTCCATGCGAGTACGCGAAGACGCCGGAGATATTCGCGGAGGTACGAGTGCACTCTGGATCCTTGTCCGGTGGTTGGGCTGTAGAGTATTAATCCGTGGTATGGTTGCAGACTTCTTTGAAACAAAGAACGTGTATCAAACAGCGTCAACGCCTACGACACCCATCACCACGCCACCAATAGTCACAGGAACCCAATAGACTGCTCCCCGAAAAATAGCGACAGCGGCGAAGGCGGTCCCTCCTCCAATCGCCAGTTCAGGAAGGGTAGTGAGCACGCCGACGAGTACTGCCTCTATGCCACCAGCGCCACCTGGAAGCGGTGTGACCGCAGCGAGAGCCCCTACTGGGATTACGAATAACAGGACGGAGAACGGAATCGGAGAACCGATCGCCACAAAGGCTAGCCAGAGAGCTACCATCTGGAGGATCCAGCCAGCTGTCGAGGCAGCGAGTGCAACAATAATTCCCCGACGATCCCCCGCCACGCGCTCTATAGCGACGACAAAATGCCTTACTCGAGAGCGAATCGCTTGCCGGGTGGGGGATTGCATCCGCGGGAGAATCCCACCTAACCGTTTGAGACCCGGCGTGAGAATTCGAACGATCCACGACTGTACCCGAGTTCGTCTTCGCCACGAAAGATATCCGACGGTGGAGGCTACTATGGCAAGGATAATGATACCAGCGACGAGGAATTGCAGGCGTCGCCCGAACGACGTTTTGGTGGCAAAATACCCGGCACCAACCAGTGCGAACGTCACTGAGGGAATGAAGTTGAGGGTATCTACGCTTGCGATAGCTGCCAGCCCTTGCTCGTATTCAGAGTCAGTTACTTTCGAGATGAGCAGTGCGGTCACCGGTTCACCACCCGCCTGCCCAAATGGGGTGACGTTGTTCGAGAACATTGCCCCGTTGAGGATGAAAAACGACCGTAAGAATGAGATCTCGATACCCATCACTGCAAGGACCGTCCGAAGACCAATTCCCCACGCAGCGAGCCATCCGAGTGTAACTACGACGATGAGTGCAACGATACGGCGATTAGCATCAGCAAGTTCCTGAATGAATCCCTCTGCGCCGACAAGATATACCAATATTCCAAGGACGGCAAACACGCCGAGAAATCCGAGTGCAGTCGCGCGTACTTGATCCCGGTTCATAAGTCAGTCCCTACAATCCAAACACAATTTTGAAGGAGTTTATTTCCAGAACAGAACTTGTATTTCGCTTCCCTGCAAAACCATAGAACTGACTGTCTCATCAACATATAACAGATATTCGGAGTTAGAGCAACTGTCGGCCACAGGATGGACACTCTTCGTGTTGTGACTTAACCGTAGTTTCGCAGTTTGGACATTCATAGTCTGGACTAGAAAGAAAGGAGATGTCACTCAATCTCCGAACCATCTCTCGAAGTTTTTGCATGTCGCCCCCCTTCTTCAAGAGAGATATAGTCTTTTTGCTTCGACGAGAACACCGTCATATAGGGACACGGCCAAAAGCCCGTGAACGGAAGGGTTTGGTAGCTGATTCCGGGTAGTCTAATAAGACGGAACCGACGGACCTACTATGACAAACGGAAATACCCCGTCTGATCCGGCGGATTCGGCGGAATCAGAGCTTGAGAATGTACCCTCAAAATCTGACGCTAACCATAATAACCAGATGCAAAGGGAAAAATTGTCTCGGCTGAAGCAATTCGCTCTAAAGATACTAAAGTACGGGATAGCAGTAGGAGCATTCGCGTATATACTTCAGGAGATCGATCACCAGCGAATAATCACATTGTTAGCGTCCTTAGACGTTATTGTTCTGGTTGCAATTATAGTTATCACGATACTGGAATTTGGATCTCGGTTCTCGTCGTGGCACGTCCTTCTAAATGGGCAAAATAAAACACGATTTCTAACTGCAGTATACATCGATCTTGTCATAAAGTCTATCAACCATGTTGTCCCCTCAAAAGTATCTGGTCACTCGGTTGCACCAGTTGTCATCCACCATTACACGGACACTGACTGGCCAGAGGCTGTCACCATTGCTGGACTGAACACGGCGCTATATGCTATTTTGTACGGCACTATCACCCTCATAGGATCTGGACTCCTCGCAACGAAACTACCGCGTGGACTGCTCGTAATCATCGTTCTTTCGACTGCAATGTATCTTACTGCTGGGATCGTCGTATTGCTGGCCGGCCGTCGACTTGACTCTGCTAGTGTCGTATTCTCACGACTTCAGATTTTCATCAAACGACTTCCAGCCGTTGGTGAAAAGGCAGCGTCACTGGTCAGCAAACTTCCCTCATTTACCTCCGAGTCAGCAGCTTTGTTCCGGAATTTGTCCGCGAACCCAACTGTGGTCATACCCTATGCACTTGCATGGGCGGGTACGCTGATGATATTCCCTGGACTTCGGGTTTGGCTCTTGTTTGAAAAATTGGGATCCACGTTTACCCCTGCCTGGTTACTTCCGCTTGTGCTCGTGATGGCCTATAGCGTCACAATTTTACCACTCACGCCAGGTGGCGTCGGCGTTGCGGAAGCTTCCGCGACTTTAGTATTTGTTAGTCTAGGTGTCTCCGAAGAGGTCGCCGTTGCGGCAATCCTAATCGACCGCTCACTCGGTGTGTACCTTCCTGCGTTCTTGGGATGGTTTCCAATGATGAACCTTAACTTGGCAGACATGATTAACCGTGCAAGATAGTCAGAAGCTATTCAGTCTCACCGGAAACCGGGCTTGACAGCTCATTTGGTCGTTCCTGAACAAGTTCGTCGCAGAAGATAATGTTCGGAAAAACCGGAGCCAGATAGGCCGATTTGAATTCGAGAACCTTCCGTCTACGAATGTGGAAACTGGGCTCTGAGTTTCAGGTCAAGTCCCTTCATTCAATCCTCACTTCAGTCCGTCTGTGCCCCAATGTGGGACTTAGCTGGATTAGTGTCGCTACTCCCCACTTTTCACGACCGCCAGTAGGACGGTGTCAATAACACAAGCACCGGAATGATTTCGATTCGCCCAACCCACATAAGGAAGGTCATGACAAGCTTCGTCGATTCGGGGAACGTCTCGTAGCTCTCGAGTGGGCCTGCGATACCGAACGCCGGGCCGATATTAAAGAACGTGGCCGCTGCAGCACTCATCGCCTCAAATTCAGAGACGGTTAATTGTACACGGGAGGCGTCGAGCACGACGATGATCGTCGCCAGGATGAAAAACACGAGGCTGACCAGGGTGTAAGCATAGATATCCCGAACCGTCTCTTCATCGATGACGGATCCGCTCAGTCGGACTGGGCGAATCGCGCTTGGACTGGCTGCGGTAAACAGGTCGCGCCGAAACGCCTTCACGACGACCAACCAGCGCAGCGTTTTAATCGAACAGGTTGTACTGCCGGCCATCCCACCGATGAACATACAGACGAACAGGAGGTGTTTGGGCCCCGCCGACCAGAGGTTGAAGTCCGTACTCGCGTAGCCAGTGGTTGTGACGATTGAGACAACCTGGAAGATAGCATGTCGAGCGATCTCTTCGAGGTTCGTATATGGACCGCCGTTCGCGAATAGCATTCCGCCAACACCGAGGGAGAAGAATCCGAGAATCGCGACGTAGAACCGAAACTCATCGCTGTTCCGAAGCCGGTCGAAGTTTCCTTGGAAGACGAAGTAGAGCAACACGAAACTGGTTGCACCGATCGCCATGAACGGAATAATCGCCCACTGCACAGCAGGAGAGAAGGCAGCGATACTGTCGCCCCGCGGTGAAAAACCACTCGTCGCGATCGTCGTGAATGCGTGCGCAATCGCATCGTACAACGTCATCTCCGGTGCATATCCAAGCAAGTGAAACCCGTAGAGAACTGCCACTTGGAGCCCGGTCAGGCCGATATAGAGCTTCCAGAGAAGAGCGGCCGTTTCCGAAATTTTGGGAGTGAGTTTGTCGACGTCCTGTGTCTGGGTTTCCGTCTCCATGAGCTGTGCCCCACCGACTGATAACTGGGAGAGGACCGCCGTGGCTAGCACGAGGATTCCGAGCCCACCGAGCCACTGAAGCACAGCTCGCCACATAAGGATGGCTCGTGAGTGGCGGTCGAAATTCACGATAACCGTTGCGCCGGTCGTCGTGATACCGCTCATACTCTCGAAGAGCGCGTTCACAGGTTCAGCGAGAGCGCCTTCCCCAGCCAGCAGAAATGGGACGGAACCGACGAGAGCGATGCTCAGCCACGTCAATGAGACCATTAGAAAGGCCTCTCGGGCACGGAGATCTTGCTCGTCGGTCAACTGTTCGAGACCGAGTCCGAGGAGTGCTGTTCCAAGTATCGGGAGAGCGAACGGGAGCACCGCCGTTCCGTCATAGAGAGCGATTCCAAGTGGAATGAGTAGTGGCACCCACAGCCACTTGAGGATCGTACCAACCAGTCGGCAGCTAACCCGCCAATCAACGCGAATCCTCATACAACATCCATAACGGGAGACAGAACATCTGTGGCCACAAAGAGAACGACGTGATCGCCCGGTTCAATGACGGTTTCGCCACGGGGAACGATGAATTCTTGGTCGCGAGTGATCGCCCCAATGACGATATCGGCTGGGAGTTCGGTAACGCTCTCCCGGATGGACCGACCGGTAAGAACGCTATCCTCATCGACCTCGATTTCCACCACCTCTGCTTGGCGACCTTCGATGAGTGAGAGGTTTTCAACCTGCCCCTTCTGTGTGAAGCGGATAATCTCCTCCGCAGTCGCTTCACGTGGATTGATTGCGACATCGATCCCGATCGCCTCGAATAAGCCGCCGTATTGCCCTTCCTCGACAACGGCGACTGTTCGGCGAACTCCAATGTTTTGTGCGAGCAGTGAGACGAGGAGGTTCTTTTCGTCGCTGTCGGTTGCTGCGATGACTGCGTCCGCCCGGTCGATCTGTTCCCCGACGAGGAAATCTGTATCTGTCGCATCGTGTTCCAACACGATTGTTCCGGGGAGGTCTTCGGCGAGTTCTCGACCACGGTCCGCATCTTGTTCGATTAACCGGGGTTCGATACCACGTTCTTCGAGCAGCTTAGCCGTGTGATATCCGATGTCGCTCCCACCGACGATGACGATATCGTGGCCCCCCTCTGAGGATTCAGGTGAGGCGACCGTTCTCGAAAAGGATTGGACACTCTCTGGACTGCCGATGACGATCACCCTGTTCCCAGCTTCTATACGCGTCTCCCCACGAGCGATTCGGACATCGCCATCCTGAACTAGGGCTGCGAACGTGATCGAATCGAATTTATCCGCTTGTTCGACACTCTGTCCTGCGATGTCACTTCCTGCCATCACCTCGAACTCGGCCATCTGGACGAGCCCGCCAGCGAACGGGTCGACATCAATTGCCGCTGGGAGACCAACCACACGGACGATATCATTTGCTGTGAGGATATTCGTCGAAACCATGAAGTCGACGCCGAATGCGCCCTCGTACTCTGACCACGTCCTAAAGAAATTCGCGTTTCGAGTCCTAGCAATAGTAAAGACATCACCGGTTGTTTTTGCGGTTCCACAGGTGACGAGGTTGGTCTCATCGTCGTCTGTACTGGCAATAAGCATATCTGCTTCGGCGATGCCAGCCTCTCGGAGTACCTTCAGCGAAGTTCCATCACCTTCAATCGCCAATATATCATTTGAGTAGGTGAGTTCCTCGACTTTTTCGGCGTCAACATCGACGACGATAACATCGTGATTTTCGACGAGGCTGGTTGCAATATTCGACCCGACTTCACCAGCACCGACGACAATCACTCTCATAGACTCCCACTCAATACGATCATTGGGGTGACTATCGGATGAGACCTACTAAAAAGTCCTTCTTGACCCCAGACCGACTTCTCAGGTGGATGTCAGTTTTGAGGAGATTAGACCAGCCTGTTTGAACTGAACGACCGGAAACTACTGACTGTTTGTCCCGTCTCTTTCACGCTTGTCGGACCAACGATTCCGTGGCTGTATTCGCCGCAGTCTCCTCTTCAGTGCCTCGGATGATACCGACGTTGCCGGGCGCTTGCTGGCTGATGCGCTCTGCGATAGAGCCAAAGAGGATGCGTGACGTGGCATCTTTCTCGGAGAGACCAACACAGACAGTGTCGAAGTCGTCAACTGCGTCGAGAATCGCAGCTTCGGTCTCTTCGTTGACGACGACTCGTGGCTCGTAGTCGTCGCGGTCTAGCCCCGCCCTGTCGGCGACCCAGGCAATCGCCTCGTGCCCGCGCTGGCGCGGGTCGGCGTCCTCACCGGGAGCCGGTGATTGCACGTTGAGTAACACGGGTGTCGTCCCCTGGACCGTTGCGAACTCGACGGCACGTTGGGCGGCTTTCGGTGCGTGGGGTCCGGGACCGGCGAGGGCGACCGGTTGTCCGATATTGCCGGGCTTGATCTCGATCAGCGACACGTCACATGGTGCGTCCGCGATAACCGGGTCCAGTGTCGCGCCGAAGACGTGCTCGTCACGAGCCAGAACCCCGTTCCATCCCATGAGGACCTGATCGGCGTCTTCTTCAGTCGCTACCCTGACGATGGTCTCGCCGGCGTCCGGCTCGACGAGTGCTCGCGTGCGCACGATGAGGTCCATCTCGTCGGTGATGTCGTGGACTTCCTCCAGCAAGGCGTGCTGGTGATCGACGCGCTCGGACTCGATGTTTCGGTGGGATGAGGCCTCGGCCTCGATGACGTTCATCGCCACCAGTTCGGGCGATCGCTCGTCGGCGTGTGCGCGGGCGCTGGCTGCTGCGAGTCGCAAGAGGCCGTGCTGTGTCTCGGGGTTGGCGACGGGAACGACGACCGTGTACGTCTCCTCGGCCGCCGAGGGGGGTGCCGACCCTGGCAAGGGAACCGGGATCTCGTCACGGAGGCTGTCGAGAGCGTCGTCGACGAGTCCCTCTTCGACGGCACGGTCACGGGCGTAGACCACGTACCAGAGGACGCCCAGTGCCACGATGCCGATCCCGACGACGATGACTGGTGTTCGCATCTGGGAGATGACGAGTGCTGCCATCGCGATACCCAAAATCGGGACGGTCGGGTACAGGAGACCGGGCAACTCGAAGTCGGGGTCGTAGGCGTCGGGATCAGCATTCCGGAAGACGACGACAGCGACGTGGACAAGCGCGTACGTGAGCAGGAAGCTGAAACTCGCCACCTGTGCGAGCAGGGCGACGATCTCCTGGACACGCAGACCCAGCAGGATGAGTCCACCGGTGACACACCCCGTTGTGATGATGGCACGGTGGGGTGTGCTGAAGCGGTGGTGAGTGACGTTCAGGCGCTCGCTCATCAGGCTGTCCCGGCCCATCGCAAAAATAACGCGGGAGGCCGCGAGGATCGAGGAGTTCGAACTGGAGATCGCAGCAATGGCCGCGGCAAACGTGACCGCCCCGACACCGATAGTCCCAAACATCGAGATCTCTGCAACGTCGGAGACGGGCACCAGCGAGTCACCCAGTTCCTGATAGGGGACGACGCCCGTGCTGACCAGCATGATGATGGCGTACAGGAGAGTCACCGAGACGACCGACAGAACCATCGTCAGCGGGATGAGCTTCCCAGGTCGTTTGATCTCACCCGCGACGGTCGCGATGATCTCGAAGCCCAGATACGTGACGAAGACGGTCCCGGTGGTCGCGACGATACCGGTCGCACCGGTCGGTGCGAACTCCCGGAGGTTGGCGGGATCGATGAAGAACACGCCGAGAGCGACATAGGCCAAAACGATCGCGAACTCGGTCCCGATCATGATGTTCTGGGCACCGCTGGACTCGTCGGTGCCATAGTAGTTGATCCCGACGATCAGACCGAGGCCGAGTACGCCCAGCAGGACGATGAGCGCGCGCCCATCGAGAACGGCCAACGGCCCGACGATGTACTGGCCGAAGCCGATCATGTAGAACGCGCTGGCGAACATGAGTCCGGTCCACATCCCCCAGCCGACGATACTCCCGAAGAGGCCACCGAGGGCGCGGTTGACGTAGTGATAGCTCCCCCCGGCGACGGGCATCCCAGTCGCGAGTTCCGCCAGCGAGAGGGCGGCGAGCAACGCGACGAAGCCGGCGATGAGAAATGAGATTGCACTCGCCGGACCAGCCCCTTCCGCGGCCAGCCCCGGCAGGATGAAGATACCGGCACCGATCATCGTCCCGCCGCCCAGCGTCATCGCTTCGAGAAAGCCCAGGTTCCGCTCAAGTTGCCCGCTATCGACACCCATCGTCAGGAATCCGTGGTAGTGCCGTTCGTGTCACGGACGACGAAGACTGGTTTCGGCGTATTCGAGAGAAGCCGGGACGGAACTCGCCCGAGGATGCGGTCCCGGAGGGAGGGTTCCGACTCGCCGATGACCAGAACGTCGTACCCGTCCTCGGCCGTGAGAATATCACTAACGGTGTCGTCGTCCGTCGATAGTTGTTTGTCGATCCGACTGCGATCGATCCCCCTACCGGCCAGATTGTCGACGGCTGCCTCAAGGATGCCCTCGCCGTGTCCGTCGGAGTCGCTTGCGTCTACGGAGTGGAACAGTGTCGCGCTCGCGTTCGTCGCATTGAGAAGGGCCGTGACCAACGACAGGATGTTCTCGATGTTCGAATCTCCCCGCAGGGGCACCAGAAGGCGGTTGATGGATGCGCCCTCCCCGGGAGTGAGTATCGCATCAACATCGTAGGTGTCGGCGATGCGATCGACCGACTCGTCGCGGTCGTGAGTGAATACAAGGATGTCGGTGACCGCGTCTGCGTGATTACTCAAATGGTTGGCGACCGCCTCTAGCTGTCGTCTGGCACTCGCTTCGTGCTGGTGTTTGATCTGTGCGGGGGCAGCCTGGCTCGGGACCGGGTAGTATCCCAGCACAACGACATGTACCGACGACAACAGCTCTAGGACCGGCACTGGCAGTGAGTAACTGCCGGAGATATCGACTGGCACCAGAACGGTGACGTCGTCGGTTGGAGTCACACCTATGGGTTCCGAGACACCAGGAATAAAAATATCGTAAGACAGTGAATCGGCAGATAAAGCTCTCAGAATGACTGGTGTAACTTCTGTCTGTCACGATCGGGTGCGAAGATTTCGCATGGAATCTGCAGCCCGTGTCTTGGTCTTTTGACCCTGAGGAGACCACGGTCGTGTGCTGACTCCCTGCTCTATATCTTGCACTGCCTTCCGTAACCACATCTCTCTCAACATTTCACTACTTAGGTTACACCGCTGTAGATCGTCTGTGAAAGCTTCTATGACACGCTATAGATCTGTACTGAACAAACCGCTCACTCGGGCTCTGAGTGACTGCATCAGTTGACTGTATACGAGGCCAATCCCCGCTCAGTCAGTGGGACGCCACACACCACCGAGCTCGTCGCGTTGATAATCATCATACTCCCCGTCCTGAAAGACGGACATCCGACCATTCTCCTCGCTCAGTGTGATGGCTGCCACCACTTCCTCGCGGACGGATACCTCGATCGCGCTCAAGTGCTTCGTTCCCATCCAGTCAGCATATTCGACCGCCTCGTTCTCAGCCGTCCGTTTCTCGCTGTCACTTTGGCTTTTGATGCGGACCATCTGTTTCTGGATGGTCCCATCCGTACTGATGATGACCGCGCCATCACGTGTGTGCCCAACAGTTTCCGCCGCCTCGACGAACCCGTCGAGGTTCTCCGTGACGACCCGACAGGTCTCCACCGGCCACGTGTTCTCACCCAATGGATCCGCGTAGTCGCCAGAATGAACGCCAGTCACGACCACGAAATACAGTCCCGGTCCCCGGACATATTCTTCCTCCCACCGATCGAACCCGAGACTGATACTTTCGACAGTATACGTGATAAAATCGATGAGCTCTGCAACCGTCGTGTACTCCACGCGCAATGGGTCCCACTCAGTCACGGGCATTATCTCCTATGCCGTTTTGCTCTATCGCATTCGGGGAGCCACGCACACGTTCCCGGAGTTTGTCCAGCGATTCTTGCAGCCGTGTTTTGACGTCGAGCTCTCGTTTGGTCATGATGACGGTTGTCGGTGCACGCTCTGCGACCGTCTCCGGAATCGTTCCGAACACAAATTTTTGAATTACACCTTCTCTCGTCGCACCGATGATCGTGAGGTCGTGGTCTGCACTTTCCTCGACGAGCGCACCGACAACATCGGCGCTTTCCAGCAGCGTCGTTTCGACTGTGGCGTCTTCGAGTGTCGCTGTTCGGTCAGCGAGCATCGAGTCGTCTCGCTGACGGGTCTCTGCCGAAGGGTCCGGGTCGATCACGTATATTGCGTGGATGGTGGCCCCTGTGTGTCTGGCGATTGCGCCTGCAGTCTCGATTGCGAGTTCGGCGTGTGGGCCCCCCGCGACCGGCACCAGAATCGAGTCCACTACCCCATCAGCATCCATCCCGATTTTCTCGACAAAGACATCGCAATCGGCCTCCTGGACCACTCGATCGACGTTCGTTCCGAGGACGACGTCGCGTCGCTTTGACCGGCGGCCTTTCCACCCGACGATGACCGCATCGCTATCATGCTGTGTGATCGTATTCAGGATAGCGTCGGCAGCGTTGTGACCAATGCGGATCGTCCCGCTTACCGGGACATCACGCTCTTCGGCGAGGTCCATTGCCTGGTCGAGCACCTCGCGTTTCTCGTCGGTCTGTTCACGCCCTCGTGAGAGCGGTGTCTGGTCGGGAACGGTCACGACGCTCATGACCAGTATCTCACCGTCGTTGTCCTCAGCGAGCGTCATTGCCGTCCGCATCAACTGGCGGGCGTTACGTGGATTGGCTATCGGGACGACGACCTGATAGTCCTCACCCGACGACCGGTACTCCGCGACGGCAGTCGGGGTTTGCTCTTCGAGTTCCTCGACCGGCGGCGTTCGGCTCTTCCAGACGAACCAGACGACGACTCCGAGTACTTCCACGCCGAGGCCGATCAGCAACGCCGTGAGCCCGACGTTGACGAGCAGTCCGAGGTTTGCGAGGACCGCAATAGCCGGGATAACGGGAACGAGGGGCACTCTGAAGCCACGGTCGAGGTCGGGGTACTTTCGGCGGGATTGAATCAGCGCGATGTTGACGATACTCAGCCCGGTGAGCAGCAGGAAATTGGCGAATTGGGCGAGTCCTTCGATCCCGAGATGGAGGCCGAACAGTGGTTCGCTTCCGGCCGCTTCGCCGAAGATGACCGCGAACACGACGATATACGTGAGGATGACCCCGCCCGTGAGGAGGACGGCCTTGTAGGGCGTGTTGAAGTCAGGATGCACATCCTCGAATCCCCGGGGAAGGTGGTTCCGGCGCGCCATGGCGAGTTTGACCCGTGACCCCGCCATGATGGTCGCGTTCGCCGCCGAGAGCATCGAGACCAGTGCACCGACGATGATAACGTAGAACCCGAGCGGACCGAGGTAGTACTGCGCGGCGTAGCCCATGGACACTTCGCCATTTTCGGCGACGAACTCCGCGGGGGCCAACCCACCGATCTGGACATTGTCTGTGAGAAAGTCCAGGAATGCGGCATCGTTGACGGCGAGGACGATAACGAGCACGACCAGCGCGTAGATGACCGTCACGATGCCCATGCTGAGGTAGATCGCACGGGGGATCGTCGTTCCGGGGTCTTTGATTTCCTCCGCATTGGTGGTGATCGCGGAGAACCCGAAGAACGTGATGAACACGAGGGCGCTGGTCAACCCGATCTGCGTGACCCGGTCGATGTTTTCGGCGACCGACGTCATGATGACGCTAGTCTCGAACGTCTGGAGGCCGCCGTACAGAAAGAGGATGAGGAGGGCGACTTTCAGTCCGGTCACGATGATCTGGAACTGGTTGGACTCTTCGGTTCCCTTCATGTTGAGGACGATGAGGAGGCCGAGGATGACGAGTCCGGGAATCCAGAACGGGAGGGCGCGGGGGATCGAAAGAACGGGGAAGATGAAGCGATAGAACCACTCGGAGAAACTGGCGAGGTAGAAGGCGGCACTGGCGGGATAGCCGAGGATCATCGTCCAGCCCATGATGTAGGTGAGATTGCTGTCGAACGTGTTGGCGACGTACATGTAGCCGCCGCCGCTTTCCTGATAAATCGAGGAGAACTCCGCGTACGAGGCGGCAGTGAACCCGGCGACGACGGCCGCGAGGAGGAACGAGCCGATAGCGACTGCGCCGACGTTGCTCACAGCCAGCCCGGACAGGACGAAGATTCCGGCCGCGATCATCGTTCCGACGCCGATGGCCAGCGCACCGAGAAGCCCGATTTCGGGATTGAGTTCTTCGGTTACTTGTGATTCTCCTGTCTGTGCAGAAGATGGCGGCTCATCAGCCATAATAGCGGTCCTGTCTGCTACACACTAAATATCAGGGGTGTCGGGGACCTGTTCGACATATCATCCAGCCAGTTTTTTGCTCGTACGTGCTCGCTGCAATGGCTTGATAACCGCTACTGACGTACCATTCACCGAAGAAACACCGCTTCCAACAGAATGGAACCATCCCACTCACGAATAGTCAGGTTCGTAACTCTTCTTGAGACGTATCTGGAGACATCTTTTCGTATTGGTTTGTATGGTATGCTCTTCTTTGCGAGTTTGTTTCTACTCTATATTGTGATAGGCCTTACTGCAGGGTTTTTGGGAGTTCTCAATCCACCATATCCGTTCTTATCGCTTGAATCAGACCCGTTCTTCGTGATTGGAGGAGGCGTAACCGGGCTGTTTCTAGTCCAAAGTTCCGGCTCACTCGTTTTGTATCACTTTCTCGTCGGAGTCGAGACCGACAGGTCACAGTTCGCCATCTTGATGGGGTTTATTAGCCTCGGGTTCGGTGGAGCACTGCTACGTGTTACGCTCCCCCCAACGATCCGGTTACTTAGCAAAATTCTCTGAGTAAGAGACTGCGGTTATGAGGTATCTGTACCATCATCGCGCTGCTCGTTCAGAAGGTCAAATCCGTTCTCGGAGTCGGCTCCGAGAGCCGAATCCACGAGTTGCCGTGCGGCGATGACTGCCGGGCTCACGACAGTGTTTGCACCTGCACGTTCCAGTTTCTTCATGTTCTCGCGGTTGGTGGCAACAGCGAGTATCTTGATATCGGGGTTGAGTTGCCGAACGGTCAGTATCGTCAGTGCATCGGCTGCGTCGTCGTTTGTTGCGACGACAACTGTTCGAGCACGCTCAACACCGGCCTCATGGAGAGAGTCCTCATCATCAGGCTCCGCAGTGAGTGCATTGACGCCCCGATCCGTTAGGTTGCGTACGGCCTCTCTGTCGGGCGAGACGACGAGCACGTCGCCCCGATTCTGGATGTCGTCGAGTATCACCTGAACGATTTCACTGTATCCGAGGAGGAGTATGTGATCGTCGAGGAGGCTGAGTTCGTCTTCAGACATTCTTCCGAGTGCTTTCGCAAAGCGTGCTTGGACGAGTGGCCCCAAGAGTGTTCCGAGCGCAACCGCGAAACTGGCTGTTCCGATGATGACGACGGACATCCCGAATAGGCGCGCGACCTGCGAAGTCGGTGCAGCGTCACCGTATCCGACCGTACTCGCGGTGACGAGCGTGTAATAAAACGCATCGACGAGGGTGCTGATACTCGTGAAGTCCTCGCGGAGCGCGTAGGCTCCAGCGGTTCCGTAAATCTGTGCACCAATGATAGCCATCCCGGCGGCAATTTGAGCGGTCGTTAATTCGACCGCTCGTTCGAATTGCCTGCGATTGTACAGGACGTTCGGCATCGCCAAGATGGACAGAACGATCAGCGGCACCGAGAGCGGGCTCGACTGTAACACGCCCTGGAGTGCCGTGACGGGCAACAGAACGACAGTCGAGTACCAGGCAACCCGAAGCCTGCGGCGCATCCCGTACGCACTCCCGATCATGAGAAAACCGGTCAATGCCCCGGTAAATCCGGCCGTTCGCTGGATTGCGAGTGGGATGAACTCGGCGATTGGGCCGGCAACCGACTGCGCACTGATATTTGCGATTCCCGTCACGACAGAGAGTAACGCGACGGCGGCAGTGAGGGTGATAGTCACACGGAGTCCGAGTGCTTTCCAGCCCATCCAACGATCCCGTACTCGTGACAGAAGCGACGTACTCATGCGTTGCTGGACTCGTGTTCGTCCTCAGTAATAACCTCAACTGTGATCCCCGTCCGTTCGTGAAGGAGTTGTTGGGGATCCTGATCCAGATTGAGAACCTCTTCGAGAAGTCGCTTCCACCGGTCACGACGATACTTGCTCAGGACAATATAATCCATATCGAACTGGATCGCCGCTTCGATGAGTGCCTCTTCAGCAACAAATCCGTCCCGCACGACGTAACTCGCAGTGAGCCCGTCAAACGAGGTCTCGACAGCGTCGCGTAACGATTGTCGATTGATACGCCGGTCTGTCTGTACCTCATTCATGTGGAAGATGAGCAGTTCCGACACATCGTCATCTTCTACGAGGTCAATCCCTCGCTGGATCGCCTGTTTGTTGGTTTCTGTGAGCGGATACTGGACGGGTACAAAGACGTTCATATGTGGCGAGCTCCCTCGCTATACTTGTTCTCCACACCGGGGACAGAACTGGACTGCGGATAGAACGGGATGGAGAAATTTGACTTCATATTTGTACCCGCAGTTTGCACACTCATGAATTGGTGCCTCTCGAATCCAGATTGCCTGCTTCGGCTCGGGTTCCTTCTTTCGAAGCTTCCCCGAGTGAGAGAGTCGTTGTAATAACTTGCGAACGCGGTCTTTCGGGGCACCGAAATACGAGGCAAGTTCCCCCGTAGTGTATGGCTCAAGCACCTCCATTTCATGGTAAATTTCGTCCGTTGAAAGGTTTTGATCACTGTTGTCTCCCATACGACTGCTTCGACAGACGTGCTGATAAAGACACTCCGACGGGGATGTGCTATTTTACCTTCAGAGATTGTAGTCCTTCATATCATGACGGCTTCGCTCAAGCGGGTACTGATTCCGGTTGATGTATCTGAGTCGCGCTCGCTTGATGGGACGCTCATCAAGACGGTACCATTGAGGGACGTTGTTCTCCTCGGGTACTGGCCGGTTCCAGATCAATCAGCACCTGACCAGGCCCGCGCTCAATTCGAAACCGAAGCGCAACAGCAACTGCAGACTCTCGCAGATCAGTTTATCGATCGGGGAGTTGAGGTCGAGACCCACCTGGTGTTTACGAAAGACCGGAATCAGTTAATCGATACAGCTACAAACAAGTATGAGTGTCAGTCGGTCCTGATTCCGGGAACAGAATCAGCGCCATCGGGACCAACACGCGGAATAGTCTTGGTGAAACCGAATACTGACCTTGATCGGATCGTCACCATTCTTGGGTCGCTGTTCGCCGAGAGCGATGTGGAGCTCTACCTCTTTTACGCCGTTGAGAATTCGAACGAACACTTGCACGACGCAACGGAGTACATGCTTCGTGGACTTGTTGATCGGCTCAGCGAATTAGGAATTAACTGTGATCGAACTGAATGGGAACAGTCGACAAACGGAAAGCCGAATGAGGTTATTCTATCACGAATTTCTGACTTTGACTTCGTAGTAATGGGCGAAAGCAAGCCAACGTTGCGAGAACGCATTTTTGGAACGATCCAATCGAAGATCGCTGACGAGACGGAGAAACCGTTGCTCACAATCAGGACGGGTAAATGAACGCTTCATAAGCTAACCCGACCATGAGGGGTACGAGTGGTCGGAAACGGAATCAACTTGACAGCCGCCATTAATATGGCGTTCAAGATACAGCGACAGCAGTTGGTATCGGGCCATCAGCTATTTTTCCACCAGATGTCGACATCCTGAGTACTGTCGCCGACAACATAGACAATTCATTCGAGATCTACAAGATTAGGGGGCCATGAGGGGTGTCGTACAGCAGCCTTCATACCCGTGCGACGCGTTCTCTATTCGCTCAGTATATGTAGATCACGAATACGTTTCTGGACCGTTGGAGGTTACCTACTCGGAGATGAGATGAGTGCAGTTACATCCTGGTCACGTGATTGCTCCGCAGAGCACTTCGGACAAAGATACATTACTACAACAGCTCCTGACTCAAATTCCACTTCGATTCGCTCAGCACCTTCTTCTCCACATCGGACACACTTCATACTGTGTCTAGTCCGTGCGGAGTATTAACACACTCGGAAAGTGGTCGCACAGTACTCAGTAGGCAGTGTGCACTGAACGAGTCTAGGGAGCGAAGAACGAGCTTGTGAACTGTTGTATGACGCACTCACAGCTCAGTGCAATGTTAAGGAACCGGTGTTTCGATCCGAATCGGGCTCGGAAAATCCGGGTGGGCGACGTGACCATTGCGGTGCCAGACGATTAGTGAATCGAACGCACCGACGAACTCTCCCGTAATGACGTACTGGGCGAACCAGTGACCGTAGGTGTCCCGATCGCTGCCATCGCAGGAATATTGCTCGACGTAATCGATGACCACGTTTCCGACACGATCCTCGACGAAAACGTGGCTGAGACCGTAGGTGTCGCACGAAGTTCGAAGGTGGAACTGCCCGATGATTTCGAAGGTGTCGCCGTCCTCGGACACATCCACGTCGAGATCGTCCGTGTACTGCAGATGTCTCGGGTCATACTCCCACTCTTCGACCGGTGACAGCTGTAAAGTAACATCTGCGAGCTTCATTCCCGGCGCGGGATTTCGAACGCCATCACTCCAGCTGTTGACGGATGCGGATTCGATAGGACCGCTGTAAATTGGCCCGTCTCCAGGGCGTTCCAAGGAATTCTGCGGCATGACCGAGGGTTCATCTGCCGGCACGGCCGTTCCTCTCGCGGGGGTTGCGACCGCGGTCGGCGCCGTTTGATTGACCGGTCCGCGTGCCGCCGGTGAAGGCGAACTCGCCGGCGCAGTCGACGTGGACGTCGGAGAACCGATCTGGTCGGGAACGGGATCTGGACGGGGCTCCGCCCCGATGATTCCAAGACAGCCGGTAAACCCCGCTGTGAGCACTGTTCCAGCACTAGCGAGTGCTGCTCGACGAGTGAGAGGAAGCTGGGAGCGGGAGTCGGACTCGTCGCCTGATAGTTTCTTAGGTGGCATCTGAATTTATCGAACTCTGTGTCCAGTTCCTTCAGACCTCACTGGTCCGCTGACTTCGGCCAGCATTCGACTCACAGGTTGCCAAAGCTTCTTTGGGGATGCTCAGGTTCTCGAGAGCCCACTCCTCGATCTCTGGGAGACTCATCGGGTGTGGAAACATATGATGTCCCACAGGTCGTGCGAGTAACGAGCCCCCGTCGTCGTGCAAATCCTCGTCGAAAAACCCGAGCCAGTACCGCTCGAGCCCGTTCACTCCCAGACCATCCATGACTGTGACGACGTCGAAGGAGTCTAGTGGAACCTCAGACGCAAGCGATAGAGTCGAATATTCGGAGGGGAAGTTCACGTCTCAAGATTGCTCGCCTTTGGAGATAAATGAAGACAGATTGAATGAGTTGCAACAGGGCTACCTTCTATAGCTACACTTCCGACTCGGCTACAGCAGGCGATGCATCCGACGTAGAGGCGCCGACACCGATAGCTGGTGGATCTGGATCGAAGTCCTCACCCCCCTTTGTCGAGTTGTAAGTCGGGCCCCTCTCCGCCTCGTAAAATTTCGTTGCGACATCGAGGGCGATCCTTCCCTTGATCCTCCCATCTTCGTGGGCAGTGAACTACCCCTCCCTACTCAGCCGCTGGTGCGGCTTCGTTGAGGGTGGGGCTTCCTGTTTCGATGACGCGCTTTGCAGACACCGAGTGGGTGTCCGTAGGGAGCACAGTCTCCACAGGCGTGTCTTCGGGCCATCCCAGCCCTAGTTCAGAAAAGCCGCGCTGCAAGACGTTCATCGCCGCATTCGCGTCACGATCACACTCGAGCCCACACGACGGACAAGAGTGTTCTCGAACCCAGATGGGTTTCGCCGTCTCCACATCACACTTCGCGCACTCTTTGGTCGTTCCTGCTGCTTCCACTTGAACGACGTGACAGCCGTACAAGTCTGCCTTGTATTCAAGGAGCGTGATGAACTGGTGCCACGCCGCGTCCTGCTTGTTGCGAGCGTTGTGCGACTGCTCCAACATCTCTTTCACGTCCAAGTCCTCTACGAACACAGCATCGTACTCGCGGACGAGCCACGTCGTGATTTTGTGCTGGTAGTCCAACACTTTCCGACGGATGTGTCGCTTGACCTTCGCCACTGTTCGGCGTTGCTTCTCGTAGTTGCTCGACCCTTGCTCTTTCCGCGAGAGTTTGCGTTGGTCGTGGCGGAGTCGGTCGTACTCGTCTTCGAGGTTGAGCCAATCGACAGTCGTACCGTCTGAAGTGTGAACGTAGTTGCGGATACCGAGGTCAAGACCCACGCTATTGCTCGTATTGAGAGAGTTCACGTCGGGTTTCTTGGTCAGGTCGGCGTCGTCGGTTTCTAGCCCGAAGGAGACGAACCAGTCGCCAGTTGTCTCCTTTTTTATGGTGACTTCTTTGATGTCGGCTTCGTCGGGGATCTCGCGGTGGTAGCGGATCGGGATATCTCCGATTTTAGAGAGCCAGAGCGTCGCACGTCGGCCACTCGTGTTTTTGAGTTCGAAACCAGACTGCGAATACGTCATACTCTGGAACTCCGTTGGAGACTTCCACGTGAGCTTCCCGACGTTGCGTCCGTTTTGCTTCTGCTCGGAGAGTCCGTTGAGGTTCTGGTAGAACCGAGTGACGGTTCGTTGCAGTGCTTTGGAGTTTACTTCCGAGAAGAGGGGGTATTCGTCTTTCCAGTCGGGAAGCCGATAGTGGTGTTTGTACGCGGAACCGATGTCATCGGTGTCCACGTTCTCGTACTCGTACAGGGCGTAGTTGTACGCTTGGCGATGAATGTCGATGTGAGAGTCCAGTACAGCCGCTACCTGTTGTGTCGGGCATGCGGGGTAGCGGTGACTGTACTCCATCGCTATTCCTCGATTAGCGATGTGTTAGCTTAATGGTTTGTACTATCGTGCGGCGATTCATCCGCTCCCTACTCGCTCCTTGAGGAGAGAGCATTCTCGCCTCCATTCTGGTAAAGAGGACATGGTCGGTATGGTAGCCGAACTCGTTGACAGCGAGTTGGTGAAGCTTTTCGACCTCTCTTCTGACTCGTGGCGGAGCATTTTCTTCTATGACGAAGGTCATGTTTCGGACTCCTCACCGCCCCGGGGGAGAGAAAACCGGAGAATCGCATCCACAATCGTTCAGCGAAGGTCCAGTCATTGCATCTCACCGGCGTGGACACGATGAGAGGACGCGACCTCCGGACTGACGAACCGCCGGGCGCGATGAGGGATATCGACGCCTCTATTCAATGGCAGGAAGATACTGTCCTGAGACCCGCAAACGATGCATGCCAAGAGTTCGTGTTTGCACATGACGCGGAACGGCTTCTCATGCTTATATGGACACGAACAGGTGAGCCCGTCTCCCCAGGGGATGAACGGATACTGGCTACCACTCGCATATTCGCCGACGACGACTGGAGCGGGCAGTTCAATTCCGTAATCACCGAGCAACGGAGCTACATCGTGTGAGCCGGAACTGAGTTCGCTCTCTCTGCAGACGTAGGTTGCATCGAGGCCGGTCGCACGAGCGACATCGCTCGGAGAGGTCTGGTCGCCGACGAGAACCATCCCGACGAAGGCGTTCTCTTTTGTCAGCGAATCGCCGTCGATCGTTGGTCCCGCAGTTTCCCCGATGAGGGAGCCGAACGAAGACTGCTTAAGAATCTGGTAGAGATTCGCCGGGATGAGCTTCCGATACCAAGTCGTCCGCCTCTCTCGCTCTTCAGCGAGCGCCTGTCGAACATCCTGCTTTGCACGAGCGATGCGAAGGCGATCGGCCAAGAATGCAGGCGCATCAGCTAGTATGGTATCGTCATCTGAGCCCTCGTAATAGCGTTCTTCTTCCTGGATACGATCGGAACAGGTGGCCTCGGCATACTCCAGACCGGCCGGTTTCTGTTTCACCCCTGTCCACGGGTCTGTAGCGGGGTCATCTGGATCGTATGCCCAGAAATTGAAGCCGCCGAGAAGTTGGTCGCGACGAATTGAATCCCCACGCATGAAATCGACCCGAATTCGATGCTCGACCGGTTCGATACTCGGTGGGTCGGCGTCGACGTCGTAGTCGTACTCCCGATCAACGTTCGACAGCGCGCCTGGCGGTAGGGTGAGCGGTGGAACGCGTTCATCCGCTGCTTGGATTGTCCTCGTGGTCATTGATGGTGGTGGGGAGAATCCCCTTCGCTGCCCAGAGGGAGAGAAAGAGGGCTCTGGTGGCGAGTCCTACGCTATGGCCAAAGTATATCACTCAAGTTGTAGCGTAGGGATTGATCTGGCGATAGTTTCCGACTCGATTAGAAGCCAGCGAGAAGGCTCGCAAATTGGTCAAGCCGGTCGTCGAGTCGTTCGGGCGTAAAGACGGCTTCCTGGCGCTCGTAGTAACGGGCGAGTTCTGAAGCGTTCTCTGAGAGCGTATTCGAGGAAGAGTCGGTCGCGATGGTGAGGGAACAGATAGGTGCAAACGACGACATGATCTGTGATTTCACGTCCTCGACGGAACTGGGCTCTCCATCGGTTACAGTGATGATCATGGGCTCGTCGCGTTGTGTTTCGAGCAAATTCCGTGCTAGTCCGAGCGCGTCAGCGAGAGGCGTCCCTCCGGCGACAGAATCATCTAGAAGTGCCGCCTGAACGAGCCGGACCGGGACGCTGAAGGGCTTGATGAGTCTGGCCTCTCCCCCGATGAAGTCGATGACCGCGACTCGGATTCCGAGATTCTCAGCAGCGAGTGCGAATCGGGCGAGCGCTTGGGTGGCGACCTCGATCTTCCGTGGCGACCCATGGCGCATCGAACTCGACCGATCCAGTACGAGGACCAGCGCGTATTGTTTCTCGTTGCCCAGGGTCCGGCTCTTACACACGCGGGGATCGCCTATCGCAAGCCGATGGCCGGCCCCCGTATCGTACGCTCCTGCAGAGAGGCCGCGACGGACGCTCTTTTGACGATCCAGTCGCAAGTACATATTGAGTGTCTCTCCGACCTGTTCAGCTCCTTCTTCGATGGCGTCCCATTCTCTGGGAGGGACGACCTCGTCACCCTCAGGGAGTATCGAGAGATCGTCGAGATTCCCGGGCCCACCGGACTGCCCACCATCCCCTTGAGCCGGTTCTGCTTCCACGGGCTCGTCACTAGACCGTTCAAGTTGCTCTGAGAGAGCGGCGAGTTCCTGCTCGAGCGTCTCTTGGTCGATAGTCTCCCGGTCTGCCTCGTCGTGAGCAGCCCGCTCATCGCGTTCGAGAGCGTCCTTGTACGTGTCCTCTGTTTCCGACTCATCCCTTTCAGAGCACGCAGCATGGGCTGGGCCCTCGGGAACCTGTTCTTCCACCCCCGGTGTGGAACTCCGGTCGAACTCTTCCTGAGAAACACTCGAATCGGAACTCGCGGTAGTGCGGGTGTCTTCGCGATCCGCCCTCGCCGGAGTATCCGTGGTACTCAGGTTGTCAGGAGCAGTCTCCTCCGTGGAATCATCGCCCTCCCCGTCGTCCGGTTCACTCTCAGTGTGGTCCCCGGAAGACACACCACCACTGCTGTTGGTTTCAAACTCACCAAGAGTCGATTGCGTCTCAGGAGGACACTCTCCTGATGAACTCGAAGAAGCGGTATCGAGTGGCACTCCACCTGGGCCAGTAGTTTCGTCTGCCTCTCCCGACTCTGGAGGAGCACGGCCCGGAGAGGTCATCTCGTGGTCCTGTTCACGGCGCCGCTCTCGGTCGGCCGCCTGGGCGATTGCCTCCGCCCGGCTCGATGGTTCAGGAACGGTCTCGTTCCCGACGTTCTCGGGAGAGCGGTGTTCGGTCAGACAGTCGTTCTCGTTTCTCTGGTGAGCGCCGACGTCGTCTGCACTCTCACCCCCAGTGACGGCATCGTCGTCTTTTCGCAGCTCGCGACCGTCACGATCTCCATCGGACGCAGGTGTGCCTTCTTCCGTAGAGTCTTGGAT
>NZ_AOIU01000048.1 GCF_000337455.1 Halosimplex carlsbadense 2-9-1 | reverse complement strand
GGATTGATTCGAGTTCGCGAGCGACGCCACCGGCGGCCTTCCCGGCGCCGACGACGACCACGTCGTCGTACGCGTCGAGGTCGTACGTCGAGTCAGCGACCGTGAGCGTCCGCGCGTCCAGGCCGACCGCCGAACGCGTCGCCGTCTCGGGCGAGCCCGCCTCGATCGCCGCCTCGATGCAGTCCAGCGCCGCCGCCCGGTCGGCGTCGGTCGCGAGCGCGTCCCTGTTCGAGAACATGCTCGTGTCGTCGACCCGGGCGCTCAAAATATCTTCTACCGCCGACTCGTCCGACCGCTCGGGGCACCGATCGGCTTTATCTCCCCTCCCCGGCCATCGGGAGGTATCATGAGCGAGGGCGAAGACGGAGACGAACACCTGTATCCCGACGAGTGGACCGAACGCCTGTTCCGGGACCACGAGCGCCGTCACGCCTACGACGGGGTGACCGGCGACGCGTTCCGAGCCTGGCAGTCGGCGTTCCGTGCGGACCTCCGCTCGGTCCTCGGACTCCCGACCATCGAGGCCGCCGGCGTCCCCTCGCTCGTCCCCGAGCGCGTCGAGCGAACGGACGGCGGGGCGGACGCCGACGGAGAGTCACACCGGCGCGAGGAGTGGCGGCTGCGGACCGAGTCGGGCTTTCGGCTCCCCGTCTCGATTCTCCTCCCCGACGACCGCGATCCGCCCTATCCCGTCGCGGTCACGCTCCACGGCCACGGCGAGGGCGGCCGAGCGGTCGCCACCGGCCGGCCGGCGACCGACGAGCAGCGCCGGCAGGTCCGCGAAGACGAGCGCGACGTGGCCGTCCAGGCCGTCGAACGCGGGTACGCCGCGCTCGCACCGACGACTCGCGGACTCGGAGACCTCGCCAACCGCGAGGACGAGGAGCTGGGCTATCGCACCTGTCACACGCTGCAACTCCACGCGCAACTGTTCGGGCGGTCGCTGGCCGGCGACCGCGTGTGGGACGTGACGCGCCTGCTCGATTTCGTCGAGGCCGACGACCGGTTCGACGACGACCGGGTCGTCGTGACGGGCCACTCCGGCGGCGGCGCGACCGCGCTGTTCGCCGCGGCCGTCGACGAACGCGTCGACATCGCCGCGGTGTCGTCGTATTTCTGTTCGTTCGAGGACTCGATCGCCGCCGTCGACCACTGCGAGTGCAACTACGTCCCCGGCCTCCTCGGCCTGGGCGAGCAGTGGGACATCGCCGGCCTCGTCGCGCCGCGGCCGTTCGTCGCCGTCAACGGCGTCGAGGACTCTATCTTCCCGATCGAGGGAGCCCGTCGGGCCTTCGAGCGACTGGAAGCGATCTACGACGCGGTCGACGCGGCGGACCGCTGCGAACTCTACGAGGGTGAGGGCGGCCACCGGTACTACGCCGACGGGGTCTGGCCGTTCGTCGGGAGACACGGGGACGTAGATTCATGACCCTGCGCTGTGGAGTCGATGGCAGATGCGGATCACTGATTACGAGCTTTACGAGGTACCGCCGCGCTGGCAGCTCCTGAAACTGGAGACCAGCGACGGGCGCGTCGGCTGGGGCGAACCGTACACCAAGTGGCACTACGAGGGCACGGCGCCGTCGGCGACGCCGGCCGCGGTCGACCAGATGATGGAGAAGTACGTCCTCGGAGCGGACCCCGCTCCCATCGAGGACCACTGGCAGGCGATGTACCGGAGCAGCTTCTACCGCGGGGGACCGATCCACATGAGCGCCATCGCCGGCATCGACCAGGCGCTGTGGGACCTCAAGGGCAAGGAGTTCGGTGCGCCGGTGTACGAACTGCTCGGCGGCCCGGCCCGGGAGCGCGTCCGCACGTATCAGCACGTTCGGGGCCACCGCGACGACGCCGAGGACCCCGCGGCGGCCGCCGCCCGCGCCGCCGAGCGCGAGGTCGACGCCGGCTTCCGGGCGCTGAAGCTCGTCCCGACCGGCGGGCTCGAACCCATCGACACGCCCGCAAGCGTCGAGGCCGCGGCCGATATCGTCGGCGCCGTGCGCCAGGCGGTCGGGTCCGACGTGGACGTGGCCGTCGACTTCCACGGCCGGGCGTCGAAGACGATGGCGCGCCAGCTCGCCGCGGCGCTCGAACCATACGACCCGATGTTCGTCGAGGAGCCCGTGACACCGGAACACGACCACGCCCTGCCGCGGATCGCCGAGTCGACCCGGCTGCCCATCGCGACCGGCGAGCGGCTGTACTCCCGCTCGGACTTCCGGCCGCTGCTGGAGGCCGACGCCGTCGACGTGGTCCAGCCGGACGTGTCCAACGCCGGCGGCATCACCGAGACGAAGAAGATCGCCGATATGGCCGAGACTTACGACGCCACGATCGCACCGCACTGCCCGATGGGGCCGGTCTGTACCGCCGCCTCGCTCCAGATCGACGCCGCCGTCCCCAACGCGCTCGTTCAGGAGCAGGTCCTCCACTCGACCGACGGAGCGTTCCGCTACGTCGACAACCCCGAGATGTTCGACGTGTCGGAGGGGTTCATCGCCGTTCCCGACGGCCCCGGCCTGGGCGTCGAGATAGACGAGGAGACGGTCGCCGAGTTCGACGGCCGGGACTTGTCTTTCTCCCGCCCGCTCGGTCGCCGCGCCGACGGGAGCGTCGGCGAGCGCTGACGGTTCGACCGAGGCGGGCCGAACGGACGACCGGCCGTCGGCGTCGTGGCGAGGGTGGGAAGTTTTATCACTCGGGTCGGTGATCGTGGGAATATGACCGACAGCGACGGGAGACGCGACGTGAGAGACTTCGGTGCCGTCGGCACCGGGGACGAGCGAGACACGGCCGCCCTGCAGTCCGCCCTCGACGAGTGCGCGGGGACGGGTGGGACAGTGGTCGTCCCGTCCGGGAAGTACCTGACGGGCCCGCTCACGGTCGGGAGCCACACCACGCTGGAGCTGGAGGCGGGCGCGACCCTTTCGTTCGTCCGTGACCACGAGGCGTTCCCGGCCCGGGAGAGCCGCTGGGAGGGGTGGGAGCAGACCGGCTTCCACCCCTGTCTGCTCGTCGCAGAGGCCGAGAACGTCGAGATCACTGGCCGTGGCACCGTCGACGGCCAGGGCGACTACTGGTGGCAGTTCTACGGCGTCGACGACGACGAGCTGCCCGCCTCGCTCGCCGACCGCCTCGACTCGTTCCACGAAGCGAACGACAAGGCCGACGACGTGAGCAGTTTCACGCTCCGGCCGCCCCTGTTCCAGGTCGACCGTTCGACGAACGTCTCCGTCTCGGGGATCACCCTCCGGAACTCCCCGTTCTGGAACACCCACGTCGTCTACTCCGACAACGTGACGCTCCACGACGTGAACGTCGAGAACCCGGCGGACGCGCCCAACGGCGACGGGATCGACATCGACTCCTCGCGGTACGTCCGGATCAGCGACTGCTATCTGAACGCCGGCGACGACGCCGTCTGCATCAAATCGGGCAAGGACGAGGAGGGGCGCCGGATCGGCCGCCCGGCCTCGGGGATCACCGTGACGAACTGCACGGTCGAGGCCGGTCACGGCGGGGTCGTCATCGGCTCCGAGATGTCCGGTGACGTGCGCGACGTGACCGTCAGCAACTGCACGTTCACCGACACCGACCGGGGTATCCGGATCAAGACTCAGCGCGGCCGCGGCGGCGTGGTCGAGGACTGCCGCTTCGACAACCTCGTCATGCGACGGGTCGCCTGTCCGTTCACCATCAACGGGTACTACTTCATGGACATCGACAGCGACCCGATCCCCGTCGACGAGTCGACGCCGATGGTCCGCAACATCGCCTACTCGGACATCATCGCCCGCGACGTCGAGACGGCCGGCTTCTTCGCGGGGCTCCCCGAGCAGCGCTTCGAGAACATCTCCTTCTCGAACGTCGAGATCGACGCGACACGCTCGCTCGACGCGACGGACCTCTCGCCGGCGATGGCCGACGGCTTCGACCAGCGCCACGGCCTGTTCTGCAAGTCCATCACGGACATCTCCCTCTCGAACGTCCGTATCCGAACCGCCGACGGTCCCGCGCTCGCCTTCGAGGAGACGGGTCGCGTCTCGATCGACGGGCTGCACGTCGACGGCGACCAGGAGACCCCGATCGTCGATATCCGCGGCGTCGACGAGACGCTCGTCAGCGGTTGCGACTGGACGGGCGAGGGGACCTTCCTGCGGGTCCGCGGCGACGAGTCGGGCCGCATCTCCTTCGCGGGCAACCACGGCGACCTGGCCGACGGCGTCGCGGCGCCCGCCGTCGAGCACGAGTCGACCGACTGGGTCTGAGACGGCTCCGATTCTCGCCGACGATGCGCGGGAGTCGAGTTTCGACGACGAGCGACCGCTGAGCGTCGAGAGAGCGGAGAACGGGGATAGCCGGACGGCCCGTGTTACGGTTCGACGGCGAGGGCCTGCTCGCGCAGCCAGGCCTTCAGGCCGGTCGTCGGCACGTCGAGCGAGTGGGTGTTCTCTTCGAGTTCGGGGTAGCCACCGACGGCCTCCTGACTGTCGATGACGCCGCCCTCGCCGTTGCGGATGTTCGCGACGATCCGCTCGTCGTGTTCGGTGCGGTCGGCCGGCCGCGCGCCGGCGTTTTCCAGATTGTGGGACGCGACCGCCGAGGAAGCGACGGCGGTCAGCGCCTCCGGCCAGTGGGGCCGCGAGTCCAGCTGCGAGATGCCCTCGCCTATCATGGGCACGTCGCCGTCGCCGGCCTGGACGTTGTCCTCGGCGTAGACTTCGCCCTCGCCGAAGAGGTTGGGCTGGTCGGTCTGAGGGTCCTCGAAGACGTTGCCGACGATGGCGTGGCTCGTCTCGGGGTCCGCCCACATCCCGTCGTGGTAGTGGTGGATGTAGTTGTTGACGATGACCGTCTCGGTCCCCTGCTTGAGGCGGGGGTTGCGGTCGGTGCCCAGCGCGTAGACGTTGCCGACGGCGGTGACGTTCTTCGCGCGGTCGCCGACGATGGAGTTGTAGCCGTGTTCGCCCTTCGCGTGGGTCGCGTCGTTGAGCGGCTCGGCGATCAGGCAGTTGGAGACGGTGGAGTCGCTGGTGTCGTAGCCGACGTTGATGTTCTCGTCGACGGACCACGTGCCGGTACAGTGGTCGATGACGTTGCCCGTCGTGTCGTCGGCCGCTTCGATGGCGTCGGGCTGCCAGCCGTCGCCGCGCTCCATGCCCGCCGTCCCGGGCCGCACGCGGACGTGCTGGACGACGCAGTCGTTGCCGTAGAGCCAGACGCCGCCCCGGATCAGGGTAACGCCCGGCGACGGCGCGGTCTGACCGGCGATCCAGCACTGGTCGTTGCGGACGTTGAGGTCCTCTGCACCGAGGTCGATGGTGCCGCTGGTCTCGAAGACGACGACGCGCGGGCCGGGGATGCTGGTCGCCGCGGCCAGCGCTTCGCGGGTCGGTTCGTCGACGACCACGAGCGGCGTGTCGTCGTCGACCCACGACGCGAAGTCGGCGAACCCGTCCGAGGGGTCGAAGCTGGAGCTGCTGGCCGGTCCCTCTCCGGAGCCGCCGTCGGAGCCGCTCGGCGTCGAGAACAGGTTCGCGACGGTGCTAAACTCCTGGTCGCCGGTGGCGGCAACGGCCCGGAACTGGTAGTAGCGCCGGGGGGTGAGGTCGCCGGCCTCAGCCTCGACCGACCCGGGCTCCGAGAGAGTCGTCGCGTCGGTCGCCGACCACTCGTCGGTGGTCGCCTCGCGGTACTCGAAGCGCACGTCGACGCTGTCGGCGCCGCCCATGCTCTCCAGGGTCCCGCTGAGCGTCGCCGCGTCCGCCGACGAGTCCGCGGCGAGGTCGGAGACGACGGCGGCCTGTGCCACCGAGACGCTCCCGCCGACGATCGGAGAACCGAGGTCCTGGTTGTCCGTCGGTTCGACGCCCGAGAGGTTGCGGAACTTCGCGGTCGTCGCGTTGGCGTTGTCGTGGCTCGTCGCCGCGAGGCCGAGGACGACCGTGTCCGGGAGGTCGATCTGGTCGGTCGTCAGCTCGACCATCAGCCGCCAGTCCTCGCCGTCCTCGGAGCCGTACGCGCGGATCGTGTCGCCGACGCGTTCGAGGCGTTGCCAGGGCGCGTTTTCCATCATGCCGCCCTCGACCCGGCTGAGCGGCGCCCCGTCCTCCGACGTGGTACTCGTCGAGCCCGCGCCGTCCTGGGGGCGCCACTGGGTCGACGTCCCGTAACCGGCGCGATTGCGAACCATCACGTTCCGCGAGGTGGGGTCCAGCGACGCCCGAGCCATCAGCCCCGCCTTGGCGTGGGGGTTGGTGTTCTCGAGCGAGCGTACCTCGACTCGCGCGTCGAAGTCACCGCTGACCTCGGCGTAGTAGATGTGTCCCAGGTCCGTGGAGTTCCAGATGTCGGCACCGCCGGCTGTCATCGTGATGATCGTCGGCCCGTCTCCGCCGCCACCGCCCTCCGCGTCCGCGGTGGTGCCGGTCTCCTCGGGGTCGGGCGTCGCCGTCGGCGTCTCCTCGCTGTCCGTCGGGTCCGCGTCGCCGTCGGGTGTCGCTGTCCCGTCCCCGCCGGACAACGCGGAACAGCCCGCGAGCCCGGCGATCGAGCCGGCCCCCAGCGTACGGATAAAGGTTCGTCTATCAGGGTTCATGGCGTCTGTCCTAACCCGTTCGAATCCACCATATTAGTCTTTTTGGACCGATATGTCCGTCCCGCGGCCCGATCGGTGTCACTCGCCGTCACTCGTTCCCATTCCTGGGCTGTCTCCGGACCGGTATTTCGACGGATTCGAGCCGTCTGCGGGACGAACAGGTGATATTCGACAGCCGTTCCCGGGTGCGGAACGCGTACGCTCGATCCCGTCCGGTCCGTTCGCGCGTCGCGATCGGATGGGTGCGGAGTACGGGCCGCTCTGGGCCCGTTCGGCGTGTTTCGGCCGTCGTCGACCGATCCCGACGCGTTCCCGCTGTGAGAACGGTTGGCGGACGATCGGCGTCGCTTCGACCGTCCACCACGGGGTTCGCGCCGGGGGGTCGTCGGGTGTCGTCCCCCCACTGGCTGGCAGAGCGAACGGATACGGGTCCGCTCGGACGGCTGGAATTACAGTCGTACGTCTGTAATCCGTAAGCGAGTCCCCGACGGCCACCCCTTCCAGAATTACGATTGTAATTGCAGGTGGTCGACAGGGGCGTACCGAAACGAGCCCGCGGCGGTCTCGATAGCGTTCGGGAGGGGAGAATCCGGACGCAAATCGGTCGAGGAGCTCCTTCAGGTGGGATCCGGGGGTCTCCACGCGGTGATAGGCGCTGTTCTCCGTTCCTCTCTGGGGTATATCGGCACGAGCCGACGGCGGTCCGGTCGACGATGGGGCCTCGATGTGGGCGGGCGCCGGCGAGGGGAAACAGTTAATGGCCGATCCGGTCAACTGAGAGCCGTTATGGACGACCGATCGGAGACGCTATCGGTGGGACTCGCGGGTGTCGGGAGCCTCGGTATCAGACTCGGGCGGCAGTTCGAGGAGCTGTCCGGGAGCGAACTGGTCGCGCTCGCGGACGTGAACGAGGAGAGCCTGGCCGAAGCGGGCGCGGAGCTGTCCGTCTCGGCGTCGGCGCAGTACCTCGACTACGAGGCGATGCTCGACGCCGAATCGCTCGACGCGGTCGGCATCGCGACGCCCAACGGGCTTCACTACCGACAGGCCTCGGCCGCGCTGGAGCGCGGTCTCCACGTGCTCTGCGAGAAACCGCTCGCCACGAGCGTCGAGGACGCTTACGACCTCTGGTCGCGGGCCGAGGAGAGCGACCGCACGTTCATGGTCGGCTATCAACGGCACTTCAATCCGGCCTACGACCTCGCGCGCGACCGCTGGGCGCTGGGCGACCGCGAGCCACGGTTCATCACGGGCGAGATCACCCACGACTGGCAGTCCTACTACGAGACGATGGAGGACTGGCGGATGGACCCCGACCTCTCCGGCGGCGGCCACCTGCTCAACGTCGGGACTCACGTCGTCGACGCCATCCTCTGGACGACCGGACTGACGCCCACCCACGTCAACGCCTACGTCGACTTCCACGACGACGACCAGGTCTTCGACAAGCAGTCCTCGACGATCATCGAGTTCGCGGAGGGCGCGATGGCGAACGTCTCGGACACGGGCGTCGTCGCTCGGACGCGCGAGCACGTCCACATCTGGGACGAAGAGGGCGCGGTCTACCTCGAAGGCCGCGAGTGGGACGACCGGACGGGCACGACCATCGACGCCGACGGGACGGTACAGGACCCCTACTCGGGCTACGACCGACGCCTCAGCAAGGGTCGGGCGTTCCTCGACGCCGTCGAGACCGGCGAACAGCCGCCCGCGACGGCGCTCGACGGCCTGAAAGCCGTCGTCGTGACGATGGCCGCCTACGAGTCGGGCCGGCGGAACGAGCGGCTCGCCATCGCCGAGGAGTTCCCCTTCCTCGACGGCGTCTTCGAGTGACCGACCCGCGGCCGCCCGCCCCCCTCGTGGCCGACTTCCCGGGACAGGCGAAACCTGTTCGCCGAACGGTATGTGACGGCGTCTCGTGGTACAAAAACACGAGGTTTTTTAAGGGGCTGAGAGCATTGTAGGAGTTGAATCACGTTCACAGCAAGTATGACACGAGAAACTCATGGGTTCCGAGCTGTCTGTCTGGCGTTCGTGGTGGTCCTGTCGATGGTACCGGCCGCCGCGGCGACAGCGGGCGCGGTCTCGGACGCGACAACTGCACAGGGGTCGGCTTCGGTGTCCGAACACGTTGAAGTCGACAACGAGAGCGCCAAGTCGCTGACGCTCTCGTGGTATCGAGACGACGGCGACGGCAACGGGCCGTACCCGTTCCCGCCCAACGAGTACTCCGGCGACTCGCCGGGGCTGGAGATGATCACGAACGCCGAGGGCGACGCCCACATGCGCGTCGACAACTCGACGGCCCGCAACCCGGGCGGTAACTGGGACATGGCGGTCGTCCACGTCGAGACCTCGGGCGTCGAGGAACTCGACCCCGACGACAACGGCGTCGTCACCGAGAACTTCCTCGCCAGCGAGAACTGGAGCGTCGACGTCAGTCAGGTCGGCGGCGACAAGGAGCTGAACGTCTCCGCGAACCAGCGGGGCTTCGAGCCCGCGCCGGTCGAGGAGAACACCAGCGCCGACATTCCGCCCGTGGTCGTCCTCGGCGACACCGAGGAGGTCGAGGGCGACTGGTCGGTCGGCGACGACCCGGACACCGGCGTCTACGTCTGGATCGACCCGAACCGCGCGACGCTCACGGAGAACGGCGAGGCGGTCGACTTCTCGACCGGCGAGGAGTACCAGGCGACCTTCGACATCCACGGCGAGACCGTCTCGACGAACTTCGAGCTGGTCGACGGCACGGGGACCCTCAACGAGTCCTACGAGCCGGGCAACCGCTTCACCTCCGAGGTCTCGGGCGCGGCCACGCTGGCCGCCGGGACGGAGATGCAGATGGAGCTGACCTTCGAGAACGGCGACACCCAGACCGAGACGGTCGAACTCGAGGGCAACTACGAACTGGGCGGCGACACCGAGGGGACCATCCCCGAAGGGCCCGTCACCGCGGCGTTCAACCTCTCCGGTCGCGAGGACCAGTCGTTCGACCTGACGCTGTACGCGCCGGGCACGCCCCGCGACGACGACGAGTACCTGACCGAGGACAACCGCATCCCGGTCGCTAACTCCTCGGGGACGGTCCAGGACATCATCGACCCGGACTACACCATCGGGTCGGCGAACCTGAGCGACGGGAAGCCGCTGGGGCTGCCCTACGGTATCGAGGACTACTCGACGCCCGCCGAGATCGCCAACAGCATCGGTGACGGCGAGGTCGGCCACGACGACTCGCTCGCCTACGACCCGCAGGGCGCCGAGGCCTGGGACGCGATGTGGCTCCACTACGAGACGAGTCAGTCGGTGTTCCCGGCGATCTCCAAATCGCCCGGCCGCAACGCCAACCAGAAGTTCGTGAACTCGCCGCTCTCGCTGGAGCTAGTCCAGACGAACGCCGACGGCGAGCCCAAGGAACTCGATCTGGCGCGGAACGCCTCCGGGGTCACGGTCGTGCAGGACCCCGACATGGCGGACGAGCGCGTCTACGACAACGAGTCGCAGGGCGTGTTCGTCTACATCGACCCCAACGAGGCAGTCCTCTACCGGGACGGCGAGCCGGTCTCGATGGAGCCCGGTGAGACCTACGAGGGGACCATGACCGTCGAGACGGAGGACGGCGACCTGACGGAGACGGTCACGTTCGAGACGCTCGAAGCCGAGACGTGGGTCGACAACGGCGACCCCGTGGAGGTCTCCCAGACCGAGGAGGCGGAGATCACGCTGAACACCCAGATCGCCGCCGGGGCCGAGTGGACGATCGACGTCACCTCGCCGGACGCCAACGTCTCCGAGTCCTGGAGCGAGATCGTCAACGAGGGCTCCGGTCCGGTGATGGCCGGCAAGATCCCCGGTTCGATGCCCAACTCCTCGGTGTCGGTGACGATGGACACCAGCGGCCTGGAGTACGGCACCGAACTCGTGATCAACGCCTCGCGTATCGAGGACCCGCCGGACTCGCCGGTCTACACGCTGGAGACGACCGCCGAGGTCGTCGCGCCGCCGACCGCGAGCATCTCGATGAGCGACCAGGCCGGTGACGGGCAGTCGGTCGTCGTCGACTCCGTCGAACTGAGCGACGGCGGGTTCGTCTCCGTCCACACCGGCAGCCAGCTCGGCCCGACGGTCGGCGCCACCGAGTTCCTGGAGTCGGGCGAACGCACCGACCTGGAGATTGCGCTCGACGAGGCGGTCTCCGAGGACGCGACTCTCTACGTGGTCGCCCATCAAGACACCAACGGCAACCAGGCCTTCGACTTCCCCGCCGAGGACGACCCGTACGAGGTCGAGGGCTCCGTGATCGCGGCAAGTGGCGCGTACACCGTCGAGTCGACGGAGACGGCCACGCCGACTGCGACCCCGGACCCGACCCCGACGGCCACCGACGAGCCGTCCAGTAGCACGCCGACGGCCACCGACGAGCCCGCGGAGGGCATGGAGACCACGTCCGGCGACGGCCCCGGCTTCGGCGTCGGTGCTGCCGTCGTCGCGCTGCTCGCCGCCGCGCTCGTCGCCGCGTCCCGCCGCGACTGACGGGCACTCCGACCGCGACGTTCATTTTTCCCGCCCCGTTCCCGACGAGCGAGCGTAGCCCTCGTCCGATAGCCTCGGCGGGCGAGAACTGACAGGGTGAGGCGGGGCGCGCGTAGAACGGGCCGCCGAAATCGGACGCGAGCGCCCGCTGTTCGGCGTCCGCCGTTCGTTTCTCGATGTGAAACGGAGAGACGTAACACGCTTGGTCGGCGCCCCGGCCGCCCGGGGACGCCGTGGTCGCCGCCCTGCGCGTCAGCCCTGCTCGACGGCGACGGTGAACTCGCGGAGCCACTCGGCGAGGCCGGTGTCCGGCACGTCCAGGGCGCGCTCGGTCGGCTCGAAGTCGGGGTAGCCGCCGACGTCCTCCTGGCTGTCGATGACACTCCCCTCGCGCGCCTCGACGTCCGTGAGGATGCGTCGGTCGATGGTGTCGCGGTCCGCCGGCCGGGCGCCGACGGCCCCGATGGCACCGTCGTACGCGTCGGCGCCCCGTACGGCGGTGAGACCGTCGGGCCAGAGCGGGCGCTCGTTGACGAGGTCGATGGCGGTCCCGGAGCGGGTGACCGGGATCGACGCCGGTTCGGTCTCGTTGTACGCAATGAAGGCCCTGACCGGCCCGTCGTCGTCCGTGAACGTGGTGCCGACGACTGGCTCGGTCGGGTCGGTCTGCTCGCCGCCGAGGAAGACGTTCCCGACGATGGACGAGCGGGTCTCGTCCGCGACGCCACCGCCGAGGTTGGTCGCCCGCTCGTAGTTGTAGACGACGTTGTTCACCACGACCGAGGTCGACCCGCCCTTGAGCCGGGGGTGGCGCGCGACGTTGTTCGCCCAGAGGTTCCCCGCGATGGTCACCCGCTTGCTCCGGTCCATCACCAGCGTCCCGTAGCCGTGTTCGCCTTTCGGGTGGATCGAGTCGTTGAGCGCCTCGGCGATCAGGTTGTTCGAGTAGGTGATCTCCGGGTTCTCCGCGCCGCCGTTCGTCGAGACCGTCTCGTCGGTGCCCCACGTCGCTGAGCAGTGGTCGACGATGACGTTCGCTCCGCCCTCGTTGCCGATGGAGTCGATCGGCCCGGAGAGGTCGTCTCCGGGGCGCACACGGAGATGCTGGAGTATAACGTTGTCGGCGCCGACCGTGATGCCGCCCCGGACGAGCGTGATCCCGGGCGACGGCGCCGTCTGGCCGGCGACGAAGACGTTCGGTCGCGAGACGGACAGCGACTGCCCCTCGAGATCGATCACGCCGCCGACCTCGAAGACGACGATGCGCGCACCCTCGCGGTTCAGCGCCCAGCGGAGCGACCCCTCGCCCGACGCGTCGAGGGTGGTGACTTTCACGACCTCGGGCATCGCACCCGAGAGCCACGAGGCGTCCGCGAAGCCGTCCGTCGGGGCGACGTGGGAACTCGGCGAGTCGTCGAGGACCGACGCGTCGAACCCCGACGGGGCCTCCGTCGCCGTCTCCGTGGGGGCGGTCGCCGGCGTCGCCGTGGGATCGGCGGTCGGTGCGTCCGTCGGCGCGGCGGTCTCCGCGGGCGCCGGAGAGTCCGTCCCGGCCGGTTCGTCGGTCGAACCGTCGCCGAGCGCGTTACAGCCGGTGAGGCCAGTTGTCACACCAGCGCCGGCGAGCGCGAGGAGTCGACGCCGGGTCACGGGTGAACTGCGAGTCCGATCACTGCCACTGTCGGAACCGCGCTCCTCAGACATACTCCACTCCATGCGAGGCCACCCGTTAAAGTTGCCGGAGCGAGGCGCGCGCCCGCCGATCGGTCCCGGCCGTGGGCCCGGATCCCGTCTCACCCACCCGGTCGTCGGCGGCCCGACCCCAGATTTCGACGCCGGTTTTCCCGAAAGTATCCGTCAATATAGTTAATTATATATAGGGCGATGTGCAAGGTCGGTGCATGCCAGACTTTGACAACTGGCGGGCAGAAGCGAGTACGAGACGCGACTTCCTCCGTGCCGGCGCAGCAGGGAGCGTCATCATGCTCGCCGGGTGCTCGGGCGACGGTGATTCGACACCGACCTCGGGCGACGGTGGCGATGGTGGCGACGGCGGGAGCGACGGTGGCGACGGCGGGGACGGCGGCGACGGCATGTCCGGCGTCAACGACGCCCGGTTCCGCCTGTTCGACCACGCCGACGCGGCGCCGCCCGAACGGCACCTGAATCCGTGGAACCCGGCCCAGACGGGCTGCTGGTGGCCCGGCGCGGCGATCATGGACCGCCCGGCGGCCTACAGTCCGTCGGCCGACGAGATCATCAACGTGATGATCGAGGACTGGGAGATGACGGACGACACGACGCTCGAGGCCACGTTCCGCGACGACTACACGTGGCACAACGGGGACCAGTTCGTCGCCCAGGACTACGCGATGGAACAGCAGATCGAGCTGGAGATCCTCAAGGCGAGCGCCGAGGACGGGGAGAACGCTCACGTCGCGATGGAGAGCATCGAGGCGGTCGACGACCAGCTCGTCCGCGTCAACCTCCACACGCCGTACGCGCCGAAGTTCGCGATGCAGAACACCATCGCGGACTACCACGGCAACCTCGCCCGCGGCGTCTTCACCAAGCACGACGACGACCAGTGGAGCGACTGGCACGACCGCCTCCGGAACAGCTCGGGCGACGACAAGACGGCGGTCATCGAGGAGATCACGACGACGAGCTACCCGAAGATCACGGACAACCCGATCGGCCACGGTCCCTTCCAGATCGCGGACGTCGGTGACAACATCATCGTCTGCGAGCTCTACGAGGACCACCCCAACGCCGAGAACATCAACTTCCGGGAGTTCGCCATGCGGAACTTCCCGAACACGAACCAGCCGGTCCAGCCGTACGCGAGCAACCAGATCGACGCCACGGCCGGCGGGTTCCCGGTGCAGGACGACCTCAAGGGCCAGCTGCCCGACACGCACTCGCTCTACCGCGAGGCGCGCTCGGCCAACAGCCTGTTCACGTTCAACTGCGGGGCCAACAACGACTACGACACGCCGGTCAACGACCGCAACGTCCGGAAGGCAATCTGTCACGTCTTCAACCGACAGGGCGTCGACCAGCTCCTCCAGGGCGTCAAGCGTCGCTTCGAGTGGCCGCCCTGCCGCGTCCCGGGCCGCATCCTCGAACTCGGCGAACACGAGTCGACCGAGTGGGTCCAGGACTTCGAGATGTACGGCCAGAACAACACCGAACGGGCCGCCGAGTACCTGCGCAAGTCCGACTTCGAACAGGACAGCAACGGTAACTGGCTGACCCCCGACGGCGAGCAGTTCGAGCTGGGCTTCCTCAACGCCACCGAGCGCGTCGACTTCCAGGTGCTCCAGAAGAACCTGGAGGACTTCGGCATCAGCGTCACCCAGGAGTCCGTCGACACGGCGACGTTCGACGAGCGCCGACAGAATGGCGAGTACGAGATGATCCCCGACGGCTCCTCTGCCAACGGCATCACCGCGATGTGGGCGCCGGGCCTGGTCGTCGACTGGCTGTCGAGCCTCGCGCAGTTCTCGATGGAACAGACCATCCCGATGCCCATCGGCGATCCCGAGGGCTCGTCCGGGACCAAGGACATCAACGTCGCCGAACACATCCAGAGCTGGCAGACCACCGGCGACTCCGAGTACCACAAGGAGCTGATGTGGTGGTGGAACCAGCACGTCCCGGAGCACGAGAACATGTACGAGCCCGACGCGGGCGCGTTCAACACGCAGAACTGGTCGCTCAACGCCGCCCCGGAGATCACCGAGGGTATCGACGACGCGCTGTTCATCGCGACGAAGGTCGGCGACGGCATCAGTTACACCGGTAACTGACTCCCGACCACCCACGCATCGACCTGCCGACCGCCGCGGCTCCGATCTATCCGTCTTTTTTCTCCGTTCCGCTTCCGCGCGTGCCCCCGAGCGAACGCTTATGTGCGCTCGCGCTCAGTCGGTGGATATGGGACTGTTGCGATCCGCCGCGAAGGTGATACTCGGCGTAGACATCCTCTTTTTGCTCCTGCTCGCCTTTTCCTTTTACTACCTCGACCCCGGCACGGCACCGTACGTCACCGCGCAACTGACGCTGGTCCCGGTCGCGCTGTCGTTCGTCGCCGCCGCGATCGTCATCCGGACGGGCTGGGAGCCGTTCTGACCCTTGCGGCGCGAAACGGCGACCGATCGCCGCCGACCCGGCAGTCGGCGGGTCGATAGGGGTCGGCCCCGCGCACGCGGAGGGATACATTGAAGAGGGTCGGAACCACTACCGTATGAGTAGTAGGATCATGGTAAACATAGACTGGCGTCTGCGCAGATTAGGGCAGACAGCGTTCACCGCGTGGGTGGTCATCACGCTCTCGTTCGTGATCGTCCGGATGATGCCGGGCAATCCGATGGGCGCGATGATACAGCAGCTGGAGCGGCGGGGGATGGACCCGGTGCGAGCGCGCGAGCTCGTCGAACTCCGGTTGAGTATCGACCCGACGAAACCGATCCCGGCGGCGTACGTCGACTACATGATAAATATGGCCCAGGGGAACCTCGGGCGGTCGACGTACTATCAGGAGACGGTCGTCGACATCATCGCACAGGCGCTGCCGTGGACCCTGTTCGTGTTGAGCTGGGCGACGTTCATCAGCTTCTTCATCGGTATCTCCGTCGGCGCGCTGATGGCCTATTGGGAAGGTGGGAAACTGGACGTGGGGCTGACCTCGTGGGCGATCCTCATGGGTTCGATCCCGTTCTACGTGCTGGCTATCATGCTGCTCATCTTCATGGCGTACCGCTGGGGCTGGTTCCCGGTCGGCGGCCGGCGGCCGACGGGGGTCGATCCCGGGTTGACCTGGCCGTACATATCGGGGGTGGTCAGACACGCGGCGCTGCCGATACTGTCGATGATCGTCGCCTCGGGCGTCGCCTCACTGGGCATGCGTGGCAACGCGATCCGCGTGCTCGGCGAGGACTACCTGCGGGTCGCCCGGCTCCGCGGGCTCTCGGACGTGACCATTTCGACGCAGTACGTCGCCCGAAACGCGATCCTCCCGATGTACACGACGCTGCTGATCGGCATCGGCGAGATGTTCGGCGGGTCGGTCATCCTCGAGCAGGTGTTCCAGTACCGCGGTATCGGCTGGTACATGCTGTCGGCGACCTACCAGCGGGACTACCCGCTGATGATGGGCGGGTTCGTCGTCATCACGCTCGCGGTCGTCTTCGCGCTGCTTTTGGCCGACCTCACCTACGGCTACCTCGACCCGCGGGCGAAGGGACAGGAAAGTGAGGTCTACTGATATGAACTACTCGCGACACGCACACTGCGACGGAGGGACCGAGCGATGACCGACGCGACAGACGGGGACGGCCCCGAACGGACCGACCACGCCGAGGCGCTGGAGTCGATCCCCTCGCGCGACGGGGCCGCCGACGCGGACCAGCCAGCCGAGGGCGAGCCCGTCCGGGCCGACGGCGGAAGCGTCGGCGTCGAATCGCCCTTCGAGGTCGTCTCCTCCGTCGAGGAGACGCGCCTCGACAAGCTGCGGAAGATCTACGATTCGTACATCCGAGCGCCGTTCTTCATCGTCTGGACGGACTGGCGCGCCCGGATCGGTTTCACGATCGTCTTCACGTACCTCTTCGTGGGGATCGCCGGGCCGCACATCGTCGAACCGACCGAGGTCGGCGAGGCGGGCGCGCTCGCGAAGCCCTTCCAGAACTGGGACTACCCGCTCGGGACCGACCAGATGGGGCGGGACCTGTTCTCGCAGGTGGTCTTCTCGACGACCGAGATCCTGAAGATGGTCTTCGCGGGCGCGCTGGCGACCGTCGGCGTCGGGACGCTGGTCGGCGCCGTCGCCGGCTACAAGGGCGGCTGGGTCGACACCGTCCTCTCGTCGATCACGGACATCTTCATCAACCTGCCCGGGTTCCCCACGGTGATGGTGCTCGCGCTGCTGCTGCCGATCGGGAGCAACCCCTACACGGTCGGGCTGCTGTTGAGTATCGCCGCCTGGGGCGGCCTCGCGAGAGCGATCCGGTCGCAGATGCTGACGCTGCGCGGGGAGTCGTTCGTCGAAGCCTCGCGGGCGATGGGCATCCCCTCGCGGGACATCGTCTTCAAGGAGATCGTCCCGCACCTGATGCCGTTCGTCGTGATCAACTTGACCAACGCCGCCCGCCGAGTGATCTTCTCGGCCGTCGGGCTGTACTACCTCGGCATCCTGCCGTTCGAGAAACTGAACTGGGGGATCACGCTCAACCAGGCGTACCAGTCGAACGCCCACGTTCGACCGGGCGCGCTCCACTGGTTCCTGACGCCGATGATCGCCATCATCGTCTTCTCGATCGGCCTGATCCTCCTCGGGCAGTCGCTGGACCGCGTCTTCAACCCGCGGGTCCGCGCCCGCCACGAGAAGCGGTCGGGTGACACCGTGCCCGACGGCGAGAGCGACGAGGAACTGACTGGCGAAGTGGGGAGTGTCTGAGATGACCGTTTCCGAGACTGACTACGAACGGACGGTGGCGCACAGCGACCCGATCCTGCAGATGCGAGACACGACGGTCTCGTTCGGCATGGAACGCGGCGAGTCACGGGTGCTCGACAACGTCGACATGGACATCGAGCGCAACGAGGTGCTCGGCGTCGTCGGCGAGAGCGGGTCGGGCAAGTCGATGTTCGCCTCGGCGCTGCTCGACGCCGTCGTCGAGCCGGGCCACCTGCGCGGCGACATCACCTACAACCCCGGCGACGGCGAGTCGCTCGACGTGCTCGAACTGAGCAAGTCCGAGCGCAAGGCCTACCGCTGGGAGGAGGTGTCGATGGTGTTCCAGGGTGCGATGAGCTCGTTCAACCCCGTCCGGGACATCGAGACCCACTTCGTCGAGACCCTGGAGGCACACGACTACGACGTACAGGAGGGGATGGACCGGGCTCGCCAGATCCTCTCGGACCTGTATCTCGACCCCGACCGGGTGCTCGACTCCTACCCCCACGAGCTGTCCGGCGGGATGAAACAGCGCGCGCTCATCGCGCTCAGCCTGATCCTCGAACCCGAGGCGCTCGTCATGGACGAGCCGACCGCGGCGCTCGACCTGCTGATGCAGCGGTCGATCATCTCGCTGCTGGAGAACCTCAAGGAGCGCTACGACCTGACGATCGTCTTCATCACGCACGACCTGCCGCTGGTGGCCGACATCGCGGATCGGGTCGGCGTGCTGTACGCCTTCGAGTTCGTCGAGCTCGGGCCGACCGACGAGATCCTCGAGGACGCGGCCCATCCCTACACGCGGAAGCTGCTGAAGTCGACGCCGAACCTCGAATCGCCCATCGAGAACATGCGGCCGGTCGAGGGGTCGGCGCCGGACCCGGTGAACGTTCCGCAGGGGTGTTCGTTCCACCCGCGGTGTCCGCTGGCCACCGACAAGTGTATCGACGAGGACCCCGGGCCGTACGACGCCGGCGAGGGCCGGTTCGTCCACTGTCACCACTGGGAGCACGCCGCCGAGGAGATCCCCATGGACGAGTTCACCGAGCCCGACGCCGAGGCGCCGAGCCGGGCGGCCCGCGAGACGACCGACCGCGCGGGCGAGGAGCCCGTACTGTCGCTCGACGACGTGAAAGTCCACTTCGACCAGGAGTCGGGCATGCTCGACTTCTTCGACGACGCGCCGCCGGTCAAGGCCGTCGACGGCATCGACCTGGACATCTACGAGAACGACGTGGTCGTGCTGGTCGGCGAGTCCGGCTGTGGGAAGACGACGCTGGGCAAGACCGCCGTCGGCCTCCAGCGCCCGACCGGCGGGAGCGTCAACTACCGCGGGAAGGACATCTGGGACGTGCGCGACGGCAAGGGGGACGGCTCCGTCTCCTGGAGCGAGATCCGCCGTTCGCTGCAGATCGTCCACCAGGACCCCGGCAGTGCGCTGAACCCCCACCGGCGCAACAACAAGATCCTCGAAGCACCGCTGAAGCGCTGGCACGACGACCTGGACGGCAACGACCGCCGCCAGCGCGTCATGAGCATGCTCGAACACGTCGGCATGACACCGCCGGAGGACTACTACGAGCGCTACCCTCACCAGCTCTCGGGCGGGGAACAGCAGCGCGTCGCGCTCATCCGCGCGATGCTGATGAACCCCGAGGTCATCCTCGCCGACGAGCCCGTCTCGGCGCTCGACGTGAGCCTGCGCGTCGAGATGATGGATCTCCTCATCGAGCTACAGAACATGTTCGACACGTCGTACCTGTTCATCAGCCACGACCTCTCGAACGCCCGCTACATCGCCGAGCGCACCGGCGGCCGCATCGGCGTGCTCTACCTGGGCGAACTGGTCGAGATCGGTCCGCCCGAGCAGGTGATCAACAACCCACAGCACCCCTACACGCAGGCGCTGCGCTGGGCGACGCCGGAACTCGACCCCGCGGAGGAGCGGGCGGAGGAGTCGCCGATCCGCGAGATCGACATCCCCGACCCGACGAACCCCCCGTCGGGCTGTCGCTACCACACGCGCTGTCCGGAGGCCCGGGAGGTCTGCGCCGAGCAGACCCCCGAGTCGTACGACGCCGACACCGCGAGCCCGCTGCATCGCGGCACCTGCTTCCGGATGGTCGACAACCACGAGTACTGGTCGAGCCCGTCCATCGTCGACGAGGACGAGGACGGGTTCGGGACCGACACCGACGACGCCGCCGGCACCGCGCCTTCGGACGACTGAGCGCGGTCGCTCTTTTATCGCAGCCTAGTCGGATATCGCCGCAGAACGGTCGCTTCGCCGCGCTCACTCGTCGAGCAGCCAGTTGACGGTCACGCGGCCGCCGTCGAGGGTCTCGTCGTATCGGCCCCTGAGATCACCGCGCTCGGCGTCGACGGGGACGTTCGTCGGCAGATCGCCTTCGCTGACTTCACCCGGCGCGAGTTCGCCACCGCGATAGCGGTCGCGGTTGTCGCCGAGGTGGCGGTAGGAGTACTCCTCGTCGGCCCGATAGAACGCGAAGTCCGAGACCAGCGGCGCCCGCGCGGCCTCGTCGCCGACGTTCTCGGCCCGGACCGTCCCGACGGCCCACTTGTCGCCGCCGGGCGGGTCCGCGCTCGTCTCGCCGTCGCTCCCCTCGTAGGTGTACCCCTCGCCGACCACCACGTCGCTCACCGAGAGCACCACACCGTTCGGGAGCTCGTGCGTCTCGCCGACGGCGATCTCCCGCGCGACGAACCGGGTCCGCGCGACGGGGTCGGCGTCAGTCAGGCGGTAGGACGCAGGCTCGACGTACCCGCTGGGCGGGAGGGCGACGGTCTCGGAGACCGTCTCCCCGGCCGGAACCGAGGCCTCGACGGTCGCGTCCGTGCTCGCCCACTCGCCAGTTCCGACCCTCGCTTCGACGGCTGCGGTGAACGACCCCGAGCGTCCCCCGGAGTTCTCCAGCGTCACCGAGAGCGTCCCCTCGGTTCCGATCTCGACCGTCGAGGGGACCGAGAGGTCGGTGACCGCGACCGACGCCGGTGGGGCCGTCGGAGTCGTCGTGGACGCGACCGTCGGAGTCGCTGTCCCGTCCGAGCCGGTCGCTGCTCCGGTCGCGTCCGTCGGGGTGTCGTCGGTCCCGGCCCGGCCGCAACCGGCCGTGACTGCCGCTGCTGTCGCGAGAAAGGCGCGTCGGTCCATAGCTGTGAGTCACGGTGGCACACAATGGACCTTTCGGTGCGTCAGGGGAACCGTTAACACACGCCGACGCGAACTCACGCGCAGATGGAGATCAGCGACGTCGAGACGATCGCCTTCACCTGCGAGTCCGCGAAGGCGCGTGACGAGAAGGGTCACGCTCACCCGGGACCGCCGGTGGAGCGGGTCAAGCGGATCACGCGGGTGTCGGTCGACGGTGGGCCGGACGGCTACTGCCTCGGCGGGCACGAACCGACGAACGACCTGGCGAGCGAGACGCTGGCCGGCGAGGACCCGCGCGAGCGCGAGCGGATCCGTCGCAGGCTGCGACGCATGGGCCGACTGCGGCGCGCGACGCTGAGCGAGACGACCGTGTCGCGGGTCGACTGCGCGCTGTGGGACGCCGCCGGCAAGCACTACGGCGAACCCGTCTACCGGCTGCTGGGCGGCCACCGCCAGCGGGTGCCCGCCTACGCGAGTACGATGGTCGGCGACGACGACCCCGGCGGCCTGGGAACGCCCGAGGCGTACGCCGACTTCGCGGAGACGCTCGTCGACCGCGGCTACCCCGCGGTAAAACTCCACACCTGGATGCCGCCCTACGACGCCGACCCCGAGCGGGTGGTCGCGGCCTGTCGGGCCGTCCGCGAGCGCGTCGGGCCCGAGGTCGAACTGATGCTCGACTCCCATCACTTCTACGCGCGGACCGAGGCGAAGCGGATCGGCGACGCGCTCGCCGATCTCGACTTCGCCTGGTTCGAGGAGCCGATGGACGAGCACTCGACCGGTTCCTACGAGTGGCTGACGCGGAACGTGGACGTGCCGGTCGTCGGTCCCGAGACGGCCGAGGGCGGCGCACAGACCCGCGCCGAGTGGCTCCGCCGGGACGCCGCGGACATCGGGCGGGTGGGCGTCCACGACGTGGGCGGCATCACGCCGGCGCTGAAGGCGATCCGCGCCTACGAGGCGTTCGGCGTCGAGTGCGAGCTCCACGGCGGCAATCTGCCGAACCTCCACCTGCTCGCCGCGATGGCCGAGTCCGGGCGGTACTACGAGCGCGGCCTGCTCCACCCCGACTACGACTACGGGGGCGACCGGCCGTTCCTCGAAACGCCGCTCGACCCGCTGGACGACGACGGCCGCGTCCGCGTCCCCCAGTCACCGGGGCTGGGCTACGACTTCGACTGGGCGTTCGTCGCGGCCAACCGGGTGGAGTCGTGACCGACGCCGACCACCTCGCACTCGTCTGCTCGACCGCCGGAGACGGTGAATCTGGCGTCTACGCCTACGACGCCGACGCGGGGACGCTGTCGGAGACGGCGACCACCTCCGTCGAACACCCGATGTACCTCGCCGTTCATCCCCAGGGCGACCGCGTCTACGTCGCCAACCGTACCGACGGCGGGACGGTCAGCGCGTTCGCCGTCGACCGCAGCGACGGGTCGCTCGAACGCCTGGCTGACCGGTCGAGCGAGGGCGCCGGCCCCTGCTACGTGAGCGTAGATCCGGTCGGTCGCTACGCGTTCGTCGCCAACTACGGCGGTGGAACGGCGGCGATGTACCCGCTCGACGGCGCGGGTGACCTCGGCCCGGCCTGTGACGTGGTCCGCCACGAGGGGAGCGGGCCGAACGCCGACCGCCAGGCGGACCCGCACCCCCACTCGGCCGTTCCGGGCCCGGACGGTCGCTCCCTCTACGTGCCGGACCTGGGGACCGACGAGGTGGCGAGATACCGGATCGACGCCGACGAGGACCGACTCCGTCCGGCCGACCCGCCGGGCGTGACCCTGCCGCCGGGCACCGGGCCGCGCCACCTCGCGTTCGGGCCGGACGGCGAGTACGGCTACCTGGCCGGCGAGTTGGACTCGACGGTCACGGTGCTGGCACGGGACGCGGCGACGGGCGCGCTGGAGCGCGTCGCGAGCGCGAGCACGCTCCCGGAAGCGGCCGAGGGGACGGAGAACGCACCGGCCGACGTACACGTCCACCCGGACGGGCCGGTGTACGTCTCAAACCGGGGCCATCGGAGCGTCACCGCGTTCGCCGCGTTCGACGACGCCCGAGGCGGACTCCGCTCGCTCGGTCACACGCCGACGGGCGGCGCGAACCCCCGGGACTTCGCGGTCGCTCCGGACGGCCGGCACCTCCTCGTCGAGAACCGGGACGGCTACGACGTGGCCACCTTCTCGGTCGACGCCGACGGCCGACTCACCGAGCGGGCGCGGCGCGCGGTTCCGAAGCCGACCTGCCTGGCGTTCGTCCCGCGAGCGTGAGCGCTCGGGCGAGCGATCCGGCCGCGACCGCGGGGAGGGCCATCTTTATTCGCGTCCGGCGAGACGGACGAGTCGTATGGAGACCTTCGAATCCGACGACGGACACGTGGTCGTCCGTCTCGACCGCGGTGACATGGCACTGGAATCGATCGAGGCGGCCTGCGAGGCCCACGACGTCGACACCGGCGCGGTGGTGTCGGGTATCGGCACGTTCAGCAACCTCAACATCCACTACGTCGACCGGACGGACCTGCCCGACGAGCAGGCCGACCGCAACGTCGCCCTCGAATTAGAGGGGTCGTGGGAGGTCACGAACGTCGGCGGCGCTATCGCCGACGGCGAGCCCCATCTCCACGTCACCGCGTTCAACGGTGAGCGCACCGTCGGCGGTCACCTGGAGGAGGGCTGCGAGGTGAACGTCCTCGGGGAGTTCACTATCAGAAAGTTCGACGGGCTCTCGCTGACGCGGGAACCGGGCGAACACAGCGTCTCACAGCTGACCGAGCGATAACCCCTGGACTTCCGTCACCTCTCACCGGCGGCGCCACCAGATGAGCGTCCGTCCGACGACGCCGAGGAGGACTAGCGCCGTCCCCCACAGCAGGAAGACGACCGCCCAGACGGCGGAGATCCCGCGTTCGAGGAACCCGGCGCCGATCGCCGTCTCGATCGATATCGAGAGGACGAGGAGGACGACCCCCAGCATGGCCACTTTCGCCAGCACGGATTCCCTGAGTTCGGTCACCGCTCGCGCTCCGAGCCCGCTCGCGCCGCTCCGGTTGGTACGTGTCGCCATTAGGCGTACGTGCGGCACACTCGCATAAATCCGTTTGGGTTCCCGGGAACTGACCGCGCCGAATTATATGATTTATTAGCATAGATTTATATACTAATGTTTCGAAGCGATACTCGTCCCGATCCCCACCGGGACGAGGTACAGTCAGACAAGCGACACCACCCCACTCCGCGCAGATTCACTCACGGACCCCTGTCGACATCCGCGACAGGGCCGCCGGTCGCGAACCAGAACCACTGTCAGGATCCGACCGCCGGTCGACCGTCGGTCTCGCGCCCCAGGCCTCGCTGGCTCGGTGCGCGACGCCGGAACGGTTCCATCTGTGCCACGGATATCCGGCGCCCCGTTCGGGGCGCCGTTTCTACTTTCCTCGTAGCCACTGTGTAGACCGAGCGATCCGTCGAGAAGGGGTGCCGAATCAGGCGGGCGGTTCGTCCCACTCGTCGCCGTCGTCACGCGGGTTGTAGTCGATCCACGAGCGGGCGTGTTCGAGGTCGAACCACCGGCGCTGGTTGTCGCTGACGCCGTAGAAGATCCCGTAGTCGACGGTGTCGTCGGTGAGACAGCACTCCACCTCGTGAGCGAAGTCGCGACGGGACTGCCAGGTACACTTCATCCGCGCGACGGCCCGCTCGTACTCGGGACTGCCGCGCTCGAAGTCGCCGTCGTCGACGCCGGACTCGGCGTTCCCGTAGGGGTGGTCGTACTCGGGCATGTTGACGGTCCCGACCCGGAGCGAGTAGACCTGCTTGGGGTACTCGAACTCCTCGACGTAGTACCGACAGAGGTCCTCGCCGAAGCTCTTGGAGGCGCCGTAGTAGGAGTCCGGTCGGACGGGGTCGGTGTGGTCGACGACGAGGCTGTAGTCGCGCTCGTACAGTTCGGGCGCGTGTTCGGTCTCGTAGAGGCCCACGACGTGGTTCGTCGAGAGGAAGACGAACGTCTCCACCTGCTCCTCCCGGGCGGCCTCCAAGGCGTTGTACGTGCCGACGATGTTGGGTTCGAGGACGTCGGTCCAGTCGCCGCTCGGACTCGGGTAGGCGGCCATGTGGACCATCGCGTCCCGGTCCGCGGAGGCCTCGCGGAGCTTCTCGCCCTCGGTGACGTTGCCGACGATCGTCTCGTAGCCGCCGTATGGGTGGTCGTCCGGTCGGTCGGAGCGGTTGTAGTAGGTGAACTCGTACCCGTCGTCGTCGTGCAGGTGGTCGATCAGCGCGGTCCCGCACCGACCGTACGCACCGGTGACTAGCACGTCCATACCACAACCCCGGTGTCTCACACCAAGAAAATGTCGGATCCGGTGGCGTCCGCCGTCTACGCCTCGCCGTCGAGGCAGTCGGCGATCTCCCACCCGTCGAACAGCGTCTCCAGCGACTGGTAGGGCTGGGCCTCCTCGTCGGACAGCTGGTGGGCCCAGTCGACTCGCCGGTCGGGCGCCGCCCCTGGCCCCTCGTTGTCGTACTCGGCGAGGAAGGCCGTCTCCGTCTTATCGTCGTGTTCGGGCTCGTCCCACGGCTCCCAGCCCGCCGGCCGGATCACGTCCCCCAGGTGGCAGTTCACGAACACCGCCTGCCCGTAGGGCTCCCACGGGCGCCCGAGATAGACCGACTCCTCCGGGGCGTCACCCGTTATCTCGCAGTTCCGGAAGACGTAGCCGTAGGCCTGGTCCTCGGGCGTCGCGGGCGCCGCGATGTATCCCTCGTCCGTACAGTGGATCTCGCAGTCGTCGAAAACGGCGGTCGCGAGCCCGAAGATGAAGTCAACGTCGCCCTCGACGTAGCAGTTCCGGAAGTACTGGCGGGTGCCGCGGCCGTAGTTGTAGAGGGTGTCCTGGTTGCCGAGGAAGCGGCAGTTGTCGAAGAACGCGCGGTCACCGCTGATCCGCATCGCGACGGCCTGGGCGACCGGGTTCGCGGCGTTCTCGAAGGTGAGGTTCCGCGCGGTGAAGTCCAAGCCGTCCGCGAAGAAACTCGACGACTGGGAGGTGCCCAGGTCGCCGCCGCTGCCGTCGGACTTGTCCGCGTGGTCGTCGTAGGTGAGCACCGTCTCCGCAGCCGACTCGCCGACGAACGTCACGTCCGTGCGGTTGGGCGGCAGGCGGATCTTCTCCTCGTACCGGCCGGGCTTGATCAGCACGCGGTAGCCGTCGAACGTGGCTGCCGGGATGGCGTCGATGGCCGCCTGGACCGACTCGAAGTCGCCCGAGCCGTCCTCCGCGACGACGGCGTCGAACTCCTCGCCGCCGGGACACCGGTACTCGGCCAGCAGCGCCTCGATGTCGCGGTCGGTCGCCGTCGGCGTCGGCGTGTCGGTCGAGGTAGCCGTGGGCGACGCCGTGTCGGTCGGCGCCGGTGCGGGACTGCCTGTCGGCGTCGATTCCGCCGTGGGCGTTTCGCCCGATCTGTCACCGCTACAGCCCGCGAGCGCTCCCAGGACGGCGGCCCCCGTTGCCGACAGGACACTTCTGCGAGACGGTCGGTCGGACTGTCGGGACTGGTCGCACGCACCGCTCTCGTCTGACATGCTCTCACAGTCTTCGAACGTGGGCAAAAGCCTGACGCACTACGAGCGAGCGGTGGCACTCCGCTCGCCGTCAGTCCGCGCGGTACCGCTCGATCGCGCCCTCGTCGACCGAGATGCCGAGCCCCGGCCCCTGGGGCACGGCCAGGGTCCCGCCGCTCGGGTCGAACGGGGTTTCGAGGATGTCCTCGCGCAGCGGGTTGGGACTGCGGTCGAACTCGACCATCATCGGGTCGGGGACGTTTCGAGTGTGGGGGTAGTCGGAGACGCTGGCGGCGAACTGGACCGCGGCGGCCAGCCCGACCGCGCTGTTCCAGATGTGGGGCCGCACCCCGACGTTTTCCGTTGACGCGAGGTCGGCGATCCGACGGGCCTCCGAGAGGCCGCCACAGCGCGCGAGGTTCGGCTGGACCACGTCGACGAGGCGGTCGTCGACCAGCCGCTTGAACTCGAAGCGGCCGTAGTGGGCTTCCCCCGCCGCCAGCGGCACGTCGGTCCGCTCCCTGAGCTCGCGATAGCCCGAGAGATTCTCGGGCGGGACCGGCTCCTCGACCCAGGTGAGGTCGTACTCCGAGATCTTCCGGATCGACCGGACCGCCTGGTCGGGCCGGTAGTTGCCGTTCATGTCGACCATCAGGCGGGCGTCGTCGCCGAGGATCTCCCGGGCAGTTCGGACCCGTTCGGCGTCGGTCTCGGGGTCGGCGCCGATCTTGATCTTCGCCGCCTCGAACCCCTCGTCGACCGCCTCGCGCATCGGCTCCGCGATGGGTCGGTCGCGCTCGGTGTAGTACATCGTCGAAGCGTAGGGGAGCAACTCCTCGCACTCGCGGCCGCCGAGCAGGCGATGGACCGGGCGGCCGACGGCCTTCCCGCGGATGTCCCAGCAGGCTACGTCGACGGCGCTGACGACGCTCTGGACGAAGACGCTCCCGCCGAAGTGGTAGGGGTCGGTGTACGACCGGGTCGCCAGCGACTCCGAGTCGAACGGGTCCATCCCGACGACCGTCTCGCGGAACAGTTCGTCGACGGTCGCTTCGACGATCGGGCCGGGGGCGAACGCCTCGCCCCAGCCGACGGTGCCGTCGCCGGTTTCGAGACGGAGCAGCGTCGTCGACCGGTCGTGACCGAAGCCGCGCGCGTCGCCGAGCCCCTCGCCTTCGGGGAGGGTGTGCGAGAGCCCCACGACTTCCAGGTCGGTGATCTCCATGTCCCACAGCGCGACCGCTCGGCGCATATAGCTTGCGGGGCGTGGACCGCCGGGCCGTCGACCGAGTGCCGCGGCCCCCACGTGGCGGGAGCCCGGTGAACGTTTATTATCGCGGTCGTTCAACGGGTCGTATGGACGCTACGAGACTGCGGAGTAGCTTCGAGACTGTCGCGTTCACCACCGCCGTGCCGTTCGACCGCTCGGACGGCGCGGTCGACCACGACGCCCTCGCCGACAACCTCGCCGGGATATACGAGGCCGGTGCGCGGCTGTTCGTCCCCTGCGGCAACACCGGGGAGTACTACGCGCTGACCGACGAGGAGCGCGTCGCTGTCGTCGAGACGCACGCGGAGGCGACCGGCGACGAGGCGACGGTCGTCGGGGGCGCCGCCGGCAACGTCCGCGAGGTGCTCGACCTCGCAGCGGAGTACGAGGCCGCCGGCGCGGACGCGCTGATGGTGATGCACCCCGACCACACGTACGTTCACGAGCGGGGGCTGGCCGAGTACTACCACGCCATCTGCGACGGGACGGACCTGGGCGTCGTCATCTACAAGCGCGGTCCGGAGGTCTCCCGGAACGTCCTGATCGAGCTCTCGGAACGCGACGAGGTGGTCGCCGTCAAGTTCGCCGTCGACGACGTCAAGGAGTTCGCACAGACGGTCCAGGACGCCGACGGCGCGGTCACCTGGATCAACGGGATCGCCGAACGCTACGCGATCCCGTTCGCCATCGAGGGAGCCGCGGGCTACACAACCGGTGTCGGGAACTTCGTGCCGCGAGTGACGCTGGCGCTGTTCGAGGCGATCGACAAGGAGCAGTACGAGCGCGCCCGACGGATCCAGCAGGCGCTGCGCCCGCTCGAAGACCTCCGCGAGGAACCCGGAGCGGGCAGTTCGATCCCGAACGGCAACAACGTCCCGGTGATCAAGGCCGGCCTCGACCTCGCCGGGTACGAGGGCGGGCCCGTCAGGCGACCACTGGTCGAACTGAGCGACGCGGACCGCGAGCGGCTCGAATCGCACTACGAGCGACTGGAGACGTGGACGCCCTCCCGCGCTTGAACGCCGGCCGCGCCGATCGCCGTAGACGATGGGTTTATCAGAGAGGACATGGATCTTAGGACCATGCGTCTGTCAGACGACCAGATACGGGAGCGTTTGAGAGGGGTCGCCGTCGGCCTCCTGACCCCTTTCGACGACTCCGCGGAAATCGACTACGACGAGCTCGCGGAGAACGCGGGGGCGCTATACGACGAAGGGATACGAACGTTTCTCGCTACCGCGAACATCAGTGAATACCACTCTCTCTCGCAGGACGAACGGATCGACATCGCCGCGGCGAGCGTCGAGGCGCTCCCCGACGACGCCTGCGTCCTGGCCGGTGTCGGGGGGAGTACGGCGGACGCGACGGAGCTGATCCGGGGGTACGACCGCCACGGTGTCGACGCGATGATGGTCATGCCGCCCGACCACACGTACCTCCACGAGCGCGGCCTCCTCGAGTACTACCGCGAACTCGACGCGGCGAGCGACCGACCGCTGGTCCCGTACGTCCGCGGGTTCGACCCCTCGGTCGACTACCTCGGCGACCTGACCCGTATCGACGGCGTCGTCGGCGTCAAGTACGCCCTGGAGGACGCCGTGAAACTCGGCGCGGGGATCGCGGCCGGCGCCGACGACGTGGTCTGGGTCGACGGCCTCGCGGAACCGTACGCGGTCGCCTTCTGGGCCGAAGGCGTCGAGGGCTTCTCCGCCGGCGTCAGTAACTTCCGCCCCGAGGTCGGCCTCGCGCTGTTCGACGCGCTGCAGGACGAGGACTGGGAGCGCGCCCGCGAGCTGCGGAACATCTGTCTCCCTTACCAGCGCTTCCGCGACGAGACCGGCCAGGACAACACGATCCCCGGCGCCTCCAGCGTCGCCGCGGTCAAGCAGGGACTGGAACTCGCCGGTCTCAACGGGGGCGCGGTGCGGGAACCGATCCGGCCGCTCACCCCCGAACAGGAGGAGCGAGCCGCCGAGCTGTACCAGCGACTGGACGACGACATCAATCGACTCATCGAGTAGGGTGGGACGGACCCGGCCGTCGAGCCGCGCGCGGACCGCCGCTTTCCTTCTTCACCGCGTCACCGAACAGCGGCTGCCGTGCGGTCACCCACGGACCGATACCACCGACTGCGAGCCCAGCGCCGTTACTCGTCGTCGTAGCGGAACTCCGTCCAGGGACCGTCCTCGAAGGGGTACGCCTCGACCACGTCGAGGTCGACTTCGATGCCGAGCCCGGGGCCCTCGGGGACCGAGAGGACGCCGTCGTCGACCGCCGGTTCGCTTTCGATAATGTCGAACGCGAGGTCGAACGGGTACATCCCGGGGTCGCCGCCCACGTCCGCCAGCGCGGGGTCGTTCTCGAAAACGGGGTACTCCAGCAGGCGGGTCTCGGGGGCGGCGGCGACGAGGTGGGCGTTGGCAGCGAGGCCGATCCACGTGCCGAAGTTGTGGGGAACGAACTCGACGGCGTCGCGTCCGGCGCAGAACTCGACGGCCTCGCGACAGCCCGTGAACCCCTCGTGGTGGCGCACGTCGCCCTGCAGGAAGGAGACGGCGCCCGTCTCGCCGAGTTCGACGAGGCCCGCCGCCGTCTCCTCGCTCTCGCCGCCGGCCAGCGGCGCGCCGGTCTCGGCCAGCTCGACGTAGCCCTCGTGGTCGTCGGGCTCGACCGGCTCCTCGACCCAGTAGGCGCCGTGTTCGCCGGCGTGGGCGACCAGGTCGCGGACCGTCTCGCGGCCGTAGGCCTCGCCGAGCTTCCACCACGTGTGGACGTCGAGCATGAACTCGGTCTCGGTCAGCCGGTCGGCGAGCAGCTCGACCGTGCGGCGGTCGCCGTCGGGGCCGATCCCGGGCCGGTACTTGTAGCCGAAAAAGCCCAGATCCTCGATCAGCTCGGCCTGGTCGGCGAAGCCCTCCGGCTCCATGTACATCCCGGCGCTGGCGTACAACGGTAGCTCCAGCGTCGGGTCGGTACCGTACTCGTCGGCGAGCAGTTCGTAGACCGGGACGCCGTGTTCCTTCCCCCGGAGGTCCCACAGCGCCACGTCGATCGCAGAGATGGCCTCGGTCACGTCCCCCGCCGGAACCGACCCGTCGCGGATCAGGTCGTGCGCGTCGGGGATCGATCCGATCGTCTCGCCTTCGAGCGCGTCGGCGACCGGACCGTCCACGATATCGGCGAACGTGCCCTGAGAGTCGCCCTCGAAGTACTCCGTCATCGCGGAGCTGCTCGCGCCGGCCGTCGCGAACCCGCGCCGGCCGTCGGTCCTCTCGACGACGATCAGAACCACGTCCCGCTTCAGCAGTCTGCGAGTCCCACCCTGGAACGGGCGGTCCTGCGGCGGGTCGATCGGCGACGAAAGCGCGTAGCTGTCGACTGTCGCGATGTCCATGTGCGACCACTCGCGCGGGACCGCTTAAATCATGTGAGACCCACGCCCGCCCACCCCGTTCCGCAGACGGGAACGAAATGCCGGCGGAATCGTGATATCCAGTCGTCACGGCCGCCACAGCCCCGTAGACGGCTCGAAGGAATTTGCCGTTTCAGACGATATAGTGGCCGAAAATCCGGATATCCGGTGTTCGAACAGCGTTCCCTCTGGGGGAACGATCCGAAGCGGTTTCGGCCCCGTTCGGGTGGCTTCCCGCTGTGAGGAGCTGTGTGACCGACCCCTAGTATTCGTGACGATCCGGTTTTCGCCGGTTTCACCGCTGATGGAGGCGATGCACGGATTCTGGACCGCTCCGGTCGGTTACCGATAACGAATGGGTCGCGTTCGCCAGGTGCGAATGCCGGATTGCTGGGGCGTAGAGCCTGTTTCGAGCCGATTTCTCGCTGACAATCACCGACCGGCGTCCGGTGAGTCGCGCCCGATCATCGACAGGCAGTACTGAGATTACACTCATAATATCGTAATGGTTCGGGCCTGGGGAACTCCGTTATCGCGCCCGTCGGGTCGACGAGGCCGTTCGGGCCGGCGTTCGACTGTTCTGAAACACGACAGTGTGACACGCATACGTCACCGACCGCGAGCGACTGGCAAGCACGGCTTTACGTGGTGGCGCTGTTGGACGGGTAATGGTCGAATCCGACACAGCAGTGGTCTCGATCCTCGAAGCCGTGGCGAACGCCGAACGGACGAACTCGGTCGACTTACCGCCGCTGTCCGGCGCCGTGGACCCGGAGGCGCTCAACGCGTTGGTGGATTCCGGCGAAGACGAGTGTGCGCCGCTCCGAGTCACACTGACCTACGCTGGCTACGAGATCACCATCGACCGGGACGGCGATGTCGACGTCGTCCCGGTCGGCCCGTCCAGCGGTGTCAGCCCGCCCGTAGCGCGGGCGGACGGACCGCTGGCCGAGTGAATCCTCGCGGTCCGGATCTGGGCCGCCCGACCCTCGGCGTGCCGAAAGGACTTATTCCCGTCGCGTCGACGGGGGAGGTATGACCCTTCAGGTCACCGTCTGGAACGAGAACGTCCACGAGCGTGAGGAGCCCGAGGTCGCCGAACGCTACCCCGAGGGCATCCACGGGGCCGTCGCCGACGCGCTCACCGAGCGCGGGTTCGAGACGCGCACGGCCACGCTCGGCGAAGACGAACACGGGCTCACCGAGGCCGTCCTCGACGAGACCGACGTGCTGGTGTGGTGGTCCCACTGCGCGAACGACGAGGTGAGCGACGCGGTCGCGAGCCGCGTCGTCGACCGCGTCCACGAGGGGATGGGGTTCGTCCCGCTGCATTCGGGGAAGAACTCCAAACCGTTCAAGCGGCTCATGGGGACGACCTGTAACATCAAGTACCGTCACGGCGGCGAGACCGAGCGCGTGTGGGTCGCCGACCACGGCCACCCCATCGCCGACGGCCTCCCCGAGTCGTTCGAGATCCCGTCGACCGAGATGTACGGCGAACCGTACGACGTGCCCGAACCCGATCGAACGGTGTTCATCTCGTGGTTCGAGGGCGGCGAGGTGTTCCGGTCGGGGCTCTGTTACCGGCGCGGCCGCGGCCGGATCTTCGCGTTCCGCCCCGGCCACGAGGAGTATCCGATCCTCCACCAGGACGAGGTCCAGCAGGTGATCGGAAACGCCGTCGAGTGGGCCGCCCCCACCGAGGGCAGCGAGGCCGTCTGGGGCGAAGTCGAACCGGCGAACCGCGAGGATTGACGCCCACGGTCGTCGACGAACGGTCGATCTCTGTCCTCACGATCACGTAACTATCTGAGCTCCAATCGTTTTAACTACGATTATAATGGTCAACCAAGTAAGATATAATTGGAAATGTTTATAAAAATTCCATTTGTGGGGTTCATTGGTGAGTCAAAATGGTACACCAGGATAGGCGAACGTTTCTCAGAACGATCGGGTTCGGTACGACAGGCGCACTGGCGTCGCGGTACGCGAGCGAGCACGTCTCGGCCGCGACGACGATAACGATCGAGGGGGCGGGCGAAGACATCTGGGACACCGCGGACGAGTTCCACTACTACTACACGGAGGTCGACGGCGACTTCGACGTGACCGTCCGCGTCGACAGTCAGGAGAACACGAGCGACTGGGCCAAGGCGGGGCTGATGGTCAGACAGACGCTCAACGACGACGCGGAGACGGCGATGATCCGGAAGACGCCGGGTCACGACACCTCCTTCCAGTGGCGCTCTGACGACGGCGAGGAGATGGTCAGCACGACCTCCGACGGCGGCAGCGACGAAGCGGAGATCTCGGGCGGGACGACGGGGGCCACGTGGCAGCGGCTCGTCCGTTCGGGGGACACCATCGAGGCCTACGGGTCGGTCGACGGGAACGACTGGACGCTCGTCGCCGACATCTCGCCCGGCGAGATCGACTTCGCCGCGAGCGCCTACGTCGGCCTCGCGGTCTGCAGCGCCAGCGAGGGCACGCTGAGTACCGTCCAGTTCTCGAAGCTCTCGGGGCTCTCGCCGTCCAGCAACGGGGACATCGGAAACGTCGACGTCGCCGGGAGCGTCTCGACGAGCGGCGGCGGGTCCACCGAGCCCGCCGTGGTCGTCTCGACGGGGTCGGTCTCGAACGTCGGCACGTCGTCGGCGACGCTGAACGGTTCGCTCTCCGATCTGGGCGGCGCCTCGGCTGCCGACGTGGCCTTCGAGTACCGCGCGTCCGGCGAGAGTTCGTGGACGACGACTGCCGGGCAGACCGCCTCGTCGACCGGGAGCTTCGGCGAGGAGGTCTCGGGGCTGGCGAGCGGGACCGACTACGAGTACCGCGCCGTGGTCGCCGCCGCGGACGGCGACACCGGAGTCGGCTCTTCGTCGTCGTTCACCACGACCGAACAGACCGGATCGGGGATCACTGTCGAGGGGGCAGGCGAGGACATCTGGGACGCAGCGGACGAGGGACACTACTACTTCGCGCCCGTCAGCGGCGACTTCGACGTGACCGTCCGCGTCGACAGCGTCGACGACACCGACTCGTGGGCCAAGGCGGGACTGATGTTTCGCGAATCGACGGCGGCCGACGCGAGAAACGCCATGGTGCGCAAGACGCCGGGCAACGACTCGTCGTTCTCCTGGCGCGCGGAGACCGGCGGTTCGAGCGAGAGTACGACCTCGGACGGCGGCGACGCCGGCCGGAACGGCGGTCGGATGGTCGCCTCGCACCAGCGGCTCGTCCGGACGGACGACACGTTCAGCGCCTATCTCTCGACCGACGGGTCGAGCTGGACGCAGGTCGCCGAGCTGTCCTCGGTCGACTTCGCGACCGACGGCTACCTCGGGCTCGCGGTGACCAGCGCGAACCCCGGGACGCTCTGTACCGCCGAGTTCTCGGATCTCTCCGGGGTCACACTGACGAACAACCAGGACCTGGGGAGTCCGGACGTGTCCGGAACCGTCTCCGGCGGTACCGGCGGGTCCGACACGCTCCCGATCGTCTCGACCGGCGCGGCCGAAGCCGTCGCGGCGACGAGCGTCACGCTGACCGGCTCGCTCGACTCGCTCGGGAACGCCGCCTCGGCGGACGTGGCCTTCGAGTACCGCGAGGCGGGCGCCGCTTCGTGGACCACGTCGAGTTCCCAGACCGTCTCGTCACCCGGGAGCGTGAGCGTCGACGTCTCCGGGCTCGCGAGCGAGACCGACTACGAGTACCGCGCGGTCGCGTCGGCGAGCGACGGCGACACCGACGTGGGGTTCGTCGAGACGTTCGCGACGCGTGCCCCCGACACGGACCCCGTCGTCTCGACCGACTCGGCCGGCGAGGTCGCGTCGACGTCGGCGACGCTGTCCGGGACGCTTGAGGACCTGGGCGGCGCGCTGTCGGCCGACGTGTCCTTCGAGTACCGCGAGACGGGCGACGACGCCTGGACCGAGTCCGGAGCCCAGACCCGCTCGGAGACCGGCTCGTTCGAGCAAACGGTCTACGGGCTCGCGAGCGAGACCGACTACGAGTTCCGCGCGGTCGTCGACGCCGAAGACGGGGACACCGCCACCGGGTCGACGGCGACGTTCACTACGACCGCGGGGACGAGCACGTCCGGCGGCTCGTACGTCGACTACGAGGACGGGTTCGCCGACGTGTCGTGGTTCGACGACAGCGTCCAGGTGATGAAAGTCGGCGCGAACGAGAGCGAGATCCGCGAGGCGTTCACGACGGACGCGCCGCGGCTGATCGTCTTCGAGGAGAGCGGCGTCGTCGACCTGAGCGGCGGCGACCTCTCGATCACCTACGGGAACTGCTGGGTGGCCGGCCAGACCGCCCCTTCGCCGGGCATCACGTTCATCAACGGGATGGTGCAGGTCGAGCAGGACAACACGATCGTCCAGCACATCCGCGTGTTGCGCGGGGACGAACAGGGCGGCGAGGGCACTGACCCGGTCAACAGCCGCGACGGCACGTCGAACGTCATCTTCGACCACGTCTCGGCCTACTGGGGCCGCGACGAGAACCTCTCGCTCGGCTACGACAGCACCGACCAGACGATCTCGAACTGCCTGATCGCCGAAGGGCTGGAAAACCCCGAGGAGAACTCCAACGGGACGCTCATCGGCGACGACGCCGACAACGTGGCGATCATGGGGACGGTCTACGCAAAGAACAACGACCGGAACCCCCGCCACAAGGACGGCAGCCACGCGGCGCTGGCGAACAATCTGGTCTACTACTTCGACAAGGCGTCGTGGCTCACCGGCGGCGCGGAGGCGAGCGTCGTCGGCTGCACGTTCGCCGGTCGCTTCGACTGGTCCGACGCCGTCGTCAAAGGGAACGGCAGCGCCTACTTCGAGGACAACTCGGTCGTCGACCCCGGGCTGAACGGCCGGGCGTTCCAGACCGTCTCGACGGAGCTGTCGAGTCGACCGCTGTGGCCCAGCGGCTTCGCCGCGATGCCGAGCGGCGACGTGGAAGGGCACAACCTCAACTACGCCGGTGCCCGGCCGGCCGACCGGATCGGCCACGAGACCCGTGTCATCGACGAGATTGCGACGCGGGCCCTGGATACGAACGTCTCGGACCCGGCGGACTCGGAGATCCCCGACAGTCAGGCCGCGGTCGGCGGCTACCCGAGTTACAGCGGCACGACGCACACGCTATCGGTCCCGAGTACCGGTCTCAAGGAGTGGGTCGACCAGTGGGCGCTGGCGGTCGAAGAAGCGAACGCCAGCCCACCCAGCGGCGGGTCGGGCGGCGGTTCCGGGGACATCGACCCCGTCGTCACGACCGACTCGGCGACGGGTATCGACGCCGACTCGGCGACGCTGAACGGCTCGCTGGACGATCTGGGCGGCGCCGCGTCGGTCGATGTCTCCTTCGAGTGGCGCGACACGGCCGACGACGCGTGGACGAACACGTCGACCCAGTCGCGCTCGTCGACGGGGAGCTTCAGCGTCGACGTGACGGGACTCATCGGCGGCACGAGCTACGAGTACCGGGCCGTCGCGACCGCGAGCGACGGTGATTCGGTGACCGCCGGAACGAGCGCCTTCAGCACGTCGAGCAGCGGCGGCGGCGGGTCCTCGACCGACGGCGCGTACTTCGACCTCTCGGACGGGTTCGCGACGCCCTCGTGGTTCGACGACGGCGTCGAGGTCTACCGGGTCACCGAGGCAACCCGGAGCGCCCTCGAAAACGCCGTGCAGGGCAGCGGCCCGCGGCTGGTCGTCTTCGAGACCTCCGGCACCATCGACCTCGGCGGGGACGAGCTCGAAGTCACCGCAGACCAGTGCTGGATCGCCGGTCAGACCGCCCCGTCGCCGGGTATCACGCTCACGCAGGGCCTCTTTCAGGTCAAGGCGAACGACGTGGTCGTCCAGCACCTGCGCTCGCGAGTCGGGCCCGGTGACAGCGGGTCGATTCAGGGCAACGACTCGTTCAACAGTGGTGACGGGACGCAGAACGTCATCTTCGACCACTGCACGGCGTCGTGGGGCGTCGACGAGTGCATGTCCGTCGGCTACGACACCACCGACACGACCCTGTCGAACTGCCTGATCTACGAGGGGCTGTACGACCCCTACGGCGACGGCGAGGACCACAACTACTGTACCCTCGTCGGCGACGGCGCCGACAACGTGGCGCTGCTGGGCAACGTCTGGGCGAAGTCCCGGAGCCGGATCCCGCGGCTCAAAAGCGACACGAGCTCGGCCGTCGTCAACAATTTCTGTTACTTCTTCGACGAGGCGGCGAACGTCGACGGGAGCGCCGAGACCTCCTGGGTCGGCAACAAGTACACCGGCCTGCTCGCGACGGGCGAGTCCATCGTCGAGGGCGGCGGCACCGTCTACAGCGAGGACAACGTCACGGCCGACCCGCAGACGGACTCGGACGTCTCGTTCGTCGAGCAGTCGACGGTGAGTTCCCGGCCGGTCTGGCCGGGGAGCCTCTCGGCGATGCCCTCGGCGGACGTCGAGAGCCACAACCTCGCGTACGCCGGTGCCCGGCCGACCGACAGGACCGGCAACGACTCGCGGATCGTCACCGAGATCGAAACCCGGGCCGGCAACGACAGGCTGGACTCGGAGTACGACTACTGGGTGCCCGACGTCGACGCGGTCGGCGGCTACCCCCAGCTCCCGGAGAACACCCGCTCGCTGACCGTGCCCGACTCGGGCCTGCGTGAGTGGGTCGAGCAGTGGGCGCTCGCCGTCGAGGAACCGGACGCGAGTCCGCCGTGACCGACTGACCGACGGCGTTCGCACGCCGGGGGCGCCCCGGCGCGAGCGGCCGTTCGTCCCGTCGGACCGGGCTCGCCACGCGCGAGCGCACAGACAGGACCGACATCCATTTGTTCTGTCCCGGGCACCGCTACCGACATGTCGTCAGCGCCGACTACCGTCTACCTGATCGGAGACTCCACTGCGGCCGAGAAGACGCCGAGCGAACGTCCCGAGACCGGGTGGGGGACGCCGTTCGCGGAACGCCTCGGCGAGTCGGTGACGGTGGAGAACCACGCCCGTAACGGCCGCAGCACCCGCACCTTCCTGGAAGAAGGTCGCTGGGCTCCCGTGGTCCGCGCCCTGACAGAGGGTGACTACGTGTTCGTCCAGTTCGGCCACAACGACGAGGTGCCCTCGAAGGACCAGTACACGACCGAGGCAGCGTTCGTCGCCAACCTCGAGCAGTTCGTCGAGGAGACGCGCCAGCAGGGGGCAACGCCGGTCCTGCTCACGCCGATAGCGCGCCGTCACTTCGACGAGGACGGCGTCCCGCAAGACACCCACCGGGACTACGCCGAACTGACGCGGCGGGTCGCACGGGAGCGCGAGGTTCCGCTCGTCGACGCGGACCAGCGGAGTCGGTCGCTCCTGAGCGAACTCGGGGCCGAGGAGTCGAAGTCCCTCTACAATCACCTCTCGCCGGGCGAACACCCCAACTACCCCGATGGCGTGACCGACGACACGCACTTCAGCGAGTACGGCGCCCGCCGCATGGCCGAACTGGTCGTCGAGGGGGTCGCAGAACTGGACCTCGACCTGGCTGCCTCCTTCGACCGAGACGACCGCTGACTGGTCCGTTCCGGCCGAACAGCCACTCGCCCGCCGACGGTGCCACACCGGGTCACCCGACCCCCCGGGAGCCGGACGCTACCGGTCCGACCCGCCACCACCCAAATGTTCATATCGGCCTGGGACGGTGAGTGGAGTATGTACGAGCTAGCGGCGCGTCGCTCGATCGCCCAGCCGCCCGAGTGGGCCACGCGCCAGCGGACGCTGTTCGACCTGTTCGAGAGCGCGGTCGACGAGTTCGTCGCGGACTACCTCGACGACGACGGCGAACCGCTGTGGCCGCCCGCCGACCACGTCGGCGTCGACGGCTACGACGACGTGATAGAGGGCTTTTACAACTGGCCGCTCGTCTACGCGATGGGCGGCGACGAGTCGCTCCTGGTCCACGCCGAGCGGGCCTACGAGGGCGCGCTCGACCGCTTCGAGCGCGCGGAAACGCCCCACGGCCACCCGATGGTCGTCGACGAGTTCGAGCAGTGTCGCGACTGGTTCCATCTCGGCGAGGGCAACCTCTTCACCTACAACATGGGGCTGGCCGCGCCCGACGACGACCTCGTCGTCGAGCGCGCGACCCGCTTCGCCGACATGTACCTCGGCGACAGCGACCTGGACAACTACGACCCCGAACGGCGGCTCGTCCGCGCGCCGATGAACGGCAGCGCCGGCCCGGAGTACAGCGACCTCTCGGCCTTCGGCGCCCAGTCGACCTTCGGCGGCTACGGTGCGGACTACCGCTGGGCCAGCCACGGCCTCCCCTGGCGCGACCTCGAGTTCGAGTCGGCCACCGAGTTGCTCGACCCGGACAACGAGGAGCGACTGTACGAGATCTACGACGAGCGCTGTTCGAAGGGGGATATCCCGCTCAATCTCGCCATCTCCAGCCTCATGACCAACGCCTACCTCCACACCGGCGACGGCGACTACCGGGAGTGGGTGACGGAGTACCTCGACGCCTGGCGGGACCGCGTCGAGCGCAACGGCGGGATCATCCCCGACAACGTGGGCCTCTCGGACGAGATCGGCGAGTACACGAACGGCGAGTGGTACGGCGGCACCTACGGCTGGTCGTGGGGCGGCTGGCACTACGTCGGCGTCGGGACGACGACCGCCGCCGAGAACGCCACCCTCCTCACCGGCGACCGTGACCACCTCGACTTTCACCGCCAGCAGCTCGACCACCTCGTCGACGAAGGCATCGAGCAGGGCGACACGCTTCACATTCCGCACAAGTACGGCGGCGAGGGCGACTACCACTACAACGGGTCGGGCCTGCGCGAGGACGACGGGGAGATCCTGTGGCGCGACGGCTGGTACGAGTTCAAGCCCCACCGCGACGACCCGTACCTGTTCCACCTCTGGTACATGTCGCTGGAGGAGGACGACCGCGAGCGCGTCGAACGGCTGCGGGACTGGGGCTCGCGGGAGTGGAAGCAGGTCGATATGCGCCCATCGACGAAACACGGCGCCGGCAACGAGTGGGCGTGGCTCGCCTATCTGGAGGGGGAGTTCCCCGAGTTCCCCGAGCGGGTGCTCGAAGCGAACCGCAATCACACCCAGGAACTCCTCGACGGCATGGCCGAGGAGGGCCGCGAACCCGACACGCTGAACGAGGACTACCTGCGGGACCGAAACCCGGTCTTCCACCGCGGCCTCCTGAATCTCACCATGGGCGCCCCCCAGCCCGTCTACTACGGGGGGATGGTGATGGCGCAGGTCCGCCACTTCGACGGCACGCGCGAGCGACCGGGACTCCCCGAGGGCGTCGCCGCGCTCGTCGAACGGATCGACGACGAGGGAGTCGAGCTGACGCTCGTCAACACCGGGAGTCGAGACCGCGAGGTCGTCACCCAGGCCGGCGCGTACGGCGAGCACGAGTTCACGAGCGTCGCGTACGACGGCGAGAAACGCAATATTGAGACGTCGGCGGCGGCCGACGCGATCCGCACTTCGCTCCCAAGCGGGACCCGGGTCTCGCTGTCGGTATCGATGGACCGGTTCGCGAACGACCCGACGTACGCGCTCCCGTGGGAACGGGAAGAATAGAGAGACCGTCGCTCAGGCGAACTTGGTGTTGAGTTCGATGACGTTGGCGGCGCGCTGGACCTGGTCGGAGAGTTCGTCGTGGATGCGGTCGACGGTGAACCGGCTGGACGGGCCGGTGATGCTCACGGCGCCGAGGACGGTCTCGCCGTTCTTGACCGGGGCGGAGACACAGCGCAGCCCCTCGAAGTTCTCCTCGTCGTCGATGCCGTAGCCGCGCTCGCGGATCCCGTCGAGTTCCTCGTACAACTCCTCGGCGCTGGTGATCGTCATCGGCGTCAGCGCCTCGTAGTCCTGGGCGTGGACGATCTGCTCGGTGCGGTCCTCCGGGAGGTACGCGAGGATGGTCTTCCCGAGCGACGTGGAGTACATCGGCTGCTGGGTGCCCACCCGGGAAGCCGTCTCGACCCCGCGCTCGCCGGTCGTCTTGTAGAGGTACGACACCTTACCGTGTTCCTCGATCCCGAACTGGGCGATCTCCCCCGTCTCGTCGGCGAGCGTGTCGACCTCGCTTTTGATCACGTCGTAGTTCCCCACCTGGTCGCGGACGTGCGTCGCCATGTCGAGGATGCGCAGGCTCAACCGGTAGCCGTCCCCCTCGCGCACGAGGATCTCCCGATCCTCCAGCGTCCGCAGGTGGCTGTGTATCGTACTCTTGGAGTGGTCGAGTTCGTCGGCCAACTCCGTCACCCCCGCCCCGCCCTTCTCCTGAAGGACGTCGATGATATTGAACGCTATCTCCACCGACTGGATCGTGCGTCCGGGCCCATTCCGTGCAGCGTTTGACATACGTTCTCATATGTAGGACGCCCACTTAAGCTGTTCGGCCCTGGGGAACCGACCGGTCAGTCTGCAAGCAGGGGTCGGAGTTCGGCCGCGAGGCCCTCCGCCATCGTCGTCATCGCGCCGTCGCCGGGGTGGACCAGGTCGGTGGTCAGACCGTCGATGCTCGGGAGCAGTTCGGGCCCCTCCAGCAGGTGGACGTTGTCGTGGGGCGACTCGGCGACGACTTCACGGAGTTCCTCGCGGAAGCGCTCGACCGTCTCCGCCTCGTCGTGGCCTTCGACCACGTCCCGGGAACAGCGGAAGATGGTGATGCAGGCGACCGGTTTGTCGGGATGGGCGCTCGCGACGGTGTCGATCAGGTTCTCGGCGCGCTCGCGGAACACCTCGGGATCGAAGGTCCCGACCATGTTGACCGACACCGAGAGCGTCGCCACGTCCCAGTCGTCGCGCTCGGCGACGTGGTCGGCGATGGCCTCGTCGCAGTAGGCCGTGCCGCAGGAGCCGAGATTGACCAGGTCGGCGTCGAGTCGCCGCGCCGTCTGGCTCACGTACGTCAGGTGTTCGCCCAGCGGCGCCTCGCCCTCGGTGATGGAGGTGCCGTAGGCGAGATACGTCCGGTCCGGCAGTTCGTCCTCGGTCGGCGGCCGGCGCTCGCCGCTGGCGCCGTGGTACAGCGTGTAGCCGCCGCGGTGTTCACCCGGGAGACACACCCGACAGACCCGCGGGTCGAACGCGAGGTCCGCGGTCACCGACTCCTTCAGCCGGGTGAGCTTCTCGGGCATCTCGACCTCGAACGTCCGCGGTTCCGTCCCGATCTCGAACTCGTCGTAGCCCTGGATCGGGCCCCAGAACACGCGGACGGTCCCGCTGTCGGCGCTCCCGCCGGGCTCCATCGAGAGGGTCAACTCGACCGGCCCCTCGGGGACGAACCGGAGTTCGACGCCCGCCGGGTGGCGCATCCGCGACTGGGCGCCCTCGTTGAGGTCGGTCCTGACCGACTCGGGGACGCGTTGAACGAGTTGTCCGCCGTCGTCGCCGGGCGGACGGAGTTCGCCGACGTTGTGGAACTGCATGCCATCGATCTGCATACCTCGACCCCGCGGCGCGGTGACATCAATGTACTGACCGCGGCGCGTGCGACCGGGAACGGTAGCGTGTACGGGCCGCCGGACTGCAGCGGACGCCGGGAGAGCCCCATCAGAAGAGCACGTCGGCACCGACTGCCCGAGAGCGATAGTCACGTCGGGTCCCCGGAGAGCGACGAGTGAGCCGGGGACCGCCCGATTCACCGGGGGTGTTTTTACCGGTGGGGTCCCAACCGTCGCCGATGCGGTTGCGCGCGCTGGGAGTCGTCGCGCTGGTCTGTCTCGCCGGCTGTAGCGGCCTCTTCGGCGACCCGGTGGGAACGGACCGCGAGACGCTGACGCCGGCGCCCCTCCCGACGGAGACATCGGAGACCGAGACGCGAGCGCTCCCGCCGGGCGTCGGCGGCGGGGGCGACCTTCACCTCGACGAGCTGGTGGCCGCCCATCAGGAGGCGCTGACCGACCGGTCGTACGTCTGGCGCGAGCGCCGGGGCACGACCCGAGCGAACGCCAGTGCGGTCGAACCGCGGCCGGTCCAAGCCGCTCGCGTCGCCGCCGAGGACTGCTATCGGTTCTGGGCGGAGTCGTACACGGTGGACCTGGGGATGGAGACGCGCGTCGCCTACAACTACACCGAGTACGTGGACGAGGGCGTGGGCCACGTGCGACTGGAGACGTTCCGGACGGACACGTGGGAGTACTACCGCCTGCCGGCTCCGAGGGCGGGACAGCGGGTCGGGACTGCGACGGGCGCCGCGATCGAACGGTATCTGCGGCTCTCCCCCGAGAACGTCACCGTCTCGGTGGGACGAGCCGACGGCGAGCGGCGTTATCTCGTCGCCGGTGACGGCGGGGTCCCTCGGGGCATCGACGGCGCCCGGAACTACTCCGTCGCCGCGGTCGTCGACAGCGAGGGCCTCGTCCGCTCGCTCTCGGCCAGGTATCGCACGGTCGGCTTCGCTACGCCCCGGGTCGTCAGGTACGAGTTCACGCTCGAACGGTTCGGAAACGTGACCGTCGGGTCGCCGGCGTGGTACGACATGACCTGCTGACCGCCTACCCTCACCCAGAGTGTCAGGTCGCCGGACCGTTCGGACGGCGGGTCACCGGCGGCGAGTCGCCGGTCGTGCGTCCGGTCACACCCGATGGGCCGTCCACCCCCCGTCGACGTAGATGGACTCTCCGTGGACGAACGACGCCTCGTCGCTGGCGAGGAACACCGCCACGTCGCCGATATCCTCGGGATCGCCCACTTCCGGTAACAGCGTGTGGTCGATCTCCCGCTGCATGCTCTCGTCGGTGTGGTAGTCCTGTACCGCGGTCTTGACGAATCCCGGGCAGATGCAGTTCACGTTCACCGAGTCGGGCCCGAGTTCGACGGCCAGGTCTCGCGTCAGATTCACCACTGCGGCCTTCGCGCTGGCGTAGGCGGGCCCGCCGCCGCCCTGGCTCGAATGGACCGACCCGACGTTGATCAGCGCGCCCGACGCGTCCGTCAGGTGCGGGACCGCGTACTTGGCGGCGTAGAACGAACCGTCGAGGTCGACGCCGACGACCTCGTCCCACTCGTCCGGCGTGAGTTCCTGGGAGTCGCCGGGGACGTGGATCCCGGCGTTGTTGACGAGCACGTCGAGCCCGCCGAACGACTCGACCGTCGCGTGGACCATCGCCTCGGCCTCCGCGGGATCGCTCACGTCCGTCTCGACGAAGGTCGCCTCGGATCCGACCTCTCGAACGAGTTCGTCGGTCGGCGTCTCCGCGTCCGTCTCGAAGTACTCGCCCCGCCTCGGTCGTCGCTGCACGTCGGCGACCACCACGTTCGCGCCCTCCTCGGCGAACCGGACCGCGATCCCCCGACCGATACCGCTCGACCCGCCGGTCACGACGACCGTTCGGTCCTCGTGTCTGTTGGCCCGCATACCCACCCTATCGCAGGCTGAACTATTGAACTCTGTCTCGGTGTGGGTTCGCTCGCTACAGCCGTTCTCGATCGTGTTCGGAACAGTTGAGACCATCAGCGAACCGAATGTCCCGAGAGATTCGCCGGATGCACGGCATCGAGCGGTAATCGAGTCTCGTCACACCGGGTGGGCTCCGAGCGGGTAGCCACCGAGTCGACGACGGGAGAGGAACCTGAATCTGGGATGCGCACCGATCGATCATAGCTGACGATCGTCAAATCAATCCCAGAAAATGACAGAATGCAATTAATACGGGGGCGGCTATCTATCCCGAAGCAGTCGTACTCGACATCACGGCGCTTGATCGCCGGAAAGCACGGTTTCACCCGTCAAAACGACGGATGGGGTCGAGAACGCAAATACCCCGCGTCGATTCAGAGAACGACGGGGGCCGATCTCGTCGTGGTCCGCACGTTCACCTCGCAAACAGGTGAAATCGGACGTCTTCGACAGGTATAGGACTGGAGATGGTGATGGCGCTCTCTCTCGATCTGCGTGGTGTATTGCCACTGTTCCGCATTATAATAAGATGTGCGTCATAGAAACCGATCTTATATTAATCGGCGCAGTTCGTCCGAACACTGTCTCCACGGGTGTCGGCACTCAGATCACTGGTGGTCGATACGTGCGCCGATCCGATCGTCGAGCGACCCGTGACTGTTGCACTCGGTGGGCCCCGGCGTCGGTCCCACACCGGATTTCCGGTGAACGACGGAGTTTCGTCCGGTCCTCCGTGGAGTTCGTGGCCCGCTGGGCACCTCTCCGCATTCGCAGCCCGGAACGGCTGGGTCGTATCGCCACTTGCCCCAGCTATTCGAGCCAGCCGATCGGAGTAGTTACACGGCACAGCCGCCCCGCATAGCCAATCGAAGTAGCTGCTCTGATTAGTTTAGCTACTGAGCTCAGCTGAGTAGCTTATCGGATTACCTTATCCAAATAGTCTAGCGATCTAGTTAACCTCGTCAGCTGACTCAGCCATCGGACCGGAGTATCCGGTACAGTTAGCCGAGCCGCTGGGGCAGACGCTCCCGCTACCCCTCCGCCGTCGCTGGAGAAAACCGAACCCCTATCGAGAAGCCCGGTCCTTCGTGCGAGCGTCTGTATCGAAACCTGCCCATCCGATCTGTAGTGCGACGATCCCATCGACTAAGCTCAGCTGCTTAGCTTAGCTGCTTAGCCAAATCGTCTGACTGAGTTTTATGGCTGATCGGATAGACTGGACGAGTATGCTGGCCTACACGGTGTACTCGGAGGCGGGCGGCGTCGGGAAGACGACGCTCGCCGCGAACCTCGCGAAGGCGGAGGAGCGGGCGGGTCGGGACGTGCTCGTCGTCGACCTGGACACGCAGGAGGCGTCGCTGTCGTACCTGCTGGACGTGGCCGACGACCGCGACGACGACCAGGCCGATAGCCTGCTGCGGCACATGATCGACCGCCCACGCGGTGACTTCGACGACCTGATCAAGAGCAGTGAGGGGATCGACATCGTACCGTCGCACAACATCCTCGAATACGCGTCGAAACATCTGCGCCGCCGCGAGGAGGAGGCGGCGGACTTCGGGGAGTCGTGGAACCCGAACAAACAACTGCTGCGCGTACTCCGTGAGGCGGGCGTCCACGAGCAGTACGACACGCTGATCGTCGACCCGCCGGCGACCGCCGACATCAAGCTCCACAACGCGATCCACGCGACGCGCCACCTCGTGATCCCGTTCGAACCCAGCGGGAAGGGCTACGAATCGGTGCAGGGCCTCGACCAGCTCGTCGGCGGGCTCGAAGACCAGCTGGGGATCGAGGTGGGCGTCCTCGCCGTGGTCCCGAACCGCTACAAGGGGATGAACGACCAGGACCGCTTCCTCGAGGAGATCGAAGCCGACGGCTGGGAGATCCCCATCCGCCTCCGCGAGCGGTCGTCGCTGCTCGAAGGCTGCTGGGCCGAGCAATGTACCGCATTTCGCTATATCGACGAACACCGCGAGCGCGAGCGCGACCACGAACTCGACACCGTCGAGAAGATCGAACGGCTCGCCGAGCGCATCCGGGAGACGCAGGCGGTGGAAGCATGAAGCAGGGATCGACGGACGACCCCTTCGCGGAGGAACCGGCCGACGCGCGCGACGACCCCGAGGGCGACGAGACCAGTCGGGACGACGCCCTCGACCGGACCGAAGCGACCGAATCGTCGAGAGACGACTCGGGCGAGCGAAGCGGCGCGCGAACTGCCGACGGGGCGGACGGTTCCGGGAGCGAGACGGAATCACCGTCGGGCGCCGGGGCTCAGCGCCGGTCGCTCCCCTACATCCACGCCCGCGACGGCGTCAAGGACGGCCGGACTCAGCGGCCGGTGTTCCTGCGTGACCACGTCGAGTCGGGCATCGACGAACTCGTCGCCGAGATGGAGGCTGAACTCGGCGAAGACGTGTACAAGACCGACGTGACCGAGGCTGCGATGGCCGTCGCCCAGGAGAACCCTGAACTCGTCCTCGGGAAGCTGGAGGAGTGGGGCTACGGCTGGACCTGACGGTTCCACCCCGCGGTCGGCGTCCGCTCAGTCGGTCCCGGTGTCGGCCGCGTCCCCAGGGGCTCCCGCGGGGGTTAACTCGCCGTGTTCGGCCTCGACAGCGTCCATCGGAACCGCGAGGGTCGTCCGGTCGCTCCCGGCGAACAACAGATCCGTCGCTCGGAACCCGTCGTCGGCCTCAATACCGATGAGACTCCCGCTGTCGCCCGCGGCGCTCATCGGCCCGAACACGTCGATCCCGGTGAACAGCGTCGGCTCGTCGTGATATCCGCGGACTCTGATCCGCGCGTCGCGTCCCCGCAGGTCGCCCGTCGTCACGCCGGTCGTTCGCCCGCTCTTCGTGAACGTCGCGTCCGTGGAGGGCTCCGCGAAGCCCGCGAACTCCCCGATCCCCAGAACGCGGTCCTCGAAGTCGGCGGGATCGACCGCGACGATGGCGCTGTCGGTCGTGTTCGGTTCGTCGGGACGGATCTCGCTGCCCTCGACGAGCGATCCGACCGCGTCGTCCTCGGTCCCGCCGTCGGCCGGGCCGGGCTGGAGCACGTCGTCGCCTGGCTCGGCGGCCTCGATCGGCGCTGCGACGTGAGCGTTCGTCAAGACGACCGTCTCGCCGTCCGCAGTTTCGAGCGGCGGGCTCCCGAGCGTGCCGGCCGTGGTCTCGACGTGGCCGAACGAGACGCCCGCAGGCGCGGGCCGCCAGCGGCGCTCGCGGTCGGGCCGCTCCTCGGCTTCGGCCGTCGCCTGGGTCCGCACATCGCCGACCTCCTGCACGTCCGTCTTGCACTTCGCGTCGTCGAACTCGATTTCGGTCGGGATGCGGTCGGCCTCCGACAGCTGCGTTTCGGGGAGTTTCCGGGCGACGAGGACGATGAGCGCTTCCTCGTCGGTCGGCCGGTCACCGACGCGCTTGGGGCCGATCGCCGTCCCGACGACGTTCGCCCGCGACTCGATGTCGTCGCGGACCGATTCGGGGATCTCCATACCAAGTATTCGTTCGTCTGTCACAAAACGGTTGCGACGACAGTATTACACGATTGCCGAGATAAACGGTTTACATGTCAGGTGGTTCGTCGGACGATCCGAACGTCGAATCGCTTCGGATCGCCCGGGAGGAGGCTCGGCGGACGCTAGACGCACAGCTGTCGACGCTCGACGACATCGACGCGAAGGCGCTGTCGGTGTTCCGGCTGAACGTCGCGGTCGTCGGAGTGTTGCTCTCGGTGCTCTCCTTCGCGGCCGCCAGCGACGCGACGGCGGTCGGCGGGGTGTTGAACCCCGCAGTCGGCGCGGCAGCGGGGCTGTTCGTCCTCTCGGCGGCCGCGGCGGGACTGACCTACGCGACTGCAGGCCAGCGGGTCGGCGCCGACCCCTCGGGACTGGAAGAGATGGGCGACCGCTCGGAGACGGCCGCGCTCGAATATCTCGTCGACGGCTACGCCGACTGGATCCGCCGCAACCAGCGGACCAACCTCCGGAAGGCGTTGCTCGTGACGCTGGCAATCCTCGGGACCGTCGCCGGCACGCTCGCGCTCGGGGTCGGTGTCGTCGCCGCGTTCACGGGCCTGCTCTATCTCCCGGCGGGCGTCGCCGTCGCAGCTGTCATCCTCCTGGCCGCCGTCGTCAACCTCCCCGAGCAGATCGCGCGGATCGCTCGTGACTCCGAGACCGTCCCGGGCGGCGTCGCCGTCGAATCCGTCGATTCGGTCATGTCGGGCCAGCGGGCGTTCAAAGGCTGCGAGAACGACGAGTGACGCTGAGGGGTGCCACCTACACCGTCGAAACGCTCTTTACGGCATATATCCCAATATACGACATGGTCAAGACCATCCGCGTCTCGGAAGAGTACCACGAGTGGCTCTCGGCGCACAAGCGGGCCGACGAGACCATGGAGGAGACGCTTCGGCGGATGACGCGCGGGCCGGACCCCGGCGACGTGGCCGGACTGCTGACGGACGAGGAGGCCGAGCGGGCGAAGGCGGCCGTCGACGACCTGCGCGAGCGCGACGCCGGCCGGTTCGCGGCCGCGCGGGCGGCCTTCGACGGCGACGAGGAATGATCGTCGACTCGTCGTACCTGTTCGACCTGATGGCCGAGGACCCGGACGCGTTCGAGAAGGGGAGCGAGCTCGTCGAGCGCGGCGAGATGCAGTGGCTCCCGACACCGGTCGTGGCGGAGACGTACTACGGCGTCGCGACGGCCCGAAGCGACACGACCGAGGCGGAAGTCCGCAACCGCCTGCTCGGCTACCCGCGGATCGAGGTCGACGAGGAGGTCGCACGCACGGCGGGCGAACTGCTCGCGACGGCCGACGACGAGGCCGGCGCTCCCGCGGGGGTCGGCAGCAACGACGCCTACATCGCCGCGATGGCGGAGATACTCGACGACGCGGTACTCACCGACAACGTCGACGACTTCGAAGTCCTGGGCGTCCCCGTCGAGACGTACTGACCGCTCGGGCCAGTCGGACCGCCCTTACGTCCGCCGTTCGAGCGTCACTTCGACGGGATCAGCGGGGTGGACGGTCGAGCCGACGGCGACCTCGATGTCCTCGGGAGCGTCGACGATCCGGCAGCGTTTCGCGACCGTCGCGAGCGCGAGTTGCAACTCCATGCGCGCGAATCGCATCCCGATGCAGTGGCGCGGGCCACCGCCGAACGGGAAGTACGCGTACTCCGGGCGGTCGCCCGGCGGGTCCGCAATATCGTCCCAGCGGCTCGGGTCGAACTCCATGGGGTCGTCCCACCACCGGTCGTCGGTGTGGACGTGGAACTGCGGCAAGGTGAGGAACGTGTCTGCCGGGATGCGGTAGCCGTCGACGGTGACCGCCTCGTCGGTCTCCCGGAAGATCGCCGACGCGGGCGGGTAGCGACNGAGGAACGTGTCTGCCGGGATGCGGTAGCCGTCGACGGTGACCGCCTCGTCGGTCTCCCGGAAGATCGCCGACGCGGGCGGGTAGCGACGCAGCGTCTCCCGGACCACCTGTTCGGTGTAGGTCAGCTCGGCCAGGTCCGCGAGCGTCGCACACTCGCCGTCGAGGACGGTGTCGACCTCCTCGCGGAGTCCCCGAGCGACGCCGGGTTTCCGACCGAGTTCGGCGAGCGCCCAAGTCAGCGCGGTCGCAGTCGTCTCGTGGCCGGCGAACAGGAAGGTGACGAGCTGGCTCCTGATCTCCGCCTCGTCCAGCTCGCCGTCGCTCCGCATGTCGACGAGCAGCGAGAGCAGGTCGTCGCGGTCGGACCCGGGGTCCCGTTCGGCCAGCAGGTCCGCGACGACGCCGTCGAGTTCCTCGATCCCTCGCTCGTAGCGGCGGTTCGACGGCGTGGGAAGCCACTGGGGGATCTCCATGGCGACGGGGTTCTGACTGGTCCGTTCCAGGATGGCCTCGGCGCCGGCTCGCACCGCCTCGCGGTACTCGTCGGTATCGATCCCGAACAACGTCTTCCCGAGCACGCGAAGGGTGTACGTCGAGGTCGCATCGCCCAGGTCGACGGCGTCTGCGGCGGCCCACTCGTCGGCCGCTGCGGCCGCGTAGGTCGCCATCGTGTCGGCGTAGGTCTCGATCCGCTCGCGGTAGAACAGCGGCTGGAGTCCCGTGCGCTGGCGGTGCCACTGCTCACCGTCCGAGAGGAGCAGCCCGTCGGCGAGCACGTCCGCGCCGCTCGCTGCGGCCCCTGGTTTGCGGAAACGGTCGAAGTCGTCGACGAGCACCTGTTCGATACCGTCGGGGTGGAGGACCGTCGCCATGTCGTAGGTGCCCAACGAGAACCGCACCACGTCGCCGTGACTTGCGATGTCCTCGTAGAGGGCGTAGGGGTCGCGGGCGAACGCGACGGCGCTGCCGATCACCGGGGCGCCCGAACGCTTCGGCGCGAGCGGCGCGTCCTGCGTCGTCTGGCTCATAGGCGATCGGTGTGTCGCCGCCACAATCGGCGTTGCCACGGGGATGCTCGGCGATTTAAGTGATCGGCGGGACCGAACGGTCGCGCAGGGGCCCGCGGCGGTCAGGTCTGACGTGGCCGACACCGTGCATATCCCAACGTACTTGCCGCTCACGGCGGTGGATCCGGGCGATGACAGAGCGCGCCGACACCGGTCCCGACGCCTCGCGCGTCTCCGAGCGGGTTCGAGCGGTCGAACCCCAGGGGATCCGCGAGATGTTCGACCTGGCCGTCGAGCAGGACGGCGACCTCGTCCACCTGGAGCTCGGCGAACCGGACTTCGACACCCCCGACCACGTGGTCGAGGCCGCTTGCGAGGCCGCGACGGCCGGGCGAACGAACTACACCGCCAACGCCGGTATCGCCGAGCTCAGGGCCGCAGTGGCCGACGCCCTCGCTCGCGACGGCGGACCGCGACCCGACCCGGAGTCGGAAGTCGTCGTCACGACCGGCGGCGTCGAGGCGCTGCATCTGGCGATCCACGCGGTCGCCGACCCCGGCGACGAAGTCGTGGTTCCGACGCCCGCGTGGCCGAACCCCATCTCGCAGGCGAAACTCGCCGACGCTACGCCCGTCGAGGTCCCGATGCCCGCCGACGACGGGTTCGTGCCCGACCCCCAGCGGATCGTCGACGCGATCGGTCCCGACACCGCCGCGGTCCTGCTCACCTCGCCGTCGAACCCCACGGGCCGAATGTTCCCGGAATCGGCGGTCGAACGCGTCGTGCGCGCGGCGGCCGACCACGGCGCCTACGTCCTCGCCGACGAGGTGTATCGGGAGTTGACCTACACGGAGCGGCCGCCTCGCACGGCGGCCGTCGCCGACCGACTCGACCGCGAGTCGTGGGTGCTCACCGTCGGCTCCGTCTCGAAGGCGTACGCGATGACAGGGTGGCGCGTCGGCTGGCTCGCCGGTCCCGCCGACGTGATCGGCCAGGTGACGAAGATCCGCGAACACACGACCTCCTGCGTGAACACACCCGCCCAGCACGCCGCGCTCGCGGCGCTGACCGGGCCCCAGGAGCCCGTCGAGGAGATGCGCCAGGCTTTCGCCGAGCGCCGGGCGTACGTCCTCGACCGGATCGCCGATATCGACGGCGTGTCGGTCGCCCCACCGGAGGGCGCCTTCTACGCCTTCGTCGACGTGAGCGGGCTCGCTGGGTCGGACACCGAGATCGCGACGCGACTGCTCACCGACCACGGCGTCGTGACCGCGCCGGGGTCGGCGTTCGGCGCCGGCGGCGCGGGCCACCTCCGCCTGAGTTTCTCGAACGGGCTCGACAGGCTGGAGACGGGACTGGACCGCTTCGAGGCGATGGTCGAGGACGGCGCAGAAACACAGAATCGCCGCCGTGCGAACAGTGACGATCCGCGTGAACGCGACCACTCTTGAGTGCGGGGCCCGTAACTCGATCCGGGGACGAGAGATTCCGACACGTAGTCAGCCCCGTGTTCGCTCTCTCCCCCTTCCGTGGAGAACCGGCGACCCGTGCGGCGTAGGGGCTGTCACCGCTAGTCGAGGACCATCGATGGCGTTTAATTACGATGCCGACACAGTCCCCACTATGGACCCCGAAGACAACCGACGGGGGTGGGCGGACCGCTCGGAGGAGTACTCCCCCGAGTACTACGCCGAGATCGGTCCCAACGAAGTGAGCGAGACGCTCGCCGACGCGTTCGACTACTATCTCGACGACGGGGCGGCGATCCTCGAGATCGGCTGTGGCTCCGGCCGCCACCTCGCGTCGCTGCGCGACCGCGGCTTCGAGAACCTCGCCGGGATCGATATCAACCCCGACTCCTTCGAGGTGATGGGCGACCGGTACCCCCGACTCGCCGAGACGGGTACCTTCCTGACCGGCGCGGTCGAAGAGATCCTCCCGGAGTACGACGACGGCGCCTTCGACGCCGTCTACTCCGTCGAGACGCTCCAGCACATCCACCCCGACGACGAGTGGGTGTTCGAGGAGCTGACACGGGTCACGAGCGATCTACTCGTTACCGCCGAGAACGAGGGCAACAGCCCCGAGCGCGGCCGCGGCGAGGCCGAAGTGAGCCAGGTCGACGACGAGTTCCCGCTGTATCATCGCAACTGGAAGGCCGTGTTCACCGACCTGGGCTGTGCGCAACTGCTCTGCGAGCCGACCAGCCGCGATACGATCCGCGTCTTCCGCGTGCTCTGAGCGCGCTGACAGTCGAGTTCGGTACGCCCGACGCGCGGACCCTGTTCCGAAGAACCGCACCGCTCCCCGGCCGGTGGCTCGGCGCCGACCGCGACAACGGGACCGATTCGGAAACCGTCCCGTTTCTCGAACGGTCGTGTTCGTCAGCTCACGACGCCGCCGTATCCGTATTCGCCGTAGCCGACCTGGCCGTATTCGGCACTGATCGGTGTCGGCGATGGAGTCGGCGAGTCGGTCGGGGACGGCGTAGGAGTCGAAGTCGCCGTCGGAGTCGAGGAGGGCGTCTCCGTCGGGGCCGGGGACGCCGCCTCGGTCGGAGTCGGCGACGGGGTTTCCGTTTCAGTCGGCGACGGGGTTTCCGTTTCAGTCGGCGACGAGGTCTCCGTTTCGGTCGGCGTCGAGGACGGCGTATCCGATTCCGTCGCCGTTGCAGTCGTCGGTGTGGGACTGGTCGTCCCGTCTCTGACCGCGATCGAGTATTCATCGATACCGTCGGCGATGTCGACGACCTGGACGTAGTGGACTCCGTCTGTCGAAGCCGTTTCCGTCACGCTGACGGGTTCGTTGTGTCCGACGTAGCGCTGATCGAGGAACTGACCGCCCGGGCCGTACAGGACCACTGCCGTGATTCCGGAGGCCTCCGCGCGCTCGAACTCGACGACGAAGGCGTCGCCGGACGAAACTTCGACTGCGTACCAGTCCACTTCCTTATAGGCCAGTGTCCCGGTAACGGGAACGTTCAGACCGATCAGCATCGCTTCGTCCCGGCTGTCGTTCGGCTCGACTTCTCGAATCGCAGTCGGTGCCTGCGCGCTCTCGACCGCAACGAGCGGTGTCCCGTCGTACGTGAATCCGGTCACCGTGGGCTCCGCACGGGACTTCTCTTGGGCAACCGTCGCGAGCCCGAGCCCGGAAACGGCCGACAGTCCGGCGAGTTTCAACACAGTTCGTCTGGACGAGGAGACGTGTGCTCCATCTTCGTCGTCATCTTTCTCTTCGTCTGGTGGGGTACCAGCCATCGTGATCCAGCGTTTCCAGGGGGCGGAATACCTACTGCCCACGTAACTACGTTTGACCTTCTGACGACTGCCAGATACCGAAAAAACAGTCGTTAATTAATGTGTAAATAGCTGCAAGATGAATCTATTAATTCGGATTCTGCACAAAATATCACTTATATAACTGGTAGTTTTAGCGCCATTTCGGCCAAAGACTGTCGATGTCTTCACACAGAGTGGATCTTTCCGCCGACGAACGGCCCGAATCCGACGGCAATGGTGATCGCACGACCCGTCACGCATCCTGTGCATGCTGACTGGTGCGTCCCGACCGGAAAGTATCCTCAGCGACGGCCAGTACCGTGTCGAGAACGGTCCTGCTGGCTGTAGCGTGATTCAACATCGCGTACCGGCCGCCTCCGAATGCAATCAACTCCCAATCGTCATCTCAGCGGGCTCAGAACAGGTATTCTATCGGTTTGTAGATATTCAGCTACCGAAGCTCCGACGCCCCCGCGAGGGAGGATTCGTATATCGACATAGAGTTTATCGGAGCTGATTTCGTCCGTCTGCAGCAGCTTGAGACCGACAAACGGCGATATCGTGGAACGCGATAGCAGTCCAGATTGGTCTCGATTACGCCAATAATCACGACCAACTGGAGTTACCCTATCGCCGTCTGGTATGCGCGAATCGTGGGGTACAGTTAGCGGGAAGGGCGACTGCCGAACGGGGCGCCGCCGCTGGAAAGCCGCTCGACGTCGGACATCTCGGCCCCGTCGTGTCACCGTTGCCACGGGTCGTGCCAGACGGCGAAGGCTCGGAGCCACGATTCGACCGGTTCTCACCTCGTGTTTCGAAACACATTCGCAAGCGAAAAATTCGACTTTTTATACCATCAAAAACACGTTCGATGGCATTCCGATTTCCATGGGGTCCGGTCTGAAATCGGAGCTCGAGGCGGTTGCGTGTAGCACTGAGGGAGGACGCACCGTCGACGAAAAACTCGGTCCGTTCGGCGGTGTGTTTCCGCTGTCGCTCGCGAAGAAACGACAGCGTATACCCGGGTTTCGCGCTTGAAACAACCGCACGTGGAGAAGTCCGTTCGGCTCCGGAGCGACGGCACGGTGTAGCCACTCGTGTGGACCGTTGACCCGATTCACTGCCTCGTCAACCGCGATCTGATTCGGTTCGCCGTCACACTCCGGCTGTAGATCGGCGCTCTTCACCCGCTCGTAGATCGCCGTTTCACATCCGTATTTTCAGCACGCTATTCAGTATTTGAAAATGAAATATCTGCCAGATACAACTGAGTGTCAGTTTCGACGATCCGTTCGGGCGTCCGCCCGCGGTCCCCCTTGCCTGACGCGGTCGTCTTCGCGGTCCCCGGGAAGCCACTGGCCGCGTTCGCCGCCGCCCTCGCCGCCGTCGGGAGCGACACGGGCGACCAGGGGATACTCGACACCGGCCCGAACGCGGTCGTGGTCGAAACGGGCGACCCCAGTGTGGCACGGGATATCGACCGCCCGGCGGCCCCTACCGCCGGGACGGGGAGGTAGTTACTGCTCGCGGAGTTTCCGGCGGAGCCGGTCCGGGGTGATCGGGATGCGGTCGGCGACGATGTCCAGCGGTTCGAGCGCGCGGTTGACGGCCGTCGCGACGCTCGCGGGGCCATCTATCATCCCGCCCTCGCCGGTGCCTTTCGCCCCGGTCGCGGTGAACGGGGACGGGGTCTCCGTGTGTTCGAGGTGCATCTCGGGGATGTTCTTCGTCGAGGGTAGCAAGTAGTCGAAGAGCGTGACCGCCTTGGGCTGGCCGGAGTCGTCGTAGGGGAACTCCTCCAAGAGCGCGGCGCCGATCCCCTGTGCCAGCCCGCCGTGGGCCTGCCCCTCGACGATAGTTGGGTTGAGTTGCGTCCCGCAGTCCCGCAGCGAGTAGATCTTGAGTACGTCCACCTGGCCGGTCTCGGCGTCTACCTCCACGATGGGGGCGTTAGCCGCGAAGGCGGCGGTCGGGTAGACGGGGTACTTCCCGGTGAACGCCTCGCCGAACGCCTCGACGTCGAGCGCCGGGTGCTCGTAGTCGTACTCGGCATAGGTCAGGCGGTCGCCGTCGGTTTCGGCGTCTATCGCCGCGAGGTCGGCCCGCGTCAGCCGCTCGTCCCCGTCCTCGCGCTCGACGCCGCCGTCGCTGTAGGTAACCTCGTCCCGGTCGACAGCCCAGTGTCGGGCTGCCAGCCCTTCGAGGTTGTTCCTGAGTCGCTCCCCGAGCCCCTCCGCGGCGCCCGACAGCATGACCGCCATCCTGGAGGCGGCGCTGCCGTACTCGGTCGGTGCCTCGACGCTGTCGAGGTAGTCCACGTCGATGTCGCTGGGCAGGACCTCGAGTTCGTCGGCGAGCAGCTGCTTGACGAGTGTCTGGTGGCCCTGTCCCGAGGAGTCGGTCGCGAGGGAGGCGCGAACGGTCCCGTCCGCCCGGAGTTCACAGCGGAGGTGTTCGGGGAGTTCGTCGACATCGTCCATCTCGCGGTCCGCGAGTTCCTCCCGGTCCGAACGCTGGCGGTCCGTCCAGTCGGCCCCGCTCACACCCGGCTCGATGTGGACGGTGTAACTGACGCCGCGGTATTTCCCGTCCGCCCGGCGCTCCTCGACGAGTTCCGGGTCGAGGAGCCCACCCTCGGTCCGCTCCTCGTTCTCGACGAGGTCCCGGATCCGGGAGAGCGCCTCGGGAAAGTCGCCCGAGTCGTAGATGTTCTTCGTGGGGAGCTTGTAGGGCATCTGATCCGGCTGTACGAGGTTCCGGTGGCGGAACTCGTAGGGGTCCATCGAGAGGTCGTAAGCCGCCTCGTCGACGGCGGTCTCCAGGGCGTAGAGGTGCGGGTCGACGCCGAACCCGCGGTAGGCGGTCTGGGCGGTCTTGTTCGTGAGCACGAGCTCGTAGTTGTACCGAACGTGGTCGACATCGTACGCATTGCTGACCACCGACAGCGGCTTGAGGACCTGGTTCACCGGATAGCGGGGGTACGCCCCGAAGTCGTCGACGAAGTTCACGTCGAGCCCGCGGATGGTCCCGTCGTCGTCGTAGGCGAGCCGCATCATGTACTCGCGGTCCGACGAGTGCATGTCTCCGCCCTGAAGGTTCTCGATGCGGTCTTCCACGTACTTGACCGGGCGGCCGTCGAGCTGCTGGCTGGCCATCGCCGCGAGAGTGCAGTAGCGGTGAATGGCTATCTTCGTCCCGTAGCTCCCGCCCACGTCCGGCGGGACGTTGAGCGCGACATCGTCGGGGTCGTAGCCGAGCGGCTCGTAGATGGTGTCGTCGACGAGCGTGTGCAGCTGGATGTTGCAGTCGATCTCGAAGCTATCGGTCTCCTCGTCGTACTCCGCGACGACGCCGGCCGTCTCCAGCGGGACCCCGGAGATCCGACCCCAGGAGTACTGGTTCTCGAGGACGTTGTCCGCGTCCTCGAAGGCCGCGTCGACGTCGCCGAACGTGAGCCGCTCGCCGTCCGGCACGTTCGTCCCGAGGTCTTCGTGGACGAGCGTCCCGTCCTGTCTGGCCTCGACCGGGTCGGTGACCGGCTCTCTGGTCTCGTACTCCACGTCGATGCGGTCGATCAGGTCCTCGACGACGTAGCGGTCCGACGCGACGACGAGCGCGACGGGTTCACCGACGAACCGGACCGTCTCCCGGGCGAGCGCCCACTCCGACATCTCGTCGAGACCGCACGGCATCGGGTTGTACTCCTCGGCGATGTCCTCGGCCGTCAGCACGAGGTCGCAGTCGGGGTGGTCCTCGGCGGCGCTCGTGTCGATGTCGACGATGTCCGCGAACGCGTGGGTGGTCCGGAGCAGCCCCATACTTCGGCACGCCTCGGGCGTGACATCGTGGATGTACTCCGCGCGGCCGGTCAGGATGCGACGGTCTTCGACGCGGTTGAGCCCCGTGCCGGTGAACGTCTCCTCGTCGGCCTCCTCCGTGACCTCGCCGTCGAGGGTGGCTGACTCGGGTTTCGACATCAGTCTCCCTCCATCTTGTCGGCCGCCCGCTCCACCGCGTCGTAGATGTTCTGGTACCCGGTACACCGGCAGATGTTCGAGGAGAGGTGCGCCTCCATCTCCTCCTGTGACGGGTCCGGGTTGTCCGCGAGCAGGTCCCGGGCGGACATGACGAACCCGCTCGTGCAGAACCCACACTGGAGGGCGTGTTCCTCGTGAAACGCTTCCTGGACCGGATGTAGCGACCCGTCGGCCCCGAGCCCCTCGACGGTCAGCACCTCGCTGTCGTCGGTCTGAACGGCGTACATCATACAGCTCTTGACGAGGTCGCCGTCGACGCTGACCGTACAGGCCCCACAGACCCCGTGTTCGCAGCCGACCCGGACCCCGTTGAGGTCGACGTGATGACGAAGGAAATCGGAGAGCTTCAGCCGAGGTTCGACCTCTGTGGTCACGTCGTCACCGTTTACCGTCAGGGAGATCTCCCGCGTCGGCCGGTCGGGCGACGACTCTGTCTCATCGATACTCATGATCGGACACACCGGATGAAAGACGCTCAACATATTAAGTCTGTTCCCGTGTGTCACACCCAGGCGCCGGACCGCCGCCGGGAGTGAGTCCGGCCGGACCTACTGTACCGCCCGGTCGTACGCCTCGGTCAGCGCCCGTTTCGTGTACGTCCGGGACAGCTCCCGCTTGTAGGTCTCGTCGGCGTGCATCTCGTCCTGTGGACGCACCCGGTCGTAGGCCACCTCTCCGGCGGCTTCGAGCGACCCCTCGCTGAGCGGGTCGCCCTCGACCGCCGCCTCCGCGTCAGCCACGCGCAGCGGCACGTCGGCGGCGTTCGCCAGCCCGACCCGCGCCTCCTCGACGACGGGGTCGTCGGCCGCAGGGTCGTCGACCCTGACCGCACACGCGATGCTGAGCGTCGGCCAGGTCTGAGCGGCCCGCTTCTGCCCGAGGAACGTCATGCCGGTCCGGTCGACCGGGAACGGGTCGCGGGGGAACCGGACGGCCGTGATGAGTTCGTTCTCCTCGATTGCGGTCATCATGTAGGCCACGAAGTAGTCCGCGGCGTCGACGGTCCGGCGGCCGTCGGCGGAGGCGAGTTCCAGTTCGCCGCCCGTCGCGACCAGGACGCACGGGTAGTTCCCCGCCGGGTCGGCCTCGCCGATGCTCCCACCGATGGTCCCGCGGTTCCTGACGACCGGCCCGGCGATCTGTCCCGCCGACTCCGACAGCACCGGGTACGTCTCGGAGAGCACCGGCGACGAGTCGATGTTCCGGTGGCGGGTGAGCGCGCCCACCTCGATCGCGTCGTCCGTCGAGTCGATGTAGGCCAGTTCGTCGATGCCGTTGATGTCGACGATGTGGTCGGGGTTGGCCAGGCGGTTCGACATCACGATGCTCAGCGACTGATTCCCCGCCATCAACTCGGCGTCGGGCAACTCCTCGAGCAGCGCCGCCGCCTCCTCGACGGTGTCCGGGCGGTGGTACTGGAACGGCGAGGGCTTCATCGTGGGCCCGGCACCCCCTCGCCGGTGTCCCAGCCCGCCGGTCCGGCGGCAGGCGCGTGTGTCGGTTTACCTATTCGCATGCCTGATACCAACACTCCGGGGAGGGTAAATATAAATTCTACCATCATTCGTCCGACATTCGCGGGTGGATCGGCCCGTCGTGGTCCCGGAGGCGACCGCCCTCGCGGCCGTTGCTGACCGCGAGGACCTCGCTCACGACGCTGAGCGCGATCTCCATGGGTTCCCCGCCGCCGAGGTCGAGCCCGACCGGCGTCGAGAGGCGGTCGAGCGCCGACTGGGGGAGCGGTTCCCCGCCCTCGGCCATCGACTCCCGGAGCTCCTCGAACCGGGCGCGAGGCCCCATGAGGCCGACGTAGGGGACGCCCGTCTCCGTCAGCAGGGTCTCCACGGCGATCCGGTCGTCGACCAGATTGTGCGACATGACGACCGCGTAGGTGTGCTCGTCGGCCCTCACGCTGTCGGCGACCGTCGACGGGTGACCCGTGGTCACCGCGTCGGCGCTGGGGAACGTCCCCTCGTCGACCGCCCCCCGGGGCGAGTGGACGGAGACGCGGAACCCGACGTCCGCCGCGAGGCCCGCCAGCGGCGGGAGGTCGTTCTGGCTCCCGAAGATGAGCAGTTCCGCGAGCGGCTGGAGGCTGTCGACCAGGACGGTCGTCGACCCCCCGTCGGTCTCGACGGCTACCGTTCGGGCCTCGCCCGTCCCGTGCAGTCGGTCGACGGTCCCGGCGACGGCGTCGCGGACGGCCCCCGGAACCGGTTCCCGGTCGGAGACCTCGCGTCGGGTTCCATCGGGGTCGACGACGAGGCGGTTCCCGACGTGCCGGTCGTCCGCGGAGTCGACGACGGTCAGCACGGTCGACGGCTCGCCGTCCGCCAGCGTCGCGAGCGGGTGGTCCAGGCTCGCGTCCAGCGGCTCCACGAGGAGGTCGATGACGCCGTTGCAGCCGAGGCCGAGCCCCCAGCTGTCGTCACCGGAGTCCATCAGGTCGAACGTCTCCAGTCGCGGCCGTCCGGCCTCGATGACTTCCCTGGCCAGGTCGACGACCGGATCCTCGAGACAGCCGGCGGTGACCGCTCCGACGGTGCCGCCGTCAGCCGGGACCAACATCTTCGCCCCGGGGCGGCGGTACGCGGATCCCTCGACGGTGGCCACTGTCACGACCGCCGCCGCGCGCCCGGTCCGGCGCGACGTCCGCACCTGTGCGCGGAAGTCCTTCTCCGTGACCCGCCACGGGTCGCCGGCGGCGTCCTCTGTCATACCACCTCATACGTTCCCTGGGGGATTAATCCTCCGCCCGAATCGCGGTCTAAGCGCCCGACGAACGGTCGACGACGCCCGGCCGGTCTCAGTCGTCACCGAAGACCCCCTCCTCCCGGAGGCGCTCGAGGCGGTCCCGTGAGTAGCCGATCTCCGCGAACACTTCGTCGGTGTGTTCCCCGAGGGCGGGTGGGGGGCTGTCGAACCCGGAGTCAGCGTGCTCGAAGTTCAACGGGTGTTCGATGACGGGGATTTCGCGGTCGCCGTCGTCGATGCGGGTGACCATGCCGCGCGCGTCAGTCTGTTCGTTCGAGAGCGCCTCCTCGACGGTCTGAACCGGGCCGGCGGGGATCCCCGCGTCGACGAGGACGTCCATCCACTCCTCGGTCGTGCGTTCGCCGAGGGTGGAGGCGAGTTCCGCTTCGAGTTCGTCCATGTGTTCCACGCGGTCCGCGTTCGTCTCGAAGCGGGGATCCTCGGGAAGGTCGGGCCGCTCGATCGCCTCGCAGAACCCTCGCCAGAGCTTCGCGTTCAGACAGGCGACGTTGAGGTGTCCGTCGGCGGTCTCGAACGTCTGGTAGGGGGCGAGGACCGGATCCTTGGTTCCCATGCACGTCGGTTCCTCACCGGCGAAGACCTTGCCGGCCTGTTTGGTCAGCCACGGCAGCGTCGCGTCGAGCATCCCCAGTTCGATGTACTCGCCCTCCTCGGTTCGCTCGCGGCGGTAGAGCGCGCATACAATCCCGAACACCGCCCACATCGCCGTGATCAGGTCCGTCTGTGGGAGGCCGACCTTGACCGGGTCACGGCCCTCCTCGCCAGTGACCGACATGATACCGCTCATCCCCTGGACCAGCAGGTCGTACCCCGGCCGCTCGCTCCAGGGGCCGGTGGCGCCGAACGCCGAGATATCGCAGTAGACGAGGCCGTCGCTGCGCGCGGCAAGGTCGTCGTAGCCGACGCCGAGACGCTCCGCGGTTCCGGGACGGAAGTTCTGGATCACGACGTCGGCGACCTCGACGAGGTCGTAGAACGACGCCAGCCCGCGCTCGCTCTTGAGGTCGAGTTCGACGCTGCGCTTGTCGTAGTTGACAGTCCAGTAGTAGGGGGACTCGCCGTCGATAAACGGCGGCCCCGAGTGGCGGATGTCGTCGCCGACGTTCGGGCGTTCGATCTTCACGACGTCGGCGCCCTGGTTCGCGAGCATCATCGAGCAGAACCCGCCGGTGACGAACGTCGACAGATCCACGACTTTGATACCGTCGAGTATCGGACTCTCGTCTCCCATACCTCGTCCACAGCCAGCGGCCGCAAATATGTGTCGCCGATATATCGCGTGTCATCGGACGGCCGTTCCCATCCCGAAGAGTCCACACCCCACGCAGCCAGCGCTCACTTCGGGAGCGGCGTCAGCGGCGGCACTTTCCGGGCAGGGCGACGTCCCATCCGAGCCGACCGCCCGTCATCGGGACGGGTCGAGAACCGTCATACCGTGTGTCTCCCCGTCTCGGATCGCCGCGTGGACCGACGGGACCGCGTCCAGTCCGACTTCGTCCGTGACGACCGGGTCGACGCGGCCGTCGGCCAGCAGCCGTGCCGCCCTGACGACTTGCTGTTTGGTCGCGTACCGGGACCCGAGTAGCGACGCCTCCTTGACGACGAACTCGTTCAATTCCGGCGCAAACGACCGCTCGTGGTGGGTCGTCAGGGAAACCACCTGTCCGCCCATCGCGAGCGCGTCCCAGGCGTCGCGGAGCGTCCCGACGTCACCGACGGTGTCGACGACGACGGTTGGTCCGTCGCCGTGCGTGGTGGCCGATTCCAGTCGCTCGGCGAAGTCGGTCCCGCTCGCGTCAACCGTCTCGACCGCCGGCCCGGTGACCGCGTCGACGTGGGCCAGCCGGTCCGGTCGGACATCCGCGGCGAGGACGTGTGCGCCGCGGGCCGCGGCGAGTTGGGAGAGGTGGATACCGATGCGGCCGGCGGCGCCGACGACGAGGACGGTGTCGTCGTCGCCCACGGCCGTCCGCTCACAGATATGCAGCGGCGTCGCCAGGCCGTCGGCGGCGACGGCCGCGCCCGAATACGAGAGCCCGTCGGGGACCGGCAGCGCGTTCGCCGCCGGGAGCGTCGCGTACTCCGCGTAAGCGCCCTCGGAGTTCACGCCGACCCAGCCGCCGAAGTCGGTACACTGGTTCGCCTCGCCGCGACGACAGGCGTCGCACTGCCCGCACGTGAGATAGAAGTACGCCAGCACACGGTCGCCGACCGACAGGTCGGTCACGGCGTCGCCGACCGCGTCCACCCGCCCGGCGAACTCGTGGCCCGGCACCCGCGGGACCAGCGCCGGGTCGTCGTCGAGACCTCCCTGTATCGCGTTCTCGACGGTTCGGGTGACCCCGCAGGCGCGCACCTCCACGCGGACCTCGTCGGGCGCCGGGTCGGGCACCGCTCGCTGTTCGACGGACAGTTCCTCGCCCCAGTCCGGGAGTACGACGGCTTTCATGAGTGACAGCGTCAGTTGGACACACGTGTTCACTCGATAAATACTGTTTGCTACTTGGAAGGATGTCGCGACCGCCGGGACGCGCCGAGTCACCCGCGTCGGCGCTCGGTGGGGTATCCGGGGCGCCTCGAGCCAGGTCGCGGAGCGTGTCTGTGGGTGTCCCAAGGTTTAATTCAGTCACCGATGTACTGACACTGGCATGCTAGACGGTTATGAGATGTACGACCTGACCCAACCGTGGTCGGGAGATACCCCAGCCTGGCCGACATACGACAACCCGAAGGTGTGGTACGAGAAAAGCCTGGACACCGAGAAGGTGAACGGGCAGAAGATCGAGTTCATGAACCACACCGGGACGCACCTGGACGGCGAGAAACACTTCATCGGACACGGCCGCGACATCTCGGAGATGCCGCTCGACGAGCTCGTCGGCGACGCGGTCGTCGCCGACATCTCGGACAAGGTCGGCGACTACGACGTCTATACGAGCGACATGATAGAGGACGTCGTCGACGTCCGCGAGGGAGACATCCTCTTCATTCACACCGGGTACCAGAAGTACGCCTGGCACCGCGAGGAGGCCGACCCCCACAGGTTCTTCTGTAAACACCCCGGCCCGAACATGGAGTTCGCCGAATGGTGTCGCGACATGAACCTGAACTACCTCCTCCTCGACTGCGGCAGCGCCGACCACCCGATGAACACCGTGGTCCGTGACGTGCGGCCCGAGCTCGCCGACGAGGCGGCCGACCACTTCGGTGTCGATGACCTCGACGAGATATTCCCGCCCGAGGGGTACCAGTTGATGCACACCGAACTGTTCCCCGAGGGGATCGTCCACGTCGAGAACGCGCAGGTCCCTGCGGAACTACTCAACGAACGCGTCCAGATCGGGACGTTCCCGTGGCGGTTCCGCGGCGGGGAGTCGAGCGTCTCCCGCGTCGTCGCGTTCAAGGAAGCGTAGCCCGCGTCGGCCCGCGGTCGGTCTTTTTTCTCCGCGACCGAGTAGTAGCTGACCGAGCAGCAACCGACCCGCAGTTCTCGTCCCTCAGTGTGGGAACGACGGCGGCCACGACGGGATCCGTGCTACTCTTGTAATATATCGTTCAGACTGACTGAACGTGCGTACTGCAGCAAAGTACTACAGTGCTACTTGTTGATACCACTCACCCCATTACGATCATACGGCTGTAAGGCGAGCGCGAACCTGCGCCACCTTCCCGTGACCCGGACGAGCGTTCGCGGGACAAACTCCGGGACAGCGAGGGGATCTGGTCTGTCGATATGCAGTACAGACGTTGTATCCCACAATGAGGGATCGCCGACACTCCTGACAGGGCTCACCTGTAGGTCAGGTCGAGCGTGATGACGTCGCCCACGTCGGACAGTTTCGCGGGAAGCGTTTCGCGGAATCGGTCCCCCTGTACGCGGCTGGTCGGGCCGGCGACGCTGACCGCCCCGAGGACCGCTCCGGTGTCGTCGGTGATCGGCGTCGCGACGCTGCGAAGGCCGTTCAGACGCTCCTGGTCGTCGAAGGCGATGCCGTCCGACTCGATCCGGTCGAGTTCGTCGAACAGCGCCCCGCGGTCCGTGATCGTGTTTTCGGTCAATGCGGGGAGTCCCCGCCGGTCCACGACCTCGACCACGCGCTCCCGCGGGAGCGAAGCGAGGATCGCCTTCCCGAGGGCGGCGCCGTGGAGGTAGATCCGTTGGCCGATGTAACTGTCGATGTGGACGGCCTGTTCGCCCTCCGCCCGATGGAGGAACACGCCCATTCCGTGTTCCTCGATGAGCAGCGCCGATATCTCGCCGGTCTCCGCCGCCAACCGGTTGACCTCCCCCCGTGCGACGCTGTGTACGTCGTGGTGTGAGCGGGCGTTCGCACCCAGTTTGAGAAAGCGACAGCCCAGTCGATACGACCCGCCCTCGTTGACGACGTACTCGTTTTCCTCCAGCGTCTTGAGATGGTTGAAGACCGTACTCCGGGGGAGGTCCACCTCCCCGGCGAGTTCCGTCACGCCGATCCGGTCGTGCTTCTGCAACGCCTGTGCGATCCGCAGCGTCGTCTCGACCGCGTTCACCGGGACGTTGGCACCCATACCCACCAGTATCGCCTCCATTCGTATAGTTTCTTCCCGCGATGTGAAACAAGCGTTTTGGCTAACAGTGGTTCGGTGCCCGATACAGCGGTTCGATGTGACTACGGAGAGAGAACCAGGAACCGACGACGCACTCGGACCGGACGATATCCGCCGGCGTCGGCGCCGTCACTCCGTCGGGACGCCGTCGGCGCGCCGCGGAAGGTAGGTCCGGCCGCCCTTCTCGGCCTGGAGTTCGCCGTGTTCGACGACGACGTCGCCGCCGACGATGGTGTGTGTCGGCAGACCCGTGAGTTCGTCGCCGTGGAACGTCGAGTAGCGCGGTTCCATCGTGTGATAGAAATCGTCGTCGACGACCGCCGACTTCTCGAGGTCGACGACGACCATGTCGGCGTCGGCGCCCTCGACGAGCGCCCCCTTCCGCGGGTACAGTCCCCACCGACGGGCGTTGTTCTCCGCACACACCTCGACCAGTCGCTCCATGCTGATCCGGCCCTCGTTGACCCCCTCGCTCATCATCGCCGGGAGGAAGTACTCGATACCGTTGTTGTCGCCCGGGATGGCGTCCCACATGTCACCGTACTTGCCGCCTTCCTTCTCTTTGAACGGTTTCTTGTGCGGGCAGTGGTCGGTCCCGGCGTAGTCGACGACGCCCTCCCGGAGGCCGTGCCACAGTTTCTCCTGGCTCCGCTCCTCTCTGAGCGGCGGGGAGATCTTCCCCCACACGCCGAGGTCCTCGTCGTTGGTGTGCGCCAGGAACGCGGGCAGGGTCTCGGCGCTGATGTCGACGCCCCGTTGTTGATACCGCCGGCAGATGTCGACCCCCTCGCCCGTGCTCATGTGGACGATGTAGGACGTGGAGTCAGTGTACTCGGTCAGCTTGGCGATGCTCTCTATCTGCATCGCTTCGGCGACGTTCGGCGACGCCTCCGTCCAGGCCTCGAGGTCGTTGCGCCCCTCGGCTTTGAGTTCCTCGCGGCGCTCGTAGGCCAGGTCCTCGTTTTCGGCGTGGAACATCACGACCCCGCCGTCGATGTCGGCGACCTGCGAGAGTAACCGATAGACCCGCCCGGAGTCGGAGTGTTCGATGCCGAGTTCCGGGGACGCGTGCTTGTACCAGTTGTAGAAGATCTTGAACGAGCGGACGCCTCGCTCGGCCAGGGCGTCGATCTCCTCGAAGTGGGGTTCCTTGTGGATGATGGCGTGGTACGCGAAGTCGATGTAGGAGTTCTCCTCCCCCGCCTCGACGAACAAGTCCATGTCGGGCACGTAGGGGTCGGGCTGGAGCAGGAAGTTCACGACCGTCGTCACGCCGCCGTGGACGGCGCCGCGCGTCTCCGTCTCGAAGTCGTGGGCCAACCCCTCGTGGTACTCGTACTCGTACCGGGACAGCCCCCAGTGGACGTGTGGGTCGATGAAGCCGGGGATGAGGTAGTTCCCCTCGGCGTCGATAGTGCGAGTTGCGTCCGGAAGCGAGCGGTCCGCCCCGACCGCGACGATGCTGCCGTCCTCGGCCGCGACGCCCCCGATGAGCGTCCCGCTCGGCGTCACGACTTTCGCGTTGCGTACCCGCAGGTCTGCTTGCGGCATGCTATTTCTCACCACCGACCCGAACGACTTAACGGTTGTCACCCGGCAGGTCCGATGTGCTCGACGAGCGTCTCGTGGCACTCGACCGGGTACGTCGGATGGACGGTGACGGGCTTCGGTTCGTTCTGGACTCGGATGATGAGCTCGTAGCGGTCGCCGTACGTCCGGTAGAGGGTCACCGCGCCGAAGGCGGCGAAGGCGACGCCGACGAGGGGGTTCCGCGTCACCGCCACGTATCCCCCGACGCCGACGAGCAACGCGCCCAGGACCGCCAGATCCCACCTGAGCGAGCGGAGCGCGAGCTGCTCGACGTGCTCCTCCTCGATCTTTATCTTCTCGTCGTCGCGCTCGATGTACACGGCGTGGTCGGTATACCCGATCCATCCGTCACCGCGCAGCGACATCCGCGTCACGTCGACGGCCTCGGACCCCTGTACCATACCGCGAAAAGAGAGTGTGTTCACTTGGCAGTTGTGGCGGTGCCGTCAGTCGTCGGCGACTTCCGGCCCGGAGCCGCTATCGCCCACGAACTGCTCGTGGAACGGCTCGAACGCGTCGTCGTCCTCGGTGAGCGACTCCCACTGGGTCAGCCCGCGCTCCTCGTCGGTCCCGGGGATGGTGTTGTCGAGGATGAACGCGGCGATCCCCCCGACGGCGATCTCGGTGCCCATGATGATGCTGATCGTCTGTGCGACTTCGGGGATACCGAGCACCGCACCGAGGGCGGGGACGTTGCTGAGACCGGCTTCGAGCGCGCCGTCCTCGAGCCCGGCGATGTACTGCGGGATCGACAGCCCCGAGAACAGGCCAAAGCCCAGCACGAAGACGTTCCGGTTCTGGTCCATGTCGACGTGCTGGAGCTGTGAGAGCCCGACGCCGACGATCTGTGCGAACATAGCGAGAAACAACCCGCCCACGATGGCGTTGGGAATCGTCGTCACGAACGCGCCGAAGGGACCGATGAACGCGACGAGTATCATCACGACGGCACCGACCTGCACAACGTAGCGGGAGGCGACGCCCGTGATACCGATCGCGCCGATGTTCTCGGTGTAGGACGTCGACCCGTTGCCGGTGCCCATGATACCGGCGAAGACGTTACCCAGGCCTTCCATCCCGAGCCCGTGGTTGACGCGCCGCTTGTTCGGAGCGCCTTCGCCGGCCATGCGAGCGACGGAGTGGTAGTCGCCGAAGCTCTCGATGGCCGAGGCGAGCATCCCGGCGGACATGCCGACGATGAACGACGTGGTAAAGAGCGGCATCCCCCACTGGAACGGGGTGATGATACGGACCAACGGGGCCTCCGCGATCGGCGACAGGTCGACGACGTTGATGACGCCGACCACCGACAACCCGAGCGCGAGCAGGTACGCCGCGCCGAGTCCGAGCAACACCGGGAACAACTTGAACGCCCGCGAGTAGTCGTCCACGTACTGCGAGAACAGGGTGATGAGGGCGAGCGTCAGACCCACCAGATACCAGTTCTGGTTGGCCGACGTGATCTGGGGGACGCCGATGAGCGCCAGCCCGATCAGGGCGATCACCACTGCGATGACGAGCGGCCCCATGTACTTTTTCAGTCGGCCGAAGATGCCGAAGTACCCGATCAGCACCTCGGTGGCTCCGGCGACGATGATGGCGCCCTGTAGCTCCCGCATCATGACCGTCGAACTCGCGCCGCCGTCGGCCCCGCCGAGCGCGAGGATGATCGCGGTGGCCGGACCGAGCATCGAGAACGTCCCCCCCTGAACGATCGGGTACTTGTTCCCGATCGTGGTCTGCGCGAGTGTCGCCACCCCCGAGACGAGGAAGAACGTCGCCACCAGCTGCGCGGTCTGTCCCCCGTCGAACCCGAGGAGCCCGGAGAGTACGAGCGGGATCGCTATCGTCGACCCGATCATAGTCAGCCAGTGCTGAGTACCGAGGAGGATCGACTGGCCCAGTGGTGGCTTGTCCTCGATACCGTACGTTACCATACTCCCACCGTCTGTACGTGCGTCCGTTCCGTCGTTTTGCTCGGACATGGTTATTTATCGGTAGCTTGCCTGTCTGGTATGACAGCACATAGCGCGGTAGCAGACATATCTCCCAAGAGAGCTAAAAAACTATTGATGGGTGGGGTTATTCACGGCAATCCTACCGTCTCGTCCCGCTTCGCCCCACTTCGCTCGGGGCCGGCTGACCCGGCCGGAACGTTCCCGGGCGCGCGCCGGCCCGGAGGGCGGTACACCTCACTGGGGCGCCGACACGGGGTCACACCGCAGTCCCGCGCCGACGCTGAAAGGTACGGACCCGCGGCTGTCCCCAATTTATTTTACGCTCTTCCTGTTCAGTCGTAGCATGCGTAGCGAACCCGAGTTCGGCGTGCAGGCTGAACTGAACGTCCGCGTGGAGATGCGCGACGGCGTGGAACTGGCGACCGACATCTACCGACCGACGGACCCGGAGACGGGCGAGACAGTCCCCGATCCGAAGCCCGCGCTGCTCGACCGGACGCCGTACAACAAGCGGGGGCGCATGGAACGACACGGGGAGTGGTACGCGAAGCGGGGGTACGTGGTGGCCGTCCAGGACTGCCGCGGTCGGTTCGAGAGCGAGGGCGAGTTCTACATCTTCACGAACGAACCGGAAGACGGCTACGACACCGTCGAGTGGCTGGCGGAGCGGCCGTACTGTGACGGGCAGGTCGGGACTATCGGAACCTCCTACGGGGCGTGGGTGCAGTCGGCTCTCGCGACCCAGGACCCCCCGCACCTCGAGGCGATGTTCGTCAACCAGGGTGCGGCCAACGGACGGGAGGCCACCTTCCGGCACAACGGGGCCTTCGAGCTGCGGTGGCTCTGCTGGGCGCTGACGCTCGGCGGCGGGTTCGCCGAGCGCGCGCTCGAGGACGCGGACATCCAGCAGGCGCTCGCGAACGTCGACGTCCGGGAGGTCATCGAAGACGGGCCGGTACGGCCGGGGCAGTCGCCGCTGAAGCATATCCCCGACTACGAGTCCTGGGCGTTCGACATCATGACCTCGGGGAGCGCCGAGGACGACCTCTGGCAGTCCCCGGGCATCAACTTCGAAGCCCACTACGACGAGAGCGCGGACGTGCCGACGGTCTACGCGGGCGCCTGGTACGACTCGTACACGAAGGCGACGTGTGACAACTTCGAGGCGCTGGCGGAGCGCAAGGACAGCGACCACTTCCTGCTGATGGGGCCGTGGACCCACGGGTGGAACAGCTACCCGCTCCCGTCGTGGAACAAGTCCTACTCCGGGGAACTGGCGTTCGGGGACGCGGCGCTGATGGACTACCAGCGGACCCGGCTGGACTTTTTCGACCACTACCTGAAAGACGCGGGGACGTGGAGCGACCGACCGACGGTCGAGTTCTTCCAGATGGGGGAAGGCGACGGCCATCGGTCGCGGGAAGGCCGGCTCTTCCACGGCGGGTCCTGGCGGAGCGCACCGGAGTGGCCCCTGCCCGAGACGGAGTTCACCGCGTTCTACGCGCACGGGGACGGGACGCTCCGGCGGGAGACGCCGTCGGCCGCGGACGCGAAGACGAGCTACGAGTTCGACCCGCACAACCCCGTTCCGACGCTGGGCGGGAACTGCTCGTCGTACATCACGTACGAGCCCCGCGAGGAGACCATTCTGGAGTATCCGCTCTCCGAGCGGACGCTCGTCGACATGACTGGACGCGGCGGCTACGACCAGCGCACGAGGGCCGACACGCTCGGGGCGGAGCGGGCCGGCCGGCCGCTGGAGGCGCGCGACGACGTGCTCGTGTTCCGCACGCCGCCCCTGGAGGAACCGGTGCGCATCGCCGGCCCTATCTCGGTCACGGTCTACGGCGAGACCGACGCGCCGGACACTGATTTCACCGCGAAACTCGTCGACGAGTATCCGCCGAGCGAGGAGTTCGAGGACGGGTTCGCGCTCAACCTCGCCGACTCCATCTGCCGGGGGCGGTACCGTGGGTACCGCGAGGCGCCCGACCCCGTCGAGCCCGGCGCCGTCCACGAGTACGACATGGAACCGTACCCGACGGCGAACGTGTTCAAGCCCGGCCACCGCATCCGACTGGACATCTCCTCGTCGAACTTCCCGCGGTACGACGTGAACCACAACACCGGCGGCCCGCTCTACGGCGACCGCGAGTACAACGTCGCCACGAACACGGTCCACCACAGCGAGACGTATCCGACTCACATCGAACTGCCGCTCCAGCCGGTCGCCGAGTAGGTCACAGTGGACAGCTTAATGTGACAACAGCACCCATGACACAGTATAGCAGATCGGAGACACCCGCCGCAACCCACGACGGACACACTATGACCCCAACTCGCAGTCCCACGAGGCGCCAGCGCATCGGGTACGACGAACGCGACGCGGACGGGCGGCCGTCCCGGCGAGACGGGGGTGACGTGTCGCGATGATGGAGTTCAGCGGAGAGTTCACTGTCGACGGAACGCCGGAGGAACTCTGGAAGTACTTCACCGACCCCGACATCCTCATGGACTGCGCGCCGGGCTGTAACGAGCTGGTGCTGGAGGGCCCGTCGCGCATCGTCGCCGGCCTCACGGTCGGGGTCGGCAGCGTCAAGCCCTCCTTCGACGTGGAGGGCATCGTGACGGCGGCCGACCGTCCCAACGAACTGGAGATCGAGGCGACCGGCGAGGCGAGCAGGAACTCCTTCAAGGCGACCGCGTCACAGGAACTCCACGACAACGGCGACGGGACGACGACCGTCTCGTGGCAGGCCAGCGCCGAAGTGTCTGGCATCATCGCGAGCCTGGGCGAGCGCGCCATCGGGAGCGTCGCCGACAAACTTGTCACCCAGTTCTTCCGGGACCTGGAGGGCCACGTCAACGAGGGGACGCCCGCGGAGTCGAAGCTCCGCGCGGCGAGCAGCGAGGAACTCGAAGCGACCGAGCAACGCGAGGCCGACTCGATCGGCTCGGGCGGTGACCTCACCGCCACGGCGGTCAGCAAGGTTGCGGAAGCCACGGGCGCCGACGGCCCGAGCAGGGGACAGTCGTTCGTTGCCGGTGTCGTTCTCGGAGTGGTGGGCTCCGCGGTGGTGCGCCGACTCCGGAGCGGCGGGCAACGGGAGGTCGTGGCGCGCGAGGCGCGCGACCCGTCGCCGGCCTCACAGGGGACCGCGTCCGACCCCCGAACGGGTTCGAGCGGGGACGGGACGTCGTCACTTCTCGTACTGGGGCTGACAGCCGCGCTCGGGGCTGCGGGGGCGATCATCTGGGGCCGATCGCGACGGGACGGAACCGGCGGGCCGGTCGACACCGCGGTTCCCGACTCGGGTGACGAGACCACCACCGCGGACGAGTCGACGGACGACCGGTCTCTCGGTGACGCCACCGGGACCGAACCGGCGACGAACGGCGATGTCGGGAGCGATAACCCGCTCGACCGACTCGAGAGCCGTCCCTAGTGCTGAACTGCGAGGGGCCCGTTCGTCGACGGCGTTGCGCGGACCCCGAGCGGCCGGACTCCCGCCCGCTTCCCGTCTGATCCGCGTCGGCTCGACCGCAGCTGTAATTCAAGCAGATAGGATAGAGATAGTAGATTTTCATGGCCGTCCGGTGTCCGTCGCGCTTCGAATGGTTCGCAGAACTGGTCGACGTGAGGACTCCACTCGGGCGAGACGCATTCGGACATCGACGACACAGTGTGGCGCGCGAGCCGGTGAACGACCGATCGAGGTCGTCGGGCCGAGCGACCCTACGTGGAAAGCGTCGACTGTCGACGCCACGGAGCCCAACCGCGAACTCGCGCGCAGCGAGGGAGTGCGATAGCGCCGCTGCCGTGGGACATCGTCGACCTCGGACTGAACGTCACCGCCGTCGTCTCGAACATGGGCTCCCCGTCTCGATACTCGTTCTCCTCGCGAGAACCTGAGTGAACCCGCGGTCGAAGTGACCTGGAACGACGGGCGACCGATATTTCCGGGGCTTTTCCGTCCTCGGTCGTATTCGGAGATACCGATGCCACGGGAAAGTGACAGGGTTAAAAACTGATCAGTAGTTTCTATCTTGGGAACAAATTGACATTCCTCTACATTTTCCATCTATATAACTAAATATATATTTTCGTTTAGTGGGGGTCTCCGTGGCGTTCGTCCCGGGTCCGAAACTGTGCCGGAGACACGGAGCTTCGAACAGTCCGGATCCGCCGACAAGAGAGCCGGCGTCAGCCACGTCGTGGTTCTCGTCGAGTTCACTGGCGGGTGCCGTTTGAGAGGGGCTCACTGTTCTATTTCGTCCATCTACCGGTTAAGTACGCGGATCTGGAAGGCGGAGACCAGACAAACTGATCCGCGTGGCCTCGATACGGATCGCGGTTTCGACACCTGCTCTGGCTCGGAGATCGATCCGATCCAGGACGTACACACACGCGTCTACTTGATCGTGAACGATCGACGAGACGCGCCCACGCTGAATGGTAATAATATCGTAATGTATCCATATCTTACTCTTGAGATACATATACAAAATTAAATAAACTGCTCTGCTGTTTTTCTCACTGTTGACTATTTTTCCGAGTGAAAATATTTATTGATCAAATCTGTCATCGCGTCTGTTTTTGATGGACTACGTTTCGGGGTGCGACCCGGTCGTCTATGCGGGGGTGACCGGCTCCGTGAGGCGACATTCGAACGCGGTCGTCACGGCGGACGAGGTCCGCCACCCGACCGATCTCGAGACGACCGGGATCGGGACGCCAGCGGGACCGGGTCCGCGATCCGAGGTCCAGTTCCGGCATCCCCGTCTTCTTTCCGTCCCTCCCGGAAACAGAGCGCATGTAGGGCGCCGAACCCCTCCTGTGAGCGCCGCCGTATGGCGCGTCTCCGTTCCCGCCACCGTGCGATTACACCCATACGATTGTAATATTCTTACGACCGTTCCGGAAATAGCGGAAACGCGGCCGCTGTGGGGTGATAGCGCCCGCGCGGAGAGATCCGTCGGTCGACCCAGATCGGTCTCACGTTTCCGGATCCACAGCGAGAGAGCATACAAACCGGAGCATCCGGAGACCTCGCGCGCCGACCGAGTCGAACGCACTCGCGACTGTCTTCCGGATAGACCGGACGCTCCGCTCAGGAGTAGGTGAGGTTGACCTCGACGACGTTAGCGGTCCTGAGGACCAGCTCCGGGACCTCCTCGGTGAATCGGTCGCCGCGCATCCTGCTCTTCGGGCCGGAGATACTGACGGCGGCGATGCCGCGACCGTCGTCGTCCGTTATCGGCGCCGCGACGCAACGCATCCCCTTGACGCGCTCGGCGTCGTCGTACGCGTACCCCCGTTCACGGATCTCTTCGAGTTGCGCGAACAGTTCGTCGCGGTCAGTGACCGTGTTCTCGGTCACTTGCGGGAGCCCGTGTCGGTCCAGGATCGCCTCGACCTCTTCGGTCGGCCGCTGCGCCATGATCGACTTCCCGAGCGCCGTCGTCTGGAGCGGGACGCGCATTCCGGCGTGGGTGTCGAGCTGAACCGCCTCGGAGCCACAGGCCTTGTAGAGGAACCCCCCCAGGCCGTGTTCCTCGACGAGGAGGTTCGCGTGTTCGCCGGTCTGTTCCGCCAGATCCTCGACCTCGGGGCGAGCGATCTCGAAGGCCTTCTTCCGGTCGCGCGCGTGCTCGCCCAGTTGCAGGAAGCGCGTGCTCACGTGGAACGTGCGCCCCTCCTTGATCAGGTAGGCCTCCTCTTCGAGCGTCTGGAGGTGGTCGTGGACGGTACTCGTCGGCATGTCCAGGTACCTGGCCACTTCGGAGACGCCGGCACCGTCGAGTTCGCGGAGCGCTTCGACGATCTCGAAGGAGATCTTCGCCGCGTTGACTTTGCCAGAGTTTGCCATACCTCACGATCGAATCCTCGGGATGATAAACTTTTCCGCTATGACCGGATGGGCTTCGCCCTCGTCGCGGCCGCTCCGGGCGGATCGCCGACCAGATCACTTTTGCTGGAGGCCGTCGCGGAGTAGGTCATGACGGGATCCGAGCGTCCGCCGTACCGAGACCCGACCCTGTCGACCGAGCGCCGGGTGAACGACCTCCTCGAACGGATGACACTCGCCGAGAAAGTCGCACAGCTCGGCGGGCTGGCGCCGTCGCAGTTGTTCGACGACGGCGAGTTCGACCGGGAGTACGCCGAGTCCCGACTCGCCGACGGGATCGGCGAGTTCACCCGGCTCTGCGGCGAGGGCGACTTCGTGCCGCGAGAGGGCGCCGCGGCGGTCGCAGAGGCCCAGTCGATACTCGACGAGACGCGGCTGGGGGTCCCGGCGATCGCACACGAAGAGTGTCTCAGCGGGTACATGGGTCCCGGCGGGTCGACGTTCCCGCAGTCGATCGGTCTTGCGAGCACGTGGGAACCGGCCCTCGTCGAGGAGATCACGACCGAGATCCGCCGACAGCTCCGGTCGATCGGCGTCGCGCACGCCCTCTCACCGGTCGCCGACCTGGCGCGCGACCTCCGGTGGGGGCGGACCGAGGAGACCTTCGGCGAGGACCAGTACCTGGTCGCCCGGATGGTCTGTGGCTACGTCTCGGGGCTCCAGGGCGACGGTCCCGCCGACGGGGTCGCCGCGACGCCGAAGCACTTCGTCGGGCACGGCGCTCCGAGCGGCGGGAAGAACCGCGGGTCGGTCTCGCTGGGCCCGCGCGAGTTGCGCGAGCATCTCTTCCCGTTCGAAGCCGCCGTCCGGGAGGCCGACGCGGAGTCCGTGATGAACGCGTATCACGACATCGACGGCGTTCCCTGCGCGAGTTCGACCCGTCTGCTCACCGACCGCCTCCGCGAGGAGTGGGGCTTCGACGGGCTGGTCGTCTCGGACTACGGCGCAGTCACCAACCTCCGGACCGAACACGGCGTCGCCGCCGACGACCGCGAGGCCGCGGTCGCGGCGCTCCGCGCGGGGATCGACGTGGAGCTCGCGAACGTCGAGGCCTACGAGGAGCTCGTCGGCGCCGTCGAGGACGGCGACCTCGACGAGGCGGTCGTCGACAGGGCCGTCCGGCGCGTGCTCCGCACCAAGGTCCGCAAGGGGCTCTTCGAGGCCGACCCGGCCGACCCGGAAACCGCCGCAGAGGCCTTCGAGACCGACGACCAGCGGGCGCTCGCGCGGCGGGCCGCCCGCGAGTCGGTCACGCTCCTCGCCGACGGGGACGACCTGCTCCCGCTGGACGACGACGCCGCGGTCGCCGCCGTCGGACCCAAGGCGGACGCGACGGAGGGGCTGCTCGGCGACTACGCCTACCTCGCGCACTTTCCGGAGCTCGAGGACGAACAAGCCGGGATCGACATCGTCTCGCCGCTGGACGGGCTCGAAGCCCGTCTCGGCGCCGAGGGCGTCACGCACGCGCCGGGATGCACGCTCACCGGTCCCGATACGGGAGACATCGAGACGGCGGTGGAGGCGGCGGCGGACGCCGACGTGGCGGTGGCGTTCGTCGGGGGCAACTCGACGATCGACCACAGCGACACCGACGAGGCGGTCGCCGAGCGCCCCGCCGTCTCCATCAGCGGGGAGGGGCGAGACGTGACCGACCTCGGGCTGCCGGGCGTCCAGACGGCGCTGGTCGAGGCCGTCGCCGAGACGGGGACGCCGCTAGTCGTCGTCGTCCTGAGCGGGAAGGCCCACGCGCTGGAGTCAGTCGCCGATAGCGCGTCCGCGCTCGTCCACGCGTGGCTCCCAGGCGAGGAGGGCGGGAACGGGGTCGCGGACGTGCTGTTCGGCGACCACAACCCGAGCGGCCGGCTCCCGGTGTCGCTCCCCAGAGACGCAGGGCAGCTCCCCGTCCACTACGGGCGCAAACCCAACGACGTTCGCAACGACTACGTCTTCACGCCCGGCGACGCGCTGTTCCCGTTCGGCCACGGCGAGAGCTACACGAGCTTCGAGTACGGCGATATCGAGCTGTCCGCCGACGCCATCGGGACCGACGGGACCGTCGAGGCGAGCGTCACGGTCGAGAACGTCGGCGACCGGGCGGGTCACGAGGTCGTCCAGTGGTACAGCCACGCCAGACACCCGCCGCTGGTCAGACCGGTCCAGCAGTTGCGGGGCTTCCGACGGGTCTTCCTCGAACCGGGCGAGCGCGTGGGGGTTTCGCTCGAACTCGGAGCGACCCAACTCTCCTTCCTCGACGAGGCGGAGCGCCCGGCCGTCCACCCCGGCGCGTACGAACTCCGCGCGGGCCGCTCCGCAGAGGACATCCGGGCGACCGAACGGTTCGATATCGGCGGCGAGAAACGACCGCTCGACGCGGGGGAGCGACGACTGTTCAGCGACGTGCGCGTCGACGCCGACCGGTAGCCTTCGCTGCCGTCTCGGCCGAACGGACACGAGTGAAACCCCGGTCGCGGCGACCGCCGCAACACCTTTTTACCGTGGGACTGTATACCACGATAATGGAAACTTCCCGCCGTGCGGACGACCCGGTGGTTCGGTCGCTCCGGGACCACGTGCTGGAGCCGCTGTCGACGGCGACGGAGATCGTCGACCGGGAGCACGCCGAGGTGGAGGCGGAGCGGCGCGCGTTCGCGCGGTTCGGGGATCGCGTCGCCGGCATCGAGACGGAGACGCCGAGCGCGAGCGAGCCGGGACAGCGACAGATGCTGGTCGACACGCCCTCGAACCGGACCGAACGGCTTCGAAGCGCCTTCCGCGAGTCGGTGATGAGCGTCGACCACTACGAGGAGCGGTACGGCGAGTCGCTGGTCGAACACGTCGCGGCCGAGCTCACGGCGGACGTGGCCGCGGGGTTCCGCCGGAACTCGGGCGCCGCGTTCACCGAGTTCTACAAGTCGACCCTGACGAGCGCGGTCGCCAACGCGGTCGACGGGCGCGAACGGCTGTGCGACCAACTCGACGGGGAGCGGTCGTCGCTCGAGGCGAGTCGACGAGCCCTCGACGACCTGGTCGAGAACTGCGGCGGGCCGTGGTCCGAGACCGCGACGGTCGGGATCGAGCCCGAACTCGACGAGATCGCCCAGCAGCGACAGGCGCTCGTGCAGCGGCGGGACCCCGTCTCGGGGACCGACGGACACGACCTCTGTGACTACGTCTACGGGAACGCCGACTGGACCTACCCCGTGCTGACGGCGATCACGCGGTTCCGGACCGCCGTCGTGTAGTTCACCCGCTCCCGGCACGCGCTCCTCGCCTCGCGCCGCGGCCGCCGAACGCCCGACGTGAGAAACATTCAAATGGCTGAGCGCCGACCTGAAACACGCGAATCCCACCAATGACTCGTCTATCCGGTCGGACGGCTATCGTGAGTGACGCATCGAAGGACATCGGCGACGCGGTCGCGAGCCGCGCCGCGATCGGCGGCTTCCACGCCACCGGGGTCGCGACACGGGGTGGTCCCGCGTGACCCCGTACCGAGGTGGCTCGCGATGAACGGCGAGACGGTCGGCGACGCCGCGGTCTACATGGCCGAGGGCGACAACGTCGTCACCGCGCTGGACGACCTCGACGCCGGGCGACAGTTCTGGATCGGCGGCGAACCGGTGAGACTGGTCGAGGACATCGACGCCGGACACGAGTTCGCACTCGTGTCGATCGACGCCGGCGAGACGGTCCGCAAGGACGGCGAGGGGGTCGGGACGGCGACCGCACCCATCGAACCCGGCGAGTGGGTCCACAGCCACAACGCCGATCGCACGCGAGACCGCCCGTCCGCCGAGGCGGCGGTCGACGAGGAAGCGTGAGGCCGGAACGCGGGCATAGTCAGACGGTGGACACCAGCGACACGGCGCGCCGTCAGTGGAGCACGTCGGCGCCGGCGATGTCGTAGGCGTCGAGATAGTCGCGTTCGGCCTCGACGAGGTCGGCGAACAGCGCCTCGATGTCGGCGGGGTCGAGCGTCACGAGCGGTTCGTTGCGGAACGCGCGAAAGGCCAGGTCGAGATCGCCCGCGAAGCCGGCCTCGACCAGCGTCTCCTGGTTGGTGACGTGGGTCTCGACGAGACTACGGACCGGCGCCGGGAGGGTACCGGCGGTCAGGGGCGTCAGCGAGTCCTCGGTGAGCAGCGCGTTCGTCTCGACGACGGCGCCCTCCGGGAGGTCCGGACACTGCCCCTGGTTCGGGACGTTGACGTTCGTCTTGACCGCGCCGTGACCCAGGAGCGCGGTCATCAGGTCCACCATCTCCTCGCCCGGGTGGGAGATATCGACCGGCTCCTCGCCCGACAGGATCGCCTCGCGCTCGGCCATGGCCTCGGGCCAGCTCTCGACGCGGTGACTGCTGGGCGTGAGCTTGATCCCCCAGCGGTGGATGTCCGCGGGCGCTTCGACGGGGTCGAGATACCACGGCACGAACTCGACGAGATGCCGGTCACCCGCCGCGGGGAGGATCCCGTAGCGGCGGTACAGGTCGAGAGTGACCTCGTGATTGGTGCCGTAGACGCTCATGTCCGCGATCGCCGGGTCACCGGGCTCGTACGACGGGGGATCCCGCGTCGCGAGTTCGGCGTCGACGGCCTCGAAGAGGTCCCGCCCGCCCAGCGTCGCCTCGTCGATCCAGGTGAAGTGGTTGACCCCCTTCACGGTCACGTCGACCTCCTCGTAGGCGGGTTCGTCGATATCGAGGTGTTCGGCGGCGAGGTCGGCCAGCCACTCCTGGACGTGGTACACCTCGTGACAGATGCCGACGGCGTTGATGTCGGGGTACTCCTCGTAGAGCGTGCGGGTGCAGACGGTCATGGGGTTGGTGAAGTTGAACACCCAGGCGTCGGGGCAGTGTTCGCGCACCGCCGCGGCGATCTCGCGGTACTGGGGGATCGACCGCAGCGCCCGGAAGGTCCCGCCCGGCCCGACCGTATCGCCGACCGTCTGGTGGAGCCCGTACTCTTGGGGGACGTCGAGGTCGTGGGCGAACGTCTCGCTCGGGGGATCTTGCGTCGAGCAGACCACGAAATCCGCGCCGTCGAGCGCCGCCTCCAGCGTCTCGACGGCCTCGTAGCTCCAGTCGCCGACCGCCGCCTCCTGGCGCTGGATTTTCCGCCCGAGTTCCGCGTTCGTCCGCGCGCTCTCGTAGTCGAGGTCGTACAGCCGGACAGTTCCCCCGAACTCCTCGGTGAGCGCGAGCAGGTTCATCAGTTTCTCCGCCCAGTCGCGGCTCCCGCCGCCGACGAAGCCGATCACGACGGACTCTTCTCGCCGGTGCTGGCTACCATTGAGGCCGTGCATACTCGCTCGTCGGAATACATCGGCTTAAAACCGATCGTTCCGAGAGGCCGATCGCCGCGGATCGAGGGGCTGGAACCGGTGAGCCGCCGAGCCGGCAGCCACCGGGACGACGCTCGCGGCGAGCGTCGACGGGGACCTACGCGCCGCCGAACAGGTGCGCCAGCGGGAGAAGGTCAGGCGGGATTAGAACTTGTGGTACGACGGGAGGAACCGGATCGCGTACAGCGGGAGGACGGCGAACACGAAGAGGACGCCGGTGACGAGGACGTTCCAGGAGACCAGCATCCCCGCGATGGCGGGGAACCCGGCGGCGTTGACACCCACCGCGAGGAGCGAGAGGACGACGAGGAGCGCGGCCACCCCGACGACGGCCCTGTTCTCCGTGATCAGCTTCCTGACGCGGCTGTCCCCACGGTACCGATCGAGGTCGACACTTGTGCTCATCTACCGTAGTAGTCCAGCCAAACAGATTTAATAGTTCCGGTGGTTCGGACGGCCGGCCCCGGTGTCGGAGCAGGCCCGGTCGGTGGACCACGGGTGTGGGCGGGGGTCGTGCGGGAGCGGTCGCGCCACGGACGCCGTCGACGCGTTCCCGGTGCGTCTCTCGGCGCTCAGTCGAACTGCGGGACGACCTCGTCGGCGAACAGTTCCATCCCGTCGTGGTCGGGGAAGTCGACGAACCAGCCCTGGAACTTCGTCACGCCGGCCTCGATCCGCTCCTCGATGGCCGCCGCGCACTCCTCGGGCGTCCCCATGACGAAGTACTCGCGGGCGTCCGCCTCGGTCGCGATGTCCGGCCGGTCGGTGTACTCCGACTCGAACTGGATCGGCAACATCACGTCGAGCAACCGGTCGAGTTTCGCCTCGTCGCGGGTGCAGAGGACGTGGCCGTCCCAAGAGTACTCGATCTCGCCCGGGTCGCGACCGACCGTCTCGCAGTGGTCCTCGATGACGCCGATCTTGTGTTCCAGCGTCGCCACGTCGCCGTTGAACACGTCCGTGTTCCACACGTCGGCGTGCTTCGCGACGAGTTTCAGCGTGACCTCCTCGCCCTGCCCGCCGACGAGGATCGGCGGGTGCGGGTCCTGCACCGGTGCCGGCGCGCAGGGGGCGTCCTCGATCCGATAGTGGTCGCCGTCGAAGCTCGCGCCGTCGCCGCCGGCCGCCCACATCCGCTTCAGCAGCCGGATCGACTCGTCGAGGCGCATGAGGCGCTCGAAGCCGTCGCGGTACTCCCAGCCGTAGGCGTCGTACTCTGGGTCGTGCCAGCCGGCGCCGAGGCCGAGTTCGAGCCGGCCCTCCGAGACCACGTCGAGCGTGGCGGCCATCTTCGCGACCAGCGCGGGGTTGCGGTAGTCGTTGCACAGCACGAGCGAGCCGACGTTCACGTCCTCGGTGAACCCCGCGATGGCCGACAGCAGGGTCCAACACTCGTACTCGGCGCGGTCGCGGCCGAGCATGAGGTGGTCGGGCGCCCAGACGGCGTCGAAGCCCAGCGCCTCGGCCTTCAGGACCCCGGCTTTCGTCTCCGCCCAGTCGAGGCGCTCGTAGCTGGGGGTGTCGCGGTGGACCGGCTCGCTCCCGTTCTCGGGCGCGCCGGCGAACACCGGCGCGTTGTACTCGAAGCTGATCTCCGACATGGTCACTCGACCGCGTAGTGTTCGATCGCCTCGCGGTTGAGTTCGGAGCTGAGACCGACGCCGTCGGGCAGGGGGACGGCGCCGTCCTCGGCGTCCGGCGGGTTCGCGTAGATGGCGTCGGCGTAGGTCGAGTCCTTCTCTTCCTGGCGGTCCTGGTACCACTGCGGGATGGGGAAGTACTCGGCCATCGGCGCGTTCGTCGACGCGGCGATGAAGTGCAGGTGGGGGTTCGTCCCCGTGTGGGGGATCACAGGCACGTCGTGAGCACTCGCCATGGCGTCGATGCGCAGGAGTTCGGTCAGCCCGCCGCAGCGATGCACGTCGGGCTGGAGGATGTCGACGGCCTCCCGCTCGAGCAGTTCCTTGTGGCCCCAGCGGGTGAACTCGTGTTCGCCGCCGGAGATCGGCATCGGCGCGGCCTCGCGGATCTCGGCGTAGCCGTCGATGTCGTCGGGGATGACCGGCTCCTCGACCCACGCCATGTCGTACTTCCCGAGGCGGTCGAGCATCCGCTTGGCGTACTTGACCGTCCAGCCCATGTACGCGTCGGCGGCGATCTCGATCTCGTCGCCGACCGCCTCGCGGACGGTCCTGACGATCTCCTCGTTTTCCTTCATGCCGGCGCGGCCGGCCTCGGGGCCGTGCCGGAAGCGGAGCTTCATCGCGTCGAACCCGGCCTCGGCGTACTCCTGGGCCTCCTCGGCCAGCGTCTCCATGTCGACGGGGTGGAGGTTGCTGGCGTAGCAGGGGATCTCGTCGGTCGTGGGGCCGCCGAGCAGCTCGTAGACCGGTTTGTCGGCCTCCTTGCCGGCGATGTCCCACAGCGCGAGGTCGACGGCGCTGATGGCCTCGACGGCCGCGCCCTTGCGGCCGAACGGGATCGTCGCCCGGTACATGATGTCCCAGAGCCGCTCGCGCTCGCTGGGGTCCTCGCCGACGACGAGCTTCGAGAGCGTCTCGTCGACGATGGTCTCGATGGCGCCGGTCGCCCAGTTGCCGTGACCGACGCCAGTGATCCCGGCGTCGGTCTCCACCTCGACGACCACGTCGCCGACCGGACCCATCCAGTCGCGGCGAGCGTCGGGGTTGTCGCCCGTCGCGTTGTTGTACTCGTCGTACTTGCTCAGCACGGTCACGAGCGGGAACTCGACGAACTCTCCCCACGACTCGCTCCCGATCTTGGTCGCTGATACGTCTGTTATCTCCATTGCGTCGTCCCTATCGTCCCGCCACCGGGGCTAAAATCTTTCCGTCAGACGGGCACGTACCCTGCGAACCACGCCCTCGGGTCCGTCGCGAGTCGGCGGAGGTCAGGCGGAGAACTGGAAGACCGGTTTGCAGGTTTCGCCGTTGAGAAACGCCTCGAAGGCGTCCGAGGGGTCGCCGGTCCCGTAGGAGGTGTCGATGATCTCGTCGACCGGGATCTCGCCGCGCTCCATCAGCCGGAGCGCCTGTTCGAAGTTCGACCAGGTCGAGCCGTAGGAGGTGTTGACGTCGACCTCGCCGCGGACCACCGACGTGAGCGTGACCTCGCTGGTGTCGTTGGGGATCCCGACGACGACGATCTGTCCGCCCTTCCGTACCTGCTCGACGGCGGTCCCGATGCCGGAGTGGTGGCCGGTCGAGTCGAAGACGACGTCGAACCCCCGGCCGCCGGTCACCGCGTCCGTCCGTCCGTCGAGGCTCTCGGCCTGCACGTTGATCGTCTCGATGCCCAGATCGTTCAACAGCGGGAGCCGGTACTCGGCGTCCTGGTCGAGACCGGAGACGACGACGTTGGCGCCCAGCGAGTCGGCGACGGTCGCGATGAGCACCCCGATCGGGCCCGGTCCCTCGACGAGGACGTCGTCGCCGGGCCTCGTCGTCGACTGGTCGAGGACGGCCCGGGTAGCGATGCTCGTCGGCTCCGTGATCGCGGCGTGGCGGAGCGGGACGGCCTCGGGGACCGCGTGGAGGTTCGACGGGTCGACGGCGACGTACTCCGCGTAGGCCCCGTCGCGGTGCATACCGGTGATAGAGAAGTTCTGACAGACGTTGGGCTGGCCGTTCTTGCACTGAAAACAGTCGCCGCAGTCGTGGATCGGCTCCTCGATGATCTTGTCCCCGGCTCGAAACGCGTCCACGTCCGCACCGACCTCGACGACCTCACCGGAGTACTCGTGACCCATGATACGCGGTATCTGGATCCACTCGTAGCCGTTGTCGTACTCGTAGGCGTGGGCATCGCTCCCGCAGACACCGGCCGAATGGACGTTCACGAGCACTTCGTCGGGGTCGATCGACGGGCGCTCCAGTTCCTGTAACTCCACCGAACGCGCGCCGGTATGTATAATTGCTTTCATGATAGCGAGTGTCAGTTTCGCCGGGTTACTATCCTCAATAACTTATTGAAGTGATTAATACTTTGTGATGCACCGGGTTTCGCGCCCGGACGCCGTCGTCCGTCTCGGTGTCGTGCTTGCCGGGCAGTCGAGCCCCGGAACCGACCCCGCCCGACCGCCACCGAACACTCCCCCGCTGGAACGGACGCCCCAGCGGGCCGTTTCGCCGTCCGAGAGGGCATATACCCAAAAACTTACAAAAAGTATTTCACTGATGGTTTAGACAGGTATGTCATGGTCAATAGTACCAGTGATGGCAGCGACGACGACAGCTCCGCGAGTGAGGGCGGAGTGACCGTCAATCGGCGGCGGCTCCTGGCCGCCGCGGGGATGACGGCGGTCGGTGGGCTCGCCGGGTGTTCGGACGGCGGGTCGGTCGATGGGACCAGCGACGGCGGCGACGGCGGTGACGGAAGCAGCGACGGCGGAGGCGGGGGCGGCGACACGTCCACGTCTTCGGGCGGCATGCAGGACACCGACCAGACGTTCCGCTGGTTCCGCACCGACGCGGACCTGTCGGCCATGCAGATGAGTCCGCTCCACCCCAAGTGGAGTTACACGCTGCGATACCCCTTCCACGCCTGCCTCTTCGAGCCGAGTACGACCCACAGCACCATCGTGACCGAGGGGATGGACTGCGAGAGCATCGAGTTCGACGCCGACGCGGGCACGTACACGTTCAATATCCGCGATAACGTCTACTGGCACCGCGGCAGCGAGATCCTCGGCGAGCTCACGTCGGAGGACCTCAAGCTGCAGTGGGACATGCGCCACTCCGAGAAGCTGCTGGGCCTGCGCGCCCCGCAGGTCGAGAGCGTCGAGACACCCGACGACAAGACGCTCGTGTTCAACATCGGGGACGCCCACTCCCAGAACATCGAGCTGTTCCCGCCGGGACAGCCGTTCGCCTACATCTACCGCGACGGTGAGCTGGCCTCGATGTGGGAGGACCTCCAGTCAGCATCGGGCGACGAGGCCGAGAGCATCAAGGAGGACATCATCAACCACAGCAAGCCCACCGACGGCACCGCGATCAGCGCCGGCGCGTGGTACATCGACAACGCCTCGCCCCAGCGGCTCGACCTGCGCCGGGTCGAGGGCCACTGGCTCGCCGAGTCCGAGGAGATGAACAACAACTGGAACAGGGCCCAGGTGATCAAGGCGACCGGCGCCGGCAACGCGATGCAGCAGGGCCTCGAACAGGACCGGATCGACTACGCCAACGACGGCTACCCGGCCTCGCGCGGCCTCGACTCCATCCCCGACGGGATCACCGCCCGCGTACAGTCGCGCCAACAGGGCCGCGGCTTCATGATCAACTACGCCGGCGAGATCAACGACCTGATGAAAGTCGAGGGCGACACCGCGTCGCAGTCGATCGCGAAACTCCGCCAGGGCTTCGCGCACGCGGTCGACGGGATGCAGATCTTCAAGAACTTCCGCGGCGAGCGCCTCGCGGAACAGGTCGGCACGCTGGAGAAGACGACCTTCGGCGAGGCCTCGCTCATCCAGGAGTACTACCCCGACCTGTGGGAGGCACTGCCCGACTACGGCTCCAGCCACCAGCCCGAGAAAGCCAAGGCGGCGTTCCGCGCCGGCGGCCTCTCCCAGGACGGCGACACGTGGGTCAAGCCGAACGGCGAGCCGTTCGCGCCGACCATCCAGGTCCCGAACACGGAGACGGTCTTCGGCGTCACGATGCGGGACAACCTGCGGGCGGTCGGCGTCCAGGCCGAGGTGTCCTCCGAGTCCGAGACGAAGTTCATCAACGACCTGTTCAACAACGGGTACAGCATCTGTCACAACTACGTCTACACCGGGATGGTCCCGCCGGATCTGGAGTCCGCGGAGATGCTCAGCTCGTACGGCAACTCCTGGGCGTGGAAGCGCCACAACCCCCCGGGCAAGTACGAGATCCCCGAGATCGGGGACATGACCGGCGACGTGGTCGAGACGTTCAACGCCGACACGGCCCAGGAGACCATCCAGACCAGCGGCATGGACGACAGCGAGGAGCGCGCGACGCTGGGGAAGAAGGCCATCTGGGCGGCCTCCTACCACCTCCCGGGGATCCCGCTGTTGCCGGGGGTTTCCATCGACCGCTTCAACACCGCGAACTTCGAGTGGCCGGGCCCGAACGAGACGCTGTACACGGCCACCGAGGACAGCCCCGTCTCGATGGGCGTCCGCGGCCGCCACGCTATCCGCGGCTTCAAGGGCCAGTACGTTCCCACCGACCAGTAACGACCATCGAGACACGCGAGCGGCTCGCTGTCGCCAGTTCGCGGTTCGAAGTCGTCTTTCCACGTCCGAAGTCGGTTTTCCGCGTTCGATATCCCTCCGAGGAGCGCCGGCCCGCTCGACTGTCTGCACGTCCATCGAACTCCGCCACGACCGAGCGGCTCCCGCTGTGACCCGACCGAGACGCTCGTGAGCGGCCGGGCTGACCGGGTGGGTTCCGGGAGGTGCGTGGGCCGCGAGGCGAGCGTGGCAGGGCGGAGCGACGAGACGCGTGAGTGCCAGTCCATCCGGACTCCCGGAGAGCGAGAGAAAGAACCCTCGAATTCAGTCCTGGGTCGACGACTCGACGGTCCTGACGCCGCGGTACTGTCGGCACCAGACGAGCATGCCGCCGAACAGGACGATGCTGCCGAGGACGACCGCGAGCGCCAGGATCGAGATGACGAACGCCTGGGAGTCCAGCGACCACTCGATGAACGCGAGCGAGATCCCCAGCAGTACGAGTAACACGAGGTTGATCGCGAGGTAGGCGGGCCACACCGGCGCCCACTCGCAGATCCGGCGTGCCGTCTCGTCGTCCATACGTGCCCTCTCACGGGCCGACATTATCTATCCTGCGGAAGTTCCGGGGTCGAAACGCCGCCTCGACCGGGCCGACGGAGCCGACCCGGCGAATCGTGACGGACGAGGGAAAACGGGGCGAAGCGCGGTCGGCGCGCTCAGTCGAACGAGGCGATGGTGTCGTCGTCGTCGGAGTGGCGAGCGCGGACGCGCGGGTTGAACAGTCGGTCGAGCCCCTGCGACAGGAGGATCGTCGAGAACCCGAGTCCCCCGATGAGGGCGATCGGGACGAGGATCCAGTTCATGTTGTCCAGCGTGAGCAGGGAGACGTAGTCGAACGCCTTGTTCAGCATGATCCCCCAGTTGTTACGCGTTAACGGGAGCGCCCCGAGGAAGTACAGCGCCACCGAGGCGTGGATGACCCGGACGGTGTTGCGCATGAAGTTGATCATGACGTAGGGCATCACGCTCGGCAGGATGTCGTCGCGGATGATCGACCCGGAGCCGAGCCCGATGGTCCGCGAGGCCTCGACGTAGGACTCCTCGCGGGTCGAGATGACCTGCGAGTACAGCGAGCGGGCCAGGTTCGGCCAGCCGTCGATGCTCAGCAAGATTCCGACGAGGATCGGGTTGCTGGGCGAGAGCGCCACCGCGACGACGATCAGCAGCGGCAGCCCCGGGATCGTGATCTGGATGTCGATCGCGGTGAGGATCGCCCGCCCGACGAGCCCGCGTTTGTACCCGGCGAGAGTTCCGGTCAGGACCGCGACGACGGTCATGAACCCGCCGCCGGCCAGCGCCATCAGCAGCATGTCCGGCGTCGCGTGGACGGCCTGCTCCATGATGCCGACTCCCCAGTTGTTGGTCCCGAGGGGGAACTTCCAGATCCCCGTGTACGTCCAGCCGAAAACCGTGAACTCGGGGATCCCGAGCGGCTGGATGACGTAGTCGGAGTTGAACGCGCCGAGATAGGCCGGCCCGTCGTTCAGCTCCGGCGGCCGCGTGATCACCACGCCGAGCGTTCCCATCAGGACGTAGCCCAGGAGGATGATCGAGCCGACCTTCGTCCGGGTGTCCTCCCAGATGATCTCGAACGGCGTCACGAGCCAGGAGTCGTAGACGTCGGCCCACTGCTCCCGGCGGGACATCTGCGCGACGTTCTCGCTCTCGATGCGCTCGAAGACGTTCGTCTCCTTGTCCGACATCAGCGGTCACCTCCCTGGGGCGGGCGCGCGCTGGGCGTCCGCCCGTCGCGCGCTCGCCCGCTCGAACCGACCGGGTCGCGTTCAGAAGCTCTCACTGCTCTCACCCTCCTCGATCCGCGGGTCGATGAGCGGATACGTGATGTCTGCGACGTAGATCGCGGTGACCGTCGCGAACGTGAACAGGATGAACCCGCCCATCATCAGCGGGAAGTCCCGCGCCTGCAGCGCCCGGTACATCACCCAGCCCATCCCGCGGTACTGGAAGATGGTCTCCAGGATGAGCGACCCGCCGAAGACGTACGAGATGGACAGCAGGAAGTTGGTGTACATCGGGAGCAGGGCGTTGCGCGCGATGTACCGGACCGAGATGCGGCTCGTCTCCAGACCGCGGAGGCGGGCGTTCTTGACGTAGTCCGACCCGAGGACCTGGATGGAGTTGGCGCGCATCGCGAGGACGCCCCCACCGAGCGACGCGATCGCCAGCGAGATGACCGGGAGCGCGGCGTGGTTGAGGATCCCCGAGACGTAGGCCCAGTTGAGCCCCACCGTCGCGCTGGGGTTGACCTTGCCGCTGATCGGGAACACGCCGTACTGGAAGGCGAAGACGAACAGCAGCAAGATCGCCCAGACGAAGTAGGGGATCGACTGGATCCAGATGAACAGCGTCGTCGCGCGGGTGTCGAGCGACGACCCCTCGTAGTTGGCCATCAGCCCACCGAAGATGATCTGCTGTAGGAACGACATCACGACGGCCAGCGAGACGATGAAGACAGTCCAGGGGATCACGGGCGCCATGACCTCCATGACCGGCTCGCCGTAGAAGATCGAGCGGCCGAGGTTCCCCTGGAGCACGTCGCCGAACCAGTCGAAGTACTGGACGTAGATCGGTTGCGTCGGGTCGATGTCGACGTACAGCTGTGCGATCTCCCGGAACGCTTCGACCGCCTCCGGGTTGGTGGGCGAGCTGAACGACTGGCCCGGTCCCATCGATCCCATCATCAGCTTGGCCAGCAGGAAGTCCATCGGCCCCCCGGGCATGAACCGGATGATGGCGAACGTGATCGTGAGGGTGGCCCACGCCGTGAACAGGGCCTGTGCGGTCCGCTTCGCGTAGTATCTGAGTAGTCCGTCTTTCATTGGTCTCGGTCCGTGGTGTCGTCGGCCGTCCGTCCCGTCGCGGTCGAGTCGCGGTCAGTCATCGGACTCACCCGCGGCGGCGTTGCCCGTCGGGTCGATCCGCGAGTCGGTCGTCTCCGACTCCAGCGGCTCGCTCTCCCAGTACTCGTGGTTCGGGTCCGCCCGGAAGCACGCGACCTCCTTGCCGTCCTCGGTCTCGATCGGGTCGGGATTCTCGGCCGTGCAGGCCTCTCGGGCCTCCGGACAGCGCGTGTGGAACCGGCACCCGCTGGGCGGGTTGGTGGCGTCCGGGATGTCGATCCGGCGCATCGGGAGCGTCCCGATCTCCTCCTTGTCGAGGTCGGGCGTCGCCCACCGGAGCGCCTCGGTGTAGGGGTGTTCGGGGTTCGAGATGATCGACTCGACCGGCCCGATCTCGACGATCTCGCCGAGGTACATGACGGCGATGCGACCGCCCGCCTTCTCGGCGAGGTAGCGGGCGTTCGAGAGGTCGTGACTGATGAACAGGAACGAGGTGCCGAACATGTCCTGCAGTTCCAGCAGCAGGTCCATCGTCTCCACGCGCAGGCTCACGTCCAGCGCCGAGATGGCCTCGTCGGCGAGGATCATGTCCGGGTTCATCAGCAGCGCGCGGATGAGCGCGACGCGCTGTTGCTCGCCGCCGGAAAGCTGGTGGGGATACCGGTCGGCGTAGTCCTCCGCCGGCGCCATCCCGACCAGTTCGAGGAGGCTGTAGATGCGGCGCTCGCGGGCCTGCTTGTCCATCTCGGCGTTCCACTTCTTGAGGGGTTTCTGGAGCGTCGAGACGACGCGCTTGTTCGGGTTGAGCGCGCTCGCCGGGTCCTGGTGGACGATCTGTAGCGCCCGGCGGATCTCGCTGAACTCGATATCGGCGTCGGCCGGGTCCGGCGCGCCGATGCCGCCGGTGAGCCGCGACAGCAGCGACCCGCGGTCGTCGTGGGCTTCCCAGATGTCGGTCCCGCGGTAGCGGATCTCGCCGCCAGTCGGCCGCTGGAGGGCGATCGACGCCTTCCCGAGCGTCGTCTTCCCGCAGCCGGACTCGCCGACCAGCGCGACCACGTCCTCCTCGTAGACGTCGAGGGTCACCTCGTCGACCGCGTGGACCGTCTTCGACTCGCGGGCGACGACCCCCTCGGTCTCCTCGAAGTGGATGGACACGTCGTCGAGCGACAGCAGCGGCGACCCGCCCCGCTCCGACGCCAGCGTCGGTGACGACGCCGGCGACGCGTCGCCCGACGACGCCGGCGACCGGAGGTCGACCTGCTCGTCGACGTCGTCCCAGTAGTGACAGGCCGAGGTGTGCTCGCCCGTGACGTCGTACAGTTCGGGGTCGACCTCCCGGCACCGGTCGGTGGCCATCGGACAGCGCGGGTGGAACGAACAGCCCTCGGGCACGTTCACCGGGTCGGGCGCCGACCCCTCGATGGCGTCCATCTGGTCGAGCGGCCCCTCCAGATCCGGCGTCGAGCGCAGCAGTTTCCGCGTGTAGGGGTGGGCCGAGTCGTCGAGGATCTCCTCGGTCGGGCCGACCTCGGCGATCTCGAAGGCGTACATCACCGCCAGTCGGTCGGCCAGGTCCGACAGCTGCGCCAGGTCGTGCGTGATGAAGACCACGGTGAGGTCGTATCGGTCCTGGATCTCGTCGATGAGGTTGAGGATGGACCGCTGCATCAGCAGGTCCAGGGCGGCGGTTGGCTCGTCCATGACGACGACCTCCGGTTCCAGGACGAGGCTGAGCGCGATGAGCGCGCGCTGGCGCATCCCGCCGGACAGCTCGTGGGGGTAGGAGTCGAGCACACGCTCGGGGTCGAGATACAGGTCCGAGAGGAGCTGGCCCGCTCGCTCCATGCCCTCCAGCATGTCGTAGTCGTGGTTGTCGAGCGTCTCCTCGAAGTGCGTCCGGATCTCCATCGTGGGGTTGAACGAACTGAGCGCGCTCTGGGACACGATGGAGATCTCCTCCCACCGGAGCCGGCGCAGCCCCTCTGGGTCCTGGTCGAGGATCTCGATCTCCTCGCCGCTCGGCGGGTAGTAGCGGATCGACCCGTCGAGGTCGCCCTCCTCGGGCACGGCGTCGACCAGCGCGTTCGCGAGCATGCTCTTCCCGCTCCCGCTCTCGCCCACGACGCCGAGCACCTCGTTTCGCTTCACGTCGAGGTCGACGTCGTCGAGGACTCGCGACACCCCGCGGCTCAGGTCGAACGTGACGCTCGCGTTCCGTATCTCGAGGATCGTATCCTCGGCCGCCGAATCACCATTATTATTCATTGGTTTTTCGGTCGCCATGCATCAGTCACCATTGATAGGGATCAACATAGACCAGATATTACCTTCTGGTTAATAAAAACCACCGGTCAGTCGGGGCGGTTCGGGGGGTCACTCGCCGGCTGCGGGCGGGGTCTTGGGCTCCTTGGACCCGAAGGTCTCGACGAGTTGCTGCTGGTAGGGGGTGAGCCGGTCGAGCAGCTCGTCGGACGGTTCGTAGCCGAGGCGGGAGACGCCCCACGACGGCCCGTAGCGGAACACGCACATGCGCCGCTCGCCGTCGTTCGTCCGCGTCGCCGAGCCGTGGGTGATGCTGTCGACGAACAGCAGCGCGTCGCCGGCTTCGAGGTGGACCTCCCGGGCCTCGGGGACCGCTTCCAGCGTGTCGCCCTCCAGGTTCTCCCAGTTCGGGAGCTGGAAGTTCGACTTGTGACTCCCCGGGACGACCATCGTCGCGCCGTCGCCCGGGCCGATGTCGTTCATCGCCACGAGGATGTTCACCTGCCCGCAGTGGAACTCGTCGTCGTGGTAGCCGAACTGCGTGCGCTGGGTGGGCGGCGTCCCGCCCGAGTGCAACACCGTCCCCTCGCCAGGCGGGAACACCCCGAAGAAGTTCTCGTCGATGTACAGGGGACCGTGGTTGTAGTCGAAGGTCCCCTCGCCGCCGACGTACCGGCGGGCGTACTCGACCCACGAAGGGTGGTCGACGAATGTCTCGAACGGCGGCAACTCGTAGATCTGCTGGAGCGAGGTCTGCGACGAGTTGCCGGTGCGATGGACGTGGCCGTGCCAGGAGTCCGGCTCCATCGGCAGGATCTCGTCGACCGCGTCGTTGCACGCTTCGACCTCGGACTCCGAGAGGGCTCCCTCCAGTACGAGGAACCCCCGCAAGTCGAAGAGGTAGTCATCCATCTCGCTGGGCGTGTCCGGATCGTGATCTGGGGTAACGATATCCACGGGTAGTGCTGTCTGAGCGGACATAAAAAGCTAGCCCGAACTGGTGGTTCGAAGACAGGTTCGTCGGCGGCCAGTTCGGGCGGCGAGTCGGCGTTCCGCGTCCCGACCCCGGTGGGATGGGTCACGCTTCGAAGAGGGCCGCTTTGACCGCGTGGTAGGCGGGTTTGGGGTCGCACTTCCGGTCGAACAGCAGCGGGTCGATCGTGAACCGCTCCTCGGCCTTGTAGAAGTCACGCACCCAGGAGTTGCCGTCGTTGACTCCCCAGGTGGTGATCGAATCGACGCCGGCGTCGACGCAGGCCTCCACGAGGGCGCGGTAGTACTCCGCCTGGGCGGCGAGCGGGTCGTCGGGGACCGAGCCGACCTCGTAGGCCACGTCGAGTTCGGTGACGTGAACGTCGAGTCCGAGGTCGCGGAACCGGCGGACGGTGTCGGCGACGTCCGCGGGGTCGGCCTGGCTCCCGATCCCGTGGAGCTGGAGCCCGATACCGTCGACGGGGACGCCGCGGTCGCGGAAATCCGCGAGGAGGTCGTAGACGGCGTCGGCTTTCTCCGGTTCGGTCGGGATGTCGTAGTCGTTGTAGAACAGGTCCGAGTCGGTCACCTCGGCGGCCCACTCGAAGGCCTTCTCGACGTACTCGGGGCCCATCCCCTCGTACCACACCGACTCCCGCATCGACCCGTCCTCGTGGACGGCCTCGTTGACCACGTCCCAGGCGTCGATCCGCGTCCCGTACCGGCCCGCGACCGTGCGAACGTGGTCGCGCAGGAAGTCGCGGACCTGGTCGCCGGAGTAGTCCCACTCCTGGAACCAGTCGGGCTTCTGGGTGTGCCAGACGAGGGTGTGGCCGCGGACGGCCATGTCGTACTCGTTCCCGAAGTCGACGATGGCGTCGGCGTCCGAGAAGTCGTAGGTCTTCGGCGAGGGACGCAGCGGCCCCATCTTCAGCTCGCTCGACGTGGTGACGCTCGTGAACTCGGTCCGTGCCGTGTTCCAGTAGTTGCTGTCCTCGCGCAGCGGGGCCGCCGACAGCGCGGCCCCGAACTCGATACCCCGTGCTTCGGCTCGCTCTCGCAGAGTCGCTTCGGACGACATCGTTCGGAGAGACACCGCCCACGACCTAAAGCTGCGGGTGCCGGAAGAACCCGCTTCGACCGCCGGAGACCGGGCCGTTCCGGGGATAGTGGGCGAGGCGACGGCGGCCATCGCGGCCGTTCCGTCCGCGCCACACGCTCGCGCACCTTCTCACTCGACGGTGAACCGATAGGACCCCGACCCGGTAGCGACTTCGAGGCGGTCGGCGTTCCGGCCGACCGCTTCGACACCCGACCGCCCGGGATCGGTCGCGTCGGCAGCCTCGTCGCCGTCCCCGTCGGCGGAACCGTCGTGCCAGAGCAGTTCCCCGTCGACGCGGACGGCCGACGCGTCCTCGTCCAGCGGGACGGAGACGCGACCCTCGGCGTTCCAGGGGATCTCGACGGCGAGTTCGTGGCCGGTGTCGGTCCGCTCCCACCGCGACTCGACGGGACCCAGCGGCGTGTCGACGCTCCCCTCGGCCCAGTCGAGGTCGCCGACGAACGAGGGGGCGACCGCGACGCGGTAGTCGTCGGCGCCCAAACGCACGTCGATGCCGGCGAGGTGCTCGTAGAACCACTCGGAGACGCAGGCGAACGGGGAGTGGTTGAGCGAGTTCATCCGTCCGCCGACGTGCTCGTCGCTGTCGCTGTCCCAGCGCTCCCACACCGTCGTCGCGCCTTCGCGGAGCATGTACACCCAGCCGGGGAACGCGGGGTCGCTCACGACCTCGTAGGCCAGGTCGGCGTGGCCGTGGTCGCTCAGGACCGCGAGTAGCGGTCGCGTCCCGAGGAATCCGGTCTTCAGTTTACGCCCGTCGGCCTCGACGTTCTCGGCGAGGTTGGCGACGACTTCGTCGACCCGGTCCTCGGGCGTGATCCCGAAGAAGACCGGGAGCGCGTACGTGGCCTGGGTCCGCGCCTCGTAGGCGGCCGCGTCGGCGTCGAAGTACCGGTCGTTGAACGCGTCGGCGACCGCGGCCGCCCGCTCGGCGTAGCGGCCCGCGTGGTCGTCGATCCCCAGCGCGCCGGCGATCTTCGCGAGCAGGGAGACGCTGCGGTGATAGTAGGCGTTCGTGAAGAAGTCGGTGGGTTCCCCCCGGCGGCCGTCCGTATTCTCCAGAGCGACCCAGTCGCCGAAGCCGGCGCGTTCGTCGGGGAGCAGGCCGTCCTCGGCCACCGAGTTCCAGTACTCGACGTAGCGGCGGAACGATTCGTAGTTGCGCCGCAGGACGCTCTCGTCGCCGTAGAACCGGTAGCGGTGCCACGGTATCGCCAGCAGCGAGACGGTCCACGACGGGTCGGCCACCGCCGGGAGCCGACCGTGGGGACACTTCGAGGGGACGTAGCCGTGGCGCGACTGCGTGTCGCGGTGGTCCCTGGTCCACTTCCCGTGGAAGGTGGCGGCGTCGAAGTTGTACTGGAGCGCCCGGGCGGCGACGTGGCCGTCGCCGGTGAACCCCATCCGCTCGTCGCGCTGGGGGCAGTCCGTCGGGACGCTGTGGGCGTTGCTCCGCAGTCCCCAGCGGGCGTTCGACTGGACGGCGGTCAGGTCCTCGTTCGAGCAGGCGAACGTCCCCGAGGGATCGAAATCCGTGTGGACGACCCGCGAGCGCACGTCGTCGACGGTGAGTTCGCCCGGGTAGCCCGACACCTGCGCGTAGCGGTAGCCGTGGTAGGTGAACCGCGGCTCGTAGGTGCTCTCACCCTCGCCGACGACGTAGGTGTCGGTGGCGTCGGCCGACCGGAGGTCGACCGTGCGCAGACCGCCCGACTCGTCCAGCGCCTCCGCGTGGCGGAGGACGACCTCGTCGCCGGGCTCGCCGCCCGCGACATCGATCGAGAGCCAGCCGGTGTGGTTCTGCCCGAAGTCGACGATCGGGCCGTCCTCGTGGTCGACGATGGCGACGGGCGCTCTGGTCTCGGTGACCCGGATCGGGTCGGTCCGCTGGGGCGCGGGCGTCCCGGCGGGCGGGTCGGCGACCGCGACCGACTCCCAGTCGGCGTCGTCGAAGCCGGCCCGTGCCCACCCCGGTCGTTCGCGGCGGGCGTCGTAGGTCTCGCCCTCGTAGACGTCGTTCTCGACGACGGGGCTCGGAGCGGCCCGCCAGTCGGGTCCCGTCGAGACGGTGGTCGTCGTCCCGTCCTCGAACTCGACGGTGAGGTCGAGGCGCGCCCGCGGCGAGCCGGCCGAGAGCCACTGTCGGGCCGACCGCGCGAACCAGCCGCGGCCGAGCCAGATCCCTATCGCGTTCGTCCCCTCGGAGAGGTGCTCGCCGACCTCGTAGGTCGAGTAGAGGACGCGTTCGTCGTACTGGGTCCATCCCGGGTTCAGCGCGTCGTCGGACGCCCGCTCGCCGTTGCAGTACAGTTCGCCGTAGCCCAACCCGACGAACCGCGCCCGGGCGCTCGCGACCGGTTTCGCCAGATCGAACTCCCTTCGGAGTAGCGGCGAGGTCCCCGTCATCGTCGATTCGGTGCGGCCGTCAGTGAGCCGGTCGGCCCCCCACGTCTCCGTCTCGACGCTCGACGACGCCGTGACGGGGCGGCCGCGCGCGAGGTCGTCGCCCGACTCGTCCCGGACCGACAGCGCCGCGAGCGCGAACACCGCCCAGGCGTCGAACGACTCCGCGAGACCGTCGTCGTCGGGATCGAACGATTCGAGCGCGGTCGCGGTCACGCGGACGTAGCCGGCCGTCGCGCCGTCGATATCGTGAACGACGGGCTCGCGGCGCGGGTCGGGCCGGTCGGCGTCGGTCGCGTCGACGACGGTCCGGGCGTCCGCGAACGACGGGTCGTCGGCCACCTCGACGCGGTAGCGGTCGGGGAAGCCGAACGCCACCGGTCCCTGGGCCGTCGTCGCGTCGAGGTACGTCTCCTCCGTGTCGTCGGCGGTCACGGTCCAGCCGTCGGGCGTCGCGGTGTCGGTGAACGGCTCCGCGGGGTACAGCTCGACCGCGTCGATCTCCCGTTCGCCACCGAGGTCGACGCCGACCCACTCCGTCGGGTCGTCGTCGGGGTCGCGCCAGCGGCTCCGGTAGCCGTTCGAATCGCCGCCGTCGGGCTGGTGAGTGATCCAGTCGCCCGACCAGCCGTCGGGCGCAGTCCCGAACTCGGCCGGCTCGGCCGGCTCGGAGCGGTCCCCCGCGTCGTTCCAGACGGTCACCGTCCAGTAGTACGTCGCGTCCGCCGCGAGCGGCGGGCCGTCGTACGGGACGGCCGTCGTCCGGTCGGACGCGACGCGCCCGCTGTCCCACAGCGCGTCGCCGTCGAGTCCCGTCGGCGACGACGCCACCCGGAGCCGATAGGCCGCCTGGCCGTCGCCCCAGCCGGGGTCGGGGACCCTCCACGAGAACCGCGGCCGGTCCTCGGAAACGTCCGACGGGGACGGTCTGAACTCGACGCTGAGCGCTGTCGGCGTGACGTGCTCTCCGGACATTACTACCTGTACCCTCGGTCGCGCACATAAGTGTATCCTCCCGGTCGGCGCCTCGTTTCCGTCGATCCGTCGGGGAATAGCGCTTCCGGTCATAGCGGAAAGCCGGGGATGCGGCGTGTATCCACGCTCTTGCGCTCTGATCGGTAGTACATCGAGTTCCCGCCAACAAATTACAGCCATAACACTGTAATCGCATCGCATCGATTTTTCCGGTACTCCCGGAAGCGTTGGCGGGATCGGAGTGCAGTCTGCGTGTTCGGTCGAGGACCGCCGGCGCTGGCGGGTGTGGGCGGCGGCGTGTTTCCGGCAGTGGCGGAATCTTTCCGGGAGCGCCGGAGACAGCTCGGTGGGCCGGAAACGAATCGATCGGCTCGAAGCGACTCGGTCGGCGCGAGGACCGTGATCGAGCATCTGGACGGGATGGATCGACGGGCGTCCGAGGAGGTGGTCGCGGGCGGCCGCTCACGGGCGGTTTCCGTCGGTCGTCTCGCTCCCCACGAACGGGGCGTGGCCGTCAGTCGAGGCCGACGTGCCGGCTGAACGACCGGCCGGTGAGCCAGGTCCGGTCGGCCTCCGAGAGCCCGTCGACGTGGCGGAGCCAGTGGCGGCTCTCGCCGTAGGTCGCCACGTCGCTGACGTTCGGATAGTCCGACCCCCAGACCACTCGCTCGCGCCCGAATCGGTCGAGGAGCCATCGGACGTGGTCGTGCATGTCCGCGTATGGGAACGTCTCGTCGGAGGCGTGGGAGGCCTCCGAGACCTTCACCGCGACGCCGTCGTACTCGGCGAGGTCGGCGAATCGAGCGAACGTCCCCTCGTCGGTCGGCGTCCCCGGACCGGCGTGGGCGAAGTGGTCGAACAGGTAGGTCAGCTCGGGATAGGCCTCGACGAGTTCGAGCGCCTGGTCCAGTTGGCCGTGGTCACAGAGGATCTGGACGGCCGCGTCCGTCTCGACGGCGGCCTCCCAGAACGCCCGCTCCTCGATAGCGTCGCGCAGCCACGTGGCGCTCGGGTCGAACGTCTCCCACATCCGATCGTACGGGCAGGCCGCCCCGAGGCGGACGCCGACGACCCCGTCGACGGCCATGCACTCGCGCAGGTGAGCGGCGGCGTCCTCGGCGAACGGGTCGACCATCACGACCCCGTAGAGGCGGTCGTGCTCGGCCGCGACCGCCCGGGTGTAGTAGTTGTCCGTCCACTCGGGCAACGGGTAGCCGACGACGACCGCCTCGTCGACCCCGGCCCGGTCCATGTCGCCGAGCAACCGCTCGGCCGTGTAGACCGTGTGTACGTCGAACTCGCCGACCGCCTCCAAGAGCGGGCCGTTGACCCACGGGTGGTCGGCGCTCGCCGGCCCCCACGCGTGGGTATGCGTATCGAGTACCATACCCGTCCGAGCGGCGGCGCCGTAGTAAAGCTTGCCCGGCCGGCGGGCGATCTGCCCGGACCATCGACCCCGCTCTGCCGGCGGAAGGATAGGTCGGAGACAGATTAAATCGCTGTTCAGTATCGGATTCAGACATAGATCGGATCGTGACGGTCGGGATACTGGAACGACCGCGGTGACGGTATCCGTCCCGGTCGGCGGACACTGACCGGGATCTCGCGGGCCTACCGGTTCGAACGGACGAAAGGGCCCGACGATTCGTCGGCCCCAGACGGATCGGCGACAACGGGACCCCATCGCGTTTTCAGGCCATTCAGAGCGCCTATCAGCTATTCTCGTTTCGAGAGCGACGCGCTGGCCGCCGGACGAACCCCTCGGAATCGATTTGAATCGGCGTTCGAATAGACAAGCGTTTGCGAGAAATGAGTTGTCGAATATTTCTGAGAGGTCCGGGCGGACCCAGAGTCGGTTCCGTCCAAGCCCGCCGCGGGAGACGCGACCGTGAGAGAGCGATCACTTGCACGGCCCAGCGACGCGGTTATCGCCGTTCGCACCCTACGGGGAGCATGGTTCGCATCCGAACGGTCGCGGGCGGGTTGGCCGGACTGGCGGTAGCCGCGGGCGCCTGGACGCTGTACCAGCGGTCGACGACCGACACCGTCCCGTACACGACGGTCGCCCGTATCGACGACGCGGAGCTGCGTCGGTACCCGGCTTCGGTCGCCGTCGAGACTGTCGCGCCCTCCAGAAACGAGGCGTTCCGGCGGCTTTTCCGGTACATCTCGGGCGCCAACGAGGGCGACGCGGAGATCGCGATGACCGCTCCCGTCGAGGTGGCCGACGGCGACGCAGCGAGCACGGGCGAGCGGGCGGCCCGCGGTGGCGGCGGTCGGAAGATCCCCATGACCGCGCCCGTCGAGACCGTCGAGACTGAGGCGGGCGTCCGGATGGCGTTTTTCCTCCCGACGGAGTACGACCACGAGTCCGCGCCGCGGCCGACCGACGGCTCGGTCGAACTGGTCGCGATCCCCGAGCGGACGCTCGCTGTCCGGCGGTTCCGCTGGCGGCCCACGGACAAACGGATCGACCGCGAGGCCGGCCGACTCACGGCGTCGCTGGAGCGAGCGGGCGTCGCGACCGTCGGCGACCCGTTCTACATGGGCTACGACGGACCGGGCACCCTCCCGGTGCTCCGGCGCAACGAGGTCGCGGTCGTCGTCGACGCGGACTAGTCACGACCAAGTTTCAAGTCCCCGAGCGCCCTCCCTCCGGGAGATGACAGGACGACGGACGCGGGACGCTCGCGCGGACCCCCGAAGCGGCGGTTCCGAGAGGCGACCGACCCGGGGACGACGAGGGGGCGAACAGTGACCGCCCGCGGGGAGTCGACGCCGCTCGTCGAGACGTTCGAGCGATACCTCCAGGACAAGGGGAAAGGTCGCGGCGGCGAGGGCGGCAACTACCGGCGCAACGCCGCGCGGGAACTCGACCGCTTCGCCGCGTGGGCGGCGGGCGACGGCGGGAGCGACGACTGGAAGGGACTCGCCGAGGGGACCGACCGCGACCCGACTTTCGCCGATCTGGACGAACGGGTGTTCCGCGAGTACGCGCGCCACCTCGCGGGCGACCGCGGGTTGAAGGGGAACACGGTGCGGACCTACTACGCCTACGTCTCGGCGTGGTGCGGCTGGTGCGTCAACGAGGGGTACCTCGCCGTCCACTACGCCCAGCGGGCCAGCGCGACGGCACCGCTCCCGGCCGACGACGGGCGCAAGCCCGGTGACCAGCAGGCGTGGTCGCCCGAGCAGCGCCACGAACTCACCCGCCACGTCGACGAGCGGGCGCGCGAGGCGATCGAGGCGTTCGCCGACCGCCGGAGCGACGGCGACGGTGGTGACGAGAGCGGGCAGGACCCGCTCGACCGCCAGCGGGCCCGCTACGAGGCGCTGCGAGCCGCCAGGGACCGCGCGCTCGTCGTCGTCCTCGCGTACACGGCCGTCCGCGTCGGCGAACTGCTCCGGGACCCCGACGACCCCCGACGGCGGGGCGTCCGCTGGGGCGAGATCGACCTCGACGACGGGAGCATGGAGGTCTACCGGAAGAAACAGCAGTGGGACGCCGCGAGCCTCCCCGACCCCGTGGTCGCGCCGCTGCGGAACTACCGCCGGCTCGTCGACCCGCCGGACGACCGCTGGCCCGTCTTCCCCACCCTCGACCGGCGGACGCTCGGGGCGCTCGTGGAAGAAGCGCTGGCCGACAGGGGCCACCGGCCAGAAGATATCGAGGCCCACAGGGACGAGCACGCCCGGGACCTCCTGCTGGCGCTGGACGCGGACGTTCGCCCGCCGTCTCTGACGACCGACGGCGCCCGGTCGATCCTGCGGCGGCTCACCGACGCGGCCGGCGTCTCGGTCGACCACGCGAAACACGACTACCTCGCGCCCCACGGCGGCCGCCGCGGCATGGGCGAGGTACTCGTCCGCTCGTTCGGCTACACGGTCGCCGCTCGCTATCTCGACAACTCCGAGGAGATGGTTCGCGAACGGTACTCCCACATCGAGGCCGGCGAACTCGGCGACCTGGCGACCGACGCGCTGGAGGAAATCGACGGGAACGCCTGACGCGGGCCGGCCGCCGCGACTCCTCAGGGCTCGTACTCGACCGCCGTGATCTGCGCGCGCCAGTAGGGAAACGGACCGTCGGCGGTCACCCACTCGACGGACGCCTCCGTCGGGACACGCATCCCGTCGACCCACCGGTATCGGCCGAACCGGCCGGTCCAGGGGGCGTAGTCGTCGGTCTCCCGGCGGTACCGTTCGTCGACGGTGACCCGGTCGACGAGCCCGTCCCCGTCGAAGTGGAAGACGACCGAAGCGGTCGTGGCGCGGTCGTCGAGCGTCGCGCGGGCCGATCGGTCGTCGACGGTGGTCCACTCGACGCCCGCGGCCGGCAGCAACGCAGTCGGGAACCACACCGCCTCGGCGAGATACCGGAGCAGTTCCCCCTCGTCCAGCGCCGGCCCCGGGTCGGCCTCGGCCACCGGGACCGTCGAGTAGACGAGCGCGCGCAGCGACCCCTCGCCGCGCTCGTAGGCGTCGACGACGCGCGCGGGGACCAGCGGCGCCATCGCAATCGTCGCGTCCCACACGAACCCCGGCGGGTCGACCGCGTAGTGCTGGGTCGCCCGCATCGGCTTCCACGACCCCGAAGAGCCGCCGAGTCGGAACTCGCCGCGCTGTTCGAGTCGCGCCGTGCGGACGTGCGACCGGCCCTCGGTGACGGTGGCGTCGAAGTAGCGACGGACCGGCGCCGGCAGGTCGGCGTAGTCGCCGCGTCGAACCTCGTCGGTCGGGGCGTGTGCGGCGCTCAGGAGTGCATCGACGCGTCGCGTCGTCGCGCGGTCGAGGCGGACTCGGGCGGCCGCGACGGCGGCGACGCCGGCCAGGGCGAGCGCGAGTGCCAGCGTACGGGCGGGATTCGAGCGCAGCCAGCGAATGCGCGTGGAACCCCCACGAGCCTCCCCGCCGGCGTCGGACGGTGTCCCGTCCATTCACTCGACCCGGGCGTCGGCCGTCGCCGCGCCGTCGGCGGTCCCGAGGAGGTACCCGCCTACCGCGACGAGCCAGAGCATGACGGGATAGACGATCATCCGCTCGGTCCCGCCGTGGCCGATGGGGCCGAACGCGGCCACGGTTCCCGCGTCACCGATCGCCATCAACACCACGAAAACCAGCCCGAGACCGCCCGCGAGGAGCGAGCCGGCGCGCGGGACGCCGCGGAGGACCGCCGCGCTCCCGACCGCCTCCAGGTTCATGAACAGGAAGGCGACGAGCGCGAACAGGCCGTGGAGGCCGCCGCTGTCGAGGGGGAACAGGCCGGTCCCGACCGCGCCGAGTCCCGCGAGGGCGAACAGCGCCAGCAGCCAGCGCCGGCCGTGGCTCCGGTAGAAGAAGTACCCGCCCGCTGCGTTGAGCAGGCCGGCGACCACGACCGAGACGTTGAATAGCAGCGCGGTCTCCGGGAACACGCCGAGGTCGCTGATCGCCGCCGCGCCGAAGTCGTACCCCGGGACCATCGCCGCCGCGAGCATGATCGCGGTCAGGAACTGCGCGCCGAGCACGGCGAAACACGCCCCCGCGATCGTCCTGCTGTCGTACTCGTGTCCGAAGATCGTCGCTCGCTCACCGCCGTGGGCCGTTACCTGACTCATTTCTCGTTCACCACCGACTAGTCGGTTCGCTCACAGTATAAAGCGAGCAGTACGTTCTCGGGTTCCGAGAGGAGGGCGGCGGAAACGGCGCGAGTAACGGCGACGTACCGCGGACCGCTCGCCGGCCAGTCCGCGGACGGGCCGCCGATCTGTCGACAGGCCGACCGGCGTGTCGCCCCCTCAGCTCCCGCCGTCGCCCGCCTGCACGTCGAACCCCTCCGGGAGTCCGGCGTGTCTGAGCCCGGCCCGCTCGTCGATGGCGAACCGGTAGAGGCTGGTGTCGCCCCGCTCGCCGACCGCGCCCAGCAGGTCGGGCTGCCACGGGAGGTGGGTCTCCTCGCCGAGCGTCTCGGCCGTCGACGGCGAGACGCGCTCGATCGACCCGGTGAGCAGGACGCTGCGCCAGTTGAACGCCGTCTCGGCGCTGTAGACGAGAAAGCGCGCGCTCTCGGCGCGGTCGCTCAGGTCCCGTTTACGGCTCTCGCCGCCCCCGACGTACAGCAGGTAGAGGCCGTCCGGGTCGTCGAACGCGAACGACAGCGGTCGCATCGCGGGCGCGCCGCCCTCCTCCCCGGGGAGGCCCAGAACCCCGACGCGCTGGCTCGACAGGAACGACGCGATCGCTTCGTCGTCCATCCGCTCGGCGCCGTGCTCGGTGAGGTCGTCGACGGTCATACACGGATCTACACGGTCCGATCGAATAACACGTTCGGGGGTTCCTGCGGGCCGGGAACCGACCCGCCGGAACGACGGTCGTCACCCGCTCAGACGGTCGACGAGCGGATCGAAGTGGCCGAGGCCGACGACGGCGACCACGTCGCTCCCCCGGCTGAACTCGCGGAGTCGGTCGGCCATGTGCGCCTCGCGCGTCTCCGAGCGGATCCGCGAGGCGGGGGGCTTCTCGAAGGCGTCGAGGACGGCCGTCGCCGCATCGGCCTGGCGGCGCTCGTCCTCGGCCTGTCGCTCCGGCGGGTCGGAAGGGGCGACGTCGTACTCGGTCCGCGACCCGACGGTCGGCGCCCTCGCCGTCCGCCGCGCGACCGCCGCCGCGAGTCGGCAGGCAACCGCCGTTCGAGTCACGGAGGCGACGCCGCGCAGCGACCGCGTGACGGTCCCGACCCCCGACCTGTCGCGGACGAACCGCGCCGCGAGCTCGCGACAGAACCGCCGCGACGGGCCGTCGATCCCGACGACGCGGTCGGTCTCCGCGGCGCGGATCGCGGCGCTCATCTCCCCGCCGAAGCTGAGCGGGTCCGTCCCGCGGGCCGCGTGAGCCTCGTACAGCCCCACCGCCAGCGGCGGGAGTTCGAGCGCGAGCACGTCTGGCGAGCGTCGCTCGACCACGTACGACACCCGCGTCACGCTCGCGGGGTGGTCGTGGACCACCCCGACCAGCGTCACCGCTCCGCCCGCCAGCGTCGTCTGATACTCCGATGCCAGTCCCGGGTCGGCGCGCGAGTCGTCGGTCATGGTCTCTCGTCAGTTCGGTAGCGTCGCCGTACTATCGGAAAGGCGAACGTAATACTGTTGCGATTCACATCATCGGAGTTGAAGTACCGAGATATTGATCGCGTTTCTTTATTCTATAGATAGATACCAGTTATTTCGGTATGGTCGTCGAAAACGTTCTTTCAGTAAGCGAATAGTTACGTATAGAGTTTGTATACGTGGTCAAACTTCGGATACTTGGGAGGTGAGTGTGGGCCATCGAGGGCTGACGGGGCGTGCGTCGCGACGGGCACGACCGACGGGGTGAGACCGCGCCGGCTGCCCGAATCGGACGATAGCAGTGTGTTACGGCTGATATCGGCTCTATTACAAAGAGGCTGACGCGAGTAGCCTGTCGTGAAGACTCATGTACGGACTCACTGGAGTCGGCACAACGGCGGTCGGGACCGTAACGCTACCCCTCCAATTTTTCACGGGGAACTTCATCACGTTGGCCATCGGTTTCTTCCTGCTCGCCATCGTCGCGGCGCTCCTCGGCGCTCGCGGCGTCGCGGGGCTGAGCATGGAGATCGCGAAGTGGCTGGTGCTGATCTTCCTCGTGCTGGCGGTCGTCTCGCTGGTCCTGTGATGGCGGTCACTCCAGGGTTCGCGTGACGGCTCGCCGGCGAAACGTCGCGAGCTGATAGCGCGTCACCAGCGCGGAGTAGAGGACAGTGACCGCCACGACGGCGGCGAGCAGTGGGAGGTGCGACCCGTGGACGAACGCGTTCGTCACCTGCGCGGCGCCGACGAGGAGCGGTCCGAAGGTGAAGAGGGCGGTCCGGAACGGCGTCGCACGGCACATCTGCCGGAACGACGGCTGCTCTCGCGTGGCCATTAGGGACGGCTTTCGAACCGACGTATATAACTACTTCGGTCGCCCCGGCTCAGAGCCGGGGCGACTGCTCGCGGACCGTGCTCGCGATCTTGTCGAGTTCGTTCGCAAGCAGGACCAGCGCGTCGTCGAGCGTGACGATCCCCTGGAGGCGACCGTCGTCGTCGACCACCGGGAGCCGCCGGATCCCCTCGTCGTTCATCAGCTGTAGCGCCTCGAAGATCGTCGTCGAGGCGTCGACGGTGATCAGCTTCCCGTCGGTCAGCTCCTCGGCCGATCGGTCGGCGACGTTGGGTTGGTCCTCCAGTGCGAGCGCGATCGTTCGGTCAGTGAGGACCCCGACCGGCTGGCGGTCATCGACGACGACCACCGAGCCCACGTCGCTGTCGCTCATCTTCGCCACCGCCGTCCGGACGGGCGTGTCGCGCTGGACGGTGACCACGTCCTCGGCGACCACGTCGTCGACGGTGACCGGTCTGAGAAGCGCCCGTCCACGCCGGGTCCGCTGCTGAGGAGTTACCTGCGGACGTGGCCCCGGGGACGGCTGCTGTGGTGTCGCGCCCGGCCCGGCCGCTCCCTGAAGGGGCCGTGGCTGCTGTGAGACCGCGCCCTGGACCGACTGTCGCTGCGGGGCGGTCCCGGGCGTCGGCTGAGCCTGCTGGCCCCCGCTCGCCCGGGGTTGTTGCTGCGGAGCGCCGACGCCTTGCTGGGACTGGTACTGCGGTGTCGGCCCACCGGGCTGGTTCCCCGGCGCCTGCGGCTGCTGGGACTGTGGCTGCTGGGGTTGGGGCTGGCCGTGCGGTTGCGCGGTCGGTACTCCCTGGGGGGTCCCCGGCGGTCGCTGTTCAGTGCCTCGCTGCTGTCGAGTCCGCGGATCTGACGGGTCGCGGCCCTGATTCGGTGACATAGTAGACAGTCGGCGCGGACGCTCGGCTCGCCGGCCGACGGGAAGCCGTCCGCTCGGCCGCCCAATAAACCTTGGAGACCGTCCGTGACTGGCCCGTCGCGACCCCGCGCTCGCCGGCCCCGTCCGGACGTGCTTACCGTCGGGTACGCCGTCGAAACCCACCGACACAGACAGGTCAGCGGCCTGCCAGGGGAGTCGCTTATGCCGGTCGATCCCCTACCTACCTCGACCGGTGATCACCGCCCGAACGGGGGCGGACCGCCGGCCGTCCACCGTGGGATCGAGAAACATGAGCACCCACAACAACGCAGTCAGATCCGTCGCACCGTCCTACCCCGACGCCGAACCGGTCGGACCCCATCTCGTCGTCGACAAGACCGAGTGGGTCCCCGGCCGCCACCCCGAGTCACACCGCGGGTTCGCCGACCAGCGCGGCTACCGGGAGTCGTACTACCGCTGTGTCCGCTGCGGCGCCGAGCGCCTCACCAGGGACGACCTCCCGGAGGAGTGTCCCGGCCCGCGCTGACCGCCGCCCGGGCCCCGTCCGGGTCGACGCGGGTGTCGGACCGTTCGGCCGTTAGGCACCGGCAAACGGTCGAATCATCACGCTATTTTAAACGCCTCGGCGGGGTAGTCCCTCCGTCAGCACGCTTCGCGGCTGGCGACCACTCATGAGTTCCGACGACAGCGACACAGACCGCGGTGACGCCGAGGCGAGTCGGTCCGGAACCGACGACGAGGGCGGCGGCCAGCCCCGAGACCCCGAGACCGGGCAGTTCCTGTCGAAGGACGAGCGGGACGCCGCCGCGACCGACGACGATGGAGCGGGGGCGTCGGAGCCAGACCGGGACGACACCGCGACGGACCGGGACTCGCCTCGCGCCAGTTCCGGCTCGCGGCGGTCCGAGCCCGCCAGCCCGCCGGATCCGCCGCTCCGCATCACGCACGTTCCGATCGGGAGCGGCGCCGTTCCGCCGCAGGACCGAGCGGCGTCTACTCCGTCCGAGCCCGTGTTGCCGCCGTCGCTCCATCTCGTGCCGATGCAGGTGCAGCACACGGGGAAGGTCGTTCGCGTGGAGCACTCCACTGGTCCGCCCGTCCCGCTCGGCCGGAGGCCACGGCAACCGCGCTGACCGATCGGTCGGAGCGAGGGGGAGCCGGCGAGTGCAGTCAGGCCGACTCGACGTGGGACTCGATGACGGCGACGTTGCGCTTGTTGTTCTTCCAGACGGCGTCGACGAGCGTGCCGACGATCGGGATCGACCCGACCGCCAGGTCGACGCCGACCCGACCGAGCATCCAGACGAGCTTCCGTTTCGGTACGCCGATCCGGACGCCCGCGTAGACGATGTACAGCGAGACGACCGCGGCGATCACGTCGCCGGAGATGGGCGCGATCCCCAGCAGCGGGTCGAGCCCGACACGGTACCCCACCACCGGGACCCGCACCGATTCGTCGAGCAGCGTTGCCACCGACCGGGCGCGTTCGAGCGGCGCCGCCTCTGGGGCGTCCGTCGTCTGTGTAGTCGATCCGCGGAGGACGTTTGCCATGGGTCCAGTTGGGGCCGAGACCGATTAGCTGTTGTCCCGGCCCTCGCGGCGTCGCCGGACGGCCTCGGACGGGTCGAACGGGGCGGAGCCTCAGTCGGCTTCGTGACGGATACGCGGCGACACGTCGTGGTCGCGGCGGTGGATCTTGTGGTACAGGGCGTTGGTGATGACCGTCTCGTGGGCGCGGCGCAGCCGCTCGGAGAGCGCCTGGTGGGACACGTCGAAGTGCTCGGCGAGTTCCTCCTGATTGACCGTCCGGGGCACCTCGTAGTAGCCCGCCTCGTAGGCGTCGACCAGCGTCTCGTACTGCCGTTCGGTCAGTCCGAGGTGGCCGTACTCCGAGGCCTCCGAGAGGCGGTTGATCCGTTCGAGCTCCAGGTCGATCCCGAAGTCCTCGCAAAAGTCGCGGGTGGCCGAGACCAGCTCGTGGTCGGGGAAGAATATCTGGAGGTGCCAGGTGCCGTCGCGGCCGCAGGCGTCGAGAACCGTCGCGTTCTCCTCGGCGACGATCGAGACGAGCACCCGCACCCTGGCGGCCCAGTCGACGCGAAACAGCGCCTCGCCGTCGAACTCCGAGAGTATCTCGACGGACTCGGTCGTCGGGTCGTTCGCCAGCGCGTCGTGGACGCGGTCGGTGTCCTCGCAGCCGGCCCAGAGGAACGGCATCACGTGCTCCGAGCCGTGTGCGACCAGTCGCACCATGCGGATCTCGGTCGCCGGGACCGCCGAGAGCGTCTCCGCGAGCGCGAACTGGTCGGCCGGGACTGTCGCCTCGACGATAGTGCTCATCGGGTAGGCATTCGCAGGCACCCGCAAAAGAACACGGCGCCTACGCTGTCGCCGTTCGAACGACCCGATCCGCCCGACAGTCCCGTGGTTCACGCTCGATCTCCCACCGGCGATAAGCCCGACTTACCGACGGCGTCGGCCCGGGACGAGCCGCCCCCGACCGTCCCGAGCGGTCGGCGAGCGGGCGACCGACTGCCGAGCGCCGGGGTCGGGCGAGGCCGGACCCGGAGCCGCTGGCGACTGCAAGCCGGCGGGCTATCGGGAGAGCGCCCGAATCGCCCACGGATGGACATCTCGGAGGCCGTCACGACCGACTACCGCGAGTTCGACCCCGAAACACCGGTGTCGAAGCTACTCGGCGCCTTCCAGACCCACCGCGACCCCGCCGTCGTGGTCACCGACGACGGCGGGATCGTCGGCGTCGTCACGCGGAAGGCGCTCGTCAGCTCCCGGCACGACCCCGACGAGAAGGCCCGGTCGGTCATGCGCGAGGACGTGCCGAGCGTCGACCGCCGCGACGACGTCCGCGAGGTCGCCCGCCGCATGGTCGAGAGCGAGTTCCCGCTCGTCCCGGTGTACGACGGCGAGGTCTTCGAGGGCGTCGCGACCGACGAGAGCGTCGCCGCCGCGACCGAGCCGTTCCTCGACGCGCTGGACGTGAGCGACGTGTACACCCGCGACCTGCGGGCGGTCGACCCCGAGACCACCGTCGGCGAGGTGATCCATCGACTACGCGTCGACGGCATCTCCCGCGTGCCCGTCGTCGACGACGGCGACGCGGTCGGCATGGTGAGCTACTTCGACCTGCTGGAGTTCGCGGTCCGCGAGACCGACCGCCAGCAGGGCGGATCGGTCGGCGGCTTCGGTCGAGGCGGCGCGAGTTCGACCGACGCCGAGCGCGCCGACCAGGGTTACGGTGAGCGCGCCGGCGTCGGACATCGCCTGCTCGACATCCCCGCCCGCGACGTGATGAACGAGCCGGTGGCGACGACCGGGCCGACGGCGGGGCTCGACGACGCCGTCGGCAGGATGCGCGAGGACGACTACTCGTCGCTGGTCGTCGAGGTCCCCGCCGAGGGCGTCGACGGCGTCGTCACGCTGACCGACGTGTTGCGGTCGCTCACCTGGACGCCCGACGACGGGACGCGCCTGCAGGTGTTCGGGGCGCGCTATCTCACCACTACGACCCGCGAGGAGGTGTCCGACCTCATCGACGGGGTAGCGAGGAAGTTCGACGAGATGCACGTCATCGAGGCGTACGTCGTCCTCCACAAACACAAGGAGCGCCAGCGCGGGTCGCCGCTCATTCGAGCGACGATCCGACTGTTCACCGACCGCGGTCGCTTCTCCGGCACCGGCGAGGAGTACGGTGACGCCCCCGCGATCCGGAGCGCGCGCGACCACCTCGAACGCGCGGTGTTGGACGAGAAGAGCCGAACGATGGGCGAGCGCCGCGGCCAGCGGTCCCCCGAAGACGCCGAGCGGCTGCTCGGCTGGTGGCTCGAAGCCTGACGGCCGGCGATCACACACTCACTACTCACCCATGGACACAGTCTCACAGATGCGCGGTCTGCACCCGAACGGCGAGATGGCTATCATCGGCTACCTCATCGGGGCGACGATCGCGATCGCCGTACTCCCGTTGGTGCCGTTCATCCTCCTGTACCTGCTGATCGACCGACTGACCGGCGTCGGTAGCGACCGCGGCCGCTGACCGGGCGCCGGTTCGCGCTCACGCCTCCTCGGCGATCTCCCGGGCCACCCGCAGGTCGCGTTCGAGCATCGGTCCCACGCCGTCGTCGTAGAACGTCGCCGCGGGGTGGTACGTCGGGAGGACCGGCTGGCCGTCGACCTCGTAGGTCTCGTCGCGCAGGTCTCCCACGGGTTCGTCGGTGTCGAGGACGGCGCCGCTCGCGACCGCACCGAGCGTCACGACGACCGCCGGGTCGACGCGGTCCAGCTCCGCGTCCAGGAGCGGTTTCCAGGCGCGGCGCTCGTCGGCCGTCGGGTCGCGGTTCTCCGGCGGACGGGCCTTCACGAGGTTCGTCACGTAGATCGTCTCGCGGTCGATCCCGGTCGTCTCCAGCAGGCTGTCGAGGCGGCCGCCGGCGCGTCCGACGAACGGCCGACCCTCCGCGACCTCCGTGGCGCCGGGCGCCTCGCCGACGAAGACGATTTCGGCGTCGAGCGGTCCCGCGGCGGGGACGAACCGCTCCTCGTCGACGAACTCCTCGGGGACCGCGGCGAGTTCGTCGGCGAACGCCTCCTCGAAGTCGAGCGCGGACACGACGGCGATCGGGCGCGGACGGTGAACGGGCTTTCGCCGGCGATGGCTGGGAGGCGGCGTCCCGAGCGGCGCCGACCTCGCGGAGCGCCCCATCGCACCGTGGCGAGTCCCGGGACCAGACCTTTCCGCGTCGCCCGGCTACGTCCCCCGATGTCAGACGACGGCGATTCGTACGACCCCGACCCGGAGCGAGTCCAGGAGAGCGCGGTCGAACGACGCCGCGAGCGCGACGAGATAGTCGAGGACGAACTCGGTCGCGTCGGCGACATGCTCGGGGAAGCGAAGTACCCGACCACATCGGAGGAGCTGGCCGTCGAGTACGGCGACCAGCGGATCGACATGGCCAACGAGACGGAGTCGCTCGGCTCCGTGTTCGACCGTCTCGTCGACGAGCGTTTCGACTCGGCCGCGGAAGCTCGCGAAGCGATCTACAACGAACTGACCGGCGAGGCCGCCGGTCCGGAGGAGTACAACGACGAGCGGGCGCTCGGCTCGCTCGACGACGACGAGCGCGACGGCGGCGTCCGCCGCGAGGGGACGACCCCGGCCGACCCGCGGGCCGACCCCGGCGGCGACGCTGGAGGCCAGGAGTGACGATGCGCGACCGGGTCACCGAGTCGGACGTGGGCAAGCCGGTCGTCCACGACGGCGAGCGGGTCGGGAAGATCGTCGACCACGAGAACGGGACCGCGTTCGTCGACCCCAACCCGGGGGTCGCGGAGACGGTCGCGGCGAAGGTCGGGCTCGAAGACCACGGCAAGGAGGCGTTCCCGCTCCAGCGCGAACTCGTCGACGGGGTCGGCGACGAGGAGATCCGGCTCGAAACGGAGCTGTGACTCGTCGGGGTCGTCAGGGCGCTTCGGTGCCGGTCGCCGCCGCGGCCCCGTGGTCTTCGATGCGGTCGGCTTCGGGGCGGGCGGCTTCGAGGAGAGCCGACTTGCGTATCCACGGTCAATCTTGATGCGGCCACCCCGCAAACCGCCGCCCGGAGCCAAGCCATGAGTCAACGCTACGAGTCCGGCGCGAACCAGCAGCCGTCGGGACAGCGCAGCCAGATCGAGACCGGACAGACGGGGACCGGAGCGATTGGAGGCGGACGGATGGAGGGCGGACAGGCGGGACAGGGCGCCCCGACCGCTCCGGTCGACCGGCTGTTCCCGACACGGAGCTACCTCCCCGAGTCGGTCAGGGCGTCGAGCATCGCCGTCCTCAACCAGACGCTCGCCGACCTCTCGGCGGTCACCATGCAGCTCAAGTCGGCCCACTGGAACGTGAAGGGCCAGGAGTTCTACCAGCTCCACGAGCTGTTCGAGGACCTGATCGAGGAGTTCGACGAGTACATCGACGAGGTGGCCGAGCGAGCCAGCGCGCTCGGCGGCCGCCCGCCGGGGACGGCCCGCGAGGTCGCGGCGAACACGACGATCCCTCAGCTCCCCCGCGAGACCGTCGAGGGGATGGCACTGGTTTCCGAGCTGGCCGACCGGCTAGCTATCCTCGACGCGAACCTCTACGAGCAACTGGAACTCGTCACGGCGCAGAACGACCTCGACACCGCCGACCTCGTCAACGAGGTCTCGCGGGTGGTCGCCAAGTCGCTGTGGTTCCTCGAAGCCCACCTGCAGAGCCGGCCGGCCGCCGCAGGCGGTCAGTCCCCACAGTTCGCCGCCCTATCGGGGAACTCCCAGGCCGGCAGCCAGTAACCGCGGACGGGCGTTCGGGCTCGACGCGACCGCCTCGGCCCGCCCGCCGTTCGAGCGTTCGGACGACGCCGCTCGTCCGCCGCGCGGCGCGCTCCGGCCGCTCACTTCGTCAGCGAACACCACGTCACCGATGAATACAAGTTCTCACCGCCGACGACCGTATCGCACGCGAGCCACCCGACCGACCCCGGAGGGACAGCGCCGTGGTTGAGTTGGGGTACACGCTGTCGAGCGAGGAACACCCGCCCGACGACCTCGTCGACCACGCCGTCGGCGCCGAAGCCGCCGGCTTCGAGCACGCGCTCATATCGGACCACTACCACCCCTGGGTCGAACGCCAGGACGAAGCGCCGTTCGCCTGGAGCGTCCTCGGCGCCGTCGCCCGGGAGACCGACGACCTGCGGGTCGGGACCGGGGTCACCTGTCCGTTCCAGCGCTACCACCCGGCGGTCGTCGCTCAGGCCGGTGCGACCGTCGCCGACATGTTCGACGGCCGCTTCTTCCTCGGCGTCGGTACCGGCGAGAACCTCAACGAGCACGTCACGGGCGAGCGATGGCCGCCGTTCGACGTGCGCGCCGAGCGACTGGAGGAGAGCGTCGAGGTGATCCGCGAACTCTGGCGGGGCGAACACGTCACCGACCGCGGCGACCACGTCACCGTCGAGGACGCGAGGCTGTTCACACTGCCGGACGAGTCCCCGCCGATCTTCGTCTCCGGGACCGGTCCGAAGTCGGCCGCGATGGCCGGGGAGATCGGCGACGGCCTCGTCAGCACGGCGCCCGTCGCGGAGTTCGTCGACCGGTTCCGCGAGCGCGGCGAGGGACCGCGCTACGGCCAGTTGACCGTCTGTTACGCCGAAAGTGAGGCCGAAGCTCGCGAGACGGCGCTCGAACACTGGCCCAACGGCGCCAGCCCCGGCTCGGTCAACTGGGAGCTGCGCACGCCGAAGGACATCGAGGGCGCGCTCGGACGCGTCGACGAGGAGGTGATCGCCGAGGAGGTCGTCTGCGGGCCCGACGCCGACGACCACGTCGAGGCGATCGAGGCGTTCGTCGACGCCGGCTTCGACCACGTCTACGTCCACCAAGTCGGGCCCGACCAGACCGACTTCTTCGAGTTCTACGAGTCCGAGATACTGCCCTCGTTCGGGTAGCGGGCGGGCTCGCTGACCGTTCCGCAACCGAACGGGAAGAACAAACTTGAGCGAGGGGGAACAGACTCCGGCCATGGCAGAGGCCCCAGACGGCGACCGGATCGTCCACCGAGAGTTCGACACCGACCGGGACGACCCTGCGATCGCGGTGGCAGAAGCGGTCGCGGACCTTCGGGGAGCGGACACCAGCGACCTGTCGACGATGTACGACCAGGTCGACCACATGATCGACCACCTGTTCTCGACACCGCCCGCCAGGGACGCGCAGGTCCAGGTCGAGTTCACCTTCGAGGGCTACCGGATCACCGTCGACCAAGACGGGAGCGCGCGGTTTCTCGCGGTGGGCTGACGGCGAGTGGGGCCGACGTGAGTGGCCCGCAAACAGAGTTTTCCACGCGGGACTCCAACGGAACGTATGAGCGGACGAGGCGAGACGCCGGCGGAGGAATCGGACGGCGAAGCCACCGAGGAAGCCACGTCGCTGACGTTCGGTCAGACCCTCTACGACGAGGACGGCGAGGCGGTCGGAACCGTCCGCGGGATGGAAGAGGGCGGCGTCTTCGTCACGACCCGCGAGGGCGTCGAGGGGCTCAGCGTCGAGCACGCCCGCTCGGGCCACTCCTTCGGCGAGGCGGAGCTGATGTGGCGCTGTACCGTCTGCGGCGAGATGGGCGAGATCGACGAGGGGCTACCCGACCGGTGTCCGAACTGCGACTCCGAGAAGGAGGCCCTGATGTACTGGACGGAGGACTGATCGACCGGCCAGCCGCGACGCTCGACGCCGTTCTGTCGACACCGTTCTGGCGACCGCAAACGCCCGACAGCGGCGGCTGTCGAGGATGCTGTCCCGACGGACGAACATCTCTAGGGGGTCGGTGTACTGCCGCCGCTGTTCGGTCGGTGTCGGCAAAAGGCGGAACGGGTACGAGAGCGGACCTGTGATTCCGGGTCGAGGTGGCCGCGCTACTGACCGCCGGTGTCGTAGGGGGCACGCGAGGGACCGCCGGGGAACTGCTGGGCCTGCTGTTGCTGGGCCATCTGTCCGCCCGGACCGGTCGGGGCGCCCGGCGGCGCGCCGCCGCGGCCGGACTCGGGCGCGGGCGTCCGCTGACCCCGCCCCACTGTCCCGAGCATCTCGTCCGGGACGACGAACCGCAGTTCGGTGATCGGGACGAACCCCGTGGCGCGGCGCTCCTCCTCGTCTTCCTCCTCGTCCTCGCCGCGTGTCTCGCGGCGACCGGACTCCTGATACAGCAGGACGCCCGAATCGATCGCCTCGAAGTCGCTACACTGGATCGCCGTGCCGTCCTTACAGACAACTTGCATCGTGAAACACCACCGGCGCTTGGCCCGCGCGTCGGATAAGTATCGGCGAGCTAGCAGACCAGCCGGCGGCGGGTATCGTCGGGTTACCCCGCACGGACCCCGCGCGGCGACCGACCGGACTCGCCGTCGCGGGCGAGGCCGCCGCGGACGGCACGGTGGCGTCAGGCGTTGTCGGCCGGCGTCTCCGCCTCCCGCTCGCTCTCGCCGGCGGCCGCGGGCTGCCCTGCCGACGGCTTGCTATCGGGCGTCGGTCTGCCGGCCGCCCCTTCGGCGACCGGGCCGTCGCTGGTCGACGTCTGACCCGTCTTCGACGGCGTCTGCGGCCGCCGTGTCCGCTGTCCGACCGGAGTCGGTCCCTGAGACGGGGGTCCCGTCGGTCCCTGCTGGGCCGGCATCGACTGGGCCTGTATCTGACCGGACGGGGGCTGGCCCGGTGGCGCCTGCTGTTGGGGCGAAGCCTGTGGGGAGATCTGTTGGGGCGGCGCCTGCATCGGAGCCTGCTGGGGTGGCGCTTGCATTGGAGCCTGCTGGGGTGGCGCTTGCATTGGAGCCTGCTGGGGTGGCGCCTGCATCGGAGCCTGCTGGGGTGGCGCCTGCTGCGAAGGCGACGCTGGCATCGACATCCCCTGTGGGGGGGTCGCCTGGGCTCGCTGTTGCTGAGGCTGGGAGGACCGGGCCGGTGCCATCTGCGACCGGGCGGCCGGCGTCGCGTAGCCCGTCTGCTGGCCGTCCGTCGCGGGCGGTTCCGGATTCGGAGCTCCCTGCGGGGCCGACGCCGCGACCGCTTCCGCCGGTGTCCGGTACCCGGGCGGTGCCCCGGCTCCCGACGCATCGGTCCGCGGCCCGGGTCCATCGCCGGCGAACCCCGAGGCGAACCGCTGGGTGGATTCGAGCCCGCGTTCGCCGGCCATCTCCGCCCGCTGGATACCCCGTTCGGTCAGCTCCGAGGTGTCGCGAGCGGCGCTCTCGACGGCGTCGAGGTACGAGTCCATCGCGTCCCGGGTGAACTCGACGCTCTGTGTGCCCAGCCAGTTGCCCATCTCCAGCCCGTCGAGGACGAGCTGAGCGGCGTTGCGCTGGAGCGCGACCGACTGCTGGAGCGGGAGCTCGACCGCCTGTTCCATCGCCCGCTGGCTGTTTTCGAGTGTGTTTCGCTGGAGTTCGATCGCTTTACTGACGAGTTGGTCTGTCTGGCTCATGGATGAACGTACTGTCGTCCGCGAGTGGTGCCGACGGCGCGCTCGGGGACTCGAAGCCGCAACGGGACCCGCGAGTGCCGTCGTCGCACTCGGGCCGACCCGCGGGCCGCCCATAAATCGGCCGCACCGTTCAGCGAACGCGCCGGGTTTCGGCGCGGCTACGCGCCGGAAACGGGATCGTTCCGAGCGACGCGACCGACGAAACGAACGGGAGCCCGAGCAGACGCGATCGGCCGGAGCCGCGGGGTAAGTGACACCTGAGACCCGAAACCGCCGGACAAGCCCGCCGCTACCGCTGGTGGCCGGGACCCTGCTGGGCCCGGGGCGGCTGGTTCGGCGGGGCGATGGCGATCTGCCCGTCGCTGTAGACGGTCACCTGATACCCCCAGATCGCGAAAGAGAGATGCCCGTCGATTCGAGGCGTTCCGTCGTCCCTGGGTTTGAACAGCTCGTCGAGCGCCTCAGGGTCGACGTGGTCGTTGAGGGTGAAGCCCGTGTCGGTCACGTCGACGCCGGTCACGTCCGAGATTGCGTGTGCAAGCGTCGTCGTCAGCTCCGCGGTCCCCCCGAAGTCGTGTTTGACGTAGTACGTCCCCGTGTCACCGACCTGCTGCCCGCGCTGGGCGGTCGGTTCGACGTACGATTGGTTGCGATACATTGGTTGTGACGGACTCACATTACCCATCGATTACTAAAAGCCTTTCTCCTCCGGGAGTTCCCGGTATACGGTGCCAAATCGGGGACGGGGAGGCGTCGAGGGGCTCTTTCGGCCGGGTTCGCGCCGCCGGTCTGACCGCGGATAAGAGACTGTTACCGGCGGTACGACCGCGTTACCGACGGCGGGCCGCAGTCGGGTCCGTCGTCGCGTCCGCGACCTCGCCCGGCGCGGCGGCGACCCGTCGAGTCCCCGGGCCGGGACCGCGGCGAGACCGGGGTCGGTTTCGCCCCCTGTATCTGCAAGCCGAACGGTATCGGGCGCCGCGGTACTCGGCGGGAACGCATGGCGACAGAGCAGTCAGCCGCGAGCTCGAAGCGAGAAGCGATGACCGACGGGGCGCGCTACGTCGTCGCCGAACTGGTGCGCGAACCGGTCAAAGACGCCGTCAGGGAAGCCCTCGAAGCGGAGGCGGTGGCCGTTCGGTCCGACGAGGGCGACGCGTCGGCGCCCTCACTCGACCGCGCGACCGAGAACTCGGAGCCCGACGACCGCGACGGCGACGATTCCGGCGGGTCGAAGATCGGCCCGGTCCTCGCGGGCGTCGCGGCAGTGGCCGGCGCCGCGTACCTCCTCCGGAAGCGCCGCTCGGACACCGAGCAGTCCACCTGGTCGGAGTTCGAAAACGAGGGGGACGACCACGGTCGAACGGACCACGGGCGGACCGAACACGTGCCCGGAGAGCCCAACGCCGGCGCCGCGGCGGCCGACGAGTCGACCGCGTCCCCTGCCTCGGACGAGTGAGTCCGCACCCGGCGCTTTCGGGTCAGGCGCCCGCGGCTACGGGCCGACGACGTTCTCGATGAGGGCGAGGTGGCCCCGGCGGAGCCGCTCGGAGAGCGCCTGGTGGGACACGTCCAGTTCGTCGGCCAGCCCCTCCAGCGTCGTCTCGCGGGGCACCTTGTAGTACCCCCGTTCGAGCGCCGTCCGGACGGTCTTGAACTGCTCGTCAGTGAGGTGGAAGCCGCCGAGTGAGGGCGCATCGTCGAGGTGGTAGATCTGGGTCACGTCGATGGCGATGTCCTGGTCCTCGCAGGCGGCGTAGGTCGAGGAGACGGCGTCGTGCTCCGGGAAGAGGACGCGGAACGTCCAGCCGTCGCTCGTCCCGCGCGCGCTGACGATGGCCCCGTCCTCCTCGACGAGGACGTGGGTGACGAACCGGACCTGGGCCGTCCAGCGCATCCGGAACAGCGAGTCGTGGTTGCGCCGGGAGACCAGCGCCACCTCGTCCGCCGACTCGTCGGCTTCGAGGGCCTCCGCGACTGCCGTCGAGTCGGCGTCGGTCGCCCACAACAGCGGGACCACCCGGTCGGTGCCGTGCGTGACCAGCCGCACCGCGTCGAACTCCACCTCCGGAACCGCCTCGAAGGTCTCCGCGAGCGCGAACTCCTCGGCCGGCAGCGTGGCTTTCACGATAGTGCTCATTCGATGTCTCCGCGTACCCCGCCGGCCCCCAATAGTATACACAGCCCACCGTTGCAAGTGCCGGGTTACGGCCGCGCAAGGGTCGGGCTACTGCCGAGTAACGTATCTAAATCTTCGCCCGGCGCTCGCAAGCGAACGACCGCGAACCGTGCCAGCATCGACCGCGAGCGGGCCGACCGCGACTCCCCCGTCGCTCGCCGTCGAGAAGCCGCGAGCGCGCCGTCACTCGTCGTCGACGACGGTGGTTCCGGAGCCGCGACCGTCGTCGCGTTCGGGCGGGCGGTCGCCGCGGTCGGGCCGCTGCAGCCGGGCGAGCGGGAAGCGGTACCGCCGCGGCGGTCGGTCGGTGGAGACCGACCGCGGATAGACCACCTCGACGACGGGCTCGTCGGCGGCGTATCCGTCGTTTCCCGGGTAGTCGGCGACGGACCGGTCGCCGTCGGCCAGCGCGACCACGTCCGCGGGTCGGCCCGGTTCGGACACCACGAGGAGCGGCGTCTCGCCGTCGCCCGCCTCGTCGACCACGAGGTCGCCCGGGGCCAGGTGGCACTCCGCGCACAGCGGCGGCGGCGAATCCGCCGCGGAGACGGCGACTCGACGGTCACACCCCGCGCAGGGGACCGCCCGTTCGGAGGGCGGCGGGACCCTGCCGAGGTTGATCTCGATCGCCACGCGGCGGACGTGCTCACAGCGGTCCTCGGCCGGCGAGTCGCCGCAGGAGCAGTTGCTCGGTGCCAGCGAGACGTAGCGGGTGCCGTCGTCGCAGTCGACCAGGTAGGCGTCGCCGAACGGCCGGACGGTCATCGCCTCCGACCACGCCCGGCGCGAGGCCTCGTCCAGTCGCGCGCCGTCGGCCCGCTCGGCCGGCACCAGCGGCGATTCGGACAGTGACGCTTGTGTGTTTCTCGAACGCGTCATAGGTGTGCGGTCGCCCGCGGTCGCCGGGGGTCGGCTCGACCGCGCTCGACCCCGTGAGTCGACCGTCATCGGGCGGTTCCGTCCTCGCTCCGTACGAGCGCCGGTCGCCTAAATCCTTCGGGGGTAAGCCGGTCTTACCGGTCGATCCCGGCCGTGAGCGACCGGCAAACGCCCGAAGCGCCACGCAGGACCGCCGCGGCTACAGGTACGAGGCGTCCCACCGGGTCGCCTTCCGGCTGTTCCCGCAGTCATTGCACTCGACGCGGCCCATCGAGTCCATCGCCGTGCTGACCGACTCGCAGTTGCTGCAGTACCAGCCGTACTTCTCCTGCAGGTCGTCCGTCCGGTAGGCGGCGTAGAACGGCGCCTCCGACCCGCGTTCGCCCTCGCTGAAGTTCACGAACAGCTCACCGGCCGGCGTCTCGACCGGTTCGACGACCAGTTCCTCGGCCGTCGCGTCGATCGCCCGCTCGTAGACGTACTCGGCGTGGTCGTCGCCGGCGACGGTCACCTCGCGTTCGTCGGCGCGGTCGAAACCGTCGGCTTCGTAGAACGACCAGCCCTCGTCGTGTTCGGCGAGGACGGTCCCGCGGAGCCGGCCGGCGCCGCGCTTCTCGAAGGTCTCCTGGATCCCGCCGAGGAGTTGCCGCGCGAGTCCCTCCTCGCGGGCGTCGGGCGCGACGTGGAGCCAGTGGATCTCGCCCACCGGCGGCTCGGCGTCGACGAGCGCCCCCTGAACGAACCCGACGACCTCGTCGCCGTCCTCGGCGACCATCCAGGCGCTCGCCTCCTCGTTCACGCCGTCGGCGACGCGCTCGCCGTCGTACCACTCGTCGACCACCTCGTCGACGATCCCCTCGTCGAGGAAGTCGTACGAGTCGCGCAGCGATGCGCGCGCCGTGTCGGCGATCCCCGCTGCATCGCTCGCTCTGGCGTCTCTGATCTCCATAGACGGAGTTGGATCGCCGACCCCGTAAACGTCGGGGCGGCCCGGGGCTTTTCCGCCGGGGACTCCAAGCGAGACCACCGATGACCGACAGCGAAAGCGCCGACGGCGACAGCGACGCGACCAGTGGCGCCCGGATGACGCTCGGGCCCGACGCGATCCTCGAAACCGAGGACGGTAACGCCCTCGACTGCCCGGCCTGCGGGACGACCGTCACGGTCATGCAGGTTATCGAGGACGGGCACTGCCCGAACTACCTCGACGAGGACGACGTCGAGGTCGACGAGAACGCCGGGCAGGTCCAGGGACCGGAGTGTACCGCCGAGCTCTCGCTCGAACTCCTCTGGGAGGACTGATCACCCGCTTCGAACGCGGTCGCACCGACGGTAAGCGGCCGCTACACCGGACATTCGCGGGGAAACGACGGATTTCATTTACCGATGGCCGTCCAAGCCGGGGGATATGGCGAACGCTGTCCTCGCGGAGTTGCGCACACAGGGCCGCGGCGTCGCCGGCGCCCTGCTGGTCGTCGGCGTCTCGATGCTGGTGACGATGGAGACGTGGTGGCTCAGCTGGCGGCTGCCCATCCTCCACCTGCTGATCTTCGCGGCCGTCGGGCTCGCGGCCGTGTTCGTCCTCGTGCGGAGCGTCGGTTTCCGCCAGCTCGACGGCGACCCGACCGAATCCACGCTCCGGGTCGTCGCCGACTTCGCCGAGCTGGTGACCCAGAGCATCGTCGCCGCGCTGGTGGTGCTGTTCGCGTTCGGCGTCGTCGAGCTGGGTGACTCCCCCTCCTCGGTGGTCCGCCTCGCGCTGGTCCAGTCGGTCCCGTTCGGCTTCGGCGCCGCGCTGGCCAACCGCCTGCTCGGCGAGACCGACGCGCCCATCGAGGAGGAGGCGTTCCCGCACAACCTGACCGTCTTCACGCTCGGCGCCGTCTTCCTCTCGCTCCCCGTGGCGCCGACCGAGGAGGTGGTCGTCATCGCTCGCAACGCCGGCTGGGCGCGCCTGGCGGCGGTTGTCGTCCTCTCGGTCGTCGTCGTCCACCTCGTCCTCCACGAGCTGGAGTTCCGCGGCCACCGCGACCGCATCGAAGGCCGGACCCACCTCCTCCAGCTGGGGACCGCGGCGACCGCCTACGCCGTCGCGCTCGTCGTCTCGGTCGTCCTGCTGCTCGGGTTCGGACAGTTCGACGGCCGCGGCCTCGGGGAGGCCGTCCAGTTGACGGTCGTCCTCGGGTTCCCCGCGGCGACCGGCGCCAGCGCCGGCGAGGTGGTCCTGTGACCGACGACGACCAGGACGACGCCCGAGACGTGAGCGACGGCCGCAGCGACAGCCCGCGCCACCCCGACACCGACGACAGCGGGGAAGCCGAGACCCCCGAGGCGGCGCAGGTCTCGACGGCCGAGCGGGTGGTGATGGTTCTCGCGCTCGCGGTCACCGTCGGCCTGTTCGGGTTCGCCGCCTGGCAGGCGTACGCCGCTGGGTCGGCGGCCGACCCCTCGGCCAGCGTGACCGGCGAACTCGATATCGACGGGAACGGGACGTACTACGGCGTGACGCTGCGCAACGACGGTGACGCCGGGCTCGTCTCGGCGACCGTCGGCGTCGCCTGCCCGTCGCCGACGCGACGGGTGACCGTCGAGAACGTGCCGGCGAACGCCCGTCGCAACGCGACCGTCCGCTGCCCCGACGGATCGTCACCGTCGGCGGAGGTCGTCTCCTGGGTCCCCGTCTGAGCCGGCCGCGACCGCTCGGAGCGCCCGGCGTCGGCGAGCCGGTCGACTACCCCTGGCGGTCGACGCCGAGGACGACCTCGTCGTCCTCGATGCGGGAGACGTGCTCCTCGTCGACGGGGTAGGTGTCGTCGTCGTCGCTCCCCCACCCCAGCGCCGTGCGGATGCGGTCGGTGATCGAGGGGTGGGGGTCGACGTACATCCGGTCGTTCTCGACGGCCGAGACCATCCCGACCTCGTCGCCGCTGGCGTTGACGACCGTCTTACCGACGTCGTCGTCGGTCGGCTCGATCCGGGCCGTCTCGCCGGCCGACCGCTCGGCGGTCGCCGGCTCCTCCGTCGCCGGTTCGTCGGCCTCCAGAGTCTCGGTATCGTCGACGCCGGCGGTCCGTTCGTCGGCCGTCGTCGACGGCCCCACTGCGAGTTCTCTGTCGTAGTCGGCGGCGTCGACGATCTCGCTCTCGACGGCCGCGTGCGAGATCGTCTCCGACGCGAGCGTCTCGGCGTCGGCGATCTCGCCCGTCACCTCGCGGCGAATCGACACCTCCTCCTCGATCGTCTGGCTGCGCAGCAGGTGGGTCTCGATGGCGTCGTCCTCGCGGAAGCGGCTCTCGACGTTGCCCTCCTCGACAGCGACCCGGGCGGTCTCCGGCGAGTCGACGAGTTCGCCCTCCAGAACGGTGCGTTCGACGCCCTCGATGTCGACGGTCTCCCGGACGGTGTCGGACTCGACCGTCTCGGTCTCCTCGACGTCGGCCTCGACGATCCGGCTCTCGATGGTGATCCGCTCGACGTTCTCCTTCGTGACCGTCCAGGCCTCGTCGATCGTGACCGCCACGTCGCAGGCGAGGTCCGAGCGCGTGCCGGTCCCGAACGTGCCGAGCGCCTCGATGCCCGCGTCGGTCGTGTCGACGCTCGTGACCTCGCAGTGCTCCACGTCACGGGTGATCAGCTCGGCGTCGACGGTGTCGGACTCGACCATCTCGCGGTCGGTGACCTCGCTCTCGACGGTCACCTCCTCGACGACGGTGTGTTCGACGACCGCCCGCTCGGTGAACTCCGACTCGATCGTCTCCCCCTCGATCAGCTCCTCCTCGACCTCCTCGGTCGTGAGCGCGGCGGTGCCGACCGCCTCGGTGCGCTCGACCACGTCCACGTCGCCCGCCGACTCGTCGTGGCGGACGACGACCATCTCGCGGTCGCGCAGTTCTCCCTCGAAGTCGCCCCAGTCCATCCGGTCGTGGTGCTCACCCATCTCGGACTCGCGGACCAGCGCCAGACGGGTCTCCCCGTCCTCCTCGTATCGGACGGGGGTCAGCTCGTGCGTGTCCCCCCAGCCGCGGATCGTGTCCGTGTCGGTCGTGATCTGGCTCTCTCGCGATGTGTCTCGGTTTCCGGACATCGGTGAGGGGTTCGCGCGGACGCCGGAAAAGGCCACAGTCAGTTCACCGACCGCCCGCCCGGTATCGGCGGCATACCGGCCGTTTGGCCGTGAGTTCCGGCTCGTGGTTGCGAGCGCAACCTGCCGACTTTCCGGTCGTGCGCCCGAACGAGCCGACGATGTCACCCAGGATAGACCAGTTCCACACCGTCGCACAGGTCGAGATCCCCCCGTTCCTCGAAGAGACCGTCGCCGGGGTCGTCGCCTTCCTGCCGCGGCTGGTCGGCGCGCTCGTCGTCCTCCTGGTTGGCTGGGCGGTCGGCACCGCGGTCGGGTCGGCGGTCCGGTCGCTGACCGACCGGATCGGCCTCGACACGATGGCCATGGACACGCCTCTGGGGCGGATCATGGGCGGGTCACGCCGGGCGGTGTCGTCGACGTTCGGCGAACTCGCGAAGTGGTTCGTCTACGCGCTGGCCATCCTGGCGGCGGCCAACGTCCTGGCGATCCAGGTGCTCTCCGAGTGGGTGACGACGGCCGTCTCGTACCTGCCCGCGTTCGTCGCCGGGTTGGCCGTGATCGTGCTCGGCTTCGTGGTCGCCGACTTCATCGGCGACGCGATCATGCGGACCCGCGCCGCCACCCAGACCGCCTACACGTCGTGGTTCGCGACGGGAACCCGGATGTTCCTGTATTTCACCGCCATCGTCATCGGCCTCGACACGATGGGGATCGACGTGGGCATCCTCTACACGTTCGCCGAGGCGTTCGCCTGGGGCCTGGCGGCCGCCGTCGCTATCGGCGCCGGCGTCGCGCTGGGCTGGGGCGGCCACTCCTACGTCGCCGAGAACATCGACCGCTGGATGGGTACGGCTCGCTCGGCGACGCCCGAACCCAGCGGCTCGGCCGCCACCGACGGCGGAACGGTGACCGACGGCGGGGCCGAAACCCCCGCACCGACCGACCTGTCCGCACTCAGGGATTGCGACGACGCCTGAGACGGCGGCGTGAGTTCCCTCCCGCCCGTCCAAGGCAGGCGCGAGCCGACGCGCCCCGGGCGCGACAGGGTGAGCCGCGGCGATGACCCAGCTCGGGCCGGTCGCGCTGCTGCCGGCGGTGCTGTCGCTCGCGCTCGCGAGCGTCCACGTCCTGACGCGGAGCGCCCCGCTCCTCGACCGCCTCTCCGAGGGAGGACTCCTCTCGTTCGGCGGCGGCGTTTCGATCGCGTACGTCTTCGTCCACGTCCTTCCGGAGATCGACGAGTTCCACGGACCGGTCGAGCGCCACCCGATGCTCCCGGTGCCGAGCGATCGAGACGTGTACCTCGTCGTGCTGATCGGGTTCGTCACCTTCTACGGCCTCGAACGGCTGGCTCGGCAGTCGGCCGCGGAGTCGGACGACGACCGCCCGACCCCCTGGGTCTTCCGCATCCACGTCGCCTCGTACGGGGCCTACAACGCCATCGCCGGCTACCTGCTCGTCCACCAGGAGACGCCCGCCGTCGAGAACCTGCTGTTGTTCGCGGTCGCGCTGGGAACCCACTTCCTGCTCAACGACGTGACGCTGGAGTCCCAGCACGAGACGGCGTACCACCGGCGGGGTCGCTGGGTGCTCGCCGCGGCCGTCCTGGCCGGCACGGCCGTGGGGTTCCTCACCGAACTCGCGCGTTCGACGCTCGGCCTCCTCTTCGCCTTCCTCGCCGGCGGGATCGTCCTCAACGTCGTCCGAGAGGAACTCCCCAGCGACCGCAGCAGCAGGTTCCTCCCGTTCGTCGCCGGCGCCGCGTTCTACACCGTCGTCCTCCTGGCGACGTGAGTCGCCGGTCGTCGCCGCGCCGAGCGCGTTCGCCCGGCGGTCGTGTTCACTCGCCGCCCTCGCGTTCGGTACCGGTCGGCGCCTCCCAGTCGGGCGCCGACTCCCGGCGGAAGGCGTCGATCTCGTCCCTCGCCGTCGAGAGGTGCGAGGCGACGAGCCCGTCGACCTCGTCCGCCAGGGACACGATCTGCCGTTCGATCGAGCCGAGTCGCTCGCCCGCCTCCGGCGCGTCGAGATTGCCGGTCGCTGCCGTGCCATCGCCGAGGGCGTCGTCGAGGCGTTCGACCCCCTGCCGGACGGAGGCGAGTTGCTCCACGACGGCCGCGTCGTCGGCGAGTGTCCTGGCCTCGTCGATGGCGTCTCTGGCCTTGGCTAACCGGTCGTGCATGCCCGAACGTAGGCGCTCGCGCCGGAAAGACCCCCGGTCTGACAGCGAGCGGTACGCTACCGACGAATCACGGCAGGTGCGGTGGTGCACGTCTATTCCTTTAGGCACGTGGCTCATGCCGATAGGGGAGAAACGTGTCATGCATGACCCACGGGGCTGACGAAACCGCAGTCGTCGACAGACGCGAGACTGAGACCAGGGACGAGCGCCTCGCGGACGCGCTAGAGGACCCGCACTGCCGCTACCTGCTGAAGTACCTCCGGGACGCCGACGAACCGGCCAGCGTGTCGGAGGTGGCGACGTACGTCGTCGCCCAGATCACCGACACGGACCCGGACGACATCTCGCCCGACGTGGCCAAGCGCGTCCAGACCTGGTTCTACCACGGGCAGTTGCCGATGCTCGACGACTACGGCGTACTCGAGTTCGACCCCGACTCCGGGACCGTCCGCCTGGCCGACGACTCGCCCGCCTGACCCCACCGTCGCTGCCGACGGGAGGCGGTCGAGCGCGACGAGCGAGGGCCGGACGCTAAGCGCCGCCTAACTAACCGCGTCCGACCACACCACCGATCCGGGCTCGGCGTACCGACCGACGGTACTCGCCCGTCATCTTACCATGAACCGACACAGTTCGAACCGCAGTGACCAGTACGACCGACGATCGAACCGATCGCGGCACCAGCAGGCCCAGCAAGGAGGCCACCAGCAGCAGGGCCACCAGCAGAATCAGCGCCACCAGCAGCAGGGCCACCAACAGCGAGGGACACGCGGTCAGCAGCAAGGCCACCAGCAGCAACAGCATGAGTTCCAGCACCACCGCCGCGGCCAGCAGCAGTTCAACCAGGTGAACCGTCAGGACCAGCAGCAACAGCACCAGCAAGGCCAGCAGCAACAGCACCAGCAACAGGGACAGCAAGCCCAGCAGCACCAGCAGAGCCACCACCAACAGGGACAGCAAGCCCAGCAGGGGCAACAGCATCGCCAGCAGCATCAGCAGGGCAGCCACCAGCAGAATCAGCGCCACCAGCAGAGCCAGCAGAGCCAGGAGAGGGGCCAGCGTCGCCAGCGCGGCATGCAGGGCGGCCAGCGGGATCAGTACGGCCAGCAGGACTACGACCAGGGGCCCTACGGGGTCCAGCAGGACTACGGCGGTCAGCAGTCCCAGCAGCACCGCGGTCAGCAACAGAATCAGTTCCGTCAGCGGAACCACGGGAGCCAGTTCCGCCAGCAGGGCCAGCAAGGGGAGCAGAACCCGCACCACCAGCAGGGCCGCCGACAGCAGCAGCGGCAACAGCACCAGCAGAGCGGAATGAACCAGCAGTCACAGCAGGGCCTGTACCAGCAGCGCCGCGAGGGCGACGACCGCCACGAGCGCCAGAGCGACCACTACAGTTCCGGGGGGCGATGACGATGGCGGACACCGTCTCCGACGACGACCAGGGCAAGCCGGTCGTCGACGACAACGGCGAGAAAGTCGGCGTCGTCTCGGACGTACGTGGCGACACGGCCTACGTCGACCCCGATCCCGGCGTGACGGACAAGGTGAGATCCCGAATGGGCTGGAGCGACGCCGACGACGACGACTACCCGCTGGCCGGCGACGAGATCGCGACGATCACCGACGACGAGATCCGCCTCTCGTAGCCGTCCGACACGCCGCCCCCGTCGCTCCGTAGAACGGTATCACCCGATTTTCCTCGGTCCACCCGCGGTCGGTCGTCCGCCTCGAGCGGCGCGAGTCGGCCGTTTCGCGTCGCAGGCGACCGCTCGCGCGAGTTCGCGGAGTGCGTCCCGTGGAGGACACGGCGGGACGGCCGGCACCGACGGTTCAGTCGGCCTCTTCCGGCGTCGTGAACCCCTCTTTGTGTTCGGTGCGCCACTCGTCGATAGAGTTCATCACCGGCGCGGCGGAGATCCCGTGGAGCGTCAGCGACGCGACGACGACGAACCCGAGGAACGCCCACAGTTCCTCTGCCGCGACGATGATCTCGGTCTCGGCGAACGACGCGGAGTTCAGGGCGTAGGCGAGGTAGAAGAACGAACCGATCCCCCGGACGCCGTAGGCGGAGATGACGAGCTGTTCCTGCCACAGCGAGTCGGCGCCGAGCATCCCGACGAGCCCCGCCAGGGGTCTGATCACGAGCAGCAGCGCCAGCCCGATCAGGACGTGTTCGATCGTCAGCGGCTGGAGGAGCCCGCCGACCAGCGTCCCCCCGAACAGGACGAGGACGGCGGCCATCAGCAGGCGCTCGACCAGCACGGCGAAGTCGTGGAGCTTCTCGTAGTACTCGTGTTCCCACTCGTAGTGGCGCAACACGAGCGCCGCGACGAACACGGCGATGAACCCGTACCCCGAGACGAGTTCGGTGGCCGCGTAGGCCAAAAGCGTCGCCGCCAGCGCCTCCGCGCCCTCCATGACCCGAGCCAGATCGGTGCTCGACGGCCTGCCGAAGATGAACCTCGCGATGACGTAGCCGACGACGACCCCGCCGACGATCCCGACGGCGATCTTGTAGACCACGTAGAAGCCGAGCCACTCCGAGAGCCACGGCCACACCGACCCGAGCGCGGCCCCCGCCGAGCCGGCCGCTCCCGTCGCCTCGAGGCTCGCGCCCGCCATGACGATCGCCAGGTACGTGAACGGGAAGGCGAGCCCGTCGTTGAGCCCCGCCTCCGAAGTGAGCGCGAACCGGATCTCCCCCTCCTGGTCGTCGGGGTCGATCTCGGCGTCGGTCTCGGCGGTCGGCGGCGTCGCCTCGACGGTCGAGGCGAGTACCGGGTCCGTCGGCGCGACGACCGCGCCCATCAACAGCGCCGCCGCGGGGTGGAGATCGAGGACTGCCCAGCCCAGCCCGGCGACCGCGAGGATCGTCAGCGGCATCGTGACCCCCAGCAGCCGCCAGGCCGGCCCCCACGCCCGCCAGTCGAACGGTCTGTCGAGTTTCAGCCCCGCGCCCATCAGCGCGATGATGACCACCAGTTCCGTCAGGTGTTCGGTCAGCGCCGGCGACTCGACCGGGTCCGGCGTCGGGGCGCCCAGCGGGAGCGAGAAGATCGCCGCTCCGGCAAGGACGTAAATGAGCGGGAACGACATCGGCTTGTCCGCGAGGATGCGTGGCAGGACGACGGCACCGAGAATCGCGATGCTCACCACGAGGAGAGCGATATCGTAGACAGCCATGCGGCATGTACGGGCTGTCGCCGAAAGGGATTTGTGCCGGCTTTGGCATGGCGGGGCGCATCCCCGCATCGCGTCTCAGTCGTTCGACGCGTCGGTTCCGGACTCGGTCGCTCCCCCGTCGACGGCTGGACGACCGTCGTCGGCGGTGCTGTCGTCGGTTGAGCCATCGGCGCCTGTAGTGTCCTCGTCACCGTCTTCGAATTCGTCGCCCTCTCGGTCGTCGGGCCTGTCGTCCCACGACTCCGGTTCGATCTCGACCTGCAGTTCGACGATGTCGTCGTGCTGGGGCTGGCGGACGAGGAACGGTCCGGCCGCCAGCGTCTTCAGCGTGATCGCGGCGACGCGGATGACGTAGGCGGTCAACACCACGTACGGCGCGAGCGACACCGTGTACGCGAACATGACGAACACCGGCAGCGACGTGAGCGGCCCGATCCGGAAGATGGGGATGATGTTCGTGTTGAGCGCGAGCAGGAGATAGGAGATGAAGACGATGACCGGCAGCGAGACGTACAGGAGGTTGCTCGACAGCCGGGCGACCTCCCGTTTGTAGTACAGCGACTGGAAGTACTCCCGACCGGTGGCGAAGAATTTCAGCGTGTCGATGAGCTCCTGCAGCGCGTCGGCCGTGTGGTCGTCGAGGTCGTCCTCGTAGCGGTTTCGGAGCCGCCGGGCCGTGTTGAGTTGCCAGGAGTAGTCGTAGTTCAATCCCGCCGAGAGCACGGTGAACGTCCCGAACCGGGCACCGTCGAGCGTCTCCGCGGCGGCCCGGGCCTCGTCGACCACCTCCTCGGCGAGCGCGTGCAGCTGGTCGCTGAACTCCTCGTCGTCGCAGTCGTCGGCCGTCCGCTGGAGCGCCCGCGCCTCCCGGTAGATCGAGTAGAGGATCACCTCCAGGAACGCCGCCGGCTGGCTCGGGCTGCCCTCGACCTCTGCCAGGGTCTCGGCTCGCCGGCGGAAATCGATGGAGGCGTCGATGCGGGACTGCTCGGTCTCGATGTCGGTGATCTCCTGGGAGAGGACGATCGAGCTGATCGACGAGACGACGGAGACGATGAGGATCGCGCCGCTCAGCAGCGTCGTGAACAGCGTCTGGAGCGTGTTCGTGTCCGAGAGCAGCCGCTGAATGTCGAACGGTCGCAGCAGCGCCAGCGCGACGAAGAGGGCGAACACGCCGCAAAGCAGTACTAACGTCACCGCCGGCCGCGCGCCGGTGAACAGGATCCACGAGACGAAGCGGTTCGTCTTGAGCCGCCGGTAGACGCTGTTGAGCCTGTCTGCCGCGGTCGCGGTGTAGCGACGCGACAGCCCGAGGAGGTCAGCCACGTCGGTCCACCTCCCGGAAGGGCGCGGGATGGCGCTCCCGGAACGAGGGGAGGTGACGCTCTCGGACCACGTCAGGTCGACGCCTCGTAGTCCGGGAGCCGGTGTCGCCCGGCGAGTACCACGTTCGTCGCCCCGCCGAGCAGGATGACCACGGACCCGAAGTAGAGCCAGGTGACCAGCAGGACGATCCCGCCCAGAACGCCGTACAGCTCGCTCGTCGAACTGAAGGAGACGTACACCTGGAACAGCGCCTGCAAGATCGTCCAGCCGACGGCGGCGACCGTCGCGCCCGGCAGCGCCCGCGTGACCGTCATCTCGACGTTCGGGAAGAAGTAGTACATCGGGAGGAATCCGAGGACGAGCCCGGTTATCAGGCCGACGAACCCGAGGATCTGGACGACCGGGATGCCGGTCTCGACGCCGGTCGAGAACGTCGGCGCGTACGCGACGACCGCGCCGACCGCGACCATCGCCAGGAACGCGACCGCCATCCCCCCGAGGACGAGCAGCCCGTCCGTGACCTGTTCGACGATGCTCACGTCGGTCTCGACCGCGTAGAGGTCCGAGAACGCGGTGTCGAGCGATCGAAACACTTTGAGCGTCGCCCACAGCAGCGCTACGCCGCTGATGATCGAGAACTGGACGCGGCTCTGGGCCTGGTCGAGCGACTGGCTGACCAGGTCCCGCGCGCTGGGCGTGAGGTACTGCTCGGTCATGGTGAGCACCTGCGCCTGGAGGGACTCCCCGCCCAGCACCGACGCGGCGACGAGCGCCAGCAGCAACAGCGGGACCAGCGACACGAACGCCGCGTACGCGATGCTCCCCGCCATGAACGGGACGTCCCGCGTTCGATACACCGACAGCAGACTCCGGAGGAACGTGACGGCTCGGCTCACCGGCCGTCTGGTCCCGAGGCTCATCCGGTAGCCACACCTCTGACGGCCGGATCGGTCCCCATCCGGGACATGCCGCGGATTGGGTCGCGACGCACTTAACGCCGTGGCCGGTACGCCCTCGTTACCGCCGGTATGGCCTGCCAACGCCGTCAACGACGGCGCCGGAGTCGGAGGTCAGCTCAGCCCTGTCCGGTCTTCACGTCGACGTCCTCGAAGGTGACCTCGACCGGTTCGCCGTAGCGGTCGCCGTTCTCCTCGTCGTGGCGGTGGAACTCCGGCGGTTCGACGCGGATCTCCAGGGAGTAGGTGCCGTCGCCGGGCAAGCGGAGGTTAGCGCCGTAGTGGTACAGCCCGGGGTGCCACAGCAGCGGGAGCGTCGCCGCCTCGACTGCTTCGCCGCCGCGGTCGCTGATCCGGACGCTCACCTCCGCACCCGGCACCATGCGTCCGTCGTCGGCGTCGGCGACGACCACCTCGACGTGGGCGTTCTCGTCGTCGGGCTCGCGCCACGCGAACTCCCCTTCGTCGACGAGTTCGTACAGCCCCTCGGCCTCCTCCTGGGCGAACCCGACCACGTAGTCACCGACCTCACGGGTCTCGCCGGTGTGGGCCACCTCCTCGATCATGTACTCGACGGCCGCCCGGTAGGCGTCGCCCGCCTCCCCCGCGAGTCGCAGCTGTCGGTCGTCGACCTCCTCGCTCGGTTGCTTGCCGTGCTGGCTCATGGACCCGAGAGTAGGTACTTCGGCCGGGAAGCCGTTCGGCCGGCGATCGAAGGCGCGTCCACCCCGTCGAGGGTTGTCCTCTCCGCTCGGACCGCTTGCACACCCTCGGGTAAGCCAACCCGCGCACGTCCCGGGCGAACCTTCTTGCCGTGTCCGAGCGTGTCTCTCCCCGATTCGGAGGCACCCATCGATGACACTCGACCCACCGAGCGACGGGTCCCACCCAGACGGCGACCGCGGCGACCCCGGCAACCGCAGCGGCCCCGACGACCGCGGCGGTCCCGCCGGGGCCGCTGTCATGACAGACGGCGGCCGGCCGTCCGGTCGCCACGAATCGCTGTGGACGGCCACGTCCGAGCGGACCGACTACGGCCCGCTCGACGGCGATATCCGCGTCGACGCGGCGGTCGTGGGCGGCGGGATCGCCGGTATCGCGACCGCGTTCGAACTCGTCGAGCGGGGACGAACCGTCGCCGTCGTCGAACGCGACCGAATCCTCGACTGGACGACCGGCCGCACGACCGCCAAGGTGACCTCGCTGCACGGGCTCGTCTACGACCACCTGATCGACCACTTCGGCGTCGAGCGCGCCCGCCAGTACGCCGACGCGAACCAGGCCGCCGTCGAACGCGTCGCCGACACCGTCGACCGCCTCGACATCGACTGCCAGTTCGGCCGCGCGCCGGCGTACACCTACGTCGAATCCGCCAGCGACCGGGGCGGCGTGCGCGCCGAGGTCGACGCCGCGCGCCGCTTCGGACTCCCGGCGTCGTTCGTCGAATCGACCGAGCTCCCCTACGAGGTGGCCGGTGCCGTCCGGTTCGACGACCAGGCGTACTTCCACCCGCGGAAGTACCTCCTCGCGCTCGCAGAGCGGGTCGCGGACCACGACAAGCACGCCGACGGGTCGGGCGAGGGCGGAATCTACGAGGAGACGGTCGTCACGGCGGTCGACGACGGCGACCCTTGCCGGCTCGGCACCGACCGCGGCGAGGTCGTCGCCGACGACGTGGTCCTGGCGACGCATTTCCCCGTCTCCGACCACGCCCTGTACTTCTCGCGACTCTCGCCCAAGCGGTCGTACGTCCTCGCCGCCCGGCTGTCGGGCGAGACCCCCGACGGGATGTACTACGACCCCAGCGAGCCGTACTTCTCCGTCCGCCCCCACGCCGAGTCCGAGTCACTGGTGCTGATCGGCGGCCAGAACCACCGCACCGGCCACGCCGACAGCACGACCGACCGCTACCGCGAGCTCGAACGGCGGGCCCGCGAGCGGTTCGATATCGAGACGATAGAGTACCGCTGGGCGACCCAGGACTACACGTCGATCGACAGCGTGCCGTTCGTGGGACCGGCGGCACCGCAGCTCGACGCTGTCTACGTCGCGACCGGCTTCGGCGGATGGGGCATGACCAACGGGGTCGCCGCCGGGGTCGTCCTCGCCGACTTGATCACCGGACGGTCGAACCCCTGGGCCGACGTGTACGACCCGACCCGCTTCGAGTTCGGCGCCTCCAAGTCCGACCTGGTCTCGCACAACAAACACGCGATGGGCCACTTCTTCGACGGGCACGTCCGCGGCAGACCCGACCTCGACCTCTCGGGGCTTTCCCCCGGCGAGGCCACCGTCGCCGACGAGCGCGACGACCCCGTCGCCGTCTACCGCGACGACGACGGTGCCGTCCACGCGGTCTCGGCCGTCTGTCCGCACATGGGCTGTCTCGTCGCTTGGAACGACGGCGAGCGGTCCTGGGACTGCCCCTGTCACGGCTCGCGGTTCGACATCGATGGGAACGTCCTCGACACGCCGGCCGTCGACGGCCTCGACTCCGTCGACCTCGGAGTCAGCGACCGGTAACTGCGTTAGGTCGGTGACTCCTCTAAACTACGGGGCTCCGCCAGGCGGTGAAAAAAGTGCGAACCGGTCGTCGGATCGAGCGTTTCGGCTACGGGACTGCCGTGATGGGAGTCCCATTCGTTAGGTCCGGGCTGCCGGCGTCGCTACGTCCGTGTCGCGCGCCTCGTAGGCGCTGTAGGCGCCGAGGACGAACACGAGGAGGCCGACGACGATGTCGTTCCAGAACTCCAGGTCGGTCTCGACGGCCGCGAACCCCTCGGTCGATCCGAGGATGAACGGTGTCGCGATCAGCCAGAGACCGAGCAGCGCGACGAACGCGCCGACACCGACGCTGCCGAGTTGCTCGTTCGCGCGGCGGTAGTAGTTGTACCCGCCGAGGACGAGCAACGCAGCCCCGACGATGATGTCGCTCCAGAAGTTCCCCGCGATCGGGTTCAGGATGAACGCCTCGGCGAGCATCCACAGCCCGAGCAGGGCCACCAGAGCGGACACCCACTTGCCGGCCTCGGTCGGGTTGGTGTCGACTTCCCGCCGGTCGTGCTCGTCTCCGCGATGCTCCTGCTGGTCGTATACTTCGCTGTCGCTCATTGGAGATCGCCGGGCGATCGTTCGGTCTCGACGCATAAGTATTTCAAATTCGTTCAGTCGACCGCTCCGTCGAAAGGCCGCCCTAGACGGTTCTCCGTTTAAGTACCGGACGTGATCGCCGACCGTTCGGTAGAGTCCGTTCCGTCCGAAGGGCCCGTTCGAGCCGCTTCGACCGATCCGGTCACCGTCGAGAAAACGAACGAGACAGCGGACGGGTCCCCACGTCGTCGCACGTGAGAGTGCAGGACATCGCACGCCGTGCGCTTACCACCGCCGCCCACGTGCGCCGAGTCGGAGACAGTATGAATCGAGAGTCCACCGCGTTCGCGGAGGAGAGTCGGCCTGAAACCGCTTCGGACGGCGCGACGGCGCCGCGACGCTCCGCCGTGGCCGGTCGGGTCCGGCGCGGCATCGAGGGCGGTGCGCTCGCGACGCTGGTGATGACGGTCTACCGGCTCCCGGTGACTCGCTCGCTCCCGCCGTCGGCGGAGTTCTGGACGACGTTCGTCGCGGGCGGACGGCCCGGCGACCACCCGCTGGCGGCGCTCGTGCTCCACTTCGCCTACGGACTCGGCGCCGGCGGCCTCTTCGCCGCGCTGATCTCCGACCGCGCGTCGCTCGACCGCGAGCGGACGCGGTCGTTCCTGGACGACAGCGTGAGCGGCCCGCCGGACCGCTCCGACGAGGTCACCGCGACAATGGCCGGACTGCTCTACGGGGTCGCTCTCTCGGCCGTCGGTGAGCGGTTCGTCCTCGGTCGTCTCCTCGGGACGGAACCAGACGACAGGTTCGCCTTCCACGTCGGACACGTCCTCTACGGGATCACGCTCGGCGCGTGGGTCGGAACGCGAACTCGCCGCGAAAAGGGGAAGTGAGCGTCGAATCGCCCCGCGTGCGGTTCTACCAGCGCTGCTGGGATCCTGCGCCGATCAGCTGGTCGGTCGCGGCGAGCGTCTCGCCCAGAACCGTCGCACACTCCTGGCAGTGGTCGTGCTGGTGCTGCCCGCACTCCTGAGCGCACGCCTGGGCCGCCCGCTGGAACGTCTCGACGATCTCGTCTGCGAACCGCGAGGTGCGCGGGACCGTCGCGAGGACGGCCTCACCGAGTTCGACGACGTCCTCGCAGAGGCGGATGCACTCGATCATCATCGGGTCTGCCTCCTGGATGCACTGGTCAGCACACCAGCCACAGACCTCGATCGCCTCCGCAACGCTCGCGAGCGGCGCGCGGTACTGCTGGGGGAGCGTCCCGCCGGATCGCATTCCCGACGACCCCATCTGCGCTCCAGTCGCTCCCATCCGGATCCCGCTCGACTGCATGCCTGTCGACTGCGCCGATCCCTGGGCTGACTGCATCCCGCCCTGTGTCGGTTGCGTCTGCTGGGCCGGTTGCATCTGCTGAGTCGGCTGCATCTGCTGGGTCGTTTGGGTGTGCTGTCCCTGTTCTGTGGGTGTGTATTGCTGGGTCATGATTCGCTCCGGGTCGCTACCCGTCCGACGGTTCATCGATCGGCCACAAATAGCGGTCCGATAGTTTCCCGAGCTAGCTGGGACCTACCCTGAGATTCGAACGTGTTCGACCGCGAAGCGCCCGTTTTCGGTCCTGAAACGCGGTCTTACAGGCGCTTTCGTTTCCCATACCCTGTTCTCTCACGAAGCGTTCGTCGTCGCTCACGACCTGGCGTCCCCGCCGACGGACCTCCGGGATCACGCCACATCGGGTCGGGAAACGCGACGGGAGCTCGCGGTCGTGTGTGAGTTCGTCGCGTCTCTTATGTAACAAAACTCTTGTACTCCCGGAACAGTTGTTACATAAGACATGCCCGACGACGTCTCGGCCCCTGCGGCGTTGCCGAAGTATCTCGCGGAGGGGCTCCCGAAGCAGGACGTATCGACGCTGGAGGCCACCAGCGAGTTCGTCGACGCGTTGATCGCGGAGAAGGAGCGACCGGTCGAGACGGAAGACATACCCGACGACGCGGAGGTGATAGACGACGAGGCGGACGGATACGTCGTCGAGGAACTCGTGAGGTGTGGGAAAGACGGCTGCAGGTGTGCGTCCGGGGCGGAGAGCGACATGCACGGCCCCTACGAGTACAGATACTACCGCGACGACGACGGGACGCTCCGGAAGGAGTACGTCGACAATCGGTAAGCGAGAGCGCAAACGGTGGATTAGAGGTGAGGTCGGTGAACGAACATCGGGAACAGTGAACGCGAGTCGAGACACACACACACCGGGTTTCCGGTGAAACGGGGGGAAGTGGTGGGGGGCGGTTCGGACGGATCGCGGTGGTCGAAGCGGTGAAACGAGAACGTGAAGCGAGATAATCACCGATAGAGATGCTATAATGGCTGATCTCTGTGGTCGAGTTCGCCCCACGTGACGTGTGGTCACGTAGCCGCACTGAGGAAGGGCTGCTAGCCTCAGCCCGGGAACCATTCTTATAAATAAGAGCAAGACACAATTTTGCCGCCTATAAAATGCATCTAGAAGTTCTAAAACACTACACTAACTACTACTATAGAAACGTTTATAATAATATAATAATGGACCCGATCGAGATATCGTTCCAACGGAAACGCCTCGAGATCCAGCGGCACGAGCAGCTCTCGACGCTCCAGTCCCGTCTGGTCGTCGGGTCTCTCGTATCCCTCGTGGACTCGTGGCACTCACGGCTCTCGTTTCCGGTAACTCTCGTCTGCGGTGACCTTCCCCTCCAGAGACTCCCGTTTCCGGTTGTTACCTCTTCCTCCCTCTTGAACTCCGTTCCATTTTCGTGGTTCTTCTGTCCATCGTGTACTACTCACCATCCCGTGATCGCTTCCTTTCGCCGGCAACCCTGGCACACTACGTTTCCGGCGGACTACTATCGGTCTGACGGGATTTCACTGGTCTCGTGACGTACTCGAGGGCAGTGTATCCCTCTTCGGGCGGCTCCGACCCGTTCGGACGGTCCCGATCCGCTCGGACGATTTCGATCCGTCCGAGCGTTCCCCATCCTCGGGCGTTCCTGATCCGTTCAGGCGTTCCAGCCACAACCCCCGTTTCATCTGCACCCCCTCCCCACCCGATCCCCCGTTTCACCGGAAACCCGGTGTGTGTGTCTCACCCCTTTCTCACCCCCACCCCCACCGGATTTCGCCGCGCTAGGAAAGAATAAAGTGATTTCACCGGAAACACGGTGTCACGATCACATGTCAGGTTCCGACGATCTGTTCATTCGCGAAGACCCGATATTCGTCCAGAAGGAGTTGCTCGAGATCAATCACCTTCCGGACGAGGGCCGGATCGTCGGCCGCGACGAGGAGATCCAGAACCTCGCGAACGCCGTCAACCCCGCGATCTTCGGGCAGAGCCCGAGTAACGTCCTCATCTACGGGAAGACGGGGACCGGGAAGTCCCTCTGCGCCAAACACGTCTCGCGGCGGCTCACGTCGACGGCGAACGACGAGGGAGTGGCCGCGACGTTCGCCTACGTCGACTGCGCCCAGGACTCCACGGAGACGCAGGCCGTCCAGACCATCGCAGCGACGCTCAACGACCGGTCACAAACCGACATCAAGATCCCCGACAAGGGCATCGCCACCTCGACGTACTACAAGCGCCTCTGGCGTATCCTCGACGAGTGCTACGACGTGGTTCTCGTCATCCTCGACGAGATCGACAAGCTCGAAGACGACGACATCCTGATGCAGCTCTCCCGCGCCGGCGAGGCCGGCAAGATCGAGGGCTGCAAGATCGGCGTCATCGGCATCAGCAACAAGATCAAGTACAAGGAGGAACAGCTCAACGAGCGCGTCAAGTCGAGTCTCTGCGAGCGCGAGTTCGTCTTCCCGCCGTACGACGGCACGCAACTCAACCACATCATGGAGGCGCGCCGGGACGCCTTCCGCGACGGCGTCCTCGAAGACGGCGTCATCCCGAAGGCGTCCGCCCTCGCCGCCCGCGAACACGGCGACGCCCGCCAGGCCATCGACATCCTCCGCTACGCCGGCGAGATCGCCCAGTCGCGCGGCGCCGACCGCGTCACCGAGGATTTCGTCGTCGACGCCCGTGAACGGGCCGAGACCGACCGCTTCCGGGAACTCATCCGCGGTTCGACGCCCCACTCCCGGTACGTCCTCCAGGCGCTCACCGTCCGCTCGCTCAACGAGGACAATCAGGACGGGTTCCGAACCACCGAACTGTACGACGTGTACGAGGAGATCTGCCGCCAGGAGAGTTCGGACACGCTCTCGTTACGGCGGGTCCGCGACCTCCTCAAAGAACACGCGTTCCTCGACATCATCGAGCAGTCCCGCCACAGCGGCGGGAGCGCCGAAGGGAGTTACACGAACCACAAACTGCTCGAAGACCCCGAGGTCGTTCGGGACGTTCTCGCCGACACGATCGAGTGACCGCCACTCACTCCCTCTGCCGGGTACGTCCGACGACTGTCCCGACACAACCCATACCCGACCGCCCACACCCGAACGACCGTTCGATAATCTCATACTACTGATCTCTTCACCGGAAACTCGGTGTGTCGGATCGGTCGAGTAACGACCCGTTACTCTGATTTCAGCGGAAATCCGGTGTGTTTCGGCGCTCGTCCGACCCCTGTCGCCTCGGATTCACCGGAAACCCGGTGTGTCCGTCAGGTCGAACTCGATCGTCTCCGCTCCGGTGGTTCTTATGTAACAATTCCTCTCGACCCGCCATCTATTACATAAGGTAGACGGCTCGATATCTCGGCAAGCGCGGGCTGTCGACTCACGCTTGCTCGACCGAGACAGCGGGTGCCGGTCGCAACGAACCGCTCACCGACGAGGCGCCAGGTATCCGGACGGCTGGGCGCACGCCGGATCGCGGCCTGCCGAGTCCCGGGTTCCGTCGCCGCTCGACGACCGCAAACGGAAGAGATCGGAGGCGGCGCCGCAAAAACCGGACGACGGCCGCTCGGCGGACTGGCGGCCCATCTGGGACTGCATTCCGATGACCGCACGGTCGGGTTCCGGACTCGACTGCCCGGTGGCGGGCGTGTAAGCGGAGACGATGGTTTCGGTCAGTACCGCACCCGCCGAGCGGTGTTCCGTGTCCGCTCGTTCGGACTTTCGGCCGTCGACCGCGATCGCAGTCACCTGTTCCCCGGTGTCACTGTCCGCTGGCGCGGCGTCGGCCGGGATCGCCCGGTTCGGCCCGCCGTTCGACGGGGAGCGGTGACCGTCCGCTTCCGACCCGCCGTCGCGGTCGCTCCCGCTGTTCCTGTTCGCGTCGCGGCGCGAATCGTTAGATTCGCGGTTCGGGTTCCGTCCGCCCGTGGTTTCGTGTAAACTCATAGTGGGTTCGCTGAGGTGCGTCGCCGGAATCGCGATCCACGATACGAGGTCGTCCATGATAAACCGGTGATACCGTTCGCTCGCTCCCACCCGGGAAAGTCGCCGTTACTCGCCATAGCGAGACACACGCTCCGGTTACTCGACGCCACCGAACCGCGAGTCCCCTCGTTCGGAGGCCCTCCGACACGCCAAAGCGAGGCCACGAACGCCGACGACCGACCGGCGCGACTCCACAGTAACCGCGACCCACTTCCAGTCGCGGGCTCGCCTCTCCACCCGTTCGGCCGATATGTCCGGATTACACCAATATGAGTGTAAGCGGATTTCGACCCTCGGCACGGCGAGCCGTGCGGCACTGGGGACGGGAGCCGGGACCGGGTCGCGCGGTCGACGGTTCGGTTCCCGAGTCGGTCCCGACTTCACAGCGTTCATGACGGTCCGCAAACACTGGCGGACATGGAATACGTCTGGATCGCCGCCGGGGCCGCCGTCGTGGCGCTGACGCTGGCGGCCGTCGCGGTTCGCCGTCGCGGGTCCTCGGAGCGTCGAGCGTCCGAGCGAGCCCACGAGGCGGCACAGGAGCGTGAACCGCCCGTCGAGATCGGGGAGTCGTACACCGTCGGCGTAACGGAGTTCACGGACCACCACTCGGGCGACCGGATCGCGGTCGGCAAGGTGGAGGGGTTCGTCCTGTTCGTCGACGACGTCCCCGGGTCGGTCTCGGTCGGCGACGCCGTCCGCGCCAAGGTGGTGTCGTTCAATCGAGAGCACACCTCGGCCGACGCCGTCTTCGCCGAGCGCGCCTGAAGACCCGCCCGAGCCGCGACCGGTCGATCCGGCCGGGGAACTCGGGGCGCTATCGCCTCACCGACGTTCGTTCTCAGAGCGGACTCGCGGGTCGAGCGAGCCGTAGAGCACGTCCTGGAGGAAGTTGCCGGTGATCCCGATGAAGACGACGACCAGCGTCGTCCAGATGACCAGGGCGGTGTCGCTCTCGCGGATGGCCCGAAGGCTCGCGCCAGCTAAGCCGGGGATCCCGACCACTTCTTCGACGATATAGATGTTCAACACGAGGACGGCCAGCAGCTCGGTCACCGACAGCGAGACGATCGGGATAGCGGCGTTCCGGAGGACGTGTCGCGCGAGCCGGAGGCGGTCGGCGCCTTTCGCCCGGAGCATCTTGACGAACGACCGGCCGGTCTGTTCGAGCGCCGAGGCGCGGGCGAACCTGACCTGGCCGGCCAGGAGACTCGCGGCGACGGCGGTCGTCGCGAGTGCCCAGCGGCCCAACGAGAGGGGCACGACGCCCTCCGCGGAGAGATACCGGAGGTAGACCACGAACACGAACACCGGGACGCCGAACAGCGCGTAGGCGGTCAGGCGGACCGACCAGTCGAAGGCGCCGTCCTTCGCGAGCGCGGCGAACAGCCCCAGGAGCACGCCCGCCAGCACGGCCACGACGACACCCGGGACGACGTACCCGAGCGTCGCCTGGACGCGGCCGTCGAGGACGGCGATCACCGGCCGGCGGTAGGCGAAGGAGTAGCCCCAGTCGAGCGTCGTCACGTCGACCAGCCAGCCGACGTAGCGCTCGTGGATCGGCGTGTCGAGGTTTCGCGCGGCGACGAACCCCTCCCGGATCGATTCGAGTTGCTCCTCGCTCGCGCCGCCCCACGACGCGAGCGCGAGCCGCTGTTGCAGCCGTAGCCTGACCGTGCTCGCGATGACGAAGAACGTGAGCGTCACCACGAGATACGCCGATAGCACGGCGAAAGCGGCCCGCCGAAGGAGATATCGGACGTAGCTCATCGCGACCGCATCTCCGTCGTGCGAGCCCCGGCAGGGGCGATGCAGTCGGTACTACGGGAAGACGGGAACGGACCGTCACGGCCGGTGGAGCGGGTTAACGGGGGCGAACCGTCGCGGTCGGTGGAGCGGGCTGACGGGGGCGAACCGTCGCGGGTGGGCGTCGGCGTGACCATCGATCGTGCCGTGTTTTGTCATCGCACGGTATAAAATTTGATTTGGACGGCTGTACCATGGGTGGGCATGCCCTCCAGCGATTCCGATCCGCCCGAGTTCGCACGGGTCGACTGGGACGAGGCGTCGTCCGGTCGGCGTCGGCCGTCCGCGCGGACGCCCGGGTTCGCAGTCGCGTTGCTCGCGGTTGCAGGCCTGTTCGCGTACGATCTGGTGGTTGCGCCCGAGGAGACGATCCCCGTCCTCGACTGGGACGTGAACCGGTCGGGCTGGCTGGTGATCGTCGCGCTGGTCGTCCTCGCGCGGTACGTCATCGTGCCGCTGGCCGCCGACCGCGACCGGACCGCCCGCCACGTCGAGGCGTTCCTCGACCGTCCCGCGGGCGTCCTCGCGCTCGGCTATCTCGTCCTGTTCGGCCTGCTCGGCGTGTTCGGGCCGGAACTGTTCGAGTTCACGTACGCGAAGCTCGACGCCCGTCTCCAGCCCCCGGTGTTCGCAGGTGTGGACGCGAGCGCCAGCGACGGCTACTCCTGTGTCGGCCCGGTCGTCGACGGCGTCTGCCGGGGGACCTGGCAGTACCCGCTCGGGACCAACTACATCGGCGAGAACGTCGTCGAGGGGCTGATCGGCGGGATGCACGTCGCGGTCAAGGTCGGCGTCGCGACGGCGGTCGTGATGGCGGCCGTCGCGACGACGGTCGGGACGGTCGCCGGCTACTACGGCGGCCGGGTCGACGATCTGCTGATGCGCTACGTCGACGTCCAGCAGACGATCCCAGCGATCGTCGTCTACATCGTCATCGCGACGCTGTTTCTCGGCGACGTCGAGGGCGTCTCCGACGGCGGGACGCTGGCGTTCGTCCTCGTGTTCGGCCTGCTCGACTGGGGCGGGATCGCGCGACTGGTTCGCGGCGAGGCGATCCAGCGGCGCAGCGCGGGCTACGTCCGCGCCGCGAAGGCCGCCGGCGCGAGCGACCTGCGCGTGATCCGTCGCCACGTCGTCCCGAACTCGACGGCCACGATCGTCACCGCGCTCACGCGCCGGGTCCCGCTGCTGGTGCTCGCGCAGGTCGGCCTCGCGTATCTCGCCCTCAACTCGACGCGGCCGGCCTCGTTCGGCGAACTCCTCGGGGTCAGCCTGGCGGGTCGACACATGCCGTGGTACGCCCAGTGGTGGACCTCGCTGCCCGCGGTCGCCCTGCTCGTGGGACTCGTCGTCGCGTGCAACGTCTTCGGCGACACGGTCCGCGACGTGCTCGACCCGCGGGAGGAGGTGCGGTAGATGAGCGACCCGCTGCTGTCGGTCCGCGACCTGCGCGTCCGCTTCGAGACCGACGACGGCGTCGTCCGCGCGGTCGACGGCGTCGACTTCGACGTGGCCGAAGGGGAGACGGTCTGTCTCGTCGGCGAGTCGGGGTCGGGCAAGACCGTCGCCTGCGAGTCGATCACGCGGCTGCTCCCCGACTCCGCCGCGGTCGACGGCGAGATCCGCTTCGACGGGACCGACCTCACCGACTGCTCCGCGTCGGACCTCGAATCCTACCGCGGCGGGCGGATCGGCCACGTCTTCCAGAACCCCCAGGACGCCCTCGACCCGGTGTACACCGTGGGCGAGCAGGTCGTCGAGGCGATCCGCATCCACCGCGACGTGTCGAAGGCGACCGCTCGCGAGGAGGCCGTCGCCCTGCTCGACCGCGTCGGGATCGGGGAGGCCGAGGCGCGCTTCGACGACTATCCCCACCAGTTCTCCGGTGGGATGAAACAGCGGGTCGTCGTCGCGATTGCGCTGGCGCCCGATCCCGACCTGCTGATCGCCGACGAACCGACGACCGCGCTGGACGTGACCATCCAGCGCCAGGTGCTGGATCTCCTCGCGGACCTGGGTGCCGAGCGCGGGATGGCGCTGCTGTTCGTCACCCACGACCTGGGCGTCGTCGCCGAGATCGCCGACCGCGTCGTCGTCATGTACGCCGGCGAAGTGATGGAGACGGCCGGCGTCCGCGCGCTGTTCGACGACCCCGCACACCCCTACACCCGGGCGTTACTGGCCTGTCTCCCCGGTCGCGGCGACCCCTTCGAGACGATCGGCGGATCGCTCCCGGACCCCACGGACCCGCCCGAGGGCTGCCGGTTCCACCCGCGCTGTCCGCACGCGGTCGAGGACTGCGAGACCGGCGACCACCCGATGCCCCGGTCGGCCGGCTCGGTTTCCGGAACTGACCACGAGGTCGCCTGTCTGCTCTACGACGACGACCACGCGCTCCCGCGGGAGCTGGAGGTGGCCGATGACTGACGCGCCGCTCCTCGAAGTTCGTGTCCTCGAGAAGCACTACCCCGTCCGGTCGGGGCTGCTCCGGCGGGTGACCGGCCACGTCGAGGCCGTCGACGGGGTGACCTTCGACGTGCGCGAGGGGGAGACGGTCGGGCTCGTCGGCGAGTCCGGCTGTGGCAAGTCCACGACCGCGACGACGCTGTTAGGCCTCNGACCTTCGACGTGCGCGAGGGGGAGACGGTCGGGCTCGTCGGCGAGTCCGGCTGTGGCAAGTCCACGACCGCGACGACGCTGTTAGGCCTCGAAGACCCGACCGGCGGCGAGGTGCGCTTCGACGGCGAGCCGGTCGCCAACCTCGCCGGCGACGACCGCGACCGCTTCCGCCGCAGGGCGCAGATCGTCTTCCAGGACCCCAACTCCGCGTTCGATCCCAGACTGACCGTCGGCGAGTCGGTCGCCGAACCGCTCGCGATCCACGGGCTGGCCGACGCCGAGCGCCGCCGAGAGATCGTCGTCGACACGCTCGAACGCGTCGGACTCTCTGCGGCCGACGCCGAGCGCTACCCGCGGGAGTTCTCCGGCGGGCAGAAACAGCGGGTCGCGCTGGCCCGCGCGCTCGTGCTCGACCCGGACCTGCTGGTCGTCGACGAACCCGTCTCGGCGCTCGACGTGAGCGTCCAGGCGGAGATCCTCTCGCTGCTCTCCGACCTGCGCGACGAGCTGGGTCTCGCGATGGTGCTCGTCAGCCACGACCTGGGCGTCGTCCGCCAGGTCTGCGACCGCGTCTGCGTCATGTACCTCGGCGAGGTCGTCGAGCGCGGGCCCGCCGAAGCGCTGTTCGACGACCCGCGCCACCCCTACACGGAGGCGCTCCTGTCGGCCATCCCCGAGCCCGACCCCGACGCCCCCGACGACGCGGTCGAACTGACCGGTGACGTGCCTGACCCGTCGAACCCGCCTACCGGCTGTTCGTTCCACCCTCGCTGTCACCGGGTTATCGCACCCGAAGCGTTCGATTTCGCCGATGGGGTCTTCCGATCGGTGCTCGACGTTCGCATCGCAGTCGAACGCGGCGACGTGGCCGTCGACGAGTACGACGACCCCGCCGCCGTCCGCGACGAGTTCGGCGTGCCCGACCGCCTCGGTGACGACGAGGCCGAGCGCGTATTCGCCGCGGCGGTCGAGGCGGTCGCGGCCGGTCGGATCGACGACGCGGCCGACCGACTCGCTGCCTTCGAGAGCGTCTGCGAGCGCGACGACCCCGCGCTCGAACCGGTCGAGGGTGACGCCGACGGTGCTGGAGGCGGGACTAGCGGTGGCGGGAACGGCGACGGGGAGCGTCCGGCGGCGTGTCTGCGGACCGGCAAGTCGGTCGAGCGGTGACTACCCCACGGACTCGATCTCCCCCAGCGCCGACCGGAGCGCCTGCTCGACGATGCGCTCCTTGACCGCCGTGCGGTCGCCCTCGAAGCGGTGGTGTTCGACGGTGGCGTAGGGGTCGCGGTCGTCGCTACCGGCGTAGGCGATGCCGATGTAGACGGTGCCGACCGGGGTGTCGGGGTCGCCGCTCGTCGGGCCGGCGTAGCCCGTCGTCGAGACGCCCCAGTCGGCGCCGGTCTCGTCGCGGATGTGGCGCGCCATCGCGCTCGCGACCGTCTCGCTGACCGCCCCGTGGCGCTCCAGGCTCTCCCGGGAGACCGCGAGCAACTGTCGCTTGGTCCGCTCGGTGTAGGAGATGACGCCGCCGACGAAGTAGCCGCTCGACCCGGCGACGCCAGTGATCGTCGACCCGAGGAGCCCGCCGGTACAGGACTCGGCGACGGCCAGCGTCTCGCCGGGCTCGCCCAGCGCTTCGCCGAGACGGACGGCCGGTCGGTCGTCGTTCATACTCGCGGGTACGACCTCCCGGGACGAAAGCGCTCCCCCTCGCTCGGACCGTCTGCACCGTCGCCGCCGTCTTATGTAACAGATACGGGAACCACCATCTGATGTTACCTAAGAATCGGACGCGGGAGCGACTCTCTCCCGAACCGTCCGAGCGGTAGCCCGCGACCCGATCGCAGGCTTCCAAGATGTGATACTATAATCGGTATCTTACAAGTGTGGGATCCGGAATCGAGCCGATCGATCTGTCGCGAGTCCGCTCCCGTCGACTCCGGAACGGAGGCGGTACAGTCTCGCTCGCCGTCGCCGAGGCGACGAGAACCGGCCTGCGAACTCGAAACGGCGATCTGGCCTCCGGTGGCTCGGCTCGCGTTCGATTGACGACCCCGACAGGGGTCTCCGCGCGGAGGTGCGGTCTGGGGACCGGAGAAGTTCTGTGCGCAACGGCCGAATAGCCCGGGAAAACGTGTCGATACCGGTTATCTGGCGTCAGTGTGCCCGACTCATCTCGCCACGATCCGAGTCCGTTGCATCGGGACCGAACGGTCGGTGCAAACAGGTAGTGGATATGGTATATCTCTCGAACTATCTGTGTTCGTAGTACGGACCGCTACGGTTGTCGACCGGGCGATCAGTAGTCGCGGAGGTTGACCTCGATCCGGTTCGTCGCGGTCCGCAGTCGCTCCGGGAGCGTCTCCCGGTACCACTCGCCGGTCATCTCGGCGGCGGGGCCGGAGAGACTGATCGCACCGACGACCTCGTCGTCGACGCCGAATATCGGGACGCCGACGCACCGGAGACCGCGGCCGTACTCCTCCTCGTCGAAGGCGACACCGCGGTCACGGACGCGCTCGAGTTCCGTCAGTAGCTCCGCGCTGTCTGTTATCGTGTGGTCCGTGTATCGCTGCAGGTCGAGCGAATCGACGACGGACTCCAGGCGCTCGGGCGGGAGATGCGCGAGCAGTGACTTCCCGGTGGCGGAACAGTGCAAGTCGTGTGTCTCCCCCGCGCGCGTCGAGAACCGAACGTCGTCGCTCCCGCGCGAGCGATACAGGTAGTACCCACTCCCCTGTTCCTCGACGGCGAGATTGCCGACGAGGTCGGTCCCGTCGACCAGTTGTTCGACCTGTGGCCGCGCGAGTTCGTAGAGGTCCGTCTGCAGGCGCGTCGACTCGCCCAGTCCGAGAAATCTGAGCCCGAGTCGATACTGCCCGTCTTCGTTGATGACGTATCCGTCGTCCCGAAGCGTCGTGAGGTGGTTGTGAACCGTGCTCTTGGAACTGCCGACGCCGTCGGCGATCTCGGTCACGCCGGCCGACCCGGCCGCTTCGAGATACTCCACGATAGAGAGCACTGTCTGGACCGACGCGACGGGTGTGTTCTCTCGGTCCATGCCCGCAGTGAGACGCCTCCGTTACTTGTAGCTGTTCCCACGCCCCGTTCTGTCAGGAAGAACAAGCAGGGTCGATATGCTCCGGGTTTCCCACCGTACCACCGCTCGGCGCCGGTCGAGGGAGCTGTTCACTCGCTTATTACAATCGTATGGATGTAATCGAAATCGGCTGGAGCGGTCGGAGGGGGCGAGTCCTGTTCTGGTAGATATACTCTCGTACCGTACGCGAGATGGCTGCTTGTCGCTCGATTCTGGAGAATCGGTCGAATATCGCCTGTTCTGTCCGACAGAACAGTCTCGCTCTCGTGGGAGGGGCTGCGACCGGGTTCGATCGCGGGTCGCTGCTACGCCGCGCGGGGTCGGACGGAGTTCGGCGCGCGTTCACCGCGCGCTGTAGTTGAGTTCGATGATGTTGACCGTCGAGAGGAGTTCGCTTCGGAGTTCCTCCTGCACGTCGGACTCGGCGAGTCGGTGTGCCGGGCCGGTGACGCTCAGGCCGCCAAGCACGACGCCCGCGGCGTCCTCGATGGTCGTCGAGATGGTCGTCATGCCCGTCCTGTACTCCTCGCGGTCGAAGGCGACGCCCGCCTCGCGGATCCGTTCGAGTTCGGCGTCGAGCCGGTCGCGGTCGGTGATCGAGTTTTCCGTGCGTGCGGGCATGCCGTGCCGATCGAGGATCGCCGTCACCCGTTCGTCGTCGTACTGGGCGAGCATCGCCTTGCCGACGCCCGAGGAGTGCATGTGGAAGTGCGTTCCCTCGGAGAAGTCGTAGGCGACGTTTCGCTCGCTCTGGACGACATCGAGAGCGACGCACAGCCCGTTCTGTTCGACCGATAGCGTGACGAGCTCGCTGCTCGAACTCTCGGCCAGGCGATTGACCTCCGGTTTCGCAACCCCGTACAGCGACACGTCGTCTCGGACACGTCCGCCCAGCTCCAGATATCTGAGGCTGAGGGCGTAGGCTCCCCCGTCGGTCTGGATCACGTATCCCAACTGCTGGAGCGTGCTCAGGTAGTCGTGCACGACGCTCTGGGGCCTGTCGATGGTGTCGCTCAGGTCCGTGACGCTCGTCGCCCCCTCGCGTTCGAGCGCGGACACGATGTCGTCCATCGTCAGCAACGCCTTGATCGGCCGATTCGCATCTCCGTCCATGACGTGCCTCAGGCGCCGGCCTCACATAGTCGTTCGGAACTGTCGAATAATCTGCCCCTTGTGACGAGATCACACCCGCCCGGCCCCGGTCAGCCACCCATCTCTGTGTCGAAACCACGACAACGAGTTCGACTATCGCGAATGTTTTACCCTTCGTTTAAGTTCGACCGAATCACCAATTCGCCCGAATTTCCCGGATTCAAACGCTCTGTCGCCTATATAGTCAAATGAGTATAATAATCTTTAACTGGGGTTGTGTGCGTATGAGTATACGGACTCATGTCACAGGATGCCCAGGGGGCGACACCCGACAGTCGCTCCGAGTCGGAGCTCACGCTAGTCGACGCAGACATCCACCAGCGGTGGGCGGACGACGAAGCGATCGTACAGTATCTCCCCGAGCGGTACAGGGACGACGGGCTGGTGCTCCCGGAGCTCCTGTATCGGAACCCCGGTGAGTTCCTCCGCCAGGACGAACGGACCGAGGACGGCAACAAGCCGGGCTCGGATATCGGGAAGATCGCCGACGAGCACCTGGACGAGCACGACATCGACTACGCGATGTTGACCGGCAACTCGTGGTTCAACCTCGCCGCGCTCCCGAACCGCGACTACGCCAACGAACTGGCTCGCGCGTACAACGAGTGGCTGGTCAACGACGTGCTCCCCATGGACGACCGCTTCATCGGGTCGCTGTACGTCGCGCCGAAGGCCCCCGAGAAAGCGGCCGACCTCATCCGCGAGTACGGCGATCACCCGCAAATTCGGCAGGTGCTGTTGCCCGGCGGCGCCGAAGTGCCCTACGGCCGGCCCCAGTACTGGCCGATGTACGAGGCCGCCGAGGAGCAGAACCTCGCGATGGCCGTCCACCCGTTCTCGGAGGGCCACGGGACGAGCAACCCGCCGACCGGCGCGGGGCACCCGAACAACTACATCGAGTGGCACACGCTGCTGGGCGCCTACTACATGGGCCAGCTCGCCTCTATCGTCACCGAGGGCGTCCTCGTGGAGTACCCGGACCTCCGCTGGGCGTTCATCGAGGGCGGCTACGGCTGGCTCCCCCACTTCATGTGGCGCCTCGACAAGAACTGGAAAGGCCTCCGGTCGCAGGTGCCGTGGCTGGAGGAGAAGCCGAGCCACTACATCAGGGAGAACGTCTGGTTCGCGAGCCAGCCGGTCGAGGAACCGGAGCGTCCGGAGCACCACGACCAGATCCTCGAGATGATGCACGCCGACGAGACCCTGATCTACGCGTCGGACTACCCCCACTGGGACGGCGACGACCCGACCTGGGGGCTCCCCCAGATGGACGAGGAGATGGAACGGGCGGTCAGACACGAGAACGCGGCGGAGCTGTGGGACCTGCCCACGGACGGAAGCGACCTCGAGTGATTCCGATGACAACGAAACGATTCGAGATCTGTCCGGCCGCGGAGTTCGAACCCGGCGAGCGTCGGATCGCCGACCTCGACGGGTTTTCGGTCGGGATCTTCAACGTCGACGGGGAGTACCACGCGATGAAAAACGACTGTCCGCACCAGCGCGCGCCGCTCTGTGAGGGCAAGCTCGGCGGGACGACCGAGTCGGACACGCCCGGCGAGTACGACTGGGTCAAGCCGGGCCAGGTCGTCCGCTGCCCGTGGCACGGCTGGGAGTTCGACGTCACCTCGGGCGAGTCGGTGTTCAATCCTCACAAAGTGAAAGCGAAGACCTTCGAGGCGGGCGTCGAGCCCGGCGAGGACGACTCGCGGACGCCCGACGGCGAGGTGGATGTCATCGAGCGCGACCAGCGAGCCACCGACGCCGAGCGGCCCGCCACTGACGGCGGCTGTGAGGGCTGTAGCGTCGACCTCGACGGGGACGAGCCCCCCGTCGAGACGTACGAGGTCGACGTCGAGGAGGGAACGGTGGTGGTGTACCTGTGAGTACGGAGTCGAGCGGCACCGGCGCGTCCTTCCGGGAGAAGATCGACCCGTTCGTCTTCGTCGGCGGTGCGATCATCACGGTGATCGCCATCGCCCTGATCGCCGCTCGCCCGGACCAGGCGGCGACGGCCCTGACGAACGCGAACAACTTCCTCTGGAGCGAATTCGGCTGGGTCTTCCTCTGGGCGATGTTCCTCGCGGTCGTCTTCTGCCTGTGGCTGCTGGTCGGTCCCTGGGGATCGATCAAGCTCGGTGGCCCCGACGAGGACCCGGAGTTCTCGTATTTCTCGTTCCTCGCGATGCTGTTCTCCGCGGGCCTGTCCACCGGGCTGGTCTTCTACGGGCCGGCCGAGGCGCTGTATCACTTCTCCTCGGGCATGCCCTTCTTCGACTCGGCACCGGAGTCCGCCGCCATCGCGCCGGACGCCGTGCAGTACACGATGCTGCACTGGGGCATCTCCCCGTGGGCGGCGTACCTGCTGGTCGGCGTGACCATCGCCTACTACGTCCACCGCAAGGGCGCGCCGATCAAGCCCTCGACCGTTTTCGCGCCGTTCATCGGCGTCGAGAACCTCGACAAGAAGTGGGTCAAACCGCTCGATCTGCTGATGGTCGTCATCTCCGTCGGCGGCGTCGCCGTCTCGCTCGGGTTCGTCGTGACGCAGTTCCTCGCCGGCATGTCCTACAACTACGGCGTCGAGGTCGGCGACCTGGGCACGATACTGGTGACCGTCGGACTGACGGTCGGGTTCACCGTCTCGGCGGCGCTGGGCGTCAAACGCGGGATCCGCCGCGTCTCGACGTTCAACATGGTCCTGTTCCTGGGGCTGCTGGCCGTCGCGTTCGTCTTCGGGCCCACGTCGTACCTGCTCACGACCGGGACCGAGGCGCTCGGCGGCTACGTCGACGAGTTCGTCGGCATGAGCCTCTACATGAACGCCGCCGGCGGCGTCGAGTGGGTCGGCGGTTGGACCGTCTTCTACTGGGCATGGTGGTTCTCGTTCGCCCCGATGATCGGCATCTTCATCACGCGGATCTGCCGCGGGCGCACCATCCGCCAGGTCGTCTTCGCGGGTCTCGTCGGCACGACCGCCGCGACGTTCCCCTGGTTCGTCGTCATGGGCGGCTCGTCGCTGTGGGTCCAGACCAGCGGCACGCTCGACATCCTCTCGATCGTCTTCGAGCAGGGTCGGGCCGTCGCCGGGTTCCCGCTGTTCCAGACGCTCATTCCCTTCGGCGGCGTCTTCTCGGCGGCCTACCTGCTGCTGGTACTGACCTTCCTCATCACCACGGTCGACTCGACGACGCTGAGCCTCGCGATGTTCACCACCGACGGGAGCGAGAACCCCTCGACGATCAACCGCGTCACCTGGGGCGCGCTCGTCGGCCTGCTCACCTCGCTGCTGCTCGTCAGCGGCGGCTTGCCCGCGCTCAAGGACCTCGTCGTTCTGCTCGGGTTCCCGATCGCGTTCGTGCTCGGGCTGTGCGTCGTCGGCCTCGTCACCGAGTTCGAACAGCTCGACCCCGTCCTGCTGACCGAGCGCTACGAGGGTCGGGACGACGACGCCGACCGGCAGACGGTCGCCGGCTACCTCTCGGACCGTCGCCCGGGCTGGATGGGTAGCGCCGACGACTGACCGTCTGTCCTCGCCCGCCGTGCCGCGCCGGTCGAACGCTGTCGCGCAGTTCCGTACCCGTTCTCACGCGGTTCCGTACCCGTTCTCACGCGGTTCCGACCGCTCCCGGCCGTGAATCGACCGGTTCGCGTTTCGGTGTCGACCGTCGGCGTCGCTGTTCGGCTCCCTTTCGACCGTCAGAACGAGCCGCGACTCCCGTCACGTCCGCCTTCGACCGCGTCGGGACGGACGCGACCGGTCGCTACTCCAGGACGACGTTGACGACGGAGACGGGCGACTCCAGCATCACGGCCTGGGTGACGCTCCCGAACAGCGCCTTCCCCGTCGGCGTGCGCTGTCGGCCGCCGACGACGACGTAGCGGGCGTCCTGCTCGGCGGCGTAGCCGACGATCTCCGCGCCCGGATCGCCGACCCGGACCTCGACGGTCGGCTCGGCCCGCGCCGTGTCGGGGAGCGCCCGTGAGACGATGCCCTCCGCGTGTCGCCGGACCTCGTAGTTGTCCGTCGGGTCCTGCCCCTCGATCTCTTTCTCGAGGAGCTCGACCAGCTCCGCGCGTTCGAGGACGTGCAGCGCGTGTAGCTCCTCGTCGAACTCGCTCGCGAGCGTCTCGGCTTCGGCGAGGACGGCTGGGGCTCTGTCCGAGTCGTCGACCGCTGCTACGATCGCCATACGTCGAACACACGATCGGGGCTCAAAGAAGTTCCGGCGGGCGCCCCGTCACCGCGACAGGAGGACGACGGCGACGACCGCGAACCCCAGGCCGGCCAGCTGGCTCGCGGTCAGCGACTCGTCGAGGAAGACGACCGCCAGCACCGCCGTCCCGAGGATGTACATGCCGCTTATCGCCGTCCCGATGGCGGCCGAGCCGGACCCGAGTGCGAGGTAGTAGGAGATCGTTCCCGCACCGAGAAAGAGGCCGGCCGCGAGCGCGATACCGATACTCCCCGGTGCCCGGACGACTGCGTCGCCGCTCGCGATCACGTAGGTCAGGGCGACGCCGATCCCCGCGGCGTAGGTGTAGACGACGGCCTGTTCGGCGGGAATCCCGTTGGTCGCCAGCTTCGCCAGGAACGCCCAGCCGGTGTACAGCGCCATGGCTCCGACCGCAAAGGTGACTGTCTTTTCCATCGGCGTCTCGTCGTGCTCGGTCCTCCGTGATAGCCTTTGCGCAGCGCCTCCCCTCACGACCGTCCGAACCTCGACCAACTTCATTAATTTTAAGTACGATTGACGAACACGCATAAAACGATTCATGAGCAGCAAGACTGTCGTACTAGGTGGTTCCGGAGCGATGACGTCGGGCTGCGTCTACGACCTCTCCCAGACCAGCGATTTCGACGAGGTCGTCGTGGCCGACGCGGACGAGGAGAACGCGCGCCGACTCGTCGACACGCTCGACGACGACCGGTTCCGGTTCGAACCGGTCGACGCGACGGACGCGGACGACATCGAACGCGTCCTCGAGGGCGCCGACTACGTGGTCAACGGGCTGCCCTACCAGTTCGAGGAGAACGTCCTCGACGCGATGGAACGGGTCGGCGACCTCACGGGCGTCGACCTGAACGCCTTCGACTTCGACGAGGTGCTCGGCCGCTCGGAGGCGTTCGCAGAGGCGGGCAACTCGCTGTGGTTCGCCAACGGCGGGCTCGTGAGTACGATCGCGCTCGGGATGGTCGCCTGCGAGGAGTTCGACGACGTGGCGGACGTGAACTTCTACTGGGGCATGTGGCGACTGCTCACCCAGACGACGCCGGGACTGACCGACACGGTCACCTACGAGCACGACCCGAACGTCGACGAGCGGGCCAAGTGGGAAAACGGCGACGTGATCGACGACCTGCCGGCGTTCAGCGAGGCACGCGAGTTCGAGTTCCCCGAGCCCATCGGGCGGGAGAACACGTACGTCATCTCTCACCCCGAACCGATCACGTTCCCGGAGGCGCCGGTCGCACAGGAGAAGAACGTCGACCGCATCATCACGCGCGGCGCCTGGCACGACGAGTGGAAGGACTACGAGCGGACGCTCCACGCCGCCAACGCCTTCGAGACCGACGGCGTCGAGGTCGACGGTCAGGAGGTCGACCCGGTCGAGGTGATGCAGGACCAGATCAAGGCCGAGGGGCTGGCCCGCGAGTCCGAGTGGAAGCCGCCCGAGGAGCTGTCGCCCGAGACGGAGTGGACGCCCCAGACGATCCTCTCGGCGGAGGTGACGGGCAGCGCGGCCGGCAGCGACGACCGCGCCGTCTTCCACTTCGAGCAGCCGTTCCCCTTCTTCGACGGCAACGACATCACGATGATGCGGGAGTACGGCTGCTACGTCGGCGTCCCGCTGTCCGTGACGCTCCAGCTGATGGCCGAGGGAGCCGTCGACGAGGACGGCATCTTCATCACCGAGACCAGCGGCCTCGACGCCGACCGCTACTTCGAGGAGATGGAGGCCCGCGGCTTCGACCTCGTCGCCGAACAGACGCCCGACCAGACCGTACCCGCGCAGGACTGACCGCGCGCCCCGCGGCACCGGTGCCCCCGCTCGATTCGGACAACCATCGGTCGGCGATCATGTATTGAGAGACGACACGTTCGCCGTCTCGTACCATCGACGGGGGAGACGGTATCGGTAGCGCCGACGCTCGCCAGTGTGGGCAGAAGACGCGATTCCGCCAGAAGAGTCGGGAGCGTCCCGGACACCGAACGGTCGCCCCGATCCCACGAGCGTCGCGAGGCACGGGCCGGGGCGGATCGGTTCGGACGGCACCCGGATCCGAGGACCGTCGGATGGACCTATCGAACTGCCTTTTCCGGCCGATAGACCGTCTCGAAGGCGGGGGAGAGCGACGACGCCCGCTGTGTCGTCGCTTCGACCGTCTGAGGTTGTTCGACCGCACCAAATATATAAGATATTGTTACTATCTGAAAACAAATTCTCGAACGGATACGAAGCGTAGGGGTCGCCGGCGAGGGGGCTAGGCTTCCGTGATCTCGAAGTCCTCGATCGACCGCCCCTCGCGGACGACCTGATCGCTGATCATGAACTTCTCGGCGCGGTCGAGTCGGTCCCACTCGAGGTGGTCCGGCGGTGCCTCCTCGAATGCGCGGTACTGCTCGAACACGTCGTCGTTGACGAACCGGGCGAACTCGCCGCAGTCCCCGCAGGTCACCGAGAGGTGCGACACGTCGAAGCCCCGGCTGACGGTGTTGTCGAGGCAGTTCGAACACCGGTACGTGCGCTCTACCATTGCCCCGCCTACGGACCCACAGCGGTTCAATCCCTCGATGGTCCAACGGCGACGGGCCGCTTCGCGACCGCCGCGGGGAGCACCCGGAGACAGGTGCCGCGTCCCGACGCTTTAGGTGGCTGCTCTCCGCGATACGGCCATGAACACGTCACCGGACGAACGGACCTCGTCGGCGCCGACGGACCTGACCGTCGAGTACGAGCGCGCGCCGGGTAACGTCGACCCGACCGACCCACCGCGGTTCGGCTGGCGAGCCCCGACCGGCCGCCGCGGCGCGCGCCAGACCGCCTACCGGGTCGTCGTCGGGCGCGACCGCGAGCGAGTGGCCGGCGGTCGGGGCGACCTGTGGGACTCCGGGCGCGTCGAGTCCGACCGGGCGACGAGCGTCGTCTACGAGGGACCCGGTCTCGCCGCCGACGCGACGTACTACTGGTCGGTGAAACTGTGGACCGACGGCGGGGCTACCCCGTGGGCCGACCCGGCCGAGTTCGCGACGGCGCTTTCGCCCGAGGACTGGCGCGGCGAGTGGATCGCCCACCAGCCGGGTGCGGGCGACACGAACGGCTGGCGGAGTCGGTGGCGCGACCCGGACGCGGTAGGCGACGGCGAGGGGCCCTGGGTGCAGGTCGACCTCGGCGCCGAACGCGAGCTCGCGGCGATCGAACTGCATCCCGCTGACCCGGTCACCGTCGTGCGGACGCCCGACGACTACGCGGTCGCGACCTCCTGGCGCGACGACCCGCTCGTGGAGTTCGGCTTTCCCGACGCGTACCGCGTCGAACTCTCCGACGACCCCGAGTTCGAGACGGCGACGACGGTCGCCGATGTGGTCGACGACTCGGGATCCGACGTGGTCGCGCCGACCGACGACGACGAGTTGGCCGGCCAGTCAGAGACGGTGGCGACCGCTCGCACACACGACGCCGGCGACGCTCGGGGTCGATACGTCCGCGTCACAGCGACCGACCTCCCCTCGGTGACGCCCGCGTCGGGCGACCCCTCGCCGGCCGGCGAAGCCGACCGGCTCGTCGAATCCCACGACGAGTGGGCGTGTTTCGCCCTCGCCGGGCTCACCGTCGAAGACGGCGACGGGATCGACTTCGCCCGCGGCGGCGACGTGACGGCATCCTCGACCGTCGAGACCGAGGCCTGGGGCCGCGCCCACCTCGTCGACGGCGTCACTGAGTCGCGGATGGCCGCCACCGCGCCGCTGCTTCGCCACGAGTTCGCGCTCGAGGGCGTGGTCGCGTCGGCGCGGGTCCACGTCGCCGCCGTCGGCTACGGCGAGCTGTACTGCAACGGCGAGCGCGTCGGGGACCGACGGCTCGACCCCGTCTGGACCGACTACGAGTCCCGAGTCCCCTACGCGACGCACGACGTGACCGACCGCCTGACGACGGGCGAGAACGCCCTCGGGATCTGGCTCGGCCGGGGCTGGTTCGGCAAGCGCAGCGCCCACTGGCTCGCCGACGGGTCGCCCCGCGCCCGCGCCGTCCTCACCGTCGAGTTCGAAGACGGCCGCACTCGCCGGATCGCCACCGGTCCGGACTGGCAGGCGAGCGCGAGCCCCATCACCGCGAACGACATCTACGACGGGGAGACCTACGACGCTCGACGGGAACGGCCGGGCTGGGCCGCGCCCGCGTCGGAGACGGCTGCCCCGGGGTTCGACGACGCCGACTGGGACCCCGCCAGCGTCGTCGACGCGCCCGGCGGGGCACTCCGCCCCCAGCGGGTCGAACCCATGGCGGTCGTCGAGACGTTCGAACCCGAGAGCGTCCGCGATCACCCCGACGGACCGATCCTCGACTTCGGTCAGAACCTCACCGGCCACGTCGAACTCGCCGTCGAGGGCGCCGCGGCGGGCGACGAGATCACCCTCCGCCACGCCGAGGCGCTGACCGACGCGGGTGACCTCTCGACGACGGACCTCCGGAGCGCCGACGCCACCGACACCTACGTCGCCCGCGGCGACGACCACGAGACCTACGAACCCCGGTTCACCTACCACGGCTTCCGCTACGCGCAGGTGTCGGGGTATCCCGGCGAGGGCGAGGACGGGACGGCCGGGCTCGATCCGGCGGACGTGACCGCGAAGGTCGTCCACACGGCCATGGACCGCCGGGGGAGCTTCGACTGCTCGAACGACGACCTCTCGCGGGTCCAGCACAACGCCGTCTGGGGGCTACGGGGCAACACTCACGGGATCCCCGAGGACTGCCCCCAGCGCGACGAGCGGTTCGGCTGGACGGGCGACGCCCAGATCTCGACCCGCGCGCTCCTGTTTAACTTCGACGCCGTCCGCTTCGAGGAGAAGTGGCAACGGGACCACGCCGACGCCGCCTCCGAGATGGGGTACGTCCCCGACGTGATCCCCGATAAGTCGCCGGAGAACCCCGCCGACCCGACGTGGTCGGTGACCCGCGTGCTGCTCCCGTGGCACTGCTACCGCCACGACGGCGATCTCGGGATCCTGCGCGAGCACTACGAGGGCATGCGCGACTACGTCGACTACTGGCTCTCTGTCGCCGACGACGGGATCCTTCCCGGCGAGTACGGCAAGTACGGCGACTGGCTCGCCTTCGAGAACACCGACCCCGAGGAGCCCCGGCGCGGCCTGCCACACGACCTGTACAACACCGCCTTCCTCTTCCAGGTGACCGAGACGTTCGCGAAGGTCGCGGCCGCCCTCGACAACGGCGCCGACGCCGAGCGCTATCGCGGCCGCGCCGAGGACGTGGCCGAGGCCTTCCGGGAGGCCTTCTTCGACGCCGACGCCGGCGAGTTCGGCCCCGGCACGCAGTCCTCCTTTGCCGTCCCACTGTTCCTCGGTCTCGTCCCCGACGGCGAGGTCGACCGCGTCGTCGCGAACCTCGTCGAGAAGGTGCGCTCCGATGGGGCGAAACTGAAGACGGGCTTTCTCGGAACGCGGCCGCTGATCCACACCCTCGCCGCGCACGGCTACCCGGAACTGGCCTACGAGGTCGTCAGCCAGCCCGAGCGGCCCGGCTGGGTGTACATGGCCCAGCAGGGCGCGACGACGATGTGGGAGCGCTGGGACTCCGACGACAGCGTCGGCTCCGGGATGAACTCGCTGAACCACTCCCCCTTTACCCACGTCTCGGAGTTCTTCTACGAGGTGCTCGCGGGGCTCCGCATCGGCGACGACCCGGTGACCGACCACGTCGAGGTCGCGCCGGCGCTCGTCGACGACCTCGACTGGGCCGAGGCGACCGTCGAGACGCCCAACGGCGAACTCGCGAGCGCCTGGGAGCGCGCCGACGAGGGCTACGAGCTGTCCGTGACCGTTCCCTGGAACGCGACGGCGACCGTCCGCCTCCCCGACGCCGCCGAAGCGACCGTCCGTGAGTCCGGAACCGATCCGAGCGAGTCGGCGGTCGACGGCGTCGCGTCCGTCGACGACGAGGGCGGCGACCTCGTCGTCGAGGTCGGCGCCGGGACCTACGAGTTCACCGTGGCCTGACCGCCGTCGACGGGGGTTCCGGACGCCCCTGATCGCTACCGGTCCCGATCCTCGCGTCCTCGCTATCCGTCGTTCCTGTTCGTCGCCGATACGCTGTTCGTGTCCCACTCTTATGTAACAGAATAGCCGGAATGCGGCCGTCCTGTTACATAAGAACGGCTGACTGTCAGCTCGGCGGGGCGCGTCAGTCGGCCAGCGGCTCGACGTACGACTCGACGAAGGCGATCAACGTCTCGACGAGGTGTTCCCGGGAGGTGAAGTAGCCGAACCGGATGTCGTAGGCGTCGTCCATCTCGTTGATCGACGCGCTGCTGAACGTCGGATCGTAGGTCCGGCTGTCGTCCTCGGACGGCTCCGCTTCGGAGAAAATCTTGAACGTTCGAGGGTCGCGACTCCGCCCGGTTTCGTCGCGCAACCGGAAGTACTCCGGGATTGCGCCCGTCTCGGCGCCGACGCCGGTCGTGAGCCCGGCCTTCGTGAACACGAACGCGTTCCCGGCACTCGCCTTCGCGAACGCGACCGACTGATCGATCACGGACAGTCCCGGATCGGACAGTCCGTCCCGTTCCACCTCCGTCCGGGTCGGGATGTCCACGTCGCTCGCGATGAACGCGGTCGCTCCCGTCTCCGCCGAGACCCGCTCCGCGACGGTTCGGAGCGTGGACTCGATCAGGTCCGGTTCGACGTCACCACCGTCCGGAGCGAGCGGGTCCGGCGGGAGCGAGTAGCCGCCCTCGTCGTAGAGGTAGTCCGGGTCGAGCAGCCGATACGGCCCCATCAGAAACACGAGCGGGTCCGACGGATCGCCGTACGGGAGCGACTCGTGGATCCGTTCCCGGATCGGGTCCCCTCGATACACGTCGAGCGTGTCCATTCCTATCGGTATCGCCACGCGGCGACTACTTATACCGCAATATATCCTATCTGTCTTAATTCTCGTTAAGCCTAAGTGGGCGCGGCCGGTAGGTGCGGGCATGAGCGAACGAGAGATCGGCGACGAGACAAGCCCGGCCGCGTACGACCGCGTCGAGCGGGAGTTGCTGGGCGACTCGCTCGACTTCGAGCGGGAGGTCGAGCGGATCGACGCGATGGGCGACGAGACCCGGTTCGCGATCCTCTATCTCCTCGCTCAGGAGGGGACCGTCGCGAGCGGCGACCTCGCCGACGCCCTCGACCGGCGCCAGAACGACCTCTATCACCACCTCAACGTGCTCGAGGAGGCCGGGCTGGTCGGGAAGTTCCGCGACGGCGGCAGTCGGATCTACGAGCTGTCCCCGCTCGGCGAGGGGACGGTCACGGCGCTTTTCGACGCCATCGGCGCACGTGCCGACGGCTAACCCCGGACCCAGCGCTCGACGACGCGCCCCCCATCGCTGCCCTGTCGGCCGCGCCGCCCCTCCGCCGACACCTCGTTTCCGGTGAACCGTCACCCTTTCCCGCGGCGCAATCGGTCCTTACTCCCGCTCGCCCGGGGAATCGTTGGACTGATACCACGAGTCGGCGAGCGACGTATCACGGGTCCGACCGGACGCGCCGAAACCGGGTGCTACTCTCGGAAATCGCCACTTACCCATCGTCAACACCGTGCAGAGACGCTGTAAAACACGATCTCGAGAGGGTCGCGGATCGAACGTCTGGACCCGTCTCCCCTTCGATTATGCGCCCCCCACTCGGCGCCGGGAACGTCCGAAATATCCGAAATCCGAACAACGTCGCTCCCCCTTCAAGGGGGCCTGAGACAGTGATGTAGCCATGCAAGAAGTCGTCTGCGAGGACTGTCAGCACGTACAGCAGGTCACCGACCTCGAAGCCCCGGAGTGTCGCGAGTGCGGTTCCCGGTCGCTGACCGCCACCGCCGGCTACGAGTCGTTCGGGTCGCCGACGGCGTAACGCCGAGACTGGGGCCAGTCGCGGATCCCCGCTCCCGTCCGTGCCACTGCGTAGGTCGGTGGGACGTCCGAGCGTACTGTCCGCTCGGCGGTATCGCTCGAAGGGACTCCGACGGGTATCGGTGCGTCAGCCGAACCCGGATCCGGGACTCTGAGAGAGTTACTCCGACGGCTCGGGCAGCGTGACGGCGGCGGGGTCGGTCCACCGGCTCACCTCGCCGCTGGGATGGTGCGCCACGACGACCGACCCGGCGTCGTGCGAGCGAGCGAACCGCCTGACGACGGTCGCGTTCGCGAAGCCGTCGGGGGCGTCGACGTTCACTCGGTCGGTCATCCCGTCGGTCTGCAGCGAGGCCCAGCCGGCCAGCGCGAGGTCGACCTTCGGGTCCGGCGCTCGCTGGTCGTCCTCCGACAGGACTGCGCCCCGCAGTCGCTCGTGCATCCCTGACGGGACGACGTAGGCCGTCCCGTCGGGCGCCACCGAGACGTTCCCGGCCCGGATCCGACCCGCGGACAGCTCCGGGAAGGGGACGGTCACGCTACCGTAGCGAGATGTTGGCAGTCTTCGTCTGCGTGTAGTGTTCGACGGCCTCCTGGGCGGTCTCTCGGCCCATCCCGGACTGCTTGTAGCCGCCGAAGGGCTGGCCGGCCGGGAAGTCGTTGTAGGTGTTGACCCAGATGTTGCCGGCCTCGATGTCCCTGACGGCGCGGTGGGCCTTCGTCAGGTCCTCGGTGATGACGCCCGCCGCGAGCCCGTAGTCCACGTCGTTGGCCAGATCGATCATCTCGTCGTAGTCGCTCCAGGTGAACACCTCCTGGACCGGCCCGAAGATCTCCTCCTGGACGGCCCTGTTGTCGTGGTCGATGTCGTCGATGAGCGTCGGCGCGACGAAACAGCCGTCCGAGAGGGCCTCGTCGTCGGGCTGGCTCCCGCCGGTGACGAACGCCGCGCCCGCCTGTTCGGCCTCCTGGATGTAGCCCATGGTCCGCTCGACCTGCTCGGCGGTCACCTTCGGGCCCAGATCCGTCGACTCCAGCAGCGGGTCGTCGACGGTCAGTTCCTCCGCCCTGGCCGCCAGCTCGTCGAGGAACTCGTCTTTCGTGTCCTCGTGGACGAACAGTCGCGACCCGGCGCAGCAACACTCCCCGGTGTTGAAAAAGATGGCCGTGATCGCCGTTTCGACGGCCCGTTCGAGGTCCGCGTCGGGGAAGACGACCAGCGGGCTCTTCCCGCCCAGCTCCAGCGTGAGGTCGGTGATGCTGTCGGCGGCGCTTTCCATCACCTCCCGGCCGATCTCGGTCGACCCGGTGAACGCGAGTTTGCGGATGTCCGGGTGTTCGGCGAGGGGTGCGCCCGCCTCCGTGCCGAATCCGGTGACGACGTTCACGACGCCGTCCGGGATCACGTCCTCGGTGAGCTCCATCAGTTTCAGGATCGTCATCGGGGTCTCCTCGGCGGGTTTGAGGACGACCGCGTTGCCGGCCGCCAGCGCGGGGCCGAGCTTCCAAGCCGCCATCAGCAGCGGGAAGTTCCACGGGATGATCTGGCCGACGACGCCGTACGGTTCGCGGAGCGTCTGGACGTGCCTGCTGTCGTCGGTCTCGACGGTCGTCCCCTCGTGGGCGCGGGCGATGCCGGCGAAGTATCGGAAGTGGTCGACGACGAGGCCCATGTCGATGCGGGCCTCGGTGATCGGTTTGCCGTTGTCCAGGCTCTCGAGGCGCGCGAACTCCTCGCTGTGTTCCTCGACGGCGTCGGCGATGGATTCGAGCATCGCCTGGCGCTCGGCCGTCGACATCCCGGCGTACGTCTCGTCGTAGGCCTCCCACGCGGCCGCGACGGCCCGGTCGATGTCCTCGGCGTTACCGGCCGCTACCTCGGCGAGCGTCTCCCCGGTCGTCGGGTCGGTCGTCTCGAAGGTCTCCCCGGAGGCGCTCGACACCCACTCGCCGCCGATGAACAGCTCCCGGTGGTCCGGGAGTACCTCGCTCGCCGCCTGCTCGTGGCGCGTCCTGATCGCTGACTTTCGCTCCGCCGGATCCTGCGGTTCGGTCTCTGTAGACATCGCATCATCTATTATGAACTACCCTGGATTAGTGAGTTCGTGTCGAATACTTCACAGTCTTTATCCAGGAACGATCCACTGCTGACCCATCCGGCCCGAGACGGGCGACTCGCTCGCGCGGGGCGAACGTCCTCTCGGGGAATACGGACCCGCCGGTGCGGACAACTCGCCGTCGCCGCCGGCCGTGTCAGGCCGATTCGACGGACAGGCCCGCGACGCTGTTGGCCGGGAGGTCGACGACCGGGGTCCCGTCCTCGGTCGATACGTCGAGGTCGGTCGATGCGAACTCGGCGGCGTTCTCACGGGTGGAGTAGTCCGCGGGGTCGCTGTCGGCGAAGAGGACCTCGCCGGTCGCGCCGCCGACTTCCCCCTCGACGGCGACGGCGACCGACCGTTCCTCGTCGAGCGAGCGGTTGCTGAGAGTGACGTACGTGCCCTCCTCGTCGTGGGTGGCCGACGCGCTGACGAGCGGAACGTCCCACAGGTCGGTCTCGATCTCGTCGGTCTCGACCGCCGTCCGGACCGCCGTAGCGCCGACGTGGGGGCTGTAGAGGTCCAGCACCCGGTAGGTCGGAGTCGGCCACGCGGCCTCCTCGTCGGTCTGGACGACACACTGCAGGACGTTCACGGTCTGGGCGAGGTTGGCCATCGACACGAGGTCCGCGCGGTGAGTGAAGTCGTCGAGGACGCCGGCGGCGGCCACGGCGTCACGCACGCTGTTCTCCTGTTCGAGGCCGTTCTCGCTCGCCGCCTCCGGGTGCCAGGCGCCCCACTCGTCGACCGCGATGCCCACGTCGTCGGTTGAGGCGTAGGTGTCGATCGCGGCCGCGGCGCTGTCGATCTGGCGGCCGACCTTCAGCGACTCGGCGAACAGCAGGTAGTACTGCTCCTCGTCGAACTCCGTCGCGCTCCCGCAGTCGCCGTCCCAGCGGCCGAAGTAACGGTGGATCGAGAGGTGGTCCATCAGGTCCGGCTCGGTGAGTTCGGCGAGAAAGCGCCGGTTCCAGTCCTCGTCGATGTGGCCGCAGGCGATCGTCTCCTCGGCGCCGCGCAGGCGCATGAAGTGGGCGAACCGGCGGAACTCGTCGGCGTACGTCTCGGGGTCGAACTGCCCGCCACAGCCCCAGTTCTCGTTGCCGACGCCCCAGTAGGTCACGTCGTGGGGCTCCTCCGAGCCGTTCTCGGCCCGCTCCCGGGCCAGCGTCGTGTCGTCGTCGCGGTTGCAGTACTCGACCCAGTCGCTGGCCTCTCGGGGGTCGCCCGAGCCGACGTTCGCGGCCAGGAACGGCTCGGCGTCCACCAGCTCGCAGAGGCGCACGAACTCCTCGGTCCCGAAGGCGTTGGACTCGACGAACGCCTCTTCGCGGCCCTGCGCCCAGAAGTCGTTCGTGCGACGCGGCCGCTCCTCGCGCGGACCGACGCCGTCGCGCCAGTGGTACGCGTCCGCGAAACAGCCGCCGGGCCACCGAAGTTGGTGGACCCCCAGATCCGAGAGCAGTTCCACGGTGTCCTCGCGGATCCCGTCGGTGGTCGGGACCCGGTCGTCGTCGCCGACCCAGATCCCGCCGTAGACGCACCGCCCGAGGTGTTCCGCGAAGTGGCCGTGGATCTCGGGATTGACTCGATCGATCTCCTCGTTCCGTCGGACGCGAACAGTATCGGGCGTCATGGACGATATCCGTCGTGACCTCCGTGAGCGATAAATAGGTTCGTGAAGCGGCGGGAATCGGCTCTCCCGGCTACGGGTCCACTGCGCTCAGCTACGCACATCGGCTAAGCTACGCGGCTTAGCTCAGCCGCTGAGTCTCCGGAGCCGAGTCTGCACCGGTCCCGGACCGGCGAACGTGAACGGCGTCGGCTGCTGTGGTTCGGTCGGTCTCACTCCGGAAACCCATCTGTTCGAACCGTGAGGACCGGGATCTCGGCCGTTCGGACGACGCGTTCGGTGACGCTCCCGAGCAGCCACTTGTCGAGGCCCCGGCGGCCGTGGGTCCCCATCACGATCAGGTCGACGTCGTTCTCCGCCGCGTAGTCGTCGATTTCGCGGTAGACGGCGTCGCCGTCGCGGATTTCGCCGACGAACTCGACCCCCGCGTCGTCGGCGCGCCGCTCGATATCGCGAATCGCGGCTTCGCCCCCCGTTCGAACCGCCTGTAACAGCGGCCCCCACTCGACGCCTGCCCGGTCGATATCTCTGTAGACGCCCCCGGAACCGACGACGGAGAGCGCGTGGAGTGTGGCGTCGGTCGCCTCGGCCAGTTCGAGCGCGTGGTCGAGTACGTCGTCCGGTTCCGCTCCCGTCTGTCGGAAACAGGATCCGGTCGTACATTGTATCCCCTCTACCGTTCATTACGGCACGCTCGGTCATCACTCTTCGCTGGCGCACCCCCGGCCGATCCGAGCGGTGGCATTGCGACGACAACTGCGCGCAATCATTACATTTCTACATGTATTACATATATTTGAGTATATCGGGCGCTCTCGGTGGCGTCTCCGATCTGACTCGGTCTGCCCGCTCGGCGGTGTCGGTGGCCTCAGCGAGGAGCCATCTCCGACCGCGTCGCGCGGAGTCGCGACTCGACCGTGCGTTGTGGAGTAGGTTCCGAGGGCCAGTTAGGGCCGTGAATCGCGCTATACTGCCGATACGACACACTGTAGCGTCCGCTTGGCTCACCGGTCTCCCGCCCGTCGCTGGTCCCGGTCTGTCGAGCCGGATCCGTCTCTCTGGTCGGACAGACGGTGCATTCCTCGGACAGTCGTTCCTCGGTTCCGCCACTCGCTGTCAGTTCGAAACTACCGCTCGAGATCGCGTGCTTCCCCGAAGGTCGTCCGGGGAAGTCCCAGTGTCGATATCTACGCCGGTGTCACGGGCTCGTCCGCGCTCCGCCGATCCCTCGATATAACTCACGACGATAATTTAAGATATTTTATCATCGGTGGGACCAATAATTTGATGGGTAGTTACACTGACGGTCAGTGCCGAGTCGGGAGAGCCGGTCGCCGATCGGAGCCGTCCCGTTCCGAGCAGTCGCTGGGGCTGTTCGGTTCGCGCCGGTTCCACACTCGCCCGCGAGTCGAGAAAGGACGACTCGCCTCGTGGCCTCAGTCGCTGACGCTGACCCAGCCGTCCCGGTCGGCCGAGTCGTAGGCGGCGTCGAGGACTCGCAGCAGCTGGACGGCGTCGTCGACGCTGGCGGGCACGTCGCCGGTCTCGTAGCCGTCGAAGAACGCCTCGAAGTAGTCGTAGACGAAGTCGCCCCAGGCGGGGAATCGGTCGTAGGTACACTCGTACTGCACGGTCCGCTTGGGCGCGGCCGACCACTCCGGGTCCTCGGAGGTGATCTCGAGGGGGATCGTCGGCTCGTGTTGCAGCGAGTCGTGGTGCAGCGGCGTCTGGGCCTGGGCGTCGGTGCCGTAGAGCCCGAAGTGGGTGTCCTTGCCGCGGTCGCTCAGGTAGTAGCCCGTGTGGTACGTTCCCAGCGTGCCGCTCTCGGTCTCGAACTGCAGGACGGCACCGGCGTCGACGTCTGCCTCCTCGGCGTCGTGGAAGCTCGCGTTCACTCGGGCGATCGGGTCGTCGAGCATCCACGGCATCGCGTCGAGCCAGTGGGGGCCGATCCACTGGAGCGCGCCGCCGCGGCTCACCGCCTCGTCGTAGATGTAGTGGTCGGTGTCCCGGAAGGAGAGCTGGCTCGCGTTGAACCGGCCCTGGACGGTCCAGACGTCGCCGAAGAACCCCGCTTCGACCCGGTCCCGGATGTCCATCGCGACGGGGTTCGTCCGGTAGTACAGCGTCGGCGACACCGTAACGCCCGCGTCGTTGGCCTTCTGGGCGACCCCTTCGAGGTCGGCGGCGGTGCGGGCGATGGGTTTCTCGCTGACGGCGTGGACGCCGTTCTCGACGGCGGTGTCGATGATCGCGGGCGTCTCGTCGCTCCGGTAGGTGATCCAGACCACGTCGATATCGGCCTCGGCGGCCAGTCGATGGGGGTCCTCGTACACCGTCGCGTCGGCGACGAGGTCCGCCACGTCGCCGCCTTCGGTGGTGATCTCGTCTGGACGGTCGCCCATCGCGGTGAGACTGTCGAGGTCGACCTCGCGGCCGGGCTCGCAGACGGCCGTCACGTCCAGACCGAGGCCGCTGGCGACCGTGAAGTACGGGTCTCGGTGGTGGTGGTCTACACCCACGTAACCGATCTTCGTGGACATGGTCGGAATTGCTCTAAGACGATACATCAAAGTACCGGTACCGGAGACCGTCCGGGACTTGGGAGGCGGTCAGCGCCACCCGCCGACCGAGCGTCCGGATCACCCGGTGTGATCGAAACGCTATTATGATTCTACTTAGCAGTGTGTGACGATACAACGATGCAAGAGATCGGTATCATCATGAACGGCGTGACCGGTCGCATGGGGACGAACCAACACCTCATCCGGTCGATCTGTGCGATCCGCGACGAGGGCGGCGTCGAACTCCCCAGCGGCGAGCGGGTGCTGCCCGACCCGATCCTGGTCGGCCGCAACGAACGCAAGCTAGAGCGACTGAGCGAGGAACACGACGTTGACCGCTACGCCGCGGACCCCGACCTGGAGACGGTGCTGGACGGCGACGACGAGCTCTACTTCGACTCGCAGATCACTTCCCGTCGAGCGGACGCCGTCACGAAGGCTATCGAGGCCGGCAAGGACGTCTACTGCGAGAAGCCTCTCGCCGGCGACCTGGAGACGGCCCGGGAAGTCGCGGCGACGGCCGAAGCCAGCGATTCGAAACACGGCATCGTCCAGGACAAGCTCTGGCTGCCGGGCGTCATGAAGCTCCAGCGGCTCATCGACCAGGGCTTTTTCGGCGACATCCTCTCCGTGCGCGTCGAGTTCGGCTACTGGGTGTTCACCGGCCACGGCCAGCCCGCCCAGCGCCCCTCCTGGAACTACCGCGCCGAGGACGGCGGCGGCATCGTCGACGACATGTACTCCCACTGGAGCTACGTCCTCGAAAATCTCTTCGGGGAGGTCCAGACCGTCCGCAGCCACGAGACGACACACGTCCACGAGCGCGTCGACGAAGACGGCGAGCCCTACGAGGCGACCGCCGACGACGCGGCCTACGCCATCATGGAACTGGAAGACGACATCGTCGCACAACTCAACTCCTCGTGGACCGTCCGGGTCAATCGCGACGACTTGCTGGAGATCCAGGTCGACGGGACCGACGGCAGCGCCGTCGCCGGCCTGCGCGACTGCAAGACTCAGGGTCACGCCAACACGCCCAAGCCCGAGTGGAACCCCGACACGCCGAAGGAACACGACTTCACCGAGGACTGGGCGGACGTGCCGAACAACCGCGAGTTCGAGAACGCGTTCAAGACCCAGTGGGAGGCGTTCGTCCGCCACGTCGTCGCCGACGAGCCGTTCCCGTGGGACTTCACCGCCGGCGCCCGCGGCGTCCAGCTCACCGAAGCCGCCCATCTCTCGCACGAGGAAGGCCGCCGCGTCGAGATGGCCGAACTCGACGACTGAGTCGACGGAGAACCGCTTTTTCCGCTTTCACTCACCGTCGGCGAGCGCCTCGTGCGCCGGCGGCGCGGCGAACTCGCCGTCCGCGAACTCGATGGGCGTCGGCTCTTCGACGACGCGGAGGTCCTCGCGCTCGCGGGCCTCGTCGACCAGCGCCGGCGAGACGTAGAGGTGCTGGAGGTGCATCGTGTCTGGCGCGCGGACGACCCGCACGGTCTCGGGGTCGACGATACCGATGGTCGACAGCGCCGCGGTCATGCCCGCCCGGTCCGTCTCGACCGCGGGCGGCAGCCGAACGCCCCGGGTCGTACTCGCGGTCAGCGCGTTGATCAGCGTCGTCGGCATCTCGATCTCCGCGAGCAGGTCGGCGTGGACGAAGTCGGCCGACCCCATCCCCATCGCGTTACCGTGGGTCGTCTCCGTCAGCCCCCGGGTGTAGATCCGCTTGATATCCGGCCTGTCGGGCTCGGGCTCCTGGATGGCGAACGGGCGGCGGCCGATGACGTTGGTGTCCATCCCCTGGCCGCTGACGTCCTTGCCCTGGCGGTCGAGGACGAGCACGTCGATGTCGTCGAACGGCAGCGTCGGCATCTCGTCGTAGGCCCGCTCCAGCAATTCGGCCTCGCGGTCGAGGAAGCCCGCCGGGGGGACGCCCTCCAGCAGCGCGGTGTCGTCGCGCTGGTCTTCGAGGATCGCGACGCCGCCGACGACGGGGAGTTCGTCGAGCAGGCGCTCGGTGATCTCGGGGATCATGTTGCGCAGCGACCAGTCGACGGCCCAGTCGTGGGCGGTCTTGGCGCCGCGCTGTTTGCCCATCCCGATGACGAGCATCTTCGACAGCCCGCTCTCGACGGTCCCGTCGAAGTCGGTGTGGGGCTTGACGCGGTTGATCGGCACGATGGCGTCCGCTTCGACCGCGTTGGCGTCGGCGACGACGGGCACGTCACGGTCTTCCGTCCGACCGACTTCGACGGTCTCCATGCTGGAGCGGATCTCGCAGCCGACAGTCGCCTCGTCGACGCCCAACTCGGCCAGCATCTCCCGCTGGCCCTCGGCGCTCGCCCCGCCGTGGCTGCCCATTGCCGGGAAGACGAACGGCTCGTACCCCTGATCCTGTGCCTCGGCGACGACGCCGCCGACGATCTCGGCGAGGTTCGCGATGCCGCGGCTGCCGGCGCCGACGGCGATCTCGCCGCCGTCGGGCACCTCCTCCAGCGGCAGCGACGCGAACGCCTCGCCGGCGCGCTCGGCGACCTCGTCGGTCGGTATCGGGTCGGTCTCCCAGGCCTGCTCGATAACGCCCAACTCCGGCAGGGGCGTCTCACCGCAGGCCTCGCGGATCGCCGCTTCCGGGACCGCGAGCGAGTCTCTCGATAAGTCCGAATCCATACTATCACCGTGTGCGGCTCGGATCTTAAAGATGTCCTTGCGATCCCTCGCCCGGCGCTCGCATCGCGGCCCCCGCCGCTCCGACCGGCCAATTTAAGTGAGAGTGCGTCCCTCTCCCGATCGATGCAATTCGTTCGATACAGCGACGGTAGCGGTCCCGCCTGGGGCGTCCAGACGGACACAGGTATCCACGCGCTCGCCGCGGATCCGGCCGGCGAGCCGTCGTATCAGGACCTGACGAACCAGCGATACCTCGACCGCTTGGAACGCGCTGTCGACGAGGGGGCGCTCCCGGTCGTCGACGCCGACGCGGTCGACCGCCTGGCTCCGGTGGCCAGGCCCGGCAAGATCGTCTGTGCGGGCCTCAACTACCACGACCACGCCGAGGAGCAGGACGAGGAGGTCCCCGAGGTCCCCATGCTGTTCTCGAAGGCGTCGACCGCCGTCACGAACCCCGGCAGCCCCATCGTCCACCCCGGCGGCGACGAGCAGGTCGACTACGAGGTCGAGCTCGCCGCCGTGATCGGTCGCCGCGCGACCGACGTCGACGAGGACGAGGTCGACGACTACGTCGCCGGTTACACGGTCCTCAACGACGTGAGCGGCCGCGACGCGCAGATGTCCGACGGGCAGTTCTTCCGCGGGAAGAGCTACGACACCTTCGCCCCGCTCGGCCCGACGCTCGTCGCCGGCGAGGACTTCGACCCCAACGCCGTCGATGTCGAACTGCGTGTCAACGGCGAGACCAAGCAGTCCTCGAACACCGAGCAGTTCATCTTCGACATGCACGAACTGATCGCCTACATCAGCGCGGACGTGACGCTCGAACCCGGCGACGTGGTCACGACGGGGACGCCCGGCGGCGTCGGCATTTTCCGCGAGCCGCCCGAACTCCTGAAGCCCGGCGACACCTGCGAGGCCGAGATCGAGGGCATCGGAACGCTCGAAAACCCCGTCGTCGGGGAGTAAGAGCACTCTCGGGCCACTGCGCTCTGCTCGCCGCTGACGGTTCCGGGCGACCACTCATCCAGTTGCGGACGAACGAACCGCAGTGAGTGGGCTTTTGAGCCAGTAGCGCGACCTCATCGGTATGAACGACGGTCCTGCGATGCCGCGAGTCGGGGTGCGGACCCGGAATCTCTCCGAGAAGCGACTGCGATATCTCCGTCAGCTGGGTGCGACGGACGTGTTCGTCGACCACGCCGACACCGAGGAGGAGCCCGACGAGTTCAACGACCGCGAGGCCGCCGAGACCGAGACCATCGCGGTCGGACCCGGGCAGATCCCGTCGGTCGCCGAACTCGAAGCGGCCCGCGAACGCGTCGAGGACGCGGGTCTGCGCCTGGCCGGTATCCAGTCGCTGCCGTACTCGCTGTACGGTGACATCATGTTCGACCGCGAGGGGGCCGACGAGGCGCTCGATTCGATCACGACGCTGGTCCGCAACCTGGGCGAGGCAGACATCCCGATCCTGGGCTACCAGTGGAACCCCCGCGGCGTCGTGCCGATGCGCACCGAGCCGGTCGAACTGCGCGGCGGCGCGACGGGGACGGCGTTCGACCTCTCGGAGATCGACGACCCCGACGGATTGGCCCCCGGCATCGACCGCGAGTACACCGAGGCGGAGTTCTGGGACAACTACGAGCGCTTTCTCGAACGGGTCCTCCCGGTCGCCGAAGAGGCCGGCGTCGACCTGGCGCTGCACCCGGTCGACCCGCCCGTGCTGGAGTCGCTCGGCGGCATCCCCCGGCTGTTCCGCAACGTCGAGAACTTCGAGCAGGCGATGGATCTCGTCCCCAGCGACAACCACGGACTGAAGCTCTGTCTGGGCTGTTTCTCGCAGATGGGCGAGGACGTTCCCGCGGTGATCCGTCGCTTCGGCGAGCGCGACGACATCGTGTTCGTCCACTTTCGGGACGTGGTCGGCTCGATGCCGCGGTTCCACGAGACGTTCGTCGACGAGGGCAACTTCGTCACGGCCGACGCGGTCCGCGCGCTCGTCGACGTGGGGTTCGACGGCGTGGTCATCCCCGACCACGTCCCCGAGATGGTCGACGACACGGACTGGCGCCACCGCGCCCGCGGGTTCACCGTCGGCTACCTGCGGGGCGTCGTCGACACGGTCGCGACCGAGAACCGCTGACCGGTCCGGTCCCGTCCGATCTCGGGCGTCGCGAACTACGAGCGTCGCGGACGCCGCTCACGACGACCGCTCGCCGACGACCATGACGACCACGTCGTTGACGTTCGTCCCCGTCGGTCCCGTCTCGACCGTCGCGCCGACCTCGGCGAGGTAGGTCCCGGTGTCGTTGGCGCTCAGACGGTCCGCGGCCCGCTCGCGGTCGCCGTCGCTCACCGTCGAGCCGTCGACGATGGCGCCGGCGGCGTCGGAACTCCCGTCCTCGCCGTCGGTGTCGACCGCCGCGAGGACGATCGGTTCTCCCTCCAGGGCCGCCGAGAGCGCCAGTTCCTGGTTCGGCCCGCCGCTGCCGCCCGCGCCGTCGATCGAGACCGTACACTCCCCGCCGGCCAGCAACACCGCCGGCGGCTCGACGGGAGTCCCAGTCGCCGCGGCCTCCGCGCCCATCGAGACGAGTGTCGTCCCGACCTCGCTCGCCTCGCCGCGCAGCCGCGAGGTGAGGACGAGGGGTTCGTACCCCGCCGCTTCGGCCGCGTCGGCCGCCCCCTCCAGCGCGGTCATGTTGTCGGCGATCAGGTGGTGGTCGACCCGGTCGAACGCCGGGTCGGAGGCGTCGGGCGTCTCACCGCCGGTCTCGGCGTCCAGATGCTCGCGGACGGCTTCGGGGACGGCCACGTCGTACCGGTCGAGGACGCCGAGCGCGTCGGCGAACGTCGTCTCGTCGGGCACGGTCGGACCGCTGCCGATCGTCGACAGATCGTTTCCGACCACGTCCGAGAGGACGAGCCCGCAGACGGTCGCCGGCGCCGCCTCGCGGGCCAGCCGGCCGCCCTTGACCGCCGAGAGATGCTTGCGGACGGCGTTGATCCCGCCGATCGGGACGCCGCTGGAAAGGAGCGCATCCGTCGTCTCCTGCAAGTCCGTGACCGTCAGCGACCCCGCCGGCGCGGCCAGCAGCGCGCTCGCGCC
>NZ_AOIU01000047.1 GCF_000337455.1 Halosimplex carlsbadense 2-9-1 | reverse complement strand
GATCGGACGTGAGCCCCGACGACGTGGACAGGGACCCCGGGAGCGTCACCGACCAGCGCCTCCAGCAGGGCCAGGCGATGCGGCGGACGATGGAGACCGTCGACACGGGGGTGACCGGCGACATCGACTTCCGGGCGCCGTCGGTGCGCGACAATCCCGCCAGGACGGTCGCCGGACTGGTCGTCGTCCTGGCGGGGCTGGCGGCGGTCGTCGGCCTCGACGCCGTCCCCGATCTGCCGTTCGGGAACGGCGTCGTCGCCGGGATCTCGATCTCGGCGATCGCGACGGGCGCGCTCGCGCTGGTCCGGCGGCTGTTCACCGACTACGAGACGGCCGAGACGGCCGACGTGGAGTACCGCGAGTCCGTCACCGTCCCCGGTTCGGCGTTCGACGACACGCTCGCCGGCGCGATCCACGGGCTGAGCCGCACGCGCGTCGACGCCCGCCGCGACGCGACCGAACGGCTCCAGCGCGCGGCGGTCTCGATCTACGCCCAGGCCGAACGGATCCCCGAGGCCGAGGCCCGCGAGGCCGTCGCCTCGGGGACGTGGACGGACGACCCCGTCGCCGCGCAGTTTCTCTCGGCGGAGTCGTCGGTCTCCGCGACCGGCGACCAGGTCCGGTCGCTGGTCGGCCGTCGGACGAAGCTCTCGACCGACACCGACCGCGTGCTGGCCGAGCTAGCCGCTCTCGCACCCGGTCTCGACGCCGCCGACTGGGCTGACGAGACGACCGACACCGACCGCCCCTCGACGGTCCGGACGACCGGCCGTCGGCGCCGCCAGGTCGACCGACGGACCAACCGCTGGACGGGCCTGACCGGGCTGGGGCTACTCGCCGTCGGCGTCGGCATCTGGGCCGGCCACTCGGCGGTGCCGCCGTCGCTGATGGTCGCCGCCGCGACCGTCGTCGGCGCCGCCGGCTACGTCTACCTCTCCTCGCCGCCGCCCGTCGAACTGGCCGTCGAGCGCGAACTCTCCGCGACCGATCCCGCGCCCGGCGAGGCCGTCACGGTGACCGTTCGCGTCACCAACGAGAGCGACGACCTCCTGCCGGACCTGCGCCTCGTCGACGGCGTCCCCTCGGCCGTCCGCGTCGTCGACGGCTCGCCGCGGTTCGCGACCGCGCTCCGGGCCGGCGAGACGGTCTCCTTCTCCTACACCGTCGAGGCCGTGCGGGGCGACCATCCCTTCGACCCGGTCCACGTCGTCGCCCGCGACTTCAGCGGCGCGCTCGAACGCGAACGGTACGTCCCGAGCGGGGAGGGGACGGTGCTTTCCTGCGCGCTCGACCTGAGCGCCGCCGAGGAGATCCCGGTCCACCCCCAGACCGCCCGCCGCGTGGGTCGCGTCGTCACCGACACCGGCGGTAGCGGCGTCGAACTCCACTCGGTGCGGGAGTACCAGCGGGGCGACCCCCTCTCCCGCATCGACTGGAACCGCGTCGCTCGCTCGGGGGAGTTCGCGACCCTCCTGTTCCGCGAGGAACACGCCGCGACGGTGGTCGTCCTCGTCGACGCCCGCGCCGAGGCGTACGTCGCCCCGCGCGTCGACGCTCCCTCGGCCGTCGACCACAGTATCGCCGCCGCGGACGTGGTCGTCGCCTCGCTGGTCGCAGCCGGCGACTCGGTGGGGCTGGCCGCCCTCTCGCCGGAGCGCTGCTGGCTCGAACCCCGCGGCGGCGCCACCCAGGCCGCTCGCGCCCGCAGCTTGCTCGAACGCCACCCCGCGTTCGACGGGAACCGACCCGAGGGAACCTTCTACGGCGAGTTCGCCGAGCGCCGGCTCCGCCGGGAGCTCCCGAGCGACGCACAGCTCGTCCTCTGCTCGCCGCTGGCCGACGACGACGCCGTCGACATCGTCCGCCAACTGCACGCCCGCGGGTTCCCCGTCACGGTCCTCAGCCCCGACGTGACCGCCGGCGCCTCGACCGGCCAGCGCCTGGCGGCCATCGAGCGGGCGATGCGGATCTCCCGGCTGCGCCGCGCTGGCGTCCGCGTCGTGGACTGGAACACCGACAACCCGCTGGAGACGGCCATCGACGCCGCTCAACGGCGGTGGTCGGCGTGAGCGTCGTCCGCCGCCCCGCCCGCGAGTCGGTGTGGATCGCGCTCGCGCCGGCGGTCGTCGCCGTCCTCGGGCTCGCGGTCAACCTCGTCTCGTTCGCCGTCGCCGCGGCGGGCCTGGCCGTCGTCGGCTTCGGGACCGATCGGGCGTCGCGCGCGCTCGTGACCGCCGGTAGCGGTCTGATCNGGCGCCCCGCCGGCCGTCCTGTTGCTGGTGACCGCCGCGACCATCGTCACCTGGACGACCGCCGAGCACGTCGTCGGCCTCGCCGAACACCTGGGCCGCGACGCGCCCGTCCAGCGGGCGATCCTCGTCCACCTCGGCGGCGCGACGCTCACGACGCTGGTGGCCGGCGGTATCGCGTTGGGGGTCTTCCTGTTCTCCACCGCCACGCTCGCGCCCGGCGTCCTCGTCTTCCTGCTGGTCGGGAGCGCGCTGTTGCTGTACGCGCTGGAACCGTGAGGCCGTCTTTTCATAGGGCTCTCTTCGGTGGCCGATGCTCGATAAAGAGGGTACATCCCACACAGACAGTTCCGGCAACGGCGACGGCTGAGCGGCCTCGGGGAGGGCGGATAGTACGTCTACTCCACTACAGAACTGTAAGATCGTCTCCGGCTTTCTCGCGTAGGATCGACCTCACCTCCTCGGATATCTTCGGTGACTGTCGTCCCAGCAGGGAGGGGATCTGTGACCGTGAATTGTACCGACCGACGATGGAGACGTAGCAACTATCGTCCCGTTCGGGCAGTGTCGCAACGTCGGCCAGGACGATCCCAGTCGCGGAGATCGCCGTCTTTACGCCCTCGATCCGCCCACGGCCGTCGCGTCCAATCTTCCGATCCGGGATGCCAGCGGCACGCATCGAATCCTCGACGATACGTTCGGTCTCACCCATCGGGCGGTCTACTCGCATCATTATCTCACCTAAGTTTCGTTACGATGAAATTGATGCCGATCTTACAACCAATTATTCAGGAAGGAATTCACTGCCAGAGACGCACCCACACCGGACGTGTCGATAACTGACCGGGACGCCCCACCGGACGACCCCACATTTGCAAGGTGAAGGCAGTTGCGCGAGCCGACCCGAAGGGGGGTATGTCCGAAAGTGACGACGACCACGAACAGGGCGTCGAGTTCGGGTCCATCGAGTCGGTCTTCGAGGGGCTGTCCTACCCGGTGACGGCGAGCGAACTCGTCGAACAGTTCGGCGACCGGGAGATCGAGCGCACGAGCGCCGACCCGATCGCCATCGAGGACCTGTTCGCCGGCGCCGGCGACCAGTCGTTCGAGTCCGACGAGGAGCTGCGCCAGGGGATGCTCAACATGATGCCCGCCGAGTCGGTGGGTCGCCAGCGCTACTCCGACCGGGGCGGCTCCGACCGGGACGACCTGGCCGAGGAGGACGAGACGAGCGGGTGACTGCGTCGGCGGCTCAGACCGTCGGGACCGGCACTTCGTCGAGGACGGCGTCGACGACGGTGGACTTCTGGACCTCGTCGACGCGGGCGTCGGGCGTGAGGACGACGCGGTGGGCCAGCACCGGCTGGGCGACGCGTTTCACGTCGTCGGGGGTGACGTACTCGCGGCCGACCATGGCGGCGCGGGCGCGGGTGGCTTCCAGCAGGCGCTGGGTCCCGCGCGGGGAGACGCCCACCTCGACGCGGCGGTCCTGGCGGGTCGCCCGCGCGATGGCCGAGACGTACGTGACCAGGTCGTCGTCGACGCGGACCTGCTCGGGGGCCTCGCGCAGGTCGGTCACGAGTTCCTGGTTCAACACCGGCGAGACCGACGGGCTCTGCTCGCTGCGGCCCAGGCGGCGGTGGAGCAGTTCCTCTTCGCCGGCCTCGTCGGGGTAGCCGATGGAGCTCTTGACGAGGAAGCGGTCGACCTGCGCCTCGGGGAGTTCGAAGGTCCCCTCCATCTCGACGGGGTTCTGCGTCGCGAGGACGAAGAAGGGAGAGGGGAGCTCGTAGGTGTCGCCGTCGACGGTGACCTGCTCCTCCTCCATCGCTTCGAGGAGGGCCGACTGCGTCTTGGGCGGCGCGCGGTTGATCTCGTCGGCGAGGACGACGTTGGCGAACAGGGGACCTTCGTTGAACTCGAACTCGCGTTCGCGCTCGTTGAACACGTGGGTGCCGGTGATGTCGGCGGGCAGGAGGTCGGGCGTGAACTGCACGCGGGAGAAGTCGAGGCCGAGCGCGGTGGCCATGCTGCGGGCGGTGAGGGTCTTCCCGGTCCCCGGCACGTCCTCCATGAGGACGTGGCCGCGGCCGACGAATCCCAGGAGCACCGTTTCGAGGAACTCCCGGTCGGCGATGACGGCCGAACCGATCTCGTCGAGGACCCGGTCGCACTCCGCGTTCGCTTCGCTTACGTCCATGGCCTCCCGTGAGTTCGCCGACAAGTTAGGCGTTGGGTCTGGCGTCGCGGCCCCCGCGGGTCGGTGCAGTCGGCCGGTTCCCTGCCGGGACGGATCGTAACCCATAAAGTCGGCTTGCGTCTACGAACAGGTGAGCCGAGGTAGCCTAGCCTGGCCAAGGCGCCTGCTTCGAGAGCAGGTCTCCGCAAGGACTCAGGAGTTCAAATCTCCTCCTCGGCGTTCTCCGCGAACCACGTCCGCGAGCGACCGGTCTGCGTGTCGCTCGCATCGGTGAGCGCGACCGGCGCGTGAGATTCGAAGTAGACGAGTCGCAGCGCGAGCGGAGCGAGCGACCGTCTCGGCGTAGTTCAAATCTCCTCCTCGGCGTTTTCGCGATCCGTCACTCGGGCAGTGGTCGCACTCGCGACCGCCCGATCCCCACGACTGAAGTGGCGGCTGTCCCATCGTGAGGACGATGCCCTCCGTTCGCTCGTCGTCCAGCGTCGGCCTCCGCGCTCGGATGGCGCTGGCGGTCGCGGCGCTGACCGTCGTCGCCGCCCTCCTCGTCGCCTTCGAGGGGCTGCTGTTCGGGTTCGTCTCCTACTGGTTCCTGTTGCTCGCCAGCGGCCTGCTCGAACTCTTCCTCGGGACGGCCGCGCTCGGACTCGTCGGCGCGGTCGTCGGCTACGCGGCCGTGCTCGGGGTGGTCTTCCTCGCGTATCACGCGGCGGTCACCACCGAGCGAGGGTTCGACGTGGCGCCGAACTTGCTGGGCTACGCCTTCGTCGGCTCGCTGATCGCGTCGCTCGGGGTGACCTTCGTCGTCCTCGACCGCCTCGGGACCCCGGGGTGGGCGTTCGCGCTGGTGCTGGTCACGCTCGTGGCGTCCGTGTATCCGTTCATGCTGTTCCAGATCGCCCGCGAGCGGTCCGAAGACGACGGGAGTGACGAAGACGAGGACCCCCCCTGGGCGACCGAAGGCGACGAAGCGCCGTGGCAAGTCGACAGCGATAGTCCCCCGTGGGTCGACGACGGGAGCGACGACGACGGGGACGAGAACGGGAGCGACGACGAACGCGGACTCGACCGGACGCCGCTCGACACCGTCCGGACGCTGGCCGGGCACGCGTGGACGCTCCTGACGGGGTTCGTCGACCGTACCGGTCTCCTCGGCGTCGCCGGCGCGCTCGTCCTCGCCAGCGGGACGCTGGCGGGGGTGTACGTTGCCGCGATCCGGTGGTCGGCCGACGAGCTGGTCCGCCCGCTCGCGGCGCTGATCGCCCTCGTCCTGACGACCGGACACCTCGCGGCGCTGGTCCGGTCGGAACTGGCCGACAGCGCGGCGCTGGGGGCGTTCGACGAGGCGTACCGGACGGTCGAGGACCCCGAGCGTCGGCGGGCGTTGCAGGCGCGGGTCGAGCGGCTGGCGGCCCAGGCGGACGTGCCAGCGCCGCGGGTCCGGTTCGTGGCGTCGACCGAGCCGACGGCCGCCGCGGTCGGCTACCGCCCGGGCGAGTCGACGCTCGTCCTCTCGACGGGGCTGGTCGAGGCGCTCGACGACCGGGAGCTCGACGCGGTGGTGGCCCACGAACTCGCACACGTCGCCAACCACGACGCGGCGGTGCTGACTGCGCTGTCGTTCCCGCGGGTGAACGCCGAGCGGCTGTTCGACCGCTACGGGATCAACCCCGTCGTGTCACTGCTGGCCGGGTTCGTCGCGCTGACGGGGCGGTTCTGTACCGCCGTGGTCGCCCGCGCTCGCGAGTACGTCGCCGACGACGGGGCGGCCGCGATGACGGGCGACCCCGCGGCGCTGGCCAGCGCGCTCGAGACGCTCGACGCACGGCTCGGTCGGCGGCCGACCGAAGACCTGCGCAGCGCCGCCACGGCGTTCGGCATCGTGCCGCCGCCCTGGGAAGAACACCGCTTTTTCGACCGAACGCGCCGGCTGATCTTCCGGCGGCTGCTCGGAACGCACCCGGCGACCGAGGACCGGGTCGAACGACTGCGGCGGGCGGCCGCCGAACGGGAGAGTTGACCCTCCGCTGGGCTCGCGGTCAGGCGACCGAGAGGGCGGCCGCGACGACCGCGCTCGCGACGAGGAGGTACGCGGCGGCCGACAGCGCCCAGTCGCGGCGCACGCGGCCGACCCGGTCGTCGGGCACCCGGCCGTAGGTCGGGACGACGACGAACGAGAAGAACCAGTTCATCAGGACGCCGAGCGCGACGGCCGCTGTGGCGACCGCGAGGACGGTCCCATCGAGCAGCCACTGCGCCGCGCTGACTCCGGCGAGGAAGAGGACGCCGGTCCCGATCCCGGCCCCGTAGTGTGCGGCGGTGGCGACGCCGTCCGGAGCCGATTCGAGGGTGGCATCGGAGAGCGTCCCGGCGGCCACCCGCGGCGCGGTCGGCCCCTCCGGGAGGCGGTTCATCGGGAGATCCATGCCGAACGTCGCGACCAGTCCGACCGCCGCACCGGCGAGCAGGCCGACGGGCAGCCAGTCGATCGTCAGCGTTCCGACTGTCATACCGGACGTGCGGACCGAACCATCAAAACGGGAGGGTCCAACTGGTTCGGTGGACGACTCCGTCGGCGGTCGGCGATCCGGCGTGGGCGGGTCGTCGCGTCGGTCAGCCGCCGGTCCCGGGGTTCTGGTAGACCGCGGTGACGATGCCGGCGGTCTGGCCGAGGCCGACGGCGGCGATGCCGACGGCGGCGTCCACGTCGGAGCCGGCCAGTCCGTAGGTGGCCGCGCCGGCCAGCGCGAGGATGGCGCCGGCGAGGTAGATGCGGTTGAACGGCGGCTCCATCTCGGCGGCGGTCGCGACGTACGCCAGCGCCGGGATGGCCATCCAGCCGTACAGCGTCACCGGGAGCGCGGGGTCGGCGTCGGGCGTGATCGCCAGATCGACGGCGCCGACGAGCGTGATGAGGAAGCCGACGACGATCACCCCCTGCCAGACGGCCAGGACGGGGCCGGTCATCTGGTCGCGGGCGACGACGGCGAAGGCGCCGAGCAGGACGGTCATCACCGAGAGGCCGACCAGTAGGACGTGACGCGACACGAGCGGCGAGACGTGGGCACCCAGCGTCAGGGTCCAGGCGGCGGGGACGAGGACGGCGGGAGCGACGTCTGTCAGCGAGCGGCTCACGGGGAAAGCTACGGGAGAGTCCGTGTTCGGCGTTTCGGTATCGTCGGTACGCGCGGCGAGGTGGCGGTTTCAGAGCCGTGCGACGAGGAAGATGAGCGCCGACACGGAGAGGGCGGCGGTGATGATGGCGCCGGCCAGCGGCGCGCCCATCGAGACGGCGGCGTTGGCCGTCGAGGCGAGCATCTCCGTGCGGTCGTTGCCGAAGACGGTCACCTCGGCGCTCTCGGTCTCCATGCCCGCCTCGACCGGTTCGAGGTCGGCCTTCGCTCGTTCGACGAGATCCTCGATAGCCGCGACGATCTCGGCCTCGGGGAGGACGTCGCCGACCTGGTTCTCGGCCTCCATCGTGTTGACGACGTGGGTGTCGGTCGTCAACACCTCGACGCGGTCGACGCCGTCGACGGCCTCGACGATCCGCTCGCGCAGGCCGGGGACCATGTTGTTGCCGTCGACGAAGACGTAGGCGGTCTGCTGGTCGTCGATCTCGAAGACGGCGACGCGGATGCCCAGCGGGCCGATTCCCTCCTCGGGTTCCCAGTCGGTCTCGTCCCAGGCGACGCCGCATTCGAAGGGGCCTCGGGTCGCGGCCGCGAGCCGGGAGCCGACTTCGCCGGCGCCGTCGATCATGTCGAACGAGCGCTGGCTGCCGGGGACGACGTGGCCCAGGTCCTCGCCCGCCAGCCCGTTGTTGCAGTTGTGGGCGTCGGCGAGCATCACCTCGTCCAGGTCGCCGGTGCGGGCCTCGGCGACGGCCGAGAGGCCGACGGCGTACTCCACGTCGTCGGCGAACCCCGGGGCGAACGTCGACGCGAGGAAGGCGCTGTCGCCGAACGCCTGCCCGGTCAGAGTGGCCTCGCCCTCCTCGACCCGCACGGACTTGGTCGCCGTCGCGTCGTACTCGATGCGCTGGTAGGCGGTCTCGGCGGTGTCGATGACGGTCTCGACCTCGCGTTCGGTGACGAGGTTGAAGTCGTGGCCGGCGGTGGCGTGGGGCGGGAAGGCCAACCCGTCGGCCTGTTCGGCGATCCGCCGCGGGAGGTTGCCGCCGCCGATGTCGCCCATCGGGCCGGGGTGGAGCATCGGGAGGACGAACCGGGCCTTCTCGCCGCCCTCCGCCCGGCGGACCGAGAGCACGCTCACGGGGACGATGGCGTCCTCGCCGATGTCCTCGAAGAACGTCTCCAGCTCCCGGCTCCCTTCGGCGACGTGGCCGATGAACCCACGGACGAAATCGAGGACGCTCACGCCCAGGCTACGCTTCCAGGGCTGGTCGATGACGGTGAGAAAGAGCCAGACGCAGCCGGCGTAGACGACGCAGATGAGCGCGAGCAGGCCGAACTTCCCGGGGTCGACGTACTGCATCTCGGCGATGCGCGCGGGCGCCTCGTCGGGCCGAAACAGGAACGCACGGGCGACGGGGCCGCCGCCGAACTCCATGTAGCGCATCGCGCCGCTGTAGACGAACAGCAGCAGCGCCGCCGAGACGGTCTGGATGCTGGCGGCGGCGCTCGCGACGGGGAGTCGCTGGCGCGAGACGGCCATGATGACGAACAGCCGCAGGGCGAAGATCGACGCGAGCGCGACCAGCAGAGCGTCGACGACGAACTCCTGGCCCAGCGGCGTCACGAACGCGACGAACGCCGCGGCGGTCAACACGGCGATCGTGATGAGCTCGCAGGCCAGCGCCAGTAGCGACGCCTGGTTTCGCGAGAGCTGCCCGCCGAGCTTGCGGTCGACGTACGGCGTGAACACGCTCGCCACGACGGTGGGAACGCCGATGTAGAACAGCCCCTCCCAGGCGTCCTCGAAGACGAACCGGGAGTCGAAGGCCGCGACGCCGGCGACCGCCGCGATGAGCAGGGCGAAGCCGACGCTGGAGTACCAGCTGGGCGCGCGAAAGACGAACCGCGAGAGGCTCGCGAGATTGCCCTGAGTGGTCGTCATGACTAACCTGATCCACCAATGACCGTACGATCACTTCAAACGTGGGAGTTCCGTCAGACGCCCGTCAGCGGTGTGTTCGAGCGTCTAGACCCCGTGATCGCCGGTCGAAATCGAACGGCCGTGCGGGTCGGTAACACAGTGTCCGCTCGCGGTCAGCCGCGACCGCCTACTCGCAGATGTCGAGGAAGTTCTCGAAGACCTCTTCGCCGCGCTCGGTGTGGGCGACTTCGGGGTGCCACTGGACGCCGTAGAGGTCGCGGTCGGTGTCGCTCATCGCCTCGACGCCGCAGACGTCGCTCTCGGCGGTGCGCGCGAAGCCCTCGGGGACGCGGACGACCTCGTCGGCGTGGCTCGCCCAGACGCGGGTGTCCGGTGCGAGCGACCCGACGAGCGGGTCGGCGTCCTCGACGATATCGACGGTCACGTCGGCGTAGCCGCCGTAGTCGCCCTCGCCGACCTCGCCGCCGAGTTCCGTCGCGATGACCTGGTGGCCCAGACAGATACCAAACACCGGGATATCGAGGTCGAGGTAGTCGGGGCAGTTGCCGATGCGGTCGATCGAGGGGCCACCCGAGAGGACGAGCCCGTCGGCGTCGATCTCCTCCGGTGGCGTCTCGTTGTCAACGATCTCCACGTCCACGCCCATGTCCCGGAGCGCGCGCTGCTCCAGGTGGGTGAACTGGCCGTGGTTGTCGATCACGTCGATGCGGGTCATTAGGGGCCCGTAGCCCACCGGACGGTAAAAGGCGTCCGGAACGCGCAGGACTGGCCAGCGGCGGACCGCGACGACCGGTGTCGGGACGGGAGGCTGCCGCCCGTCCTCGTCTCCCGGTCATCGCGCTTATGCCCACCCCCCGTGAGGGATCCGTAGATGCGCCGCATCCTCCGGGTCCTCCTCGGCTTCGCGCTGGCCCTGCTCGCGGTCGGCGGCTTCCTGTGGGTCGTCGGCCCGCGCCAGGTCCTCGACGAACTGGCCGGTGTCGAGCCGGTCACCTACGCGGCCGGATTCCTCGCCGTCGTCGCCGCCTTCTACTGCTGGAGCGAGGCGCTGCGTCGCCTGCTCGCCAGTGTCGGCCACGGGGTCGACGGTCCCCGCTACCGCGCGGCGTTCATGAGCGGCGAGTTCCTCAAGCAGATCGTTCCGATGGGCCACTCCGGCGGCCCGGTCTTCGTCTCCTACGCGGTCAGCCGCGAGACCGACGCCCCCTACGAGGCGGCGCTGGCCGCGGCGACGGTCGTCGAACTCGTCAACATCGCGGCGTCGATGGGCCTCGCCGGTGTCGGGCTCGGTGTCATCCTGCTCACGAGCGACGGGCCGATCACACCGCTGTTCGCCGCGCTGCTCGTCGGCTTCGCGGTGGCCGTCGTCGCGCTGGGCGGCGCCGCGCTGCTGGTTTACTCACGTCGGGCGCTCGTCGAGCGACTCGTCCTCCGGGCCGCGGGCGCCGGCCGGGCGACCGTCGGACGGCTCTCCGCCCGTGCGCGGACCGCGCTGGCGGCCGAGCGCGTCGCCGCGACCTTCGGCACCTACTACGCGGCGTTCGACCGGGCGCTGGCCGACCGGGCGGAGGTGCGCCGCGCCGCGGTCTTCTCGCTGGCGGGCTGGGCGCTGTTTCTCGCCCCGATGTACACGAGCTTCCGCGCCATCGGCGAGCCGGTCTCCTACGCGCTGGTCCTCTTCGTCGTCCCCGTGTTGAGTCTGGTGAACGTCGTGCCGCTCCCGGGCGGGCTGGGGGGCTTCGAGGTGGCGCTGGCGGCGGTCGTCGTCGCGCTGGTCGGGCTGGACCTGCCGGCGGCGACGGCCGGGGTGTTCCTCTACCGGCTGTCGAACTACTGGTTCGTCGTCCTGCTTGGCGGGCTCGCCGCGGGGTGGGTCTCGACCCGGCTGGCCGACGTGCCCAGCCCGCTCGCACCCGCGACGGACCCCGACGGCGCTCCCGTCGACTCGGCGACGGACAGGGAGTGAGGTCGCTGTTCGATTCGTGGTGTGAGTGTATCGGTAGTTTCTGCCGGTTGTGTCCTGAGAGGAAGTCGAACGACAGCGACCGCACTTACCGGGGACAGCAGGCGATGAACGCCCTCGGTGCGCTCGCTCAGTCATCCACTGTCAGAGCACGCTCTGACAAGCCTTCGGTCACACGTTCACGAAGACAGCGAGGGACCGGAGGTCCCTCGGGCCATGCGGGCGACGCTCGGGTCGCCCGCAGACCTCGCACGGTTTCGTCGCGGCACGGAGGCCGCGACAGCGCGCGCCACGGTGGATTGCTACGTCCATCGTCTGCACCGATCGATCTCCGGAGCGAACGCCGGACGATTTTTACCGGCCGCCCGTGTCTGTCTTCGTCATGTCACGTCGGGTCCGGCTGGTCGCGGGGTTCACGGTCGCGTTGCTGGCCGTCGGCGGGTTCCTCTGGGCGGTGGGGCCGGAGGCGGTGCTGGCGGAGCTGCGGACGGCGGATCTCGCGGTGCTGTCCGTCGGATTCCTCGGGGTGGTCGCCGCACTCGGGATCTGGAGCGAGGCCGTGCGGCGCCTGCTGGCGAGCACCGGCCACACCGTCCGCGGCCGGCGCTACCGCTCGGCGTACCTGAGCGGCGAGTTCCTCAAACAGGTGCTCCCGATGGGTCAGAGCGGGGGCCCCGTCCTCATGTCCTACACGGTCAGCCGCGAGACCGCGGCGCCCTACGAGTCGACGCTGGCCGCGGCGTCGGTGTTCGCCTTCCTCAACGTCGTGGCGTCGCTCGTCCTCGCCGTCGTCGGCCTGGCGTTCTTGATCGCGACCCAGCGCGGTCCGAGCGGGACGCTGCTGCGTACCGTCCTCGTCGCGATGGTCGGCGTGACCGCCGTCGTCCTCGCGCTCACCTATCTCGCGGTGTACCGACGCGAGACGCTCGAACGCGTCGCGCTCCGGGTCGCCGCCGGCCTCCGCGGGACGGTCGGTCGGGTCTCGGCCCGGGCCGAGACGGCGCTCGCGCCCGAGGTGATCACCGACGCGGTCGCGCGGTTCGGCGGCGCGGTCGGCGACCTGACGGGTGACCGGCGGGGGGTCCTGACGACCGTCGCGCTCGCGGTCGTCGGCTGGCTCTGCTTTCTGTTGCCGCTGTACACGAGCTTCCTCGCGATCGGCGAGCCGGTGCCCTACGCGCTCGTCGTCTTCGTCGTCCCGGTCGTCACCCTGCTGAACGTGGTGCCGCTGCCGGGCGGCCTCGGCGGGTTCGAGGTGGCGCTGGCGGGCGTGACCGCCGCACTCGCGCCCGTCGGCCTGCCGACGGCGACCGCCGCCGTCTTCCTCTTCCGGCTGTCGAACTACTGGTTCGTCGTCCTGCTGGGCGGGCTGGCGGCGGCGTCGCTGTCGGTCCGGGTGAGCGACCCGCCGCCGGTGGTTCCCGTCGAGGACGACGAGGGGATCTGAGCCGCGACCGCGTCAGGCGACGAGGAGGTAGACGAGCGCGGAGGCGATGAGGAGCTTCTTGACGACGATGACCCCGAGGACGACCGACCGGGCGGTGATGTCGTCGAGCCGGTCGGCGAGCCGACGGTATGCACTGTCGACGAGCGAGGGGCCCTGTCGGCCGCGCTCGCCGGCGGTCTCCGGCCCGCCGCCGGGGAGCGCCGCGGCCGGCACCCAGCCGTCGTCGAGGTAGACGACGGGGATCGTCTCGCCTTCGAGGTAGGGGAGCTGGTCGTACTCGTAGCCCGCGGCTCCGGCCACGGACTTCAACTCCATCACGTCCCGCGCGTCGTCGAGGTCGTAACTGACCGAGTCGGGCTCGGGCGTCCACTCGAAGCCGAACGTCAGTCGGGCCGTGTCGTCGACGACGGCCACGTCGGTGATCTCCGCCCGCTCGCGGTTCCCGGTGAGTTCGCGTTCGCTCCGCTGGAGCCGTTCGTACTCGTCGTCCGTGTACTCGCGGAGGGCCATCCGTATCGATCCTGACGGCGGAACGGAAATAAGGGCTCCGCGTGTCAGCGGTCGGACTCGTCCCGACCGCGGTCCGACGACCCCTCGCCGCTCTCGTCGGTACCGCCCTCGCTTCCGCCGGTATCGAACCGCTCGGCGGCGGACTGGAAGCCGAGTTCGGACTGCTCTCGGGAGCGTCGCCCCTCGCGCTCGGCGATGGCCTCGGGGTCGGGGTTGGCGTCGTCGTCGACACTCGCCCACGAGTCGTGGACCTTCGCGTGACACCACCGACAGAGGAACACCGTGATCTCGTGGCTCGGGTCGTCGGACTCGTCGTCCGACCGCCCGGCGTAGGACAGGTGATGCTCCTCCAGCAGCGGCCGCTCGTCGTCGTGGGCCATCCGGTGCTCTTCGAGACCGCAACGCTCGCACTCCCGATCCCTGTTGCGACACCGGAAGTGGGGGCAGTCGGCCCACTCCCAGCGGCCGGTCAACCCCTCCTCGTCGAGGTCGCCGACGACCGGACAGCGAAAGTCCTCGCGGCTGCGCGCGTTCGCGAACTCGGGGTCGCGGTCGCCCTGTTCGACGGCGAACCGGCAGCGGCCCTCGTCGGTACAGTGGTCGCAGCGGTCGACGTGGGCGTACGGGTCGTCCACCCCGACCGACGTGCCCGAGGGCGTCTTCTCCATGTCCGGCCGGTGGGCGCGGAACGGTTTGAACCCCCCGTTCGCGGCGAGCGGACGCTCGTGATGAGCGTCCCCGTCTCTGACGCGGTGACGACCGGGAGGCGTCGGCGGCCGACCGGACGGCGATCGAAGTTCTCAGGCTCTGAAATTGACTTCCGGTCTTTATGGGGGCGCTCGCCGACCGACAGCACATGTACGGTCGCCCGGTTAACTGGTACAAGCGATTCATACGCGGCTGGATAACGACGATGGGGATCGACCGTTCGGTCGAGCGGACGGTCGTCGCGGCGGCCGGGATTCAGTTTCTGATATCACTCGCTCAGGCGCTCGCCCCGTTCGTGACGACGGGAGTCGCCAGGGTCGCGCTGGGCGCGGTCCTGTTCGTCGGGGCGGCGCTCGCGCTCGTGAACACGGTCTGGATCGTCCGCGAGGACGTGGTCGTCCCCGTTCGGCGGCTGGAGGCGGCGGCCGACCGGATCGCCGACGGCGCGGTCGACGTGCCCGTCTCTACGAGCGACGACCCCTCGGAGATCGGGAGTCTGACGCGCTCGTTCGCGGAGATGAGTTCCCACATCGAACTCGTCGCGGCCCAGGCCGACGCGCTGGCCGACCAGGAGTTCGACGCGCCCGTCCTCGACGAGCAGGCACCTGGCGCGTTCGGCGAGTCGCTGTCGCGGATGTCTGACAGCCTCCGCGAGTACACCGACGAACTCGAGGAGATGACCGCCGACCTGGAGCGGCGCTCGGAGCGCCTGGAGTCGCTGGTCGCGGCGTTCGGAGACGCGGCCGACCGCGCCGCCGACGGCGACCTGACCGCGACGCTCGACGCCGACGACATCGCCGGTGACGACGAACGGTACCGAGAGATCTGCGAGAACTACAACCGGCTGGTCGAGACCCTGGGGACGACGGTCGGTGACGTGCGCGCGTTCGCCGACGAGGTCTCGGCAGCCAGCGACGACGTGGCCGCGAGCATGGACGAACTCGACCGGGCCAGCGACGAGGTGGCGACCTCGACGGGGGAGATCTCGGAGGGGGCGACGCGCCAGAGCGACCAGGTCCGGTCGGTCGCCGAGCGGATGAACGATCTCTCGGCGACGGTCCAGCAGATCGCCGCCTCCGCGGACGAGGTGGCCGACACCGCGGGCAAGACCGCCGAGCGCGGCCGCTCGGGTCGCGACGCGGCCGCCGAGGCCGTCGAGGCGCTCGGCGACCTGGAAGGTCGGATCGAGCGGACCGCCGACGCCGTCGAGAGCCTGGCCGACCGCATGACCGAGGTCGACGAAATCGTCTCGTTCATCGACGGGATCGCCGAGGAGACGAACATGCTGGCGCTGAACGCGAGCATCGAGGCCGCCCGTGCCGGCGGCGGGAACGGGAGCGACACGGGCGACGGCTTCGCGGTCGTCGCCGACGAGGTGAAGGGGCTGGCCGGGGAGACCCGCGACGCCGCCGAGGAGGTGGGCGACCTCGTCGAGGAGCTCCAGCGCGAGTCCGCCGAGACTGCCACGACGGTCCGAGAGATGCACGACCAGGTCGGCGACAGCGTCGCCACGATCGAGGACGCGCTCACCGACTTCGAAGACATCGTCGACGACGTGGGGGACCTCGACGAGAGCGTCCGGGAGATCAGCGCGGCGACCGACGAGCAGGCCGGGACGACCCAGGACGTGGTCGGCCGGGTCGACGAGGTTGCGGACATCAGCGAGCGGACCCGCGAGGAGGCCGAGGCCGTGGCGGCGGCGGCCGAGCAACAGACCGCGTCCGTCTCGACGGTCACTGCCGACGTGCGGTCGGTCGCCGAGCGCGCCGACGACCTCCGGGCCGCCCTCGACCGCTTCCGCCTGCCCGACGCGGCCGGCGACGGGAGCGGGGCGCTCGCGACCGGGAGCCACGCTTCGGCCGCGGCGACCGACGACTGAGGGCAACGGTTTTGTCCCCCTCTCACCAGTGTGGAGCCATGCGCCTCGTCCACGAGTCGGCCGACGGCGACACCCGCACCCTCGCGACGGACGTGGAGCGGGCCGACTCGCTGCTGTCGAAGGTCAAGGGACTGATGGGCAAGTCGTCGCTGCCCGAGGGGTACGCGCTCGTGTTCGACTTCGGGCGGACGAGCTACCGCGACGTACACATGCTGTTCGTCCGCACGCCCCTGGACGTGATCTGGCTCCGCGACGACGAGGTGGTGCAGGTGAAGACCCTGGACCCGTGGCGCGGCACCGGCGTCGCCAAGGCCGACTGTTTCGTCGAACTCCCGGGCGGCGCCGCCGACGGTGTCGAACCCGGTGACAGGGTCTCCCTCGACGGAGGGTGACCGAGTGCTGTCCGCCCGTCGAGCGAGGCGGACGGCGGCGGTGACCCATGTGTCGCACTCGTTCGACGGGGAACCCGACGGTTTAATTAGGGGCGCTCGCTTCACGTTGGAGTACGATGTCGGACCATACCGACACGGAGGATAGAGGAAGTCGCCTCACGGCGGCTGGCCGCGAAATTCTCCGTCATGTGTGACGGCTCCGGTGAGCGCGAAGGGACCACGCTATTCGGCGACCATCCCGAGACGACTCACCTCTCTGACGTCGGAGACGTACAGTTTCTCGACACGACGCTGCGCGACGGCGAGCAAGCCCCGGGTGTCTCGCTGACGCCCGACGAGAAGGCCCGGATCGCCCGCGCGCTCGACCGCGCGAACGTCGGATTCATCGAGGCCGGCAGCGCCTGCACCGGCCCCGGCGAACGCGAGACCATCTCTCGCGTCGCCGAACTCGACCTGTCGGCGACGGTCACGAGCTTCTGTCGCGGCATCCAGCGCGACATCGACCTCGCCCTGGAGTGTGGCGTGGACGGGATCAACCTCGTCGTCCCGGCGAGCGACCGCCACGTCACCGACAAGGTGGGGACGACCCGCGAACAGAACGTCCGCGACACCGTCGAACTCGTCGAGTACGCAAAGGACCACGATCTGTGGGTCGAGGTCATCGGCGAGGACGGCTCCCGGGCGGATCTCGACTACCTCGAAGAGCTCCTGGGCGCCTCGCTGGAAGCGGGCGCCGACCGCATCTGCTGGGCCGATACCGTGGGGCACGCGACGCCCGACGGCGCGCTCGAAGCGGTCTCCCGGCTCTCCGAGCTGGGGCCGGTGAGCGCTCACACCCACGACGACCTCGGGCTCGCGGTGATGAACGCCCTCACGTCGGTCGCCGCGGGCGCCGACGTGGTCCACGGGACCATCAACGGCATCGGCGAACGGGCGGGCAACGTCGCAATCGAGGAAGTGGCGATCGCCCTCTCGCACGGCTACGGCGTCGAGACGCTCGAACTCACCGAGGTGTACGACCTGGCGGAACTGGTCGCCAACGCGACCGGCATCCCGCTGCCGCCGAACAAGGCGGTCGTCGGCCAGAACACCTTCACCCACGAGTCGGGCATCCACACCGACGGCACGCTCAAGGACGACGCGATGTACGAGCCCTACCCGCCGGAGAAGGTGGGCCGCGAACGACGGCTCGCGCTGGGCAAGCACGCCGGCCGCGCCGGCGTGAAGGCCGCCCTCGACGAGAAGGACTTCGAGGTGACCGACGAGGAGCTGTCAGCGATCGTCGCCCGCGTCAAGGAGATCGGCGACCGCGGCAAGCGCGTCACCGACGCCGACCTGCTCACCATCGCCGAAGACGTGACCGACAGCGAACACGAGCGCCGCGTCGAGATCACGGAACTCACGACCGTCGCCGGCGGCAACACGCCGACGGCCACGGTCACCCTCGTCGTCGACGGCGAGGAGCGCACCGAGGCCGAGATCGGTTCCGGACCTGTGGACGCCGCGATCAACGCCGTCCAGTCGGCGCTCGGCCATTCGTTCGACACCCACCTCGAATCCTACCACGTCGACGCCATTACTGGTGGGACGGACGCTATCGTCACCGTCGAGGTGGAGATGTCCCGCGGCGACGACTTCGTGACGGTGACCGCCAGCGACTCGGACATCACCCGCGCCTCCGTCGAGGCCATGGTCGACGCCATCGATCGGCTCGTCGCCACCAGCGACGACCGCGTCATCGCCGACGACTGACGCCGTCCGCCGTTTTTCACCGCGCTCACGGAGACAGCCAACGCAGGTCTGGACTCCGCCGAAAGACGACGCGAGGACGCCGAACAGCGTCGCCAGCAGTAGACCGCACTTCGCGAACACGACTCAGGTCCCTTGGTCGAGACCGACGAGGCCGTCGGATCCCATCCCTCGGTTCCGAGTTCGGGACGGAACACCTCCTCAGAACGGGTCGTCGCCGCCGAAGTCCGGACCGTCGTCCTCGTCGTCGAAGTCGAACCCCTCCTCGCCCAGGTCGTGTTCGCGGCGGGCTTCCTCCTCGTCGACGAACCCCAGGTCGTCGGGGTCGCGACCCGCTTCGTCGACCACCTCGTCGGAGACGATGATGGGGCAGTCGACCCGCAGCGCGAGCGCGATGCCGTCGCTCGGGCGGGCGTCGAAGACCATCTCCGAGCGCTCCTCGTCGCCGTACTGCTCGGTGTCGATCTTCGCGTAGAAGGTGCCGTCGGCCAGGTCGTCGATGCGGATCCGGTCGATGGCACCACCGAACTCGGCGACCATGTCGACGAACAGGTCGTGGGTGAGCGGTCGCTCGAAGGGCGTCCCGTCCAGGGCGTGTTGCATCGACTGGGCCTGGTCGGCGCTGACGAAGATGGGGACCAGTTCCTCGCGGACGCGCAGGAGGACGACCGGGTGGCCCGGGCCGTCGTCGCCGACGCCGACGCCGACGCCCTCGACCGTGGCCTCGTGTGTTGCCATGTCACACCGTTGGAGCGCGACCCTCAAAAACCATCTTTTTCGACCGGGAGTTTCCTCGCTCGCTTCGTTCGCGCGGATGCTCAGTACAGGTGAGGTCGTTAGCGGTGCGGTCGGCGTGCGCTGTCGAGCGTGCGCGCCTCTTGGCGGGCCGCTCGAAACAGTCGCGCGAGGGATGAGCATCGCAGCCTGCGAGAAGCGCAGTCGGCTGGGGAGGTGTGTGGCTGTTTGTGGTTGCTGGCGCGGTGCTTTCCTGGCGTCCTCGTGAGCGGAGCGAACGAGGGCTCAGGAGAGCTTGCTCTCCTGGTGGACTGAAAGGGCGAGGCGCGCTCGCGTTTATCCAGTCGCCTGAGCGGGCACTATCCGAAGCGGCCGGAGGCCGCGAGGATATCCCGCCTCAGCGACCGCGAGTGCGAGGCGCGAGCGAAGCGAGCGCCTCGACATGCGAACGGGGAGTGCAACGACCCGTGAGCGAGCGCGCCGAGGGCTTTCATCGCCTGCTGTCTCCGGTAAGTGCGGTCGCTGTCGTTTGACTTTCTTCCACGACATAACCAGCAGAAACCACTGCTACACTCGCAAGCTCTACCTAGCGGACGGTCCGCTGGCTGCCGGCGTGAACCGATCCGTCGGCAACGATTGAATAACACGCTCGGTACCACAGAAAGAGGAACGTGAGACGGGTCGGAACAGCGAGCGGACGCGGCCTCGATCTGACCCGGTCACCGATCGGTCACGACCAAATCGGGTCCGGCAGTCCGAGTCCCTCGTGGACGAGAAACTCCAGGGCGTTGACGAGGTAGTGAGCGACGACGACGACCAGCAGGCTGTCGGTGAGGACGAATCCGGCCGCCAGCGCCATGCCCAGCCCCCCGGTGACGAGGATGCCAACGCGGCCCTGGGCGCCGTGACCGAGCGCGAACGCGACCGAGGAGACGACGGCGAGGACCCACGGCGACGTGCCGACCGCCGGTGTCACCGCGCCGACGACCGCCGCTCGGAAGACGAACTCCTCGACGACCGCGATGGTCGGCAGCGTCGCTCCCAGGAGCAGTCCCCAGCCGCGGACGCCGTCCGGTGCGAGCAGTTCCCGCAGCCCCTCGTCGTAGTCGGCGCCCGAGGACGCCGCCAGCCCGGAGGCGAGCTCGTTCCCCGCCCAGAGCACGACCCCGAAGACGACGCCGACGGCGAGCGCCGGCAGTCCCGTCGAGAGCGCGTCGCCGCTGACTCCCAGCGCGTCGAGCGGGACGCCGAAGTACCAAGCGCCACCGGCGAGAAGCGCGCCGAACAGCCCCTGCGTGAGCGCCACGTTCAACAGGAGTAGCCCGGGCGACATCGCGGGGTCCTCGCGGGCGTTGTGCGCGACGGCGGGCTCGACCGGTCCCCTCGCCGCGCCGTCTTCGACGGTCCCGGTTCGGCCCGGGTCCTCGGTCGGCCCCAGCGCGCCGTCGGGCGCCAGCGGGTGCGCGACCGGCGACGACCCCGGCGAGTCGCCGTCCTCGTCGCGGCCCTCGCTCGCTCCCTGGTCGGTCGCGCTCACGTCGCGGCTGTCGAACCCCGACGGCCCCGGCGACCGCGGGCGCTCGGGGCTTACACCGTCGTCTTCGCGGTCACTGCTCGCGCCGTCGTCCTCGCGTTTCTCGCCGTCGACGACGCCCTGCGAGAGCCGCGCGAGGATCAGGAACCCGGTCAGGACGACGGCGACGAGCCAGGCGAACCCGGCGAGATCCGTCTCGGGGACGGGGAGCGTCTGGACGGTGGCGCCGACGGCGGCCGGCTGTAGCGTCACGGTTTCAGTTGAGACTCGGCGGTCGAAAGTCGTTTCGGAGCCGAAGAATGCGAAATCGTGGGTCGAACGGGAGCGGCGTGGAGCCTTACTGCGGGCTCGGCGAGCCGCCGGTCTGGCCGACTTCACGCTGTTCGAGCGCCTTGCCCGTGATGGACTTGAGGCGGGCGACCAGCGAGTCCTTCTCGGGTTCGCCCGCCAGCGCGACCTCCAGCACCTCGGAGATGTGCTGGACGGGGACGATCTCGATCTGGTCTTTGAACTCGTCCTCGATCATCACGTCCTGCTCGTTCGCCTTGGGGATGATGACCGTGTCGAGGCCGGACTTCGCCGCGGCCTCGATCTTGTGGGTGACGCCGCCGACCGGGAGCACGTCGCCCCGGACCGACAGCGAGCCCGTCATCGCGAGGTTCTGCTCGACAGGCACGTCTTCGAGCGCGGAGATGACGGCGGTCGCGACCGTGATGGACGCGGAGTCGCCGTCGACGCCGCCCTCGCCGGCCTGGACGAACTGGATGTGGACGTCCTTCTCGGAGATGTCCTCGTCGCTGAACTTCTTGATGATGGCCGAGACGTTCTGGACCGCCTCCTCGGCCATCTCCTGGAGCTGCCCGGTCGCGATGACCTGGCCCGGGCCCTGCGAGGGCGTGACCTCGGCCATGACGGGGAGGACGATACCGGAGTCCTCGCCCATGACCGCGAGGCCGTTGACGCGGCCGACCACGTCGCCCTCGTTGACGGTGAGCTCGTAGTCCTTGCGGCGCTCGATGTAGTTGTCGGCGAGCTGCTGCTCGATCGACCGGGAGCGCCGTTTGGCCTGTAGCACGTCGCCGCGCTCGGTGAACTCCTTGTCCTCGGCGCGGGCGATGTCGCCCGCGACGCGGACCAGCCCACCGAGGTCGCGCAGCTTCAGCGAGAGGTGGCCCTTGCGACCCGACCGGCGCCGGGCTTCGAGGATGACCTCCTCGACGGCCTCCTCGTCGAAGTGGGGCAGGCGGCCGTCCTTCTCGACTTCCTGGGCGACGAAGCGGGCGTACTTGCGCCGCATCTCGGCGTCGTCCCCGATGGTGTCGTCCATGTACACCTCGTACCCGTAGCCCTTGATACGCGAGCGCAGGGCGGGGTGCATGTTCTCCATGGCGTCGAGGTTGCCCGCGGCGACCATGATGAAGTCCGTCGGGACGGGCTCGGTCTGGACCATCGCGCCCGAGGAGCGCTCGGACTGGCCTGTGATGGAGAACTCGCCCTCCTGGATGGCCGTCATCAGCTTCTGCTGGGAGCGGATGTCGAGCGTGTTGATCTCGTCGACGAACAGCACGCCCTTGTTGGCCTTGTGGATGCCGCCGGCCTCGACGCGGTCGTGGCTCGGCGTCTCCATGCCGCCGGACTGGAACGGGTCGTGGCGGACGTCGCCCAGCAGCGCACCGGCGTGGGCGCCGGTGGCGTCCTCGAACGGCGCGGTCTGCTGGTTGGCGTTGTTGACCAGCAGGTTCGGGATCATGGAGTCGTTGCCGCGCGAGCCGTAGCGGAACGCGAGGTAAACGACCCCGGCGGCGAGGATGCCTAGCAGGACCGATCCCTGGATGAGCAGCGCGTACCCGATGATGATCGCGATGATGATCCACATCAGGAACGACCGCATCTGGTTGCGCTTGCGCGCCTCTTCCTTGTGGGCGTCCACGATCTGCTCGCCTTTCCCCGCCGGGACGGTGCGGACTTTCGGCTCGTTACCGTCGTCGGGGTTGTGGTAGACGAGAACGTCCTGGAGTTCCTCCTTGGGGAGCAACTGGCTCATCGCCTTCGCCAGCATCGACTTGCCCGTCCCGGGCGAGCCGATCATCATCACGTGTCGGCGCTGTTTGGCCGCTTTCAACACCACGTCGCGGGCGTGGTCCTGTCCGATGACCTGGTCGACCAGTCGGTCGGGGACCTCGATGTCCGCGGTGGTCTCGACGTCGAGCCCGCCGAGCAGCTCCTCGTCGGCGTCCTCGACGGCCGCCTCGTCGGCGTCGATCTCGACGGTGCTTCCCAGGCTGTCGTCGGCGTCGACGGCGACGGCGGACCCGCCGTCCTCGGACTCGTCGGCACCCGACTCCTCGCCGCCCTCGGCGTCGCCCGGCGGCCCCGGCTGTTCGCCCCGCTCGTCGGGGGTCGAGTCCGGCGCCTCGTCGGTCACGCCGACCTCCTCGGTCTCGTCCGCGTCGTCTGCGGACGGATCGTCGGTGTCGATATTTTCACTCATATAAACGATTCTGACATCAGAAGCCAAGGGCTGTTTATTGATATACTTTCTCCCACAGCACGCCCCGATAACACGCTCAAACCGCCGGACGTGAGCGGTATCGGCGGGTTCGGAGTACACGCCTCCTACCGGTCAGCCCATCAAAAACAGGGTGTGTCTAGACGTGGCACGTACGGTGGAAACCGCCGTCGGCGCCCGGCCGCGCCAGTCGGTCGGGGAACCGCGGGACGGTCGCGGACGGCGGGTGAGTACAGGGTCAGGTTCGACGAGGCGAGTCACGGGGGTTAATGTGGTCGCTCCGCACACGGTGGCGTATGACGCGCGGGTTCTACATCGGGCGCTTCCAGCCGTTCCACGACGGCCACCGGGCGATGGTCGACCACATCGTCGACGACGTTGACGAACTCGTCCTCGGCATCGGGAGCGCGGACGTGTCTCACACCGTCCGCAACCCCTTCACCGCGGGCGAGCGTGTGATGATGGTGACCAAGGCCCTCCAGGACGTGGACGTTCCGACCTACGTCGTTCCCATCGAGGACATCGACCGCAACGCCGTCTGGGTCAGCCACATCGAGAGCATGTCGCCCAGTTTCGACGTGGCCTACTCGAACAACCCCCTGGTCGTCCAGCTGTTCGAGGAGCGGGGCATCGAGGTGCGCGACTCCCCCATGTTCGACCGCGACCGCCTGGAAGGCAGCGACATCCGCGCGCGGATGCTCGCCGACGACACCTGGACCGACCGCGTTCCCGACGTGGTCGCCGACGTGATCGACGAGTTCAGCGGCGTCCAGCGACTCCAGACCATCGCCGAGGACGACGTCTCCGAGCGCTGGGAGACCGGCGACGAAGACGACTGAAGCGGTCGCCCCGCTCAGACGATATCCGGCTCGACCGACTCGACCTCCTCCTCGATCGCGTCGCGCTCGAAGTACAGCAGTTCGACCGCGACGACGAGGACAGAGATGGCCACCACGACGTAGAAGGTGTGGCGCTGGTTCGTGTAGAGGTGCCAGAACAGCAGCGGCAGGAACCCGGCGGTGCCGACCAGCCCGACCGCGGGCGCGAGGGGGTTGACCCGGTCGCGGTCGCGCTCGCGGAACGCGAGGTAGCTCATCGCCCCGAAGACGACGATGAATGCGACCGAGGCGAAAGAAGTGATCCCGCCCAGGCTCCCGATCGCCGCGAACGCGGCGGTGACGCCGCCGAGAACGAGCAACGTCCGGGTCGGGATCCCCTCGGCCTGGGAATCGCCGATCCGGTCGGGCAACAGGTCGTCGCTGAGCATCCCCTTCGCGAAGTGCCCCGTCGAGAACAGCGTCGCGTTGATCGCCGACCCCGTCGAGAACAGCGCCGACAGCGAGATGACGAGCACGCCCGCCCCGCGCAGTCCGAACGGCGCCGTGATCGCACCGGCGGCGTCCGCCAGCGCGGTGTGGGGGTGCGAGCGCAGCGCCTCGGGCGCCAGCGCGATGGTGACGAGGGCGACCAGCGCGTAGATGGCTACCGCGACCGGGATCGAGACGTACACCGCCGTCCTGATGGTCTCGACGGGGTTCTCGATGCTCTCCTGGTCGTAGAACAGCAGTTGCCACCCCTGGAAGGCGACGAACGAGACCGCCGCGGCGACGACCGGGCCGAACGAGGTGATCCGGGAGAGCCCGAGCGAGAGCGTCGCGCCGCTGGCGCCGGTGGTGACGGAGACGAGACCGCCGAGGCCGAAGGCGACGAGGACGCCGACCTTCGCCGCGACGAGAACGTTCTCGGCGCTGCCCGTCGCTTGCGCTCCGAGCAGGTTCAGCCCGACGAACCCGGCGACGGCGGCCACAGAGACGACCGGCCGGAGCGGGACGGCGCCGACGCTGTCGGGCACGCCCTCCAGCGCGACGGTGAACTCGCCGAAGGCGAACGCGTACATCGCCATCGACCCGACGTAGCCGAACAGGAGCGTCCAGCCGGCCATCCCCGCCAGCGTCGAGTTGCCGACGAACGACTGGACGAACGAGACCGACCCGCCCTGGTTGTCGTCGTCCACGTCGTTGAGCGCGTTGTAGGAGTAGCCAGCGCAGGCGGCGACGACGCCCGCGAGCGCGAACGACACCCAGGTAACCGGGCCGGTGATCCCGGTGACGACGCCGAGGACGGCGTAGATCCCGCCGCCGATCATCCCGCCCAGCGCCATCGACACGCTCTCGGTCAGACCAAGTTGCTCGCTGGCCACGGCTGGGTCCGTATTCGGCTCTCGGACGGTTGAAAGTGGTGCCGGCGAGCGAGTCCCGTTCCGGCGAGGGCGGCGACGGCGGACGGGGATATCGCTGTGGGGGCGCGAGCGGCGAAAAATCGGTAGTCGAAGCGGCGAAGCCGGATGGCCGGCGGTCGCTAGCTCGCGGAGATGACGTCGTCGATGCGGACGATCATCGTCGCGGCCTCGGCGGCGGACTCGACGGCCTCGTCCTTGACCGCGACGGGGTCGAGGACGCCCAGTTCGACGGGGTCGTCGATGACGCCGGTCTGGCCCTCGGAGATGATACCGGCGATGCCCTCGCTCTCGTACTCGGCACGGAGGTCGACGAGCGCGTCGATGGGGTCCATGCCCGTGTTCTCGGCGAGCGTGCGCGGGAGGACGTCGACGGCGTCGGCGAAGGCCTCGACGGCGAGCTGCTTGCGGCCTTCGACGCCGGCGGCCTCGCTGCGGATGTGGTCGGCGACGGCGATCTCGGTGGCGCCGGCGCCGGGGACGACGCCGCCCTGGTCGAGGGCGGCCGTCACGACGTCGAGCGCGTCGCCGAGGACGCGTTCGAGTTCGTCGGTGACGTGTTCGGTGCCGCCGCGGGCGAAGACGGTGACCGACTGGCCCGCGTCGCCGTCCTCGACGAAGGTGACGTAGTTGTCACCGAACTTCTCGACGGAGAGCGAGCCCGCCGAGCCCAGGTCGTCGGCTTCGAGCTCCTGAACGCCGGCGGCCCGCGAGAGGCCGGTGGCGTGGGCGAGCTCGTCGCCCTCGTCGTCGCCGACCTCGAAGGCGGCGACGCCGTTCTTGGCGAGGATGGCGGCGACCTGGTCGGCCACGTCGCCGTCGACGAACAGCACGTCGACACCGAGGTCGACGACGTGCTCGGCGTAGCCGCGGAGTTCGTTCTCCTCGGCCTCGATGGCGGTGTTGAGGTCGTCGACGTTGGAGACGTTGTACTCGGCGTCGATGGAGGCCTCGCGGACCTCGATATCGTCGTTGACGAAGGCGATCTGCGGGTCCTCGAAGCTGGTCGGCATGTTGTCGTGGACCGGCTCCTCGTCGATGAGGACGCCGTCGACGAGGCGGGTGGCCGACGAGGACGAGCCCGTCTGGGTGTAGACGGTGATGTTGTCGCGGACGACGCCGGCGTCGTTCTCGACGCGGCGGACGGCGTCGACGACGGTCTCGGCGAGGCGCTCGGCGGAGACGTCGCCGGTGCCCTTGCCGGTCATCGACGAGCGAGCGACCGTTTCGAGGAGGTCGTCGTCGAGCTCCTCGTCGAGCTTGATCTCGTCGATGGCCTCGTGGGCCATCGAGAGGGCGGCGTAGTACCCCTCGACGATGGTCGTCGGGTGGACGTCGTCGTCGAGCAGGTCCTCGGCCTGACTGAGCAGTTCGCCGGCGAGCACGGCAGCGGTGGTCGTGCCGTCGCCGACCTCGACCTCCTGGGTCTCGGCGACCTCGGAGATCATCTGCGCGGCCGGGTGCTCGATGTCCATCTCGTCCAGGATGGTCGCGCCGTCGTTCGTGATGACGACGTCGCCGCCGTCGGAGACGAGCATCTTGTCCATACCGCGCGGACCGAGTGTGGTCCGTACGGACTCGCTGACGGCCTTGCCGGCCGTGATGTTGGAGCTCTGAGCGTCCTTGCCTTGCGTGCGTTCACTGTCCTCGTTGAGGATGAACATCGGCTGTCCACCCATGCGTCGCTGGCCAGATGACATGGTTGAGGTTCATCTATTCATCGTTAGCGGTTCTATATAAAACTTTCCAAGCACCCCCCACAACCACCGCCAGCGGTGTGTGAGGTGTCACCATTCGATTTCCCGGGAAGCGTTTAAATAGGATGAACTGGGTCGGGTTTTTCTCGTCGGATTCGGCCGTGGAAAGTCGGTGTGGCCGGGTGTGGTGGCGTGCGCTGTCGCGCGCTCTCGTGCGTCGACGCAGCCGCGCGAGGGACGAGCGACGGCAGGAGCGAATCGGTTGGGGAGGGTTGTGGCCGTCCGCGGTCGCTGTGCGGGACGGTTGCTGTTGCGGTCGCAGCCACCTCCCGCTGTCGACCGTAGTGACGCCACTGCCGTCGAGTGTTGGTGGTCGTGATCTCACAGAAGAGCTACAACGAACGGTGGAATCACACCGTCTGTGTCCGCTCGGAGCCTCCCGTCGTGGGTGTTCGAGACCAATGAGCAACACAGCCGCCGGCTCTGGAACGCCACGGTCTGCGCGGCGGCCGCCATCCTGCTAGTGCGGAGCGCGACCGTCTCACCCACGTTCAGCCTGGGACTGCGAATTCCGTTCGTCGTGGTCCCGGGGTCGTTCCCGGTCGAGGGGGTCGCAGCCCTCTCGGTCGGTCTGGTCGTCAGCTACTACGGGTTCGGGCTGGCGAGCTGTCTCGGGGTCAACTTCGTCCTCGTCGCCGCGTACGTCGTTCCACACTCCCGTCCGGGAATATTCGCGGGACATATGTGGGTCCTCGTCGGGGTCTACGTGCTCGTCTCGGCCGTCTACGCCGGTCTCGCGGGAACGGTCGGATTCGGACTCGGGAGACTCGCCCGCCGCCTCGCGGACTGACCCCGACGACGAGTCAAAAGGCCGATCCGACCAGTCCCCCGGTCGCTCCGACAACCGTTTCAATCACCTCCACACATGATAGGGTGAATGCTGGAGCTGGAGCACGGGTTCCGGGTGGTCGACGTACACGCGCGGCTGGAGCCGGACGAGGACCGCCGCCAGCGCGAGGGGCTGGGCGACCCCGAGCGGCTGGAGCGGGAGATGCACCAGGCCGGTGTGGTGCGGTCGCTCGTGTTCCCGAGCGAACGCGAGGGCACCTACCTGCCGGCGAACAACGCCGTCGCGCGGATGAGCGTCGGGCGGCCGTTCGTCGCCGTCGCCCGGATCAACGGCGCTCGCGACCCCGGCGACACGACCGCGGCGAAACTCCGGAACCTCACCGCCAGTCGCGGTGACGACCACACCTCCCCCGAGGACGTGGAGCAGTACGCCTACGACGACCGCTTCGTCGGCTTCAAGCTCAATCCCCCGCGCGACGGGCTCCCCGACGAGGAGGTCCTCGAAGGTCTGGCCGAGGTGGGCCTGCCGACCATCGTCCACGGCGGCCGCGACTTCCCGCCCGAAGCCGTCGAGGCCACCCTCCTCGAATACGACTTCCCGGTCGTCCTCGCCCACTTCGGCGGCCACCCGCTCGACCGGGCGCTGATGGAGCGCAGCATCGACCTGCTCGACCACTCCTCGTCGCTATACCTGGACACGAGCTTCGTCCGCTACCGCGACCCCCTGGAGCGGGCGATCATGGAACACCCCGACCGGGTCTGTTTCGGCAGCGGCTCGCCCGCCGCCCACCCCAACGTCGCCGTCATGGAAGTGCTGACACTCGACGTGCCCGAGGACGCGATGACGAAGGTCTTCTCGAACAATCCCGGCCGCGTCTTCGACGCGCTCGCGCCCGCCGGCGACGGGTAGCTTTCGGCTGAACATTCTCGACCCGCTCGCTGGCTGGTGACTCGACCGGCAGGGACAGCAATCGATGAACGCCCTCGCCCCGCTGAGACGACTAAACTGAACGCGAGCGCGCCTCGCCCTTTCAGTCCGACAGGACAGCACAGCAACCACAAACAGCCACACACCTCCCCAACCGATTCCTTCGCTCGCTGCGCTCGCTCAGTCATCCCTCGCACGATGCTGTCGCGGCATAAACGCCGCGACAGCGCGCGCCGACCGCACTCACTACTCTCACCACGAATCGCTGTCCGGTCGTTCGACGATACGGACGCTCGAACGCAGAAGACAGCCGGTCAGCGGCGGTCGTAGACGGCGACGGCACGGTCCGAGCGGGCCGAACGGCCGTACGGGTTGCGGCGAGGCGATCGGTCGAGCAGGCGTGCCCAGAGACCGTCCTTGGAGCCGACAGCGAGTCCCGAGAGCACGTCCCGGCCGGTGGTCAGCCAGTTCGACGGCGTGCCGTCGCCGCGAGCCACGTCGCGCAGCGAGTCGAGCGCGTCGCGGCCGGCGTGGGCTACCATCCGCGCGGCCACACGCGGGCGAACGCCGTAGTTCTTGACGAGGCGGTAGGCGAGCGAGCGATACTTCCAGCCGGGCTCGCTCGTCGGGCCGCCGCCGTCGGCGCCGACCTGGCGGGCGACGCCCATCCCGGACTGCCAGGTCACCGCGTAGTCGAGGTTCGCCAGCCGGTGGGCGCCGTCGCGGGCGCTGCCGATCTCCAGGTACTCGTCGAAGCCGTCCAGCGCGTCCAGTGCGGGTCGCGAAAAGGCCACGTTACCGCCGTTGAAGTACGTTATCTCGCGGCCGGCGAGCGCGTCGGACTCGACCGCTTCGGTCGTCATGCCGCCGCGCAGTCGCTCGTGGACCGGGCCGGAGACCACGTCGGCGTCGGTCAGGCCCTCGACCAGCGAGTCGTACCATTCGTCGGTCACGGCCAGGCCCTGGTCGACCAGCGCGACGGCGTCACCGGTGGTCTGTTCGATACCGGCGTTGCGCGCGGCCGTGACGGTCCGGTCGGCGACCTCGACGAGCACGTCCACGTCGTCGCGCTCGCGGACCATCCCGGTCGTCCCGTCGGTCGACGGGCCGTTGACCACCACCACCTCGACCGCGGGGACGTGCCCGGCCAGCGCGTCGAGCGTCCGGGCGAGTTGCTCCCGGCCGTCGAGCGTCGGAACCACCACCGAGAGCTGCATACAGTCCGTAGCAGGCTCGATGCGTATAAAAGTCGTGGGACGAACGGGCGCCGTGAATCCGAGTTAGACGGCTGTGCGAGGCGGGGCCGACCGCGGACCGGACCGCCCGTCGGTCACTCGACGGTGGCCGACCAGTAGGAGATCGAGGCGAGGCTGTCGCCCAGCGGCGTGCGGTCGATCCCTTCCTCGAGCTTGCGGAACGCCTTCGCGACGCCGCCGGGGAGCTTGCGGTAGAGGCCGAAGGGAACGACGAACTCGTGGGTCTCGTCGGTCAGCCGCAGGTCGGCGGCGGCGAGCATGCCGTCGACCTCCCGCCGGGAGTACAGCCGCGACCCCATCGGGAGCGCCCAGTTGTACAGCGACCGACCCGAAAACCGGTTGTACGTCTCGAAGACGACCTGGTCGCTGGAGACCCGGGCGAGTTCGCGGAGGTACCGCTTGGGCTCGTCGACGAGGTGGAAAAAGCGGATGGCGAACACGGAGTCGAAGTGGTCGTCGGGGAACGGCAGACGGGCCGCGTCCCCGCGGAGGAACTCGAGGTGGTCGTCGACGCCGGCCTGGCGGGCCTTCCGCCGACCCTCGCCGAGCATCGGTGCCGAGATGTCCAGCCCGACCACGTCCGCTCCCTGCTGGGCGAGCATCACGGAAAAGCGGCCGGTGCCGCAGGCGATTTCGAGGATCTTCCTGCCTTCGACGGGCGCGAGCGCTTCGCCGACCGCCTCCTTCTCAAGCCGGTCGGTGAGCCGACCCCCACCGCGGGAGAAGCGTTTGTCCTCGTAGGACTCGACGACAGTTTCCTGCTGGTACCACTCCTGACCCTTCACGATACCGAATTTGCCCCCTCGGGGGGCAAAAGAGTACTGAAAGCGCTCGGGGCCGACCGGGTCGACCGATCCCCTCTCTGCCGGCCTCGCCTCGCGGGGTCGCCGCTACGAGACGTCCGCCGTGAACACCTCGTCCGGCCGGATCTCGACGATCATCCTGGGCCCCGGGTCGTTCTCGTACCCGGGGTACGTCTCGGTACCCAGATAGCGGGCCGCCAGACCGTCGATGTGGTCCTCGGCGCCCTCGTCGGTCAGCGCCGACACCTCGCCGACCACCGAGCAGTACCGGTAGGCGTCGTCCGGGTCGACCATGCTCACGCCGACGCGTGGGTCCGCCCGGACGTTGCGCTCCTTGCGGCGCCCGCGCGCCGTGTTGACCAGCACTCGGTCGGCTCCGGGGTCGTAGTCGATCCAGACCGGCGTGACGTGCGGGAACCCCTCCGGCGTCAGCGTCGCGAAGTGCGCGTAGGTCTCTTTCTCGAACAGTTCGTGGTACGACTCGGGGATCGACGACATACCGACTCCTCGGCCCACGGCACCGAAAAGGTGGCCCTCGTAAGCGACGGCATCCGGTTTTCGGGTGCGGATCCCGCCGAAACCGCCGCCTACTGGCGATGTGTTCGACGAACGGGCGAAAATACTAGGGGACCTTATATGGTTTGGACTATTTGGTCATCCATATAGCCAACTTTTACCAGTACTCTCGCGAGACGAAGCAGTATGAGTACGACGATAGACGAGCCCGCGGCCGAAGAAGCACTGGGTGAGGCCGAGTTCCGCGAGCGACTCCGCGAGCTCCCCCCGAGCGCGAAGCTAGTCGCGAAAGTACTGGAGACGGACGCCCCGCTCTCGCAGGGTCAGCTCGCCGAGGAGTCGCTGCTGCCCGACCGGACCGTCCGCTACGCTCTCAACCGACTCGAAGAGTCCGGCCTCGTGGGCTCGCGCTACAGCTTCCACGACGCCCGAAAACAGGTCTACTTCCTCAACAGCTGAGCGACCGCCGCTCGCGCGTCTCCGAAACGGGTGGGTCGCGAGGCCGGCGCCGTTCACGTTCTCGGTCGCTACTCGGCCAGCGCCGCGTCAGTGTCGTCGAAGCCCTCGATGTCGACGCCGTCGGCGGTGACCTCCGCGACGTAGACGCCGTTGCCAGAGCCCGTGTCGCGCTCGCTGGCGGCGTCGACCGCCCGGACGGCCAGGTCGCGGGCGTCGGCCATACTCATCTCGTCGTCGTACTCGCCCTCGATGGTCCCGTAGGCGAGCTGCATCCCCGAGCCGGTGACCGTGTAGTCGTCGGCCATGACGCCGCCGGCGGGGTCGATGGAGTAGACGTGGCTGCCCTCCTCGTCGACGCCGGCGAGGATCGGGTTGATGGCGAACCACGGCCCGCCGCGGGCGAAGTTGCCCGCCAGCGTCGCCAGCGCGTGGATACCGATCGACTCGCCCTTGCGCACCTCGTAGAGGTCCGCTTCCGAGCGGAGCGTCCGGATGAACGACTGGGCGCCGCCCACGGAGCCGACCAGCGTCAGGACGCCGGTCGGGTGGATCTGCTCGACCTTCTGGACGGACTTGTTCGAGACGAATCGACCGCCCAGCGAGGCGCGCCGGTCCGTCGCGACGATGACGCCGTCGTCCGTGCTGATGCCGACGGTGGTCGTCCCGGTCTTGTTCACGCTCCCCTCGTCGCGGTCCCCCGCGTTCGCGCCGCCGGCCCCGCCCGCGTCGTCGAACCCGTCGGTGAGTTCGGGCGCGGTCGGGTCGCCGACGGCGTCGGCGCCGGTCAGCGGGTCGGTGAATCTACTCATCGGCCTCACCTCCGTCCAGCTCGTCGAGGTGGCTCGCGATCTCCTCGGGGTCGAGCGAGCGCACCCGGTGGGTCTCTGTGTCGACCACGGTCACCTCGGCGGCCGCGGGGTCGACCGCCTCGTCGTCCTCGCCCTGCGCGATGGTCTCCAGCGCGAGGGAGATCCCTGAATCGAGATCCATCTCCGCGCGGTACTCGTCTTCGAGGAAGCCCTGCAGCGCCTCGCGGTTGCCGCCGATGGCGGTCGCCTTCCACTCGTAGGGCGTCCCCGAGGGGTCCGTCTCGAAGAGCTTCGGCGTGCCGTCGGGGTCGACGCCGCCGATGGCCAGCGCCACGCCGAACGGGCGGACGCCGCCGCTCTGGGTGTAGCGCTGGATGTAGTCGGTGACCTCCTTGGCCAGCGACTCGACGCCGATCGGCTCGTCGTAGCGCAGCTTGTTGACCTGCGCCTGCTCGCGCGCGAAGTCGACGAGTTGGCGCGCGTCGGCGACGTGGCCCGCGCTCGCGACCGCGATGTGGTCGTCGACGCGGTGGAGTTTCTCGATGCTCTGTTCCTCGACGAGTGGCGATCGCACCTGCCGGTCCGCCGCGAGCACCACGCCGTCGGCGGTGCGAACCCCGACGCTGGCGGTGCCGCGCTTGATCGCTTCCCGGGCGTACTCGACCTGATAGAGGCGTCCGTCCGGCGAGAAGATCGACGTCCCGCGGTCGTACGCCTGCTGGTTCTGATCCTGCATAGTGTGCGTCACTGAGTCGTCGTGACTAACCTCCAGTTAGGAGTTGCTATATATAGGCCTTTTCACCGGGGCCGTGAGTTCGAAGCGGTCGCGCTGGGGGTGGCGTCCAGCGGTCCGGGGTGGCGTCGGTAACGGTTCGGGCCTCGGCGGGGCCGGTCAGTCGTCGCCGACGGGGTCGTCGAGGTACCGCGCTTCGAGGCGGGCCGCGGTGGGCGGGTGCCGGACGTACCGAGCGTCGACGACCGCGAGCGTCGTCGCGAGCAGGCCGAAGCCACTGGCGGCGACGAGGAGTTCGAACGGGCTCGCCCCGACGAGGGTGGCGACCAGCGGGAGGCCGACCGCGAGCGCGGCGAGATACGTGACCGAGGCGGCCGCGACGGCGACGACGAGCCCGAGGGCGTACTCCGACCCGGTCCTCGGCGGGGTGCGGCCGCCGGCGTATCCGAGCGCGAGCGCGCTGACGGGAAACATGACGGCGAGCCCCAGCGCCCACGTCGACGCGGTCGTCCCGCCGCCGGCGAGCACGGAACCCAGCCCCCAGACCGCGAGCGCGACCGGCAGGGAGACCGCGCCAGTGAGTCGGGCGACGGCGGTCGTCTCGTACATCAGCGGCGCCCCCCGCGGCCGCCTCGCGGTAGGCTCCGCGAACCGTCGGCAGTCGGCGTTCGGTCGGGACTGTACTGGGTCGCGACGGGTCGCACGGTCATGGCGATACCCTACCTCTCGGCTACGCGGGCTTAACTCGTGGCATCCGTCCCGCCGAACGGACGACGGAAAACCGACGATTGCGGCGGTGAAGCCGCCGAATCGGACCGCTATGCGGCGATTCGACCCGATACGCTCGGGCTACTCGGGGCCGAGCGAACGGGGGCGGCCGTCAGGCGACGGGCTGGCCGGCCGCCTCCGCTTCCGGTGCGACGGCGCCGCCGATCGCACCGCCGACCGCGCCGGGGATCCCGGTCGCGGCGACCCAGATCAGCGCGACGACGCCGGCGCTGAACCCGAAGATACCCGCCACGAGCGTCCCGGCGAACAGGAGGACCAGCGCGACGAGGATCCCCCCGATCGTCGTCGCCAGGAACCCGTGGAGCGCGCCGCCACCCAACCCCTCACGGGCGGCGTATCCGGCTATCGCGCCGGCGACGAGGCCGGTCACCCCCGCACCGAGCGTCGGGAGCGTCGCATCGGTGAACGGGAGACCCAGTCCACCGAGGAGCCCGATTACGAGCGATGCGACGATTCCGTAGGCTACGGCCATCCATTTTACCATACGCGAATTCTGACTGGCTGACGTGTTAAGCGAAGTTGCCGACACCGGGAGGTAATTTCAGCTTCACGTGCCAGATGCCCGCGGCCACGGGAGGAATGGACGCGAGTTGTCCGCGACGTGAATCGGTCGATCGACCCCGATCAGTACAGCGAGAGGTCCCCGGTCACCTTGTCCACCAGATCGTCGCGGGCGGGACCGACGGCGAGGGCGCTGGCGGTGCCGGGTTCGAGCTGGGTGTGGCCGGCGTCGCGGACGACAGCGTGGGGCAGGCCCTCGCGTTCGGCCTTGTCGGCGAGTTCGAACAGCTGCGATTCGCCGTCGGCCTGGAGGACGACTTTCTTCTGGCCGCTGCCTTTCCACTCGCTGGCGGCCTGTCGGTCGGCGTCCTCGAAGGCCATGAGCGACGCGTGGGCGACTTGCGCTGCGAGCTTCCCCTCGCCCATTCTGAGGTCGGCGCGGGCGACGATGGCCTGTTTCATATCGTCGGGGTGGGCGGGCCGGCGTATCTGCCTTTCCATCCCCCACCGGACGAGCGCCCGGCGACCGCGACGGTCCGGCGCCGACGAGGGTCCGCAGGAGTTACCACCCGCCCCGTCGAGCGGTGGGACATGCCATCGAACCCCGTCCTACCCGGATTCCACCCCGACCCCTCGATATGCCGCGTCGGCGAGACGTTCTATCTGACGACGAGTTCCTTCGAGTACGTCCCCGGCCTCCCGCTCTACCGGAGCGAGAACCTGGTCGACTGGGAGCCGATCGGCCACGCGCTCACGCGCGAGTCGCAACTGGACACTCGCGACGCCCGGACCTCCGGCGGGATCTTCGCGCCGACGATCCGGGAGCACGACGGCACGTTCTACCTCACGTCGACGAACACGAGCGGCGGCGGCCACTTCGTCGTCACCGCCGAGGACCCGGCGGGCGAGTGGTCCGACCCGGTCTCCGTCGACGCGCCGGGGATCGACCCGGACCTGTTCTTCGAGGGTGACACCTGCTATTTCACCTACTTCACCACCGACGACGACCGGCGGATCGAACAGGCCGAGATCGACCCCGGGACGGGAGAACTCGGCGAGCAGTACACCGTCTGGACCGGCCACGAGGACCCCCACGCCGAAGCGCCGCATCTCTACGAGCGGGCGGGGAGCTACTACCTCGTCGTCGCCGAGGGCGGCACCCACACCGGCCACTCGGTGATGGTGGGTCGGAGCGACGACCCGACGGGACCGTTCGACCCCCATCCCCAGAACCCGATCCTCACCCACCGCGACGACTTCTACCGCGACGTACACGCGGCGGGCCACGCCGACTTCGTCACCGACGCCGACGGGAACTGGTGGCTGGTCTGCCTGGGCATCCGCCCGCGCGGCGGGTTCCCCGGCTGGCACCACCTCGGCCGCGAGACGTTCCTCGCGCCCGTCTCCTGGGACGAGGGCTGGCCGGTCGTCGAGAGCGGCGCGATTCCGCCCGAGATCGACGCGGACACGTTGCCGGGCGACCCCGCTCGCGCAGATGCCGACCCGGACCCGGTCGAACACACGGACACCGACTTCTCCGAGGGGCGCAGCCACGAGTTCCTCTACCGGCGGACGCCCGACCGGGACCGCTACGCGTTCACCGACGACGGCCTCGTCCTCCGGGGCGGTCCCGAGACGCTAGACGAGACGGGGACGACCTTCCTCGCCCGCCGGCAGACGAACTTCGACTGCCGGATCCGCGCCGATCTGGTCTTCGACCCCGACCCCGGCGAGGAGGCGGGCCTGGCGCTGGTCATGGACGAACAGCACCACTACGAAGTCGGGGTCGTCGGCGGGGGCGACGGTGACACCGGGGGCGGAGCCGAAGGCGGATCGACGGCCCTCGTCCGCGTCACCGTCGGCGACGCGACCGACGTGCTCGCGCGCGAATCGGTCGGCGAGCGAGCGACGCTCGGCGTCGACGCGACGGCGGAGAACTACGAGTTCCGCGTCGACGGCGAGGTCGTCGCCGAGGCCCGGTCGAAGTACCTCTCGACGGAGGTCGCGGGCGGGTTCACCGGCGTGACGGTCGGCCCCTACGCCGTCGCCGACGGCGGCCCCGCCGACGCGACGCCGGCTCGCGTCGAGCGGTTCGTCTACGAGCCGGCCGAGTGAGAGTCGCTGCGGCCGGGTCCGTCGACGCTCGCGACGCTGCGAGCGCATGAAGAAGTTTTTCAAAGGTGGGTCGTGTCAGCGGTGCTACCCATGGTCCTCCGCAACTCCAGCGTCCGCGACGCCCTCGCCGCTCCCCTCCCGGACGAGGCGGGCACGCGCGACGCCGCGCTGATCTTCCTGATCGCACTCGGACTCCGAGGCTGGATGTGGGCCCAGACGGGCACCCACGTCGTCCGCGACGCCACCCGCTACGTGGCGTGGTGCAACGAGCTCTCCGCCGGGACCCTGTTCGGGAGCCGCGCGCTCGCCTACTCCGGCTACTGGCTCCCCTACTGCGGCTGGCTGAAAGCGACCGGCGAGTGGGTCCACGGCTGGGTCGGCGTCCAGGTCGTGCTCTCAGCGCTCGCCTGCGTCCTCGTCTACGCTACCGGTCGCCACCTGGCCGGTCGGTCGGCGGGCATCGTCGCCGGTGTCGCGCTCGCCCTCCAGTGGGAGGTGTACCGGTGGGTCGTCCGTCCGCAGTCGGAGTTCATGCTCACGTTCGCGCTCGCGCTCGCGCTGTGGCGCCTGGCGCACTACCACACGACGCCGACGACCCGCAACCGACTGTTCGCGCTCGGGTCGCTGGGCCTCGTCGCGCTAGTTCGCCCGAACGGGCTGCCAATCGTCGGCGCGTACCTGCTCTACGACCTCCTGCCGGCGACCAGCGACCGCCGGCTGAACCTCGGCTTCCCGGCGAAGGTGAACCTCGGCATCGTCGGCGTCCTCGCCGCGGCCATCGCCTATCGCCTGCAGTTCGGCTGGGCGAAGGGGTCGATGCTGTACCACTGGCGCGAGGGGATTATCGTCACGCCCGAGCGCGTCGTCTACGGCTACGACCCCGCGACGGCCAGCGGCGTCCTCGACTTCTTCGTCGCCAACGCCGAGCACGTCGTCGCCATCGCCGTCCTTCGCGGGCTGTGGTTCTTCTCGCCGGTGATGCCCGGCTGGTCGTCGGGGCACACGGTCCGGACGGTCCTGACGCTCACGCCCCTGCTGATCCTCGCCGCGCTCGGGGTCCGGGCGGCGATACGGCGCGAGGAGTGGGACCTGCTCGCGCTGTGGGCGACGCCGCTGGCCGCGGTCGTCGTCACCGCGATGGGCATCTGGGTGGCCGGCTGGCGTAACTTCCTCGGGCCCGCCGTCGTCGTGTACTCGCTGTTCGCCGGCTACTACGTCTCGCTGACCGAGTGGCCCGAGCGAGTCGGCGCGCTGAGCCCGGTGTAGCGACCGGGGACCGCCCCGTTCGTCTCGCTCCGGTCATCACCGAGGCGCTCACCGCCGGCAATCGTGATGTTTTACCCCCAGCGGGGAGAGCCCTCTGTATGATACTGTCGGACGCCGATATTCTGCGACGCCTGGAGGCCGGCGATCTGGTGGTCGAGCCGCTCGACGACCCGGACATCCAGATCCAGCCCGCCAGCGTCGACCTGCGGCTGGGCCGGGAGTTCCTGGAGTTCCAGCACGCCAACATCCCCTGTATCCATCCGAACAGCGAACAGGAGACGGAGGACTACACCGACCGCGTCGAGGTTCCCGAAGACGGAGAGTACATCCTCCACCCCGGCGACTTCGTGCTCGGCACCACCCGCGAGCGCGTCGAGATCCCCGACGACCTCATCGCCCACGTCGAGGGCCGCTCCTCGCTGGGGCGGCTCGCCATCGTCGTCCACGCGACTGCCGGGCTGTGCGACCCCGGGTACAAGGGCCAGATCACGCTCGAACTCTCCAATCTCGGGACTGCTCCGGTGGCGCTCACCCCGGGCATGCGCATCTCCCAGCTCACCTTCACCGAGCTGAAGACACCTGCCGACCGCCCCTACGGCGAGGACCGCGGCTCGAAGTACCAGGACCAGTCCGGGCCGCAAGCGTCGAAGATCCAGGGCGATAGAGAGTTCGGTGGGGACCAGTGACATGCTGTCGACAACGGCGGTGACCGACCGATGAAGTTCGTCGAGGAGGTCGTCGTCGACGAGTTCCTGCCGACCTTTCGCTCGATGCTCGCCGAGGCGCTGCGCGAGCGCGGACTCACCCAGAGCGAGGTCGCGGAGCTGCTGGGCATCAGCCAGAGCGCCGTCTCGAAGTACGTCCACGGGGAGGTCGAGCGCAACGACCGGCTCCTCTCGGACCGACGCCTGCGCGAACTCGTCGAACGGCTCGCCGAGGGGCTGGCCAGCGGCGAGATGAGCCCGGTCCAGGCGCTCGTCGAGGCGGAGGTGTTCGTCCGCCGGCTGGAACGGGGCGACCTGCTCGCCCAGCTTCACGAGGCGGAGATGCCGGGGCTCGCGGAGTACGGCGACGACCGCTTCGCTATCCACGACCCCGAGAGCACCGTCCGCGCGGCCGAGCAGGTGCTCGCCTCGCTCCGACGGGGGGTGCGCATCCTGGAGAACACCGACGAGTTCCCCGACCTGGTGCCCGCCGTCGGTTCGAACCTCGTCGAGTGCCTCCCGGAGGCCGAAGGCATCGAGGACGTGGCCGCGGTGCCCGGTCGCATCCTCGACCTGGAGGGGACGACGGCCATCCCCGGCGACCCGGAGTTCGGCGTCAGCGAGCACGTCGCGAGCGTGTTGCTGGCCGCCCGCGCGGGCGGCAGCGACGCCCGTGCCGCCCTCAACGTCCGCTACGAAGCCGACATCGTCGAGACGCTGACTGACGCGGGTTACACCGCCGTCGAGTTCGACGCCGAGGCCGACCTGACCGAGGCGGTCGCCGACGCGCTCGCCGACTCGCCCGACGCCGACGTGCTCTATCAGACCGGCGGGTTCGGCGTCGAGCCGATCGTCTACGTGCTGGGGGCGGACGGGCCGACCGCCGCCCGCGCGGTCAGGAAACTGTAATGGCGAACGACGCCCGCGCGACCCAGGCGTTCTACGGCCGCTGGGCGACCGCCTACGACTGGCTGGCGACCGCGCCGGGCGTCGACTCCTGGCGCGACCGCGCCGCTGACCGGCTCGGACTCGAACCGGGCGACACCGTCGTCGAGATGGGGTGTGGCACCGGCGCGAACTTCGCCCAGCTGCGCGAGCGCGTCGGCCCGGAGGGGCGGGTCGTCGGCGTCGACGTGACCCGGGGAATGCTTCGCCGGGCGAGCGAGCGCGTCGACCGCGCGGGGTGGGACAACGTCCATCTCGTTCAGGGCGACGCCCGACGGCCGCCGGTCGACGGTCCGGTCGACGCCGTCCTGGCGACGTTCGTCGTCGGGATGTTCGCCGACCCGCGGCCGGCCGTCGAGCGGTGGATCGAGACGCTCGGTCCGGGCGGGCGGATCGCCCTGCTCAACGCCGGCCGGTCCGAGCGCCTGGCGGCGGCGCCGCTGAACCTGGGCTTTCGCGCGTTCGTCAGGCTGGCGGCGCCCGGCGACGGACGGGTCTCGCCCGTCGAGAGCCTGGAGCGACGCGTGGCGACCGCCCGCGACGCCGTCTATTCGAACTGTTCCGACCACGGCTTCGACGAGTTCGGGTTCGGGTTCCTGGGACTGGCCTGGGGCGAACGGACGTGAGCAACCGAGACTAATCGCCGTCGAAAACTGCGCGGAGCGGCGCGGGGACCGACAGCGCCCCGGACTCGACGCGGTAGACGAGGCAGCCGGCGAGGGTGAGCAGGCTCCCCCACAGCACCGGCGTCCCGAGGCGGAGTATCGGAAGCGCGGCGTCGAGGATCGTGCGTCTCGTCGCGGGACCGACCGGAAGCGCCCACAGGGTCTCCCGGAGGTTGCCGTACGAGAGCGAGACGTTGGCCAGCAGGGCGCCGGCGACGAACAACTGGCGGCCGCGGCCCGCGGGCAGGTCGTAGAGGAGGACCACGAGCGAGAAGGCGGTGAATGCGTAGTAGAGCAACAGCGACGGGAACGCGAGTACCGTCGCGACGAGGGTCCCGTGGACGGCGACGTGGCGGTCGGTGACGGTCCGCGGGCGGTAGTACAGCGCGGCGAGGACCGGCGCGAGTAGCGCCGCCGCGCCGACGGCGTACCAGAGCGGGTCGACGTTCGGGGCGAGCACCGACAGCGGCCGGCGGAGGGTCACGAAGCTCTTGCCCGGCGCCAGCCCGCCCACGAAGTCGGCCGTCTCCCGCTGGGGCAGCAAGGCGGCGGTGACGTACGTCCGGGTTGTGTCGACGCCGAAGGCGAGCAGTCCCAGTCCGAACAGGCTCGCCGCGGTCCCGACCGCGGCGGCGATGGCGCGCCAGGCGCGTCGGCGGAGCAGCCACAGGCCGACCGCGGCGGGGAAGACTTTCACGAACGCCGGGATCGCGAGCGCGACGCCCGCTTTGGTCTCCCGGTCGCGAGCGAGCCAGACGAACCCGGCGACCAGCGCGAGGGCGAGGACGTGGTTCACCTGCCCGTAGCCCAGCGACGGGGCCGAGGACGCCGACGCGAGCAGGAACGCGAACAGGAACACGCGTTCGAGGCGGCCTACGGCGTAGCCCAGCGACTCGACGTAGCCGACGAGCAGGCGCGCGGCGAGGGCGCTGGCGGCGGTCGAGACGGCGGTGATGGCGAGGAAGCCGGGAACCCACGACTCGGTGAGCGCGGAGGGGAGGACGGCGAGGACGGCGGCGGGTGGGTAGACGTAGTGGTAGCCGCTGTCGGCCGGCGTGACGGCGTAGAAGTCCCGCCCCGCCAGCGCGGCCTCGGCGGCGACGTGGTAGACGCGGTAGTTGAGCCCGAAGGTGTCGGGTCTGTTGACGGCGTAGTTGACCAGGATCGCGACGCCGAGCAGGGCGCCCGTGGCGAACACCGCCAGCGCGTCGCGCGTCCGGTCGGTCACGGCCGTCGCTGGGCGGGCGGGCGTCTTGGGCGTGTCGGATCGGCGGCTGTACCGACCGACGACCGCCGACTCCCGAGGCGCCCATCGGTGTGTTTTTGTAACACACCACACACCAGTCGGGACATGCAGAACCGGAGACAGGTTCTCAGGGGCGCCGTCGCGGCCGCGGCCGTCGGGCTCGCGGGCTGTCCGAGCGGCGGTGGTGGCGACGGCGACGGTGGCGGTGGGACGCCGACCGAGCGGACGGTCACGGACGCCTGCGAGGGCGTCGGCGACCTGGCGCCGTCCTCGGACACCGACCGACTGGGCACCGACAGCACGAACACCGAGCACTTCGTCCACCCCGACGGCGGCACCGACGAGGTGCGGTTCGTCCGGGTGGGGACGACGGACGACGCGGCCGTCGCCTACGCCCTCGGCGGCGAACTACGTGAGGCGTCGGCCCAGTTCCACTGGCACGAGGGCGCCGGCGGCGACGTGCGCGTCGAGGAGTCCCCCGACGGCGGCGACTCGTGGTCGGCCGTCGACGCCGCCCGCGAGGAGTACGGCGAGGTCAGCGCCTCCTGGCACCACGCGACGCTCTCGGCCGATCTCTCCGGGGGCGTCGACCGCTGTCGGTTCGTCCTCACCGGCGGGAACAAGGCCTGGAGCGGTCAGCTCGGCCACGTCGAGATCACGTACCTCGACGGCGGCTCGACGGTCGCCCCTGGCTCGACCGCCACCGCGACCCCGCGATCGACGCCCGTGCCGACGCTGACACCGATCGAGGGGTCGGCCGACGACGTGGTCTTCGACCACTTCGTCGAGACTGACGGGACGGAGTTCGTCGTCGACGGCGAGCCCGCCTCCTTCAGCGGCGGCAACCACCCGCAGGTCTCGCGCCACGACGGCGGCCTGCCCCCGAAGGAACTGCTCTCGACGTGGACCGACCTGGTCCCCGGGCTCGACGTCATGCGCGTGCCCGCCTTCGGCGAGGGTCAAGAGAACTACCTCCAGCCCGCGCCCGGGCTGTTCGACGAGGAGGCCTTCCGCCTGCTGGACCGCGTTATCTACCAGTTCGGCCGGATGGGCGTCCGCCTGGTGATGCCCCTGTCGAACTACTGGGACTGGCGCGGCGGCATCCCGCAGTACCTCGACTGGGTCGGCGCCTCGGAGAAGTCGGCGTTCTACACGAACGACGAACTGGTCAGCTACTTCCGCTCGTTCGTCGAGACGCTGCTCGAACGCGAGAACACGGTCACGGGTGTGAAGTACAAGAACGACCCCACGATCATGCTGTGGGAACTCGCCAACGAACCCCGCGCGGGGTCGGCCGACTACGGGGCCTACAAGGAGTGGGTGAAGTCCACGGCGGAGTTCGTCAAGGGCATCGACGACAACCACCTCGTCTCGACGGGGATGGAGGGGTTCTGCGGCCCGGACGGCCCCGTCGGCGCCGACGAGACGCGATACGTCGAGACGCACGGGATAGACGCCATCGACTCCGCCTCGTACCACCTCTATCCCAACGCCTGGGGCCTCTCGAAGGACGAATCCGTCGAGTGGATCCGGCGACACACGACCGAGGCCCACGAGGAGATCGGCAAACCCGCCTACTGCGGGGAGTTCGGCTGGGAGGTCGACCGGAGCGACGACACGCCCGACGACGAGGAACTCGCCGAGCGCAACGCGATGTACGAGCGCTGGTACGAGGCGATGGTCGACACCCGGACCGACGGCGCGATGGTGTGGGATCTGCGCACCGAGTCCGAGTACGAGTGGACCAGCCCGTGGAACCGCCACGCCATCTACCCGCGCGACGAGGAGACCGTGGCGCTCCTGAAGAACTACACGCAGCAGATTCGGGGACTGACGGATGAAGGGTGAGGACCCGACGGGTCGGCGGTCCTCTACGTTCCGACAGGGGTGAACATCCGCAGTGGCGCGCGCTGTCGAGCGTGCCCGCCTCTTGGCGGGCCGCTCGAAATAGCTGCGCGAGGGATGAGTAACGCAGGAGCCTGCGACGAGTAACGCAATCGGCTGGGGAGGTGTGTGGCCGGTTGCGGTGCTGTGCGTTCCCTGGTGGACTGAACGGGCGAGGCGCGCTCGCGTGCAGTGTAGTCGTCTGAGCGGGCACTATCCGCGCGGCGGTGCGGAGAGCGCGGATATCCCGCTCAGCGACCGCGAGCGGGTCGAGGGCTTTCAACGTCTGTTATCGAGTACAGTCGAATCGAGTGCGGTCGAATCACTGTCAGCGACGGCCGCAATTCTCACCGACAGGCGACGACATAATACCTCGCCGACCGGTCGAAGACGCATGCAGTCGCCGGAAGCGTACTTCGACGAGATCGCGCCGTACTACGAGGCGGTGAACCCGATCGAACACGACGTGGGCTTCTGGGTCGAGGAAGCCCAACGTGCCAACGGTCCCGTCCTCGAAGTCGGGTGCGGCACCGGTCGCGTCTACCTCGAACTCCTCGACGCGGGCGTCGACGCGCACGGGATCGACATCTCCCGCGGGATGCTGGACGAACTCGAATCGGCGGCCGCCGACCGTGGGCTCGATCCGACCGTCGAGCGCGCCGACATGCGAACCTTCGACCTCGACCGGTCGTTCGACCTGGTCGTCGTCCCGCTGCGGACGTTCATGAACGCGGTCACCGTGGACGACCAGAAACGGACGCTACGGCGGATCCGCGAGCATCTCACCGACGACGGGCGGCTGATCCTCGATTTCCCGCAGTTGAGTCCGGAGCCGATCGCCGAGAGCTACGGCGTCGAGCGGGAGATCCCGGTCGAAATCGACGGCGAACAGTACACCCAGGTGACGACGACGGAGTTCGTCGACCGGGTCGAGGAGATCACCCGTGCCGAGCGGCGGGTGTACGACGCCGACGGCGACCTCGTCGCCGAGGGCGCACAGCGCTCGAAACTGCTCCACGCACGCGAGGTCGAACTACTCCTCGACGCGACCGGGTACAGCGGCTGGACGATGTACGGTGGCTACGACCGCTCGGAGCCGGACCCGGAGGCAGAGCGACAGGAGATCGCCGTGGTTGCCGAGGCGTGAGCGCCGTTGGCGTCCCCGTCGCCATACTTTTGGGCATCGCGTCGGAACCCTAGACGATGCCCTCCAACAGAGCGACAGGTGCGGCCCCGATAGCGACCGGCGTGCTCCTCGCCGGGTCCGCCGCACGATCGATCGCACAGCACGGACTCGAACCCTGGACGGCGCTGGCGCTGGCCGGCGGACTCTCGGCGGTCGCCGTCGGCGTCGGTGTCCTGACGGGTCGCGGGTTCGACCCCGACGACTCGGACGAGGGTCTGGAGCGGACGACGGCGGTCGCCCTCGCCGGCCTGGCGCTGACGAGCGTCGCCGTCGGTGCCGGGATCGCGCTCGCGTAGACGGTCCGCCGGCCGACCCCTTCGCGCTACTCTCGATACCGCTCGGCGTGTTCGGGACAGAACGCCGGGAGACGAGGTCTCCCGTGCTCTGCGACCGTCACGCGTCGTAGGTCTCCGCGTGACGGTCGCAGAACGCCGGATCCCGTAGCTGCGCCCGGACGACGCCGGGCTGGCGGTGTGGGTTGTGCAGGCGACAACCCTCCTCGTCGCAGAAGTCCTCGCCCGTCTCCAGATAGTGGTAACACTGGAGGACGTAGCCCCGCAGCGCCTCCGTCGTTCGGGGATCGGATTCGACGAGGAACTCCCCGTCGACCTCGTTCTCCAGCACTTCGCGGGGCGGCGCACCACCGGAGAGCAGGGCGTGTTTCTGCTGTTCCTTGTAGTACTGCTCTGGCTTGGCGGGCGCCTCGTAGAGGCCCGGGACGGACACCACGCCGGGCTGACCGAGGACGTTCACGCGCTTGTGCCAGCGCCCGTCGTGGTCGCCCCAGGTGCCGACGACGCGATCTATGAGGGGGACGTGCAGGTGGTCCAGGCCCCGCTCCTCGTCGGGAAGCAGTTCGGTGAGGATCGACTGGACCGCCAGCCCGTCGTAGATGACGCCGCCGGCCCGCTCGGGGTTCTCCAGCGCCCGCCGCTCGTAGCGGACGATGCCGACCATCGTGTTGCCCGTCTCTCGCTCGTACGGCGAGAGCACCCGCGCCTCGGCGAACGACTCGGCGAGGCTCCCGTCACCGTCCCGGTTCTCGTCCCCGAAGACGGACAGAAACCTGTCGCGTACGCTCACGTCGGCACCGACCCGCTCGCGGAGCCAGTCGGCGACCGCGTCGGCGTCGGCCTCCGTGGTGGGTGCCCGATACAGGGTGACCTCTTCGACCATACGAATCGGTGGTACCACCCGGTCAAACGAGTTGCGGCTCGCGGTCGAACCGTGGTTCCGCGACGGCTATATCTCCGTGCCGTCGAAGCGTTCGTGGCGCTGGTCGTCCATCTCGGCGAGGTGTTCCCTGATGACGCTCCGCCTGTCTTTCCGGTTGCACGCCGGCGCCGGACACCCCACGTAGTCGCGCTCCCGCGTTGCTGTCTCGGGCATAGTTCGTGGTACGTTCCCACACGCCATATTCTGACTGGTCACTCGCTTGCCGGATGATTTCGAGTTACGAACCCGGAATTATTATACACCAGTGTACAATACTGTACATTACAACACAATCATGTCCTGCGAGATGTTCGAGGTCGAGGCCGACTTCCTGACGATCGGGCGAACGTTCGCGGAGTACCGGCGGATGTTCGACCTGCGAGTCGAGGACATCGCGGGGAGAGAAGTGCTGGACTGCGGCGGAGGAGCGGGGGCGTTCACGGCGACGGCGGCGGAACTCGCCGACGGTGCGGTCGCCGTGGATCCCCTCTACGGCCCGGCGACCGCGGAACTCGAACCGCGGCTCGACGAGGCCATCGCGTACAACCTCGATCAGCTCCGCGAGAAGCGGGATCTCTTCGTCTGGGACTTCTACGGCGACGCGGAGACGCGCGGCCGGTACCTCCGGGCGGCCGCCGAGCGATTCCTCGCCGACTACGCGACTCACCCCGGCCGGTACGTCGCGGGCGTGCTCCCCGACATCCCGCTCGCCGACGACAGCGTCGACCTCGCCCTCGCGGCGAATCTGCTGTTCGTCTACGACGACCGGCTCGACCGCGCGTTTCACGAGGCGGCCCTCCGCGACCTCGTGCGCGTCGCCCGCGAGGAGGTGCGCGTCTTTCCGCTGCACTCGCTCGACCGCACCCGGTCGTCGTTCGTCGAGCCCGTGGCCGACGCGCTCCGCGCGGAGGGCCACGCCGTCGAGTTCCGCGAGGTGCCCTACGAGTTCCAGCCCGGCGCGACTGAGACGCTGGTAGTCGAGCCCGCGTGACCGGCGGCGGGGCGCCCGGGCGCGGCCGGCTCACGGGAGGTCGGCGAGGAGGGCGGCGCCGGCGGCCCGTCCCCGCTCGAACAGGTCGTCGATCAGGTCGGGGTCGCGGTCGACCCGCGAGGCCAGCGACAGCGGCTTCGAGAGGACGGCCTGTCGGACGGTCACCGGTTTGTACGCCGAGCGGGGGAGCCACTCCGCCTCGAGCCACTCCGAGACCTGCTCGACGAAGTCGATCTGCTCGGTCAGCGAGATGTCGGCCGCCAGCTCGTCACGGCGGTCGGCGATCGCCCGCTCGCTCCGCGGTTCGGTCTCGCGACGGCCGGGGTTGACCCGGACGACCCAGATCTCGTCGGGCTTGTCCGCCACGTCGTCCGGTTCGACGAGGAAGGGTTTGATCGGCGGATTCCGCGCGAACAGCCCGTCCCAGTGAGGGACGCCGTCGAGGTCGACCGCCGGGAAGATCCGGGGCGCCGCGGCCGACGCCAGCAACACCTCGGGGGTCACCGCGCGTTCGTCGAACGTCCGAAACCGCCCGGCGAGTACGTCGACAGCGCTGACGAACAGCCGCGGGCCCTCCGGTTCGACCGAACGGTCGAAGTCGACGTGAGTCTCGACGAGCGCGCGCAGCTGCGCCCGTCCGGCCCATGCCGCCGGGTTCGCGTACGGGCTCACCGACGGGAGCGGCGCCCCCGCCGCCGCGAGCCCGACCGTCCACACGCCCAGGTCGTTGACCGTCCGCTCGGCCACCGTGTCCGCGGCGATGTCCGCCCAGAGGCCGGCCACTCGTCCGGTAACCGCGTCCGGGCCGTCCGCGCGGAGCGCGTCCCACGCCGCCGCGGCCGTGATCGCGCCGCCCGACGTGCCGCTCAGCCCCTCGACCGCGTAGTCCGCGGGCAGCCCCTCGAACAACTCGGCCAGCGCACCGCCGGCGAACGCCGTGTGGCTCCCCCCGCCCTGGCAGGCGACCGCGACCGTCGTGTCCTCCGTCGTCATACTCCCCGTTCGATCCCCCGACCGATAGTGTTGTCTCGGCGACCACTCGGGGCGTGTCGGCGCGCTCTACACCACCCCAAGCGGTTAGACCGGCCCGGTCGAACCGCCGGCATGGTCGACGCCCGCGAGTACCACGAGCGGACCAGCTACTCGCCCGAGCGGCTCCGCGAGCGGGACTTCGAACGCGAAGAGTCGAACCGGCCCCGGCCCGACAAGACCTACGAGGACCTGCCTCGGGTCTCGCCCAACGGCGAGCCCGACCCGCCGGAGACGCCCGCGCTCGCGGCCGTCGCGACCGACGGTCCCGCGCCGCCGGCCGCCGCGACCGACGCCGACGGCGACCCCGACATCGGGACGCTCTGTCACTACGCCGCCGGGATCACGACGGAGCTGGAGATCGGCGGCGAGCGGTACCGGTACCGCGCGGCCGCCTGCACCGGCGCGCTCTACCACGTCGACTGCTACGCCGTCGCCGGCGACTGCGGCGCGTTCTCCCCGGGCGTCTACCACTTCGACCCCCAGTCCGGCGAGTTCGACGTACTCCGCGAGGGCGACTATCGCGGCGTCCTCCAGGCGGCCTCTGGCGACCACTCCGGTGTCGCCGACGCCCCGGTCACGTTCGTCGCTACCTCTCAGTGGTGGCGCAACGCCTGGAAGTATCGCGATCGGACCTACCGCCACGCCTTCTGGGACGCGGGGACGGTCCTCGCGAACCTGCTCGCCGTCGCCCACGGCGGCGGCCACCGCGCGGAAATCGTCGCCGGCTTTGCCGACGACCCCGTCGTCGAGTTGCTCGGGCTCGATCCCGACGAGGAGGCGCCGCTGGCGCTCGCCCCAGTCGGGTCGGGATCGCCGGTCGCCGAGAGCGTCGAGACGCCCGACGTCGACCCGATCGATCCCGCCGAGCGGCCGCTCTCCGAGGACCCCGTCGACTATCCGCTCGTTTCGGACGCGTGGCGAGGGAGCCGGCTGGAGGACGGGGACGCCGCGGCGGCGTGGCGCGGGATCTTCGTCCACGAGGTCGCCGACGCCTCGTTGGGCGAGCGCGCGGACGACGCGGAGTGGGTCGACCTCGACCCCGTGGACGCCGAGACCGCGTCGGCTCGCCCGGTCGGGAACGCCATCGAGCGCCGCGGGTCCTGTCGCGAGTACAGCCGCGAACCCATCAGCGCCCGGAAGTTCGCGACCGTGATGGACCGGGCGCTGGGCGGGGTTCCGGCCGACGCCTTCGCCGGCGACCTGCGCGGGCTCGTCGACTGCTACTGCCTCGTCCACGCGGTCTCCGGGATCGAGTCGGGCGTCTACGAGTATCACCCCGGAACCGACGAGCTGGAGCGGGTCCGCGAGACGGACCGCGAGCGAGCGGGCGAACTGGCGCTCGGCCAGGACGTGGTCGGCGACGCCGCGGTGAACGTCTACCTCGTCGCCGACGTGGACGCCGTCGTCTCGGAGTTCGGAAACCGAGGGTATCGGCTCGCGCAACTGGAGGCCGGGGTCGTCCTGGGACGGCTGTATCTGGCGACCTACGCCCACAGGTCGCTCGGTGGCCGGGGGTTCACGTTCTTCGACACCGAGGTCGCCGAGTACCTCGCCCCGCACGCCGACGGCCAGACGCCGATGACGCTGTTCGCGTTCGGGAAGCCGGCCTGAGCGGACCGGCCGGTCCGAAGGTGACCGCCCCACCGGAGTCGGTCCCCGGGCTCAGGCGAGTTTGACTAGCGAGAGCGTCGCCTCGGCCACGCCGCCGACGTACAGCGCCCCGTCGACGACCGCCGGGCCGCTGGTCAGCCGGTCGGCCGCGCCGGCGAAGCGCCACGCCACCTCGCCGCTCGCGGGGTCGAGCGCGACGATGGTCCCCGGGATATCGCCGTCTGATCCGGTTTCCGTCGCGAATATCCGGTCGGGACTCGCCGCCAGCCCGCCGGCGTAGGAGGGACTGAACCCGTCGTAGCGCCAGCACCGCTCGCCCGAGTCGGCCCGCAGCGCGACCAGTCCCCCGCCGGTCCCGACGTAGACGTGACCGCCGTCGACGGCCAGTCGCTCGGGGCGGTCGTCGACCTCGCCGCGCCACCGCACCTCGCCGGTCGCCCCGTCCAGCGCGACGACGGTCCCGTCGGCGGTCCCGGCGTACACCGCCCCGTGAGCAGCGGCGACGGGGGTCTCGACCGCTGTCGCCGTCTTGGTCCACCACCGTCGATCGCCCGTCGCGGCGTCGACCGCGTGGACGTACGCGTCCGCGCCGCCGACGTAGACGGTCCCGTCGGCCACCGCCGGATGGCGCGCGGTCGACAGCCCCGTCCGGTAGCGCCACCGAACCTCGCCAGTGGTTGGGTCAAACGCCACCAGCCCGAGTTCCGTCGGCGCGAGTACCGACTCGGCCGCGACGGCCGGTCGCCTGTAGGGGAACCGGTCGCCCGCCGGGAGCCTCGCCGTCCAGCGTTCGTCCCCGTCGGCTCGCCCGACACCCCTGAGGTGACTGTCGTCCACGCCGACCGCCAGCGCGTCGCCCGCGACGACCGGCAGGCCCGGGCCGGCCATCCGCGCGCTCCAGCGCGCCCGCCCCTCCTCCGCCCCGACTGCGTACAGCGTCGTGTCCATGTTCGTCGTGTAGACGGTGCCGTCCGCGACAGTCGGCGCGGGGATTCCGATGTGGCCGCCGACCGCGTGGGTCCACTGGATCGACAGCGGCGGCTCGGGCATCGCCGCCCGCGGGACCGACCGCGTGTTCCGCCAGTCGCCCGTCGCGGTCGGCCAGCCCGCAGTGCCGGGATTGCGCGCCGGGTCGACCGAGCAGGTGCGGTCGCTCTCGGTGTCGCCGAGCGAACAGCCGGCGACCAGCGCCGCGGCGCTCGCCCCGGCCGCGAGGTACGCCCGTCGGTTCATTCGAACCACACCACCCGCCCGGACCGCAGCGTCACGACCGTCGAGCCGTCCGCCACCGCCGGCCCGGCCGGCGCCACGTTCCCCCTGAACTCGTCTCCCCAGAAGTACTCGGACTCCGCGCGGTTGCCGAACTCCCCCCAGACGCGCTCGCCCGTCGCGGCGTCCAGCGCGCCGAGGCCGGCGTAGACCCGGTCGCCGGCGACGACCGGTGCGTCATGTCGCGGCACCCGGTCGGCGTCCCGGTCGGCGTACGTGTTGACGTGGCGCCACCGCTCTGTCCCCGTGGCCGCGTCCAGCGCGTAGACGTTCTTCGCGCTCACGTAGACGGTGCCGTCGCCGACCGCCGGGCGGCTCGGCCGGTCGAAGCCGGTCGCGAAGCGCCACTCGCGAGTCCCGTCGCTCGCGTCGACCGCGTGGACTGCGCCGCCCAGCGACACGTAAACGATGCCGTCACCGACCGACGGCGCCGCGAGCGGGTCCGCCGTCGACGCCGCGTACCGCCACTGCTCGGCCCCCGACGCGAGGTCGAGCGCCACCAACTCGGCCGTCCGCTCGTCGTACGCGTTCTCGGCTCGCCCGTCGACGAGGAGATACGCCGTCTCGCCGTCGACGGCCGGCGCCGCCGGGATCGGCCGTCCGCCCTTCGTGAGCCTGGCCGTCGCCGGCACGAGCGACCGGCTGGCACATCGCTCGGCGCCACCCGGGTCGACCGCCGCGAGCCGGCCCGCGTCCGTGCCGACGTAGACCCGGTCGCCGGCGACCACCGGGGAACCGGGCGTCCCGCCGAGCGCGACCCGCCACCGTTGTTCGCCCGTCTCGGCGTCGTAGGCGGTCAGCGACTCGTCGCGGACGCCGACGACGACGGCGTCGCCGACCGCCGCCGGCGGCCCGGTCACCCCCGACGGGACCGCCACCGACCAGACCGGTTCGGACCGGCCCGGGTCGAGCGCGTACACGCCGCCGGGCGGGTCGTCGTCCCACTCGCTCCCCACCCCCGTCGCGACGTACGTCCGACCGTCCGCGACGGCCGGCGCGCTCGCGGGCGAGTAGTGTACTTGCTCGCTGTCAGTCACCGGTTCGAGACCCAGCGTCGTCGCCGAGGGGTCCGACGGCGGTCGTTCCTCGGGGGCGGCACGACCCGTGTGGTGAGGGCCGCCGCCGACCTGCCGCCAGCCGGTCGCCGCGTCGCCCCCGCGGTCGGTGTCTCCCCCGCCCGTGGGCGAGCATCCCCCTGTGCAGCCCGCCAGCGACCCCACCGCCGCGGCCCCGAGCGCAGCCAGGATCGTTCTCCGTCGCACTCTATTCGATCGTTGACGAGTTGCTCTAAATCCCTTGTGTTTCGCCGGATCCCGTCGCCGTGCGCTCCGTCAGGACGGGTCGGTCGTCGCGTGGTGCGGGCCGACCGGTCCGTGCTCGGGGCAGGTGCCCGCGATCGGCGTCGCGTTGAGACAGCAGTTCCGGCTGTCCGTGGCGGCGAGGTCGACGTGGAGTTCTCGGCCGCAGAGGCGGCAGTACTCGGGCTCCTCTGTCACAACCGGATGTTGGTAGGGTTCGCGTGTAGGTCTGTCGGGGATCGAATGAGTGAACAGCAGTTGTGCTGATCCGTTCGGGGCACTGTCTGCGTACTCGGCGAAAGCCCTCGACCCGCTCGCACAGCACCGCAATCGGCCACAAACCTCCCCAGCCGATTCGCTCGCTCACTCATCCCTCGCACGGTACTGTCGCGGCACGAGAGCCGCCAACGTCAGAGGCAAGCTCTGACGGCCCATCGGAATCGCGAGCGATTCCGAGACGACAGCGCGCGTCAGAACAATTGGTTGGTCGTCTACGCTAGTCGTCGGCGGACGCCACGGCGTCGCGGCTCGTCAGGTCGACGGGGTCGGCGTCGACTTCGAGTTCGTCGAGGGCGACCTGGGCGGCGCGCTTGCCGGAGACGAGCATGGCGCCGAACGTCGGGCCCATCCGCGGCAGGCCGTAGGTCGTCGCGGTGGCCATGCCGGTGACGACGAGGCCGTCGTGGGCGAGGCCGGTGTGCTCGACGACGGCGTCCTCGCTCTCGCCGACCCACATCGAGTCGTGGCCGGGCGAGTCGTGGCCGGGGGCGCCGTAGGTGTCGTCGCCGGTCTGGTCCATGCCGCTGTTCTCCTCGCCGATGCCCGGCGCGTTGAGGACGCCGCGCTCGTCGAGCTTCTTGACGGCCATCGCGTCGTGACCGGTGGCGTCGATGACCAGGTCCGCCTCGACGGCGATGGGGTCGACGCAGGTGATCTCGCGGGGCAGCGCGTGGACGGGCGTCCAGTTCATGACGATGCCGCCGACGCGGTGGTCCTCGCGGATGACGATGTCGGTGAACTCCGTCATGTTCTGCATTTTCGCGCCCGCGTCGCAAGCGGCCTTGATGAGGCCCGAACAGGCCTCCGGGCCGTTGGCGACGTACAGCCCCTCGCTGTCCTTGGACTGCTTGTGGTCGACGTCGAGTTCGTCGAGGACCTGCTGGGCCGGGTCGCGCACGGTGACCTTGTTCATCAGGAACCCGCCCAGCCAGAAGCCGCCGCCGAGGTAGTTGTTCTTCTCGACGACCATCACCTGGACGCCCCGCTCTGCGAGTTCTTTCGCCGCCATCAGGCCCGAGGGGCCCCCGCCGACGATGATCACGTCGCTGTCGGAGAAGTCCATGAACTCCTCGGTCCACTCCTGGCCGATCGCTCGGGTGACTTCCGCCTCGCCGACGTCGCTGAACTTGTCGAAGCCTTCCTGGCTCATATTAACCAGTGTTACCAGCCAGTGGTAAAGCAACTTTCGATATAACTCGATTGTATAATCGACCAGTCGGGAGCGCGAAGGGGAACGACGACACGGTTCCGCACGGGTTCGTTGTACAACGAGCTTATACCGTGGACAGGCGAACGTGTGGGCATGTCACTGCGGTTGCCCAGCGAGATCGTGGTCGAGCGGTTCCTCCCGACCGCGCGGGCGATGCTGGCGACGGAGTTGCACGACCGCGGGTTCACTCAGAAGGAGGTCGCCGACCGCCTCGGACTGACCCAAGCGGCGGTGAGCAAGTACCTCCGCGGCGACGTGACCGTCGAGGACCGCTTCGCCGAGGACGAGCGGATGGCCGCGACCGTCGAGGCCATCGCCGAGGGGTTCGCCGACGGCTCGATGGACGGCTACGAGGCTCTCTCGGAGCTGCTCGACCTCGTTCGCGTCTTCGAGGACCGCGGCCCCATCTGCGCCGTCCACGAGGAGGAGATGCCCGCGCTCGATGGATTGGGCTGTGATCTGTGCGTCCGGGGGACCGACGACGCCGTCCTCGCCGAGCGCGAGGCGCTGGCGGCCGTCCGCCGGGCCGCTCGTCGGATCGCCAACGAGCCGGGGATGGCCGAACACGTCCCCAACGTCGGCACGAACGTCGGGACCGCCGTCCCCGACGCCGCCGATCCGACCGACGTGGCCGCGGTCCCGGGCCGGCTCCAGGCGGTCAACGGCCGGGTCGTGCTTCCTGCCGACCCGGAGTTCGGCGCCTCCCAGCGCGTCGCCGAGACGATCCGCGCCGCGACGGCCGTCGACCCCGAAACCCGCGGCGCGCTCAACCTCGCCACGTCCGAGGGGCTGCTCGCCGCCGCTCGCGACCGCGGGATCGACCCCCTGGCGTTCGACGCCGACTACGAGGAGCGCGGCGAGCGCCTGCGCGAGCGCTTCCGCGACCGCGGCGCCGTCCCCCGCGTGGCCTATCACGAGGGAGCGTTCGGTATCGAACCGGTCACGTACGTCTTCGGCGAGACGGCGACCGAGGCGGCCGCCCTCGCCGTCGACCTCGCCGAGTCGGCCCGGACCGAGTGACGGCGGTCCCGCCGACCGGAACTATTTATTGTCTAACATTCCAAGGTGGGGCGATGGGTTCCCGCGTCCCGACCGCGACCCTCCTCCTCGCAACGCTCGTCGTCCTCGCCGGGTGTTCGACGCTCCTCGGTGGCGGCTCGACGCCCGCGCCCACCGACGACGGACCGACCCCCGCTCCGACGGCTGCGAACGGCCCGGTCACACCGACCGCGACGCCTTCGGCCCCACAGACCCTCTCGCCGACACCGAGTCCGTCGCCGACACCGACGGCTACTCCGACACCGACGCCGACAGCGACACCGACGCCTACGGCGACGCCGACAGCGACCCCGACACCGACGCCTACGGCGACACCGACGCCGACCCCGACACCGACGGCGAACAGCGGCTCCGACGGCGTCGGTGAGAGCGACGGCGTCGTCGTCCGCGGGGGGGAGTTGCCCGTCAACGCCACGATGGTGTACCAGCGGGTCGAGCGGGTGATGGGGGCCGACGCACCGGCGCCGACCGTCGAGGTGACCGACGACGGACCGATCGAATTCTCCTCGCCGGAGCTCGCTCCGACCACCGAGGCGCTGGGCTACCGCCGCGACGGCGGGTCGGTCTCGCAGTGTGGCCAGTTCTATCCCGCCTTCGCGACCACCGACACCGTCTCCATCGCGCCGGGGAACCTCTCGGCCCAGGCCGTCGAGCTGGTCCTCGCCCACGAGTTCGTCCACATCGTTCAGGACGACCTCGCCGGGTACGAGCGGGTCGGCGAGATCGAACGGTACGCCGTCGACCACGCGCTCACCGAGGGCAGCGCCGTCTACGTCGCCGACCGCTACGCCGACCGCTACGACAAGACGTGGAACCGACGGACCCCGCTGGGCATCCGCGAGTGCATCTACGACCGCGTCGGCGACGGCACTCGCGGACTCGCCGGCCGCTACTACTTCGGGGGGCTGCACTTCGAGCAACGGCTCGACTCGCCGGCGAACCTCTCGGCGGTGTACCGCGCGCCGCCACGGACGACCGAACAGGTGATCCACGGGCTCGCGCCCGGGACCGAACCGGTCGCGAACCTCTCGGTGTCGGTCCGACAGCGCGGCCGCTGGATCGGCGACACGCGCGAGCGAGCGGGTGAACTCCGACTCCGGTCGTGGCTCTACACCGGCCTCCCCGCCGACCGTGTCGACACCGCCGCGGCCGGCTGGGGAGGCGACGAGATCCTCGCCTTCGACCGGGGCGGCGAGACGGGCGTCGCCTGGGTCCTGCGCATGGACTCGTCGACCGACGCCGACGAACTCGCCGCGGCGGTCGGCGACCTCGAAGCGACGCTCGAATCGCGAAACGCGACGAACGTCGAGACGGCCCGCGTCGGCGACGAGACGGTCGTCGTCTTCGCCGGGACCGAGTCGTTCGCGGCGGGCGGGGAGGCCACCGGCTCCGCCGGCGACGTGACGATCACCGTCCCGTAGCCGAACGTATCGATCCGATCGTATTTTGAAGTTACAGTTCCATCGAGCGACATGGCGACTCGACGAGCCCTCCCGACGCTGCTGTGCGCCTGTCTCCTCGTCCTCGCGGGGTGTGGAGCCCCGTTCGGCGCGAGTACGACGCCGGATCCGACGCCGGCCGCGACCGGTTCGGACCCGGGAGCGACATCGACCGTACCCCCCGTTGGATCGGAGCCGTCGGCCACCGAGCGCGGAGTCGAACCGGGCGATCCGGACGGCGTCGGCGAGAGTCAGCGCGTCGCCGTTCGCGGTGGGGAGCTCCCGTTCAACGCGACGGTCGTCTACCGCCGCGTCGAGCGGCTGCTCGGCGTCGACGCACCGGCTCCCGATGTCGTCATCGAGGACCGAGATGCGTTCGACTTCTCGACGATCGAACCGCGCCCGTACCAGGCGGCGTTGGGACTGCAGGCGGGCTCGGTATCCAACTGTCCGACGTTCTATCCGGCGTCCGGCGGTGACTCCATCTCCATCACGCAGGGGACCCTCTCGGCGGAAGCCGTCGAGCTGATCTTCGTCCACGAACTCGGTCATATGTTCCAGGGACAGGCGTCAGGGTCCGTGGAAATGATCGAACTCGGTGAGGCGTCCACCTACCTCACGGGTGGTGTCGCGGTGTACACCACGAATCAGTACGCCGACCGCTACGACAAGCGCTGGAACGGGTCTCGGCCTGTCGGGGTCAGGGAGTGTCTGTACGACCACGCTCCCGGAACCTACCGACAGACGGCCGGCGAGGTCTACTTCGGGGCGCGCTACGTCGAGTGGCGAGTCGACGAGCCGACGAACCTCTCGGCGGTCTTCGAGTCGCCGCCCGGGTCCGCCGAAGCGGTCGTCCACCGCCTCGAACCCGGCGCGGAACCGGTCCGTTCGCTGGACGTGACGGTCGACGGCGGCGACCGTTGGGCGGTCGGGGAGCGCCGTCGAGCGGGCGAGGTCGAACTCCGGGCGTGGCTCCACGCTGGCCTCTCGGACGAGCGCGTCGACACCGCCGCGACGGGGTGGGGCGCCGACAGACTCGTTCGGTTCGGCGACGATGCCGATCCGAGCGTCGCCTGGGTCCTCCGGATGGACTCCGAGGACGACGCCGACGAACTCGCCGCGGCCGTCGCCGACCTCGAAACGGACCTCGAATCGCGAAACGCGACCAGTCTTCGGTCGACCCGGATCGGCGACGAGACGGTCGTCGTCTTCGGCGGCTCCGAGTCGTTCGTCGCGAACGCGACCGCGAGCGGGACCGCCGGCACCGTCACCCTCACCGCGCCGTAGTCGCGTCCCGCTGTAGCCGAGCCGCGACGCGACCGCCCCGTCTCCGATCGGCCCGACGCCAGCCGGCATCGCGCTTTTGTCCGTCTCGATCCAAGCTACCGTATGTCACAGCAGGAGCCCGACGACGCCGCGGTCGGCGAACCGAGCGACCGGTGGCGCGCCGACCCGGGAGCGACGACGGGGACAGACGTCGAGTGCGAGGGCTGGCGCCAGGAGGCCGCGCTCCGCATGCTCGACAACAACCTCGACCCCGAGGTCGCCGAGCGGCCGGCGGACCTGGTCGTCTACGGCGGGACCGGCCGCGCCGCCCGCTCGTGGGACGCGTACGACGCTATCGTCGCGGAACTCCGCGAGTTGGGCGACACGGAGACGCTGCTCGTCCAGTCCGGGAAGCCAGTGGGACGCTTCGAGACCCACGAGCGGGCGCCTCGGGTCCTCATCGCCAACTCCAACCTCGTCGGCCGCTGGGACACCTGGGAACAGTTCCACGAACTGGAGGCGAAGGGACTGATCATGTACGGCCAGATGACCGCCGGGTCGTGGGCCTACATCGGCACGCAGGGGATCATCCAGGGGACCTACGAGACGCTCGCCGAGGCGGGCCGCCAACACTTTGACGGATCCCTCGAAGGCAGGATCGTCGTCACGGGCGGCCTCGGCGGCATGGGCGGCGCCCAGCCGCTCGCGGTAACGATGAACGGCGGGGTGTGTATCGCTGCCGAGGTCGACGAGGGCCGCATCGACCGCCGCATCGAGACGGACTACTGCGAGGCGAAGACCGACGACCTCGACGAAGCCATCGAGCGCGCCGAGGGGGCCGCCGAATCGGGTGAGCCGTACTCGGTCGGCGTCCACGGCAACGCCGCGGACGTGCTCGAAGCGATGCTCGAACGCGATTTCGTCCCCGATATCGTCACCGACCAGACGTCCGCTCACGACGCCCTGGAGGGGTACTATCCCTCGGGCTACACCGTCGCCGAGGCCGACGAACTGCGCGAGGCGGACCCCGACCGCTACGAACGCGAGAGCCTCGAAACGATGGAACGGCACGTCGACGCGGTCCTCGAACTGCAGGAGCGCGGTGCCGTGGCCGTCGAGTACGGCAACAACATCCGCGGCCAGGTCGCCGACTTCCGGGCCGACGGAGGTAGTGAGGACCCCTGGCCGGTCTCCGGCGCGACCGCCCGGGAGCGCGTACCCTTCGACTTCCCCGGGTTCGTCCCGGCGTACGTCCGCCCGCTCTTTTGCGAAGGGAAGGGCCCCTTCCGCTGGGTGGCGCTGTCGGGCGACCCCGCCGACATCCACCGCACGGACGAGGCCGTCAAGGAGCTGTTTCCCGGGAAAGACGCCCTCCACCGCTGGATCGACCTCGCACAGGAGCGAGTCTCGTTCCAGGGACTCCCGGCGCGAGTCTGCTGGCTCGGGGCCGCAACGAGCGAGACGCCGCAGGCGTCTCGGAGCGGAGCCGGTGAAACCGGCGACGAGGAGGGACTCACCGAGCGCGCCCGCTTCGCCCTGCGGATCAACGACCTCGTCGCGGACGGCGAGATCCGGGCGCCCGTCGTCGTGACCCGGGACCACCTCGACGCCGGCAGCGTCGCCTCGCCCAATCGGGAGACCGAGGCCATGCGCGACGGCTCGGACGCCGTCGCCGACTGGCCGATCCTCAACGCCCTGCTCAACTGCGCGGCGGGCGCGGACGTCGTGAGCGTCCACGACGGCGGCGGCGTCGGGATCGGCAACTCCCTGCACACCAACAACCACGTCGTCCTCGACGGCTCCGGCCTGGCCGCCGAGAAGGCCGAGCGCGTGTTCACCACCGACCCCGGGATGGGCGTCGTCCGCCACGCCGACGCGGGCTACGAGCGGGCGCTGGAACAGGCCCGCGCGTCCGATATCGCCGTCCCGATGGAGGACCGAGATGCGTGACGGCGAAGCGGGCGCGGCCGCGTTCTCGCCGCCGCCGGAGTGGAGCGGTCCCTCGGACGACCCGAACGACGAGCAACTCGGCGACGCCGTCGAGCGGGCGTCGCTGGAGGATCTCCACGCGTTCGACGCCGTGCTCGTCGGCGAACCCTACGACGGCGGGGTTATCGGCCGCCGCGGCGCGGCCGACGGACCGGCCGCGATCCGCGAGTCGCTCGCCGCGGCGAAGACGCACCACGTCGATGTCGGACCTGTCGCTCGCGACGAGCGACGGAGGGGGACCCCCGGCCACGACCACGGTTCGACCGGCCAGTCGCTCGCGCTCGGCGACCTCGGCGACGTGGCCCTCCCGGACCAGACCGAGGGGGGCGGCCCCGACGTGGCGAGCACCCAGGAGCGGGTCCGAGAGGTGACGAGCGACCTCTACGGCCGCGGCGCCGTCCCCGTCTTCCTCGGCGGCGACAACTCGCTGACGTACCCGAACGCCGCGCCGCTACTCGACCGCGGATCGCTGGGCGCCATCAGCTTCGACGCCCACCTCGACTGCCGCGAGGTCCGCAACGGGACCGGTCCGACCAGCGGCACGCCGTACCGACAGCTGTTCGCCGACGGCCTCGACGAACTCGCCGTCGTCGGCGCCCGCAACTTCGAGACCTCGACCGCCTACCACGACTTCCTCCACGAACAGGGTGGACGGGTGTTCACCCCCGCCGAGGTGGCCGCCGACCCCATCGACGCGATGGACGACGCCATCGCCTCGCTGGGCGACGTGGACGCCATCTACGTCAGCGTGGACGTGGACGTCCTCGACGCGGCGGCCGCGCCGGGCGTCAGCGCGCCGACGCCGGGCGGGCTCTTGACCCGGGAGCTGTATCGGCTGCTCGAACACGTCGCCACCCACGGCCGCGTGGCGAGCTTCGAGGTCGTCGAGTGCGCGCCGTCGCTGGACGAGGGCGGACGCACCGTCGACGCCGCCGCCCGCGCTCTCGCGCACTTCCTCGCCAGCCTCGCCGCGCCGAAAGGCCGCCACTCCCGCACGGGGGCCCTCGATGGCTGATCTCGACGCCGTCGTCCACGGCGCCGCCGAGGCGGCGACCGCGACCGGCGGGCTGGGGAGCGACGACCCCGCGGGGATCGTCGAGAACGGCGCGATAGCGGTCGTCGACGGCGCGGTCGCGGCGGTGGGACCCACCGACGAGGTGACTCGCGAGTACCCACCGGAAAACGCCGCCCACGAAGTCGACGCGAGCGGTCGGGCGGTGATCCCCGGCTACGTCGACTCGCACACCCACGCCTGCTTCGCCGGGGACCGTTCGGACGAGTTCGAGGCGAAACTCCGGGGGACGACCTACGGCGAGTTGCTCGCGAACGGCGGCGGCATCCACCGCACCGTCCGCGCGACGCGGGCCGCCGGCGACGACGAACTGCTCGGGAACCTGCTCGACCACCTCGACGTGATGCTGACTCACGGAACGACCACCGTCGAGGTGAAATCGGGCTACGGCCTCGACACCGAAACCGAACTGCGGATGCTCGACGTCGTCGACCGTGCCGACGACCGCCACCCCGTGGACGTGATCCCGACGTTCATGGGTGCCCACGCGGTCCCGCGGGACTACGAGGGGAGTGGTGATCCCGTGAGCGACGACGACTACGTCGACCGGGTCGTGGACGAACAGCTCCCGGCCGTCGCGGATCAGGGGATCGCCGAGTTCTGTGACGTGTTCTGCGACGAGGGGGCGTTCACCGTCGACCAGTCCCGGCGAGTCCTCCGGGCGGGCGCCGAGTGCGGCCTGACGCCGAAGGTCCACGCCGAAGAACTCGCCCACCGCGGCGGCGCGAAGCTCGCGGCCGAGGTCGGTGCCGCCAGCGCCGACCACCTCCTGCACGCCACCGACGAGGACGTGGCCGCGCTCGTGGAGGCGGGCGTCGCGCCGGTGCTGTTGCCGGGAACGGCGTTCGGCCTCGGCGCCGACTACGCCGACGCGCGGGCGATGGTCGAGGCGGGCGCCCCCGTCGCCGTCGCCACCGACTTCAACCCGAACTGCCACTCCCAGAGCATGGGCTTCGCGAGCGCGCTGGCCTGCGTCGAGATGGGACTGACGCCCGCCGAGGCGCTCGTGGCCGGGACCCGAAACGGCGCCCGCGCGCTCGACCGCCCCGACCTGGGCGTCGTCCGCGAGGGGGCGCCCGCCGACCTGGTCGTCCTCGACGCGCCCTCGCACGTCCACGTCCCCTACAGCTACGGGATCAACCGCGTCGCGACCGTGCTGAAGGACGGACGCCCGGTCGTCGGCCCCGAGTGGACCGGGAGTCACGACGCGAACGACGGAGGGTCCGGCGGTGAGACCGATGTCTGATGCCGGGGGCGGAGGCGCGGTCGTCCTCGACGGCGAGTCGCTGACCCCCGCGGACGTGGCCGCCGTCGCCCGCGAGGGCGCCGAAGTCGCGATCGCCGACGACGCCCGCGAGGCCGTCCGCGCCGCCCGCGAGCGCGTGGCGGAGGTGGTCGAGAGCGACGAAGCGGTCTACGGCGTGAACACGGGTTTCGGCGAACTCGTCGACGAGCGCATCCCGCGCGAGGCGGTCGCGCAGTTGCAGACGAACCTCCTGCGGAGCCACAGCGCCGGCAGCGGCGAGCCCCTGCCGACCGAGGCGGTCCGCGCGATGCTCGTCGCCCGGATCAACGCGCTCGTCAAGGGCTACTCGGGCGTCCGCGAGGTCGTCGTCGACCACTTCACCGCGTTGCTGAACGAAGGGGTCCACCCCGTCGTCCCGCGGACGGGAAGCCTCGGTGCCAGCGGCGACCTCGCGCCGCTGGCCCACGCGACGATCGTCCTGCTCGGGGAGGGCGAGGCCGAGGTCGGGGACGAACGGCTCGACGGCGAGGCGGCGCTGGCCCGCGCGGGGCTGGAGCCGCTGACGCTGGGCGCCAAGGAGGGACTGGCGCTCATCAACGGCACGCAGTTGACGGTCGGGCTGGGCGCCCTGCTCGTCGTCGATACCGAGCGGCAGGTCCGGGCGGCCGACGTGGCGGGCGCGCTGACGACGGAGGTGACGCTGAGTTCGACGGTACCGAGCCACCCGGCGATCCAGGCGGTCCGCCCGCACGACGGCCAGGCCGACAGCGCGGCGAACCTCCGGCGGCTGACCGCCGACTCGGAGATCGTCGACTCCCACCGCAACTGCGACCGCGTGCAGGACGCCTACTCGACGCGCTGTCTCCCACAGGTCCACGGCGCCGTCCGCGACGCCGTCTCCCACCTCCGGGAGGCGGTCGAGACGGAACTCAACAGCGCCACCGACAATCCGCTCGTCTTCCGGCGCGACTCGATCGCCGGCCGATCCGACGGCGGGGCCACGGACGCCGCCGCCCGCGCCAGCGGCACCGACCGCGCCGCGGTCCTCTCGGGCGGCAACTTCCACGGCGAACCCCTCGCGCTCCGGCTGGACTACCTCACGAGCGCGCTGACCGAACTCGCCGCGATCAGCGAGCGCCGCGTCGACCGCATGCTCAACCCCAACACCCAGGAGCCGCATCTCCCGCCGTTCCTCACCACCGACGCCGGCGTCCGCTCGGGGTACATGATCGCCCAGTACACCGCGGCCGCGCTCGTCAACGAGTGCCGGGCCACGGGCCGAGCGTCGACGGACAACACGCCCGTCAGCGGCAACCAGGAGGACCACGTCAGCATGAGCGCCACCGCCGCCTGGGCCGCCCGCGAGACGGCCGACCGCGTCGCTCGCGTCCTCGGGGTCGAACTGTGCTGTGGCGCCCAGGCCGCCGAGTTCGTCGACGACGACCTGGCCCCCGGACGGGGCAGCGGCGCCGCCTACGAGGCCGTCCGCGAGCGCGTCCCGCCGCTGGAGGGTGACCGTCCGCTCGCCGACGAGATGGCCGCCGTCGCCGACCTCGTGCGGTCGGGCGCCCTCGAAGCGCGGGTGAACGCCGCGCTCGACGAGCCGCTGACCTGAGCGCCCCTCGAACGCGCTGGCTGGTCGCTCACCCGAAGTACTGCAGGTCCGAGCCGGCGTCGCTCTCGGCGTAGCGGTCGCCGTCGCCCCAGTTTCGCAGGCTCGACTGCGTCTCGTCGAGCGCCGCGTCGAGGTGGTCGTCGTCGATGGGGTCGCCCGCGCGGAGCGCGTTGCGTGCGGCGTTCTCGGCGAGGAGTTCGAGGTCGCTCGCGGCGTACCCCTCGGTGCCCGCGACGATCCGGTCCCAGTCAACCGCGTCGGCCACCGGTCGCTCGCCGAGGTGCAGGTCGAGTATCTCCCGTCGGGCGTCGACGTCGGGCGGCGACACCTCGACGCGCTCGTCGAACCGCCCCGACCGGCGGATCGCCCCGTCCACGTCCTCCAGCAGGTTGGTCGCGCCGACGGCGACCACGTCGTCCTCGTCGAGCGCCTCCAACTCCGTGAGCAGCTGGTTGACCATCCCCTGGCTGCCCTGGCTCATGCCGCCGCGCGACCCCGCGACGGCGTCGATCTCGTCGATAAAGAGGAGACACGGCGCGTTCGCCCGGGCGATCTCGAACAGGTCGGCGACGTTCTCCTCCGGTTTCCCCATCCACTTGCTGGTCAAATCGGCGGGGGACACCTCGACGAACGCGTGGTCGAGTTCGCCCGCCAGCGCCCGCGTGACGTGGGTCTTGCCGCAGCCGGGCGGGCCGTACAGCAGGAGCCCGGAGAGCACGTCGATATCGTAGCGGTCGTAGGTCTCGGGGTTCGAGAGCGGGTCCAGCACCGTCTCGCGCAGTCGTGCTTTCAGCTCGGCCATGCCCCCCACGTCGCCGAACGACTGGTCCACGTCGACGGTGACCAGCGAGTGGGCCGACAGGTCGACCCCGTCGGGCTGGACGACGTGGGTCCCTTCCTTGTGCGAGACGCCGACCCAGTCGCCGATGCTCGACTCGGTCGATTCGAGGGCCGATTCGAGGTGGGACTTGCCGATCGGCGCTTCGTCGCGCAACGCCTCGCGGGCCGCGTTCTCGGCGATCAACTCGAGGTCGCTCGCGGCGTAGCCGACCGTCCGCTCGACGGCGGGCGAGCGGTCTAGGTCGTCGACCGTGGGTCGGCCGGCGAGGTGCAGGTCGAGGATGGCCCGCCGCGCGTCGGCGTCGGGCGGCGGCACCTCGACACGCTCGTCGAACCGCCCCGACCGACGGATCGCCGGGTCCACGTCTTCGAGGAGGTTGGTCGCGCCCACCACGACCACGTCGTGGTCGTCCAGCGATTCGAGCTCCGTCAGTAGCTGGTTGACCAGTTGCTGCTCGCTGGAGTTCATGTCCGCGCCGCCGCCGCGGTCGCCGGCGATCCCGTCGATCTCGTCGATAAAGAGGAGGCAGGGCGCGTTCGCGCGGGCGATCTCGAACACGTCGGCGACTTTCTGGGCGGGCTCGCCCATGTACTTGCTCGTCACGTCGGCGGGCGAGACCTCGACGAAGGCGTGGCCCAGTTCGCCGGCCAGCGCCCGGGTGACGTAGGTCTTCCCGCAGCCGGGCGGGCCGTGCAGGAGGACGCCGTTGACGACGCTCAGGCCGTACTCGGCGAACCGGTCGGGGTCGGTGACCGGCCGGACGACCTTGTGGCGCAGGGTCTCCTTGAGATCGGCCATCCCGCCGACCTCGCCGAAGCCGTGGTCCGGTGCGAGGTCGACGAGCGAATCGGCGTTCATCTCGACCCCGTCGGGCTGGACGGCTTCGGTGTCGCCGTCGCCGGCCCCGGCGCCGCGACTGCCCGAGGAGTCCAGGGGGTCGGGGCCGCCCTCGTGGTTCGTCTCAGCGTCCCCGACCCCGCGGTCGCTCCCGGTGCCGTCGCTTCCGGCGTCGCCGGCGCTCCGCTGGACGCGGTCGAGGTCGACCTCGTACCCGAAGTCGCCGACGACCGTCGGGTCGCCGGAGACCCACTCGGCCACCCAGCCGTCGGGGTGGTCCACGTCGGCGTCGCTCTCGTCGCGAAAGGAGACGATATAGGCGTGGTCGGCGCTGTCGGCACGGAACTCCGCGAGCCAGAACGGCAGGTAGACGCGGCTCACGTCGACCACGTCGATGCCGCCGTCGGGGTCGAAGTCGTTGGGCAGGCCGTAGGCGTCCTTGAACTTGTTGAGGAAGACGGCGGCGGCCTCCTCGCCGGCGGCCGCGCGGCGCTCGCGATAGTCGAGCAGCCGCTCGACGAGTACGCTCTCGGCGCGGTCGTTCGTCGCCTGGAACTCCAGCATCACCGTGGTCCCCAGGCCCGGATGGTCGCTCCCCAGGTCGAACTCCCCGGGGTCGACCGTCACTGGGTCGGCCGTCCCGTCGACGTACTCGTGGACGAACCGGTCGTTGCCCTCGACCAGCCCGTCGACGAGCGTGGTCGTCGTCTCCCTGTTCGCGCCGAACGAGAGCAGTTCGGACGCCTCGTACTCGAAGGTCAGCCGGAACGCGGGGTAGAGGACCCGGTGGAGGCGGTCGAGGTCCTCGCCGGGGCCGAACGGGGTGATCGCTCGCTCGTCCAGCGCGGCCCGGACCGTCGCCTCGTCGGGTAGCCGCCGGTCGAAGGCGAACCGTTTCGGGAGCACGTCAGACTCCTCCGTCGCGTGCGCGGGTCATTACGACGGAGTGACACGGTCAGGAGTATCAACGTTCCGGCCGACCGCGACCGGGGCCGTCGCCGGTCCGACCGGCGTTCGCGCCACCCGGCGACCCGACAGCGGCCTCACGTCTCGTCGTCGTCGCCGCCCTCGCGGATCGCGCGCTCGGCGGCCGCCAGCGCCTCGTCGGCGTCGAACTCGGCGACGGCCGATTCGAGCGTCTCGCGGTCGGCATCGGCCAGATCGCGGGCGTGCTCTGCGATCGCCGGGACCGCGCGGATCACGTTGTCGACGATCGGCACGTCGGCCGCCCGCGCCGAGCGCGACATCGGGTTGAGGTCGATCACGACCTCGACCTTGCCCAGTTCGCCCAGCGCCTCGGCGCGGTCGCCGTCCTCCAGGGGAACGACCACCACGTCGGCGTCGCCGATGCCGTCGGCGTCGACCTTCGCTCGCTCGTGGTCCAGTCCCGGGATACGGCCGTCGGCAGTCAGGCCCTTCACCTCGCTCGCGCCGTGGTCGCGGAGGTGGTCGGCGATCCGCTCCATCCGTTCGTCGGTGCGGTTGAAGAGGTTGACCTCGATGTCGGCCGCCGTCGCTTCGGCCAGGTCGACGACTTCGCCGGGAACCAGCGCGGCGACGTTGCCGTTGACCGAGAGGACGGGGTGGTCGGCCAGGAGGAGATGGGCGGCAGCGGCTCGTTCGGCGGCGTCGGCCGAGGGAAGCGTCCGCTCGCCGAGCAGGTAGTCGAACGCCTCGCCGCGGCCCTGGGCGATGAGCCCCTGGCGAGAGGTGATCCCCTTCTCGACGCCCGCCTCGATGCGGTGGCGGGTGAGCAGCGACTCGTAGCGCGGGTGACTCTCGGGGATGTCGGCGTCGGTCATGCCCGGACGCTCGGGGCCGAGCGCCGAAAATCCGACGCTTCCGACGCCGACCGCTCACGGTCGGTGGCGCGTCTCGGTCGCGGGGGTTCGCGAATCGAGGCCGCCGGTATCGGCCGGTCACTCCGCGCCGATCCGGTGGCCGGCGGCGGGGCCGCCCTCCTCGAAGAGGGCCCCGAGGAGCTTGCGCTGGGCGGCCCGGAGGTGCTGGGAGAACGTCGACGGCGAGATATCGAGGTCCGCGGCGACCTCCGCCCCGGTCGTCTCGCGCGGTCGCTCGAAGTAGCCGGTCCGGTAGGCGGTCACCAGCACCTCCAGCTGGCGGTCCGTGAGTTCCCTGGCGAGCACGTCCTGGACCTGGTGGCGGAGGAACAGCGGCCCCTCGCGGGGACGGTCGCGCTTGGCGACCAGTTCGACCGAGGAGTGTTCGTCCATGAACGACTCGACGACCGCACCCGCATCGCGGGAGGGCAACACTTCGGCGACGACGTGACCGTCGCCCGCCTCGGCCCAGAGGTCGCGGAGGAACGCCTCCTCGTCAGCGAGCGTCGTCGCGACGCAGTCGGCGGGCTCCTCGATGCGACAGACCAGCACGCCGTTGTCGGTGTGATGGTCGACCAGTCGCTCCTCGACCGGTCCGGCGCCGGTGATCCGGTCGACGGTCGCGGGCGAGGCGTCGCGCACCTCGAAGAACTCCAGATACTCGCCGTTCGACCGCGGCAGCAGTTCCCGGAGTATCCACCGACAGGAGCCGCGTTCCGACTCCCTGACGAACACGTAGTCGGAACTGGTCACCCGGAATTCGAGCTCCGTCGGTTGCTCTTCGGGCGAGGCCATGCTATCGGGGACCCCACGGGTACGGCGACAAGTGTCTTGTGTCGCTCGACGCGGACGGGCACACCGGGGGCTGAACCCCGCGTCGTCGGTCACCTCGCATACTGGTCCGAACCTGCCGCGTCCGACCGGGGCCGCTCCGTGTCGTCCGTCGCCGACGCGGCGGTCGCGCTCAGACCCGTCGAGAGCGCGAACAGCGCCCGCTCGTGTGCGTCTTTCGGGCGGTGGACCGCGGTCGGATCGACCGCCGTCTCGTCGTACTCGTCGAACGGAGCGGCCGCCAGGTCGCGCTCGTCCTCGAACTCCCGACGGACCAGGACGAACAGCGCGTGCAAGTAGAGTGTCTCGCGTTTTCGCATGGGTTGGGTGGTAGGTGGCCCGCGCATGCGCGGGCCAGTGAGTCGAAAGCGGAAACCGGGGTGGGGTGGTGGGAGAGGTGGGACCGATATCGCGCGCGTCTCCGGTCCGTCGAATGAGACGGATGCCACGGATGAAAAACGAATGCCTGAATACTACGGTCCGTCGCTGGCTGGCGGTAAGCGGCTTCTACTCCGGCAGCGTCCGGTCGCCCCGGGGGGCGACCAGCGTCGCCCCCGTCGGGTCGACCCGGCAGACCGTCGGGTCGTAGCCGGCGTCGCTGAGGCCGCTACCGAGCGCGACGACCGTCTGCCCGAGCATCCCCATCGTCGCCTCGCCGCCGGCCTCGGCCACGTCGGTCACCACCTCGTACACCCGGTCGGTGACCAGGTCCGCCTCGCGGGAGAACTGCCGTGACGACGCCACGAGCCGTTCCAGCGTCGGCTCCTGGACGAGCCGCGACAGCGCGCGCTCGCCGGCCGCCGAGATGGCCTCGGTGTCGCCGCCGATCACCTCGCTCGTCGACAGCTCGCCGAACGTCTGGAACTCGACGCGCGAGCGGGCCGGCACCGCGTCCATCTTGTTGTGCTGGGGACTCCCGGGCTCCAGCCGGATCGGGACGCCGCCGTGGAGCTGGCCCACCACGTCGCCCAGGCCGGTCCCCGCCTGAACCTCCGCACCGTGAGCGATCGTTGCGAGCTCGTACGTCGAGAGCCGCCGGTCGAGCAGGTCGTTCGTCGCCAGCGCCGCCCCCAGCGCCATCGCGCCGGAGACGCCGAACCCCGAGCCGACGGGCAAGCCCGTCACGCCGCGGACCGCGACTGTCGCCTCCAGCGCGTCGAGCACGCGCTCGACCGCCTCGATCTCGACGGATTCGCCGTTCAGAGTCACCGCGACCGCCTCGGCCGGCCGGACGGTGACGGTCACGCCCTCCGAGAGCGCCAGTCCCGCGCCGCGCGACCCCGCCTTCGTCGGGTCGTCGGCCCGGTCGACGGTGAAAAAGCCCGTCACGTGCCCGGGGACGAACGCCCGTGCCACCGCTGTCATACTCGCTCGTCGGTACGGCGCCTGTAATCAGTTTCGTCCTCGGGGCGCGGCGGAGAGAGGCGCCGTTCAGGCCGTGTCGCGCTCGCGTTCGTCCGAGCCGTCACCCGTCGGCGAGTCCGTCCCCAGGAACGTCTCGGCGTCGTCGACGGACTCGGTCTCCAGCAGCCGCTCGACGCGGGCCTCGAACTCCTCGTCGTCGATCTCCCCGCGGGCGTAGCGGTCCCGGAGTTCCGCCAGCGCGTCGTCGGCCTCGTCGCTCCGGCCGCGGTCGCGGCGTCCGCGCTCTCGGTCGCGCTCGGCCGCCCCCTCGGACTCGTAGTACTTCGCCAGCGCCACGGCCAGCGGCATGCCGCCGCCGAAGCCGACCGGGAACGCCACCCAGAAGTAGTCGACGCCGAGGAACATGAGCGAGAAGGCCACGCCGAGCGTCAGGAAGGTGACGGCGCCGGTCGCGACGCCGACGAGCGGACTCTCCTCGTCGCCGTCGTCCGGTTCGACGGCGTCGCGGTCGTCGCGTGCCATACCGGATCGAGGGCGGCCCCGCATTTGTATCTACCTCGCCGCGACCGCTGGCGTCCCCGCGGCGCCGCCCGGATCCGGGCAGCCGAGCGCCGGCGGCGACCCATAGAGTTATTGTATACGATGGGGGACATCGTATCGAGTATGCCGTCAGTCAGCGCGCGGCTCCCGACCGACGAGAAGGAGGAACTGGACGCGGTCGCCGAACTGCTAGACGAGGACCGCAGCACCACGATCCGGAAGGCGCTCCGTGAGGGGCTGGCCGAGCTGCGCGTCAGGCGCGCGGTCGAACGCTACCAGACGGGCGACGCCTCGGTCGCCGAGGCCGCCCGCATCGCCGGCGTCTCGCTGGGCGAGTGGCTGGAGATCGCCCACGAGCGCAACCTCACCACCCAGCTGGCCGCCGAGGACCTGGGCGACGACGCGTTCACCGCCCAGGAGCTGTAATGACCCGCATCTACGTCGGCCCGACGAGCCTCTACGCGCTCGGCCAGGTGGGCGAGCTGGACCTGCTGGAGAGCTTCGACGGGCGACTGGTCGTCCCCGAGGTCGTCGAGCGACAGGTGACGACCGAGCCGGCCCGGAGCGCGCTGGAGTCGTTTCTCGACGAGACGTCCGTCTCGACCGCGGTGCCCGACACGGCCCACGAGCGGGCCGTCGAGGTCGTCGGCATCGACGAGGGAACCCACGAAGCGGCGATGCTCGCGGGCGTCATCGCCCACGCCGACCCGAACGACCGCCACGCCGTCGCCGTCGTCTCCGAGGACCGCCGCGTCCGCCGCATCGCCGAGGGGCTGGGCGGCGCGGTCACCAGCTGTTTCGGCGTCGTCGCTCGCGCGGCCGCCGAGGACAAGTACCTCTCGCGCTCGCAGGCCCGGCGGATCGTCCGCCGCATCGACGCCAACGGCATCCAGATGACCGGGGAGATGCGGTCGCAGGCGGTCGGTGCGGTCGGGGAGTAGCGTCCGCGCGCCCCGGCGCGCGGTTCTCGGGACCGAACGTAGTGAGGGCCCGCTTTTTCACCCATGTTTTTGCCGGAGGGGTACCCGCAGCGCTCGCAGAGCGCGAGGATACCCCTTCCGGGAAAAAGATGGGCGCAGATGCGGTCGCAGGCGGTCGGTGCGGTCGGGGAGTAGCGTCCGCGCGCCAGAGATGATATCGCGGTTGACGCGGGCTCACGAGACCGCTTGGGTGGGGTCAGTGCGCCGCGACCCTGCATAGTTTGGCACGAGGTACAATACCACAGGGGCCGAATTTCCGGGCGTATGCCACCAGTTACAGCGGGCGGGGTCGCGTTGCAGGCCACACAGTCCGAAGTGTTCAGTGAGATTAGCAACGACGTACTCCTGTCGTCGTCGCTGTGGGCGAACATCGCGTTGGCGGGGCTGTCGATACTGTTGTTCGTGTACATGGGCCGGAACGTCGAGGGGACGCGCGGGAAACTCATCTTCGGGGCGACGCTCATGATCCCGCTGGTCTCGATATCGAGCTACACCGGGCTGGTCTCGGGGCTGACGGTCGGCTATCTCGAGATGCCGGCCGGGCACGCGCTGGCCGGCGAGGAAGTCATGAGCCAGTGGGGCCGCTACCTGACGTGGGCGCTCTCGACGCCGATGATCCTCATCGCGCTTGGACTGCTGGCCGACGTCGACCTCGGAAGCCTGTTCACCGTCGTCGCGGCCGACATCGGGATGTGCGTCACCGGGCTGGCCGCGGCGCTGGTCACCTCCTCGTACGCGCTCCGGTGGGTGTTCTACGGTATCAGTTGCGCCTTCTTCGTCGTCGTGCTGTACGCCGTCCTCGTCGAGTGGCCCGAGTCGGCGAGCGCGGCGGGCACCGACGAGATATTCGGCACACTGCGCGCGCTGACGGTCGTGCTGTGGCTCGGATACCCGATCATCTGGGCAGTGGGCATCGAGGGACTGGCGCTGGTCGAGTCGGTCGGGCTCACGTCGTGGGCCTACTCCGTGCTCGACATCGGGGCGAAGTACATCTTCGCGTTCCTGCTGTTGCGCTGGGTCGCCGCCAACCAGAGTGTGGTCGAGACCGCCGGGTTCGGAAGCAGCGCCGGGAGCGGCGCCGCGGCCGTCGACGACGACTGATTCGGTCGCTCGTCGACCGCGACCCGCCGCTCGTCACTCCTCGCCGGCGGCCTCGTAGAACTCGCCGTCGTCAAGCACCGGGTCCGCTTCGAGGAACTCGACGCCGCGGGCGGTGGGTTCGACGCCGGTCTCGGCTTCGAACTCCGCCAGCAGGTCGCTCCCCCACCCCATGCCCGCGACGGCGTCGAACGCGCCGAATAGCTCCGTGAGCATCGGCGCCGGCGGCGCGTGGGCGAACGCGCGGAAGCGAAACCGGTGGGCCATCGCGAACCGATAGAGCATGTCCTGCCCGGCGAGCCCGTCCTCGCCTTCGTACCGGGCGACCTCGGCCGGCGCGTCGTCGCCGTTCGACCGGTAGAGTACGGCCTCCGTGCAGGTCTCCGTCTCCGAATCGAAGGTCCCGACCGCCGCCCGCTCCCAGCGGTCGGCGCTCTCGACGAGCAGGCCCGGGACGGGGTCGCCGGTCAGGACGTAACAGTACTCGGCGACCCACGCCAGGTCGGCCGCCCGCTCGGTCCCGTCACCGTCGACGAGGTCGCCGTGGACGCAGCTTTCGTCGTCCGGCGCGTCGACCGGGTGCTCGTCGTCGAACCACGCCACCAGCGACTCGCGGGCCGCCTCGTCAGCACACTCGAACGTGTAAGCCGTCCACTCCACGGACTGGCTTCGGAGGTGGTGCCGAAAAACGTTGACGGCTGCGCGCTACGGCGACAGGCGCTGCCTGTCGCGAACGCAGCGAGATCGAGCGGCTCTACGGAGAGAGGCGCTGGCGATCTCGCGGGAACAGCACCGCCTCGCGAATGTTGCCCAGCCCGAGCATCGTCATGACGAGGCGCTCGCCGCCGAGGCCCCAGCCGGCGTGGGGCGGCATCCCGTACTTGAACATCTTGGTGTAGTAGTCGAACTGCTCGGGGTCGAGCCCCTGCTGTTCGAACCCTTCGACGAGGTGGTCGTAGCGGTGCTCACGCTGGCCGCCGGAGACCAGTTCCATCGTCGGGTGCATCATGTCGAAGCCCGTCGACAGCTGCTCGTCGTCGTCGTGGTCCTTGATGTAGAACGGCTTGATCTCGCTGGGCCAGTCGGTGATGAAGTAGTGCTCGCCCACGTCCTGGCCGAGGGCGTGCTCGCCCTCGGTCGGGAGGTCGTCGCCCCAGACGAGCTGCTCGTCGAGTTCGCCCGTCGCGTTGATCCGCTCGATGGCCTCCTCGTAGGTGAGCCGCGGGAAGTCACCCGCCGGCGCCTCGAACTCCTCGTCCAGGTCGAGCGCTTCGAGCTCGTCCTGACAGTTCTCGGCGACGCCCTCGTAGGCGGCCTTGACGATGGTCTCGCAGGCGTCCATCGCCTCGGTGTGGTCGTAGAAGGCCGACTCGAAGTCGATCGAGGTGGCCTCGTTGAGGTGTCGCGGCGTGTTGTGTTCCTCGGCGCGGAAGATCGGACCGATCTCGAAGACCCGCTCCAGGCCGGAGCCGACCATCAGCTGCTTGAACAGCTGCGGGCTCTGGTTCATGAACGCTTCCTGGCCGAAGTAGGTGATCGGGAACAGTTCGGTGCCGCCCTCGGTGCCGGTGGCGACGATCTTCGGCGTGTTGATCTCCGTCGCGTCGAGGTTGCGGAACGCCTCGCGGACCGAGCGGAGGACCTCCGCGCGGATCGCGAAGATGGCCTGGACCTCGTCCTTGCGCAGGTCCAGCGTGCGGTTGTCCAGGCGCGTCGAGAGGTCGGCGTCGACCTTCCCGGAGGGGTCGAGCGGGAGTTCGGGGTCGGCCTCGGCGACCACGTCGAGGCTGTCGGGGGTGATCTCGACGCCGGTCGGGGCGCGCGGTTCCTCCTCGACGTCGCCGGTGACGGCGACGACGGACTCGCGGTGGACGCCTAATCCCGTGTCGACCAGGTCGTCGTCCATCTCGTCTTTCTCGAATTTGACCTGGATCTTGCCGGTCGTGTCCCGGAGGATGAGGAAGGCGATGCCACCGAGGTCGCGGATCTCGTGGACCCAGCCGGCGACTGTGACGGTCTCGCCCGGCTCGGCCTCGGCTGTGTAGGTACGGTCGTCCATGGGAGTGGCTTCTGGGGGGCTCGACTTAAGGACAGTCCTTCGCCGTCACCGGTTGCCACGCCACCGACGGATACTCCCGTCGGTGAGGGTCGTACGACACCCGCGAAAAAACGCGATGGGTTACGACTCGTCGTTGTCGTCGCCGCCGTCCGTCAGGACCTCCACGTCGTCGCTGCCGTCCTCGTTGGCGAACTCCGGTAGCTCCTCGCCCGATTCGGACGCCGGCTCGGCCTCGCTGTCGGCGCGCTCGCGGTCCCAGACCCGGGACGTGTATTCGTGGCACATGGTATCACACCATCCGGAGCGCAGGACCGGACGCAATTGAACCTTGCGGCGGCGCTATCCAGCACCGGACGGTCGGGAGAAGGCGGGTGTGGAGGCGGACCTACTCGGAGACGGTCGCCGCCTTGGCGTCTTTGGCGCCCTCGACGGTCTCGGCGACGGCGTCGACCCCCTCCTCGTGGACCAGGTCGCCGACGATCACGGTGTCGGCGTGGTCGGCCATCGTGTTCGCCGACTCGTAGTCGTGGATGCCGCCGCCGTAGAACAGCGTGGCCTCCGCCAGCGCGTCGGCCGCGGCGGCGACGACCTCGGGGTCGCCGAAGGTGCCCGAGTACTCGGCGTAGACGATCTCCTGGCCGAGCATCCGCTCGCCCACTTCGGCGTAGGCGGCCACGTCCGCGGGGTCGAGGTCGCAGTCGGACTGGGTCAGTTTCGCGGCGGCCGAATCGGGGTTGAGGACGATGTACCCCTCGGTGAAGGTGTGGTCCCAGTCGATGTCGTCGTCGATGCGGACCCACTCCTTCTGGACGCCCGTGAGCCAGGCGATGTCGCCGGCGTTCAGGACGGCGGGCACGAGGTAGCCGTCGACGCCGCCGCGGTAGACGACGTTGGCCGGATTGGAGGGTTCGACGTACAGCGGCACGTCGTACTCGGCGCAGGCCTCGACCACGTCGGCCATCTTCTCCTCGGTGACGCCCGTCGTGCCGCCCACCTCGATGGCGTCCGTGCCACAGGTGACGACGTCGGCGTACGTCTCCCCGTCGACCAGATCCTTGTCCGGGTCGACCTTCAGCACGTGATCCCAGTCGTCCCACGGCCTCTGCATACTCCCACACTCCCCGCGGGGCGATAAAACCGCTTCGGATGGGACCAGTGTAACATCTCGACGGACCTGTCACTTGATTCACCGCCGAAACCCGGCACAGAGGCCGCCGGAGCACCTACGTTTTTGGTGATCGCCGACAGGAGATAGGGGTATCCGATGAGCCAGGCGACCCTCTCGTCGACACCCTATCAGAACTCGAATCTCTTCTCTAACTACTATCTCGACGAGCGTGTCGCCGACTTGGACGCCTGGGATTGCGACGAGGAAGCCCGCGAAGCGTTCGAGCGACTGCGAGAACTGTGGGAACTGGAGGGTGATCTCCTCCCGTCGTACAAGGAAGACGAGCTGCTCGATTCGTGGATCGACGAGGTGCTCGACGTCCTCGGATTCGGGACGATGTCCGAGACGACCCTCCCCGACAGTGGCGGGTACAACGATCGGCTCCTCTTCGAGTCCGACGACGACCGCAGGGAGGGGGCGCTCCGGAAGAAAGAGGGCGAACCCGAGGCGATGTACGGGACCGCAGCGGCCGTCCTCGAAGCGAAACAGTGGGGCGCCGACTTCTCCGCGCGGTTCAGCGAACAGCGTTCGTACCGCGACGCCTCCCACCAGATCAAGTACTACCTCGAACACACCCCCGAGCGGATGCGCTGGGGAGTCTTGACCGACGGCCGCAAGTGGCGCCTCTACGGGACCAAGGACTACGCCACCGAGACCTACTACGAGGTCGACCTGCCGGAACTGCTCGCCTCCGGCAGCGTCGAGCAGTTCAAGTACTTCTTCGCCTTCTTCCGCCCCGGGGCGTTCCGGGAGACCGCCGGGACGTGCTTTCTCGACACCGTCTGGTCCGAGAGCGAGACGGCCGCCCAGGAACTCGGCGAGGACCTGCAGGACAACGTCTTCACCGGCCTCCGGGTGCTCGGCGAGGGCTTCGTCGAGACGAACGACCTCGACATCCACCCCGACGACGACGCGGCGCTGGAGGAGTTGAAAGAGCAGTCGCTCGTCCTGCTGTATCGGCTGATGTTCGTCCTCTACGCGGAGTCGCGGGGACTCATCCATCCCGACGACCCCGACGCCGTCTCGGAGTACGAGGAACATTTCAGCCTCGACGCGTTGCGGCTGGAGGTCCACGAGGAGGTCGACGGCGGCGGGTCGCTGGCCGACTACAGCGAGCACTCCACCTCGATGTGGAGCCGCCTGGAGGACCTCTTTCGGCTGGTCGACTCCGGCGAGGAGTCGCTGGGCATCCCGCCGTACAACGGCGGCCTGTTCGACGACGACAGCCACGAGTTCCTCGCCGAGAATCAGGTCGCAGACCGCTACATCGCCGAGGTGATCTACCGACTGGGGACGACGGAGGACGACGAGGGCTCGTTCGTCCTGGCGGACTACGCCGACCTCGATACTCGCCACCTCGGCAGCATCTACGAGGGCCTGCTCGAACACGAGTTCCGCATCGCGCCGGAGGCCTACGCCGCCGTCGCGGAGGACGGCGGCCAGGTCTGGCAGCCCGCGACGGAGGTGAGCGTCGCCGAGGCCGTCGAGACGGTCGAGTCGGGGGAACTGTTCGTCGTCAACGACGACGGCGAGCGCAAGGCCACCGGCGCCTACTACACCCCCGACTACGTCGTCGCCTACATCGTCGAGGAGACCGTCGACCCGCTGATCGACGACATCGACGCGGAGTTGCGCGAGGATGGGCTGGAACCGGGCGACCCGACGTACTTCGGGCGGTTCTACAGGCAGGTACAGGACCTGACGGTCCTCGATCCAGCGATGGGGTCGGGACACTTCCTCACGAAAGCGGTCGGCTATCTCACCGAGCAAGTGATGGAGGTCGTCCGGGAAGGCGAACAGGGTCGTGACGAGCAAGTGATCCGGCGCACGCTCGCCAAGGAGTGCATCTACGGCGTGGACGTGAACGGCATGGCCGTCGAGTTGGCGAAGCTCTCGATGTGGCTGGAGACGCTGGCGGCGGACAAGCCGCTCGCGTTTCTGGACCACCGGCTCAAGACGGGGAACTCGCTGGTCGGGTCGGACATCACGGAGGTGCTGAGCAACGGTTCCGAGCAGAAGGACGGACAGTTGACGCTATTCGAGGCGTTAGAGCGGGTGCGCAAGGACACGCTCGACCACGTCATGGACCTGATGCAGGAACTGCTCGCCATCGACAACGAGGAACTGAAAGACATCAAGTCGATGGAGGAGCTGTACGACGAGATCCGTGACGACCCGCTGTACCAACGGCTGTTCGAGTTGGCAAACGTCCACACCGCCGAGGAGTTCGGCGTCGACGTACCTGAGAATGCCTACGAGGAGATGGCCGGCGCTATCGAGGACGAAGACGAGTGGGCCGAGATCGAGGGAGAGCCGTGGTTCTCCGAGGCGCAGTCCGTGGCCGAACGGGAGGACTTCTTCCACTGGGAACTGGAGTACCCCGAGGTGTTCTTTGATAATGATGGGGATGTCTCTGATGGAGCCGGCTTTGGTGGAGTTCTTGGTAATCCACCCTACGTGAAGATTCAAGAATTACGACAAGCTGTCCCCAGCCAAGCAGATTACTTGACCGGAGAATACCAATCGGCGATAGGGAATTTCGATCTCTATGTGTGCTTCACCGAGAAGGGCTCTGACCTACTGAGCGAAAATGGCTACTTAGGATACATTGAACCACACAAATTCTTCCAGAGTAGCTTTGGGGAAGGACTTCGTCAGGTAATCTCTCAAGACAGATCGCTACGCAAAGTCGTATCTTTTGGGGATTATCAGGTGTTTGAGGATGCTACCATCTACACTTGTATCTTACTCCTTAGCGGGTCTGAGCATGAGCAGTTTGAGTATACAGAAATCAAGCCAGAGACACTATCTGTAGACGGAAAATTACCGTTTAATTCTATTTCAGCGGACTACTCCGAACAAAAATGGGTGTTTTCGCCACCGCATATCGATAGGGTATTACAGAAAATCGACTCGAATGGCGAAGACCTAGTGAATGTAGCCGAAAAAGTGTTTCAAGGACTCGCCACGAGCGCAGACTCAGTATATATCTTAGAAAATATCGAAACTGGAGACGGATATCAGAAAGTCAGGCGCCAGAGTAGTGATGAAGTGTTTGAACTGGAATCAGATCTTCTTAAACCAATGCTCAAAGGGAACGATTCTGACAGATATAGACAAGTGAATCCCCGTCTTTCAGTTATATTCCCGTACCAGATTCAACAACAAGAGGACGATTCTTTAGCTGAGTTTGTCGGTGAAAAGGAAATGGAGTCAGAGTATCCGAAGACGTATCAATATCTAAAAGATCACGAAGAAACGCTGCGACAGCGAGAGGGCGGCAAAATGGATCATGAAGAGTGGTATGATTACGTATATCCAAAGAACCTCACAGATTATGAGCGAGAATATATAATCACTCCTCGGCTTGGGAACCAACCAGAGTTTACCGTTAAACCGGGCGGCATATACCATAATACAGACATTGAGGGGATCCCCTTCGAAGAAGATACACCGGTGTCGGTAGAATATTTATTAGGAGTTCTGAATAGTTCGGTATTTTGGTTCTTTATGACGAATACCGGGTCTACATTCAGAGGTGGATATTACACGTTTAGAAGCGAGTATTTGTATCCGTTCTCGATACCACTACCCTCAGACAAGAATGGGTCTGCTACCGAAGAGGACACGCAAACTATTCCAAGCCAGTTTTCTAAATTTGTGGAAGGAAATGTAAGTATAGATGGCATAAGGGAACGGATTCAGAGGAATAGCAGTTTCAATCTGAAGGAGAGTTTTATATCCCATTGCTGTAAAGAGATGATGCTCTTTGAGGAAAACTTGGAAGAACTGAATTTAGATCTTCTAGATCACCTCGGCACCTACTCCGACGGCCAAACACTCGCTGAGATCGGCCTCACTCAACCGCCCGAGAACTCGGCCGACTCCATTCTCCAAGAAACAGCAGAACAGAAACCCAACCTCCGCGTCGGCGAGGCGACGGTCCACCGCGAATCCGACACGACCGTGGAGATCCGGCTCACCGCACGCTACAAGCCCGACGACGAGGACGCCTACGAGACCGACCAGTGGGGCTACACCGAAACGGACCCGCTCCCCGCCCTGCGGATCACGGACCTCACCGAGACGGAGGCGGACCTGATCGAGGCGTTCGTGCCCGTCGCCGTCGACGAGGCCGGTGGGTTCGCGGACTTCCGGGAGACGGCGACGAAGACGAATTCGCTGGTCGATCGGTTGCGCTCGCTGACCCTGCCGCGGGTCGCCGACGTGGAAGATGGGCTGGCGAGCTACCGCGAGACGATGGACCGGGCGGCGGAACTGGAACGGAAGATCGAACGCACCGACGACCTGATCGACGAGATCGTGTACGAACTGTACGGGCTGACCGACGACGAGATCGCTATCGTCGAGGAAGCGGTGGGGGAGTAGCGGCGAGCGCAGGCGGCCGCGGGGCCGATTGTCGGGCGTACCGATGTCCGAGCCACCAGCAGGCTTTTGCGGCGGGCAGTGCAACCCAGTCGTATGAGTCTCACGACGGACGACTTCCGGGATTTCATGGGTTCGGACCCGGAAGACGACGAAACCGTCCCGCTCGGTGACGCGCTTGCGGAGCTGGCCGTCGACGCCGAAACCGACTCCGTCGAGGCGGTTCGCGACGTTCGCGAGCGGCTCTGAAACTACTTCTCGATACGAACGTCCTCGTGGCAGCGGTCACGCGCGATACCGACCGATCCGAGGACGCGGTCGAACTACTCAACGAAGTCGACGAGGCGTACGTCTCCGTTCTGAACCTGATGGAACTCCGGAGCGTTCTCACGAAGAAAAAGCAGTTCGAACGCGACCGGATCGAGCGAATCGAGAACCGGATCACCACCCGTGCCACGGTCACCGTTCCCGACGCGTCCGACATGGTCGCAGCCAATCAACTTCAGTCGGAGACGCTGCTCTACCCGATGGACGCGCTCGTCCTCGCCGCCGCGGACGCGGTCGATGCGACGCTCGTCTCGTTCGATAGCGAGCTGATCGAACACGGTGCCGAACATCCTACCGACGTACTCTGACCCGGATTATTATGAGACAGTCCGAGATCGATCGCACGATTGTGCGCGGTCAACCCGGTACCCGCATGTAATACTCCGTCCGGGTTCGGCATAGTTGCAGATGGCCGTCGGTGAAAGCCCTCGGCCCGCTCGCTCACAGTCGACTCGACCGTCGGGAACAGCAAGCGATGAAAGCCCTCGACCCGCTCGCTAGCTGGCCCATTGACGGTCAGGGACAGCAAGCGATGAAAGCCCTCGACCCGCTCGCGGCCGCTAAGCGACATATCCGCGCTCTCGGCACCGCCCGCGCGGATAGAGGTCGCTCAGACGACCACGTGAACGCGAGCGCGCCTCGCCCTTTCAGTCCGCCAGGGACCGCGACCGTCACACACAGCACCGCAGACCGCCACGAACTTCCCCAGCCGATTGCGGTGTCTGCGGGCGACCCGCGGGTCGCCCGCATGGCCCAAGGGAGCTCCGCTCCCTCGCTACTCGCTCCGCTGCGCTCCTCATCCCTCGCACGGTGTCGTCGCGCGCATGAACGCGCGCTCCAGCGCGCGCCGACGTGGACAGGTCGTCGGTTCGTCGCCGCCAGACCTAACTCGGCGCCGTCCTATCGACGGATAATGCCAGCGGGCGCGCGACTGACGACGGTCGAGGAAGTGCGCGAAGACGGATCGTTCCTGTTCACGGCGACCAACTCCTTCGACATGGACGAGGAGATCATCGTCGTCCCCTGCGACGAGGACGTGGCGGCCGATGGCGGCACGCCGGTCGACGACGAGGGCGGCGTCGCGGCGTGGATCAACCGCTGTACCCACGAGGCCCAGCGCTTCGACACCGGCCGCGGCGTCCCCATGCGCGACGGCGAGATAATCTGTCCCAAGCACGGCTCGATGTTCGACGCGTGTTCAGGCGACTGCGACAACGGCGAAGCGGCTGGGACGACGCTGCCGGACGTGGACGTGGCCGTGGCGGACGGGGCGGTGTATCTGGTCGACGACGACTACAGCTTCGAACACGACGGCGGGATCGACGACGGCGACGACGGGCCGAGTTCGACGAGTCACGTCGGGTTCTGAACTGCGGTCGAGCGCACTCACCGGACGCGAGCGAGTGAAACGAGCGAAGCGTCCGGCCTTTTTTGGTCCAGATTTTTTCGTCGAGCGGTTCCCGCAGGTCGCCCTGGGCGACCGAGGAAACCCGAGGCGAAAAAAGGTGGTTCCTGACGCGTGTTCGGGCGACTGTGACAACGGCCAGGCGGCCGGAACGACGCTCCCGGACGTCGACGTGGCCGTGGCGGACGGCGCGGTGTATCTGGTCGACGAGGAGTACAGCTTCGAACACGACGGCGGGATCGACGACGGTGAGAGCGGCCCGAGTTCGACCAGCCACGTCGGCTTCTGACGGACAGAGATTGAAGGGCAACGAGAAGCGGCGGACGAACTGCCGTTCAGACCGCCACGCACGTCGAGCGCTCAGTCGCTTTCGACTTCTTCGACCTCGGCGCGGATATCGTCCATGATTTCTCCGTCTTCGCTTCCCGACACGGTGTCGTCGGGGTCGTCGTCGTCGTCGTCGCCGGGGTCGACTTCCGGCAGTTGCGAGATCCAGTCGCGGATCTGGCTCGAACTGACGCCCTGGATCTCCGTTGCGAGTACGTCCGGGTCCACGTCCCGGAGGTCCGCCGGCTCGGAGACGCCGGCGGTCTCCAGCCGTTCGGCCGTGGCCGGGCCGACGCCGTCCAGATCTTCGAGGTCGTCGACGGCCTGGCGGGCCTGGTACTCCTGGTAGTTACAGATGGGACAGCCCAGTTCCCACGGGTCGTCGCCGCTGTGGACGACCAGTTCGGGGAGGTCGTGGTCGTCGCAGTACTCGTCGGTGATCTCGATGTCGCCGCGACGGGGCAGGGGCAGCGAGTAGTCGCAGTCGGGGTAGCGGGTACAGCCGACGAGCCGCGAGCCCGAGCGCAGCTTCTTGATCGCGAGGTTCCCCTCGTGTTCGTCGCCGCAGTCGGGACACAGCCCGATGACCTCGTCCTCGGTGTCGTCGGCCTCGTCGGCCTTGCACTGGGGACAGCCGTGGACGAACGTGTCCCGGCCGGCGAGCATCTTCACGTGGTTCAGGCCGTGTTCTTCGCAGGCCTCCTCCAGCACGAGCGGCTCGCCCGTACTCGGCAGCGGGAGCGTGTAGCGACACTCGGGGAAGCCGTCGCAGCCGACGAAATAGGACCCCTGGCGGCTCTGTCTGACGAGCAGGTCGTGGTCGCTCTCGGGACAGGGACCCAGGCGGCGGTCGGCCTTCAGCGACTCCTGGAGGTGGTCGCCGATGTCCTCGCGTGAGTCGCGAAGCTCCTCGAACACTCTGTCGAGCATCTCTCGGGACTCGGCGGTCACGTCGTCGAGCGTCGCCTCGCCGTTGGCGATAGCGGACATGTCCGCCTCCAGCTGGGCGGTCATGTCCTCGCTGACGACCAGGTCGGCGAACTCCTCGGCGGCCTCGACGACCGCCTCCGCCAGCGACGTCGGCCGCGGCGGGTCCGACTCGATGTACCCGCGGTCGTAGAGCTTCTCGATGACGTTGTGCCGGGTGGCCTTCGTCCCGATGCCCATGTCCTCCATCTGCTGGATGAGCCGCGACTGGCCGTACCGGCGGGGCGGTTGGGTCTGTTTGGCCTCGAGTTCCACGTCGGTCACGTCGAGCGCGTCGCCCTCCTCGACCGGCGGGAGGAACGACTCGCTGGCCGACGAGTAGGGGTAGACGTCGTGGTAGCCGGCTTCGAGCAGGCGCTTGCCGGTGGCTTTCAGCTGGCAGCCGTTGGCGGCGGCGACGACCCGCAGGTGCTCCCACGTCGCGGCCTCGGCGACCGTCGCGAAGAAGCGACGGACCACGAGTTCGTACACCTCCCACTCGTCCTCGTCGAGTTCGTCGCGGTCGGGCACCGCGCCGGTCGGGTGGATCGGCGGGTGGTCGGTCGTCTCGTCGTCGCCCTCCGTGGGCTCGATCTCGTCGCGTTCGAGCAGCGACTCGGCGTCGTCCCCGAACTCGTGGGTCATCGTGAACTCGTCGAGCAGCTCCTCGGGGTCGAGATCCTCCGGGTAGACCGTGTTGTCGGTGCGGGGGTAGGTGATGTAACCGGTGGTGTAGAGCTCCTCGGCGATCGACATCGCGCGCTGGGCGGAGTAGCCCAGCGAGCCCGCGGCGGAGATGAACGCCGTCGTGTTGAACGGCGCGGGCGGGTTGTCCGTGCGGGTGCGCCGACGGACCGACGTGACCTCGGCGCTGGTCGCCTCGCGCAGCCGTTCGTGGGCCTCGTCGGCGTCGGCCTCGTCCCAGACGCGCTCGGCCTCGCTGCCGTCGTCGTCGTAGAAGTACTGCGCCTCGAAGGTCTCGCCGTCTTTCGCCAGGTCGGCGAACAGTTCCCAGTAGTCCTCGGGGTCGAACGCCTGGATCTCCCGTTCGCGGTCGACGATGAGCTTCAGCGTCGGCGACTGCACTCGCCCGACGGAGATGAAGTCTTGGCCGAGTTGCCGCGCGGACAGCGAGAGGAAGCGCGTCAGCGCCGCGCCCCAGACGAGGTCGATGACCTGCCGGGCCTCCCCGGCGGCGGCCAGGTCGAAGTCGATGTCGTCGGGCTCGTCGAAGGCGCTTTTGACCTCGCGCTCGGTGATCGACGAGAAGCGCACCCGCTTGACGGGCGCGTCGGTCTCCTCGCGGATGAGCTCGTAGGCCTCCTTGCCGATGAGTTCGCCCTCGCGGTCGTAGTCGGTCGCGATCGTCGCCTCGTCGGCCTCGCGGGCCAGCTGGCGCAGCGTCCGGACGATGTTCTCCTGAGTCGGCGACTTGACGATGTCGGCGTCGATCAGTTCCACGGGTTCGACGTCGCGCCAGTCCGAATACTCCTCGGGGAAGTCGACGCCGACGACGTGGCCCGACAGGCCGACGCAGGTCGTCAGTCCCCACTCGTAGACGTTGACGCCGTTGCGCTGGGTCGTCGTCGCGCTCCCGCCGCTCAGGATCTCCGCGATGCGCCGCGCGGCGTTGTTCTTCTCCGTGATAATCAGTTCCACCGGGCGCCACCTCCGGCTCCGCGGGCTGCAGTCATGGGTGTCGATAGGGAGGTCCCCGTCCTAAAGGTTTCGGGCGAAATCAGCCGACAGCGGGCGTGTGCGTGCGATCGAGCGCCCGCGAGCGAGAGCGCGTGCAGGGGTGTGCGAGCGGGTGCGTCGCGCGTGGGCACGTGCGGAGGATTCCCGTGTCCGACGGCTCACCCGTCACCGGCGCGGCCGGGGTATCGCAAGCGAGGCGCTGGCCGTGCCGGGGGGCCGCGCTGGCGCGTGGTTCCCGCTGTGAGGCGCTGGACGGACGGCAGTCACCGGAAGCACGTTTCGAGCCGTCTCGGGGCGTTTTTGGCCGGATCCACAACGGAATTTGAACAACACCTATGTGACCGATCGGCGTGGACACGTCCATGCGTCGAACGGGCGGGCCGCTCGCGGGACCGGCCGCGCGAGCGGGCCACGGGCGGTGGTCGGAGTGATAGCCGCGGGCGCGCTGCGGGTGACGATGGCCGCGGCGGGGGCCGTGCTGCTCGCCGTCGCGGCCTCGGTGTACCGGACCGACGGGACGCGAGCGCTGCGGCCGTTCGCGGCGCTCGTCGGCGTCGTCGGGACGCTCGCGGTCGCCGACTCGCTGGCGGCCGGTGACCCGACCGGACTGTCGGTCGTGTGGCTCGTCGCGTACCTCGCGATCCCGGCCGCGTTCGGCTGGTTCGTCGTCGAGTACTACGGCCTCCCGCACCTGGCCTCGCGGCCGCGTCGCGTCGCGTTCGCGACGCCGGTGGCGCTGGGCGTCGCCGGCGGGACGGTGATCATCCTCGCCCCCTCGGCCGCGGGCGCGATGAGCGGCGGCGGCCTCACGGCGACGCCGCGGTTCCCCGCGGTCCTCGCGCTGGCGGGCGCCTTCGAACAGGTCGGGCTCTACTTCGCGAGCGCGGTGATGCTCGCTGGTATCGCGCTGCTGGCGGTGACGGTCGCCCGCTACGACCACCTCGATAGGCGCCTGGCCGTCGCGCTCTCCTTCGTCCCCGCGTGGCCCTGGGTCGGGCACTTCCTCGCGCCGGGGATGAACGGGACAGTCCCGGCGGAGACGCTCGTGGGCTTCACCACGGTCGGATACGTACTCAGCGCCGGTGCCGCCGCGTTCGCGGTGACGCGGGGCGGCCTCGACGACGCCGCCCCCGCCGCGGGGACGCTCGGACCGCAGACGGTCCTCTCGGAACTTGACGAATCCGTGCTCGTCGTCGACCGGCGGGCGCGGGTCGTCCGCGTCAACGAGACGGGTGCCGAGACGTTCGGCGTCGACGGACCCGACCCCGTCGGCGCGCGCCTCGGGGCCGTCGTCGGCGTCGACCGCGCGACCCTCACCGAACCGGGGACGGTGGCCCTCGATGTCGGCGGGCGGACCCGGCAGTTCGAGGCGACCGTCTCGTCGGTGACCGACAGGTACGGTCGCTCGCCCGGCGAGGTCGTCGTGTTGCGGGACGTGACCGGCGATCGGGTCCGCGCACAGCGGCTGAGCGTGCTCAACCGCGTCGTCAGGCACAACCTCCGCAACGAACTCTCGACGATCATCGGCCGAGCGTCGATCATCGCCGAGCGCGACGGCGACCACACGGACATGGCCGAGTCGATCCTCGACACCGCCGACGACCTCGCCGACCTGGGCGACCGCGCTCACGAAGTCGAGGGGATGATGGCGCGCTCGCTGGACACCGACCCGTCGCTCGCGGTCGGCCCCGTCGCCCAGCGGGTCGTCGACGACCACCGTACGACCGACTCGGCGGCGACGCTGTCGGTCGACGTCCCGACCTCGCTAGCGGTCGCCGCCGACGAGACGCTCCTCTCGCAGGTCCTCGACAACCTCGTCGAGAACGCGCTCGAACACAACGACGCGCCGACGCCGGTCGTCACGGTCGGCGCGCGGGCTGTCCCCGACGAGCGCGCCGTCCGGATCTCGGTGGCGGACAACGGCGCGGGACTCCCCGACCACGAGCGGGCGGTCATCGAGTCGGGCGAGGAGTCGCCGCTCGAACACGGCAGCGGACTGGGCCTCTGGGCGGTCAACTGGGGCGTGACTCGACTGGGCGGCCGTCTCGCGTTCAGCGACAGGGACCCGGTCGGGACCGTCGTCACGGTCACGCTCCCGGCCGGCACCGAGGCCGAGACAGCTCCGACCGCGAGCGCCGAAGCGGACTGATGTCGGGGACCGCGACCGGCCTCGCGTTCAGTCGCCGGCGCTGGGCTCGCCGCTGGGCCGGTCGACCGCCGGGATCGCACAGGCGGGGTCGTGGCTCGCCCGGACCGCGCTGCCGGTCAGGATGAGGACACTCGCGGCGAAGAAGAGCCCGCCGACGGGCGACGACGGATCCATGAACGCCCAGTAGACCGGCGTGGCCGCCGCGCCGAAGACGGCGCCGGCCGCGCCGTAGACCGCGGGCGCACAGCAGCCGCAGGCGGTCGCGCCGGCGGTCGTGATGGTGCCGATCACCGCCCGCGGGGAGTCGACACTCCCGCCGGTCGTGAGCTGGCGCGCCGCCAGCGCGGCGTTGCTCGCGACGAGCCCGCCGAGAATGCCCACCAGCAGCAGCGACCCCAGCGAGACGTACCCCGACAGGGGGATCGAGGGGAAGTAAAACTCCAGGGCCGGCCAGTACACGAGCGGCGAGGCGACCTGGTAGGGGGTGACGAAGCCCTGGCCCACCATGTCGGCCGTCAGGTCGGGGTTCACCGAGAGCGTCCCCGCCGAGAACAGGTAGAAGACGCCGAACATGCCGAAGGTGACGACGGCGGTGAGCGCCGGGATCCGCGCGGTGAGCACCCCCGGGAACGCCGCGCCGGCGTCGCGGTAGAAGACGTAGATCACGGCGGCGGGCACTGCCGCGGCGAGGCAGTACCCGAGCGGGTTCGTCAGTCCCTCCTGGGGCAGCAGCGTCGGGTAGGCGATCCACGCCGAAAGCAGGAGGCCGAGCCCGACGTAGCGGGGGCGCTCGGGCCACTTCCAGCGGACGACGACGAGACTCCCCAGCGCGACGACGATGGCCGAGACGGCGTTGACGACCGGGAACAGCCGCGTCCAGTCCGGCGTCGCTTCCGGCGCGATCTGGATCTCGACGAGCCCGATGGTCCCCGCGATGACCAGTATCGCGCCAGCCGAGAGGAGTCCCGCGCCGAAGCGGTCGCTCCGCGTCCCGTCGCGCAGCACCTGCAATCCGCCGGCGCCCGCGACGATCCCCAGGATTGCGAGCGCGCCGAGGAGCCAGTGGGGCGTCCCGGCGTGGGTCGTGCCCGCGTGGGCGACGACCGCGTCGAACCCCCCGAAGCTCCCGACCGCGGCCGTCGGTCCGGTTCCGATCGCCTGGCCGAGTGTCATTGTCGAACGTCGGGACCGGACGACAAAGGACGTTCTGATACGCGCGTCGAAAGCGCGACCGAGCGTTCACAGTTCAGGGACGGAGCCCGACAGTCGGCGAGAGCGAGGGCCGCCGCGCTTACCCGTCCAGTTCCGCACGCAGCAGCTGGTTCACGTCACCGGGGTCCGCCGAGCCGCCGGTCTTGCCCATGACCTGTCCGACGAGGAAGTTGATGGCGCCGTCGTCGCCGTCGTGGTAGTCGGCGACGGCGTCGGGGTTCTCCTCGATGGCCGCCTCGACGGCCCCCTGGACCTCGTCGCCGCTGGTCTTGCCCAGGTCCTCGCGCTCGACGATCTCCGTCGGCGCGTCGCCCTCGTCGAGCATCTCCCGGAGCACCGTCTCGCGGGCGTTCTTCGTCGTGATCTCCTCGTCGGCGACGAGTTCGACCAGCCGCTCGATCTCGTCGAACCGACCCGAGACATCCGTGATCGCCATGTCGCGGTAGTTCAGCTCCCCCAGCAGCTCGTCGGCGACCCACGTCGCGGCCAGGCCGGGGTCGAAGCGCTCGGCCACGTCTTCGAAGAAGTCGGCGACCTCCTTCGTGGAGGTGAGCTTGTCGGCGGCCTCCTCGTTGAGGCCGTACTCCGCCTGGAAGCGCTCCCGGCGAGCATCGGGGAGTTCCGGGATCGACAGCCGCTCCTTCCAGTCGCTGACTTTCAGCGGCGGGAGGTCGGCCTCGCGGAAGTAGCGGTAATCTTTCTCCTCTTCCTTCGAGCGCATCGAGAGGGTGACGCCCTTCGATTCGTCCCAGTGGCGGGTCTCCTGCTCGACGACGCGGCCGCGCTGGATGGCGTTGCGCTGACGGGTCTCCTCGTAGGCCAGCGCCTTCTCCGCGCCCTTGTGGCTGGAGATGTTCTTGACCTCCGTGCGGTTGGGGTCGGCGTCCTCCAGGGTCGACGCGTCGACCTCCTCGCCGTCGACCTCGCTCATGTCGACGATCGAGAGGTTGGCGTCGACGCGCAGCGAGCCGTCGCGGGTGGCGTCGAAGATGCCCAGATACTCCAGCACCTCCGTGAGCTTCGCGAGAAAGGAGCGAACCTCGTCGGGCGAGCGGAAGTCGGGCTCGGTGACGATCTCCATCAGGGGCGTGCCCGCGCGGTTGTAGTCGACGAGCGTGTAGTCGGCGGTGTCGATGGAGCCGCCCTTGTGCTGGAGGCTACCGGGGTCCTCTTCGAGGTGCGCCCGACGAACGGAGACCGACCGGCGCTCGCCCTCGACTGAGAATTCGAGTTCGCCGTCCTGGCAGATCGGGGCGTCGTACTGAGTGATCTGGAAGTTCTTCGGCAGGTCGGGGTAGTAGTAGTTCTTCCGGTGGAAGTTCGTCTCCTCGGGGATGGTGGCGTCGATGGCCTTGCCGACCTTGACGGCCGCCTCGACGGCGCCCTCGTTGACCACCGGGAGCGCGCCGGGCAGGCCGAGGCAGGTGGGACAGGTGTGGGTGTTGGGCTCGTCGTCGCCAACGTCGGTCGAACAGCCGCAGAATATCTTGGTGTCCGTCTCCAGCTGGACGTGGACCTCCAGTCCGATGACGGTCGCGAGGTCCCCCGTCTCGACGGCTTGTGCGGTCATTACCCGCGATTCGGCACCGTCCGGCTAAAGGCTAACGACCCGAGCGAACGTCACCGGTCGTGACGCCGCCGCAATCGCCGCTCGGTCGGGCCGAGCAGACGAACGACGAGCGTGGCGACCGCCAGTCACAGACGTTTGCGACCCATCATCGTGGCACAGACGACCGTTAGATGCGTGGATCGGACGTGAAACGAGTGTTTCGTGTCGAGGTCGAACGACCGGCCGAGCGACGCGTCGGTCCGAGCGGAGTGGGCGTGCCAGCGGCGCGAGCGCTCCGGCCACGGAGACGCTGCGAGTAGGCGGTTCCTATCAGGATCGGTGCGAATGTCTGACGTAGGTTTATGACGGGGGAAACCACTCGTAGTGATATGTGCGGTAACCGAGTCGAGGAGCTCGAATCACGCGTCAAGGAACTCGAGGCGTCCGTCGAGGGGCTGACGGACGAACTCGTCGAGTGCAAGGTCCGCCTCCGCGAGCTGGAGAACGCGGTCGACGAGGACATCGGGTTCACCCCCGACGAGCCCGTCGACTCGTCGGAATCTCCAGACGAAGTCGAGGCCGATAGGACTAAAACCGAGGCTACCGAGGAAGACGATAGCACGGAGAGCGGTCCCGGCGACATCATCATCGCCTAGGGCCGCTCCATCGCGAGCACCATGCACATCAAAGAGCTCGTCCTTGACAACTTCAAGAGTTTCGGCCGGAAGACTCGCATCCCTTTCTACGAGGACTTCACCACCGTCAGCGGCCCCAACGGCTCCGGTAAGTCCAACATAATCGACGCCGTTCTGTTCGCCCTGGGCCTGGCCCGGACCTCCGGCATCCGCGCCGAGAAACTCACCGACCTGATCTACAACCCCGGCCACGCCGACGACGACGCCGAGACCGGCGGCGAACGGGAGGCCAGCGTCGAGGTGATCCTCGACAACGTCGACCGCACCCTCTCCCGGTCGCAGGTCGTCACCGCCGCAGGCACCGAGAACGTCGGCGACGTCGACGAAATCTCGATCCGCCGCCGGGTCAAGGAGACCGACGACAACTACTACTCTTATTACTACATCAACGGCCGCTCGGTCAACCTCTCGGACATCCGCGACCTGCTCGCGCAGGCGGGGGTCACTCCCGAGGGCTACAACGTCGTCATGCAGGGCGACGTGACCGAGATCATAAACATGACNATCCGCGACCTGCTCGCGCAGGCGGGGGTCACTCCCGAGGGCTACAACGTCGTCATGCAGGGCGACGTGACCGAGATCATAAACATGACACCCGGCGCCCGCCGCGAGATCATCGACGAGATCGCCGGCGTCGCCGAGTTCGACCAGAAGAAGGAATCCGCCTTCGAGGAGCTCGAAGTCGTCGAGGAGCGCATCGAGGAGGCCGAACTCCGCGTCGAGGAGAAGGAGACCCGCCTCGACCAGCTCTCCGAGGAACGGGAGACCGCCCTGGAGTACCAGGACCTGCGCGACGAGAAAAGCGAGTACGAGAGCTACCGCAAGGCCGCCGAGCTGGAGGACAAGCGCGAGGAGCTCGACGCGGCCACCGACGCCGTCGAGGAACTGGAGGCCGAACTCGAGGACCTCCAGCTGGAACTCGACGAGCGCCAGGGCCGCGTCGTCCGGCTCGACGAGGAACTCGACGACCTCAACGCCGAGATCGAGCGCAAGGGCGAGGACGAACAGCTCGCCATCAAGCGGGAGATGGAGGAGGTCAAGGGCGACATCTCCCGGCTGGAGGACAAGATCGACTCGGCCGAGGAAACTATCGAGGACGCCGAGAACGAGCGCCGCCAGGCGTTCGTCGAGATCGACCGCAAACAGGAGACCATCGACGACCTGGAATCGGACATCCGCGAGACGAAGGTCTCGAAATCCTCGCTGAAGGCCGACGTGCAGGAGAGAGAGAGCGAACTCGACGAGGTGCAGGCCCGCATCGACGAGGTCGGCGAGGAGTTCGAGGAGGTCAAAGACGAACTCGAAGAGAAGCGCGAGCGCCTGGAGGAACTCAAATCCGAGAAGAACGACCTCCAGCGCGAGCAGGACCGCCTGCTCGACGAAGCCCGTCGGCGGTCGAACGAACAGCGAGAGACCGAGTCGGAGATCGAGGACCTCGAAGAACGGATCCCGGAGATCGAGGCGGAGATCGACGACCTGGAGGGCGAGCTGGAGAAAGCCCGGAAGAACCAGGGGACCATCGCCGAGGTGGTCTCGGACCTGAAAGACGAGCGCCGCGCGCTGCAGGACGACTTGGACGACATCGAAGACGAGCTGACGGCCAAACAGCAGGAGTACGCCGAGCTGGAGGCGAAGGCCGGCCAGGACGGCGACTCCTCGTACGGCCGCGCGGTGACGACCATCCTCAACGGCGGCATCGACGGCGTCCACGGGACCGTCGGCCAGCTGGGCGGCGTCGACCCCGAGTACGCGGTGGCCTGCGAGACCGCCGCCGGGGGTCGCCTGGCCCACGTCGTCGTCGACGACGACGGCATCGGCCAGCAGTGTATCGACTACCTGAAATCGCGGGGCGCCGGCCGGGCGACGTTCCTGCCGATCACGCAGATGCAGAACCGCTCGCTGCCCTCGCTGCCGAGCCACGACGGCGTCGTCGACTTCGCGGCCAACCTCGTCGACTTCGACCGCGACTACGCGGGCGTCTTTTCGTACGTCCTCGGCGACACCCTCGTCGTCGACAGCATGGACACCGCACGGGACCTGATGGGCGACTTCCGGATGGTCACGCTGGAGGGCGACCTCGTCGAGAAATCCGGCGCCATGACCGGCGGTTCCTCGAAGGGAACCCGCTACTCGTTCTCGGGCGGCCAGGGTCAGATCGAACGGATCGCCGCGAACATCAACGACCTCGAGGACGAACGCCAGTCCGTCCGCGAGGACCTGCGTGACGTGGAGGACCGCCTCGACGACGCCCGCGACAAGGAATCGGACGCCGCCGAGCAGGTCCGGGACATCGAGACGGACATCGAACGGCGCGAGACCGAACGGGAGGAGACCCGCGAGAAGATCGAGGACCTCGGAGAGCGCCTCGACGAAATCGAGAGCGAACGCGACGAGGTCTCGGCGGACATGGACGCCATCGAGGCCGACATCGAGGCCAAGACCGCCGAGATCGACGAACTGGAGGCCGAGATCGACGACCTGGAGAGCGAGGTCGAGGACTCCGAGCTGCCGGACCTGACGAGTCGCGCCGACGAGATCAACGCCGCTATCGACGACCTGGAGGGCCAGATAGACGATCTCGACGGCGAGCTGAACGAACTGCAACTGGAGAAGGAGTACGCCGAGGACGCCATCGAGGACCTGCAGGAGAAAATCGAGTCGGCGCAGAACCGCACGGCGAAACACCGGGAGCGCATCGAGGGCTTCGAGAGCGAGATCGCCGAGAAGGAGGAGACACTCGAGGAGAAAGAGGCGGCGGTCGCCGAGCTCGAATCGGAGCTGGCCGATCTGAAAGACGAGCGCGAGGACCTCAAGGAGGATCTGAAGGAGGCCCGCGCCGAGCGCGACGAGAAGAAAGAAGCGGTCGGCGCGGTCGAGAGCGACCTCGACGAGCGCCGGGACGAGGCCGAGCGCCTGGAGTGGGAGGTCGACGAACTCGAGGCCGCCGTGGGCGACTACGACCCCGAGGAGATCCCCGACCACGACGAGGTCGAGTCGGAGATCGCTCGCCTCGAACGCGAGATGGAGGCGCTGGAGCCGGTGAACATGCTCGCCATCGAGGAGTACGACCGCGTCGAGGCGGAACTCGACGACCTGCAGGACAAGAAGGGGACCCTGGTCGAGGAGGCGGAGGGCATCCGCGACCGGATCGACCGCTACGAGCAGAACAAGAAGGAGACGTTCATGGAGGCCTACGACGCCATCGACGAGCAGTTCCGGGACATCTTCGAACGCCTCTCGAACGGCAGCGGCCAGCTCCACCTGGAGAACGAGGACGACCCCTTCGAGGGCGGCCTGACGATGAAGGCACAGCCGGCCGACAAGCCGATCCAGCGGCTGGCGGCGATGTCCGGCGGGGAGAAGTCGCTGACTGCGCTGGCCTTTATTTTCGCCATCCAGCGGCACAATCCCGCGCCGTTCTACGCGCTCGACGAGGTCGACGCCTTCCTCGACGCGAAGAACGCCGACCTGGTGGGCGAGATGGTCGACGAGCTCGCCGGGAAGGCGCAGTTTGTCGTCGTCTCCCACCGGTCGGCGATGCTCGAACGCTCAGAGCGGGCCATCGGCGTGACGATGCAGGGCGACAACATCTCCGCGGTGACGGGTATCGACCTCAGTTCCGAGGGGGTGCCCGCGGATGACTAGCGAGTCGCGAAGCGACTCGGACACGCGAGCGGAGAGCGAAGCGAGCCGCGAGCAGAGCGAGTCGAGCGGGGAGGAACGGAGTGATGACCCGCGAGACAGCGAGGACGCCGAGGACGAGATTCCGCTGAACATCGCGGGCCACGAGGACCGCCAGCGGCCGAGTGAGAGCGACGAGAACCCGTTCGGCGGCGACGACGAGTCGGACGGGAATGGCGACGAGGCGGCAACCGACACCCTCGTCACCGGCGACCCCTCGGTGGACGGCCAGCCCGACCCCACGATCGACGCCGAGGCCGACGCGGCGGCTTCGACGGCCGGCGACGGCGAGGACGAGGAAGACGAGGAGCCGGTGGAGGTCCTGGTCAACCTCGCCGAAGACGGAGAGATCGACCCGTGGGACATCGACATCGTCGCGGTGACGGACAAGTTCCTCGACCGGTTGGACGAGGGCGACCTGCGCACGTCCGGCCGGGCGCTGTTCTACGCGAGCGTCCTCCTGCGGATGAAGAGCGACGCGATGCTCGACGACGGGAGCGAGGAGGAGGACGAACCGTGGGAGGAACCCTGGGAACAGGGCGGCGAGATGGCCGACGACGGCTTCGAGGGCCCCGACCCCTTCGCCGCGCTGGAGTCGGAGATGGACCGCCGGCTGGAGCGCCGGCGCGCCCGCGGGATGCCCCAGACGCTGGACGAACTCGTTCGCGACCTGCGGGAGGCCGAGCGGGACAACTGGTGGAAGGAATCGCGCGAGTACGACACCAGCGGCTCGCCCGCGGGCTTCGACCGGGGCACCCAGGAGCTCGACTACCGCAGCGGCGACGACTTCCGGATGGACGAGGAGCCCAGCGCCGCCGACGTGACCGACACGGCCCACGAGGAGCACGTCGACGAGATCATCGACGACGTCCACGACGCGCTGCGCGAGCAGTACGACAAGGGCCGCGAGGAGGTGCTCTACCGCGAGATATCCGACACCGGCGGCTCGCGCGTGCTCACCTTCCTCGGCCTGCTCTTTCTGGCCCACCGCGGCCACGTCCGGCTCACCCAGGACGAGATGTTCGGCGACCTGTGGGTCCAGGACCCCAACGCGGCCACGGGCTCCGAGGAAGCCGTCGCCGACTGACCGTCGCGTCGCTCGTCGCCACGAATATGTGGCCGAGGCGCCGATATCTCGACGTGAACGTCCCCGACCGCGCCGAGTACGCGCTCGTAGTCGTCGGTGTCGTCTGCTGCGGGCTGACCGCGCGCGTCGGCGGTTCGACCCAGCGGGCGTGTCCGGGGATCGACAGCGCCGTCTACGAGGCGGTCGGCGTCGACCCCTGGGGTGTCAGAGTCCTCGGCGTCGAACTCCCGTCGCTGGCGCTCTCGTGGTACGACGGCTGCAACTGGCGGACCAACTCCCTCGTCCCGCTGGCGCTCGGACTCTGCTGTCTCGTCACCGCCGCAGCGCTCCGTCGGAAATCCCGCTGAGACGCCGCGATTGGGGCTTCGTACCCGACAGCCACCCCCCGTCGAAACAGTTATACTTCGAAGTGGCGTGTGTTAACAGGAGACATGACGCCGACCAAGTTCCGGGAGCGCCTGAAGGAGGCCGACGGGAAGGTCGACATCGAGGCCTTCTACGACGCGCTCCGGTACGTCCGCGAGGACGGACGCGAGCGCGGACGAGACGGGCGTCGACGCTGAGCGCCGCGTCGGTACACACCGGTTGTGCGGGGCTGGCACCGAACGGTAGCGGACGACCGGCGGTAGTTCTCGGCGTGGCAGGGTGACGGGGAGCGGTGGCTGAGGATGTCCGGTAGCCCCCGGGAGGGGGCGAGAGCCGGTCGCTCGCGGCCCGCTACCGATTGTCCGCGAACCAGTCGCCAGTCGGTTGCGAGTTTCCTGCGTGTACCGTGCGGATCCGCTTTCCCTCCGGCGGGCAGTCAATCGGGGTAAGCCGACGTTGCGGTCGCACCGACCTGAGAAAGTGGCTCATAGTTAACGAAACACACGCCGGACGAGCATCCATGAATCTCGCCGTGATCGGATTCGGGAACGCCGGGGGGAAGGTCGTGGACAAACTGCTCGCGTTCGAGTCGAATACGGGACGGTCGCTGTGTCGCTTCGCGCTCGCGGTCAACTCCGCCGAGATCGACCTCGCCAAGCTGGACTACGTGCCCCGCGACAACCGCATCCTCATCGGGCAGACCGACCAGCGCGTCAAGGGCCGCGGCGCGGGCGCCGACCCCGAGGTCGGCGCGACGATCGCCCGCCAGGACCACCACGAGATCGAGCGCGCGATGGACGGCGTCCCGATCCACGACATCGACGGCTTCCTCGTCGTCGCCGGCCTCGGCGGCGGCACCGGCTCCGGCGGCGCGCCCGTCCTCGCCGAGACACTGAGCGACCGCTACGCCGAACCGGTGTACGGGCTGGGCGTGCTCCCCAGCGCCGACGAGGGCGGCCGCCCCGCGTTCAACGCCGCCCGCTCGCTCACCTCGTTCACCGAGGCCACCGAGAACCTCGTCCTGTTCGACAACGACACCTGGCGCCAGCACGGCGACTCCGTCGAGACGGGCTACGACCGCACCAACGAGGAGATCGCCCGTCGGGTCGTCACCCTCCTCGCAGCGGGCGAACTCGACGGCTCCCAGATATCCGAGGCCGCCATGGACTCCTCGGACGTCAAACGCACGCTGGCCACCGGCGGCGTCAGCTCCATCGCCTTCTCCTCCTCCGGCCTCGAATCTGGCACCCGCGAGGAGAAGGGCCTCATCAGCCGGTTCACGAACGGCCACGACGAGAGCCGCGACGAGAGCGACCTCACGATGAAGGTCCACGGCCTCGTCCGCAAGGCCGTCAAGTCCCGCCTGACCATCCCCGCGGAGATCGACTCCGCCGAGCGCTCGCTGGTCGTCGTCTCCGGCCCGCCCTCGGAGTTCTCCCAGAAGGGGATGCGTCGCGCCCGCGAGTGGCTCGAACGCGAGACCGACAGCGTCGAGATCCTGGCCGGCGACGACCCCCGCGAGGGCGCCGACAGGCTGTCGGTCGCGGTACTGCTCTCGAACGTCACGCGGGTCGACCGCATCGACGCCCTCCAGGACCAGGCGGTCGACGCCAAGTCCAACATCCAGCAGCAGGCCGACACCCGCGAAGACGAGATCAACGACCTCATCACCGACGACTCCGGCGAACTCGACCCGATCTGAGCGAGTCGTTTCGATCGTTCCCGGGTCGGTATTTGCCCGGAACGAGGCTGCCGGTACCGCGACCGACGACCGCGGGCGTGACGCACCGACCGCGGGAATGACGCAGACCGCGAACAGCGTGAAAGCCCCGACGCGTTCGACTCCCGCGGTTCGTCGAACGCGTCGCCCCTTTTATTCCCACCTGCGTCGGCTGATCGGACAGTCTGTGCGGGCGGGAATGAAAGGGGCCGCTCGCTCGTGGCCGCCGCGACGAAGTAAGCACTGCAGCGACCACAGGGAGCGAAGCGCGCAGCGAGTCGCGGCGGCCACGAGCGAGCGGGGGCTTTCACGCTGTTTGGGGCACCAGGGAGAGTGCGGTTGGACACGGTCGCGGTGGCCTCGATGGAACCGCACTACGCACACCCGGTATCTTATTGTGCAGGTAGGCAACGGGATACACATGACCGAGACCCGTCGCGTCCAGCTCGTCGACGCGTTCACGACGGAACCGATGGCCGGCAACCCGGCGGGGGTCGTCCCCGAGGCGGCCGACCTCGCCGACGACCAGATGGAAGCCATCGCGTCGGAACTCGGCGCCAGCGAGACCGCGTTCGTCCTTCCCAGCGACGAGGCCGACCACCGGCTGCGCTACTTCACGCCCGAGCGCGAGGTCGACCTCTGTGGCCACGCCACCGTCGCGGCGTTCGCGTCGCTGTCCGACCGCGGGGCGATCGACGACGGCGACCACACCGTCGAGACCGAAGTCGGCGTCCTCGACGTCGAAGTCGAACCCGACGGCACCGTCTGGCTCACGCAGTCGCCGCCGGAGGTCCGCGAGGTCGACGTGGAGATCGAGGCGGCGGCCGACGCGCTCGGCCTCGACACCCCGGCGCTGTCGGAGGTCGGCGAGGACCTGCCGATCGCCCGCGCTTCGACCGGCCTGCCCTTCCTCGTCGTTCCGGTTGGCTACTTCGAACAGCTCTCTGCGGTCGACCCCGATATGGCGGCGATCGAGAAGCTCTGCAAGCTGAACGGCGCCGAAGGGCTGTACGCGTTCACCTTCGACACGCTCGAAGGCGACGCGACGCTCCACGGGCGGTCGTTCGCGCCGCTGGCGGGCATCCCCGAGGACCCCGTCACCGGGACTGCCAGCGGCGCGGTGGGCGCGTATCTGCGCTACCAGGGCGCGCTCGACGCCGAGGACCCGCTCGTGTTCGAGCAGGGGCACTTCCTCGACCGTCCGGGACGGGTGCTGGTCGACACCCGCGAAGGCGAGGAGGGCGAGACGGCGCCCCGCGTCGGTGGCCGGGCGGTCACGACGCTCGACGGCGACCTCACGGTTCCCGAGAGCGACGACGACGACATCATCGAGGCCTGAGCCGGTCCGGCGAGGCGACCGACCGCGGGGCGAGCGGCGGCCTGCGGCTGACTGCACGTGGCCGCCGCCCGTGTGATGGTATCACGGGTACTCGGAACCGAAACAATATTCGGTATAACGACGCCGTTACCGCCTCTAGCGCAAGTTTTTTACCGATGTGCCGGCCGGAAACTTCTTGAGCGTCCTCGGCGACACTGTGGATACGGTCATGGCATTACTCTGGCTGGACGACGTTACGGCCGAGGATTTCGACTCGGTCGGAGGTAAAGGCGCATCCCTGGGGGAGCTGACATCGGCGGGTCTGCCGGTGCCCCCCGGGTTCGTCGTGACGGCCGAGACGTACCGGTCGTTCATCGAGGAGACCGGTATCGACGAGGAACTGTTCGAGGCCGTCGACGTCTCCGTCGACGACTCCCAGGCGCTGGCGCGGGCCGCCGAGCGCGCACAGGAACTCATCCAGGAGACCGAGATGCCCGACGAGATCCGCGCGGAGATCCTCGAAGCCTACGACTCCGTCGAGGACGGCAACGCCTCAGTGGCGGTCCGCTCGTCGGCGACGGCCGAGGACCTCCCGGACGCCTCCTTCGCCGGCCAGCAGGAGACGTTCCTCAACGTCACCCGCTCGGGCCTGCTCGACAAGGTACGGGACTGCTGGGCCTCTCTTTTCACACAGCGGGCAATCTACTACCGACAGGAACAGGGCTTCTCCCACGACGTGGTCAACATCGCCGTCGTCGTCCAGCTGATGGTCGACGCCGACAAGAGCGGCGTCATGTTCACGAGCCACCCGACCACGGGCGCCCCGCAGGCGATCATCGAGTCCGCCTGGGGCCTGGGTGAGGCCGTGGTCTCGGGCGCCGTCTCCCCCGACAAGTACGTCCTCGACCGCGAGACGGGCGAGCTGCGCGATGCCACCGTCGCCACCAAGAAGGTCATGCACGTCCGCGACGAGGAGACCGGCGAGACGATCGAGCGCCCGGTCCCCGACGACAAGCGCGACGAGCAGGTTCTCTCCGAGGCGGAACTCGACCGCCTCGTGGGTCTGGGCGACGAGATCGAATCGTACTACGGCGACCCCCAGGACGTGGAGTGGGCCATCGCCGACGGTGAGCTGTACGTCCTCCAGTCCCGTCCGATCACCACTATCGACGAGGGCGCCGAGGAGGTCGAGGGCGCCTCCAACGGCGTCGGTGACGTGGCCGGTGTCGCCGACGGCGGCGCGGCCGCCGAATCCGGCGGTTCGAGCGGCGACGGCAACGTCGTCTTCTCGGGCATCGGCGCCAGCCCCGGTCGCGTCTCGGGACCGGCCCGCATCGTTCGGAAGCTCGACCACCTCGACAAGGTCGAGGAGGGCGACATCATCGTCGCCGAGATGACCACCCCCGACATGGTGCCGGCGATGAAACGCGCGACCGGCATCGTCACCGACGAGGGCGGCATGACCAGTCACGCCGCCATCGTCTCGCGCGAACTCGGCGTGCCGGCCATCGTCGGCACCGAACAGGGCTCCGAGACGCTCCACGACGGCCAGGTCATCACTATCGACGGTGACAAGGGAACCGTCGAGCAGGGCGACGCCACCGGCGGCGACGAACGGGAACCCGTCGAGGAGGTCCGTCCGCAGGCGCCGGTCAAGCCGATGACCGCGACGGAGGTCAAGGTCAACGTCTCCATCCCCGACGCCGCCGAACGCGCCGCGGCGACCGGCGCCGACGGCGTCGGCCTCCTGCGGATGGAACACATGATCCTCTCGACGAACAAGACGCCCGAGCGCTACATCGAGGACCACAGCGCCGACGAGTACGTCTCCGAGATCGTCGACGGGGTGCGGGGCGTCGCCGAGGAGTTCTACCCCCGACCCGTCCGCGTGCGCACGCTCGACGCCCCCACCGACGAGTTCCGCCAGCTGGAGGGCGGCGCCGACGAACCCGCCGAACACAACCCGATGCTCGGCTACCGCGGCATCCGCCGCAGCCTCGACCGCCCGGATCTCTTCGCCCACGAACTCGCCGCCTTCCGCCGCCTGTTCGAGTTGGGCTACGACAACGTCGAGATCATGTTCCCTCTGGTCAACGACGCCGAGGACGTGTTGCAGGCCCGCCGGCTCATGGAGCAGGAGGGCATCGACCCCGACAAGCGCGACTGGGGCGTGATGATCGAGACGCCCGCCGCCGCGCTTGGCGTCGAGTCGATGGCCGACGCGGGCATCGACTTCGTCTCCTTCGGCACGAACGACCTCACCCAGTACACGCTCGCGGTCGACCGCAACAACGGCCGCGTGGCCGATATCTTCGACGAACTCCACCCCTCGGTGCTGAAGCTCATCAGCGAGACCATCGAGACCTGCCGCGAACACGGCGTGGCCACCAGCATCTGCGGCCAGGCCGCCTCGAAGCCCGAGATGGTCGACCACCTCGTCAACGAGGGCGTTACCTCCATCTCCGCGAACATCGACGCCGTCCGCGACGTGCAACACGAGGTCAAGCGCGTCGAGCAGAAGCTCCTGCTCGACGACGTGCGCTGAGCCGGTATCACCGCGATACCACCCGACGTAGCACGGTTTTCGCCGCTGGCTCCCCCCTCACGACCGCGACTCGGCGCTCGTTCCTGACGTTCGGTAACAACACCCATACGACGGAGCGTCGGGGCTCCCGCTCGCGCGACGGCGGGCGGCGTCGACCGGCTGGCGACGAGTAGCGCCGCGTTTCGGCCGCGAGCGGGCGGATACCTCGCTGATAACAAAGTTCGCCGGAGGCGACCGATCGCACGGGATGACACCAGACAACCGCGGCTCGTCACGGCGGGGCGTACTGAAGGCGCTGGGCGCGGGGACGGTGCTGGCGGGGCTGGGCGGGACCGCCGTCGTCGGCGGGCGAGACGGGCGAGCAGTCGGCGGCGAAGACGTCGGTGCGGTCAGCGGGGCGGACCGCGTGCAGCAGGCCGAATCGGTACACACCGTCGAGACGCTGACCACCGGGCCGCCGACCAACCCCGACCGACCGGCCGATTTCTACTACCAGCCCACCGGGCTGGCCGTCGAGCCGGGTGACATGATCCGCTTCGAGTTCGTCACCCCCGACCACAACGTCGTCTCCTATCACCCCGCGTTCGGGATGCGACGGCGAGTGCCCCTGGACGTGGCCCCGGTCTCGTCGCCGCTGTTGGGGTATCGACCCGACTCCATCCCCGGCGAGATGGTCGACCCGCCGGGCGAAGGCGGTGAGGAACCGACGGGGGCGGCGACGGGAACGCCGACCGCGACCGTCTCTCCCGGCGCCAACGCCGGGGAGACCGGGACCGAGACGGGGACGCCGACCGACGAGGGCGAGGGACCGGAGCCGGACCACTGGCTGCTCGCGCTGGCGGAGCCGGGCGTCTACGACTTCCTCTGTTCGCCCCACGAGGTCTACGGGATGGCGATGCGCGTGGTCGTCGGCGACGAGACGGACGCGGCCTTCGAGACGGCGGACCCCGAGGCGCTCCCGGAGCCGCGCGTCGGCCCGGCGGGACTGGCGCGCGTGACGCTCACCGATCCCGCGCTCGCGCCGGAGACCGTCGTCGACGAAGGGACCGTCGAGTGGAGCGCGCTGGCGGTGAACCAGGGCGACGGTGGCACGGCGACCGAGACCCCAGGCACCGAGACGGGAACGGCCGGAACGGAGACCGGAACCCCCGGCGGTGCGACGGAGACGGGAACCGAGACGGGTGGCTGAGCCGACCGCCTCCGTTCAGAAGAACGTCAGCTTGTCCCGGCGGTACAGGTCCATCTCGGAGACCATCGACGGGTCCTGTTTCGCGGCGAAGCGGACGGCGTCGGCGATCTCGGTGGGTTCCGATGCCTCGCCTTCCTCGAACCGTTCCTCGAAGGACTCGCCGCTCTCGCTGGCGAACTCGCTGCGGACCTCGGCGGGGTTGATAGTGGTGACAGCCACGTCGTCCTCGCCGACATCGGCGGAGACGCTCTTGGCGAACCCGCGGACCCACCACTTCGTCGCCGCGTAGACGGGGTTGAACGGTCGGGGGTACTGCCCGGCGAAGCTCCCGATGAAGACGACGGTCCCGGCGGTCTCGCGGAGGTGGGGCAGCGCGGCCCGGGTCGCGAAGAAGTAGCCGTCGACGTTGACCTCCATCATCGTGCGGTAGTCCTCCGTCGAGAGGTCGTCGACGCCCTCGCCGGCGACGACGCCGACGTTGTTGACGAGGAGGTCGAGGCGGCCGAACTCCGTGACCGTCTTCTCGACCAGCGCGTCGACGGCGTCCTCGCTACGGACGTTGGTGGGGACGACCAGCGTCTCGATACCGTAGGCGTCTTCGAGGTCGGCGGCGATCGATTCGAGTCGCTCCTCCCGGCGGGCGGCCAGCGCCACGTCGGCCCCGTCTTCGGCCAGCGCGTGGGCCGTCGCCTCGCCGATGCCGGAACTCGCGCCGGTCACGATCGCTGCCTGTCCGTCCAGGGACTGCTCGCTCGACATAGCGCTCGATAGGACGGCCGCCGCTATAAGTGTCGGCAGTCGAGTCGGCGCAACGGCGGTGGTGGCGTCTCGGAAGCGACTCCAGGGCCCGGCCGCACGTGGCGCTAAATCCGCCGTACGTAGCCGTTTCGAGCCCTACGCGGACATCTGCCCCCAATAGATATTTCACCTCGGGGTCGGAAGTGTAACTATGAATAATGATCGTAGAGGAAGAGCGTCTCGCCTGTTCGGAGCGCTGGCCGACCCGGACAGGCGGGTCGTCCTGTACTACCTGCGGGAACGCGAGTCGGCGTCGCTGGAGACGCTCGCGGACCTGGTGACGGGGTGGACCGAGGCGGGGCCGGGGCCCGACAGGCCGGTCACCCACGACGACGTCCGGGTCGGGCTCCACCACGTCCACCTGCCGACGCTCGACGCGGCCGGACTGGTCGACTACGACCCGGACGAGGGGCGAGTCACGTTCGACGGGCTCTCGTCGGCGGGGGAGACGGTGGTCGACGCGGCGCTGGCCGCCGACACGACCGACGCGGCCGTCGACCTCGAGCGACTGCTCGCTGCGACCGGCGACGCGGGAGCGGACGATGGCGGCTGAGGACGAGCCGCCGCTTCGCGAACTGCGCGGCCGCGCGCGGGGCCCGTCGAAAACGGTCACGACCTTCGGCCCGGAACCGTACGACGACCTGACGGGCGTCCTCGACCGGTTCGACGCCGAGCTGGTCCACGAGTCGCTGCCGATCCCCGAGTCGTCGGGATACCTGGTCGTCAAACGCGGCGGCGAGTATCTCGGCGCCATCTCCGCGGCGGCGTTCGGCGAACTGCGCGACCCGCCCGACGACGCGCCGTGGGACACGACCGCTGCGGCGTCGGCCTACCACGACCTGGTGGCGCTGCTCTCGGGCACGTCCTTCGAGATGGGCGACAGGGACCAGATGGTGGCGACCGCCCGCGAGATCGAGGACCGCGCCTGGCGGAACGGTCGAGGCAGACTCTACGCGACCTTTCAGGCGCTGTCGGCCTTCGAGAAGCAGGTCTCGACGTACGAGCACCTCGCGGGGACCACGGACCTTTCGGTCACGGTATACGGCGACCCTGACTGGGGGCCGCCGGATATCGACGGCGTCGATATCCGTCGCGACGAGACCGGAGAGATCAGCGACTTCTGGGTCGTCGCCTTCGACGGCGGCGGCGACGACGCGGACAAGTGCGCGATGATCGCCGAGGAGGAATCCCCGGGGACCTACGTCGGCGTCGTGACCTACGACCCGGGGGTCGTCGACGACCTGACGGCGTACCTCGACGACGTGGCCGGCTCGACCCCGTGAACGACCGGTTCCGACACCGCAGGAGCTAAACGAGTCGCTCCCTTGCTCGTTGGTATGCAGCTGGCCGAGCCGCAGGATTTCGAGCGCGTCCTGTCGTCGATGTGTACCGAACCCCACCCCGCGGCTCGGGAGGCGGCCGAGCGATTCCTCGCGACCAACCCCGGCGACCCCGGCACCTACGAGAGCGTCGCGGCGCTGGAGGAGCGCGCGGTCGACCTGCTCGGCGAGGTCACCGGCCACCCCGACCCGGAGGGGTACGTCGCCAGCGGCGGCACGGAGGCCAACATCCAGACCGTCCGGATCGCCCGCAACCGCGCCGACACCGACGACCCCAACGTCGTCGCGCCCGCGAGCGCGCACTTCTCGTTCACGAAGGCCGCCGATATCCTCGACGTGGAGTACCGCACCGCTCCGACGACCGGCCACCGGGCCGACCCCGAGGCGATGGCCGAACTCGTCGACGACGACACCGTCTGCGTCGTCGGCGTCGCCGGCTCGACCGAGTACGGCTACGTCGACCCCATCCCCGAACTCGCCGAGGTGGCCCACGAGGTCGACGCGCTCTGTCACGTCGACGCCGCCTGGGGCGGGTTCGTCCTCCCCTTTACCGACCACGAGTGGAACTTCGAGGACACCGACGTGGACACGCTGACGATCGACCCCCACAAGATGGGCCAGGCCGCCATCCCCGCCGGCGGCCTGCTCGTGCGGGACCGGTCGCTGCTCGACGAACTCGCGATCCGGACCCCCTACCTCGAGTCCACGTCGCAGGTGACGCTCACCGGGACCCGCAGCGGCGCCGGGGTGGCCAGCGCCGTCGCGGCGATGGAGGCGCTGTGGCCCGAGGGCTACCGCGAGCAGTACGACCGGTCGATGGCCAACGCCGAGTGGCTGGCCGACCAGCTCGCCGCCCGGGGCCACGACGTGGTCGAGCCGGACCTGCCGCTGGTGGCCGCCGACCTGTCGGTGCCGATGACGGAGGAACTGCGCTCGCGGGGCTGGCGGGTCGCCAAGACCGGCGCCGACGAGATGCGCGTCGTCTGCATGCCACACGTCACCCGCTCGATGCTGCGCTCCTTTGTCGCCGACCTCGACTGGTACTGAGCCTCGACGGACACCGAGGTACGTAGGGCAAATATGAAAGCTTACGATACCCCGCGCGTTACCGCCGGTCGTGTTCCCCGTCGAGGTCCCCGCGCTCCTGTTGGGCAGTACCTGTAGCGACCCCTCCGGGACCCTCGTCGAGGCCGTCTGCACCGCGACGGGCCCCCCGGGCCTGTTCATCGTCCTCGTCTACTCGTTCCTGATCACGTTCATCCTCCCGCTGCCCTCCGAGATCGTCCTCCCGCTGGCCGACCAGCTCCGACTCGGGCTGCCCCTGTGGGCGAACCTGACGCTGGTCGTCCTCGTCGCCAGCATCGGGAAGGCCGGCGGGAGCGTCTTCGCGTTCCACATCGGACAGGAGGCCAAAGAATCCGGGCCCGTCGTCAGGTGGCTCCGGCGCTCGCGGTTCGACGTCATCGAGTGGTCCCAGTCGAAGGTCGTCCAGCTCTCGAAAAAGTACGGCTACGCCGGCCTCGCGCTCGCGCTATCGGTCCCCGCCTTCCCCGACACCCTCTCCGTGTACGCCTTCTCCGTCCTCGAAGACGACTACCTGAAGTTCGCCGCAGCCACCTTCGTCGGGAGCGTCGGCCGCTTCCTCGTCTGGATCGTCGTCGTCCGAGGCGGGGTCGCGAGCCTGTGAACGGGTCGCGACCGGCGGCCCGCCGCCCGGTATCTGCCCCCGCGGGGCCACCGCGGATCGTCCCGTTCACCGTACCTCGCCGCCGCCGGTGCGCTTACAAGGTGTCCGGGTCACTTCGGGGTAATGGAAGGGGTGCTGTGGTACGTGTTCGCCAGCACCCGCGGGGGGGAGAACCGGGCGCGCATCCTCCGTGCGATAGACGAGCGACCGCGCAACGCCAACCAGCTGGCCGGGGACCTGGACCTGGACTACACCACCGTCCGCCACCACCTGGAGGTGCTCGAAGACAACAACGTCGTCGAGGCCAGCGGCGACGACTACGGCGCCGTCTACCTGCCCACGGAGCAGTGTCGCGCCAACTGGGACACCGTCGAGGAGGTCCTGGGGACCGTTCTGGAGGACGATTCATGACCCAACGACCGACAGACAGCCGACCGAGCGATCCGCCGACCGACCCGCCGAACGACGAACCCGCGACCGACGACCCGCCGAACGACCGACCGCCGGCCGCGGGACCGCGAGCGACCCGGCGACCGACCGGCTCGCCGAGTCCGGAGACAATTTGGACAGCCTATTTGCGGGCGCGTCCCAAAGGAGTGATTCAGCGATGACACTGTGGTTCGAGGCCGCCCGCCTCGCCGTGGTCGGCAACGTCGCGCTCCTGCTCGGCCTGACCGCGGTCTGGGCGCGCAACTACCGCGCCTACGGCGCCAGCCACACCCTCGGCCTGCTCGTCTTCGGCAGTCTCCTCCTCGCGGAGAACCTGCTCGCGGTCTATCTGCTCTTCTTCCACGGCACCTTCCACGGCTGGGTCTACTCGGCCGCCCCCGTCGCCCAGCGCGGCATGATGGCGCTCAACGTCCTCGAACTGCTCGCGCTCGCCTTCCTCGTGAAGATCACCTGGGAGTGACCGCGGGTCGTCCCACCCGACCGGTCCGCCCCGGTTGCCTCCTCGTCACCGCGAACCCACGACCTACCTGCGTGGTACCCACGCGCTCGGCGGGCTTTATCGTGTCACCGATCGTAGTAGTTGTATGGAGTACCGTCGCGTCACCTCTCAGATCCTCGTCGGCGTCGTCGTCGTGTTGCTGGGGCTCGTCCTACTCGCTCGGACGACCGGCGTCTACGACACCGGCCGCCTGCTCGTCTACGTCCCGTCGCTGTTCGTGCTGGTCGGCCTGTTCGCCATCGTCGCGAGCGGGTTCCGCAACCTCGTCGGCCCGTTGGCGGTCGTGCTGGTCGCCGCCGGCTGGCAACTTGTCGCGCTCGATTACCTCGCCGCCGAGACGGTGTTCTCGCTGTGGCCGGTCCTGCTCGTCCTGTTCGGCCTCTCGCTGATCGTCGGCCAGTACCGCGCCCGCGCCGTCGCTCGCGAGTCGGACTTCCTCACCTCGGTGGCCGTCTTCGGCGGCCGCACAGAACGCTCGACTTCGAAGACGTTCCACGGCGCCGACCTGACCGCCGTGTTCGGGGGCGTCGAACTCGACCTGCGCGACGCCGTCGTCGAGCACCCACCGGCGACGGTCAACGCCGGCGCCCTGTTCGGCGGCGTCGACCTGATCGTCCCCCGCGAGTGGAACGTCCGGGTCGACGTGTTGCCGCTGTTCGGCGCCGCCGAGGACGAACGGCCCCGCCGCGCGGAGGAACACGACGAGGTCGACCTGGTCGTCACCGGCTTCGCCTTCTTCGGCGGCGTCGCCGTCGACGACTGACTCCGACGGCAACATTTATCCGACGAGGCGCCAGAGTGAAGCGTGAGATGACAGTTCTGTCCACCCGCCGTATGCGTATGCACAGTCCTTTCTAGCGCCGGGTGGACCCACCGCACCGTCGCGGGCTCATACCCCAGTCGGGCCGGACGGCCCGGCCGGCGCGGGGCGGGGAACGCCGGCATTCGACCCACCATTGCGACCGAGATCCGACAGACGAGTCCGGGACTCGAGCGGCGAGTCCGGGCCCCCGAACGACACGATCCGACGATGACAGCGAATCACCGCGTTAAAGAGCCGACTGGAGGTATCGAGTAGTATGAGCCACGACGACTTTCCCACGGAAGATCCCGCGGTCGTGACCTGCGGGTTGCCCTACGCCAACGGCGACCTGCACATCGGCCACCTGCGGACGTACGTCGGCGGCGACGTGCTCTCGCGGGCGCTGCGAACGCTGGGCCAGGAGACCGCCTTCGTCTCCGGGTCCGACATGCACGGCACGCCGATCGCCGTCCAGGCCGCCGAGCAGGGCGTCGACCCCGAGGAGCTGGCGCTGGGCTATCACGAGCAGTACGAGGAGACGTTCCCCCGCTTCGATATCGAGTTCGACAACTACGGTCACACCCACGACGAGACGAACCAGGCGATGACGAAGTCGTTCGTCGAGTCGTGGATCGACGGCGACCACGTCCACGAGAAGGAGATCCAGGTCGCCTACGACCCCGACGCCGACCAGTGGCTGCCCGACCGCTTCGTCGAGGGGACCTGTCCCCACTGCGGCGCGAACGCCCGCGGCGACGAGTGCGACGACGGCTGCCAGCGCCACCTCGAACCCGGCGAGATCGAGGAGCCCGTCAGCACCGTCACCGGCAACCCCGCCGAGTACCGCACTCGCGAGCACAAGTTCCTGGCACTTTCGGACTTCCAGGAGTACCTGCAGGGCTTTCTCGACCGCCTCGAAGGTACCGACAACGCCCGCAATCAGCCCCGCGAGTGGATCGAGGGCGAACTCGAAGACCTCTGTATCACCCGCGACCTCGACTGGGGCGTCGACTACCCCGGCGACGAGGGCGGCCAGGACCTGGTGCTGTACGTCTGGGTCGACGCGCCCATCGAGTACGTCTCCTCGACCAGGCAGTACACCGAACGCGTCGGGGCCGACGAGTACGACTGGGAGGCCGTCTGGAAGAACCACGGCACCGACGACCACCCCGACGGCGGCGAGATCGTCCACATCATCGGCCAGGACATCATCCAGCACCACACCGTCTTCTGGCCGGCCATGCTCCGTGGCGCCGACTACAACGAACCCCGCGCCGTGGTCGCCAGCGGCTTCATGAACCTCGACGGCGACGCCTTCTCGACCAGCCGGAATCGCGCGATCTGGGCCCGCGAGTTCCTCGACGAGGGGTTCCACCCGGACACGCTGCGATACTACCTTACCACCGTCGGCGGCTTCCAGGACGAGATCGACTTCTCCTGGGACCGGTTCCGCGAGCGGGTCAACGGCGAGCTGGTGGGCAACGTCGGCAACTTCGCCTACCGCTCGCTCCTCTTTGCGGAGCGCAACTTCGGCGGCACGCCCGACGTGGACGTGTCGAGCGAGGTCCGCGAGCGCATCGAGGCGGCGACCGAGGAGTTCGAAGCGGCCGTCAACGACTACTCCGTCCGGAAGGCCACGCAGGCGGCCGTCCAGCTGGCCGGGTTCGGCAACGAGTACATCCAGCGCCACGAACCGTGGAACCTCGACGAGGACGAGGCCGCGCCGGTCGTCCGCGACTGCGTCCAGGTCGCCAAGGCGGTCGCCGTCCTCGTCTACCCGGCGACCCCCGACACCGCACAGCGCCTCTGGGAGCAGCTCGAGGAGGACGGATCGGTCGCCGACGCGACCCTCGACGCCGCGCTGGAAGCGCCGCCGGCCGACTTCGGCGAGCCCAGCGAGCTGTTCGAGAAGATCGAGGCCGAACGCGTCGAGGAACTCAACCGAAAGCTCGACGAGCGCGTCGAGGAAGTCGCCGAGGCCGACGACGCAGACGAGGGAACCGAAACCGACGAGGCCGCCGAGAGCGACGAGGGAGGTATGGACGTAGAAGCCCTCGCCGAGGACCGCATCGGCTTCGACGACTTCGAGGAGATCGACATCCGCGTCGGGCGGATCGAGACCGCCGAGCCCATCGAGGACTCGGACAAGCTCGCCCGGCTCGAAGTGGACATCGGCGTCGAGACCCGGCAGGTCGTCGCCGGCATCAAGCAGCTGCACGACCTCGACGAGCTCCCCGGAAAGAAGGTCGTCCTGCTTGCGAACATGGAGAAAGCCGAGTTGTTCGGCGTCGAGTCCAACGGGATGGTGCTCGCGGCGGGCGAGGAGGCCGACCTGCTGACGACCCACGGCGACGCCGAGCCCGGCACGAAGATCCGGTAACGTCGGACGCGGAGCCGCCGTTTTTCACTCGATATAGTAGCCGCTCACCCGCCGGACCGCGAGGACGTAGGCCACCGGCACGGCCGCAACGAGGGCGATAGCGACCCCGAGCGCGACCCGTTCGAGCCCGCCGACCGACAGCGAGAGGCCGAAGGGGAGTCGGGGGGCGAGCAGCGAGTGGATCACGACCCGGTAGAGTTCGTCGGTGAGGACGCCGGCGGCGCTGACGCCGAGGCTCGCGAGGATCGAGTACAGCGCGAAGGCGACCTTGCTCGGGGGCGTCGCCGTCCGGTCGGCGGTCACGTCGATGCCGTCGAACCGGGGGAACCGTGCGCCGAGCGCGGCCGCGACGACCGCGCCACCGGCGACGACAACCAGCGCGAGTCCCGCGAAGCCGACGGCCTCGGCGGTCGAGCGCCCGGTCGCGCGCGCCGCCGCGCCCGAGAGTACCGCGGCGACTGGTGCGACCGGCGCGACGACGGCGAGGAGGTGTCCGTGGACGACCTCGCGGCCGCTCGCGCGGGAAGTGAGGAGGCCGGGGAGAGTCGCGCCCTGGTTGCCCAGGAGGTTGAGCGGCGCGGCGACGCCGGCCACCCACGCGCCGTACAGCATCGCGAACCACGGCGCGTACGACGGGACCGTCCCGCTCGCGAGGGCGCCCTCGGCCATCGGGAGCGCGAACAAAAGCGGCACCGCGGCGAACAGCAGTTGCAGCGGCGCCCGGTAGGCCCGGACGAGCGTCGTCGCCGCGACGCCCGCGGTGCCCTGTCGACGACAGACGAGCCCGAGGACGTCACCGAGTCGGGTCGACCCCGTCGGCGTGCCCGTCCCGGAGGCGGCGCTCGACCCTTCGCCGGGTTCGGCCTCCGCGCCGCTGTCGCGCTGTTCGTCGGCGAACCACGCGAACTCGGCGGCACGGACCGTCGCGAGCGTCCCGACGGGGACGACGATGACCGAGAGTCCGAGCGCGGCCGCGGCGCCGAGCGGCGAGGCGTCGGCGCCCGGCGTCGTGACCAGCGCGAGATCACTCAGCCAGGCCAGCGGCGGGCCGCGCAACACCGGCTCCAGCGCGTCGACGAGCGCCGGGAGGCGCCCGGCGAACGTGACCCAGAAGTACGCGACCACGACGACCGCACCGACGACCGGTTTGAGCCGCGAGAGCCACTTCGACCGATGGATGGCGCCCTTCAGCGCCAGCCCGACGGGGTAGCCGATCGCCATCGCGCTGGCCAGCAGGGCGGCGGTCGCAGCGACCCCTCCGAGCAGCACCAGCGGCGTGCCCGCGCCGACGGCCAGGCCGGCGAACCCGACGCCGAAGGGGACGACCACGTACGGGACGTAACCGACGGCGTTCATCAGGAGCAGCCCGCCCGCGACGTCCTTCGGGGGCCGAACTGTCAACATCCCCGCGGGTTCGTCGATCTCGCCGTAGGAGCCGACACCGGCGACGACGCCCATCGCGAGGACCAACACCCAGCCGCTGGCGACCAGCAGGGAGAGGGTCGATGCGGGGGCGGCATCGCCGCTCGCCAGCGTCGCGCCCCAGGCGCTGGCCGCGTCGAACGCGATGGGGAGCATCGCGAGGGCGGCGAGCGACCCCAGAACGACCAGCGCCAGCCACACGTCCTGGGCGCGGACCCGTCGAAACATCCGCCGCAACTCGACGCGGGCGACGGTCGCGCTGACCGACGGCGACGGGAACCGCCCGCGCCGGTTCGACGAGGGAGGGGCACGTTCCACCCCTCGCGGTGACTCAGGCTTCGACTCGTTCGTCGGGGGCATGTGCCTCTTCCGTGATGTCGAGGAAGGCGGTCTCCAGGTCGGCCTCGCCGTCGTCGCGGGCCCGTCGTTTCAGCTCCTCCGTGGCCCCCTCGGCGACGAGTTCGCCGTCGTCGATGACACCGACGGTATCGGCGAGCTCGTCGACGACCGAGAGGACGTGCGAGGAGAGGAAGACGGTCACGTCGCGCTCGGCGACGGCGGCGACGGTGTCGCGCATCGTCCGCGCCGCGCGGGGGTCGAGTCCGCTGGTCGGCTCGTCGAGGAAGACCACCTCGGGGTCGCCGAGCAGGGCGGCGATGGCGCCGACCTTCTTCTGCATCCCCGTCGAGTAGGTGCCGACCCGGCGGTCGGCGTCGTCCGCCAGGTCGAACCGCGCGAGCATGTCGTCGATCCGCTCGCCGGCCTCCTCTGGGGGGAGTTCGTGGAGCCGCGCCACGTATCGCAGGTGCTCGCGGCCGGTCAGCTCGTCGAACACCGGCGGGTCGGCGGGTAGGTAGCCGATCCGCTCGGTCAGCGCCGGGCGCTCGTCGACGGCGGCGCCGGCGACCGTCGCGGTCCCGTCGGTCGGCTGGGTCAGCCCGGTCAGCATCCGCATCGTCGTCGTCTTCCCGGCACCGTTCGGCCCGAGGAAGCCGTACACGTCGCCCGCGGGGATCGACAGCGACAGGCCCGAGACGGCCAGTTCCTCGCCGTAGCGCTTCGTGAGCCCGTCGGCGACGATGGCCTGGTCGGTCACCGTCCGTCACCTCCGCGACTCGCGGGCCGGACGCGGCCCGCACCGCGCGCCACTGGTTCGCCATCGATGCCGCACCACGGTCGGGTGGCGGTCGGTCCGCACTGCGGCGGCAACCGCTCTGCTGGAGGGCAGGTTCGCATACTCCGACGAGTGACGCCCGGGCTCAAAAAATCTTGGCGAAGCAGGTTTCTGTTCCGGATCGGATAGGAGAGCGCGCTACGCGCCCGCGACGACAAGCCCTATTGGTGGCCGACCGTTATGACGGGTATGGCAGACGAGGCCGGGGACGACGAGGAGGAGTGGCGCTTCTCCGTCGACGAGGTGGGCGACGACACCGGCGACGTCGAGGAGGCCGACACGCTCGACGGGGAGAGCAACGAGTGGGACGTGACCGTCGGCGACGAGGACGACGACGGCCCGACCGTCGCGTTCGGCGGCACGGAATCCGACTCCGACTCCGACGGCGACGGGCAGGGCGAAAGCGAGGGCGGCGGTAACGTCGCCGGGTCGGTGACCCCTGACTTGGCAGTCGAGTCGGACACGCCCAGCCTGGAGAGCGCGGTGTTCGTCGCCGCCGGCGCCCTGCTGGTCCTGCTGGTGCTCGCCAGCGTCGTCACGCAACTGACGCCGAGGACGATCGGCGCGGTCACGCTCGGCGTCACGGCCGTCACGGCCGTCGTCTACGCGGTGTTCGTCCGGTTCTGACGGCGTCCCGGCGCTCGACCACGAGATCCACGTGAGCAGAAGTGTTTTCGGGCAGGCGACCAAATCTCCGGTATGATAGAGTGGATCGGACAGACTTCGGTCCTGACGTGGATCGGAGCGAACCTCCCGCTGTTCCTCCTGCTCGCGGGCGCGGCGCTGACTATCGCGGAAGCGTTCGCCCCCGGGGCACACTTCATGGTCCTCGGAGTGGCCCTGCTGGTCGCCGGACTGGTCGGCCTGTTGCTTCCCCCCGGACTGGGCGTGCTCGCGCCGCTCATCCTCGCCGGACTGGTCCTCGCCGCGGGGGCGGGCACCTTCTACGTCTACCGGCAGTTCGACTTCTACGGCGGCAAGGGCGGTCCCCAGACCAGCGACTCGGACTCGCTGCGCGGCGAGACCGGTCGCGTCACCGAGCGGATCACCGACACGAGCGGCGAGGTGAAACTCGACGAGGGCGGGTTCAACCCCTACTACCGCGCCCGGAGCGTCGACGGCGAGATCGAGGAGGGCACCGAGGTGATGGTCGTCGACCCCGGCGGCGGCAACGTCGTCACCGTCGAACCGCTGACCGGCGGCGTCGACGAGATCGACCGCGAACTCGCGCGAGAACGCCAGCGGAACTCGGACGGTTCGGCCGACGGCGACGACTCTCGCTCCGGGGACCGCGACGACGAACGCGAGTTCGAGACCGACCCGGCCTGAGCCGACGGGCGACTCCCCCCGCGATCGCCGTACCGCGGTCCGGCATCTGTGGTTGTTGACCCAACACTTTTGATGGGGTGGTGCGAAGTTTGAACGCATGATCCCCGTACCAGTGTTGCAGAGCCTCGGAGGAGCCCTTCCGATCGTAGCGGTGATCCTGTTGCTGCTCGCGGTCGTGATGGTGTACCAGATGGTGGAGATCGTTAACGCCTACGAGAAGCGGGCGCTGACGGTCTTCGGCGAGTACCGCAAGCTGCTCGAACCCGGTATCAACTTCGTGCCGCCGTTCGTCTCGAAGACCTACGCCTTCGATATGCGGACCCAGACCCTCGACGTACCCCGACAGGAGGCGATCACCCGTGACAACTCGCCGGTGACCGCCGACGCCGTCGTCTACATCAAGGTCATGGACGCCAAGAAGGCGTTCCTCGAGGTCGACAACTACAAGAAGGCAGTCTCGAACCTCGCCCAGACGACGCTGCGGGCGGTGCTGGGCGACATGGAACTGGACGACACGCTCAACAAGCGCCAGGAGATCAACGCCAAGATCCGCAAGGAACTCGACGAGCCCACCGACGAGTGGGGCATCCGCGTCGAGAGCGTCGAGGTCCGCGAGGTCAACCCCTCGAAGGACGTCCAGCAGGCCATGGAGCAACAGACCTCCGCCGAGCGCAAACGCCGCGCGATGATCCTCGAAGCGCAGGGTGAACGGCGCTCGGCCATCGAGCAGGCCCAGGGTGAGAAGCAGTCCGACATCGTCCGCGCCCAGGGGAAAAAGCAGTCGCAGATCCTCGAAGCGCAGGGTGACGCCATCTCGACGGTCCTCCGCGCGAAATCCGCCGAGTCGATGGGCGAGCGCGCCATCATCGACAAGGGGATGGAGACCCTCGAAAACATCGGCCAGGGCGAGTCGACGACGTTCGTCATGCCCCAGGAACTCACCTCGCTGGTGGGGCGGTACGGCAAGCACCTCTCGGGCAGCGACGTCAACGAGATGGCGAAGGCCAACGGCGAGAGCGAACTCGACAGCCTCAACTTCGACGCCGAGACGCGCGAACTCATCGGTCTCGACAACATCGAGGAGATCCTCGGGCAGATCGACGAGGAGGCCGAGGTCGACGTCGAGGAGATGGAACAGGAGGCCCAGGCCATCAAGGAAGGCAAGGACGCGACGAACATCCGCGACCCCGACGAGGTCATCGAAGAGATGGACTCGGATATGGACCCCTCGGGGAGCCCGGTGGGCGGTCCCGGCGGTGACGGGAGCGGCGGCGCCAGCACCGACGGCGAGCGCGAACCCGAGACCGAGACGGAGTAAGCCCTCCCTGTCCGTTCGGGTCCGGAGCCCGTACCGCCTCCCGCTTCGGGTTCCGATCGCTTCCCAGCCGGATACGTACCGTTCGCTCGTCTGTTATCTCTCTATCAACGACTCTTTCGTCCGATTTCGCCGCCCTTAGCGGCTCTCGGCGGCCCGTGGGCGGTCGCTTCGAGTAGCCGAAGCCGTTTTACCACCCCACCGCCAAAAGACCCATAATGGCGCGAGAGGGGGATGTCGACGAGAGCAAGCGGGCGACGCTCCGTCGCTTCGCTGCACTGGGGGCGACCAGTCCGTTCGTCGGGTTCGCGAAGGAGAGCGACAGCGACGCGCCCGACGCGCTGCTCGGGTACGTCGCCGCGACGCCCGGCGCGCACTTCTCGAAGATCCGGGACGACCTGCAGCTCGGCACGGGGGAGACTCAGCACCACCTCCGGCGGCTGGAACGCGACGGCGCCGTCGAGAGCCGGGAAGACGGCGAGTACCGGCGGTACTTCCCGGCCGGCCGATTCTCGGAGTTCGAACGGGTAGCGCTGGGTTACCTCCGGCGCGAGACGCCGCGCGGGATGGTCGTCGCGCTCCTGCGCGACCCCGAGGCGTCGGGCACCGCCCTCGCCGAGGAGCTCGGCGTCTCCGCGCCCACCGTCAGCAAGTACGCTAGCCAGCTGGAGGAGGCAGACCTGCTCTCCCGCGAGGACGGCTACCGGCTCGAACGTCCGGAGACGCTGCTCCTGTTGCTCGTCCAGCACGCCGACTCCTTCGGCCCCGGGGCCCGCGAGCTGGCCGCCGACGCCGACGACATCGTTACCTACGACCCCTGAACGGTTCGGGCCCGAATGGCCCGCGGGGCAGAACTACGCATCGTCCAGCCACAGCCGTCGCTGACGGTGTGAAAAAGCGCGAAAGAGAGTTCGCTTACGCCGTGACCTTCCAGGTGGTCGACGAGGAGTAGCCCCACTTCTCCACGTCGAGGTCGGTGTCGCTGTTCTGGATAGTGGTCATGTTCGACCCGACCTCCTTGGCCGAGAGGTCGAGTTCGTCGCCGATGAGCCGCGATTTGAAGTACGTCTGCGTCTCGGCGTTGTCCCGGAGGTACTCCAGGATCCGGCGCTGCTTCTCGGTGAGGGTGAGTTGTTCGCCCGTCGCGCTCGCGGTGGTCGCGCTCATACTACGAGGCAGGTACCGTTCCCCTAAAGCGGGTTTGGTACGATCGGTAAAGCCCGGCGCCCTCTTGCGATTACCCCGCTCACGTGTGGTCGTAACGTGGGCCTACGGCGCGCCGCTGTGGGGTAGTTGGTGCCGTTGGTTAACCGGCCGTACCAGCGTCGGGTCGCGACAGCGGCCGCTGTCGCGGCGGGACACGAGACGGGCGGTGGCCCCGAGAGAACTACAGATCCTCGTCGATGATCTCGCCGACGGCGAAGTTGGACTTGACCTCGGTGACCTCGACCTTGACGCGCTCGCCCACGTCGGCGCCGGGAACGATGATGACGTACCCGCGCTCGACGCGCGCGATGCCGTCGCCCTGTTTGCCGATGTCCTCGATCTCGACGTAGCGGATCTCGCCGGGCTCGACCGGCGGCTGGGGCTCCGAGGGGACGTTGTCCTCGTCCGTGTCTTCGGCCCGTTCCACCTCCGAGGAGATGAGCGCGACGCGGTAGGTCTCCCCCGGTTCGACCGCCCCCGTCTCGATCTCCCGTTTCGGCACCTCTACGACGTACCGGTCGCCGTCGTCCGACACGTCCGCACTGAACAGACACAGCAGCTTATCTGAGATTTCCACGATGTAGACCTCCGAGTGGGTCATAGAACCCCTGTTTTATGAAAGTATGCCAGCCCGATCCTCGAAAAACGCTGTGCGAAGCCCGATTCGGGGCGATCCCTACGCTCACTCGATCGCCGACCCGTCCGGTCGCTTCGGGCCCTCCGAGTCGAAGACGACTACCTCACCGGGGTCGCGCTCGACCGGCCGGTAGCCGTCACGGACGGCGACCGCCTCGTCGAGTTCCCTGACCGCCCGCTCCTTGAGCGCCCGCGCCAGCTCCTCGGCCTCCGCCCGGGGAATGTCCCGCCCCAGCCCCTCGCACTCGTGGGCGCGGACCATCCCCGCCTCGTCGACGGCCTCGCCCATCGGCTGGCTCGTCCCGCCCAGCGCGACGCTGAACGGATAGGTCCGACAGACCAGCGGGCGGTCGTCGTGGACCGTGCAGGCGCCGACGCCGTCGCCGTCCTCGGCGTAGAACGTGCAGTCGCCGCAGTCGTCGGTCTGCAGCGCCCACTCGAGGGTCTCGCCCTGTGGCCCATCCTCGCCCTCGACGAGTCCGTAGGGCATCGGTCGCGCCACGTCCCGCCAGTCGTAGTCCTCTGTCTCCTGTAGCTCGCGTACTTCGTCGGGGAAGACCGTCGCGGTGTGGTCGTGTCCTTCGGCGTCGCCACCCGCGGAACCGCCCCCCGTCTCGGCGCCGTCGCCCTCCGTGTCTTGGGCCCCGCTCTCGCAGCCCTCGACGGCCTTGCAGCAGGCGCCACAGCGCGTACACTCGAAGCCGATCGTCTCGATGGCGTCGGCCAACTCGGACACGTCCAGGGCCTCGGCCCGCTCGCGCTCGGCTTCGAGACTCTCCATGGACGGGCTACCGGCCCGACGGCCAAAAGCGCGTCGCGAGCGCGGGGCGACTGCCCTACGCCGGCCGTGCCCGCTCGCCGTCCCACCGGACCGACCGCTCGACGGCGAGCTTTTCGAGGTGGGCGCGGACGGTCGCCTCGGCGAGGTCACGCACCCCCGACAGATCTTTCTCGTATGCGGCGTCCGTGATGTCCGAGACGGTCTCCGCGCCGTCCTCGACCGCCTCGCGGACCCGGCCCTCGCGGTCGAGGCGGTGGGCGATCAGTCGCGCCGTGGTGTCGCGGACGGCCGCACCGTCGACGGCCGAGCCGTGGCCGGGCAGGAGGCGGTCGGGGGCCATCGCGTGGACCCGCCGGAGGGAACTCAAGTACGCGCGCATGTCGCCCCCCGGCGCGCCGACGACGACGCTCCCCTCCGCGACCGCCAGGTCGCCGCAAACGAACGCGGAGTTTCCGTCGTCGCTCCCGTCGGCCGCGAACGCGACGTGTTCGGGCGCGTGGCCGGGGGTGTCCACGACCCGGACCCTCCCCTCGCCGGTCTCGATCCGGGACCCTTCGGCGAAGGCCCTGTCGGGTTCGACGCCGGAGGCCGTCTCGAAGGCGTCAGCACGACCGGTTCGGGCCCAGACGGTCGCGTCGTGCGCCTCGGCGTAGCCGGCGACCGCGCCGACGTGGTCCGGGTGGTGGTGCGTGACCGCGACGTGGCCGACGCCCCGCTCGGCCGCGAGCGCGTCGAGACGGTCGCTCCGGGCGGCGGGGTCGACTAGCAACGCCGGATCCGACCCCAACACGTACGCGTTCGTCTGGCCCGTAAGTGCGCGTGTCTCCACCGGGACGCTGACTCGCGTGACTCTCATCGAGTGGTCGATACCGTCGCCGGCTACCTGTCCGTTTCGCGTCCGAGTGTGAGAGACGCGTCCGCGACCGCCAACCACGGGGCCGCGACCGAGAGCGCCTCGCCCGCAACCCACGGGGGCTTTCACGCTGTTTGCGGTTCCGGCCACGGGTGCTGTCGCGGTAGCGACGGCTGTTCGAGGGGCTCTCACGCCGCTTGCAATCACGGCAGAGCTAGCGGTCGCGGGACGGGCAGTCTCGAACCGAGTCTCGTCTCCTCCAGCCCTCCGCACTGATCAGGCAGATACAGGTACCGCGACCACGGAGGACGAGCCAACAGATGCGCGAGGCACACCCCGTCGAGCGGGCGGTCGGGATGGCACACTACGTCAGCGACGCGCCCGGGGTCGGCGGGCGCCTCCGCGAGTCGCCCGAGGACTTCCGCGTCACGGAGGTCGAGGCGTTCGAGCCCGATCCACTCGACTCCGACCCCGGCGGGTACCCGAACGTCCTCGCGCGGGTCACGCTGCGGGGCTGGGACACCAACGACTTCGCCTCGGAGCTGTCGAACCGACTCGGAATCTCCCGTGAGCGTGTCTCCTGGGCTGGGACGAAGGACAAACACGCCGTCACGACCCAACTGTTCTCCGTCGAGAAGGGCGACCCCGAGGCTGTCAGCGAGGTCGAGGTCCGCGACGCCGAGATCGAACTGCTGGGCCGGACCGGTCGGCCCGTCCTGTTCGGCGACCTGGCCGGCAACGCCTTCGAGATCACGGTCCGCGGGGTCGATCCCGATGCGTCCGAGCACGCCGAGTCCGTCACCGCCGACCTTCGGTCGTTCGCCACCGGGGCCGACGACGCCGAATCCGCGAACGGCGACACCGACGACCCGGTCACCGTCGGCGTCCCGAACTACTTCGGCCAGCAGCGGTTCGGTAGCAAGCGACCGGTCACCCACGAGGTGGGCCTTGAGATCCTCCGCGGCAACTGGAAGGGCGCGGTGCTAGCCTACGTCGGCAGCCCCGCCGAGCGCGAGCCCGAATCGACGCGGGAGGCGCGCGCGTACGTGGACGAGACGGAGGACTGGGCCGGCGCCCTCGATAGGCTGCCGAAGCGACTCGGCTTCGAGCGGTCGATGTGTCACCGGTTGGTCGAACGGCAGGACGAGCGAGAGGGTGAGGACGGCGCGCTCGACGACGAGGACTACCGCGCCGCGCTCGAAGCCGTTCCCTCGAACCTGCAGCGGTTGTTCGTCAACGCCGCCCAGTCCTACGCGTTCAACCGGATGCTCTCCGAACGCCTGGAGCGGGGGCTGCCGTTCCACGAGCCCGTCGCGGGCGACGTGGTCTGTTTCGCCGACTCCGAAGCGCCCGAAGGCGTCGCGCTGCCGGACACCGACCGCACCCAGCGGGTGACCGAGGACCGCCTGCGGACGGTCCGCCGACACTGCGAGCGCGGCCGCGCGTTCGTCACCGCGCCGCTGGTCGGCACCGAGACGGAACTCGCCGACGGCGAGATGGGCGAGATCGAACGCGCGGTGCTGGACGACCTCGATCTGGACCCCGCGGACTTCGACCTGCCCGGGGAGTTCGAGTCGACGGGGACGCGGCGGGCGATACTGTTACGGACGGATCTGGCCGTGGCTCGGGACGGCGACGACGCGCTCGCCTTCGAGTTCACGCTGCCAAAAGGGAGCTACGCGACGGTCGTGTTGCGGGAGTATCTGAAGTGCGACCCCGAGGACCTCTGAGCTACCCCGGCCCCGACTCGACGGCCGCGTCGGGGGGCGACCCGGTCGCGCCGACGTGGACGCACCACAGGTCGGCGTAGAGCCCGTCGCGCTCGACGAGTTCCGCGTGCGTGCCGCGCTCGACGATCTGCCCCTCGTCGAACACCAGGATCTGGTCGGCGTCCCGGACCGTCGAGAGCCGGTGTGCGACGACGAAGGTCGTCCGGTGCTCCGCGATGGCCGCGAGGCTCTCCTGGACGAGCAACTCCGTGCGGTTGTCGACGTGGCTGGTCGCCTCGTCCAAGACGAGGATATCCGGATCGCGGACGATCGCGCGGGCGATGGCGATGCGCTGGCGCTGGCCGCCAGAGAGCTTCACGCCGCGCTCGCCGACCTCGGTGTCGTAGCCGTCCGGCAACGCCGTGACGAACTCGCGGGCGCGGGCTCGTTTCGCCGCCGCCTCGACAGCGGCGTCGTCGACGTCAGTGCCGTACGCAATGTTCTCCCGGACGGTCGCGTCGAAGAGGAACGGGTCCTGACTCACGTACCCGACCGCGTCGCGGAGACTCTCGGTCGTCACCCGCGTGAGGTCGACGCCGTCGACGGTGATCCGCCCACTGTCGGGGTCGTAGAAGCGGAGCAGCAGTTTTAGGACCGTCGACTTGCCGGCGCCGGTCGGACCGACGAGCCCGACGAAGTCGTCGGGTTCGACGGCGAAATCCACGTCCCGGAGCGCGGGCTCGTCGGCGTCCGGGTAGGCGAAGGTCACGCCGCGAGCGGTGACGCGACCGTCGACGGCGTCGAGCGTCGTTGCGTCGTCGGCGTCGGCGACCGACGAGGGGTAGTGCAGAAGGCCGAACACGCGCCTGGCCGACGCGGCGGCGTCGGCGTACGTGTCGACGAGCTGGCCGACGCGGTTGGACTGTCCGACGAACATGCTCGCGTAGAAGTAGAACGTGACGAACGTCCCGGCCGACAGCGGTGCGCCGACGCCGAACGGCGGGCCGAACAGCGCCCACCACCCGCCAACGACCATCACCGTCACGTACGCCGCGTTGGCGACGAGCCCGCGGAGGCCGCCCAGGAGCGCCGTCACCTTCGCCGCGCCCCAGTCGATCCGCCAGTAGGTGCGCGAGCGCTCGGTCAGCGCCGCCCGCTCGCGGTCCTCGTTCGCGAACGCCTTGACCGTCTCGGCGCCCGTGACCGCGTTCTGGACGTGCGCGTTCAGCTGCCCGACTGCCCACTGGCGCTCCCCGTATTTCGGCTCGACGACGCGCTTGTAAATGACGAGCACGCCGACCGTCGGCGGCGCGAACGCGAGCACCACCAGCGTCAGCTGCCAGTGCAGCCAGCACATCACGGCGATCAACCCGAGGAAAAACGCGGTCAGCTCGACCGTTCGCTGGATCCCGTCGTTCAGCAGCGTCTCGAGCTGGTTCACGTCGTTGGTGAGGACGCTCGTCACGTCGCCGGTCTGCTCGGATTCGAAGAACGCCACGTCGAGGCGCTGGGCCGCGTCGAACGCGTCCCGCCGCAGGTCGTGGACGACCGACTGCTGGAACCACCGCCAGGTCACCGTCTGGACCCCTTCCGCGACCCGCGTCCAGAGCGCCACGGCGACGAACAACCCCATCGCCAGCGCGAACTGGCCCCGCACCGTCGGCGGGATCCACCGCTGGGGTATTAGCGCCACCGACAGCGACCCCGGCTCCCCGGTGAAGAACGCGTCGACGGTCGCGCCCAGCAGGTACGGCGGGACGAGCTTCGAGACCCGGAAGACGACCGTCGAGAACGCCGCCGCTCCGAACACTGAACCCCGCCCGGGGAGGTACCGCCGCAGGAGCATCGCCACCGGGTTCGCGTCGCCAACCGCAGTCTCGTACATCCCCGCTATCGACTCGCCGTCTCTCGTCGTCATGTCTTTCGTGTCACCGCGAGCCCATTCTCACCGGGTGGCCCAATACGTCACCAAATCCGCAACTTCTCCCGCAAGACCCAAGTAGATTCAAAAGCTAATCACGATCGTCCGAATAGACACGGTATCGCTGGCGTGTGGATATCAGCGTTCTCTCCTGCGGTTTTCCGGTCGCGCACCGACTCGCGAGCGATGCAGTCGGCAGGTGTGACCGACACCCACGGAACGGGCGTTCCGCGCCGCTTTTGCCGTTCGACCGGAAACCAATCGGACATGGAGTGTCGGCGTTGCGGCTCGTCGCTGGAGCGGCCGGGCGACTACTGCCTGGTCTGTCGCTCTGAGAACGCCGACGCCGTGGTGCTGGAACTCGACCGCGACCGCGCCCGCGTGACGACGCTCGTCGACGAGGCGGTCGCCGGCGTCCGCGAGGTGACGACCACGCCCGAAGACGGCGAGGAGACGGGCGTGATCGAGCTACGGAACTTCGCCGGCCTCGTCGCGGACGAAGTCCGGCGCAAGCGCCCCGAAGAGGTGTACGCGACCGGCGACCGCGAGGTCGTGCGGGCGGTCCGGGGCCAGTTGCACCACGACTTCTACCGGGTCGGCGACGGAGACGACCCCGTCGAGTCGGTGCTCTCCCGGCGGGGCGACGCGCCGCTGGAAGTCGTCGAGACGGCGCCCCGCGAGAAGATCGGGGGGTCGCACTCGACGCTCGTGGGTGGTCGCGCGGGCCAGCGCGCCATCCAGACCGTCGCCGGGCACCCTCACGTCAAGAAGATCATTCCGGGTCCGATCGACGCCGGCGGGTCGGGCTCGCGGTCGGGCGTCCGCGCGAAGGCCACCCGCGCCGGCGAGAACGGCAACGTCAGGCTGCTCATCCGCGACGGCTCCTCGGTCCAGGAGAACCGCGTCGTGACGACGGCCCGCGAGCGCGACCTCGGCGAAGTGGTCCGAGAGGACCTCAACGAGGCGCTGCGCGAGGCCGACCTGCAGGAGTGAGCGAGCGGCGCGGACAGACGAGTGCGCCCGTCTCGGGGCTCGGCGGACCGACCACCGCGGTGCGGTCGGGTACGACTCGTAGGGTTTATACGGCCAACTGCCGGACGATACGTTACTATGGCTAAACAGCAGGGACGAACCGGGAGCGCGGGACGGTTCGGCGCGCGGTACGGCCGCGTCGCCCGCCGCCGCGTCGCCGAGATCGAGGGCGAGATGAACGAGGACCACGAGTGCCCCGACTGCGGCGAGGACCGCGTCGACCGCCAGGGCACCGGCATCTGGGAATGCGGCTACTGCGGTCACACCTTCACCGGTGGCGCGTACAGCCCGACGACCCCCGGCGGCCGGACGGTCACCCGGTCGATCCGCGCCGCACTCGCCGACGACGACGAATGAGCTACAAGTGCTCCCGCTGTAAGCGCGACGTCGAACTGGACGAGTACGGCGGCGTCCGCTGCCCGTACTGCGGCCACCGCGTGCTCCTGAAAGAGCGCAGCCGCGACATCAAAGAAGTCGACGTGAAGTAACGCGCGAGCCGTGGACCACGAGGCCGTTTTCGAGTGCGACTATCCCGACGCCGAGCGCGCCCGCCGCGTCGAGCGGGCCGTCGCCGTCGAGGTCGGCGATATCGAGGGCGACCGCACGACCGCCAGCCTCGACCGCGACGGCGCGACCCTGACCGTGACCGTGACCGCCGCCGACTTGGTGGCGTTGCGGGCGGGCTGTAACACCTGGCTGTCGCTCGTCGCCGTCGCCGAGGACTGCGGCGCCGCCCTGGCGGACTGACCCGACGGGTCACGAGCCAGGCCCACAAGTTATGCATCTCGACGCAGTACTGTACTCCCAATAGCCATGGGTAGCAAGCACGGACGGGTGGGACCAGCGTGAGCGAGCGAGTCGGCAGTCGCGAGGCGGCGACCGACCCCATCGTCGCCGAACTGCTCGACGCCGTCGCGGACCCGGCCGTCGTCTGCGACCCCGACGGAACCGTCCGCGCCTGGAACGAGCCCTTCGCCGAACGGATCGACGACGACCCGCGGGACTCGGCGCTCGCGGCGGTGGTCGACTGCCCGAGCGACCCCCTGAAGCGGGCGGTCGAGACCGGCGAGCGGACGATCGGGAGCGGGCCGCTGGCGGCGAGCGGGCGGGAGGTGACCGTCGCCGTCCGTCCGGTCGAGCGCGACGGCGCGGTGACCGCCGCCGTGGTGACGCTGTCCGACGCGACGGACCCCTTCGAGACGGAGCGGGCGCTCTACGAGGCCAGCGTCGACGCCGCGGCCGACGCGGTGTACGTCGTCGACCGTTCGCACACGATCCGGGCGGCAAGCGACGGGTTCGAGCGCTTTACCGGTATCCCGAGCGAGCGCGTCGAAGGGCACGACATCGACTGTCTGCGCGAGCTCGGGATCATCGACGGGGAGACCTTCCACGAGGGGATGCGGGCGCTTCGCGACCTGTTCGCGGGCGAGGTCGGTAGCCACACCATCACCTCGAACGTCCGGCTCGACGAGGCGATGGGATACGTCGAGAACCGGCTGGCGCCGATCGAGCGCGACGGCGAGGTGGTCGCGGTCGTCAACGTCGTCCGCGACGTGACCGAGCGCGAGCGCCGGCGGGAGGCGCTGGCGGCCAACCGCGAGCGGCTGTCGACCATCATGGAGGACCTGCCGGTCATGATGGTCGTCGTCGACGCGGCGGGTCGGATCGACCACTGTCAGGGGCTGGACTTCGACGCGCTCGTCTGCGACCGCTCGGAGTTCCTCGGCGAGCCCGTTGACGCGTTCGAGCCGGTGTGTCCGGACCTGGTCACCGGGTTCTATCGGGCGCTCGACGGGGAGACGACGGACGCGACGGCCACGATCAACGACCGGACGTACAAGGCGTGTTTCGAGCCGCTCTCGGAGGCCGAGCCCGGGGGCGGTGGCGCGGACGACGCGGTGGCCGCGGGCGCTATCGCCGTCGCCATCGATATCACCGACCGGACGCAGCGAGAGGCGCAACTTCAGGCCCGCGAACGGGAACTGCGCGCGGTCATCGAGAGCAGCGCCGACCCGATCGCGATGCAGGACGTCGACGGCCGCTACCAGGTCGTCAACGAGGCGATGGTCGAGATCATCGACGGCGACCGGGACTCGATCGTCGGGTCGACGCCGGGGGCGGTGTTCGACGACCGATTCGCGACGCGTCTCGAATCCCACCGCCGCGCAGTACTGGACACCGAAGGGGCGCGGGTCGTCGAGGAGACGGTGGCCGCCGAACCGACCGAAAAGACGATCCAGCTGACGTTCGCGCCGTACAACGGTCCCGACGGCGAGGTGCAGGGGACCGTCAGCATCGCCAGGGACATCACCGAGCTGGAGCGCCAGCGCGGCGAACTGGAGACGCTGGCGGAGATCCAGGAGCTCGTCCAGGAGAGCGTCCGGGCGCTGACGGGCGCGACGACCAGCGAGGCGATCAAAGAGAGCGTCTGCGAGCGGCTGGCCGACTCGGAGTACTACCAGTTCGCCTGGATCGGACAGCGGGAGGCCTCGAAACGAGAGGTAGCGCCGACTCACTGGGCCGGGATCGCCGACGACTACCTCGACGAGATCACCGTCACGGTCGCGGCCGACGACCGGGGCGGCGGCCCGGCCGGCGAGGCCTACCGCACCGGCGAGGTGCAGGTCGTCCACGACGTGACGAGCGAGCCGGCCTTCGAGCCCTGGTGCGAGGCCGCGGTCGAGAGCGGCTTCGGGTCGATGGTCGCGGTGCCGCTGACCCACGGGTCGACCACCCACGGCCTGCTCGCGGTGTACGCCGACCGTCCGAACGCCTTCAGCAAGCGGGAGCTGTCGGGCTTCGAGACGCTCGGCGAGGCGGTCGGCTTCGGCCTGGCGGCGGCCCAGTACCGCCGGCTCCTCGAATCGGACTCCGTGCTCGAGCTGGAGTTCGAGGTCAACGAGGAGACGCCGCTGTTCGCGGCCAGCCGCGAGCACGGCTGTCGGTTCGAGATCGACCACGCGGTCCGGGTCGGCGACGACCGCGTCGTCAACTACCTCACCGTCGACGGCGCCGACCCGGAGGTCGGCGCGGCGGCCGCCCGCGAGCTGTCTCACGTCGAGGAGATCCGCGAACTCGACCGCGAGGACGGTCCACACTTCGAGATGACGCTGACAGACTCCGTCTTCCGGTATCTCGCCGACGCCGGCGCGCGCGGCAAGCGCGGCATCGTCGAGGACGGCGTCGGTCACATGATCGTCGAGGCCCCGGCGGATCTGGACGTACGGCGGGTCACCGAGGCGATGAACGCGCGGTTCTCCGACGTGAGCCTGGCCGCCAAACGCGAACGCCACCGGACCGACACCCCCTGGTGGCTGGGCCACGGCGACATCGGGGCCCGGCTGACCGACCGCCAGCGCGCGGTCCTCAAGACCGCCTACTACAACGGCTACTACGAGTGGCCCCGCGACGCGGACTCCGAGACGCTCGCCGACTCGCTCGACATCGCCTCGACGACGTTCCTCCAGCACCTCCGCAAAGGTCACTGCCGCGTCCTCGAAGCGATGTTCGACTCGTAGTGACGGCGTCCCCGACCACCGAATCGTCACCCCGTCGAACGTCAACGTCCACAGACACGTGATTCGAGTAACAGGAACCCTAGGCTTCTAGGGCCGATATTCTTGATGCAGAGCGGGCATTGGTAGGATAGACGGGTATGAGTGAACGGAGCGGGTCAAGCGACGGAGGACGCGGTCGCACGAAGCCTGCGGTCGACGACCTGGAGGGGGATCGGCCGTTCATCGACACGGTGTTCGAAGCGCTCTCGGACTGGCGGCGCCGCGAGGTGTGTCAGTTCTTCAAGGAGGGCGACGTGAGCACGGCGACGGTGGACGAACTGGCGATGCTGCTCGCGGCGAGCGAGCCGGCGGGGCTCGGGGAGCCCCGCGGGCGCAGCCACGACGAGTTCGCGACCGAGCTCGTGGAGACGCATCTGCCGCGGCTCGACGCGGCTGGGGTCGTCGACTACGACGACCGCTCGGACACGGTCCGCTACTGGGGCCAGCCGACCGTCGAGAAGTGGCTCGACCACGTCACCGAGGTCGACGGTCGGAACAACTGACGGCCGCGGCGACCGCGGACGGTCGCGCCGGTCGGGGTCGGCCCCAGCGGCGGTCGACTCCCACCGGCCCGACCGGAAAGCGGGGGTTTTTCACCACGGGTCACCCACGGGGAGGTATGCAGGGTAATCTGCCGCCTGAAGCACAGGAGAAACTCGAGGAACTGCAGGATCTGCAGGAGAAGGCCCAGCAGGTCGCCGCGCAGAAACAGCAGGCCGAGACACAGCTCCAGGAGGCCCAGACGGCCCTCGACGAGCTTGAGGACATCGACGAGGACGCGGGCATGTACCGCCGCGTCGGCGAGCTGCTCGTCCAGACCGAGTACGACGAGGCCAACGACGACCTCGAAGAGAAGGTCGACAGCCTCGAAGTGCGCGTCGAGACGCTGCAGAAGCAGGAAGAGCGCGTCCAGGAGCAGTTCGAGGAACTCCAGACGGAGCTCCAGAACATGCTTCAGGGCGGCGGCATGGGCGGCCCGGGCGGCCCGGGTGCCGGCGGCGCGTAGATGCCGACCGACGACGCGGCGGCTGACGGGGGCACCGACGCCGGGGCCGACGACCCCTCCGACCAGGAGGTCGTCGAGGCCGCGGCCGAGGCCGCCGATCGCGTCGTCTTCTCGCGACTCGACCGGTCGGCGGTCGACGACCTCGACGTGACCGTCACCTTCGAAGACGGGATCCTGGAGGTCGACGTGTACCTCAACGCGCCCGACGCGTCGGGCGACCCCGACCGCGTCGCCGACGACGCTGCCCTCGCCGCGCGCGGCGCCGTCGACGACCTGTTCGCGTAGACCGGCCGACTTCGGCCGGCGACGCTACTCCGATAGTGGCGACGCCGGTCGCCCGACCGGCCGGTTCGCGCGCCCCGCGGTTCCTGTGTGCCCCCCGGTCCCCACGCGTTCCGCTCACGATGCAGTCGCTCGACGTGGACCGACCGACCGGAGAATCCTCGGCGGCCTCAGTCGTGGTCGAGTTCGCCGACAGCGGGGTCCTCGTCGACGACCCGGTTGCCGACGAAGCCCGAGCGGAAGGCGATCCAGGCGAGTACGCTCATGAAGAGGATCGGCGGCAGGATCATGAATCCCCACAGCGGGTTGATTCCCCACCACAACAAGAGGAGGACGTCCGCCAGCCCGAGCATAAGGAAGGGTACCACCGCCAGCGCGGCCCACTTCCGGTCGTACCCGCCCTCGTCGCTCTCTGCCATGGTCGCACTTGGGCGTCGACCGCAAAAAGCGACGCGTTCTCGCGCGTGATCTGGGCGCGGGCGACGGTGGCGTCGCCCGGCCTACACGGACAATTGTCTCACGGTAGCAGTTAACAGGCTCGGGTCGGAAGGGTGGGCAAGCATGGAGGAGCCTCGACCGAGTCGGCGTGGGCGGCCACTGGGAGGGGGCGTCGCGGCGGCCGCCGCGGTTGCGGTGCTGTCGGAACGGGTCGCCGCCCACTCGGGGTCGCTGGGCGGGTCGGTCGCTTCGGCGACGGTGCCGTCGTGGCTAACGGTCCTCACCGGCGGTATCGTCGTCGGCGGATCGTTCCTGTTCACGACTCTCCTCACTGACCACGACGCGATGCGCGGGGTAAACTGGTGGCGCCTCGCCCTCCCGGCGCCGGCCCGACTCCGCCGGGCGGTCGTCCCGTTCGCCCGCGCGTGCTCGGTGGGCGTCCTCCTGGTCGTGCTGGCGACCGGGTTCGTCGGCCCGCGCGAAGGAGTGCGGAACTTCGCGCTTCTCCTGGTGTGGGTCGGCTGGTGGGCGGGTTACACGGCGACAACGTATCTCGTCGGGAACACCTGGCCGGCGCTGAACCCCTGGCGCGCGCCGCTTTCGGCGCTCCGGTGGATCCGCGACCGTCGGCGCGCCGGCGGCGACGGCGACGCCGAAGGCGAGGCCGACTCGCTCGTCGGCGGCGTCTCCGTTCCGGCGCCGTGGGGTGTCTGGCCCGCTGTCGTCGGACTGCTCGGGCTCGTCTGGCTGGAAGTGGTCAGCCCGGTCGGTGAGAACCCGCGCCTGCTCGCCGGCGTCGTGCTGGCGTACTCCCTGGCGACCGTCGCCGGGTCGCTGCTCGCGGGGCCGGTGTGGTTCGACCGGGTCGACCCGATCAGCCGCGTCTTCGCCGCGTACGGACGGCTTGCACCGATCCAGTGCGGCGTCGACGGCTCGCTCTCCCTCCGACTCCCGGGGACGGCGCTGACGGAGGACTCTCTGCCCGACCGTCCCGGGGAGGTCGCCTTCCTCGTCGCGTTGCTGTGGGTGACGACGTACGACGGCCTCGTCGCGACGCCGACCTGGGCGGCCGCCGTCGAACCCGTCGTCGACGCCGGCGTCCCCGCACTGGTCGTCTACGCGGCCGTCCTCCTGGCCGGGTTCGCTCTCTTTCTCGGCGTCTACCGGCTGGCCGCCCGACGGGTGCGGGAGACTGCCGACACCTACGTCACCGCGCGGGCCATCGAGCGTTGGTTCGCGCCCGCCCTGTTGCCCATCGCCGCCGGCTACCACCTCGCGCACTTCCTCGGCTACTTCCTCGGGCTCGCGCCCGCGCTCGCGGCCGTCGCGACGAGTCCGTTCGCACCGCCCGCGTCGCCGCTCGCGCTCGTCCTCCCGGGATGGTACGGCTCGGTGAAACTGCTCTTCGTCCTCGCTGGGCACGTGCTGGCCATCTGGGTCGCTCACTCGCTGGCCTTCGAGCTGTTCCCGGGCGTGCTCGCGGCGATCCGGAGCCAGTACCCCTCCGTGGTGGTGATGGTCTTTTACACGATGACCTCCCTATGGGTGATCACGCAGCCGTACGCGCCGCCGCCGTACGTGTGATACCATGCCCAGCGAGCCCACCACCCCATCGCGCGTCGACCGCGCGCCCCCCGTTCGTCCGAGCCGCGATACTGCGGTGCCGGCCGACGAGGCGCCCGCGGCGACCTGCCCCTACTGCGACTGTCCGTTCCGCAGCGAACACGCCCGGGACCTCCACGTCGGCGAGCGCCACGACCCGACGCCGGCCGAGCGGGAACGCTACGAGGCCGCCCTGGAGACCGAACGCGACGACCTGTGGCTGTTCCACGCCAAGGCCGTCGTCGCGCTGGGCGTCACCTACGCCGCGACCGTGATCCTCTACATGGTCGTCCTCGGGAGTTTCTTCTGACGAGCCCGTCGCTCCGGGGACCGGACGACCGAGATGGCCCATCGCTCGTGAATCCGCCGGCAGCGAGCGGGTCGTCGGCCTCGACTGCGAGCGGCGCAAGCGCTTCTCTCCCGTCCTGGCGGACCCCGCCGGGGTTCACACGTCGTCGAGTCGCTCGCGCAGCTCGGCGGTGTCGACGGCGGCCCAGCTCTCGAGGTCGTAACAGACCTCGACAAGCGCGTCGGCGCGGTCCCCGTCGCCCGCCTTGGCCGCGTCGACGGCCTGGGTGTCGAGGCGGTCCCGAGCGGCCGCCGCGGCGGTCTCGCGGTCGACCGACCGCGCCTCGACGTCCATGATGTGCGGGAGGTCCTCGGCGTGGTCGGGCAGCGTCGAGAACGCCGTCGGCCCGGCGACGAGCAGCGTCGTCCCCTCGCGCTCGACGGGCACGAGGTGATAGCTCTCGACGGCCGCCTCGACGGCCGCGGTGACGGCGTCGAGGTCGGGCTCCTCGCCGCGCTTGTACGCCAGCTCCTCGAGCGCGCGGTGGAGTTCCTCCCGGGTCAACCCCCCGAAGAGGTCGACCACGCCCGCGAGTTCGTCGGCGACGAGACTCATACCCGGGCCCACGACGCCGGCCCATTTCAGCGTTCGCCTCCGCTCCGCCCGACGGCGTTGGAACTGAGGTGTGAGTGTAACCTACTGAGCATCCGCGCGAGCGGAGCGAGCGCGGTTCACCGACTGCGAGGCGAAGCCGAGCAGTCGGCTTTTTCACCCATGTTTTCGGCGGATGGGTTCCCGCAGCGAGCCGGAGGCTCGCGAGGAAACCCATCCGCGAAAAAGATGGTCCCTAAAGCCCTTCGAGCGAGCGCAGGCGCTGTTCGACCTCCGCGGGGGCGGCGCTGGGCCCGTCGCGGACGCGGTGATCCGGGATGAGCAGCGGCGCGGGGTTGTCCGCCAGCGCCGACCGGGCGGTGCGTACGTCTTCCTCGTCGTCGGGATCGCCCTCCGGTGTCATCTGGACGAGCGTTGCGACGCTCACCTGCTCGCCGTAGGGGATCTCCCTGACGGTCTCCAGCACCCCGCGGCGGTCGGTCGGCACCGTCAGCGCGACGGTCACGTCGGCGAAGTCGTCCTCGCCACCGGCGAGGTACTCCTCGATCCGGTCGAGCAGTGCGTGGTCGGCCACGGCGTCGTCGTCGGGCGCGTTCGGGAACGACAGCGACAGCACTCGTCCCTGCGCTTCCCCGAACTGGACGTACCGGTCGAGATACGACGACTCCCGCGCGTAGATCCCAGCCTCTTCGTTCATGTCACCGTCTCCGTCCGGTCGGAACTTGAAGATTTGTTCCGCGCGGCGGGCGGCTCCGTTCAGTGGACGCTCGGCATCCACCGGTGGAGACCGTTCGAACGCTACCGATAGGGCGCCCACAGTCTCGAACGACGTAATTTGGTGCAAAGAGTTATTAAACAGTACATAAAGCACATAAGGTACAGAATGGAAGTGCCAGTCTCATCGGACCTTGTAACGGCAAAAGGGATGCTCGATATCAGAATCGAGGAGACTGCGTCGGTGGATTTCGATCTCAGCGACGAGGAAGACCAGTACGTCGATGTCGGCCAGATCACCGGGCGGATCGTGGTCGACTACCAGATCAACCGGTCCGGGTTGATCGACCGCCTCGACAGGGTCGCGCAACCGAGTGTATCCGACCGTCTCAATATGTTTCTGGAGGACTGGTCGCTCGACGGCGCCGTCCCGGGGCGGGTCGAGTTGAACTACGGGACGTTGCTGCTCGAAGGGACGAACCCGATGGATATCGACAACACGTACGACCTCGGTGACACGTTCTCGCAGGACCGGCTCCGTTCGCTCTCGCCGGAGGACCTGCGGCGGCAGCTCCGGACGGAGACCGACTACGAGACGACCTACGACGCCATCGAGGACGAGATCGACCGCCAGCTCGAACGCGAAGGGATCAGAGAGTCCGTCGATATCCCCTCGCCGATCCGCCTGCAGGCGCGGTCGAACCCGCGGGTCGAGGGGACGGACTTCACGATCACGGTCGAGAACACGCAGCCCCACCGGATCGTCCAGGCGACGATCAACATCGAGATGCCCGCGAAGGTGGGCCGGGAGGTCGACGTGGGCCACACGGACGGCGCCGCGGACACGTCGATGGTAGACGGCCGATACGACCCCGAGCGGGGGGTGTACGCGATCGATGTCCAGGGGATTCCGCGGTCGACCAACGGCGGCGAAGTGGAGATCCCGTTCCACGTGGGCAAGGCCGCACCACGGAGTCTGGAGCGACTCGACGGAGAAGCGGAATTCGTCCGTGAGACGCCGTTCTCTGACCTGAATCCGGTCGCAGTGTTCGACGCCGGCGGGAACCCGCTCGGCGACGAGAGCGTCGCGGACGTTTCCTCTCGGGGAAAGATCACGGCCTCGTTCCGAACGCCAGTCTCGGAGATAACCATCGACCAGCAGGGAGACATCACGAAGAAGATCCAGGTACAGGGAGTCCCACCCGGCGAGCGAACGATTCGCAAGATCGAAGAGCGGATTCAGGAACGCGGCGTCTCCGGATACGAACAGGACGATATCACCGAGTCGCGGAACATGCGCGAGGGGACGGAGCTGACGCGGTTCCAGACGGCGTTCAGGGGCGGGATCGTCCGTCACCAGGGCGCCGAGATACGGGTCACGGTGAAAGTCGACGGCGAACGGCGGACCGCACAGCGCGAGTCCAGCCGGGAGGCCGACGAGAACTTGCCGGCCGAACGCAAGAGCGTCACGACCGAGACGGGCCACACCGGCGTGACGATAACCGGCGACGGCATCGAGACCGACAAGGTCGACGAGTACGTCTCGGAACTGCGTGACGACCTGAAGATGACGCTCGGTTCGCTCTCGGAGGACTTCTAACATGGAACTCGAAAACATCCCGGACACGTTCGAATATCCGGCCGGCCAGGAGTGTCAGGTCAACGCTGGCGCCTGTCAGTTCGAGGTCGACTACCTCTGTCACGAGTGCGGTCGACAGCTGTGTGAGAACTGCGGTATCGGCATCACCCACCAGCCGCAACTGTTCAAATACGCCGGCGTCGGCGCTGGAGATGGCGACCGAATACAGGCTCACTGCCCGGACTGTGCGTCCGGCCACGGCTGGAACTCGACCGTTCTCGCCGCCGCCGGCATCGCCGTCGCGCTCGGAGTGATGCTCCTTTGGCTCGTCGGTGGCTCGTCGATACCGGTCGCGGTCATCGGCCTCGCCCTCCTGGGCGCGGGGAGCTATCTCGGCTACAACGAGTACGGACTGAAAAAGGAACGCCCGCTCGGAGACGGCTCGTAGCCGACGGCGGTCGGAGGTGACTTCTTTCCCTGGCGGCGTCAGCACATCGACATGGCGACGTAGGCGACGTCCTTGTCGCTGTCGTACGTGACACCGACCCCGGCGCGTTCCGCGTTGCGGTACGCGAGTTTTGCGCTGTGCCACTCGCTGTTGGCCCAGGCGTCGACGATCCCGTCGGCGAGACGGGATTCGTCACTGCCGGTCACCTCGACGCGCTGGACGGTCATCAGGTCACCGTCGTCGGCCCGGATCACGTACTCGCCGTCGCCTTTGAACGCGCAAGCCTGGTAGAGGTCGTGCGCGCGGTACAACCCGACGATGTTGTACTCGGTGGGGATGCTCCAGGCTCGGCCGTCCGCGCGGAGCTGTCGGGTGTGGTTTCTGGCCATCGACCGGATCGTTTCGACGGTCGATCCGCTGGTCTGGACGGCTTCGATCCCCCGAGTACGACGATGGTCGTTGATCTCGGATTCGACTGCCGCTTCGAGGGCGGACTCGTTGAGCGGTATCGGACCGTCGGTCGGTGTCGACGGTTCGGGCGTCGGTGTCGACGGTCCGGGCGTCGGCGTCGGTCGTGGGGTGGCCGTCGGTGTGCTTGCCGGTTCGATGACGTCCGTGGGCGTGGCGGTGTCCGTCACCGCCGCGGCTGCCGGGGCGGGCGTCGGCGTGTTCGGGGCGTCGACGGCCGCCTGCTCGGCGGGTTCCTGCCCGAGCGAATCCAGCAGCGTCGGGGCCGCCAGCGCACCGACGACCACCACGAGAACGGCGACGGCGACCACACCGAGCGCCACCGACCGTCCGGTCCCCGTCGAACCGCCCGAGTCGTCCGGCTGTCGATCGGTGGCGTCCGTCTGCACGGCTGGACGGTCTGTCGTATCGTTCGGATCGTCTCGATCCGGATCATCCGCCGTCGCTTTCAGATCCGTCTGTGTCGACCCCTCGGGATCGGCGGAGTCGGTCGGTACTCCTTCACCGAGGGCGGCCCCACACTCGTGACACTCGTCCGCAGACGACCAGACCTGCGAACCGCACTTCGGACACTCCATCTCTCAGTCACATAGCTGTGTTTGTGTTTAATAGTACTCCTGTATTTCGTCACGGCCGACCGTCCGCGAAAAAATCGCACCACCCCCCGGGAGTTGCTCTCCTCCCGGAGACGAGCCGCGGATCCCGTACTACGTTCCCGGCAGGTCGGCGTCGGCGTCGACGGTCCGGTCGGGTTCCGGTGGGAGCTCCCAGTCGGTCGTCAACTCGAGCAGTTGGACGAGCATGTTGGCGGTGGCGCCCCAGACGGTGAACCCGCCGACGTGGAAGAAGTGCAGCCGGATCTCGCCGTAGTGGGGGTGGTCGCGGCGCTCGCTCTCGTAGTTGTCCGTGTCGATCAGGCCGGCGACAGGGAGGACGGCCACTTCGGCGACCTCCCCGTCGCCGGGCAGGTACTCGCGGTCGGTGACGCGGGCGACGAACGGGCGAACGAGGTAGTCGGTGATCGTCCGGATGTCGTCGAGCCGGCCGACGACCTCGGCCTCCTCGGGCCGGAGGCCGACCTCCTCGCCGGTTTCCCGCAACGCGGTCGCGAGCAGGTCCGCGTCCTCGGGCTCGCGGCCGCCCCCGGGGAAGCTCATCTGGCCGGGGTGGTCACTGAGATGGTCAGCGCGCTTGGTGAACAGGACGTGGTCCGCACCGTCGCGGGTGACGACCGGCGCCAGGACCGCCGCCTCGCGCTCCTCGCCGGTGAGGCGGTCGCTGCCCTCGGCCCGCGACCCCTCGGCCGGCAGGCCGACCGGATCGCGCTCTCGCACCCGCGACAGGTCCATAGGCGGAGCAACGGGGCGGGTGGTCTTAACTGGCGGGTTACCCTCGAAGGCACGACGGTCGGGTCGCCGTGTCGTGCGGACGGCTCGGAAGCCGGACCGACGAGGAGCGCGTCGTCCCGCCAGGGCGCCGCGGTGCCGGTCGAGCGCGCGACCGTGACGCAAACCTTATGTACAACTCTGTCCGTTAGTGAACATCAATGAGTACTGGTGACGATATCGCACCGAAGGTGCGGTCGATACTCGACGCGGCCCGCGAGCGCGCGGCGGCGCGGGAGGGCGCGAGCGACGAGCGGATCGACGCGGACGCTCAGTCGCTGACGGAGGCGTTCGAACGGGCCGAGGCAGACGGGCGCGTGCCGGTGATCGCGGAGGTCAAGCCGACGAGTCCGACGACCGACGGCGAGCGGACGGACGACCCGGTCGAGCTGGCCGAGTCGATGGTCGCGGGCGGCGCGGCGGCGCTGTCGGTGTTGACCGAACCCGAACACTTCGGCGGGTCGACCGACGCGCTCGAACGGATCCGGGCGGCGGTCGACGTGCCGGTCCTCCGCAAGGACTTCGTCGTCCGCGAGGCCCAACTCGACGCCGTCGAAGCGGACGTACTCTTGCTGATCGTCCGCTTTCTCGACGAGGAGGGAACCGACGACCTGGCGGACCTGCTGACGGCGGCGCGCGAGCGGGGCTTTCAGGTGCTCGTCGAGGCCCACACCGCTTCGGAGGTTGAGCGGGCGCTGGGGGCGGGCGCGGAGATCGTCGGGGTGAACAACCGCGACCTGGCGAAACTGGAGGTCGACCTGGAGACGTTCGAGACGGTAGCCACTGAGGTGCCGGAAAACGTCACCCTCATTGCGGAGAGCGGCATAGCGACGACGAACGACGCACTGGCGATGCGCGAGGCGGGCGCCGACGCCCTCCTGGTGGGGTCGGCGATCGTGGACGCGGCGGGTGGCAGCGACGTAGAAGCGAACACCCGACGGCTCGTGACGGCGGAGTCGGACGCGACAGCCGAGACGGCGGCGGACGCGGACACTGACGCGGAGGCGGACACCCAATCATGAGCACAGACGACGCGAAGTTCGGCGAGTACGGTGGACAGTTCGTGCCGGAGTCGCTGATGCCGGCCATCGAAGAGCTTACCGACGCCTACGAGCGATACGTCCTCGACAACGAGGACGGCTTCATGGACGAGTTCCGGCAGCGACTCGCCGACTTCGGCGGGCGGCCGCTGCCGCTCCAGCACGCCGAGTCGCTCTCGGACCGGTACGACACCGAGGTGTATCTCAAACGCGAGGACCTGCTCCACGGCGGCGCGCACAAGCTCAACAACGCCCTCGGACAGGTGCTGCTCGCGAAGTACATGGGCAAAGAGCGGATCGTCGCGGAGACGGGCGCCGGCCAGCACGGGACGGCGACGGCGATGGCCGCCGCTCATCTGGACATGCCCTGTGAGGTCTACATGGGCGAGACCGACATCCGCCGCCAGCGGCCCAACGTCTTCCGGATGAAGATCAACGGCGCCGAGATCACCCCCGTCACGACGGGCCGGGGGACGCTCAAGGAAGCCATCTCCGAGACGATGCGCGACTGGGCGACCACCGTCGAGACGACCCACTACGTCATCGGGTCGGTCGTCGGTCCCGCGCCGTTCCCGCGGATGGTCCGGGACTTCCAGTCGGTCATCTCCGAGGAGGCCCGCGAGCAGGTCCGGGAGAAGGCGGGGCGCCTCCCCGATTCGGTGCTGGCCTGTGCGGGCGGCGGGTCGAACACGATGGGCACGTTCCATCACTTCGTCGACGACGAGGACGTGGGCCTCTACGCCGTCGAGGCCGGCGGCTCGTCGCTCGACGTGGACGAGGAGGAAGGCGTCGCGCCCAACTCGGCGTCGCTGTCGACCGGCGAGCAGGGCGTCCTCCACGGCGCGCGCACGAAGCTCCTGCAGGATTCGCACGGACAGATCATGGAATCGCACTCGGTCTCGGCCGGGCTGGACTACGCCGGCGTCGGGCCGGAACTGGCCCATCTCGTCGACGAGGAGCGGGTCGACGCGGTCAACGTCGGCGACGACAGCGCGCTCGAAGCGTTCCACCGGCTCTCTCAGGACGAGGGCGTCATCCCGGCGCTGGAGACCGCCCACGCCTTCGGCTACCTCGAAGAGCATCACGACGAACTCGGTGATCTCGTGATCGTCAACGTCTCCGGCCGCGGCGACAAGGACCTGGAGACCGTGCTGGAGGAGACCGAGAAGCGCGACCTGGACGTGGCGCCCGACATGTCGGTGCTTCGCGCGGCCGCGGGCGGCGGGGGTGACCTCTGATGGGGCTGGAGCGCGTCTTCGCCGACGAGCCGGCCTTCGTCCCCTACGTCGCCGCGGGCGACCCCACCTACGAGGAATCGCTGGAGTACGTCGAGGCCCTGGAGCGAGGGGGCGCAGACGTGATCGAACTCGGGCTGCCGTTCTCCGAGCCCATCGCCGAGGGGTCGACCATCCAGGAGGCGGTCGTCCGCTCGCTGGAGGGCGGGATGACCCCCGACCGGTACTTCGAGTTCGTCGAGGACCTGGACGTCGAGGTCCCGCTGGTCTGTATGACCTACTACAACCTGATCGCCCAGTACACCCACCCCGAGACGGGCGAGACGGGGCCGCGCGCGTTCGCACAGCGCGCCGACGAGGTGGGCATCGAGGGGTTCGTCGTCGTCGACCTGCCCGCGGAGGAGGCCGGGCCGCTCCGCGAGGCCTGCGACGAGTTCGACCAGGACCTGGTGTTCATCATCGCGCCGACCACCCGTGGCGAGCGCCTCGACCGGATGCAGGAGCACGTCTCGGGCTACGTCTACGTGCAGGCGCGACTGGGCGTGACGGGCGCCCGCGACGACGTGTCCGACCAGACCGAGGGGTCGCTGGCCCGGGTCGACGACTGGGACGTGCCCAAGGCCGTCGGGTTCGGTATCAAAACCGGCGAGCACGCCGAGCGCATCGTCTCGGCGGGCGCCGACGGGATCATCGTCGGCTCGGCGCTGGTCGACATCGTCGCTGACGGCGCGGACCCCGACGTGGACCAGCCGTTCGCCGAAACCGCCCAGCGGCTCGAAGCGAAGGCTCGCGAACTCAAGGAGGGCGCGCTCGCCGGCGCCGAGCGGGCCGCCGCCGAGCAGTCCGACTGAGCCGGCGCCCGCCCCCTTCTTTCACGGCGCCGGGCCGTCGTCAGGTCGCTCGCGAACCGGACAGCGCCGTCCCGGTCGCTCGCTCTCGCCGTTCCCGTCGTCGGAGAGCGCCGTACAGCGGGATCGCGGCCACGCCACTGAACCCGGTCGCGACGATGAAGAACGCGGCCCCGTCGCCGCGGACGGCGGTGAGGACGCCGCCCGCACCCGTCGTCGACCCGGTCGCCGCGCCGTCGACGCCGAGTCGGTCGAGCAGTGCGACCGCGAGCGGGCGGGCGTCCGGGCCGTACTGGTCGGCGACTGGTGCCGAGCCGTTGACGTGGCGTCCGAGCCAGGCGTCGTCGGGTTCGCCGGTGACCTCGGCGACCGTCTGTTCGAAGGCAGCGTAGGTGACGACGCCGTCGTGGCGATTGAGCCGGCGGAACACGTCTTCGAGCGAGCGCTGCCCGTAGGTCCGCTCGCGGATGCGCCGGTCGAGCACCGCGAGGGTTCGAGCGCCCTCCCGCTGGGGCACGTCGTCGCCGGCCCAGGTGGCCGAGTCGGTGAGCGTCACCGTCGAGGGGTCGCCGTCGAGATGGGCCTCGACGGCCGACCGGTCGATCAGTCCCTGTTCGTGAGCCAGTTGCGCGGCGTAGTACTCGGCGCTGGCCTCGCGGAACCATCGCATCTCCGGAGCGAGGCGGAACGACTGGCGAGTGTGGACGTACTCGTGGAGCCAGACGGCCTCGGCGGTGTCCAGTCGGGAGTCGGCGTTGACCCAGAACTCGTCCCGTGCCGGAACGGACTCGCCGCCCCAGCGGACGGAGGGTGGCGCCGCGAACGCCAGCGTCGCGTCGTCGCGGTCGCCCACGTCGAGGTCCCGCGCCGCCCGCGCGAGCGCGTCCGCGACGCGTTCGCCCTTCGCGTCGGCCATCGCGCCCGCGGGGACGACCAGGTCGACCCGACCTGCGGGCGTCGCCCGGGTGAGAGTCTCGGTGGCACCGACGAGCGCGTAGCGGCCGAACGCGCCGACCTCGGCGGAGACGTTCCCCGGCCGTTCGGCTAGCGGCCAGACCTGGTGGACCGACCCGTCGGCGACCCACTGGAGTTCGACGAACGGCGTTCGGGTGAACGTCCACGCCTCGGTCGTCGCCGTCTCGGCCGGGTCGCTCGCGTTCGGCCGGACGACGACCGACGCCGAGGCGGACCCCTCGCCCGTCCAGCGCAGTCGCGTCAGGTCCGACCCGGTCACCCGCTCGAACCCGGCCGTCTCGACGACGCGGGCCGACCCGCGGACGACCAGCCACGCCCGGTCGGCCCCCGCGGGCCGCGAGAAGCGGAGGTCGTATCGGATACCCTCGTCGGCGCGCGTCACCGACACCGCCTCCGTCGGAACCGCGTCCGCGGCGCGCTCGTCGCCGCTCGACCGGTCGACCGCGACCCCGTCGCCCGCCGACGGCGTCGGACCGACCGCTGCGCTCGCCGGAATCACCATCGATATCGAGATGATGACGACGAGCGCAGAGACGGCTGACAAACGTCTCATCGGGCCGAGATACGGTGTCTGTGTGTAAATTTGTATCTCGCCGCGTATCGAAGATGATAATAAACTACGTCTGCGGGAACGGGAGTTTACCGCGGGGCGGTCTGGGGACGCGGCGGCCGTGGGGACCGTGCGGTCGGTGCAGTACGGGCCGCAACCGGAAGGCAAATAACCGTACTTGACACACCCTCACACAACATGACCGCAGGGAAAGACGCGCGCCTCGCCCGCATCGGGACGGGGGGGCGACACCTGATCGTCCCGATGGACCACGGGATCACACTGGGGGCCGTCAAAGGCCTCGTCGACATCGAATCGACGGTCGACGCCGTCACGCGCGGCGGCGCCGACGCCGTGCTCACCCAGCGCGGCGTCGCCGACCGCGTCCACCCCAACACCAACGGCGCCGGCTACATCGCTCACCTCAACGGCTCGACGAGTATCGGACCCGACGAGAGCGACAAGCGGATGACCGGCTCCGTCGAGGACGCCATCCGCGCCGGCGCCGACGCCGTCTCCTTCCACATCAACGTCGGCAGCGAGCACGAACCCGACCAGATCACGCAGCTCTCGGAGGTCACCAGTGAGGCCGAGCGCTACGGCCTGCCGACGCTCGCGATGGCCTACGCCCGCGGCCACGACGTGCGCGACGACGACCCCGAGCTGTTCGCCGAAGACCTGGGCCACGCCGTCCGGCTGGCCGAAGAGTTGGGCGCCGACGTAGTCAAGACCGCCTACAGCGGCTCCGCCGACACCTTCGGTCGCGTCGTCGAGTCCACGTCGCTGCCGGTCGTCATCGCCGGAGGTTCGAAGGGCACCGACCACGAGACGCTCTCGATGGTGCGCGGCGCCGTCGACGCCGGCGCAGACGGCGTCTCGATGGGCCGGTCGATCTTCCAGCACGACGACCCCGAAGCGATCACCAGTGCCGTCGCCGCCGTCCTCCACGACGACGCGTCCGCCGAGGAAGCCATCGAGGTCGCGGGACTCCCCGTCGAAGCCTGAACGGTTCGACCACCGTCGGCCACTCCGTTCTCTGATGCGGATTACTGCAAGACAGCTCGGGATCGACTGCACGATTGCGCGCGGTCGACCCGGGAACGCTCGCAATAATCCGTATCAGACCCGTTCGACGACGACCAGCGCCGCCAGTGCGACGAGTCCGCCGGCGAGGAAGGCGAGCCCGGCGACGACCGGGTCGGCACCCGCTCCGGTCGGGTCCACGGGCGGCGCGCTCGCGTTGACCGTCGCGTTGCCGGCCGCCGGCGCCGTTCCCCCGCGACCGCCGACGGCGAGCGCGACCGCGACGGCGCCGGCCGCCAGCAGTCCCACGACGCCGACCAGCCGCGCCAGCAGCCGCCGCAGCGACGACTCCGGTTCCTCGCCGGCGAACAGCACCAGCGCCTCGTCGGCGGGCGCGTAGACGGTCATCTCCGACCCGCTCTCGGAGTACCAGGTGTCGACGCCCTCGACGAGGTCGGCCGCAACGAGTTTCGTCAGGTGGTACTGGACGTTCTGGACGCTGGTGTCGAGTGCCTCGGCGAGGTCGGAGGCGGGACGGGGCTGCTCGTGGAGTTCGAGCAACAGCGAGCGAGCGGTCTCCGAGCCCAGCGCGTCGAACACCTCCTCGGCGTCGGCCTCGCCCAGGTCGACCAGTTTCGGCTCGCGGTCGCTCGCGTCGGGCTCCGACCGGATCGGGAAGATGCTCACGGCCCCGTCGCCTCCTCGGTCACGATGTCCGCCGGGATGGCCGCCGCCCTCTTGAACTTGCGGGGCACGTAAATCGGCGTTGTAGCTCGCGATACTCTGAGGTGGTCCCCGGCGCTCTCCCGGGGTATGAACGGTCGCGATCGCTCGACAGCCCCCGTCGCACTCCTGGCGCCACTCGCGCTGTTCGCGGTGGCTGCAGTCTCCGGTTGTCTCGGCGTCGCCTCGGGCCCCGAGCGCGGGCCGGCCGACCCGCGGACCGTTGCGAGTCCGTCGGCCTGTTCCGGCGACGAAACGACGCCCGGGGTCGGCCCCGCGGGTGCGCTCCCCGCCAGCGCGGGCGGGTTCGAACTGACCGCCAACCGGTCGGTCGTCGAGCGCGGCGAGCCGATCGCCTTCGAGCTGACCAACGTCGCGGACGACCGGCAAACCACGGGGACCCGCCACCGCTACGCGCTCCAGCGGCGCGTCGGTGGGGGCTGGCGGACGGTGACGCTGTTCCCGAGCGGTCGATCCGGATTCAACGCGACGGCGCTCCGCCACGACCCAGGCGAGGGCATAGAATGGTTGTTCCGTGCGAGCGCCGCCGGTTTCTCGACCGGGAAGTTCGTCGTCTGCGAGCGGCTGCCCGCGGGCGACTACCGCTTCGTCTACGACGGCCCGTCGTCGCTCTTGGTGCGGTTCGAACTGGTCGACGGGGACGCTCGTCCATCCGCCGCCTCGACCGCCTCGTCGACCCAGGCCGGCCGCTCGACGGCCAGCCGGTCGGCCGTCTCGACCGCGTAGGTCCGCTCGACCGTCATCGTCGTCTCGGCCTCCGGGTCGGACAGCCGGTAGGTCAACCGGGCCTCGCGGACAACCCCGTCGCGGTCGACCAGGTAGACCCCCGACGCGTTCTCGACGGTCGACGCCCGGCTCCAGGACGGCCCGGCGAACGCGGCGAGTTCGTACCGCCCGAGACGGCGACCGTCGCGTTCGACCGTCGAAGCGCGCTCGTAGCGCCCGAGTTCGAGGAGTTCTTCGAGGCTCGTCGTCGCCATCTCACCGTGAAGCTCGCGATGGGACTGTTCTGCCGCCTCACGGGTGTATTCGGGCTCGTGACCGGAGTGGACGGTCCGCCTGTTGACGGTCCCGTCCGCGACGAAGGTGTTCGTTCGCGTCACACCCGGCTCCAACGTACCGTTCACCGTGAGTCGACCCGCGATGCGGTCCTGGGCCGCGCTACTACGGGCGACGACACGCCGAACGGCCGACCGCGTCCCGTTCGGGCCCGTTACTCGCCGCCGCTCGGAGCGCGTCACCTCGTAGTCGCGGTCCGCGAGGGCGGTGCTGTGGGCGGCCACCACTCGCCGGACCCGACTCGCGTTCGCCGTCTCCACGGTCGAGGGTCCGGACCCCGTCGCGGCCGTCGTCGGACGGACCGCCGTCGCAGTCGCGATGTCGCCCGGCGATGACGGGACCGCGGTTCCCCCCACCGACCGGGTTTCGACCGGTTCGGCGGGTCCGGACGGCGTCGACCCCGTCAGCGGGGCGCAGCCGGCCAGCGCGACCAGGGCGACGAGCGCGAGTGCAGCCGGCAGCCTTCCTGTCATCCCGTAGTTGTGTGTCGACGATAGGTATGGGTCTTCTCATCGCGGGCACCGTCGCGGTTCAGAGGATGTCGACGAGTTCGTTCATCCCGTCGAGGCGGTGGGTGGGCGCGGGATCGGGGTCTTCCGGGTGGTCACGGCCCGGGACGCCCGTCGGTACCCACACCGACCGCATCCCCGCGGCGTGGGCGCCCACCACGTCGCCGTCGTGGCGGTCGCCGACGTACGCCGTCCGCTCTGGCGCCGTCCCGAGCGCGTCGAGGGCCCGTTCGAACGGCTCGGGATGGGGTTTGGACTCGATGCCGGTGCCCGGCCCGCAGCAGACGGCCGTCTCGAAGCAGTCGGCGACGCCGAGGCGCTCGACCTTCGGCAGCTGTGAGTCCTCGGAACCGTTCGTGAGCAGGGCGAGATCGTACCGGTCGCGGGCGTACGCGAGCGCGTCCGCGGCGCCCTCGCGGAACGCCACCGCGGCCGGGTCCATCACTTCGACGGTCGCCTCGGCCAGCGCCGGCGCGTGGTCGGGGTCGGCGCCGACCTCCCTCGCGACGGCGCGGTACATGTTCTCGTAGTGAGCGCGCTCGGAGCCGGCCTCGGGCAGCGCCGACCAGTCGATGGCGTGCAGGTCCGCCGGCTCGAAGAACGCCGGGATGCCCGTCCGCTCGAAGATCGCCCGGTGGATCGCTTCGTCGTCCTGTGTCGAGACGCAGAGCGTGCTGTCGAGGTCGAACACCACCGCGTCGAGTTCGGTCATCCCGTTGGAGTTCGAAGCGTCACTGCCTGACGCTTTTCGTTCGCGCGAAACTTCCGGTCGCTAGCTCCCGTGGAACTCCTCCAAGATCTCGAAGTCGCGGGCGGTCTTGGTGAACTCCGAAAGGGGCCGCCGCGCCTCGCAGTCCTCGCAGCCGAACGTCTCGGCCGGCTCGTGGAGGTCGGCGGGGTTGGCTTCCCACTGTTCGTCGCATTCGGGACACTGGAGCTGGATCCAGGCCTCCTGCATACTCGACCGTGGGAACGCCTCCCGAAAGAGCCTTGTGGCGATTCTCGCAGGCCGAGCCCGGCCGTGGTCTCTCGGCCGGCACCCCGTGCTCGCCGCTACCGGCCGCTCCGTCCCCGGCTGGGGGTCCCCGCGCACCGTCGGTCGTTGGAGAAGTAGACGACCGTTCCCGGCGAGTACTCGACGAGCAGGCCGAAACAGCGGCCGGCCTCGTAGGTATGCGACGCCGCGGCGTCGCCGACCGTCGTCCGGACGGTCAGCGGGCCGCGAGCGTCCGGTAGCCCCTCGGTCACGACGGGGATCGGTTCGTCCTCGGCCGGGGAAACCGTCCGCGTCTCGGCGTACACTTCCTCGCCGTCCGCCTCGATCGTGACCTCGAACGTCCGGGCCGCGTCGCCCTCATTGACGAACTGGATCTCGTCGAGGCGGGTGCGCTCCGGCCGCCCGAAGCAGCCGCCGACCAGCGTCGCCGACGCGACGCTCAGGCAGAAAAATCGGCGAGACGACACCATGTGCCGCGTCGAATGCCCGTCGCTATAGGCGTTCCGAACCCGCCGCTCGGTGGGCTCGCGTCGCCGTGTCGTCCATGGAAAATAGTTATGTTTCTGCCCCTGCTACATGATACCGTATGACTCGATTTCCGCGAGCGAGCCGAAACGCTCGTATCGAGTGCGAGTGCGGCGCAGCGGTCGTCAAGCGGGGGGACGACTACGTCTGTGTCGAGTGCGGGGAGCGCTCGGCCGACGAAGCCACGAGCGAGGGAGGTGCGAACACCGTCGGCTGAGAGGGGTCGTCGAGATCGACGTGACGCCCGCGGCCGGGCCGGTCACGGCGTCACCGACGGAAGCGCAACGACTTTTAGAGCCGCTGACCAGTTCGTCCGCATGGACGTGGGCGAGTCGATCCTCCTCCGGATCCGCGCGGCCGGTCGCCTCACCGTCGGCGCGGCGATCGCCGGTCTCGGAACGGTCTTCGCCTGGACGAGCGTCTCCGGCGGAGGCGACACCGTTCTCGCCGCGGTCGGGACGTGGATCGCCGCTCTGTTCGTCGGGTTCGTGGTCGGGCTGCAGGGAGTCGTCGTGCTGGTCGAAGGCGTGATCGATTCCGCCGAGTGACGGACGCGCGTGACTCGTCCGAACCCACGCCCCCGTTTCGGGTCGGCGTCCGACGACCCGTCGTATCGAACGGATCCGTAGTCGAGCGCCGTCGATCCGGACGGCCATTCACTCCGGGCGGCGACAACTGACAGCAACCACAAGACATATCCCTTCCGTCGGTCGATTCGGCGACACGTCGGTGGACAGCGGGTAGGGGTACTCGCGAATTCTGTCCACCGGACCGCGATCCGGCCAGCGACGACTGTCGCTCGGGGACTGGACCGCACTGACCGATAGCGCCGCTTCCGCCACGTTCAAATCGGACGGGGGCGAGCGTGGATACATGACACGGCAAGTGTGGCTGAAGGCCGACGACGAGGTCGGCGACTGGGAGGCGCGCAAGCGCCGGATCACGGCGGGGCTGGAGGCGGGGGTCGACTGGGTCCTCGTCGACGAGTCCGACGTGGCCCGCGTTCGCGACCTGGGCGCCGTCAATATCGCGGCGTTCACCAACGGCGACGTCCACGTGATGGACGCCGAGGCCGACGAGGACGAGGAGCCGGACGCGGCCGTCGTCGGCAAGGACGGCGAGGGGGACGGCTCGATGGACATCCCCGGCGACCTGTCGGGGTCGGCGGACCTCTCCGTGCTCCGCCAGGACGGCAAGGCCAGCGCCGGCTACGTCCGCATCTTCGACGAGCGCTACGAGGAGTTCGCCGAGGCGGTCGCCACGGCGGCCGACTACACTATCGTCGTCGGCGAGGACTGGCAGATCATCCCCCTCGAAAATCTCATCGCGCGCATCGGCGACGAGACGAACCTCGTCGCGGGCGTCACCACGGCCAAGGAGGCCCGCACCGCCTACGAGACCCTTGAGATCGGCGCCGACTCGGTCCTGCTCGACACCGACAACGTCGACGAGATCCGCGAGACAGTCGAGGTTCGCGACGAGATGAGCCGCGAACAGCTCGATCTCACCACGGCGGAGATCACCGAGATCGAGCAGACCGGCTCGGCCGACCGGGTCTGCATCGACACGGGCAACCTCATGGAACACGACGAGGGGATGCTCGTCGGCTCGATGAGCCGCGGCCTCTTTTTCGTCCACGCCGAGACCGCGGAGTCGCCGTACGTCGCCTCGCGACCCTTCCGCGTCAACGCCGGTGCCGTCCACGCCTACGTTCGCACGCCCGACGGGGGCACGAAGTACCTCTCGGAGCTGCGCAGCGGCGACGAGGTGCAGGTCGTCGACACCGACGGGCGCACCCGCGAGGCCATCGTCGGCCGGGTGAAGATCGAGAAGCGGCCGATGTTCCGGATCAGCGCCGAGGTCGAGACCGACGACGGCGTCGACCGCATCGAGACGCTGCTGCAGAACGCCGAGACGATCAAGGTCGCCACCGCCGACGGCCGCAAGGCCGTCACGGATCTGGAGGAGGGCGACGAGGTGCGCGTCTTCTACGGCGACAAGGCCCGCCACTTCGGCGAGGCCATCGAGGAGAGCATCATCGAGAAGTGACGCGGCCGGTGTCAGCGGTCGCAAGCGTGCGGCCGCGGCGTCGACCGCACCCCGACCACATATGAGAGTCAGCCACTACTTCGAGGGCGAGGGCGTCGTCACCGGGGGGTTCGCCCAGTCGGTCAACAACCAGCGCGCGGTCCTCGACGACCACGGCATCGACTACACCACCGAGCCGACGCTGGACTGTGACCTGTTGCATCTCAACAACGCCGGCCCGCGGTCGATCTACTACGCCAAGCGCGCCCGGCGCCGGCGGATCCCGGTCCTCTTTCACACCCACAACACGGCCGCGGACTTCCGGGACAGCTTCGTCTTCTCGAACGCGCTCGCACGGCCGCTGAAGCCGTTCCTCGCCTACGCCTACGGCCAGGCCGACCATCTGGTCTGCCCGTCCGAACACAACCAGGAGGTGATCGCCGACTACACGGACACGCCCTCGACGGTCATCTCGAACGGGTTCGACGGCGACCGGTTCGCCGGCTGGGACGACCCCGAGTTGCGTGCGGAGTATCTCGACCGCTACGATCTGGAGCCGCCGGTCGTGTTCATGTTCGGCCACGTCATCAAGCGCAAGGGCCTGGACACGTTCGTCGAGGTCGCCCGCCGGCTCCCGGAGTACGACTTCGCCTGGTTCGGCTACCTCAACCCGACCGGCGGCCGCCTCGACAGGTTCCTCCAGCCCCGCGAGACCCGCGAACTCGTCGAGAACTCGCCGGACAACTGCACCTTCACCGGCTACATCGAGGACCCGCGCGGGGCGCCTGCGGCGGGCGACGTGTTCTTCTGGCCCTCGCGCAACGAGAACGAGGGGATGGCGCTGCTGGAGGCGATGCACTGCGGCAAGCCGCCGGTCGTCCGGGCGATTCCGACCTACGAGTGGCTGGCCGACGGCGAGGACTGCCGCAAGGTCGAGACGACCGACGAGTTCGTCGAGGCCATCACCGAACTCTGCGAGGACGAGGCCGAACGCGGGCGGATCGGTGCCAACGCCGCGGCGACGACCGACCGATTCACGCTGGAGGGAGTCGGTGAGCAACTGGTCGGGCTCTACGACGAACTGGTCAGCGGCCCGACCAACGAGCGGACGCCGACGGGGTGACCGCCCGCTCGCTGGCGTTCGGTCGACCGACCATCGCGCTCAGGCGTTCGCCCCGGAGTCGTCGGCCGTCTCTTCCGCTTCGTCGGACTCGGGGTTCAGGCGCTCGGTACACCAGTGACAGAACTCGAGGTCCGAGTCCACGTCGCGGCCGCAGTTGGGACAGGTCGTGCCCTCCTCGACCTCGGTCTCGGTGTTCTGGCGCTTGGCCATCCAGTAGGCGTCGATCATGCTGAAGACGGTGATCGCGGCGAGCGCCAGCGCCGCTTCCGGGGTGACGTTCTCGGCGGCCGCGACCAGCTCCGACCAGCCGAACGTCTCCGGAACGGCGTCGGCGGGCATCAGCAGGGTGAAGCTCGTCACGTTGAGGAAAAACCAGACGAGCGCGCGGAGCCACTCGCGCAGGTAGACGTGCCCGAGACCGGGGTAGAGGAAGGCGAGCACGACTGCCAGCAACGGTCGCGTTCGGTTCCGTGTACTCACTGTTCGTTGTGCGAATTCCGTCGTCACACGGTTTCAAGTTTCCGACTTCCCGGAATTCGTCGCCCCGGACGGGTCACACATCGCCCAGCCGCTCGACCAGTCCCGCCAGCGTCGCCAGGTCGTACTGCCCGGGTGCGGTCGCGTCGGCGGGGTCGACGGGCGCGTAGCCGATCCGCGAGCCGTACAGCGGCGCGACCGCCCGGGAGTGGCGGCCGGCCTCGCCCATCGCCATCGTCGCGACGGTCTCGCCGGCGGTGGTCGCCGCCCACGTCGCGCCGAGCAGGTCCAGCACGTCGCCGGCGCCCTCGGCGGTCACCGCCAGTTTCGCCACGTCGCCCAGGCGACTCGCTTCCGACAGCGTCTCCGCCATCGCGTCGCGGTGGGGCGTCCCCTCGAAGTCGTGCGTCGAGACGATCACCGCCGTCCCGTGCTCGCGAGCGTGGTCGACGACGCCCGCGGCGTCGCCGCGCTCCAGCGCCGCCAGCTCCACGTCGATAGCCCCGACGGCGTCGTGTTCGGCGGCGACTTCGAGCGCGTCGAGGCGCGCCGCGTCGTCGGCTGCCTCGCCGCCCTCCCAGGTCGCCCGATTGGTCGCGATCAGCGGCAGCTCGCCGTCGTAGGTCGCCAGCGCGTCCAGCGGCTCGGTCGCGAGGTCGAGCCGGAACTCGACCGCGTCGGCGTCGTCGCGCGCGGCGGGCTCGTCAGAGAGATCCGCGGTCGCGGCCGCGAGGACGAACGACGAAAAATCGGTCTCCATGTCGCTCCCTACCGTGACCGGCGAAAAAAAGCGACCGGATCGGATGTCGCGGGGCCGCCGGGGTCCCGGCCCCCGCCGGCCGCGGTCCCGTTAGCGCTGGAGGTCGTCGATGAGGCTCTGGATCTCGTTGATCTGGGCGGTCTGTTGCTGGTTGGCGGCGGCGATGCGCTCGATCTCGCCGGCGACCTCTTCGGCGCTCTCGGCGGTCGAATCGACCATCGAGGCGACTTCCTCGGTGGAGGCGGCCTGCTCGTCGGTGGCGCTGGCGACCTCCTGGGCGCCCTGGGCGGCCTCCTCGACGGCGGCGTCGATATCCCGGAGCACGTCGACGGTGTCGTCGACCTGCTCGATGCCCTCCTCGACCTGCTCGTTCGCGTGTTCGATGCTCTCGACGGTGCTCTCGGTGTCGCTCTTGATGTTGCCGACGAGCTGTTCGATCTCCGTGGCGTTCTGCTGGGACTCCTCGGCGAGGCTCTTGACCTCGTCGGCGACGACGGCGAAGCCCTCGCCCGCCTCGCCGGCGCGGGCGGCCTCGATAGAAGCGTTGAGCGCCAGCATGTTCGTCTGGTCGGCGATGTCGTTGATCACCTCGACGATCTCGTCGATCTCGTCGATGCGGTCCCGAAGCTGGCGGACGTCCTCCGAGACCTCGGAGTTGGCCTCGTCGACCGACTCCATGGCGTCGATGGCCTCGTCGGCCATCTCGCGGCCGTCGTCGGCCAGGTCGCGGGCCTCGGTGCTGACCTGTCGGACCTGGCTCGCGCTGGAGGCGACCTCCTCGACGGTCGCGCTGAGGTTCGACACTTCGCCGGCGACCTCCCGCATGTTCTCGGACTGTTCGTTGGCGAGGTCACTGATCTGCTGGGAGCTCTGGGAGACGCTCTCGGAGGCCCGCAACAGCTCGTCGATCGCCGTCCCAAGCTCGTCGACGGTCATGTCCCCTGCCTCGGAGTGTACGTCGAGTGCTTCGGTGCCGAGGTCACCGGAATCGGAAGCCATACGCCGATCGGTGTGAGCGACCGAATTAAACGTACTCCCGCTGTTATCAGCCCTGATTTTCGATTGCGGCGAGACCGCCCGCGGATGCCGCTGTCGGACGAGTTCGGGCGGTGCGGTCGCGGGTGAGTCGCGGGCGGACGGAAGCGAGAGCGGTCGGCCGGTCAGACCGCGGGGAGGCCCTGCTCGGCCTCCAGCAGTTCGTGGTAGCGGTTCCGAATGGTGACCTCGGAGATGTCGGCGACCTCGCTCACGGCGGCCTGGGTGGTCTTCTCGTTGGTCAGCAGGGCGGCGGCGTAGACGGCCGCGGCGGCCAGCCCGACGGGGGACTTCCCGGAGTGGACGCCCTGTTCCTTGGCGTTCTGGAGGAGCTTGCGCGCACGGTGTTCGGCCTCGTCCGAGAGTTCGAGCGAGGAGGCGAAGCGGGGCACGTAGCTCTCGGGGTCGGCCGGCGCGACTTCCAGGCCGAGCTCGCGGATGACGTAGCGGTAGGTGCGGGCGATTTCGGACTTCTCGACGCGGGAGACCTCGTTGATCTCGTCGAGGCTGCGCGGGACGCCCGCCTGGCGGGCGGCGGCGTAGACGGCGGCGGTCGAGACGCCCTCGATGGAGCGGCCCGGCAGGAGGTTCTCGTCGAGCGCGCGGCGGTAGATCACCGATGCGGTCTCGCGGACGTTCTCGGGCAGGCCCAGGGCGGAGGCCATACGGTCGATCTCGCCGAGCGCCTGCTTGAGGTTGCGCTCCTTGGAGTCGCGCGTCCTGAATCGCTCGTTCCACTTCCGGAGGCGCTGCATCTTCTGGCGCTGGTTCGACGACAGGGAGTTACCGTAGGCGTCCTTGTCGCGCCAGTCGATGTTGGTCGAGAGACCCTTGTCGTGCATCATGTTCGTCGTCGGCGCACCGACGCGCGATTTCTCGTCTTTCTCGCTCGCGTCGAAGGCGCGCCACTCCGGCCCGCGGTCGATCTCGTCGGTCTCGACGACGAGGCCGCAGTCCTCACAGACCGTCTCCCCGCGTTCGTCGTCGACCACGAGGTGGCCGGAACACTCCGGGCAGGCCTCGTCGGTCCGCTCCTCGGTTGATTCGTCTTCCTGTACGTCTGTTCGCTGGGTTCTGAGTCGAGAGTCGCTCATTGCTGGGGGCGTGTCGATCCGGGTAGAACGCGACGGAGAATCCCGGACTCGCTCGGTGGTGGCACGATCATACGGAGATACTATTATAAATCTTTCGCTGGCGAGTGAGGCCGTCCTCCGAAACGGCCGAAAGACGGGATTTCGGACGGTGTGTGAACGTGTTCCACACGTTACTATCCTGCATTTATATACCTGTATTCGGTGCGGAACGAAAGGGGCAAGCGGGGGGTCGGTCTGGATCGGGACATGGCACGCGTCGTGGTCGGGAGCGAGAATCCGGTGAAGGTCGGGGCGACGGAGCGGGTCGTGGCGGATCTGTTCGAGGACAGGGCCGAGGTAGTGGCCGTCGCCGTCGATCCGGGCGTCCCCGAACAGCCCAGGGGACGCGCGGAGACGGTGGCCGGGGCGGAGAACCGGGCGGCCCGCGCGCTCGGCGCCGACCCCGAGGCCGCCTACGGCGTCGGGATCGAGGGCGGGGTCGCGGACCTGGCCGACCGACCTGGACTGTACCTGATCATGTGGGCGGCCGTCACCGACGGCGACGCCCTCGAACGCGGCGGCGGCCCCGCGCTGCGACTCCCCGACGACATCGCCGAGCGCGTCCGGTCGGGCGAGGAGCTCGGGCCGGTGCTGGACGACCGCCTGGACACCGAGGGCCTCAGGGAACGAGCGGGCGCCGCCGGCGTGCTCACGGGCGGCGCAATCGACCGGGAGTCAGCGCTCGCCCACGCAGTCGCGGGGGCGTTCGGGCCGTTCGCGACCGACCTGTACTAGTCCTCGGTCGCGGCGGCGGCCTCGACCTCGCCGGCCTCGCGGCTCTCCTCGACTGCGGTGGTCAGCGAGACGTTGAGCCAGGCCATCGAGGCGAGCCCGCCGAGGATGGTGACGGCGTTCTTGACGACGTGGTCGACGATGGAGATGGCGAACGCGACCGGCGCCGCGACGTTCGTGAGCCCGAAGACGATGAGGGTGAACGCCCCTTCGTAGAGGCCGATCCCGCCGGGCGACAGCGGCAGGACCTTCGCGAGGTTGCCGACGCTGACCGCGAAGAAGGCCGTCGCGACCAGCGCGGGCGTCAGCGCGATGTCGGGGAACGCGGCGAAGACGACCAGCGCCGTCGCCACGTCGACGACCCAGATGACGAGGCTGCCGACGCCCACC
>NZ_AOIU01000046.1 GCF_000337455.1 Halosimplex carlsbadense 2-9-1 | reverse complement strand
GGTTGGGGTGTTGCTCGACGACGAACGCGCCCGCTCGCGCCCACCGCTTGATCTCCTCGTTGTCGCGCATCCGGTCGGAAAACCCTTCCAGGCCCTCGCGGACGAGGTCGTGGGCGGCGGCCTCCACGTCGCCTTTCGCGACGAAGTCGTAATCGAGGTCGTCGCGTTCGGTCTCCTCGGCGCCCTTGTTCTCCTCGCCGACGCCGAAGCGGATCGGGCCCCCGAGGAGGGTCGTGCCGTCGGCCTCCCAGGTGAGTCGGCGGACTTCGTCGGGTTCGGCCGGGGTGCCGCCGACGTACTTGCCGGGGACGGTCATGCCGCCGACGTAGATCAGCAGGTCGGCGTCGGCCACGTCGGCCCAGCGGCGCTTGTCGTCGCGCAGGCCGTCGATGGTGTGGTAGGTGATCCGTCCTTCGGGCACGCCGGCGTCGACGAGCGCCCCCGCGGTGTACCGGGGGTACGTCGAGATGTAGGGCGGCACGCCGAAATGAGCCGGCTCGTCGACGTACCCGTCGACGATGGTCACGTCCAGCGTCGCGGGGTCGGTGGTCATAGGCCCTCGGTACTGGCTCGACGGGTATAAACTATCTTTTTCGGCCACTCCTCGATGCCGGCGCGGCCGACCCCCGCGGTCGACCGTCCCCGGCGGGCACTCACCCCGCGTCCGCCTTCCCCTCGGCGGCGCCGGCCCCGTCGTCGGTCTGTTCGATGCTCGCTTCCTCGGGCGACGTTCCGGCCTGTTCGCGGCCGAAACAGTCGAGGGCGAGCTTCGCGCCGCCGAGGACGACGGGACCGATAAACAGCCCGACGGCGCCGAAGGCGACGAGCCCGCCGAAGATGCCGACGATGACGATCGCGGAGTTGAACGCGGCGGTCTGGCCGATCAGCGCCGGGCGGAGATAGGAGTCCGAGAAGGTGACGAACAGGCCGTAGACGGCGAGCGCCGCGCCGGCTCGCGGGCGTCCGACCGCCACGAGGTACGCCGCCGCGGGGATCCAGACGCCGAAGGCCCCGACCAGCGGGAGCAGCGTCAGGACGAAGGTGGCGACCGTGAGGAAGACGATGGCCGGGACGCCGGCGACGAAGAGACCGGCGCCCAGCATCACCGCCTGGATGGCCGCGACGGCGACGTTCCCGACGACCGACGCCCACATGAGATCGTCCAGTCCAGCGCGGAGTTCGGCCAGGTCCTCGTCGGGGACCGGCAACACCCACTCGACCCACTCGAGGAGCCGCTCGCCGTCGCGCAACAGCGCGAACAGGACGAACAGCGTGACGGTCAGCCCGATGAACAGGCCCGGAAGGCTGCCGGCGAGGTCGACCGCGCCGTTCGTGACCTCCCGGATGGCCGCGGCGATCCGACCCTGGTTGGCCTCGTAGAGGGCGACCAGATCGACCGCGTAACCGTTGGTCTCGAACAGCTGCTCGATCGTTCCCACATCGATCTCGCCCTGCCTGATCGACCGGACGACCCCGAACGACTGCCGGACGGCGACCGTGAGGACGTAAGCGAGCGGGAGCAGGACGACGAGCAGCGTCGCCACGACCACGCCCATCGCCGCCACCATCGGGCGGACGTGCCGCTCCAGGCGTCGCTGGAGCGGATAGAGGATGTACGCGAGGACGACGCCGAACAGGACGAACTGGAGGTACGGGAGCAACACCGACAGCGCGAGGACGACGCTCACCAGCGCCACGGCGGTCAGCCCCGGCTGTTCGACGAGCCAGGCCGGCGGTTGGGGACCATCCGACATAGCCCCCGATTCAACGGCCTGATACATTAGTTCGGTGATGGGTGCGGGCGAACCAGTCAGTGCGCTCGGTCCGTCACTGCTCGTCTGTTCGCGCCCCAGCCGTCTCGTTCGTTCGCCGGCGGTCGCCGACGGCTACAGCGTCGCGCCGCCCCGACAGCGGGGACAGAAGATCTGCCCCTCCCGAACCAGCAGCAGGCTCCGTTCGCATCCGTCGCACGGACCGCTCACGGAGAGCCCGCCGACTTCGGTCGCGACGCCCTTGAGCGCGTTCCGCACGCGTTCGAGCTGGCGCTCCTGGGCGTCCAGACGCCTCGCGAGCCGTTCGATCTCAGCGCGGTCGACCCCTCGCTCCGACTGGGTGGCCATAGATGGCGGTTTCCCCCCGAAGCGTATAGCTGTCTCCTCCGGGGAGCCAACGCGGCAACGAACCGGCGAGGAACGAGCGCGCACGCCTCGGTATCGAGCACGCAAGGGGACGGCAAGCGACGGGTGCGAGCTGTGAGCCGTCGCCCGCGCCGCGTCGCCCGCGTCCCGCGAACGGCCGCGGCGCTCAGTCGTCGGCGCTGACCGGTCCCTCGTCGGCCTGGGCGTACCAGAGGTCGGCGTAGTCACCGCCGTCGACGAGCAGGTCGTCGTGGGACCCGCGCTCGACGACCCGGCCCTCGTCCATGACGACGATGCTGTCGGCGTCCCGGATGGTCGACAGCCGGTGAGCGATGACGAAGGCGGTTCGGTCCTCGACCAGTCGGTCGAGGCTCTCCTGGATGCGTTCCTCGGTCTCGGTGTCCACGTCGCTGGTCGCCTCGTCGAAGATGATGATCTCGGGGTCGTTCAACAGGGCGCGAGCGATGGCGACCCGCTGGCGCTGGCCGCCCGAGAGCTTGATGCCGCGCTCGCCGATCTGGGTGTCGTAGCCCTCCGGCAGACCCTCGATGAAGGCGTGGGCCTCGGCGGCGTCGGCGGCCTCGCGGACGCGCTCGCGAGCGGCCTCGGCGTCCGCCGCGCGCCGACGGTCTGCGCGCGCTCGTTCGTCGCCACCGTCGTCCTCACGGGCGCGTCGCTGTTCGCCGGCGAGCACCTCGCGGTCGCCGTACGCGATGTTCTCGGCGACGGTCCCGGAGAAGAGGTACGGCTGCTGTTCGACGACGGCGACGTGGTCGCGCAGGGTCTGGAGGCGGTACTCGCGCACGTCGGTCCCGTCGACGCGGACCGCTCCCTCGTCGGGGTCGTGGAACCGCGGGACGAGCTTCAGCAGTGTCGACTTGCCGGCGCCGGTCGGGCCCGCGAGGCCGACGGTGTCGCCCGCCTCGACCTCTAGATCCACGTCGCGGACGACCGGCTCCGAATCGTACGCGAACGTCACGTCGTCGAAGGCGACGCTCCCGTCCATCGACTCGGGCTCGTAGGGGTCGGCGGGCTCGGTGATAGCGGGCTCGCGACCGAGCAGGCCGAACACCCGCTCGGCGCTGGACTTGGCGAGCTGGTACTTGTTGGCGGACTTGCCGACCCGGCGCATCGGCGAGTACAGCCGCCGGAGATAGAGGAAGAAGACGGCGAAGGTCCCGGCGCTCAGGGCCGCCTCGCTCTCGGGGTTGGCGATGAAGTCCATCCCGGCGACGTAGAGGATGGCGACGAAGACGACGCCGGTCAGCAGGCGCAGGCCGGCGAAGAAGGCCCGGCGGATCCGCAACGCGGCGACCTTCTCGTCGTGGTAGGTCTGGCTCTGGGCCTCGACGCGCTCGCGCTCGAAGCCGTACCGGTCGAAGGCTTTGATGACCGCGGCCCCGCTGAGGTTGTTCTCCAGGCGGGTGTTGAGCCGCGAGACGGTCCGGCGGATCGACCGGTAGCGCGGCTCGATCCACGTGAGGAAGTAGCCGCTCGCGATCCCGATGATCGGCACCGGAGCCAGCGCGATGAGCGCGAGCTTCACCGAGTACGTCGAGAGGATGACGGCGATGCCGCCGACGGTGGCGACGACGCGGATGAACTGGCGGAATTCGGTGTTGAGAAACGACTCCAGGCGGTTGATGTCGCTGTTGAGGATCGACATCATCCCGCCCGTCTGGTGGTCGGCGAAGAAGTCCATCGACAGGCGCTGGAGGTGGTCGTAGGTGTCGTTGCGCAGGTCGCGCTGGATCTTCTGGGCCGAGGACTGCAGGAGGTATCGCGAGACGAAGCGGCTCACCGACCTGACGACGTAGGCGACTGCGGCGAGGACGACCAACCGCCGAAGGAACGCCACTTTCGCGGCCTCGCTCGTGATCGCGCCGCTCGGGAGGAGCCCGGCCTGGGTCAGCAGGCCCGGTTCGCCGTTGTTCAGGAGGACGCGGTCGATGGCCGCGGCGACGATGATCGGCGGGACCAGCCGGGCGAACCGCGTCAGGAACGACGCGACGACGCCGACCGTCAACCTGGGCCAGTACGGCGTCGCGTAGCCGAACAGCTGGAGCATCGGGTGACGGTCGAGGTTCTCGCGGATCCCCTCGAACCCCCCGTGTTCGTCGCTCATACCACCGCGTTCGACTCCGCACTCAAGTATCCCGGGCTTGCGGTCGGGCGCGCCGGTTCACCGCCCTCGGCTCGGCCGGCCCCCGACCGAACGGAGCGGTTCGATTATCGCCGTCGAAAATCCGGCAGTCAGCTATAACACCCTCGTCTCGGATGAGTTCGTATGATGGACTCGTCGTCGATCGACGTGTTGCTCGTCGACGACAGCGGCTTCTTTCGCACGATCGTCTCCGACCGGCTAGGGGAGGCGGAGAACGTCTCGGTGTGGAAGGCCGAGGACGGCGAAGAGGCTCTAGAGACCCTCGCCGACCGCTCGGTCGACTGCGTCGTCAGCGACTTCGAGATGCCCGGACTGAACGGCCTGGAACTGTACGAGCGCGTCCACGCGGAGTACGGCCTCCCCTTTATCCTGCTGACCGGACAGGGCGACGAGCGGACGGCCAGCCGGGCGATCGGCGCCGGCGTCGACGACTACCTCCGGAAGGACGACATCGCCGAGGAGGGGCAGCTACAGCTGCTGGCCAACCGCATCGAGAACGTCGTCGCCCAGCGCCGCGCCAACGAGAAGTACGAACTGCTGGTCAACAACACGCCCGACGAGATCACGCAGGTCGCCGTCGACGGGACGATCACGGCCGCCAATGAGGCGGCCGCACGCTCGTTCGACACCACCCGCTCGGAGCTGACCGGGACGCACCTCTCGGACGTGCTCCCGAAGGAGACGGCGGCGAGCCGGATCGAACACGGGCGACGCGCGCTCACTGCGGGGTCGGCCGTCACCTTCCAGGACACCTTCGGCGTCCGGCACTTCCACAACGTCGCCGCCCCGGTCAGCGTCGGCAGCGAGGCAAACTCCTTTCAGCTCATCACCCGCGACATCACCGAGCAGAAGCGCCGCGAGCGCGAACTGGAGACTCGCACGGAGGAGCTGGCGGTCATCAACCGGCTCGTGCGCCACGACATCAACAACGACATCCAGCTACTGCTCGCCTGGGCGGACGGGATCGACCGGTTCGTCGACGACGAGGAGGGCCGGGAGTACGTCGAGCGCATCCAGAACACCTGCGACCACATCGACGAGCTGACGACGATCGCCCGCGACTTCGTCGACTCGATCGGCAGCGACGCGGAGTTCTCACTGACGGGGATCGACCTCCGGCAGATCCTCGACGACGAGATCGAGAAGGCCGACCGCCGGCACGACAACCTGTCCGTTACGGTCGAGCGCCCGATCCCGTCGGTCGCCGTCAGAGCGAACGAACTGCTGTCGTCCGTGTTCGGCAACCTGCTGAGCAACGCCGTTCGCCACAACGACTCGGCCGACCCGCAGGTCAGCGTCACCGTCGAGGTATCGACCACCGAGGTCACCGTCCGCTTCGCCGACAACGGCCCCGGCATCCCCGACGGCCAGAAGGACTCGATCTTCGGCAAGGGCGAGATGGGGCCCGAGAGCCCCGGCACGGGGATCGGACTCTACCTCGCCCACACGCTCGTCGAGCAGTACGGCGGCGAGATCGAAGTGGTGGACGGCGAGCCGACCGGCTCGGTGTTCACGGTCACGCTGCCCAAGCACGCGTGAGTGGCTCGTCAGCCATCAACTGATGATTTAGTGGACTCTGTTTCTCCGTTTTGGAACTCGGACGAATTACTAGCTATCAGGTACAGCGTGCAGGATACAGCGCACATTCGCATTTCTCAGACATCTCCAACCATCTCTTATACAGTTCTCTAATTTGGTTACTCTTCTCCCAACGCAGCCGCGATAATCGCAGCAACAATTAGTATAGCTATCACGCCAGCCGAGAGCCACGAAAAGGCCGGGGTTGAGGCCAACGAAGATTGGATATCGATGGCAGCATTGGCCAGTGGTCCTGCGATGACGATGAGTACGAACACCCCGAGTATGAACCGGGGCGAAATCTGTCCCCGTTGTGCCCCGCTCGCATTCGTGTTTACACTGTGCATCGATGTTTGCTGTCGCGCTCTCTCCTGCTGGTCTGACATCGCGAACGGATAATGGTGTGAAGAATGTAATAAACCAAAAGGCCGTTCATATTCCCTATACCCCCAGTTTACAGCCATCACAGGGGGGACTTATCACCGTAAACCCCCTACTCAACGCTTTTACTTCCCGCTTCCTTTACACGATGTAATGGTGCGAATTCCTAACGAATTCTGCAACGAGTTTGATGAAAAAGGCGAGACGTTCTTCGAGATCGCGGAGATGCTGTACACCCATCCTGGCCGACAGTACACTCAGGACGAGCTTGCGAAAAAAGTAGACCGTTCGAACACGACCGTTAGTAATCATACCAGCAAGATGGTCAACGAGGGGTGGCTCGACCGCCATGAGGACCAGACTACGTTCGTTTGGAATACGGATGCCCACAATCCAGCCAGCACTGAAGGAGTTACTGCAGTCAAAAGATTCTACGCTGACTTCTGGAACCTGTTGAAGAAACACTCAGAAACGGCCCCAGGTACGATGGCGATCATAGGATTCGCTTTAATACTCTCAGCACTCGTGATTTTCGCGTTTTTTGTAGGGTTCTCGTTAGGAATAACTCGTGAGTCCGTTATTCCGACCACATCTTATTTTGTTATCGCCGCAGGGTCCTTCCTGGCAGGGGTTATTGTAACGTTCCTTTCACCGTTACAGGCGGCCGTGAACCGGTTCGTCTGGAGCATCATCCCAGCGGATCTTTTTCAAAATGAGTAGCCGGAGTTCTGACTAACTATTTAAATTTGTCCACGGGAAATTAGTTCAGAAAGAACTTACACTGGGTTCTGAACGTATGATCAATATTTTGTATACAGCAAAAAACATCAGAATTCGCCGACATCAGATCGGACCATCTAAATCTCATCAATGTACGGTTGTCGAAGCGCCGAGGTCGCCTCGGTCGCGTTCGTGCGCCCGACCGGTCAGACGTAGATGTGCCCTTCCTCACGAGGGCCGTGGCGGGGCGGGTCGGCGCCGACGCGACCGGCGGAGACGGCCGCGGCGAGGCTGTCGAGCGCGTCGTGACTGCCCTCGTAGGTGTCTCGGAACTCGCCGATGTCGACGCTACAGGCCTCGATCCCCTCCAGATTGGTCGCGCGGCGCTCGCGGTGGTCGCCCTTGTAGCCCTCGCGGTAGAGGCCCAGCCAGCCGAAGGTGGCCGCGGGGTACACCTCGACGACGCGCGTGTCCGCGAGGCCCGGCTGCATGGGGGCGACGACCGCGTCGGGGTCGTCGGCCAGTCCGGCGAGGACGTTGCGGATCCCGTGGAACGTCTGGTACTGGACGATCGAGTCGTACGGGCACAGCGCCGCCCGCCGGAGGTCGGTCTCTCGGCGCAGTTGCGCGGTGCCGTCGCCTGTGTAGGCCCGCGCGGTCGACCGGCAGGTCGAGGCGAAGCCGTCGGGGTCGTCCGGGCCGTCGCCGGTCAGCCACCCGACCAGGCCCAGCCAGGTACCGCCGCAGTGTTCGTCGAGCAATGCCTGAGGCAGGCTGAACGGGAAGTCCAGCCCGACGACCGAGAAGTCGGTCGCTCGCTCGCGGAGGCCGGCGTGCGCGCGCTCGCGGTCGACGCCCCACTCGTCGGCCGCGCTGTAACAGTCGTCGACGACGAGCCCGTCCCTCGTCGACCGCGCCTCCGTCAGCCACAGCGAGCGCCCCGCGTCCGCCGCACCGCTGAAATCCACGCCCAGGACACGCGAACCCATACCACCCGTCTCTCACTCGCCCGATATGAAGGTTCGGCCTCCGGACCGGCTACGGGGCGACCGCGACCAGCCGGCCCTCCCTCGCGGAACTGAAGCGATGTCGGGGAGAGAGGCGCGAGGCGCCCGTCGGCGTTGCGCTCGGATCGATATGAGGTCATAATACGTCACCCCGTCCTAAAACACCCTTCCCCGAAGGCATTATCCGTGGGTTTTCGTTACCAACGTCGCGCAACCGTGGTAGAAAAAATCGGAAGCAGAGATAGTAGTGGCGAAAGTGTGGATAGAGGTGGACATATGATCGGTCGGAGGTCGGTGTTGCAGCTACTCACAGCTCTCGGTGCGGTCGGTGCGACCGCGGGCGGCGCGGCCGCGGAGTCGGCCCCGGCGTCGGTCGAGACCCGCGGCGGACCGTCGATGACGAGCCCGGCCGACCTGGCCGAGCAGGGTCAGGACCAGCCGGTCGGGACCGAGGCGTTGCTGTCGTACCTGGAGGCCAAGTACGGCGACGCGCTCACGGAGGAGGACCTCTCGGCGCTGGAGGAGGAGGTCGCCGGTAACATCGCCACCGCCCAGGCGCTCGACGAGACCGACCTGGCCAACGGCGACGACATGGCGCTACGGTTCGAGCCCTACCGGGGGTCGTGGGACTGATGCCGGTCACCGACGAGGATCTGTTCGACACGGTGCCCGAGCTGGCCGAGAAGCTCAGAGCCGGCGAGTTCACCTCGCGGGAGCTGACAGCGGCGTATCTCGACCGACTGGAGCGGATCGGGCCGAAGCTGAACGCCGTCGTGACGACGACCGAGGACCGGGCGCTTGAGTACGCCGACCGCGCCGACGCGGAGCTGGCCAACGGCGTCGACCGCGGGCCGCTGCACGGCATCCCCTACGGGCTGAAAGACCTCGTCGCGGTCGACGGCTACGAGACGACGTGGGGCGCGGCGCCCTACCGGGACCAGGAGTTCGACTACAACGCCGAGATCGTCGAGCGGTTCGACGAGGCGGGCGCGGTGCTGGTCGCGAAGCTCGCGATGGTCGAGCTCGCCGGCGGGATGGGGTACTCGCCGGACGCGATGAGCTTCACCGGGACCGCCTACACGCCCTGGAACCTCGACGTGTGGAGCGGCGGATCCTCCAGCGGTCCGGGCGCGGCGACCGCCGCCGGATTAGTCGGCTTCTCGGTCGGCTCGGAGACCTGGGGATCGATCTTCTCCCCGTCGGGCAACTGCGGGCTGTCGGGACTGCGACCGACGTACGGCGCGATCAGCAGG
>NZ_AOIU01000045.1 GCF_000337455.1 Halosimplex carlsbadense 2-9-1 | reverse complement strand
GACGTGCAAGACCTCACCTCTCCGGACGGGAGCGTCGGCGGGTACGCCTACGACACGATCCTTGCCAAAGACTACATCACGGCCAACCGGATCCGGCGCAAGATCCAGGTACAGCTCGACGAGGCGATGGCGCCCTACGACGCGGTCGTCCTGCCGAATCGGGCGCTGGGCGGCGCGGCGAACATCGCCGGTCTACCCGGGATCTCGATCCCGAACGGGTTCGACGACGAGGGCGTCCCGACCGCGCTGATCTTCACCGGTCGGGCCTTCGCCGACCTCAAGCTCGCCGAGATCGCGAAAGAGTATCAGTCGCGGACCGAGGGCCTCGACTACACCGAACTGCTCGAAATGCCGGTGTATCAGGACGAGGACGCGGGCGCGGCGAGTAGCTGAACCGGGTGCGAACGGCCCTCGGAACCCTGGATCCGAGGGGAACCCCGCGTTCGACCACCGGGATGGCGAAAACAGTATCCGTCGGCCGTCCGAACTCGCGGGTATGCCACCGACGAAGGAGGTCAAGTGTACGGACGAGGACTGCTTCCTCGACATGTTCGAGAATCACTACACCTACGATATGCCCGACGACCACGGCGTCTCCGACCTGTCCTGTCCGGTCTGCGGCGGGACCGACTGTCTCGAAGCGATCGAACTGTAGCCGACGGCCGGGGAACCGACCCGCAGGCGCCGCCGTCGTCGCCCTTTTGTCCCGAGGCCGCGGGCACAATCCTGAAGACCGTACCGCACTAACCGGCGGGTATGAACACGTTGCGTGACATCGGCGAGTCGCTGGGCAACACCGTCCTCGAGAACGTCGGGCGAGCGATGGGCCGCGCTCAGGAGCGAACGCCGCTACCGGTCGACCTGCTGGAGAACGACGACGCCTATCTCGCGGTGTTCGACGCGCCGGGCGCGCAGTCCTCGGACGTGCAGGTGCAGTTCGATTCGGGGCTCGTCGAAGTTCGGATCGACCGCTTCCGCGGGTTCCACGAGGGCTTCGAGATGCGCTACCCCGGCCGCGGACTGGCCCTGGACGGCCACGTCGAACTCCCAGCCGAGGCGCGCGTCGACGCCGACGCCGCCACCGCGACGCTGCGCGAGAACGGCACGCTCGAGGTGCGCGTCCCCAAGGCCGAGCCGGTCGACCCCGACGTGGACGAGGCTCTGGAGGCCGACGAGGTCGACGAGGTCCACGACGAGGCCGACGCCGACGAACTGGACGCCGAGAGCGAGACGCACGACGCGGACGACGACGAAGCGTAGCGGAACAGTCGCTCGGCCCCGTCTCATACGGAGTATTGCAAGACAGCCCGGGATCGACCGCACGCAATCGTACGGTCGGCCCGGTACACGCTTGCAATACTCCGTATCAGTCCTCGACGGTCATTCCCTCGACCACCGAAAACGCCTCGTCGCCGTCGAAACGGTCCGGGTCGAACGGCGCGATCCCGTCGCCGCCGAGCATCTCGTCGGCGATCCGTTCGCCCAGCGCCGGCGCGCGCATGAACCCGTGGCCGTGCCAGCCGGTCGCGACGTAGAGGCCGCTCCGGATCTCGCCCAGCAGCGGGTCCCGGTCGGGCGTCGCGGTGCAGAGTCCGGCCCACGACCGGCAGACGGCGAAGTCGCTACCGAGCGGCCCCTCAGCGAGCGGGTCCTCACAGACGGTTTCGAGCCACGCCAGCGACGCCCGTTCGAAGTCGGGGTCGGCCGACTCGTCGTAGTCGTCGGGGTCGAACTCCCGTTCCTGGGTGCCGTCGCCGACGAGCAGGCCGCCCTCGCGGGGGCGAGCGTAGCGGCTCTCGCTCGCGTCGTAGCAGGTCGGCACCCGCTCGCTCCCGTCGACGGGGCCGGTCACGAGCGCCTGCACGCGGTAGGGTTTCATCGGGATCGGGACTCCGACGCAGGCGAGCAGGCGCTTGGTGTGGGCGCCCGCGGCGACGAGGACGGCGTCGAACCGCTCGACGCCCGTCGGCGTCTCGACCGCTGTCCCGTCGTCGGCGAGTCGAACGGGCGTCCCCGTTTCGACGGTCGCGCCGGCCGACTCGGCCCGTTCGCCCATCGCGGTGACGTACGAGGCGGGGTCGAGATAGCCGGCGTCGCGGGCGAGTGCGGCGACGGCCACGTCGACCCCCGCGAGCGCCGGGAACCGGTCGGCGAATTCGTCGGGAGCGAGCGTCGCCACGTCGCGGCCGTTGGCGCGCATGCGCTCGGCGCTCTCGCGGACGGCCTCGGCGCGGCGCTCGTCCCCGGCGCGGGCGAACCAGACGTAGGGGTGATCGACGAAGTCGATGGCGCCCTCGTCGTCCAGGTTCCGAAAGCGTTCGACGGCGCGCTCGGCGACGGCGGCGTCGATGTCTTCGGCGAAGGCGTCGTAGGCGATGCCGGCGGCCCGGCCAGAGGCGCCGCTCGCGAGGTCGTCGCGCTCGTAGAGGACGGTCTCGGCGCCGCGGGCGGCGAGATCGCGGGCGGCGGTGACGCCGAGGGCGCCGCCGCCGACGACGGCGACGCGGGTCACAGGAACGGGTCGAGCCCGCGGGCGGGGTAGCCGACGATCCGGTCGGCGCCCGCGTCGCGGAGTTCGTCGACGCGGTCGGCCACGGTCCCGACCTCGCCGACGAGGCCGTAGTCGCGGACGGCCTGCGAGAGGACCTCGCGGGCGCGACCGTCGGCCGCGGCGTCGGTCGACGCGCCGTCGGGCAGCGCCGAGCGGACCGGGCCGCGGCGAGCGGCGTACTCGCCCAGCGCGTCGAGGACGGCGTCCTCCTCGTCGGTCAGGACGGTCGGCGCGTAGAGGGCGACCTCCCCCTCGTAGCCCGCCTGTCGGAGCGCGCGGAGGCGTCGGTCGGTGGCCGGCCCGAGGAGTTCGAACTGCGTGCCGCCCACGGCGAGGGCGATCCGCTCGATCCCTTCGGTGCCGACCCAGGGCTCGCGCGAGCGGGCCGCGGCCTCGCGGAGGCGAGGCGCGACGGCCCGTTCCCGTTCCGTCTCGGTGAGGTAGGCGGAGTGGCCGGCGACGAGGACCCGTCGGACCGACTCGGGCAGCGACTCGGCGAGGTCCCGCTCCCCGTGCGGGTCGAAGCCGTCGGCGCGGACGGGCGTGGTGACGCGAACCGCCGTCTGCTCGGCGAGCGCGTCGAGCGTCGCCGGCGACGGCAGGTGCTCGCGGCCCTCGTAGTCGACCGCGAGCGTGTCCACGGCGAGGTCGGCCGCCCGCTCGACGTCGACCTCGGCGGGTTTGATCGCGGCCGCGTCGATCCCTGCCTGCGACAGCGTCACGCCCTGAAGCATCGTACTCGTCCGCTATCGACCGACGGGGAAAAGCTCTATCGCTTGGCGGCCCAGCCCCGTTCGTTTAAGCCCCGCCGCCGCGAACGGATGGGTCACGATGCTCACAGCGGGAGACGCGGCGCCCGACTTCATCCTGCCCGGCACCGACGGCGAGGTGGTTCGCGAGTTCATGCTCGCCGAACACACCCGCGAGGGACCCGTCGTCCTGGCGTTCTACCTGTTCGATTTCCACCCGACCTGCACCGACGAGCTGTGCGGGATCCAGAACCTCGGCTGGTTCGAGGTGCGCGAGGACGTGACGGTCCTCGGGATCTCCCGTGACAGCGCCTTCAGCCACCGGGCGTTCGCCCGCGAGTACGACATCCCGTTCCCGCTGTTGACCGACAGCGACGGCGCCGTCAGCGAGCGCTACGGCGTCCGGATCGACGAGCTGGCCGGCCACCGCGACGTGTCCAACCGCGCCGTCTTCGTGGTCGACGGCAACACGAAGGTCCGGTACGCCTGGTCGGCCGACGACCCCTCGACCCAGCCCGACTGGGAGGCGGTCCGAGCGGCGCTGGACGAGCTGTAGACGGAGTCTGGCCGGTGTCGGACCCGCGGGGACCGGCCGCGGTCGTCGCGCGGTCAGTTCCGACCGATGTCGCGGAAGGTATCGACGATCTCGTCGAAGTCGGGGTGGGTCTCCTGCAGTTCGCGGCCGAGTTCCTCGGCCTCGCGCTTGCGGTGCTCGTACTCGTCGCTGTCGGCCAGTTCCGCGGGTGTCAGCTCCGATTCGAGCACTTCGAGCTTCGAGACGACGGAGAAAAACTCCTCCAGCTTCGGATCGCCGGACTGGCGGCTGTCGAGCTGCGTGTCGAGCGTCGACAGCAGCGTCTCCGTCTCGATGGGCTTGGAGAGGTAGTCGTCGAAGTCCATCTCCAGGATGTTCAGCTCGGGGTCGACGGCGGTCGTCATCACGACGACGCAGTCGTGGCCGCGGTCGCGGATCTCGGCCAGCACGTCGTCGCCGTGGACGTCCGGCATCCGCCGGTCCAGCAGGACGGCGTCGACCGTCTCGTCCATCGATTCGAGCGCCTCGCGCCCGCCGTACGCGACCCGCGTCTCGTATCGCTCGCGGATCTTCAGCGCGAGCACGTCCGCTACCTCCGTCTCGTCGTCCACGACGAGGACCGTCGGCCGACCGTCGGGGCTCGATGACACTGCTCTACCACCGCTGAGGACTCCCCGCGCTTGACTCTGTTGGCCCGCGTCCGGCGAGTCAAGCCCCAGACCCACTGTCCCCTCACCTCCGGGTCCGCCGCGGCCGACAACGTTATGTGTGAACAAGCACCATGGTGTGTTGGGATACCGATGTCACAGCACCCGGACTGGTTCCGTCGCGCGGACGCAGCGATACTTCAGCACCTCGTAGAAGAGCGGCCGACATACCTGGCGCTCGTCGCGAACCGTCTGGGGATGCCGGCGGACTACGCACAACGGCGGATGGACAGACTGGTCGCGGACGGGCTCGTCGAGCCGGTGACTGAGGAAGTGGTCTACCGGATCACCGAACGCGGCGAGCGGCGGCTGGCCGCCTACACTGAGCGCGAGGGATCGCCCGAGGCCGGTCTGGTGGCCGGCAACTGAGCGGGCCTCGGTCCGACGGCTCGCGGTTCACGGTCCGTTCTCGACCTGTCACGCCTCGCGAATCACGGCGCCGTCCGGCGTTCGTAGAGGACGAGCCCGACCATCGTGAGAGCCTCCTCCCCGTCGGCCTCGGTCGTGATCCGGACCGAGACGACCCCCAATTCGTCGTCCCATCCCTCCTTGTCGACGATCTCGGTCGTCACGGTGAGTTCGTCGCCGGGTCTGACGGGGCGGCGCCAGCGCAGTTCGTCGACGCCGAGCGCGCCGCGGGTCGCTCCGTCGGCGAGGAACTCGTCGACGAGCAGCCGCATCGTCATCGCGGCGGTGTGCCAGCCGCTGGCGACCAGGCCGCCGAACGGGGAGTCGGCGGCCGCCTCGGGGTCCGTGTGGAACGGCTGGGGGTCGTAGCGCTCGGCGAAGTCTGTGATCTCGCTGGCGGTCGCCCCGTAGCTGCCGAAGGCATCGGTGTCGCCGACGGTCACGTCCTCGAAGTACTCCATCGCGCGGCCGTACGCGCGGCCGACTGAAAAGCTCACCAGCCCGACGCGTAGCTATCTGGGAACCAGTCAGGAGAACGCGGGCAGAGTCGCGCGCGGTGTGTGTCCAACGGAACGAAGGGGAGCGTCTCGTCGGTCAGGGAGCGAGCGCGCTGGTCATGTTGCCGGCGGTGGCGTTCCCTGAGCCGCCGGCGCCGTTCTCGGCGAGCCAGCCCTGGAAGTTCTCCTGGCTGCGGACTTCGACGGTGCCGAGCATCTGGGAGTGGCCGACGCCGCAGTACTCGGCGCAGTAGAGCTGGTGTTCACCGGTGTCGGTCGCCTCCGTGACGATGTAGTTCGACTGGCCGGGGAAGGCGTCCTGTTTCAGCCCCATCGAGGGGACGTGGAAGGCGTGTAGCCAGTCGGTCGACGTGACGTTCAACCGCACTGGCCGGTCGCTCGGCAGAACGAGCGTGTTGGCGTTGGTCACCTCCGATTCGGGGTAGTAGAACTGCCAGTTGTACTTCTGGGCGGTCACCTGCACTTCCAGCGCCTCTTCCTGACCGTCGGTGACGGCGTCGATGTCCGTGTCGGGCGTCGCCGTGACGAACGGGTCGGCGAGCACCTGATAGGAGGCGACGCCGACGAACAGCAGGATGATGGCCGTCGCGACGGTCCAGGTGATCTCCAGGCGGCGGTTCTCCTTGGTCGGGAGCGGCGACTCGTTGTTCTTGAACTTCCAGACGGTGTAGAAGAGGATCGCCTCCACGAGGACGGTGATCGGGACGGCGATGTACATCAGCTGGTTGTTCAGGTTCCAGATGAGCCGTTCCGTCGTCGTGTCGGCCGACTGAGCGGCGGCGGGCTCGATCGCCACCGCTGCCAGGGCGGCCGCGAACAGCGTCAGGAGTGCGACGCGCTTACCCTTCATTGATCTCGGCTTGGGATTGTCCGCATATTAACGTGCTGAATCCGACGCGGGATCTGACCGGCGCCGATCCCTCCCGGATTACTCTTTTTCCGAACGTGTACGGGCCGTTCGGACGCCCCAGCGCGGTTTCGCGTGCGCGGGCCGCTCGGACGCCCCGACACGGTCCGGTGGGTGCGGCCGGCGCGGGTACCGAACCCACACGGCGCGCGTCGGTCGCAAAGCGCGAACACTAAGTGCGAACGCCCCGAAGTGCGGACAACAGCGGACTCCCATGTTCAGCCGCGCATCCCGACCGTCGTTCCCGAGCCTGCTCGCAGCGACGGCGATGGGCGCCTACCTGCTCGTCGCCGCCGGCGCCACCGCGGCGGTCGCCGACGCCGCCCGGGCGTGTTCCTCGTGGCCGGTCTGTCGCGGCCCGCTCACGCTCGCCGACCCCGCGCTGCTGATCGCCTGGGGCCACCGCGTCGCGGCCCTACTCGTCGGCGTCCTCGCGCTCGCCACGGCCGTCGCCGCCGTTCGCGACCGTGCGGCGATCCGCGGGCGCGTCCTCGCCGCGCTCGCGCTCGGCCTCGTCCTGTTTCCCGTCCAAGTCGCCATCGGCGCGGTCGTCGTCACCGGCGGCGCGGCCGCTCTCCCCACCGGCGCGCACCTCTTCGTCGGCATGGTCCTGTTCACCGCCCTGATCGTCGCGCTCGCCTGGCAACTCGAACCCGAGGCGCCCGACACGCCCGAGGAAGGCTGGGCCGTCGAACCCGGCGTCGACGCCGACGACGACTCCGGGACACCGGGCGAGAACGAGGCGGTCGCCGAACCGACCACCGCCCCCTCGGACCTCCCGCTGCGGACGCGCGTGACCGCCACCGTCTCGGCGTACTTCCGGCTCACCAAGCCGCGGCTGATGTGGCTGCTCTGTCTCGTCGCCGCCGCCGGGATGGCGCTGGCCTCGACCGGGGCCCCCGAACTCACCGTCCGAACGGTCGTCCTGACGCTGGGCGGCGGCGTCCTCGCCATCGGCGCTTCGGGCACGTTCAACCACGTCCTCGAACGCGAGAAGGACAAGAAGATGGACCGCACGTCCGACCGACCGATCGCGACCCACCAGATCCCGGTCCGACGGGCGGTCGCGTTCGGCCTGACCCTCGCGGCCGCCTCGCTCGTCGTGTTCGCCCAGTTGAACGCTCTGGCGGCCGCGCTCGGGCTCTCGGCGATCCTCTTCTACAGCGTCGTCTACACGCTCGTGCTCAAGCCCAACACCGTCCAGAACACGGTCATCGGCGGGTTCGCCGGGGCGCTCCCGGCGCTGATCGGCTGGGCCGCGGTCACCGGTGAGTTCGGCCTGGCCGGTGCGGCGCTGGCGGGTGTCATCTTCCTGTGGACGCCGGCGCACTTCTACAACCTCGCGCTGGCGTACAAGGACGACTACGCGAAGGGCGGGTTCCCGATGATGCCAGTCGTCCGCGGCGAAGCGGTCACGCGGAAACACATCCTCTACTACCTGGCCGCGACGCTGCTCGCCGCGGTCGCGCTCGCGGAGCTGACGACGCTGGGCTGGGTGTACGCGGCGACGACCTGCCTGTTCGGCGGCGTCTTCCTCTGGGCGGTCCTCCGACTGCACCGCGAGCGCACCGAGTCGGCGGCGTTCCGCGCGTTCCACGCCTCCAACGCCTACCTCGGAACGCTGTTGATCGCCATCGTCGTCGACGCACTCGCGATCTGATCCATGGCCACCGTCGATACTACCTCCCTGGCAGACCGGTTTCGCCCCGACCGCGGGACCTTACTGTGGGGCGCGCTGGTGGTCAACACCGAGGTCATCCTCCTGCTCGCCTACGCCGCGCTCGGGTCGGCCGACCTGCTCTCGGCGCGCGGGCTGCGCCTGTGGGTCTACCCGTTCGTCTGGATCAACGCCTCCATCTGGGCGGTCGCGCGCGCCAACGTCGCGCCCGCGTCCGGCCGCAACCGCACGCTCGCCGCGGCGCTCGCCGTCGGCTACTTCGGCGTCCTCGCCTACACCGGGGGCCTCGTCGGTCCCGGCCACGACTCCCTCGGGCTCAGCGTCGCGCTGACGAGCCTCCCGCCGGGGTGGGCGCCCGCCGTCACCTACAACGGCATGGGCCTCTCGGTCGTACTCATCCCCTACAAGCTGATCGGCTACGCGACCCTCGCGTATCTGGTGTACGCCACCGTCCTCGACGCCGCGGGGTCGGCGGTGACCGGCGTTCTGGGCCTGCTCTCCTGTGTCTCCTGTAGCTGGCCAGTGCTGGCCTCAATCGCGACCGGTATCGCCGGCAGCGGCTCCGGCATCGCCGCCGCGGTCTCGACCGGCTCGTACGGCATCTCGACCGTCGTCTTCGTCGCGACGGTGGCGCTGCTGGTCTGGCGGCCGTTCGGTCGGGACTGACCCGCACACCTTTATCGCCGAGAGCCGTCTACCCCACCCTATGACAACGGTCACACTGACCTACTGTGTCCCCTGCGGGTTCCGCGAGCGGGCGCTCGACACCCAGCAGGCGATCCTCACGAGCCTGGAGGGGCAGATCGACCGCTTCGAACTCGTGATGGGCGACCACGGCGTCTTCCGCGTCGAGGTCGGCGACGAGATCGTCTACGACAAGGAACGCGACACCTTCGATATCGACGCCATCGTCCGCACCGTCCGCGGCGAACTGTAAACTCGTATTTAAGCGTTGCCCCGGACTACCGGGTCGGAAACTCTCCTCGTTTATATAGGGTGTAGCGGTGTCTACGTCGAACTGCATGAGCCAGATCGACGCTCCCCGCGCGACGCGGTTCGTCGCGCTGCTGTGTGCGCTCGCCGTCGCCGCCGCGCTCGTTCCGGGCGCGGCGGCCGCAGTACCGTTCGCCAACGACGACGCCGTCGCATCCGCGACCGCGCCCGGAACCGGCCAGTTCGCCGACCAGACCGTCGGCGCCGACGTGGTCGTCGGGCCCGACGAGACGGTCTCGGACCTGGAGGTCGTGAGCGGCGACGCGGTCGTCCACGGGACCGTCGAGGGCGACGTGGAAGCCGCGGCCGGCTCCGTCCGGATCACCGGCGAAGTGACCGACGACGTGGAGGCCGCCGCCGGTTCGGTCACCGTCGAGGGCCGGGTCGGTGGCAGCGTCGAAGCGGCCGCCGGCTCGGTCGACGTCGGTTCCGACGGCGTCGTCGAGGGCGACGTGGACGCCGCGGCCGGGACGGTCACTGTCACCGGGACGGTCGACGGCGGCGTGACCGGCTCGGAGACGGTCCGCCTGAACGAGGGTGCGACCGTCCGCGGCGACGTGACCTACGGCGAGACGCTCGACCGCGCCGAGGGTGCCACCGTCACCGGGACCGTCACCCACGACGAGAGCCTCGGATTCGACGGCCTCCAGTGGGGGATCACCCTCGGCGACCTCGACGACCTCGGTGATCTGGAGATCCTGCCCTCCCCGTTGGTCAGCCTCGTCACCGGTCTGGCGGCACTGGTCGTCGGCGCGCTCCTCCTGGTCGTCTTTCCCGACTTCTCGGGCGAGATGGTCGAGACGGTGACGGACCAGCCCGGCCGCTCGGCGGTCGCGGGGCTGGCGACGATGATCGCGGTCCCGGTGGGTCTGCTGGCGGTGGCGCTGACCATCGTGGGCCTACCGCTGGCCTTTGCCGGCGGCGCCGTCTTCGCGCTTTCGACCTGGCTCGCGCTGGTTTACGGCGAGTTCCTCGTCGGGACGCGCGTCCTCGACGCGGCCGACGTGGACAACCGCTGGGCCGCTCTCGTCGTCGGCGTCGTCGGTATCGAGGTGCTGGCGCAGATCCCGCTGTTCGGCGAGCTGCTGACGTTCGCCGTCGTCCTGCTCGGGCTCGGCACCGGTGCGCTCACGATCGCCGCCCGCCGCCGCGGCGGCGACGACGGGAGCGCCGAGACGCCGCCGCCGGACCCCGCCCCCGGCGCGGTCTGAGACTCCCTCCCCTGACCCGAGTCCCCCGCTGACGCGGCCCCCCACTCCGTTCCCGCTGACGCTCGGCCCTCCACTCCGTTCCCGCCGACGTTCGGCCCTCCCACTCGCGCCCTCCGCCGCCGCCCGACGCCCCACCGGTTCTCCCGCTGGCGCGCCCCTCCACCCGAATCCCGCCTCTCCCGTTCGTTCGACTCGGTCGCGGGGAGACACGTCTCCGAACCGAACCGCCTTTGCGCCGCGCTACCGTCGATTCGCCCATGACAGCGACGCTCGTCGCCGAGGACGTGCGCCGGTCCTACGGCGAGACGGTGGCGCTCGACGGCGTCTCCCTCTCGGTCGACGCGGGCGAAGTGTTCGCGCTGGTCGGCCCCAACGGCGCGGGCAAGACGACGCTCGTTCGCGCGCTGACGGGGACGACCGACGCCGAGGGTTCGGTCGAACTGTTCGGGGCCGACCCGCTCGACGTTGACCGCGAGCGGGTCGGCCTGCTCCCGCAGGCGTTCGACCCGCCCGCGCGGCTCACCGCCCGCGAACTGCTCGACTACTACGCCGGCCTCTACGACGAGGCCCGCGACATCGAGACGGTCCTCTCGGACGTGGGGCTGGTCGGCGACGCCGACACCTGGTACGAGAACCTCTCGGGCGGCCAGAAGCGCCGAACCTGCGTCGGGTCGGCGCTGGTCAACGACCCCGACCTGCTCTTTCTCGACGAACCGACGACCGGTATCGATCCGGCCGGTCGCCGGGCGCTGTGGGACCTCCTCGAATCGCTCGCCGACGGCGGCACGACTATCGTCCTCACCACCCACGACATGGCGGAGGCCCACCGGCTGGCAGACCGCGTCGGCCTGCTCGCGGACGGCCGACTCGTCGCCGCCGACGACCCCGACACGCTGGTCGCCGAGTACGGCGGCGAGAGCCGTCTCGTCGTCGAGACCGACGCCGACCCCGCCGCGCTCGATCTGTCCTATCCCGCCGAGCGGACCGGCGACTCGCTGGTGGTCTCGGACGTGCCGCCCGAGGCGATCGGCGACGTCGTCGACGCGTTGGCGGCCGCGGGCGCCAGCTACGACGCGCTCACCTGGTCTGAGCCCGACCTCGAAGAAGTCTACCTCGAACTCGCGAGCACCGCCGGGGAGTACGGCTACCGGCCCGCGACGGGTCGACTCGACCGCCGCGGCGAGGGCGACCGGGACGCGGCCGCCGCGGACGCGGAGGGCGAGCGATGACCCGGGGCGGCCGCGTGGCCGCGTCGGTCCGCGCGGGCTGGCGCTCGTTTCTCCGCCGCCGGACGGCCGTCTTCTTCACGTTCCTGTTCCCGCTGCTCATCGTCGTCATCTTCGGCGCGCTGGTCCAGACCCAGCCGACCGGCGGCGGGCTGTTCACCGAGCCGGCGATATACTACGTCCCGGGCTATCTCGCCGTGGTCGTGCTGTTCACGCCGCTGTCGCGGGTCGGCAGCGAGGTCGCGCGCCACCGCGAGGGCAACCGCTTCGAGAAGCTGGCGACGACGCCGCTCACCCGCGGCGAGTGGCTGCTCGCCCAGACCGTCGTCAACGTCGTCGTCATCGGCCTCGCCGCGCTTTTGCTGGTCGCGCTCGTCGTCGCCCTGACCGGCGCAGCGATCCCGCTGTCACCGACCGTCGGCGCTCTGCTCGTCGCCTACGTCGTCGTCGGCGTCGCGCTGTTCTGCGGGATCGGCGCGATCATCGGGGCCACCGCCGACTCCCAGGACGGCGTGATCGCGACGAGCAACACCATCGCGCTCCCCCTCCTGTTCCTCTCGGAGACGTTCGTCCCGCTCGCTCTCCTTCCGGACTGGTTCGAACCGGCGACGCTGCTGTCGCCGCTGACGTACTTCGCCCGCGGCGTCCGCGCGACGACCGACGGCGGAGCAGTCCCGCCGACCGGCCCGTTCGCGCCGGAGTTGGGCTACCTGCTCGTCCTGGGCGCGCTCGCCGCAGTGTTCGTCGCCGTCGGCGCGCTCGCGCTCCCGCGGACCGACTGAGCGCGCTCGGCCTCGGTCACCCGGTTTCGTCGTCGCCGTCCTCGCCAGCCCCACCGCCGTCACCCTCGTCGGCTGGCGAGTCGACGATCGGGTCGCTCCCCGACGGTCGGCCGGCGGGCGGTCCCTGTCCGTAGGTCCCCCCGGTCCCTCCCATCCCGGTCCCGCTACCCTGTTGGCCCCCGCCGTGCTGTCCGCCGTCCCGCTGTCCGCTCCCCGCCTGCCCGCCGCCCTGCTGGCCGGTGACGGGTTCCTGACTCTCGCCCCCCTCGGGCGGCCCCTCGCGACGTTCGATGGTGACGATCCCCTCGCCGGCGGTGTACTCGTAGAGCGTCCACTTCGGGAGCGTGAGAACGCCGCCCATCTTGCGGACGCGGATCTGCTTCAGCAGCGACCCTTCGACCAGATCCTCGTCGAGGTTGAGTTCGACGATGCCGTCGACCATGTAGTTCAGGTCGTGGGGGAACCCCTGGTGCTCGCCGGTGACCGTGGCGCCGGCGTAGATCGGGACGAAGCGGCTCTTGCACACCTCCGCGCGCACGTCCTTGAGGAAGTCGTAGGCCTGGACCGGCTGGACGAGCGACCCGAACTCCGTCAGCGAGTCGACGACGACGATCCCTCGGTCCTCCATCCCCCGCTCTTCGAGCACGTCGTCGATGCGGTTGTGGAGTTCGCCCAGCTCCGTGGGGTCGCGCACCTGCGTGGTCGCCTCGGCGGCCGCCTCCGAGAGGAAGCCGTTCCAGTCGTTGAGCCGCTCGTACATCCGCTCGCGATTTTCGAGGCGGTAGGTGAAACAGTCGAGGATCTGCAGTTGACCCGACTCCAGATAGGGGAGGACGTTCCAGTCCAGCGTGACGAACTGCTGGACGACCGACATCGGCGGTTCGAGGAAGGAGACGAACACCGCCGGCTCCCCGCGCTGGAGAGCGCGCCACACCAGCTCCGCCTGAATGGCCTCGGTGCGCGTGCCCGCCAGGTCCGTCAGGAGGACGAACGAGTTGCGGGGGATCCCCTGCGGGAGGCTCTCGTCGAGCGGCGCGACGCCCGTGGGGACTCGCCGGAAACCGTGGAACTGGGTGAACACCTTCTCGCCGTCGCCGGCCGCCTCGCGGCAGGCCCCACAGCAGTACGTGTACCGGTGACCGTCGCGCTCGGCAGACACTGGTTCGCCCGAGATCGGGAGCCGACAGTAGTCACAGCGGCCGCGGCCGTCCGACTGCCGACCCGTCCCACCGTGTCGCCCGGTCCCCGCTGTCGGTGTCGCGTTTGTCGGGCTCCCCGCCGCTGCGTCGGGTTGCTCCGTCATGCGGATCAGTAGCACGCGAGCGCTGAAAACGCTGCGGGCCGCGTGCGCGTCCGGCGACTCATCGGCCGGTCGTCAGTCGACGGTCGGCGTGCTCGTTCCGGGACCGGGAGCCGTGGCCGATGGGTCCCGTCAGTCGTCGCGGTCGGCGCTCGGGTCGATCCGGAGCGCCCGTAGCGACGGGCCGACGGCGAGCAGGAGGGCCGCGCTGTGGCCCATCTTCTCCCACATGTAGACGTGGTTGAGCATGAGGTAGGTGACGATGCCGAGGAAGAGGCTGAGCGACCACGCGGCGACGGCGATCCGACCGACGCGGGCGTGAGAGGTCTCGCGCAGTTCGCTGGGACTGTGGGTCAGCCCGAGGACGACGGCGTGGAGGACGACCGGCACGGCCACCGCCGACAGGACGATGTGGATCGCGAGCATCACGAGGTAGGCGTAGTAGACGAGCCCGTCGGCGAGGATCGACTTCTCGAAGCCGCCGCCGACCTTCAGCAGGTACATCACGAGGAAGACCATGATGAGCGAGAAGGCCGTCAGCATCGCCGCCCGGTGTTTGGCGACCTCGCCGCGTTTGATGTATCGCACTCCGACGAGGATCGAGACCAGCGCCAGCGAGTTGACGACGGCGATGGCGTCTCCGAGGAGGATGACCAGATCGTCGCTGATCGACGGGAACGGCGCGTAGGGCGTGAACGCGCCGATGACGAGCACGTATCCGATCGCCGAGAGGACGGCGGTGACCCGGCGCGGGTTCGCTCGCGCCCGCGACTGCAGGGAGTCGGCGACTGCCATACCGGATCTGTGGACGCCGTCGGTATACCCGCTTCGGAATCGGGAACGACCGCCCGCGCCCGTCCGCCCGGAAACCTCGGCCCGCCAGCAAAAATCACCGCAAACGTGAAACGGGAATCGACCCAACTAGCGGCTATGAGCGCAGAGCAGGGCCAACGGCAGATCCGCTGTCTCGTCGCCAAGGTCGGCCTCGACGGCCACGACCGGGGCGCGCACGTCATCGCGCGGGCGATGCGGGACGCGGGGTTCGAGGTCGTCTACTCCGGCCTGCATCGCTCGCCTGACGAGGTCGTCCAGGCGGCCGTCCAGGAGGACGTGGACGTACTCGGCATCTCTATCCTCTCGGGCGCGCACAACACGCTCGTTCCGAAGATCATGGACGGGCTGGCGGAGTACGGCGCCCGCGAGGACACGCTGGTGCTGGTCGGTGGCATCATCCCCGACGACGACAAGGACCGACTGCGCGAGGAAGGGGTCGCCGAGATCTTCGGTCCCGGCGCGTCGATGGACGAGATGATCGACTACATCCGGGACAACGCCCCAGAGCGACGATGACGAGCGGGGACGAGGGTGCCCCCGCGGACAGTGACGCCTCGGGGTCGGGCTCGAATTCGGGTCCCGGGACAGACCGGGATCCGGACCTCGACCCCCTCATCTCGGATCTCCTCGACGGGAACCACCGGGCGCTGGCGCGGACGATCACGAAGATCGAGAACCGCTCGCCGGGCTACCGGGATCTCGTCTCCCAGCTGCACGCCCACACCGGCGACGCCGACGTGATCGGGATCACCGGCAGTCCCGGTGCGGGGAAGTCGACGCTGGTCGACAAGCTCGCGGCGACCTACCGCGAGGCGGGGCTGACTGTCGGCGTCATCGCCATCGATCCGGCCTCGCCGTTCACCGGCGGCGCGGTGCTGGGCGACCGGATCCGCATGGCCTCGAACGTCGGCGACATGGACGTGTTCTTCCGGTCGATGTCCGCTCGCGGCACGCTCGGCGGGCTCTCGACGGCGACGACGGACGCCGTCAAGGCGCTGGACGCCTTCGGCAAGGACAAGGTCATCGTCGAGACCGTCGGGGCCGGCCAGAACGAGGTCGACATCGTCCGCACCGCCGACACCGTCGTCGTGCTGGTTCCACCGGGTAGCGGCGACGACGTGCAGATGCTCAAGGCCGGCATCCTGGAGATCGCCGACCTGTTCGTCGTCAACAAGGCCGACCTGGACGGCGCTGACCGCACCGTCAGCGAACTCCGTGAGATGCTCCAGTTGCGCGACGGCGAGGCGGCGGTCGGCGGCCACCACGGCTTCGCCGAGACCACCGTGGACGTGAGCGGCGAGACCGGTCGCGAACGGGGCGACCGGGGCGGCGACGGAGCGGCCGAGGACGCCGACGCGGAGGGGGTCGAGCCCTGGGACCCGCCGATCGTCGAGACGGTCGCCGACCGGGGCGAGGGGATCGACGAACTGATCGCGGCGATGGACGACCACCGGGCGTATCTCGTCGAGTCGGGCCGACTGGCGGCGAAGGCGCGGACGCGCTACGCCGAGGAGATCCGGACGCTCCTCCGCGAGGACGTCCGCGAACTGCTGGCCGAGGAGATCGATGCCCGCGGCGGCCTCGACGAACACGTCGACGCCGTCCGCCGCCGCGAGACGGACCCCTACGCGGTCGCCGAGGCGGTCCTCGAACCGCTCGCCGACTGCGTGGCCGCGCGGCGGGAGCGCCGGGAGTAGCTTTTCCTCCCTCGGCGCTGTCCGCTGAACATCACTTATAAGCGGCCGAGGCTCCAACGGTGTGATATGAAACTACGGACAGTCGTCGGTGCAACGCTCGGTGCAGTCGGCGCGGCGGTCGCGGCCAACCGGGTGCTCGGTCGGCAGGTCGGGGAACTCGGCCCGCCGCTCGCGGGCGACTCCGGCACCTACCGCTGGCGCGGGTTCGACGTGGCATACACCGAAGCCGGCGACCCCGACGACCAGGACCTCGTGCTCCTCCACGGCATCAACGCCGCGGCGACCAGCAACGAGTGGCGCATGGTCTTCGAGACCCTCGCCGAGGACTACCACGTGATCGCGCCGGACCTGCCCGGCTTCGGCCGGTCGGACCGTCCGCCGCTGACCTACTCGGCGTCGCTGTACACCACGTTCGTCCGTGATTTCCTCACCGACACGAGCGACGACGCCGTCGTCGTCGCGTCGTCGCTGACCGGCGCCTACGCCGCCGACGCCGCCCGCGACGTGGACGTGTCGCGGCTCGTCCTGGTCTGCCCGACCGCCGACACGGTCCCGGGTCGGCGCGTCTGGCTCCGCTCGCTGATCCGCGCTCCCGTCGTCGGCCAGGCGATCTACAACGGGATCGCGAGCGAGCGCTCGATCCGCTACTTTCACGACGACCACGGCTACCACGACACCGCGAAGCTCAACACGGAGACGGTCCGCTACGAGTGGGAGAGCGCCCACCAGCCCGGCGCGCGGTTCGCGCCCGCCTCCTTCATCAGCGGCCACCTCGACCCCGATGTCGACCTGACAGCGCTCCTCGGCGACCTCGACGTCCCGGTCACGCTCGTCTGGGGCACGGAAACGGACATGCCGCCGCTATCGACCGGCCGCGAACTCGCCGAGGCAGCGGACGTGGAACTGGTCTCGATCGGCGACTCCGAACTGCTCCCGCACGTCGAACACCCCGCCGAGTTCCTCGACGTCGTTCGGGGCGAACCCGTCGAGTCGAGCGCCTGACTGACAGCGACCGCCGCCGCACCGCGACCGGTCGCTATCCGACGGAACTTTCTGACTACGGTGTGACACGTCCGGCGTATGAACGCGACGCTCGCCGCCGCCGGGTTGTTGCTGGTGGGGATGGGAGCCGCGGCTATCGCCAACCCGCTTCGGGTCCGGAGTTTCGTCTCGGGTCGGACGTGGAAGCGTGACCCGGAGCGGGCGGAGTTGTACCAGCGGATCTGGGTGTACGCCTTCGGTGGCATGGTCGTCCTGGCGGGGCTGGTCGTGGTAGGCTGGGGACTCGTAGCCTGAACCCGGCGAGGGACGAAGTCGGCCCTACCGCGGCCGGAAGACGACCGCGCGGTCGCCCGTCGTCTCCCGTTCCCCCACTTCGATCCCGACCGGCATCCCGACCTCGACCTCGTCGGGATCGACGCCGCGGACCAGACCGGTGACGCGGACGGGATCGTAGTCGACGACCGCGGTGACGTAGGGCGTGTCGGCGCTGAACTGCGGCGTCGCGACCGACACCTCTGTGAACGTCGCCACCTCGCCCGCCTCCGGTAGGGGCGTCTCCGAGAGGTCGCGGCTCCCGCAGTCGGGGCAGACGCGTCGCGGCGGGAGCCAGCCGTGGCCGTTCTCGCACTCGACGTAGTACCCCGACCCCTCCTCGATGGCGTCCAGCCAGTCGTCGAACGCGCCGTCTCTGGCTTTGTCGCTCATGGCTGGACCTCCAGGACGTGGACGGTCGCGCTGGCGACGGTGCCGCCGGCGTTGTGCGCGACACCCACGCTCGCGCCGCCCACGTCGTCGGACCACGGGGACTCGCCCCTCAGTACCTTCGTCAGCGAGACGATCTGCGCGACGCCGGTCGCGCCGACGGGGTGGCCCTTCGCCTTCAGTCCCCCCGAGAGGTTGACCGGCGTCTCGCCGGTGGCGTGGGTCTTGCCGTCGCGGGCGGCGGCGATCCCATCGCCGGGCTCGTAGAGACCCAGCGACTCGATGGCGAGCACCTCCGCGATGGTGAAACAGTCGTGGACCTCGGCGATGTCGACCTCGTCGGGCCCGACGCCCGCGTCCGCGTAGGCTTCGTCGGCGGCCTTCTCTGCGGCGGGCGAGCGCGCGAGGTTCTCGCGGTCGTGCAGCGCGAGGTTGTCGCCGCCCTGGCCGGTCCCCGTGATCGCGACCGACGCGTCCAGGTCGTGTTCCGCGGCGTACTCGGCGCTGGTCAGGACGACGGCGCTCGCGCCGTCGGTGATCGGGCAGGCGTCGTACAGCCCCAGCGGGTCCGCGACCATCGGCGCCCCCAGGGCGTCCTCGACGGTGATCTCTTTGCGGAGTTGCGCGTACTCGTTGGGGAGCGCGTGGTCGTGGTTCTTCACGGCGATAGCGGCCAGGTCTTCGCGAGACCCGCCGAACTCCCGGAAGTACGCCCGAGCCATCAGCGCGTAGGCGCCGGGGAAGGTCATCCCGGCGCGGATCTCGTAGAGGTCGTCGGCGGCGATGGAGAGGGCGTCCGTCGCGCCCGCGGTGCCGATGTTGGTCATGCGCTCGCTCCCGCCGACGAGGATCACGTCGGCCTCGCCCGACCGCAGGTGTCTGACGGCTTCGCGGACCGCGGCGCCGCTGGAGGCGCAGGCGGCCTCGTAGCGTGTCGCCGGCACGTCCAGGCCGACGGCCTCGGCCATCAGCGGGGCCTGGTGGCCCTGGTGTTCGGCGAGTTCGCCCATGAAGTTGCCGTAGAACAGCGCTTCGACGTCGTCGGGGTCGACCCCCGAGTCGTCGAGCGCGGCCAGTCCGGCCTCGGCGAACAGGTCCCGGCCCGTCCGCTCGGAGTGTTCCCCAAACGGGGTCACTCCGACGCCGGTGACGCGTGGGTGGCTCATCGCGTATCCATAGGAACTCCAACCGCTAAAAGCCGCGCGTTAATCCGTGAACTGCACGCGCGATCAGCCGGGAAATCGCACGAATGCGCCCAAATCGCGTGCTCGGTCACATTCCCATGTCGTCGGCCGCGTCGGGTACCGGCAGGTCGTGGGGGGCGACGCCGAGCAGTTCGGCGGCGTGGTCCAGCGCCATGTCGAACCCGTAGTAGCGTTCCAGTTCGTCGCCGTCGGCGGTCGGTCGGACCTTCAGCATGGCGTAGCCCTCGAGGTTCTGGGCGACGGCCGCGGTCGCCCCGTCGCGTTCGAAGGTCAGCAGGCGCTCGGTCTCGGTCTCCTCGTAGCGGGCCGTGATCCCCTCGCTCGTCGCGGTCGCGTCGGTCATTGGCGGATCTGTGGGCCGGTGATAGTCGTAGGCTTCGATCGCGCCTCGGGACGAGTCCGTCCGGTCACCGCCGCGAACCGCAAGAGTCGACTCGTCCCCGGACGCAGACCCGCTCATGACAAAGTGGCTCCAGAGCGGACGCCGCCGGGACATCTGTATCATCCTCGCCGGGGAGGGACCGCTCCACGGCCAGGCGCTCAAGTCGCGGCTGGAATCGCACTACGACGCGCGGATCGAGCCCAAATCGTTCTACGGCGCGCTCGACACGCTGGTCGACAACGGCCACCTCGAACTCCGGGAATCCGGCATCCACGACGAGTACGCGCTGACCGACGCCGGCCGGCGGATGGTCGACGAGCAGTTCGCCTGGATGGCCGAGCACCTCGACACCGGTGAGTAAGCGAGCCCCAGGCGCGCTCCACCGGGCCGTCGGTCACGAGTCCCCGGTCACCGTTCGGCGGTCAGGACGACGACCTGATTGGGCCGCTCCGGCGGGGTGAGCGAGAGGTCTGTCTCGCCCCCGACCATCTCCTCGTCCGTCCACGCGGCCGATTCGGCGTCGAGTGTCCGGAGCCGGTACGGTCCCGGTTCGACGGCGAGCGTGGCCTCCCCGCCGTCGGGGAAGTAGACGACGTAGGCCTCGCCCGGATCGGCGGCGCAGTAGGCCTCGCCGGGGGCGGGGTCTGCCAGAAGGTCAATCCGGGGTGTCAGCGCGGGGAGGGCGACGTGTTCCTCGACTGCTCGAACAGAGCGGATCTGCGTCAGCGCCCGCTCGCTCCCGCCGATCCCCCACCCTTCGTCGCCGCCCGCGACCTGCCGGTGGAACCGGCACGCCGCGGACCCGCCGAGGACGTTCCGCCAGAACCACCGGACCGCCTGGTCGGCGCTACCGGCGGCGTCTTTCCCGCCGTCGAAGCCGCCGTAGATCTTCACGTTGTTGAACGGCCGCGGCCCGATAGCGTCCTCGACCTCCGACCGCCACCGCTGGAGGTTGTCCCAGTGGTCCTGTCCGGTCGCACCCGCAGAGAGCTGGTTGTGCTGAGAGAGCTCGACGTAGGAGAACAGGTCGGGGTGCTCGACCACCTTCCGGACGGATTCATCCGGCGTCATGTTCATGTTGGCAATCTCGACGCCGACACCGCGCTCGTCGGCCCGTTCGAGCAGGTGTTCGGCCCAGTGCAGTTCCCACTCGATCCCCGCCCACCCCTCGTTGGTGACGTTGTAGACGACGTGTCCGTAGTCGAGCGTGTGGTCGAGGATCCGGTCGACGAACCGCTCCTGGTGGGCGAGCACGGGGTCGTTGCCCTCCTCGACGGTGCGGAAGAAGGCGATGCGGTCCTGCCAGTGGTCCCCGCCCGTCGCGGGCAGCGAGTCCGCGGGGAGCGTGTCGTTGTTGACCGGGTTCCAGGCGTGAGACTCCCACCGCGAGCCGGCCAGATCGTGCTGGTCCCACAGCGTCAGCTCGACGACGATGTCCCGCTCGGCGGTCGCGTCGAGGAACGCGGCGAATCGGTCCCAGTACTCGTCGTTCCACCGTTCGAGGTCGTACGTGCCGTCTTCGCTCCGCTCGAACGGCGACACGTCCTCGTCTTTCCGGTCGGACATCGTGTTGCGGACGAAGTTCCCGCCGGCGTCGACGAGGTCGTCGAGGTGGGCTTCCAGTCGCCCACCGGTCCACTGGAAGAGGTTGTCCTTGTCGGTCCCGCCGAGGAGCAGCGCCGGTCCGTCGCCGTCCGACCAGTACCACGGGTTCTCGGAGCTCGGCCTGAGCCGTTCTGTCATACCCCGCTTATCGCGGGTGGCTGGTATAAGCCGCCCGCTGGCGCACAGCCTCTCCGAGATAGCACGCTTTTATCGGCGGCGACCGCAGATCGGGTATGGTCACCAGGGACGCCACGTGGGCCTACCGCGAGAAGTTCGGCGACGAGTTCGCCCGCACGTACTTCCGGCGGTTCGGCGAGGGCGTCGTCTCCAGCGTCGGCGTCGGCACCTACCTCGGCGACCCGACCGACGAGGCCGACGACGCGTATCGCGAGGCCATCGTCGAGGCGCTCCAGTCGGGGGTCAACGTCGTCGACACGGCGATCAACTACCGCAATCAGCGCAGCGAGCGCGTCGTCGGCGAGGCCCTCGAAGCGGCCGATACCGACCGCGAGGCCGTCCTCGTCGCCACGAAGGGCGGGTTCGTCCCGTTCGACGGCGAGCGGCCGGACAATCCCGGGCGGTGGATCCGGGAGGCGTACGTCGACACCGGGGTCGTCGACGCAGACGACCTCGTCGCCGGGCAACACTGCATCGCGCCCGACTACATCGACGACCAGCTCGACCGATCGCTGGAGAACCTCGATCTCGACACCATCGATCTCTACTACGTCCACAACCCCGAGACGCAGCTGGCCGACCGCTCGCCGGAAGCGGTCTACGACCAGCTTGAGGAGACGTTCACTCGCCTGGAGGAGCGAGCCGCCGAGGGCGACATCCGCCAGTACGGCGTGGCGACGTGGGAGGCGTTGCGCGTGCCGGGCGACGACGACAGCTATCTCTCGCTGGCCGAGATCGTCTCGCGGGCGCGGACGGCGGCCAAGCGGGCGGAGAACGCGGCGACGCACTTCCGGGCGGTCCAGCTCCCGTTCAACGTCGTGATGGCGGACGCCTTCACCGTCGAAGCTCAGGAGGGGTCGGAGGGGGCCCAGTCGACGCTGTGGTTCGCCCACGACGCGGGGCTGAACGTCTTCACGAGCGCGTCGCTGGCCCAGGGGAAACTCGCCCGGGCGGGGCTGCCGGAAGACGTGGCCGAGCGGGTGGAAGGCGAGACGAACGCCCAGCAGGCGATCAACTTCGCGCGGAGCGCGCCCGGCGTGACGTGTTCGCTGGTCGGGATGGGGTCGCCCGACCACGTCGCCGAGAACGTCGCGGCGGGGACCCACCCGCCGCTCGGGGCCGATTCGTTCGACGCTGTCTTCGAGTGAGCGCCGCAGAAGAGTAACTGTCGGGCGGTCGGTGACGCTACAGCGGGGTCGGTGCGGCGATCAGCCCACCTTCTTCCACTTGCTCCCACACTCCGGGCAGACCCGGACGGTGCCGATCTCGTCGGGGTCGTTCTCGGTCCCGAGCTCCTCGCCGCACTCGCTGCAGGCGAGGCGTTCGTAGACGTCCTTCTCGATCTCGCCCGAACGCAGCCCCTTCCGGACCGATTTCATGAGCGGGCGTACGACACCGACTCTCAAAAACCCCATGCATAGATCCCACACACCCGGCCCCGCGCGTTCCGTCGAAATCCGGCCGAGAAGCGGACCGGTCCGCCGAGTTCGCAACGCTTGAAGGGGCGCAGGCGAACCCCCTGATGTGACGCGCCGCCAGCTGTTCGGGTCGCTGTGTGCGATGGTGTTCGTCGTCAACCTCGGGCGGGTCGTCTTCGCGCCGCTGCTGGACCCGCTCCGAGCGGCGCTGACCGTCGACGCCGCCGCGGTCGGCCTGCTCGCCTCGCTCGTCTGGGTCGGCAGCGCCGTCCCGCGCATCCCGACGGGCTACCTGCTCACGCGGGTCCCCCGCCACTACGTCGTCTTCGCGACGGGCGCGACGCTCACCGGGGCGACAGCCCTCGCCTCGGTCGCCCCCGGCATCCGCGCGCTCCAGGCCGCCGCCCTCCTGATGGGGGCGGCCGGCGGCGCCTACTTCATCGCCGCGAACCCGCTGGTCAGCGAGCTGTTCCCCTCGCGGGTCGGCGCCGCCCTCGGCGTCCACGGGACCGCGGCGCAACTGGCCGCCGTCGGCGCGCCGCTGTTCGTCACCGCCGTCCTCGCGCGGGGGCGGTGGCCGCTGACGTTCCGGATCATGGCCGCGATCACCGCCGTCGCCACCGTCCTGTTCACCGTCGTGGCCTGGCGGACGGACCTGCCCGCGGCGGGCACCGAAGACCGTCACCTCCTCGTCGCGGTCCGCGAGCAGTGGCGGCTGATCCTCGCCGGCGTCGTCATGCTCGGCGCCACCGGCTTCGTCTGGCAGGGCGTGTTCAACTTCTATCCCACCTACCTCGCCGAGACGAAGTCCCTCTCGGAGTCGACCGCGCGGACGGCCCTGTCGGTCGTCTTCGGCGCGGGCGTCCCGGCGATGGCGCTGTCCGGTCGGCTCGCCGACCGCCTCGACATCCTCCGGTACATCCTCGCGTTGCTCGGCGGGTTCGTCGTCGTCCTCCTCGCACTGACGACCGTCTCGGGCCTGGCCGCGGTGGTCGCCGTCAGTCTCGTCCTCGGCTACGTGATCCACAGCCTGTTTCCGGCGATGGACACCTACCTGCTCGGGTCGCTGCCCGACCGCCACCGCGCGAGCGCCTACGCCGCCTACTCGGGAACGATGATGTTCGTCCAGGCCGGCGGCTCCTACGCCGTCGGCTTCCTGCGGGACGCCCGCGTGCCGTTCGACGTGATCTTCCGCACGTTCGCCGGCGGTCTCGTCGTCGTCCTGCTCGCGCTCCTCGTCGCTCATCGGCTGGGCCGGTTGCCGCGGGGCGCTCGCGAGTGAGCGTCCGCGGGGACCCGACGGCGGGCCGGTCGGACGCGCCTGTTCCGGAACAGCGGAGTATTTGGGAGTCGAGTCACTAGCCCGGTTCGATGGAGTACGTCCAGGAGCGGGTGGCGACGCTGCACGACTTCGACGGCGCGGCCCCGGAGGCGCCGGTCGACCGTGCGACGGTCGTGGTGCCGCTGACCGACCGCGACCACGCCAGCCTCGCCGCCGAGCGCGTCCTCTCGACGCTGGGCAAAGTCGAGCCCGAGTCCGTCCTCGTCGCCCTGCGGGCCGACGAGGGGAAGGTCGGCGCCGTCCGGGAGTGGGTCGACTCGCTCGACGTCGACGCCGACGTCCTCTGGTGCAACGCGCCCACCGTCCGCGACCTGCTCGGCCAACACGGCCTCAACGGCGAGGCGGGGAAGGGTCGCGACGTGTGGCTCGCCCTCGGCGTCGCCGCTGCCCGCAGCGACCTCGTCGCGGTCCACGACGCCGACGCGACCACCTACGGCCCCCAGCACGTTCCCCGCCTCCTCTTCCCGCTCGCCCGCGACTACGCGTTCGTCAAGGGCTACTACGCCCGCGTCGAGAACGACCGCCTCTACGGCCGGCTCTGTCGGCTGTTCTACGAGCCCGTCGTCGCCGCGCTCGCCGAGGCTCGCGGCGACCCGCTCGTCGAGTATCTGGGCGCCTTCCGCTACGCGCTCGCCGGCGAGTTCGCCGCCACGAGCGACTTGATACGCCAGCTTCGACCGCCCCGCGGGTGGGGCCTGGAGGTCGCCACGCTCGGCGACGCGTTCCGAACGGCGGGGTTCGAGGGCACGGCGCAGGTCGATCTGGGCATCCACGAACACGACCACCGCGCGGTCAGCGGCCGCGGCGGCCTCTCCGACATGGCCGACGAGGTCGCCGCCGCGCTGTTCGCCGCGCTCGACGACGGCGGGGTCGCCGTCGACTACGACGGCCTGCGCGAGCGCTATCGGACGATCGCTCGCCGCCTGGTCGACCAGTACGCCGCCGACGCCGCGTTCAATGGGCTAGACTACGATCCGGCCGACGAGCGCCGGCAGGTCGACGCCTACGCCCAATCGGTCCGACCGCCCGAATCCGGCGACCGGCTGCCCGCCTGGGCCGAGACCGACCTCGACCCCGACGCAGTCTGCCGAGCCTCCCGCGACGCGCTCACCGACGTGACCAACGAGTAGGTTTCTACCCGGGAGAATCCATCCCGGCGCGCGCTGTCGAGCGTGCTCGAACCCTGTGAGAGCCGCTCGAAATAGCCGTGCGAGGTCTTCGCGAACCCTTGAGCGAAGGCTTGTCAGAGCTTGCTCTGACAGTGGATGAGAAGCGCAGCCTGCGAGCATCGCAATCGGCTGGGGAGGCTCGTGGCTGTCTGCGGTGCCGTGTGGGGCGGTCTGCTGTTGCGGTGCGGCCCTGGCGGACTGAAAGGGCGAGACGCACTCGCGTTCAGTTTAGTCGTCTGAGCGGGCACTATTCGAGGGTGCGAAGCACCCGAGAATATCCCGGTCAGCGACCGCGAGCGGGTCGAGGGCTTTCAGCGGTTGCTGTCTCCGCCGAGTGCGGTCGAGACACCGGCGAGCGTGAGGCGGGGCTCGGATCACGACTGGCGAACTTGCCGCCAGCCGTCGAACTAGGCAGGAAAAACACCTAGATCTCGCCGGCCATGGCGTCGAACAGGCGGTCGACGAACTCCTCGCGGTCGAGCCCGTCGCCGGGGCCGAGGCCTTCCATATGCTCGACCGACAGTTGACCGCCGCCCATGCGGGCGTGGCCGCCGGCGTTGGCCATGGGGATCTCGTCGACGACGGCGCGCAGCGTCTTGCCCATGTGAACCCGGTCGTCGCGCGAGCGGCCGGACAGATGCAGCGTGTCGCCCTTCTGGCCCATCACGACGACGGCGGTGACGCCCTCTAGTTGGCTCAATTCGTCGGCGGCCTGGGGGATGGCGTCGGCGTTGGAGACTTCGCCAACGTCGGCGACGGCGAAGGCGTTGCGCACGTGGCGCTCGTTGATGGCGCGGGCCTTCACTTCGAGCACCTCAGCGTCGACCTGGGGGTTAGCGATGCGGTCGAGGCGGTCCTCGTCGATGCCGTCGTAGAGGTAGGCCGACGCTTCGAACTCGGCGGCCGAACAGCCCTTGGTCAGTTGCTTCGTATCGGACTGGATGCCGTAGAGCAGGCCGGTAGCGGTGTCGGAGGGGAGGACCCGGTCGTCGTCGTCGCCGAGTTCCGCCTCCGCTTCGGGGGCGACGGGCTCCCAGCCCTGCTGTTCGAGGTACTCGGCGAAGATGCTGGCGCAGGAGCCGTGGTCGGGGCGCACGTCGGTGAAGGTCGAACCGGTGCCGTCGCCGGGGTGGTGGTCGACGACGGCGAACGGGTCGACCGAGTCGGCGCCGGCGAACCCGCGGGGTTCGTTGTGGTCGACGAGGACCACGTCATCGGCGATGAGGTCGCCGGCGGTATCGACGCGGTCGAACTCCAGGTCGAGGACGGTCTCGAAGGCCCGGTTCTCCTGGTGGCGGATCTGGCCGGGGTACTGGAGGTGTGCGTCGACGCCGGTCGCTTCGGCGAATTCGCCGACGGCGAGCGCCGAGGCCATGGCGTCGGGGTCGGGATTGGGGTGCATCAGGACCGAAACCTCGTCGCGGCCGGCGAGGTGACCGACGAACTCCGCGCCCGGAGTTCGGCGTAGGCGCCGGATCCCCCACCAGAGCGCGACGAGTACGACGAGCAAGCCGACGACGGCGGCCGCCAGGACCAGCGGGTCCCGCTCGGCGACCGCCGCGGCGGCGTCCGCGGGCGCGACCGCCCCGACGCCACCCGCGGCTGCGTGTGGCATACCCGGCCTGTCGCCTTCGAGGGTCAAGTAGTTTCTCACTGTCTCACTGCTCGCCGGATCGGCGAAAATAACGGCAGAGAACGGCTGATAGGCAAAATAAAGACACGGCGTCTCCGTGACACCTCGGACACCGAATACGTTCGACCGGGGTCAGGCCGTCCCGTCGTCGTCCGCGAGATACGCGTCGACGGCCGCCCGGTACCCCTCCCGGTAGGTCGGGAACGCGAACTCGTAGTCCAGCCCGCGCAGCTTCTCGTTCGAGACGCGCTTGCTCGTCCGCAGTCGCCGCTCGACGGTCTCCGAGAGGTCCTCCGCGGCGAGTCGGTCCTCGATCGTTCGCTTGGGCGGCTCGGCCTCGCCGCACTGGTCGGCCAACCAGTCGGCGAACTTCCACTTCGAGACAGGCTCGTCGTCGACGACGTTGACGGCCTCGCCGCGGGCCAGGTCCGATTCGAGCAGGTAGCGCACCGCGCCCGCGGCGTCGTCGCGGTGGACCATGTTCAGGTACCCCTCCGTCACCGGCCCCTCGACGTACCGGTCCAGCCGATAGCGGTCGGGGCCGTACAGCCCGGCGTAGCGGGCGACCGTGCCGTCAACTCCGTACTCTGCGGGTCGCTCGACGGCGATCCGCTCGGCCTCGGCCAGTACTTCCGTCTTCGGGGTCGTCGGCTCGATGGGCGTCGCCTCGTCGACCCACTCGCCGTCGTGGTCGCCGTATACGCCCGTGCTCGACGTGTACACGACGCGGTCGGGCGCCGATTCACGGCCGCAGAAGTGGTCGATTGCGGTCTTCAGCCCCTCGACGTACACCTCGCGGGCGGCCTCGGCGCCGCGCCCGCCGCTGCTGGCCGCGAAGACGACGGCGTCGGCGTCGGGCACCGCCGTCAGCGCGTCGCCGTCGGTCACGTCCGCCTGCACGCCCGCGAACCCGGCCGACTCGATGGACTCGACGCCCGACTCGGAGCGGCGGACGCCGACGACGTCGTGGCCCGCGTCCGTCAGCTGCCGACCCAGTTCGGTCCCGACGTAGCCACAGCCCAGGATAGCGACGCGGGTCATCGGGCTTCGAGGAAGCGGTGGATCGCCGCGTACTCGGCGAGCGTGATCGGGTACCGCCCCTCCACCTTCTGCTGGATCTCCTTGGGGTCCATCTCGTCGTCCAGCCCCGCCGCGACGGCGTCGACGTCGACGACCGCGGTGGTCATCCCCATCAGGAGGATATCCAGCGCTTCCAGTTTGATCGTCTCGCCGTCCGGGCGGTCGGGGTCGGTCGCTAGCACCGCCGCGGCGGCCTCCAGCGTCAGCTCCGGCTGGTCCCCGGCGGCGATCGCCTCGACGACCTCGGGGTCGACGCCCGACCGCGAGACGACCGTGTCGATCCCCACCGATTCGACCGTCTCGGCCAGTAGTTCGCCGTACGCGCGCCGTACCTCCTCGGGCGACCGCTCGCCCACCGACTCGAATTCGCCTCTGAGCATACCCGCTCTTCGCGGTCGGCCTACAAGTCAGTGTCACTCTCCGTCGCGCCCCGGTTCGCCTCGGCCGACGGCGCGACCCGCGTTCACCCACCCCCGCCGTCGGCCTCGGTCCCGTTGATCGACAGCGGATACGTCTCGCCGGTCCACGGCCGTTTCCGTGGGTCCGGCCCCGGTTTCGGCCATCCCTTCGACTGTTCGATGGAGTTGCCGTCGATGTCGCCGACGCCGGTACCGCCGGCCGGGACGACCACCGTCACCGCCGTCCGGGTCGTGAACTTCACCTTCGACGAGCGACCGAGTACCTCTCCCCTCCCGTCGCCGTCCAGGTCCAGCGTCGCGTTCCCGCCGTCGCGGACGTACTGCAGCGACGCGTCGCCGACGGCGGGCGTCCGCCGCGGGACTTCGACGGCGAAACGGGCGTACTGACCGCGCACTGTCACCGACCAGACGTTCGTCGTCACGGCCCAGTTGCCCAGCGGCGGCGCCAGCGGCAGTCCGGCCGGGATCTCGGTCACCGACTCGTTGAGCCGCTCGGCCGCCACCTCGGAGACCTTCGACTCGACGGCCTGCCCGACCACGTCCTTCAGGCCGGCCGTGAGAGTCGTCACCGCTGGTCCGGACACCTTCCCCCGTTTCGCCTCCAGGGCGTCGTACAGGCCGGTCCGGAGTTGTACCCGCACCCGGTCGCGCCGTCGTGTCGTCCAGTCACCGTCGGTCCGCCGCGCCGCCGCGGCGACGATCGGCTCGACGACCGACCCGTTCGCCATCGCGAGCGCCCGGGCGTCCAGCGAGCGCCACCGGTCCAGCCCCGCCTCGACGACGGCCTCGTGGTCGGTCGACAGATTGCCGACGCCCGCCGACTCCAACTCCGTCGCCAGGTCGGCCTCGACTGCTTCGACCGTGTCGTTCAGTTTCACCCGGAGGCGGTCGCGACGTTCCCTGACGGTGGCGTTCGGGCGGTACGCCAGCGTCCGGTTGGCCGCCCGGAGCGCCCGCGCGGCCGTCGAGAGACGGCGCTCCCGGCTCGTCCCGCCGGGCAGGAGCGCGCTCAGCGCCACGTCCGTCGCGTCGGCGTAGGGGAGACTGAAGTAGTTCACGTTCCGGGCGGTCAGCGGGTTCGTCTCGTTCTCGACGGCCGCGACCTGCCCTGGCGTAACCGTCGCCAGCGTCAGATACGGCGGCGCGCCGTCGACGGAGTAGTCGAGGGCCGGCCCGTCGCCGCTCGGCCCGGTCCCGCTCGCTCCGCCTCCGCCGCCCGGGCCGGCGTCGCGCTCGTCTGCCCGCCGGGCGTCGTAGCTCGACCGCAGCCGCGACAGCGACGGCCCGCCGACCGTCCCGATGGCGCTCGCGAACGCGCTCTCCCGGTCCGCCCGCCGGTCCGCCCGCTGCTCCACCCGGTCGATCACAGACGAGAGGTAGCGCCCGCGGACGGCCGCGCGGGCCTTCGCGGCGACGCTGTCGTACGTGGCCGGCGCGTCGACGAGGTCCGCGCGTCGGTCGCGCAGCTTCGCGGCCAGCTTCGCGGCCGGCGTCGCCTCGTAGGTCCCCATCCGGCCCCGCGCGACCGAGACCGACGCCTCGCGGAGCGTCTGCCGCAACCGGATCAGGTCACGGGAGACCCAGCGGGACACCTCTCCGGGCCACTCGCCGTCGATCCGCGTCGGCGTCTCCGAGAGCGACCCCCGCGCCGCGCGACCGGCCAGCGCGTCCGGGCCGCCCGCGAGCCCGACCGCGTCGCGGACCCGCGGCGGCACGTCGGCGAGGTTCGGGCCACCGAACCGCCCACCTCGCTCGTGGACCGACGGGATCGGACGGTCGGGCGCGTGGGGGCTCGGCGCGTGACGACCGACGACGGCCACTCGGACGCGCTTCGTTTCGGTGGTCGTCCGGGTCGTCGAGTTGAACGAACCGTTGTGATACCACACCGCCCGCCGCTCGTGGCGCAGCCGGACGGTCCGGTCGTACGTCTCCAGCCGGTGGTACCCCGACAGGTCCGAGACGGTCGGCCCGCCCGTCGCGTTCGACACGCCGGCCACGTCGGTGTCGGTCGACTCGGCGCGGAACTGCCAGTCGTCGCCCGCCGGCGGACCCGGTCGGTCCGGCCTCCCGCCCGCGGCCCGCTCGGTCGCCGCGAGCGTCCGAACGTCGGCGCCGTACACCGAGTCGATCGTCCCGTTGATCTCGCCCTCGCGAACGAACTCGCGAAACGCTCTGTCCGCCGAGAGCCCGACGGAGACGGTCACCGTCTCGTTCGGCGGTGGCGCGTCGGTCCCGCCCGTGGCGAGTCCCGGAACGCCCGCGCTTTCGGTGGGGCCACCCGCGGTCCGGATCCCCTGCTGGAGGAGTTTGCTCGTGGAATCCTTGCTCGGGCCGTGGGCCGCGACCACCTCCTGTAGCCCGACGCGGGCGATCGCGGTTCCGAGCGCGTCGCGGCCGTCCGGGTCGCTCGCACCGAAGACCGACCGCTGCTCGTCGAGTACCGCCCCGTTCGTCGTCAGCTCGACGTGACGGTTCGCGACGACGTTCTCGACCGGCGCGCCCCCGTACTGCGCGTAGCCGCGCGCCCAGGCCACCGCGTAGAGACGGACGGTCAGCCGCTGGCCCAGCCCGGGTTTCGAGACGCCGCGTTTGAGCCGTTCCTGGTAGGTCTCGACGCGCTCGTGGACGGCCAGCACCGGCGTCGGGACGACCACCGAGAACGAGCGGCGTTCGGTGCCCACCGCGTGACCGTTCCGGGTCGCCTCGACGGTGACGTTCGAGAGCCAGACCCGGAGCTCCGTTCCGTCGGGACCGGCTCGTTCGACGCTCACCCGATCCATCGCCGCCCGAAGCGCCTCGGGCGTCGGCGTCGGTGCCAGCGACGCGTTCGCCCGCACCCCGCGGTGCGTGCGCGCGACCGTCCGCAACCGCTCCCGTGCGGCCAGGTATATCCGGATCTTCAGCGCGTCCCTGAACGCGGTGTCCGGATCGAGCAGTTCGCCCCATCTGTTGTTCGCCGGTGCCAGGACGGGGTCGCTGGCTGCGGCGACGCCCGCCTCGGCGACGGCCGTCCGGACCGCCGCGCGGGCGTCCGCGGTCGTCCGCTCGACGGCAAGGTCGACCGCCGGCTCGGGCGTCGGTTGCGGACGGTCGACCGCGCTGGCGAACAGCGCGCTCGATACCACCAGCAGGACGCCGACGAGCGCGAACGGGACGCGGCCGCGCGTCCCGACTTCGAACCCGTTCCGGCTCACTCCGACCACGTCCTGACGACGATTCGGACCCGACGCGCTCGCACCGCCGAAGCGGCCGCTGTCGGCGAGTCGTATCGCCGCTTCAGGTCCCTCGCCAGCCGCTCGGCGAGCGAGTCGGACAGCCGCCGGTTCGCCTCCGCCACCCTGTCGGGCGTGAACGGTGCGGGCGTATCGACGCCTAGCACGGTCGCCGCCTGCCGGTAGCGGTGCGCGACCAGCGCGCGGTCGGGTCCTTCACTGTAGAGCGCGTCGCGCGTCTCGCTCGGTGGAAACAGGTCGGCGACGACGGCGTCGGCCAGTACGGACGCGACACCGTCGAAGCCGTTCGTTCGCGCCGCCCGGGCGGCCGACCCGGTGAAGTTCGGGAGTCCGCTCGCGGCCGCGACGGTCGCGACCGACACGTCGGCGTCCCGGGGCGGCGCCTCACCGACGCTGAACGACGAACGCAGCGTCGCGTTCGGGTAGGGGCGCCAGGTCACCGCGACCTGTGCGTTCGCTTCTCGCGTGTGCAGGACGCGTCGGGTGGCGTTCCGGCTCCCCGTCCGCAGGCTCCCACCCATCCCGGTGAGGGAAGACCCGCCGAGCGACGGGTCGGCCACCGCGGCCGCCGCGAGCAACTCCGCGTACGTGCCGCTGGCCGTCCGGTCGGCGGTGACCGAGACGGTCTCGTCGCCGTCCAGCAGCGCCGACGACCGGACTCGCGCCGAACGGGTGTAGGTCGCTTCTGTCGTGGCGGTGGCCAGCAGGTCCGCGGTCTCCTCGGCCACGCGGTTCCCGTCAGGCGCGCGACGGTCGCCGACGCCCGCCAGCGTCCCGACGGCGACCCCGACCAGCAGGACGAACAGGACGGTGTCGAGTGCCGTACTCGACGCTCTCAGGTCCATACGCGCACCTCTAGCCGCCCCGGTTCGACTCGACCCGGATCTGTGCGGACGCTCACGCGCCGACGCGCGGTGTCCGCGGTCTCAGGGGGGGCCGGGCCCGCCCGCTCGATCCGATTTCCGACGGTGAGCGTGACGTTGACCCGGTAGCCGTCGGGACCGCGGTCGAGCGCGGCCGAGAGGCGGCCCGGTCGGGCGACGCCGCCGGCGGTCAGCGCGCGCTCGATCCGGTCGGCGGCCGTTTCGGCGTGGTCCCGGTCGAGCGGTCCGGGGAGGTTCGCCTCGAACGCGCCGACGTAGAGCGCCAGCGCGAGCGCGACGACGACCACCGCGACGACCGCCGCCAGCGGCTCGGTCTGGGCCTCACGCCCCGACGAGCGTCGCATTCGCGTCCCCCCAGGTCACCCGCCTGACGATCAGTGTCTCCGGGGCGGGCTGCCACGACGGTTCCCGCGTCCGGGTGCGGTCGAGGACTCGCGCGAACGTCGTCTCACTCCCGAAGGCGCGCTCGGGCGGGACGCCGCGGAGGACGCGCCGGAGCCGGTCGCCGTCGCCACCTGCAACTCGAACTACGGGGCCGTACGCGAGCGACGCGTGGGCGTCGCCGCCGGGGCCGCGCAGGCCGACCCGGTGAGCGCCGATCCGGATCCGCCGAGCGTCGACCGGGTGCCGAGCCGTCGCCTCGTGGGGGCTGGCGGCGACGCTGTCGATCGTGCGAGCGACGGGTTTGGCGTCGGGCGGCGGCGCCGTCGGGACCCGTAGCGCGAAGCCCAGGATCCCGGCGCTCACGATCGCGAGCCCGAGCCAGACGTACGTCGATTCCACGGTGGTATCGAACATGGGTCGGCCTGGTCGCTCACTCCGATTTAAACGTTCACACCAGCCACCCCGTTCCGACGAGGGCGGCGACGAAGACGGCCGCGGCGAGACAGAGCGCGCGGCCGACGCGGTAGCCGACCAGCGAGCGGTCGAGGCCCCGTTCTAACCCGGTCGCGAGCGTCGTCAGGACGACGGCGAGCGCCATCACGTACGCGCCGACGGCGAGTCCGAGCGCGACGGGCGAGACGGCGGTCGTCAGCGGGCCGTCGCTACTCATCTGCTCGGCGAGCGTGACGGTCGCACCGCCGACCAGCGGGCCGAACACCGCCGCCGTGTTCGCGAGCGTCGACGTGACCCGCTCCAGGTCGCGGCGGATCGTCCGCTCGACGTGCTGCAGGTCGTCGAGGTGATCGGCCATCGCGACGACCGCCGGTCCGGCCGGTCGCCCCTCCGAGGCGGCGACGGCGAGCAGCTCCGCCGTGCTCCGCGCGCGCTCGCTCGGAACCGTCGCGAGCGCGCCGTGTTCGCCGAGGAACGACTCGCGGACGCCCGCCCGGACCTGCCGCTGCTGGCGGACGGCGTCGGCGAACACCTCGCCCGTGGCCGAATCGAGCAACTCGACCGCGTCGTCAAGCGCGGTCTCGACCGACCGGCCTCGGTCCACCTCGCGACCGACGAGATACAGCGCGTCGGGCAGGCCGGACTCGACGGCGGCGACCCGGTCGCGGACGGCGGTCATCGGCCGGTAGGCGACGACCAGCGCGACACCGACCCCGACTGCGGGCGCCGCTACGACCGCCGTCCACGGCGCCGCGATCGTAGCGACGACGAGCCAGGCGCCCCCGCCCGCCGCCCCGCCCGCGACGAGCCCGGGCCACCGGCTGTCGGGCACGTCGGGGTGGGACCGGGAAACGGGCGCAGGCGGGAACGCGACCGGTCTGCGCGCGAGCAGCCACCCGCTGGCGACCAGCAGCGCCGCGGGCAGTATCAGGTCGTAGCCGACGACGACGGCTGCCAGCGGGACCTCCAGGCCGACGGTGCCGGCGGTCGGGAGCAACGCGACGAGCGCCAGCGGGAGGAGGACACCGAAGGCGTACAGCGCGGTCGCCGGCCCCTGGATCCCGGCCGCGAACTCGGCCATCGATTCGCGAGTCCCCGCCAGTGTCACGTCGAGCGCGCCGTCCAGCGCCCGCTCGCGTTCCTCCGGTTCGGCCGAGCCCGCCGACTCGACGAGCGTGAGCGCGCGCCGGAGCGCCGGGAACCACTCGGCCCACTCGTCGGCGAACGACGACAGCCCCGACCGCCCGGTCCCGCGCGCTCGCCGCACGTGCGCCGCCAGGCTCCGAGCGAGGCGACCGTCGCCCGTCTCCGCGGCGAACGCGGCCGCCGTCTCGGTCGTCGGCGCCAGCCGCATCCGCAGGACCGCGCTGCTGACCAGTTCCGGTGCGGCCCCGAGCGCGCGGGTCCGTCGAGCGGTCGCCAGCCCGCGGGGCAGGTACCGCGCGGCGACCGCGACCGGGACCCCGACCAGCAGCCCCGCGGCGACGGCGACCGACGGCGCTCCCAGAAGCAGGGTCAGCGCCAGCGCGACCGCGACGGCCGTGAGGACACCCCCACCGTCGCCTGCTCGGAGGACCGTCTCCGCGTCGAGGTCCCAGCCGAGGAAGTCGACCGCCTGCGCGAGTTCGGGGTCATCCCCTGGGTCCCACGGTGCGGCGGTCGCGAGCGCCGCGACGGCGGCGACGAAGCGGTCGTCGCCCTCGCGGGTCGCGCCGGGCCGGTTCGCCGGTGCCCGCGACGGCCGCGGCACCCGCTCGTCCGCGTCTCGGGCCCTCGGCATCACGCGCTCACCCGTTCGACGCGCGCCCGCTCGACCGTTTCGGGGTCTGTCCGGCCGGTCGTGGCGAGGCCGTCGAACCACTCTGCCCGGGCGGACAGTTCCGCTCTGAGGTCGGCGTAGCTCTCTTCGGGTCGCGCCAGCGCGGCGACCAGCCGGCTGTTGCCACGTTCGATCCGGTCGGTCGAGCCCAGTCCGTCGCCGTCGCGCTCGTAGAGCGAGACGAATTCGACGGCCTCGACGCCGCCGGGACCCGACTCGTCCGCCGTGCCTCCGCGCCCACCACCGGTCCGCTCCACCTCCTCGATCGCGCGGACGCGACGCTGGGTGCCGTCCTCGGTCTCGGCGGCCTCGAGCGTGACCAGCAGATCGGTCGCCGCGAAGGAGCTCTCGGGGACGCCCAGGTCGGCGACGACGCGCTCGCGGACGGCCGCGCCGCCGTCACCGTGGATCGTCCCGAGGACGGCGCCGTCGTTGGCGCCGACGCGCATCGCCTCGTACAGCGTCGCGGCCTCCTCACCGCGGATCTCGCCGACGACGAGCGCGCCGCTGCCGAGCCTGAGCGCGGTCCGGAGCGCCTCCGTCGGGCTCGTCCCGGCGTCGTCGAGCGAACTGCGGAGCGCCTGCACGTCGCGACCCCCCGACTGGAGGGCGTCGACCGGGAGTTCGGGCGTGTCCTCGATGACGACCGCGCGCGTCTCGGCGGGGACCTCCCACAGCAGCGCGCTCAGGCAGGTCGTCTTCCCGGCGCCGCGCGGGCCGGCGACGAGGCCGGCCGCACCCCGCTCGACCGCCACGGACAGCAACGCGGCGGCGTCGGCGGACATCGCCCCGTTCGCGACCAGCGCCGGGAGCGTCCAGGCCGCCCGGTCGCCCGCGCGGAAGGCGAAGGCGACGCCGTCGCTGACGGGGTCGGTCACGGCGGCCACGCGCACACGGCGGCCGCCGGTCGCGACGGCGGCGTCCAGCGTCGGGTCCGCGCCGGAGAACGCCCGCCCGCTCTCTCGGCGAAAGCGCGAGGCCAGCGCCGCGGCCCCCTCGTCGGTGAGCCGGACGTTCGTCCGCATCGCCTCGCCGTCGACGCGGACCCGTAGCGGCCGCTCCGCGACCGGCGCCGTGGCGAACACGTCCGAGACCCGCGGGTCGGCGAACAGATCCGCGACGACGCCGTACCCGCGGGCGTGCTTGCGGAGGACCGCCGCGATATCCTCGACCGGGTCGTCCTCGTCGGCGACCGCCCGGACGGCGCGACCCGGCGCTCGCTCGGCGCCCGCGACCTCGGCACCGGCGACCTCGCCGTCACCGACCTCGCCGCCGGCCAGTCGGTCGTACGCCGCCGACAGCGTCGCCGCCGTCGCCTCGTCGAACCGGGACTCGACGGGTTCGAGGTGATAGGTCGCCAGCGCGTCGGCGGGCCGCTCGTAGATCCGAACGAGGCCGCCGCCGTCGAGTTCACGCCGGTCGCGCAGCCGAGCGTCGCTCGGCGGCCGCGCGGCCACCCTGGAGCGGCTGACCGTCGGCCCGACGAACGGCCGGAGCGCGTCGTCGTACCCCTCCGCCCGCGCCGCGCCCGCGGCCAGCCCCGTCTCGGCCGCGATCCGTTCGACGGGCCCCGCTCGACCGGTCGCCTCGCGCGCGGCGGCCAGCGGGTCCCGCTTCGCTCGGTCGGCCAGTCGCTCCTCGCGGAACGCGGCGGCGTCGGCGAACCGCCCGGCCGCCGTCAGCAGCGCCGCGGCGTCGTCCTCGTAGGCCCGAACGGTCCCGTCGGCGCGAGTCACGACCGTCTCCGCGTCGCGGTCGGTCAGTGCCGTGACGACCGTCTCGCGACAGTCCGCCGACGACGCCAGTCGGCCGTCAGCGGGACACTCGCCCGCGTCGACGACCAACTGATTCCCCTCGAAGGCCGGGCGACAGCCGCAGGCGTCCTCGTCGTCGCTCCCGCGGAGTCGTGACAGCAGTGCGTCCATGGCCGCCGGTGGCCGCGCGCCCGTATTTCAACCTTCGCGCCCGATGGGCGGTGTTCAGTGCAGGTGACGGACGTAGCAATCCATCGTGGCGCGCGCTGTCGCGAGTCTCGTCTCGCGACAGCATCGTGCGAGGGATGAGCATCGGAGCGAACGCAGTGAGCGAGAAGCACAATCGGTTGGGGAGGCGTGTGGCTGTTTGCGGTGCTGTGCGGGCCGGGTGCGGCCCCTGGTGGACTGAAAGGGCGAGGCGCGCCGAGGGCTTTCATCGCTTGCTGTCACCTGCGGTCAGGCTATCTCCGAGGGAGCGCGCCGAGGGCGTTCATCGCTTGCTGTCCCCGGTGAGTGCAGTCGCTGCCGTTCGACTTCAGTCCGCGACTCGTCCAACCGAAACAACCGATACACCCGGAACACGAACAGAACGCTATCGGACGCGGACGACGGTCCGACCGTCGACGGCGACTAGCGTCAGGACCAGCCGAGTCTGCCCGTCGATTCGGAGCCGCTCGGTCGGGATCGGCCGGATACGGACGCCATCGACGACCACCGTGTGTTCCGTTCCGTCGACGACGCGCCACGTGAAACGGGTCGCCGCGGTCTCGTTGCGCCCACCTGATCCGAGTCCGCCGTCGGCATCACCGACCGAAAGCGGTGGACCGACGCCGAACCGCTCGACCCCGGCGCTGGCGAACCCCTCGGTCGGAAGGCCGAGGGAGACCGAGCGCCGCGCGGGGCCGGCGCCTGGCGGGAGCGCACCGTTGCCGGCCGCGAGCGCTCGGGCTTCGGAGACGATGCGCTCGACGGCGTCCCGGACGGCGGTGTCGCTCCGCTGGACGCCCGCGTACTCGACCGCCGGAACCGCGACGCCGGCCACGGCCACGAGCAAGACGACGGTGAAGGCGACCCTGACCACGGCCTACAGCGCGTCGCGGACGCGCTCGATGAACTGCTCGGTCCCGCCGTCGGACTCCGACTCCGAGGACGACCCCGCCGACCCGTCTCTCCGGGAACGGTCGTCGTCACGAACCACGCGACCGCGACGGTCGTCGCCGGACTGGGGGTCGTCGGGCTGGCCGCGGCCGGTGTGTCGGCTACCGTCGTCGTGAGCGGACCCGTTCGGATCGGTCAGGTCGCGGCCCGCGCTCGTCGCTCCGTTTCGACCCGCCGCCGACGGGTCGGGTGTCGTCCCGGTCGGTCCCGTCGACGACCGGTCGGACGGTGGTTTCGCGTGCGCGTCGTTCTGCGGTTCGCCGTGGCCGACGCGGTCGGGGGACCGGTTACCAGGGCGTTCCTCGGATCGGCCGCGGGCCGTCCCGTCGTTACCGACGGCGGCCTCGACGGTTTCGGCCTTGGCGAGGGCGGCGCTGGCGCGGCGTTCGACCTCCCGGTTGACGGCGCGGACGTTGCCAGCGTAGCCGCGGACGGCTTCGAGGCCGGCTTCGAGTTCGTCCAGACGGGATTCGACGCTTTCGAGCCGCGCTTCGAGGGTCTGGACGTCGTCGACGACGCCGCTGCGGTCGCGCAGCTCTCGCAGGTCGGTGTCGCCATCGGTCAGCGCGCGTTCGACGGCGTCGAGTCGCGCGTCGAGGTCTCGCTCGGACATGGTCGACGGTGGTCCCGTCACCGCACTTGAACCCTCGGCCGTACCCAACGTTGAATAACCACTACTCCGAGGGTAGTGATATGAAAGTCGTCCTGATTGGTGTCGGCCAGGCTGGGGGCAAGGTGACCCAGCGATTGGCCGAGTACGATTATGACATGGGGTTCGGCGCCGTGCAGGGGGCGATGGCGGTCAACACCGCCGAGGCGGACCTGCGGAATCTCGATATCGATACGATGCTGATCGGCCGCGACCGCGTGAAGGGTCACGGGGTCGGCGGCGACAACGAACTCGGCGCCGAGATCATGCAAGCCGAGGCGACGGAGGTGATGGACGGCCTCGACGCGAAGCTCTCCACCGAGGCCGAGGCCGTCGTCATCGTCGCGGGCCTCGGCGGCGGCACCGGCTCCGGCGGCGCGCCCGCGCTCGCCCGGGAACTCAAGCGCATCCACGACATCCCCGTCTACGTCACCGGCATCCTCCCGGGACGCGACGAGGGCGCCATCTACCAGGCCAACGCCGGTCGCTCGCTCAAGACCGTCGCGCGCGAGGCCGACTCGCTCCTGCTGATCGACAACGACGCCTGGCGCACCGCGGGCGAGTCCATGGAAGAGGGCTTCGCCGAGATCAACGACAACATCGCCCAGCGGCTCGGTCTCCTGTTCGCCTCCGGCGAGATAGATGCCGTCGACGAGGTCGCCGAAAGCGTCGTCGACTCCTCGGAGATCATCAACACGCTCCGCCCCGGCGGGATGGCCGTGCTGGGGTACGCCAGCGCCGCCGCCAGCGAGGACGCCGGCGAGAACGTCAACGCGATCACCTCCACCACGCGCAACGCGCTGTTGACCGGCACCAGCGTCCCGAACGTCGTCGAGGCCGAGACGGGCCTGCTCGTCGTCGCCGGCCAGCCCGAGCGCATCTCCCGGAAGGGCGTCGAACGCGCCCGCTCGTGGATCGAAGAGGAGACCGGCAGCATGCAGGTTCGCGGCGGCGACTTCCCGCTCGACTCCGAACGCATCGCCGCGCTGGTCCTGCTGGGCGGCGTCGAGCGCTCCAACCGCATCGACGAGTTCATGGAACGGGCCAAGGAGGCCCACGAGTCGAAAAACGACGACCGCGGCGAGGCCAAAGAGGCGTTCGTCAACGAGGAACTCGACGACCTGTTCTGACTCTCGGCTTCGCGTCTCCCGCCATCTGGAAGCGAAAGCTCTAATCGCCGGGCCGGGAAACTGACAGGCATGGCTGACGACGACTCCGAGGAGGAGGAACCCGCGGTCGAGCTCGGCGAGGGCGAACCGGTCGAGGGCGCGCCCCTCGCGCGCGTCACCTCGCGCCTGAACTGGGGCGCCGCCCACAGCGACATCGTCGAGCGCGAGGGCGACAGCACGGTCCGCACGCCCGACGGGCCCCGGGATCTGGCCGACGTGATGGACGAGATCGACACCCCCTACTTCGAGACCCGCCAGGAGTTCACCGAGGCGGTCCACGAAGTCGTCGGCACCGGGCCCATCCCGACCGCGAACGAGTGACCCGCGGACCCGTGCCGGTTCTTCTCTCCGACTCGGTGTGAGCGCGCCACGGTTCCACCTGATCCCGGGAGTCGAGGGCTTACCGTGTCGCGGTCGACCATAGCCGGCGCATAATTACGTTGCCGTGACGTGCTTTTCCCCCAGACGATGGTCCGGACCGTGCTCCTCCTGGGGGTGGTCGCGTCGGTGTTCGTCGGATTCAACATCGGGGGGTCCTCGACTGGGATCGCGTGGGGGCCCGCCGTGGGCGCCGGAATCCTCCGGAAGGTCACGGCCGCCGCACTGATGACATTGTTCGTGTTTCTGGGCGGCTGGACGGTCGGTCGGAACGTCATGGACACGCTCAGCGGCGACATCGTCACGACGGAGATCTCGCTCGGCGCGGGGGTGGCCGTTCTCTTTTTCATCGGGTTCGGGATCCTCGTCGCGAACGTCTTCGGAGTGCCCGTCCCGACCTCGATGACGACCGTCGGCGCGATCGCGGGGCTCGGCCTCGCGACCGACACGGCCAACTTCCAGACGATCGGGTGGATCGTCTCCTGGTGGATCGTGACGCCGGTCGTCGGGTTCTGGATCGGGGTGACCGTCGGCCGGTACGTCTACCCGGAGCTCAACCGGCGCGTCCGGATCGAGGTCTCCGAGGGACCGACGCTTGCACTCGATCGGAGCGGCGCGCTCCCGCGGCCCACTCTGGGACCGAACACGACCCGCGGCGAGCTCGCCGGGACGCTCGTCGTCCTCGTCATCGGCTGCTACATGGCCTTCTCGGCGGGCGCGAGCAACGTTCCCAACGCCGTCGCGCCGCTGGTCAGCAGCCGCGCGCTCGAACCCGACATCGCGATCGGCATCGCGACCGTCGCCATCGGGCTGGGCGGGTTCACGATCGCCCGCCGGACGATGGAGTCGGTCGGCTCCGAACTCTCCGATATCCCGCTGCTCGCGGCGCTCGTCGTCATGATCACCGCCTCGACGGTCACGACCGCGCTCTCGTACATCGGCATCCCGATCAGCCTCGTCATGGCGTCGGTGATGACGATCGTCGGCCTCGGCTGGGGGCGGGCGACCCGTCCCATCGCCGCACGTGACGCGCTCCGTGGCGACCTCGATGCCGAGATCGAACCGGCGGCGCTGGCGGCCGAGCCGGACGCCCCAGTGACGGAGATCGGCGAGGCCGAATCCCCGGAAGTACTCGACGCGGGCGACCTGTTCAACCCCCGGGCCATCGCCAAGTACGTCTCGATGTGGATAATCGGCCCGACGATGTCGACGCTGCTCGCGTACGTCTTCTTCACGCTGGTCCCGGTCGCCTGAGCGCACGACCCGCTGCCCACCGTGACCGCTCGCTCGACACCTCCAGTTTTTCCCTGCCCTGCCCGTAGGGGAGGTATGATCTCGCGTGTTCTCGTCCCGATGGACGGTTCGGAAATGAGTGAACGAGCGCTCGAATACGCCGCGGAAGCCTATCCGAACGCCGAGTTCACGGTCCTGCACGTGGTCGGCGAGCCCTCGCCGCTGTGGGGGAAAGCCACCGGGATCGCGGTCGCCGACGACATCGACGCGGCCGCGCGCGAGCACGCCGAACCGATATTCGAGCGGGCCCGGGCGATCGTCGACGACGCCGACGGGGACGCCACCCTCGACACCGAGGTTGCCCTCGGCCACCCCGTGCGCGCTATCATCAACGGGGCCGACGACTACGACACGGTGGTCATCGGCAGCCACGGCGGCACCGTCGCCGAGCGGCTGTTCGTCGGGAACGTCGCCGAGAAGGTGCTCCGCCGCTCCCCGGTCCCGGTGGTCGTCGTCCGGTGAGGGGCGGGGGAGATCGGTGGGTCGACACGTCGCGTCAGGCACGAGTATCGTCGGCTCCCTCTCCGGAGTCGGTCGCCTCGTCCGCGTCGCCGACCTCGTCCGCTCGCGGAGTGCCCTCGACGCGTTCGTCCAGTGATTCGACCCGTTCCTGGACCTCGTCGAGCTGGTCACCCATCGCCTGTTCGACGGTCTCCCCAACCGACTCCTCGACGGTCTGCTCGACGGACTCCTCGACCGTCCGTTCGACCGAGTCGCCGACCGTCTCCTCGACGGTCTCCCTGACCGTGCGGGTCATCCAGTCGGGGTCGAACCGGACCATCTTCCAGACGACGTGGACGACGTACGCCGCGAAGACGCCGACGCCGAAGGCGATCCCGACGTTCGTGTCCACGGTCGCGATCAGCACGATAGCGAGCGCGATCAGTCCTCCGTAGACCAGGTCGACGAGCGCGTCGGCGCGTGCGGGGTTCACCACGGGGGCCGGTCACCCCCGCGTTCCCACCCTTCGAGTTCGTTCGGCTGCCGGTTCCCCCGTCGGCTGGCTCTCCCCTCCAAGCGCATGGTTGTCCGCTCGTGTGTACGAGTCGCGGACGGATTAGTTCCGGCCCGCGGTCCGGTCCACCGGTCGACGAGTCGACCGCCGCCGGAGTCTCCGAGCCGCTCAGCCCAGCAACTGGTCGGCGACCGTGTTCCGCAGCACTTCGCTGGTCCCCTCGTAGATTTCGTTGAGCTTCGCGTCCCGGTAGTACCGCTCGACGGCGAAGTCCTTCGTGTAGCCGTAGCCGCCGTGGATCTGGACGGCCTCGTTGCACACCTCCCGAGCCATCTCGGAGGCGTACAGTTTCGCCTGGGCGGCCTCCTTGACGTAGCGGTCGCCGCGCATCTTCTTGTCGGCCGCGGCGTGCATGAGATAGCGCGCCGCGTTGATCTTCGTGTCCATGTCCGCCAGCTTGTGCTGGATGGCCTGGAAGTCGGAGATCGGCTGGTCGAACTGCTCGCGGTCCTGGGCGTATTCGAGCGCGTCGTCGAGCGCGGCCTGCGCGAGGCCGATCGAGCGCGCGGCGATGGTGATGCGGCCGCCGTTGAGCGTCTTGAGCGCCTGCACGAAGCCGGCGCCCTCCTCGCCGAGCCGGCGGTCGGCGGGGATCTCCATCCCGTCGAATCGGAGTTCCGCGGTCGGACACCCCTTGTCGCCGAGTTTGTGTTCGGTCCCCTCGACGTGGAACCCCTCGTCTTCCTCGGGTCGGACCACGAACGAGGAGATGCCCTTGCCGCCAGCCTCGGGGTCGGTCTTGGCGAAGACGACGACCGTGTCGGCCACGGAACCGTTCGAGATCCACAGCTTCCCGCCGTCGATCGTGTACGTGTCCCCGGATCGCTCCGCCGTGGTCTCCATCGCCGGCACGTCGCTGCCCGCGCCCGGTTCCGAGAGCGCGAAGGCACCGATCTCCTCGCCCTCGGCCATCGGGACGAGGTAGGCCTCGCACTGGGCCTCGTCGCCGAACTCGTAGACCATGTTGCACGCCAGCGAGACGTGGGCGGCGACGATCGTTCCGAGGCCGCCGCTCCCTCTCGAAATCTCGACCAGCGCTTCGGGGTAGGCGTGGTAGTCGAGGCCGGCACCGCCGTATTCCTCGGGGATCGGCATGCCCATCAGACCCAGTTCGGCCATCTCCTCGATCAGGTCGGCGGGGAACTCGTCGGTCTCGTCGATCTCGGCCGCCCGCGGGACGACCTCGTCGTCGACGAACTCTGCGACCATGTCGCGGATCTGGCGCTGTTCCTGCGTGAGGGCGAAGTCCATGGGGCGCTATAGCGCGCCTCGGCCCTTGACTGTTCGGCAGAACCGCGCTCGAACGAGTGTGCGTAGATATTCTGTCCTGGCCTCGTTTCGATTACGGTCAGCACTTTGATGTACGTATCCAGCAAACGTACCGCTGTGAATCGCGCGCTCCTCACGTCTCTCGTCTTACTTTTCCTGATTGCTCTTTCCGGCTGTTCGGGAGTAACTCCCGACGAGTCAGGACAAGCCAAGCAAGGGACCGCCGGAGTTACTCAGGATCCAGTTCCGTTTCCGAACGGAACGAGCGACCAGGAGATCACGAACGTGTCACGACTAGATTACGAGCACTGGAATGCGATCCGGCAAACGGACTACGTGGTCAAAGCGACGTACACGGGCGACTACAACCTCTACAATCCGGACGAGTATTCGTGGGTCCGGGAGAACGCGACCGCTCGAAGTAACCTCACCGAGAAGAGGCGGGTCTTGCAGAAGACCAGCGCCTTCGAAGACGGTGAGAGCACCAACCAGACGTGGTACACCGAGGACACGGTCAGCTACGTCCGGAACGGCGGAGTGAACCGTGACGGCGACGAAGTCGAACCGTACTATTTCGTCGACCGGGAGTTCAGCGACTACGGGTTCGTCAATTTCCATCACGCCCTGCTCGTACGGATACACAAGCAACCGGTATTCGACAACGTCTTCGTCGGGACGACGTTGGAGTACGTCGACACGTGGCGGAACGGTAGCCACGGGTTCCATATGTATTCTGTCTCCAACGAGACTACCGACACCACCGGGGAGGTCGTCGTTCGGAGCGATGGCCTCATCAAACGCCTCACGGTCGACACGACGGTCGACGGGAACGCAGCAACGTTTTCACGAACGATCGAACCGCGTGAGGACGTATCTGTCACGCCGCCACAGTGGAAGGGGGAGGCTGTCCGGGCCGACCGGGAGGGTGGTCCTTCCAGTGGCGAGTACGACTGTGACGACTTCTCTTCACAGGCCGCCGCGCAAGCTGTCCACGAGCAGTCCGGCGGAGCGCACGGCCTCGATGGCGACGGTGACGGGATTGCATGCGAGGCGCTTCCCTGATCGTGTACAGGACTCGATAGGGTCCCGGAGTGGGCTGGCAAAGCGGGGGATACTCGACAGGAATTATTGGTCGTTTCTGTGAATTGAGTGGTGGTCCCTGTCTGACCCGGCGTGGGACGAGCTTGCGTCGGGGTGACGACTGTCGAAATCGATCGGCGAACGTCCTCGGCGCGGTCGGCCGTTCGGTTCACCAGATCCGCACGACGACCGCACGGAGCCACGACCTTCCCAGCCGATTCGCTCGTTCGCTGCGCTCACTCGCTCTTCTCCCACGGCTCCGTCTCGCGGCCTCCGCAGTGCTCACGGGTCGCTCTGCTCCCCGTTCGCTTCGCGGTGGTCCCTCCGGTCACACCGCGCCGTGCTCCGCCACGCCCGACAGCGCGCGCCACTGCGGCTGTCGGTCGTACTCCACACCGAACAGTCACAGACGGCCGTAGTAGTTCGAGACGGCCGGGGTGGTTCGAGACAGCGGGAGTCGCTCACGACCGCGTCGCTTCGACGGACAGCTCCCCGTCGACGACGAGTTCGAGCCGTTCGTCCTCGCAGGGGATCGAAAGGGCGACTTCCCACGGGTCGGTCGAGCGGACGGTGAGATGGCGGTCGGTCATGGCCCACTCCAGTTCCCAGTGGGGTCGGCCGGTCACGTCGACGCCGTGGTCGTGGAAAAAGGAGACGACGGCGGGATGATAGAGGTGAGTGAGCCCGACCGACATGTACTGGGAGCTTCCGCAGTGGTCGCAGTGGCAGCCGACGAACACGTCGAGGCGACCGCTTCCCTCGGTCCAGACGTCCTCGCCGCGGACGAACTCGAAGTCGAGAACGCCGGCGCAGATCGGGCAGACGCCGCGGGCGTACGCGAGCATCTCGTGGCGGTTGTACTGGTCGACGCGGTCGAGGAGGTCACCCCTGTCGCCGCTCTCGACGGCGCTCGGCGGCAACTTCGTGTGGGCGTAGACGTGGTCACAGCCCGGACAGCGAAGCTCGAAGTTGCCCTCGTCGTAGTGCCCTTCGACGGGAGTCTCGCAGAAGTAGCAGTCGGTCCCGATCTCGAACGCGTCGAGGGAAGCGCGACGGTTGACGCTCCCAGCCCGGATGAGGCGATAGAGCGTGAGCCCTTCGGCACGCATCGTGTAGCCGTCCTCGCCGCGGTCGACGAACTGTCCGACCAGCTGCGAGAGGTGGTAGTTGAACTGCCCGCTGTCGATCTCCGGGTCGACGGCCTCGCGCAACTCGGAGAACGAGACCCCGTCGTGGGGCCGCTCGCCGAGCGTCCGGAGGATCGCCGCGCGCGTCTCGTTGCCGATGAGCGCGAAGGCATCCTCCGGATCGGCGTCCGCTGCGGCGTCGGTGTCCTCGGGCATACCCGACTCTTCCCGAGTCAGGTCGAAATAGGTTGGGACCGCTCCCGGTCCGGAACGCTCCGGCCTCGCCGCGAAGGGGAACCACGCGCCGGATCGGCCACCTTTTTCGCCCGAGCGACCCAGGGATCAGGTATGGACACACGCGAGTTCGGCTCCACCGGCTGGGACGTGACGGAGATCGGTCTGGGAACCTGGAACGTCGGCCCGTCCTGGGGCGAGGTGACCGACGAACAGGCCAAAGAGGCCATCGCCACGGCGCTGGACGACGGCGTCAACGTCGTCGACACCGCAGAGGTGTACGGACAGGGCCGCGCCGAGCGACTCATCGGTGAGGTGCTCGACGAACGGGACCCGGACAGGAAGATTTACGTGCCGACGAAGGCCGCGCCGGACGAGGACGGCGGCCACTCCGAGGACGGACTCCGGTCGTCCGTCGAGGGGTCGCTCGACCGGCTGGGCGTCGACTCGCTGGATCTGGTCCAGCTGCACTGCCCGGCGACGGAGGCGTTCTACGACCCCGAGAACTTCCGGGTGCTGGAGCAGCTCAAAGAAGAAGGGCTGATCGACCACGCCGGCGTCAGCGTCGAGAAGGTCGAGGAGGCCGACAAGGCCATCGAGTACGACGTCGTCGAGTCGGTGCAGATCATCTTCAATCCGCTGCGCCAGCGCCCGGCCGAGCGCTTCTTCGAGCGCGCGGCCAACGAGGACATCGGGGTCATCGTCCGCGTCCCGCTGGCGTCGGGGCTGCTCGCCGACGCCTTCGAAGGGCCGGAGGACTTCGGCGAGGGCGACCACCGACGGACCGCCGCCGAGGAGGGCGTCGACGCCGGCGTCGGCCGCAAGGGCGGCGAGACGTTCGCGGGCGCCCCCTTCGAGGACGGGCTCGCGGCCGTCGACGACCTGCGGCCGTTCGTCCCCGACGACGCGACGATGGCGCAGTTCACGCTCCGCTGGGTCCTCGACCACGACGCCGTCTCGACGGTGATCCCCGGGTCGACCTCGCCCGACCACGTCGCCGAGAACGACGCCGCGGCCGACCTCGATCCGCTCTCCCACCAGACCCACGGCGCCGTTCGCGACATCTACGAGGCCCACGTCGCCGACTACGTCCACCACCGCTGGTGAGCGACCGGTCTCTCCTCCGCAGTTCCGCCGCCGCTCCGAAATCTTCTTGAAGGCGGCCGTCCCCCGTCTCCTGTTCGGTGGGGAACGCTCGGGAGCGCTCCGTAGGTGCGTTTCAGCCGGAGATCACAGCCGGCGAGTCCCGCCGCAGTCGGTCGGATCTCCAGCCGAAAACGGCGGGTTCGTCGTTCGAAGTTTCTCCCCGCGCGACGCCACTCAGTCCGCGCTCGCGGGGCTCGCTCGACCGTCGGCCTCACTCGGGTCGCCGGTGTCGTCCGGTCCGCGACCCAGCAGGTACAGCGGGACGCCGAACGCGACGGTGGCGGCGGCCCACGGGACGGTGGTGAACGCCGACAGGACCAGCCCCAGCACCGGCGACGCCGACGGCGCGTAGAGGACGGCGCCGCCGAACGGTGCCGCCAGCAGCGAGAGGGTAACGAGCGCCGCGACCCCGCGGTCGCGTCCGTGTGCGCGGCCGAGCGGGAACCAGAGCACGGCGGGGACCGACAGCAGGGCGGTCTGGAGGGCGACGATCGAGACGGTGCTCGCGGCGACGGCCACGAGCACCGCCGCGCCGAGGGTCCACGCGAGCGCGCCGCGAGCGGACAGGGAGTCCGCGTCTGCCGCGAGATTCCCGACCAGCGCGTACAGGACGGCGAAGGTCAACACCGTCTCGGCGACGGCGGGCGCGACCAGGTCGAGCCAGAAGATCGACCCGAAGGCCGCCAGGACGGCGACGGCGCTGGCGCGTGTGAGCACGTACCCGAGCCGTGACGGGTCCACGGTCGGTAGCTCGTCACCCCAGCGCCGCACGACCACCAGCAGGGCACCGAGTCCCAGGGCGGGCGCGAGGCCGAGGACGAGCGCGCCCGGCTCCGCGAGTCCCACGCCGAAGGCGACGAATCCCACGGTCGTCAGCGCGCGCGCACCGGGTCCGTCACTCGGCGCGAACGCCAGACGGGTGTCGCTCCCGAATCCCGGTTCGTCGTCGGTGGGGCGCCAGACGACCGCCCCGTCCTCGACGGTCCCAGCCGGCGGCGCGCGGCTCACGACCGTGCCGTTCGGCCCCTCGATCCGGAGTTCGTCCGCTTCGAGGTCGAGCCCCGACCGGCGGGTGCGGGGATCGAGCAGGTCCACAAGAACGACACCGCCGAGGCTCTCGTGGGCCACGTCGGGCTGATCGAAAGTCACGACGAGCGTGTCGTTCGCGACGCTCGTGTGCAGGTTCCGCGGGTCGTCGACGACGGTTCGGCGGTCGAGACTCGCCCGGACGACGCGCTCGCGGAGCGTCGCGTTCGCGGCGAGCCGGTCGGCCGAACGGTCGTCGACCCGGACGCGTGCCGCCCAGTGACCGGTCCCGGACTCGTCGACGCGGATCGTCGCCGCGCCGTACTCGGCGGTGAGCCGGATGCCCTCGTTCTCGGCGGCGTCGGCGAGTCCGTCCCCGCAGACGCCGCAGACCGCTTCCGGCGGCGGCGCCGCGGTCGCCGGTCCGACTGCGACCGCAGCGAGCGACGAACAGACGAGGAGCGCGGGGACTGCGAGGAGAGCGAGACGACGGGCTGTCATCACTTCGCACCTCACCCGCCGGTCCCAAGTGGGTATCGGAGGGTCAACCGGGGATTGTACTCTCCCGTCCCGTCTCCGGCCGGCGTCGCGCTAGTCGTACTCGTAGAATCCCGTCCCGGTCTTCTTGCCCAGGTCGCCGGCTTCGACCTTTCGTTTGAGGAGGTAGGCGGGCTGGTAGCGGTCGCCCAGTTCCTCGTGGAGCGTCTCGGTGGCGTGGAGACAGACGTCGAGGCCGATGTGGTCGGCGAGTTCGAGCGGTCCCATCGGGACGTTCGTCCCGAGTTCCATCCCGCGGTCGATGTCCGCTTTCGCGGCGACGCCCTCGTCGTAGGCGCGGATCCCCTCGTTGATCCACGGCATGAGGATCCGGTTGGTGACGAAGCCGGGCTTGTCGTCGGCCTCCCAGGTCTCCTTGCCCAGCGCCTCGGCGAACGCGTGGGCGAACTCGACGACTTCGGGGTCGGTCTTCTCGCCGACGACCACCTCGACGCCTTTCATCACGGGGACCGGATTCATGAAGTGGAGCCCGACCACGTCGGCCGGCCGGTCGGTGGCGGCGGCGATAGTCGTGATCGAGAGCGTGCTGGTGTTCGTGGCGAGGGTCACGTCGTCGTCGGTCACGTCGTCGAGGTCGCCGAACACGTCGCGCTTGACCTCGATGTCCTCGACGACGGCCTCGATCGCGAGATCCGCGTCGGCGAGGGCGGCCAGATCGGTGGTCCCCGTCACGCGCTCGCGCATCCGTTCGGCCTCCCCTTCCGAGATGGTCCCCTTCTCGACGAGGCGGTCGAGCCCGCCGACGAGGGTCTCGATTCCCTCCTCGACGAGGTCGTCTTCCACGTCGCGCAGGACGACGTCGTAGCCTGACTGGGTGGCGACCTGCGCGATTCCGCTCCCCATGGTGCCGGCGCCGACGACGCCGACGGTGTCGACCGCATCGAGTTCGCGCATACCCAATCTGGGTCCGCCGCCGAGGTAAGCCTACTCCCGACCGGTGACCGGTTCCGCCAGACACCCCCTCGCTCGGCGGCCGCAATACATGTCGAGTACTGCTCAGGTACTCGCCGCGTCGACCGACTGCACCTCCCGGATACTTCGAATCGGCCGATTCCGGCCGTCCGAGCGCGTGCGAACACTACGCACGACCGAATCGTTTACTCGTCCCGTAGTAAATCGTGTCAGAAAGAAGATATATACGTTCGGTCCGTGTACGCTTGTTCGTAATGCGACCCATCGCAGACGCTCCGGTCACCCGGGACGGGAAAGTCCTCGTTTTGGCGTACGACCACGGTATCGAGCACGGGCCGGTCGACTTCGACCCCCAGCCCGAGAGCGCGGACCCGGAACACGTCTTCGATGTCGCCACACACCCAGCCGTCACCTCGCTGGCCGTCGGTAAGGGCGTCGCGGAGGCCTACTACCCTTCCTACGAGGACGACGTGTCGCTGCTCGCCAAGCTCAACGGGACGTCGAACCTCTGGATGGGCGAGCCCGACAGCGCCGTCAACTGTTCCGTCGAGTACGCCGCCGAGGAACTCGGCGCCGAAGCTATCGGCTTCACCGTCTACCCCGGCGTCAACGGCGAGGTCGAGATGTTCGAGGAGTTCCGCGAGGTCCAGGAGAAGGCCCGGGAGTACGACCTCCCGGTCGTGATGTGGTCCTACGCCCGCGGCCAGGCCGTCAAGAACGACACCGGCGAGGAGACTATCGCGTACGCCGCCCGCCTCGGGCTGGAACTCGGCGCCGACATTGCCAAGGTCAAGTATCCCGGCAGCAAGGAGGCCATGGAGACGGTCACCCGGATGGCCGGCCCGACGAAGGTGCTCATGTCCGGCGGGTCGAAGACGAGCGACCGCGAGTTCCTCGAGAGCGTCAAGAGCGTCATGGACGCCGGCGGCGCCGGCCTCGCCGTTGGCCGCAACGTCTGGCAGCGCGAGGACCCGATCGCTCTGCTCGACGCGCTGGAGGAAGTCATCTACGAGGAGGCCTCGGTCGACGAGGCCCTCGATGCGACCACTCCTAAACCATGAGCCAACAACTCCCGCCCTCGGCCGACTGGATCGGGCACCCGACCGTCGACGCCGTCTTCGACGTGGTCCGGGACACCGCCGCGGAGGTCCGCGAGGCGCTGCCCGAGCGCCGGGCGTACGTCGAGGGCCACAACCCCAGCGGCGAGAAAGTCCGCGCCGCCGACGAGTACGCGGACGAGCTGTTCTGCGAGCGCCTGCTCGCGCTCGATTCCGTCGGGAGCTACGCCTCCGAGGAACGACAGTCCGCCCGGGAGGCCGACGACGGCGGCGAGTACCACCTCGCGCTCGACCCGCTGGACGGCTCCTCGAACCTCACCTCGAACAACCCGATGGGTACCATCGTCAGCGTCTACGACGAGCCGGTCCCGACGGGCGGCGACCACCTCGTCGCCGCCGCGTTCGTCCTCTACGGCCCCAACACCACGATGGTCGTCTCCGACGGCGACAGCGTCGACGAGTACCTCATCGAGGGCGCCGCCGACGAGGGCGACGACGGCCGCAAACTCCTCCGCGAGGACCTCACGCTGCCCGACGATCCGACGGTCTACGCCTTCGGCGGCCGCCGCCCGGACTGGACCGACGGCGTCACCGCCGCCGTCGAGGACCTGGAAGCCGATCGGCTGAAGCTCCGCTACGGCGGCGCGTTCATCGCCGACGTGATGCAGGTGCTCACCCACGGGGGCGTCTTCGCCTATCCCGAACTGACGGACTCGCCCGAGGGCAAGCTTCGCTACTGCTTCGAGTGCGCGCCCGTCGGCTTCGTCGTCGAAGCCGCCGGCGGCCGCGCTTCCGACGGCTACGGTGACCTCTTCGGGACCGACCCCGACCGCCTCCACGCGCGCAGCCCGGTGTATCTCGGCAACGAGGAACTTGTCGACCGGGTCGAAGCGACGCTGTCGTAACCGGGCTGTCGGAGGGACGGACCGCCTCTCTTACCCGTCCGCGCTCTCGCCGCCGACTTTTCCGAGGACGAACCGCAACAGTACCACGACGAGCCCGAGCCCCAGCAGGCCGCCGAGGCCGATCCCGATGAGTCGGAGCGGGAGGACGGACAGCACCGAGAGGAACGACAACAGGCCGCCGCCACCGCTGACGACGACCGGGCCCGCTTCGGTGCCGTCGACCGCCAGCGTGTGGTTGCCGGGCTCCGCGAAGTCGGCCGTGAGTTCGAGCGACCGGTTCTCGCCGGGCGGGACCACCGCCGTCCGGTTGGCCACCTGCGAGGTGTTCCCCTCGTGGATCGCTCGGAGGTCGGCGGTGTACGTGGCCGACGCGTCGCCCCTGTTCTCCAGGGAGACGTTGACGAGGACGGACTCGTTGACGGTCACGGCGGTCCGATTGACCGTGAGGTTGGTGACGACCACCTCCGGCCCCGGTTCGTCCGCCGCGTCGTCGCTCGCGTCGTCCGCACCGCTGTCGGTCCCGTTCGCGACCGTTTCGTTGCCCACACCGGCGTCAGTTCCGTTGTTCGCGGGGGCGGTCCCGCCCCCTTCGTCCCCGTCGGCCGCGCCGGGCTCGGTCGCCAGCGAGAACACCGACAGCCCCGGTGAGTCGACGGCGTACCGGACGCTGGACCCGTTCGACCCGGTCGCGGCCGTCTCGACAGACGACCAGTTCCCGTCCGAGAGCCGGTAGACCGAGAGGTTCGCGGGGTCGAGCCCGTGTGCGTCGAGGTACGCCCGGCGCAGTACCAGGTCGTAGGCCACCCCGTCGACGGCCGCGTCGGCCACGGAGTGCTGGACGGTGACGGTCGCGCCGACCCGCGAGTCGCCCGGCCCGCTGAGGGCGCCGTCGGCCCGCTCGCGAGCGACGACCGTCGCCGTGAGGTTCGTGTCGGCGGCCACGTCGAGCCGCAGTCGCTCGACCGAGACGTTCGCCGTCCCGACCACCGTCGAGGCGTTCCCGGCTGGGACGGCGACGGTCGTGCCGGCGCTCGCGCGCCTGACGCTGACCGACGAACTCGCCGTCCCCGGCCGGCCGTCTTGAAGCGGTTCAACGCTGACCGCCGGCCACGGGGACTCGTCGGCCGCGTCGTCCTCGTCGACGAACGTCTCCCGGGTCGTCCCGTCGACGGCGAAGCGCTCGGTGTGTTCCTCGCCCTTCGCGTCGGTCGCCCGGACGATCACCGTCGTGCGGCCGGGTGCGATCGACACTTCGCGGTCGAACTCGACGCGCTCGCGCAGGCTGCCGGCGTGGACGACCTGGTAGTCGACGGTCCCGCCGGTCGTCGCGTTCCGGGTCTCGACGACGACCCGCTCGGTGACGCCCTGGAAAGCGACACCGCTGAGAAACAGCCGCTCGGTGCCGACGACGACGGTCCGGCTCCGGTCGACGGCGACGGTCGGCGCCACGTCAGCCTGCGAGACTCGTTCGAACGTGACCGTCTCCGAGACGGACTTGCCGGCGGTGTCGGTCGCCGTGACTGTCACCTCGTAGGTCCCGGTGTACAGCGGGTAGATCGAGTCGTTGAACGCCAGCGAGTAGCGGTCGTCGTCGAACGGTCCGGAGTACGACGGCCTGGCCTGGTAGGTTCCGGTCACGTTCCCGGAAGGATCCCGGACCGTGACGTTGACCCCGCCCACGCTCACGTCGTCGGTGACCGTCCCCGCCAGGAAGATCCGGTTGTCGGCCGTCTCGTTCGGGAACGGTCGCAGACTCAGCTCCGGCTCGGCGTCGTCGGTCACCTCAACGGAGAACTCGTACGGCCTGAAGTTACCGAACTCGTCGGTGGCGGTCAGCCGAATCCGGTTCAGCGTCCCGTTGTTCCCCGCCGGCCCCAACAGGAGGTCCACGGAGAAGTTCTCGTCGACGTTCCGCAGGGTCTCCGTCGTCCGGTGGCCGTCGTACCACCGGACGATCCGCAGCTCCGTGACCGAGGTCTCTTCGATGATGTTGCCGGCGATCGTGGCGCGGGTGCCGTTGGCCGACCCGTCACCGATCGGCTTCCACGGCGCCGTCTCGTACGGGCTCGTCAGGTAGACGTGGGGCGGCTCGGCGTCCTTCCGGACGGTGAACGACGTGGCGTTGACGCTGCCCGCGTCGTCGGTGACGATGACCCGCACCGAGTTGCTCCCGTCGCGCAGGTCCGGCCTGACCGTCTCCGAGACGCTCGTCCCGTTTACCGGGATCGAGGTCGCGAGGTCGCCGTTGACCCGGACGACCACCTCCGACAGAGCCGTCCCGGCGGACGCGGCGTCCCCGACGCTCGCGTTCACCGTGATCTCGACGTCCGACCCCGACTCGTAGGTGTCACCGTTCGACACGTCCGTCGATCGAACCGTGACGTCGACGGCGGGTTTCTCGCCGACCGCGTCGGCGACCGCCGGCGCCGCGACCGACGCGAGGACCAGAAGCACGACGGAGACCCACCGGAGGCGCATTGGCGCGACCTTCGCCGTTCACCTACTTAACCGGTCGCCCGAAGCTATCAACTTTGAAAGCTCTACCCCTCAGCCGGGTGTCCGGAAATTACTGCTCTCGACCGGGTCTATCGGCCGAACCGGGCGAATCACCGTCTGACGGGGGAGCATACTTTACCGCTCGCGTGCGACCAGTGAGGCATGCGAGTTCGAATCGCCCAGGACGCGAGCGTCGAGGAGGCCGAAGCGATCGCATCGGCGCTCGAACGGACGGTCCCGGGGGACGGGCGCGTGGAGGTGTACGTCGGCGACGCCGACGAACCGGCCGTCGTCAACGAGTTCGACGGCCCCACCTCCGGAAGCGGCGAGTCGGGGGGCGGCGCGGCCGACGAGGACCTCGGTCCGACCGCCCGCGAGCGGGCCCTCCACGAGGAGATCGCGGACATCCGGCGGGGCGGCCCGGACAAATACCGCGAGCGCCTGGCCGAGCAGGGAAAGCTGTTCGTCCGCGACCGGCTGGAGTTGTGGTTCGGCGACACCGACCCGGTGCCCGGGGAGGCGGCGGGTGTCGACTACGACCGAACCGCCGACCCCTCGGGGTTGCGGTTCGAGGACGGGACGTTCGCCAACTTCGACGCGTGGCACGACGACTCGCCCGAGACCGACCACGCGGACGACGGCGATGGGGACGGGACCGGCGACGGCGACCGACTGCCCGCAGACGGCCTCATCACCGGCGCCGCCGAGTTCGAAGGCCGGGACCTACACTTCATGGCCAACGATTTCACCGTCAAGGCGGGATCGATGGCCGAACACGGCGTCGAGAAGTTCCTCCGGATGCAACAGCGGGCGCTGAAGACCGGCCGACCCGTCCTCTATCTGATGGATTCGTCAGGCGGGCGGATCGACCAGCAGACCGGCTTCTTCGCCAACCGCGAGGGCATCGGCAAGTACTACTACAACCACTCGATGCTGTCGGGGCGGGTCCCGCAGATCTGCGTCCTCTACGGTCCCTGTATCGCCGGTGCGGCCTACACCCCCGTCTTCGCCGACTTCACCGTCATGGTCCGGGACATGTCGGCGATGGCCATCGCCAGCCCGCGGATGGTCGAGATGGTCACCGGCGAGGAGATCGACCTCGACGACCTGGGCGGGCCGGACGTACACACTCGCCACTCGGGCTCGGCGGATCTCGTCGCCGAGGACGAACACCACGCCCGCGACCTCGTCGCCCAGCTGATATCCTACCTCCCGGACAACAGCGACGAGAAGCCACCGAAGACCGAGAGCCGCCCACCGGCGAAGTCGCCCGAGGGGATCGACGGCGTCGTCCCGCAGGAGCCAAACAAGGGCTACGACATGGAGCGGGTGATCGAGCGGGTCGTCGACGGGGACTCCTTCTTCGAACTCCAGCCGGAGTACGGTCCGGAGATCCTCACCGGCTTCGCCCGGGTCGACGGCCGGCCGGTCGGCGTGGTCGCCAACCAGCCCGCTCGCCGAGCGGGCGCGATCTTCCCCGACGCCGCCCGCAAGGCCGCCGAGTTCGTCTGGAAGTGCGACGCCTTCGACGTTCCCCTGTTGTATCTCTGCGACACGCCGGGCTTCATGGCCGGCTCGGGCGTCGAGAAGGAGGGTATCCTCGAAGCGGGCAAAAAGATGATCTACGCCACCTCGGCCGCGACGGTGCCCAAGCAGTGCGTCGTCGTCCGGAAGGCCTACGGCGCCGGCATCTACGCGATGTCCGGGCCCGCCTACGACCCCGAGTCGACCATCGGCCTCCCGTCGGGCGAGATCGCCATCATGGGCCCCGAAGCGGCGATCAACGCCGTCTACGCCAACAAGCTATCCGAGATCGACGACCCCGAGGAGCGCGAGCGCCGGGAGCGTGAGCTCCGGGAGGCCTACCGCGAGGACATCGACGTGCACCGGATGGCCAGCGAGGTCGTCATCGACGAGATCGTTCCGCCGAGCGACCTGCGCGAGCAACTCGCGGCCCGCTTCGCCTTCTACGAGTCCGTCGAGAAGGAACGACCGGACAAGAAACACGGCACGGTGCTGTGAGCGGGCGGGGACTTCACCCCGGTGCCTCGCCCTGCGACGGTTAGATCCGGGCGTCGAGACGGCGCTGGCGGTGGCCGCAGTGACGACACTCGTAGAGCCGCCGGGGGGCGGCGGCATCGTTCAGGACGGTCCAGTCGCGGTCCCGGCCGATCAATGGCCCGCTGGACCCGCAGTTCCGACAGCGCATCGGCACGTCAACCACCACCTCCGTGGCGTCCGCCCGACCCGCTCAGCCGCCGACGGACCGCTCGGGCCGCGACGACCATCGCGGGGGGTCGGGACTCCTCGGCGACGACTCGCCCGGTCATCGCGCGGTGGTGGCCACGCGCCTTCAGGAGGCAGAGCAGCCCCACCGGCGCGCCGCCGACCGTCAGCGTCAGCGAGGCCCCGACCAGTCCCCAGACGAACCTGGCGCGGCGGTTGCGCTCCGGGTCGGCGTCGTACCCACAGGCTCGACAGAGCGGTGTCGCCGGGACCAGCCGACCACAGTGGCGACACCGTCCCAGCTCGGGAGTCACGGACTCGTCACCTCCCGGGACGTGACGGGCGGTCGCTCGATCCGGTCGGCCAGCGGACTCGTCGGTCGCGTTCGCACCCTCGCGCGGTCGTGTGAGCGTGACATGGTGGTCTCCGAGACGCCGGAGGCGTCCACACGACCGAACGCCTGGGTCCCCAAAGAAAGGGGAACTCCGTCAACCCCGATCAAGCCGAATTACGGCGAATTAACCGCTCGGATCGGAAACTTCGCGGAACGTATCGGTTCGAGAGTCAGTCGTCCGCGGGGTCGTCGAGCAGGCCAAGGTCCTCTGCGACCAGGTCGCGGACCTGGTCGGCGAGCGCCGGGTCGACGCGGGCGACCTGTTCGCCGTCGTGGAGCCCATCGTTGTGACGCTCGACCGCGTCGGCCACGTCGTCGATCGCGACCGCCGTCTCGGTCTCGCACTCCGAACACACCACCGGAACCGTCGGGTCTGTGTCGCTTGCCATCGGTTCTCGACCCCCACTTGACCGCCCGCCGTCATACATCCCTCGGGTCGGGCCCGCGACCGATCCGTGGACGGCTACTCGGAGAATTACTGCCACCGGCCACACTCGTGGACGGCCAGTCTGCCAACGGGCGTGGTGGCGCGCGCTGTCGCGCGCTCTCGTGCGCGCGACGTAGCCGTGCGAGGGATGAGCGAGTGACCGGAGGGAGCGAGTGAATCGGTTGGGGAGGCATGTGGTAGTCTGCGGTGCTGTGCGGGCTGGTCGCGGTCCCTGGTGTCCGCGCGACAGCGTTCGCGCGGGCTCGGGAGAGCTTGCTCTCCCGGTGGACTGAACGGGCGAGGCGCGCGTGGCGGCGCAGCCGCCACGGCTTGCGGCGGTCGGCGGAGCCGACCGCCCTGCTCGCGTTTACGTGGTCGCCTGAGTGACCCCTACCCGAACGGCCGCAGGCCGTGAGGGTATGTCGCTCAGCGACCGCGAGCGGGGCGAGGGCTTTCATCGCTTGTTCTCTCCTGCGGTCGTTCTAACTCTGAGCGAGCAGGGCGAGGGCTTTCGTCACCTGATTCTCACTCTGGGAGAATCAGTTGCTAGCGAGCGGGGAGAGGGCTTTCATCGTGCACGATTCGCGCCACTCCGGTACGGTCGCCACCGAATTACTCCAGCCACCAACCCTCAGGGGCTTACGTCCGGGGCGCGATGTCGGGGTATGCGACGCGTCATCGTGGACACGGACACGGCCGGCGACGACACGCAGGCGCTGGCGCTCGCGGTCCTGACCGACCGGCTGTCCGTCGAGGCCGTCACGGTCGTCGCCGGCAACGTCCCCTTCGACCGCCAGGTCGAGAACGCGAAGTACACGCTCTCGCTCGTCGACGCGGCCGACACGCCGGTCTACGAGGGCGCCCGCTCGCCGCTGGTCAAGTCCCACGAACACGCCACGGAGATCCACGGCGAGGGCGGGCTCGGCGGCGATCTCCACCCCGAGACCGGCATCGACTCCGCCGCGGGATTCGCCCCCGAGGAGATCGTCGCCCGGTGTCGGGAGTCGCCGGGCGAGATCACCCTCCTCTGTATCGGCCCGCTCACGAACCTCGCGCTCGCGCACGCCCGCGAAGAAACCATGCTAGACCTCGTCGACGAGGTGTGGGTGATGGGCGGGGCGGTCGAGTCCCGGGGGAACGTCACACCCGCCGCCGAGTTCAACGTCTGGGCCGACCCCGACGCCGCCAAGCGGGTGACCGACGCCTTCGACGTGACCCTCGTCGACTGGGGTCTGTGCCTGCGCACCGCGCTCGGTCCCGACCGACTCGAAGACATCGACGCGATGGACACCGACCTCGCCGACTTCTTCGGCGAAGTGACGAAAGTCGTTCGCGACCGGGGCGAAGCCGACGGGCTCGACGGCATCACCCAACCCGACGGACTCACCGCGGCGCTGCTGGCCTACCCCGAACTCCGCGAGCGGGTCGAAACGCACCCTGTCGAGGTGGACGAGCGCGAAGGCCTCACTCGGGGGTACACGAGCGTCGATTTCGAAGGTGTGACCGGCGAACCCGCCGATACCGCGGTGGTCGAAGCCGCCGACGGTGAGCGGTTCGCCGAGGTGATGCTGCGGATGTTGCGGGAGCGCGATCCCGACGGCGTCTTCGAGTGATGCTCCCCCGGGCCGGCGCGTCGCTCGCGGACCTGCTTCAGTAGAACTGGGTTGGGGCGGATTTGAACCGGATGCAGACGCGCTCGCTCACTCCGTTCGCTGCGCGCGACTGCCAGGGTTCAACTCCGCGAAACCAACGACAGACGGCACGAGGGCGAGCGACATGGAAGTCGCTCGTGGAGTTGTGCCGTCGAAAGAATGGGTTGGGGCGGATTTGAACCGCCGGCCTCCTCCATGTCAAGGAGGTGTCATAACCAACCTAGACCACCAACCCGCGCTTGCCTGCTACACTCTCAAGTTGAGGAGGGGGACAATTGAAGGTTTCGAAGACGGCCCGCGAGCGAGGGGCGATCCGCGGGAGGGCATCCGGGTCCAGCCGGTATCCGAGCAGGATACCGGTGGCCGGTGTCGACCGAACCCGGGCGGCGCCGTCGCGGCCCTCAGAACGAGAAGTCGTCGTCCTCTTCGCGCATCCCCGGGTCTTCGGCGGTGTCCCACATGTCGTCGGCGAACTCGTCGGCCATGTCCGTTTCGGCGACTTCCTCGCCGGTGTCGCGGGTGTAGGCGTCCAGTCCCATCGAGAGTAACTCCTCGACGGCGGCCTCGCGGCTGACGAACTCTTCCTCGGTCATGCGTTCGAGCTTCGTGAATACGTCTTCCGGAAGTGATACTTCGACGGTGGGCATGGGTTGTCGCTTTACACTCGGGAGTGAAGTGCTTTGAGTATTTGGGCTCTGGGCGCAGATTGGACCCGGCGCCCGAGCGGTGTCGCTCGCTTACTGGCCGGCAGTGATCGACAGTTCGACCGTGGCAGTCCCTCCATCGCCGCCGCTCATCGAGTCGGTCGACTCCGACCCGCCGCTCATCGAGTCGGTCCCCATCGACTCCGTCGCTGTCGAATTCCCACCCATCGAATCGGTCGGTTCGGGCGTCGGCTCGGGCGTTGGCTCGGGCGTCGGCGTCGGCTCGGGCGTCGGCGGCTGGGCACGCCCCCTCTCGGAGTTGTCGAAGGTGAGGAAGTAGGTCCCGGAGCTGACCCCGGCCGACGAGGACCCTTCCGTGTCCTCCTGGATCGTGTGGGCGGAGTTGTAGTTCACCTGGTACCCCTGCTCGAAGTAGCTGAACTCGCCGTCGCGGACCATCAACACGTCGATAGCGGGACCGCTCGTCACGGTGAACTCGTAGCTGAGCGCGCCGCCGTCCGGGAAAGCGAGTTCGTACGCCTGGTACTCCCCCACGGGGATCTCGATCGTCTCGCCGATCTCCTCGAAGATGTCGTTCACGTCTGTGTTATCCGGGAACGGTCCCGAATCACCGTCGCCACCGCCACCACCACCGCCGCCGTCGCCACCACCGCCGCCACCGCCGCCACCACCGCCGCCGCCGCCGCTGGAACCACCGTTTCCACACCCTGCGAGCGCCGAGAGACTTGCTGCACCCATTGCCAGAACTGCACGACGTGTTCGAGCCATGGGGCCAGATACCGCCTTCCATTACAAATATGTGTCGACCACTAACACACGAGCCGGCGGAGGCGAGCGAGGAGACGGTCGCGCGGGTATGGTCACATTATCGACGCCCGGCCGAACGGTACCGCGCGCGTTCGGGGTCGACCACGGTGGCACGTGCCCACCGGGGTCCAAACCGGAGACTCCCCGGCGTCGAGTCAAATGTCGTATATTTCACGGGGAAATGGTCGGTATATGCCCATGTCGGCAGTTTTAGCGGTTCCCGTGCCCATTCTCAGATTCCGTTACTGCCGTTCAACCGGCGCTTGAACGGCGAAACCTCCGGTTGAACGGGAGATTCAGGGGAAACGCAACCACGGGTTTATGTGGGTAAGCGGAAACTACTCGATAGCATCTCGCAGGGGTGTGCGTGTCAGCGCGCCAGAAGAGATGCGGTGAACACAATGGATATCAAGCAACTCTTCGACGACGACGACGCGGTGTCGCCGGTTATCGGCGTCATCCTGATGGTCGCGATCACGGTGATCCTCGCGGCCGTCATCGCGTCGTTCGTCCTCGGTCTCGGGAATCAGGCACAGCAGGGCGCACCGACCGCGACGATCGGATTTGACTACGAGCAGACCGCAGATTCTCCTAGCTCGCCATACGGGCCGAGCGCGGGGTGGCTAAAAGTGTCCCATGACGGTGGTGACACTATCGCGAACGAAGAACTGTATATCCGTGGCGATGGCTTCATCCCGGAATCCGACTGGGACTCCGGTTCGGGTTCGACAAATATTGAAGACGCGGATTACGATGCAACCGTAGACACCAGCGTGACCTCCGCTGGATCCTGGCCAGCCGCGGCTGGGTCCGGTGATGACAGTGCAGTTGTCTCCGGAGACTCCGTGGATGTCGGTGTCGAGAGCGACTACGAGATCAGCGTCGTCTACCAGTCCCAAGAGGGCGACACTTCCTCGACGCTCAACGAGCAGGAAGGTCCTGACGCCTAACTAACGATGGATCTGAAAAACATCATCACTGACGACGACGCGGTGTCGCCGGTTATCGGTGTCATCCTGATGGTTGCGATCACGGTGATCCTCGCGGCCGTTATCGCGTCGTTCGTCCTCGGCCTCGGGAATCAGGCGCAGCAGGGCGCACCGACGGCGACGATCGGCTTCGACTACGAGGAAGTCGACGATACGACAGATACCGCGCTGCCGGCTGGATTCCTTCAGATCAGCCACGACGGTGGCGATACCGTGGCTAACAATGAACTCTATGTACGCGGGAGTGGGTTTGTCAATGACTGGGATACCACTGACGGCGACGACGTGGAACCCGATCTGGGAAGTTGGTCGTCTGATGTCACCAGTGTCGACGACATAACTTCCGGGAACGACCGGTTCATCGGCGAACCTAATACTCAGTGGCCTGCCATCGCTGGTTCCGGTGACGACAGTGCTGTCGTCTCCGGTGACTACATCTACGCAGGTGTTCGTAGCGACCACGAGGTCAGCCTCGTCTACCAGTCTCAGGAAGGCGACACGTCCTCGACGCTGAACGAGAACGAAGGCCCCGACGCCTAATCCGGTCACTTCCTTTCCGTTTTATTTTCACCGCGTAGCCGCGGCTCTCATCGACGAGAATCACCCGGTCCATCGTCGCGGAACGCCAGGCCGCGCTTGAACGTGGGAAATGTCTACTGAGCGGCCAGTGCGCGCGAGAACGGCGTGGTACGCTTATTCGCGTATCCGAGAACCGTCCCGATAGCACTGCGCACGCACGCGGGTGCTGGTCGAACCATGCACATCAACGGGATTCTCTCGGACGACGACGCGGTGTCGCCGGTTATCGGCGTCGTACTGATAGTCGCGATCACGGTGATCCTCGCGGCCGTCGTCGCGTCGCTCGTCCTCGGGTACGGGAACCAGACCGGGCCGCAGACACCGACGACGAGCTTCGACGACCGGTACACGCCGACCCCCGACCACGCGGGGTCGGGGTACGCGACGATCGCCCACCAGGGCGGCGACCCGATCGTCGCCGGGGGGCTGTACGTCCGCGGGTCGGGCTTCAACGCCTCGGACACCGCTCACGGGAACGTCCAGTCGTCGGACTCGCTGGACGTACAGGACGAGTTCTCCGAGGACGGCCAGACGGTGCGGCTCCACGTCAACGAGACCGGGTTCTGGCCCGACGGGCGCAGTTCGGGCGAAGACAGTCGGATCGTCTCCGAGGACTCGATCAACGTCCCCGTCGACCGCGACTACGAACTCGTGCTGGTGTATCGCTCACCGCACGACCGGTCGTCCTCGATCGTCTACGCCGCCGACGGCCCCGGCGCGTGACCGTCCGCTCCGTTCCACACGACGACCCACCGCCGACCGTTACGACCCGATCGACGCCTCGCCGTCGGCTGACGAGCGTGGAGAAACTGAAGTGGGCCAACGCGGATTTGAACCGCGGACCTCCCGGTTATCAGCCGAGCGCTCAACCTAACTGAGCTATTGGCCCGTGCTGAACGCATTCATACGTTTCCGATGGGGGACTTTAACAGTTACCCTTCGGCCTCGATAGCCGCGCCGTGTGGCGGTTCTATGGTACGGTTCCACAGGGGGCCGCCGAGGGGGTCGCCGCTCAGTCGAACCCGCGGCGGTCGTCGCGGTCGCCTTTTTCGAAGTCGATGTCGTAGGCGTCCTCGTCGAGGTCGTAGGCGTCGCCGTCGGAGGGTCCCGCGGGGCCCGGTCCCCCGGCGTTCGGACCCTGGCCGCCGACGTTGGGGCCGCCCTCGCCGCCGAAGGGGAAGCCGCCGATGTAGACGTTGCCGGTGGCGAACCCGCCGCTCTTGTTGTCCATGTAGGGGACGAGTATCTTCTCGCGGACGAACCAGCGGACCGGCGCGCGGGTGAACGGGACGAGCAGCAGGATGCCGATCGCGTCCGTCACCAGGCCGGGCGTGAGCGTCAGCGCACCGGCGACCAGCAGGAAGGCGCCGTCGAGCAGTTCGTCGGTCGGGAGTTCGCCGGCAGCGAGCCTCTGCTGTATCTTGCGGATGGTGTGGCGGCTCTCGGCGCGGACGAGCAACAGCCCGAGGAGGGCGGTCAGGACGACCAGGAGGACCGTCAGCGGGGCGCCGATCTGTGTCGCGACGAAGACGAGAAACAGCGAGTCCAGCAGCGGCACCAGCAACAGCAACCCCAGATACCGGAGCATACCCCGGCTTGTTGCCGACGACTCAAACACTTTTCGAGCGGGGTCTCCCCGGTCTTCGGCGTCGCGTCGTCCCGGGTGTGTCGACTGCGGGCAACGGTGAGCGACGAACGGCCCGGCGCGTTCGCGGTCGCTGTCTCCGAACGCCGGAGCGTCTCGGGAGTAGGCGAGCCCACGGCTGAACGTCCCTTCGGAGGCCGTCGCTCAGATGTAATCCTGGCCGCGGAAGTACGACAGCATGATGAGCGCCACCAGCAACATGCCGACCATGACGGCGGGGTAGGCGAGGGGCCAGCCGAGTTCGGGCATGTTGTAGGGACTCTCCCCGAAGTTCATGCCGTAGATGCCGACGACGAAGGTCAGCGGGATGAAGATGGTCGCGACGACCGTGAGTACCTTCATGACCTCGTTGGTGGACTGCGAGAGGGTGTTGAGGTAGATGTCGCGCGCCCCGGAGGCGAGGTCGCGGTAGGTCTCGGTGAGGTCGACCAGCTGGACGAGGTGGTCGTACACGTCGCGGAAGTACTTCTCGCTCTCCTCGTCGACCTGAGCGGGGTCGCCCCTGGCGAGGACGCCGACAGCCTCGCGGGTGGGCCAGGCGAGCTTGCGGAAGGAGAGCAGTTCGCGGCGGACGCTGTTGATGGCTTCGAGCGTCTCGATGTCCGTCGAGGTGGTCACGGCGTCCTCGACGGCCTCGATGTCGTCTTCGATCTCGTCGAGCAGCGCGAAGTACTCGTCGACGACCACGTCGATGACGCGGTAGGCGGTGAAGTCGGCCCCGCGGTGGAGGAGTCGCTCGTCGCCCGAGCGGACGGCCTGCCGGACGCGGTCGACCGGGTCGGCGGGGCCCGGGGAGAGCGTAACCAGCCAGTCGCTGCCGACGAAGACGCCGACGGGCACGTCTCTGATCTCCTCGTCGAAGGTCGTCTCGCCGCCGCGGAGGGTGGCGCGCTTGACGACGACGAGCGTGTAGTCGTCGTACTCCTCGGTCTTGGGGCGGACGCCGTTGCACACGTCCTCGACGGACAGCGGGTGGATGCCGAACGCGTCGGCGACTCGCTCCATCTCGACGTGGTCGACGCCGGCGGCGTGGACCCAGGTCGTCCCGTCGGCAGCGCGGGCCGCCCGGAGGTCGTCGTACTCGGTGACCTCGTCGGCGCGGTAGACGAGCGCGGTCGTCACGGCTCGTCCTCCGGTGACTTCGAGCGACCGATGGCCGCCAGCGTCACCCCGACCATGACGACGGTCACGGAGATCGACCGGCCCGGGTAGGGCGCGGCGACGCCGACTGCGTACCCCGCGGTCCCGACCGCCGTGAGCGCGAGCCCCATCGGGAGTGCCGCTTTCATGTCCACCCCCGATGACCGCGAACGACAAAAGCGTATGCCGGCCGGCGGCCCAGGCCCCTCCCTCGCCTCGCCGCGCTGGCGGGACAAGACACTTACCGAACCCGTCGGTGGGGGTTGCTGTATGGTCCACTGCCCTGAATGCGATGCGGAACTCGCCGAGAAAGAGGACGTCGAGTTCGTCGACATGGACGCGAAGATGGCCGGACTGTTCCGGTCCTCGAAGCGGTTCTACGTGGTCGGCTGCGCCGACTGCGGCGCCGCGATCGGCAGCGGTGTCGCCGGCGGCGGCGGATAGTCCCGGCCCGAGACGACCCGAGCGCGCCCGTCGACGGGCCCGTCAGGCCGGCGGATGGCGGAGGCCGGCCAGAAGCGCGTCGACTCGCGAGCGCTCTTCGACCGCTTCGGGGTGGACGGCGACGACGGTGACGAAGTCGCCGTCGTGTTCGACGGTCGCGAGGTGGATCGTCGCGTTCGTCCGCACGCCGCCCATCGACCGGGTAGCGGCGTACTCAGAGACCGTCCGGGACTCGCCGAGGAACTCCACCGAGCGGTTCGACTGGAACTCGACACTCGAGAGGCCCGACGAGGCGCCGACGAACCGACGGACGAGCCGCTCGTCGGAGAGCGACCCGATGGGGTTGACCGAGGTTCCCGCGACCGTCGCGGCGGGCGACGTGAAGACGGTCACCCGCGCGAAGTCGCCCTCGATACCCTCGGCCAGCGCGACGCTGCGGTTGTACCGCCGGAGCTCGCTGGAGACGACGACCTGCCGGGTCTGGCCCCCCACAGTGACGTTCTGCGTGCTGTTGGGCGAGCCGCTTGCCTCCAGTCGGTACCCCGTCTCCTCGAGTGTCGCGTCGTCGGGCTCGGTGGCGTTCGCGGCGAACCCGAGCGGTGCGTCCCCCGTTAGGAAGCCGACACAGCCGGCGGTCGCCAGCAAGACAACGAGCGCGACTCCGATACCGACACGGCGAGATCGTAGCATGTGACCGACGTTGTCGCGGCGGGGAATAAACCCGCCGACGAGGAACCGGACGGCGGCGACCCGCGCCCCAATCGGGGCCTACTCGAAGCGGTAGGTCGGGCCGTCGTCGCCGTCTTCGACCGCGACGCCGACCTCGTCGAGGCGGTCGCGGAGTTCGTCCGCACGCTCGTAGTTGCCGGCCTCGCGTTCCCGTTCGCGCAGGTCGAGCACGAGTTCGGCCAGGTCCTCGGCGACCCGAACCTCTCCGCCCTCGGCCGTCCCCAACGAGAGCCCGAACACGTCGCCGCCCAGGGCTTCGAAGGCGTCGATGGCTCGCTTGAGTCCCGGGAAGTCGTAGCGGTCGCGCTCGTCGACGTGGGCGTTGACCGCCGAGGCCAACTCCAGCAGCGCCGCCATCGCCTCGCGGGTGTTGAGGTCGTCGTTCATCGCCGCTTCGAAGTCGACGCGGGCCGACTCGACCGCCTCGCGGAGGGCGGGGTCGGCGGCCGTCGCGTAGGCGTCGACGCTATCGGCGGCCTCGACCGCCCGCTCGTAGCCGCGTTCGAGCTGTTCCCAGCGCTCCTCGGCCTCGGCCAGCGTCTCCTCGGAGAAGGTCGGGTCGGCCGAGTAGACGGTCGAGACGAAGAAGGTCCGCAGCACGTCGACGCCGAACTCCTCGATGGCCCCGCGGGCGGTCGTGAAGTTCCGCAGGCTCGAAGACATCTTCTCGTCTTCGACCTGGACCATCCCGGTGTGGAGCCAGTACTTCGAGAACCGCTCCCCCGTCGCGCACTCGCTCTGGGCGATCTCGTTCTCGTTGTGCGGGAAGACGAGATCCGACCCGGCGACGTGGATGTCGAAGGTGTCGCCGAGGTGGGTCGTCGACATCGCCGAGCACTCGATGTGCCAGCCCGGCCGCCCCTCGCCCCAGGGCGACTCCCAGGTCTGGGCGCGCTCGGCGGCCTCCTCGGCGGGAGCCGCCTCGTCGTGGCGGTGCTGGGCGATGTCGGTGGGGTCGACGCCGCCGGCCTTCCACAGCGCGAAGTCGGCGGGGTGGCGCTTCTCGGCCAGTTCCGCCTCGTCGCCCTGGACCTCCGACGCCTCGACGTCCTGGTTGGAGAGCTTGCCGTAGTCGTCGTCGGCGGTCACGTCGAAGTACACCGACCCGTCGGACTCGTAGGCGTACCCCGCCTCCACGAGCGTCTCGACCATCGCGATAATCTCGTCGATATGCTCGGAGACGCGGGGGTAGACGTCGGCGCGTTTGAGGTTCAGCGCGCGCATGTCATCGACGAACGACTCGGTGTAGTGGCGGGCGACGCTCTCCTCGTCGTCGCCGACTTCGCCGACGCGGGCGACGATCTTCTCGTTCACGTCGGTGAAGTTCTCGACGTGGCGCACGTCGTAGCCCAGGTACTCCAGCCACCGGTGGACGACGTCGGTGTGGGTCCACGTCCGGGCGTGGCCGACGTGGGCCGGGTCCGAGGTCGTCAGGCCACAGAGATAGAGGGTGACCTCGTCGTCGTCGACCGGCTCGAACTCCTCGCGCTCGCCCGTGAGCGTGTTCGTCACCTGGAGCGTCATTACCGGCTTCTACGCGGCCCGGCGTTTCAAGTTGGCGGATAGGCGGCGAGCGGTGGCCGGCCCTACGCGGCGAGCGCGTCCTCGACCGCTCGAACGGCGTCGGGACCGTCTCGTCGGCCGACGACGACGACCAGCGACCCGCCACCGAACGCCGCGGCCTCCACGGCCACCTCGGCGGTCTCCAGCCGCCCGAGTACCTGCCGGAGCGCGGCGGCGTCGGCCTCGCCGCCGGCGGTGATCGCCGTGAGTGACCCTTCGTCGGGAACGAGCGCGAGGTCGCTCACCGCCAGCAAGGCGTCGGCCGGGTCGCCCTCGCCGAGCCCGCTCTGCATGCTCACCGGCGGCGACTCGCCCGGTCGTTCGTAGTCGGGCAGGTCCTCGGCGAAGCGACGGAGCGCGGCGACGACCGAGTCGGTCTCGCCGTCGACGTCGAGAAAGCGGGCTGCGGCGGTGTAGTTGAGCACGCCGGCCCGGAGCGCGTCGTAGAGGAACGGGTGGCGTCGGACGGCCTCGCGGGTGTCCGCGGCGAGTGTCATACCCGCCGGATCCACCCGGACCGCGAAAAATCCCACGGGCGAGCGCGGTCGGGGCCGAGTCAGGGCGGACAGCGCTGTCGACGTTGGCGACGCCCAACGACACCCCTTTGGGGGACTCGTCCGTACCTGCGGACATGGAAGCGCTCGTCATCGTCGCCCACGGCTCGCACCTCAACGCGGGGTCGAGCGCACCGACGTTCGACCACGCAGACACCATCCGCGCGACCGCCGCCTTCGACGAGGTCCGCGAGGGGTTCTGGAAGGAGGAACCCTCCTTCCGCGAAGTTCTCCGGACCGTCGAGAGCGACGAGGTGTACGTCGTCCCGCTGTTCATCTCGGAGGGGTATTTCACCGAGGACGTCATCCCGCGGGAGCTGCGCCTGGAGGAGTGGGACCCCGATGCCTGGGACTCCGACGGCACCAGCGCCACCCACGCGACGCTCCGCCCGACCGACGTGGACAAGACGGTCCACTACTGCGGCCCGGTCGGCACCCACGAGGCGATGAGCGACGTGATCGTCCGCCGCGCGGAGTCGGTGACCGGCGACCCCGAGGTGGGCGACGGGTTCGGCCTCGCCGTCGTCGGCCACGGCACCGAACGCAACGAGAACTCCGCGAAGGCCATCGAGTACCACGCCGACCGCATCGCCGAGATGGACCGGTTCGACGAGGTGAAGGCGCTGTTCATGGACGAGGACCCCGAGGTCGACGACGTGACCGACTTCTTCGAGAGCGAGGACATCGTCGTCGTCCCCCTCTTCGTCGCCGACGGCTACCACACCCAGGAGGACATCCCCGAGGACATGGGGCTGACCGACGACTACCGCGACGGCTGGGACACGCCCGCCGCGGTCGACGGCCACCGGATCTGGTACTCCGGCGCGGTCGGGACCGAGCCGCTGATGGCCGACGTGGTGCTCGAACGGGCGGCCGACGCCGGCGCCGACGTGGCCGACGCGGTCGAGCGCGTGCGGGCGGAGACGGGCAGCGCGGAACCCGCGGACGACTGAGCGGGTAGCGACCGGTCAGGATCCGTTGCCGTCCGCGTCGTCGTCGGCGAGCGCCGACCGGATCTCCCGCAGGGAGTTGATGCCGTACAGTCCGAGCGCGAGCCACGCGATCGAGAACACGACGCCGAGGACGGCGAACGCGAGCCCGAGGGTGGTTTCGTCGATTGCGACCATCACACTCGGTCCTACCGCGCCGAACCAGTTAAGGGGGTAGCCACGGCTTCACTGGATGAAGTCGAGCCACTGGCTTGACACTCCGGGAGGACGGTGGATACGTGTGGATGAGGACACCGACATCGACACCGTGGCGTCGCTGCTCGGCGACGACTGCGCGCGGACGATCCTCGAAGCCACGGCCGCCGAGGCGCTCTCGGTGGAGCAACTCGCCGAGCGCTGTTCGGTGTCCGGACCGACCGTCTACCGGCGCCTGGAGACGCTGCGCGAGCAGGACCTCGTCACCGAGCAGACCCGCGCCGGCGAGGACGGTCACCACTACAAGGTGTACCGCGCGACGCTCGACCGCGCCGTCGTCGACCTCACCGACGAGGGCTTCGAGATACGGCTCTCCCGCCGCGGACGGATGGCCGACCGGTTCACCGAGTTCGTGGAGGACCTGAGATGAGCGCGCCGCTGCACTTCGCGGCGGACGCCAGCGGGTTGATCCCCGGGATCACGACCGCCGTCATCGCCGTCCTGGGGTTCGCCGTCGGCTACGTCGCCTACCGCGGGTACCGCCGGAACGAGAGCCTGCCGATGCTGTTCGTCGCCGCGGGCTTTCTCGTCGCCTTCTGGACGCCCGGCGTCCTGTTCGGCGGGTTCGCCGCCCTCGACGCGGTCGCGACGTTCGCGCCCGGACTGCGGTCGACCGTCCGCACCGCGCTGGCGCTGGCCGCCGACCTGGCGACGATCGTCGGCCTCTGCTGTATTCTCTACGGACTGTGGATGCCCCGGCGGTGATACGGGGAGCACTGTGGGACGATGGGGACACGGCCTGCTCAGTCGCCGATCTCTCGGTGGTGACAGACCAGCTGCCCGTCGGCGGCGACGAGCACGCCCGAGTCGGCGAGGAACGGGCCGGCCGAGAGGGACCTGTTGCCCACGCGCCAGCGCAGGCTTCCGTCGGCGGGATCGAGCGCCGTGAGTCCTCGCGAGGAGTCGACGTACACGCCCTCGGAGTCGGCGGCCACCCGGCCCTGATAGTCGGTCGGGTCGCTGGCTGGGCGGTTCCGGCTGGAGTCCGAGTCGTCGGCCGTCGACCACCGACGGCCGCCCGACCGGTGGTAGGCGACCACGTCGAGGTCGGAGACGCCGTAGACGGCGTCCGCGGTCACGGCGAACTCCGTGATCGATCCGTCGCCGATCCGGCGGCTCTCCCCCGAAGAACCGTCGAGGGCGACCAGACTGCCTCTCGACGACGCGAAGATCTGCCCGTCGACGACCGAGAGTCTGTGAGCGTCGATCCCGGGCTGGCGCCAGCGGCGGCGGCCGCTCGGGTCGAGACAGTGGACAGTTCCGCCGACCCAGCAGACGACCGCCTCGGTGTCGGCGGCGAGTATCGGGTCGAATCGGTCGTCACCGCCCCCGCGTTCCGCGTCCAGGTCGATCCGCCACCGTTCGACGCCGTCGGAGCAGGCCACGAGCGCACCCGTCTCTGTGAGTCCGTACGCCCACTCGCCGGCGACCGCGAGCGCGACGAGGGGGTCGCCCGCCTCGAACTGCCACCACCTGCCGTCCGCGCCGTAGCGGACGATCGCCCCGTCGAAGCCGACCGCCGCGCCGCCGTCGCCGACAGCGTGACAGGAGAGGTCGCCGCCGAGGTGGTCGCTCCACAACTCGGCGCCGTCCTCGGTCGAGTAGGCGGTGATCTGGCCGCCGCGGGTCCACTCCTCGCGGTCGATATCGAAGCTCATCGTCGAGTCCGCGACGGTCACGACCAGCCCGTCGGTCACGTCGAGCGCGCTCGTCGGGAAGCCGGCGAAGTTGCCGCTCTCTCGCCAGCGGATGTCGCCGCCACCCGGTCGGTAGCCACAGCCCGCCAGGGAAGCGCCGAGACCGGCCCCGAGCGCGGCGCCGACGCCCCGGAGAAACCGCCGCCGCGAAGTCACGCCTGCTCACCCGCCAGCTCCCCCAGCCGTTCGATCCGCTCCTCCGTCGAGGGGTGGGTCGCCGGGAAGATATCGGACGAGAGCAGTTCTCGGTCGTTTCCGAACTGGTAGGTGTCGACCGGGGCGACGTAGAGGGCTTCGAGGCCGCCGTCTATCTCGCGGAGGTCCCGGTCGGGCGCGTCGCTCATCTCGTCGTCGACGACTCGCAGCGCCGAGGCGAGCGCCGCGGGGTCGCCGGTGATCGCGGCGGCGCCGCGGTCGGCGGCGTGTTCGCGGTACTGCGAGAGCACGCGGAACAGGAGGAAACTCGCCAGCCAGAACAGCGCGGAGATGGCGAGCGTGACGAGCGCGCTGACGACCAGCACGGCGATGGCGACGACGACGCCTTTCGCGCCGTCGCCGTCCACGTCGTCGAGGCCGCCGCCGACGTAGAAGACGCCCTTGAGCACGTAGAACGCGGCGATGGCGACGAGGTAGGTCAGCGACGGGAGGAAATAGGAGATGGACATCACGGCCACGTCGCGGTTGCGGACGTGGGCGATCTCGTGGGCCAGGACGGCGTCGAGTTCGTCGTCGTCGAGGGCGTCGAGCAGTCCCTCGGTGACGACGACCGTCGCCCGCGAGGGGCGGGCGCCGACGGCGAAGGCGTTGGGGACGGCGGATCGGCTGACGGCGACCCGCGGGGTCGGTGCGCCCGCGACCTGTGCGAGGCGGTCGACGCGGGCGACCAGGTCGGGGTAGTTCTCGCGGCCGACGCGGCGGGCGTCGACCGACCGCAGGGCCACCGAGTCGCCGAAGACGAACTGCGCGAGGAAGCCGACGGCGACGGCTCCGACGACGACCAGCGGGTTCGCGTAGAAGCGGCCGTTCCAGGGGTCGTCGGTGGCCCAGGCGAGCAGTTCGACGCCGACGGTGTTGGCCGCGAAGACGAACGCGTAGACGAACGCGACGGGCAGGACGGCGACCAGCGCCAGGGCGAGCCCCATCCGGACCGTCAGTCCGCGGTCTGGTTCCCACTCCATGGGGGTCACCTCGGTGGTCGGCCGCGGTCCCGTGACGGGCGCCGAGCGTCTCGTGGAGGGCGAATTCGCATCGCTCGACCGATCTGTCCGACTGCGATATACGCTTTCCGGTGGTCGGACCAGTACCGGCAGCGGACGGTGACGGCGACCGCGGCCCGCCGGCGGGCCGCGGCCGCAGACGGCGGGGTTTATTCCGAGTCGGTCCCTCGCTTCGCGTATGAACGCGCAGGTGGACCCGGCGCAGGTGGAGGCGGTCGCCGAGGCCGCCGCGGACGGCATCGAGTTCGACGGGTTCGCGGTCGAGACCGAGGGCGACGGCTACGTCCTCGCCACCGACGAGGGGTCGAAGCGGGTCGTCCACGGCGACGACCTGAGCGACGCCGCGGCCGACTACGCCGCCCACGTGACCAACTGGTACTTCTGGCACGCCGAGGCGCCCCAGGCCGACGAGCGGTGGGCCTTCCTCCGCTGGCTCGAACGCGCCGGCGACGAGCGAGTCCCCGACCGCTACGACGCCCTCGAAGCTGGCGTCACCCGCGAGTGGGGCCAACTGCGGATCACCGCGACCGTCGACGACACCGGGAGCCGCCGCTACGACCTCCGCCACGTCGACGACGCCGACAGCGACCCCGCCGATCTGGCGGACCACGACGACCCGCTGGACGCCCGGGAGATAACCAAACACGACGACCGCGGTCGCTATCGCCCGCTCAAGACCGCGCCGACGCTACAGACCGGCTGGCGGTTCCCCGATCTGGGCCCGGCCGACCTGGCCACCGCCGTCGAGTACGTCTACCCGGCGACGGTCGCCAACTGGTACCGCGAGCGCGAGGGCGACCTCGACATCTCCCACTGGCGGGACACCGTCGACCGCCAGACCGGCATCTACGGCGTCGTCAGGACCTGGGACCGCGGGGAGGGCTACGAACACGTCAACTGGGTCGCCGAGGCCTGCTGCGACGACTCCCAGTGTCTCAAACGCCGGGAGTGGCAGTACGACGAGGAGACCGACCTCGACGTGGACGGCGGTGCGTCGTCGACGCACCGGGACGGAGGCGGTGAAACCGCCAGTGGCGGGGACGGCGAGTTCCCCTGTCGCGAGCCCTGCTCGGTCGTCATCTCGGCGGCCCGCCGGTGGACGAAACTGGAGGGCGAGCAGTCCCGGACCTACGAGTTCGAACTCACGCCCAGCGAGAAGGAACAGGTCGAGGAAATCGTCGACGCGGTCGCCGACGGGCGGACCGAGGCGATCCGCGAGGCCGACGTGAAAGACGACGCCAACCGCTACCGCGCGCGATTCCTGCGCGCCAAGCGCTTCGACGACGAGGGGAACCTCTCCGGCGTCCCGACCGACCCGGACGAGGGCGACGACGGCACCGAGGGCGGTACCGACGGTGTCGAGGATGCGGACGAACCGTCGGCCGACGACGCCGAGGAAGACGAGGAAGCGAGCGAGTAGGCGCGCGACCGGGTCACGACGGGTTCCGGACCGCGCGGTCTCTGACGGTTATTCCCCGGCGAGCGCGATGTAGACGGCTGCGAGGACGCCGACCAGCACCGCGAGCGCGCCGGCGACGACGACGACCTCGTCGACGAGCAGGGCGAGGGCCGCGGCGACGCCGAGCGCGAGGACGCCGAGCGCGAGGACGACCAGCTGGGGGCTGGCGGCGAGCGCGGCGGTCGCGGCGCCGTTACCGCCGGCGTCGGGTTCGCGGGGCTGGGGTTGCGAGAGCGACTCGTCGACTTCGACGGTGGACTCCTCCTCGTCGGGCTCGGTGATCCGGACGGTGACGTAGCGGGTCTCGGCGCCGTAGGCGGAGGCGATCTTCAGCGTTCCGGTCGCTTCGCCCGCGCCCTGGACGCTGACGTGGACCGCCCGTTTGCTCTCGCTGTCGACGAAGTGGTTGCCGGCCTCGACGGTCGCGATCTCCGAGAGGTCGTCGTCGAGGTGGATGTGGACGTGGACCGACCCGCCGTGGTTGACCACGCCGATGTCGAACGACCCGTCCGTCTCGAAGGCGTCGGGTACCTCCAGCGCGTGGAGCGAGTCCCGGCTGACGTGGACGGGCAGCGTATCCCCTGGCACGTCCCTCAGTCGGCGCGGCCGATAGAAAAAGGTACAGGGCCGTACCGCGCTCAGGCCGGCGCTTCGTCGCGCATGTCCGGCGGCAGCAGGTTCGGGATCCCGTCCTCGATCGGATACGTCTCGCCGCACTCCGTGCAGGTCAACGTCCCCGTGACGATCTCGCCGTCTTCGCGCTCGGTCGCGTCGAGTTCGAGGTCGTGCTTGTCCAGCGGGCAGCAGACGATGTCCAGCAGGTCCTCTTTCATACCCGTATCTCCGGAACGGGTACAAAAAAGCGTGCCGGACGGCTGGGACCCGTCCTCGAACCCGTGCCGCCGCGCTCGAGGGGCCGGGAGACGCCGGCAACAACACTATCGCCCCCGTGGCGGTAGTGATCGTATGGCACACGTCGCCGAAGAACCGAAACGATACGTCTGCGAACGCTGCCAGGTCGTCCACGCGGGGACGCCGATCCACGAGTCCGGCGGCGACCACAGCTTCGAACCGCCGGGGTCCTGCGGCGGGTGCGACAGCTCGTCGTTCGTCGAGTTCGGCGACTGGGTCCACCACCACGCGTGAGCGGGCGGCGGCCGGGCGGTCGCTCGTCGCGCCGGCGCGGTCGGGTCCCGGCGGACGGTCAGTCGCCGGTGAGCGGGCCGACCCGGCGAACGTCGGCCGCGAGCCGGTCGGCGTGTTCCAGCCTGATGTCGCGGGCCGCCTCGGGCGAGACGGTCGCCCGGCCGTCGATCTCGTGGGCCACCGGGTCGTAGGCGTCCACGTCGAACCCCATCCGGTCGAGGTAGCCCCGGATCGACGCCGAGGCGAGGCCGTCCCGGATCGCGTCGTTGACGTAGCCGATGACGGCGTCGAACTCCGGCAGGACGATCTCGTCGCGACCGACCCGGCCGCGGTCGCCCTCGATCCGCACCTCGACCTCGTCCAGACGGCCGACGAGGGCGGCGAGCCGGTCGGCCAGGCGGATCACGTCGCTCGGGAGGGCGGCGTCGGGCGAGCGCCACTCGACGGTCGAGAACGCTTCGCGGAACTGGACGGGCGTCCAGACGGCGCTGTCGGGGTCGAAGTGCTTGGCGACTGCCCGGCGGTCGACCCCGGCGTCGATGGCCGCCGTCTCGAAGTCCTCGTAGCGCCGCTCCAGCCGCCGGGTGTACTCCTCGCGGTCGGCGACGTAGGGCCACAGCCGGCCCTGGTGGGGCAGGTCGTCGTAGGCCATCCAGCGGTAGAGCTTCGAACGGGCGCCCGCAGCGAGGCGTTGGCCCCGGAAGTACGGCGAGGAGTTGGCCAGCGCCAGCGCCGGGTCGAGCGCGACGAAGGCGTTGTGCTGGTCGACCGCGGCCCCCGGCCGCTGCTCGACGTGGACGTGCGTGCCCGCGCAGTGGCGCACGTACTCGAAGGCCGACCCGACGACCTCGTTCTGGATGCGCGTGCGCTCGGCCGGTATATCGGCGATCTCCTCGGCGTGGATCGGTGTCGCCAGCGGGACGAGTCCCTTGCCCACCTCGTCGGCGCGGTCGAGGACCGCTGTCACGCGCTCGCGGAGTTCGTCGCGCAGGGCCCTCGTCGTCTCGCAGGGTGTCGTCTTGATCTCGAGCAGCGGCTCGACGAACTCGCGCTCGGCGCCGGGGGACGCCTCGACGAGCGACCCCGGCGTCGTCAACCGCCCCCGTTCGTCTATCACCCAGTACTCGACCTCGACGCTGCGTCGTATCGGTGAGTCGTGTGCTGACACTGTGATCTCGTCTGACTCCGGCCGCGGCCCACCACCGCTCAGCCGCTCGATACATTGCCGTCCGGTACTCGGGCGAGGTACCGTGTGTCTTTGCTACACATACACATGCCAGTGCGACGGAACAAGTAGCTTTCGCGGAGCGGAAAATATTGCACGACTCCGATCGCCGGTGGCGGACAGTGGGCGCCGGGCGGCGAGCCGGAGAGTCCCGGACCGATCGCGGTTAGAAGGGGTTCTCGCGGACGACCGTCTCCTCGCGGCCGGGGCCGACGCCGACGGCGTACACCGCCGCGTCGAGTTCGGCTTCGAGGTACTCCAGGTACGTCTTCGCGTTCTCGGGCAGCGCGTCGTAGCCCTCGGCGGCGACGTCGGCCCAGTCGCAGTCGTCCCAGCCGTCGAAGCTCCGGAATTCGGCCTCGCAGTCGGCCCACTTCTCGGTCGTGGCGGGCATGGTGTCGAGTGCCTCGCCGTCGAGCCGGTAGGTGTGGCCGACCTTCACCTCGTCCAGGCCGGCCAGGGTGTCGATGTGGTTGACGGCCAGGCCGGTGAAGCCGTTGACGCGGGCGGCGTGGCGAAGCATCGGCACGTCGAGCCAGCCGACCCGCCGCGGGCGGCCGGTGACCGTGCCGAACTCGTGGCCTTCCTCGCGGATGTAGGTGGCCAGTTCCTCGCGTTCGGTCTCGGGGTTCTCGGGGTCGCCGTCGTAGCCCGGCGTGTCGCCGGGGACGCCGCCGAGTTCGGTCGGCATCGGGCCGCTGCCGACCCGCGAGAGGTAGGCTTTGACGATGCCGACGACCTCGCCGTCGCCGACGGCGCCCGGGGCGACCCCGGAGCCGACGGCGGCGCCGCCCGCGGTCGGGTTCGAGGACGTGACGAACGGGTAGTTGCCGTGATCGATGTCGAGGACGGTCCCCTGCGCCCCCTCGAACATGACGTTGTCGCCGGCGGCCAGCCGGTCGGCCAGGAAGTCGCCGGCGTTGACGGTCATCTCCTCGCCGGCGAGGCGCTCGCCGTAGCCGGCGAATTCGTCGTAGAGGGCTTCGAGATCCAGCGCCTCGGGGTCGTCGAGGTCGTCGATAGCCAGCCCGTACACGTCCTCGACGAGCGCGCGCTTCTGAGGGACGGCGTACTCCAGACGCTCGCGGAGCACGCTCTGGTCGAGCAGGTCGCCGACGCGGACGCCGCGGCGGCCGGCCTTGTCCTCGTAGGTAGGGCCGATGCCGCGACCGGTGGTGCCGATCTCGTCGTCGTCCTCGCTCTTGACTTCCTCCTCGATGCCGTCGAGGAGGCGGTGGTACGGGAGGATGACGTGGGCGCGTTCGGCGACGCGCACGTCGGGGTCGAGGCCGCGCTCGCGGAGGGCGTCGAGTTCGTCGAACAGCGTGCGGGGGTTGACGACACAGCCGTTGCCGAGCACGTTGACCTTGCCGCGGATCGCGCCGCTCGGCACGAGCGAGAGCTTGTACTCCTCGCCTTCGTGGACGACGGTGTGGCCGGCGTTGTCGCCGCCCTGGTAGCGAACGACGACGTCTGCCTCCTCACCGTAGACGTCGACGATGCCACCCTTCCCCTCGTCGCCGAGCTGCGAACCGACGATGGTGACGGTCATACACCCGAGATTCCGTGGGCCGGTGTAAACAGATTACGGTCCGGCGGCCGCCCCGCTCGACGGGGCCACGACACCGACCGCGGCGGCCCCAGCGCGGACTCCCGCACGCTTCGCCCCGGTGACCGACCGCCCCCGTGACCGGAATCGTTAACTGCTACCACGGTCAAGCCCGAAACTGGTAGCTCGTCGCGTGGCCGTCCGAGCGTAACGCGGCACCTGAAGCCGGTTCGCTTTCCTTCGATCCCCGGGCCGACAGCAACCTTTAAAACCCTCAAACACAAGTTAACAATTGCCATGATAGACAGACTTGAGAAGGAAGTAGACATGCTGGAGCGGCATCTGCAGGTACTGCGGATGGTGATCCAGAACGAGCCGATCGGGATCGTCAAGATGTCCAACGAGACCGGCTACCCGCACCACAAGGTGCGGTACTCGCTGCGCGTTCTCGAGGAGGAGAACCTCATCGAGCCGTCGAGCCAGGGCGCTATCACGACCGAACAGACAGGGGAGTTCGTCGAGGACCTGGACGGCAAGGTCGACCACATCATCGAGAAGCTCGAAGGGATGAAAATCGAGGAAGCGGCCGAAGTCGAGAACTGATTTTCGGAGTCGTCGCCCGTTCTACAGCTCGGGGACGGCCAGGTGGAACTTCTCTTCTCGCGCCTCGACCAGACAGAGGTGATACCCCTGTTTGCGGGCCAGCTTCACGAAGCTCTCGCGCTTGTCGCGGCTGAGCAGCCCGCCGCTGGTCGCGTCGGCGGCGGTCTCCAGCGCCTCCGGCTCGAAGAAACTCGACGTGACGAGGAAGGAGGCGCCGAGCGACGCCGTCGACTCGCCGACGTGCGAGGAGGCCGTGACGAGCGCCGACATCATGCTCTCGCTGGCGGCCTGGCGGGAGTCGTTCATGTTCGCGGTCAGCAGGGCGTTGCCCATCCGGTCGCGCATCACCACGTCGAACGACTCCTGGCTCCGGCGCTCCTGGCCGTCCTCGGTGTATTCGGTGGTGACCGTCCCGTTGAGTTCGGCGCGGTCGATCTGCGGGATCGCGTCGTAGAGGTCCTGTAGCGCCGACACCTTACCGGTGTCGCGGATCTCGTAGAGCAGGTTCTCGATCACCCAGGTGACGAATCGGAACTGCATCGTGTCGCGGAGGAACTCGTCGAACGGCCGGCCGCCGACCGAGGCCGTCGCGCTGTCGAACTGGGTGTGGTACTCAAGCCCGAGGTTCTCGCCGACCTCCTGGCGGCTCGCCTCGCCGGCGTGGGCCGTCTCCAGCGTCGCCTTCCCCTTGGACTCGTAGCGGACGAAGAGGTTGGTCCCGTCGAGCGCCTCGCCCGGGCTCAACCGCTGTTCGGCGTCGACCGCCGCGCCGAACTCCTCCTCGATTTCGGCGAGTTGCCCCTCCAGCCGCTCGACCTCGGACTGCAGGTCGGCGACCTCCGACTCCAGCCCGTCGCGCTCGCGCGTCAGCTGGTCGCGGTCGGACTCGACGCGCTCGACACGGGACTGCAGGTCGTCGCGCTCGGCCCGCACCACCTCCAGCTGCGAGCGCAGCTCGTCGCGCTCGGACTCGGCGGCCGCGAGGTCGGCCTCCAGGCGGTCGATCTCGCTCTCGCGCTCGGCGAGTTCGTCTTCGAGGTCGGCCACCCGCTCGTCGGTCCGTCCGACCCCCGACTCGCCCGCTCGCGAGTCGGGCGGCGCGGCCTCCGCCGTCCGCGACTCCGCCGACGCGGCCTCCGAGTGCGTCTCCGACGCGCCCGTCGGGGCCCTCTGGTCCCGGTCCTCTGTTCGGCCGCTCCCCCGGTCGTCGGGCTCGCGGGCGGGCGACGCGGACCCGTCTTTGACCGCCGACGCCGCGGCGGTCTCGGTCGAGCCCCCGGCCGGCGAGTCGTCCGGTGTCGACGCCGCCGCGGCGGCCCCGTCGTCGGACTCGCGGGTCGTCGTCCGCGAGGGGTCCAGCGAGGGGATCGAGTGCGTCTCCAGCTGGCCCGGGGTGGTGGCGCCCGCCGCCGCGCCACCGGAGTCGCCGCTCCGGCCGACCGCGCGCGACTCCTCGGCGGGGCCCGTGTCGGCGGTCCTGTCCGGCGAATCGGTCGCACCGCCGCCACGGTCGCGCACCGCGTCCCGACTCGACTCGCTCGCGTGTGCGTCGGTCGGCCGCGACTCGGTCGACTCGCGTCCCCGGCCGCCCGGTGACTCCGTTCGGTCGGCACTCGCTCCGGACCCGTGGTCCGAACCACGATCCGTCGCCGGCTCGGCGGTCCGCGAGGTCGATCCGCGCTCCGGGGTCCGGTCGTCGCCGGCCCCGTCTCGGTCCGTACGGTCGCTCCGTCGCTCCGAGGGGTCTGGCCGATCCCCTCGGTCGGTCTCCCGGTCAGAGGGCGTCCGCTCCGCCTCGTCCCGGTCGGTCGCGCGTCCGCCGGTCTCACCCACTCGGTCCGCGTCGGTCGCCGGCGACCGCTCGCTCTCGCGTGCGCGGTCGGATCCCACCGACCCCCCGGTTCGGCTCCGGTCGCCGGAGCGGTCGGCGGGTCCGTCTCCCGTCTCGGTCGCCGCGGTGTCGGTGCCCGAGCCGTCGCTGGCCCCGCTCGCGTTCGCGGCCCCTTCGCCGGGTCCGTTCTCGGTCACTGCGTCCGAGTCTCGGGGCCGTTCGTCGACTGTCTCCGGGGTGCCAGCCGTCGCCTCGTCCGAGACCGGGTCGGCGTCGGCCGGTCCGGGTTCCGCGGTCGAGTCCCTGTCCGCGGGCTCGGAACCGGCGGAACCCGACTCGGTGGCCCGCGACGTGTCGTCCGGCTCCGCACCTGCGGTCGGCTCCGCGGAGGCGGTGTCTTCGGCCGCGGCGGTGTCCGGATCGGTCCCGGCGTCCGGGTCGGGTTCGTCGACCGCGGTCGTCCCTCCGGCGGCGGCCACCGCGTCGGAGTCGGCGGTCCCGGCGGCGTCCGTACCGTCGTCGACGTCGGGAATCTCGACGGGGTCGAGCTCCGCCGGGTGGACAGCGAAGATGCCGACCTCGTCGTCGGCGCGCTCGAACGCCTCGTCGTCGGTGAGCAACTGGCCGCTGTTGCCCACCCAGGCGACGGCCATCGAGCGGCCGCGGTGGTAGACGACGTAGTAGTCGCCGCTGAGGACGTTCTCCGAGAGCTCGATGAAGCCGGTGAACCCCCCATCGGAGAGCGTGTCGTCGATTTCGGAGAGCGGCGTATCCTCCGAGTAGTACTTCCCCCGTACCTCCTCGTTCTGTTCCTGCATGAGCGCGAGCAGGGGGAGCGCAGGCGAGGGCGCCTCGTACGCCGCTGTCTCTTATACACATCTCTGATGNGTGTATAAGAGACAGCCCTCGAAGTCACCGATGTCCCCCTCGAGGATGCCGACGGCCGTCCCGTTGAGCATACAGAGCTTGGCGATGCCGGCCTCCACGATACCGGAAAAGCCCGAATCGGCCAGGTCGTGCAGGCCGCGATAGCCGTCGCGGAACGGCGACGACTCCCACTCGTCGAACTGCTCCACAGCGCGCGTAGTCATTGTGTTGGACAAGCCCCATGCGAACCAAATACTTTGCGCCCACGTCCGACCGGCCGACGCCCGGACCCGCGACGACCACGAGCCCGAATCGGCGACCGGCCGTCCGTGAGTTCCCCGGGGCCGTCGATCATCTTCGGGTCGTCGCGCGCGGGAGTTCGGTGTACCTATGACGGACCGGTTCCAATGCGGGGACATGGAAGAGCAACCGGGACTGTCGGACCAGTATCGGACGGCCAGCCCGTGGCCGCTCCTCGTGGCGGTGGGGTTCGCCCTGGCGGAGATCGGCGTCTTCCTCGGAGTGTTCCCGCTCGCCGTCGGCGGGGTCCTCCTGCTCGGCGGAAGCGTCGCGGGCATCCTCGGCGAGTCGGGGTACGCCAGCCGCCCCTGGCGGGCGCTCGCCCTGCTCGGGGCCGGGTTCGCCGCGCTCGGCGGCCTCCTCGTGGCGACCCAGGTCCCCGGCTCCTCGGTGGGCCTCCTCGAGATCGTCACGGACCCCAACGGCGTCGTCGGCCGCGGCCTCGCCGTCGCCGTCGCCGGCGTGATGCTCGTCGCCGCCGCCGTCGCCAGCCAGGCCGCCGGGCGGACCCAGCAGGGGATCTGAACGGGTCGTCGGGCGGACGCGATGTCTCACCGCCCGTCGGTCCGAACGGATTCGCCGTCCAGTCGCGCGCTCGCCGGTCCGAACCGACAGTATATTTAGCCGCCTGACCGAACTCCGTGGTATGTCAGAGAAGATCTTCGACCGCGAGACGATGCTTGACCTGACGGTCAACTTCATCCCCCTCGGCATTCTGGTCTTCTTCATCGGCGCGTTCGTGCTGTTCCCGACGTGGGGCGTCGACCCGCTCGTCACCGGCCTGCAGTTCGCCATCGTCGGCGTCACGGCGATCCTGCTGACGATCCTCACGTACTACGCCGGCAAGGCCATCTCGACGGCGGAGAAAGAGATGGAACGCGAACACGAGTGAGGCTGTCGTAGACCGCGGTCGACGCGTCAGACCTGCACGACCGCCGTCGGATCGCCACCGAACGACCGACCGTTCTCGCGTCGGACGCTCGCCCCGAGCGGTCCCGCCCGCCCGACCCCACCCCTCCCCCTCCGGTCGATCCCGACGCCCCGGTTCCCCTGTAACACCCGGACACGCGAACGGGTTCCGCGGGAAGGTTTCCTAACCATTCATATGGTACCAGTCCCGAGGTTCCCTCATGGTATCAGCGCAGCTCACGCTGACGGTGCTGATGGGGGTTTTCCTCGTCGGCGTCGCAGCGTTTCTCTCACGGGTCGAGGACTGGCGCTCGTATACACCGCTCGTGAGCGGTGGGGGCGGCGGCTACGGTGACGCCGGGGCCGTCGTCAATCGCGAGAAGCCGGCCGGCATCACTCGCTGGCTGACGACGGTCGACCACAAGGACATCGGCATCCTCTACGGGACGTACGCCGTCATCGCGTTCGCGGTCGGCGGCCTGATGGCCTTCGGCATCCGGATGCAACTGATCGCGCCGACGGGCGCGCTCTTCGAGAACGGCTTCTACAACGCCATCCTGACGAGCCACGGGATCACCATGCTGTTCCTGTTCGGGACGCCCATTATCGCGGCGTTCGCGAACTACTTCGTCCCGCTGCTCATCGGGGCCGACGACATGGCGTTCCCGCGGATCAACGCCATCGCCTTCTGGCTGCTCCCGCCGGGCGCCCTCCTCATCTGGGCCGGCTTTTTCCTCCCCGGGATGACCGGCGCCCAGACGGCCTGGACGATGTACACGCCGCTGTCGGCCGAACAGGCCAACGCCGGCGTCGACCTCATGCTGCTCGGGTTGCACCTCACGGGGGTCTCGGCGACGATGGGCGCGATCAACTTCATCGCGACCATCTTCACCGAACGCGACGACGACGTCAACTGGGCGAACCTCGACATCTTCTCGTGGACCATCCTCACCCAGTCGGCGCTCATCCTCTTCGCGTTCCCGCTGCTGGGCAGCGCGCTGATCATGCTGCTGCTCGACCGCAACCTCGCGACGACGTTCTTCGCCGTCGAGGGCGGCGGCCCCATCCTCTGGCAACACCTCTTCTGGTTCTTCGGCCATCCGGAGGTGTACATCCTCGTCCTCCCGCCGATGGGGATCGTCAGCTACGTCATCCCGAAGTTCTCCGGCCGGAAGCTGTTCGGCTTCAAGTTCGTCGTCTACTCCACGCTCGCGATCGGCGTGCTGAGCTTCGGCGTCTGGGCCCACCACATGTTCACGACGGGCATCGACCCGCGGCTGCGGGCCTCGTTCATGGCCGTCTCGCTGGCTATCGCGATACCCTCCGCGGTCAAGACGTTCAACTGGATCACGACGATGTGGAACGGCCGCATCCGGCTGACGACGCCGATGCTGTTCTGTATCGGCTTCGTCTCGAACTTCATCATCGGCGGCGTGACCGGCGTCTTCCTCGCGTCGGTCCCCGTCGACCAGATCCTCCACGACACCTACTACGTGGTCGGTCACTTCCACTACGTCGTGATGGGCGCCATCGCGTTCGCCGGGTTCGCCGGTATCTACTACTGGTTCCCCATCTTCACCGGGCGGATGTACCAGCGCACGCTCGGCAAGGCCCACTTCTGGCTGTCGATGATCGGGACCAACATCACGTTCTTCGCGATGCTGTTCCTGGGGTACCTCGGCATGCCCCGCCGCTACGCGACCTACGACTTCAACAGCGCCATCGCGCCGTTGAACATGGTGACGCTGATGCACCAGGCCGCCTCGGTCGGCGCGGTCATCCTGCTGCTGGGCCAGATCATCTTCGTCTGGAACCTGCTGCAGTCCTGGCTGGAGGGTCCGAAGCTCGAGGACCCCGACCCGTGGGACCTCAAGGAGACCGACCAGCACGGCCGCGAGTTCCAGTGGCACGAGCGCCGCATCACCACGGCTCTCGCCGACGGCGGTGAGGAGGAGAAGGCCGTGACCGACGGCGGTGTCGTGAGTGACGCGAACGACACCTCGTCGGAGCCTGGCTCCGACGGCGGCGAGACCGTCGACGGCGGCGACTCCGACCCGGACGACGCGACCGACGACTGACGACCCCGTCCTCGGCTCGTTTTTCCGAAGCGCTCTCGACGTGTTGCCCGGTTCCACGCCACTCCGAGTTACGCCACCGCGAGCGGTCGGAGCCGCCGCTGTCGGTCGGTGTGCGATCCGAGGTCGCGCGTGGCGGGCCGATGGGCCGCGTTACCCGCCGATGACGAGGACGAACGTGGAGGCGCCCATCAGCAGTGCGATGGCGGTGAGGACGAACAGCAGGAGTTCTTTCTCCGAGAACCCGGAGTCGTCGTCGAGGTCGCTCATACCCCAGCTAGCGGCCGCGATGTGAAAAGGCTAACCACCCGCAGTCCCAACCGCCGGTCGTGACAGCCAACACCGATCGACTGGCGCTCGGCGGGCGGGTCGCGGGCTCGCGCGTCGTCCTGGCGGTGTACCTGGCCGTGCTGGGCGTCGCGGGCACCATGGGCGCTCTGCTGGGCTACGTCAACCCCGAGGGCATGGACCCGACCCTGTTCTTCCTCGTCGACCTGCCGGCGTCGCCGCTCGGGATGGCGACGTTCGGGGTCGTCACCGTGGGGTCGGGCCTGGGCGTGCTCCTGCTGGCGGTCCGATACGTCTCCCGATACGACGAGAGCCGGATCGAGTAAGCAGACGCGGGCCGGCGTCGCACGTCGCCCGAACCGGGGTCCGAGCGCGCGCGAGCGGCGCGGCGCGCGGCTCGGGCGGGCGACGGGGTCGAGAGCGACGCGTCCCGAACACGTCAGGCGTCGATACGGGTGTCGACGCCGGGTCGACCGGTGGTTTGCGTCGAATCGTTAACGGTTTCGGGCGCGTGAGCGGCCACGCGCGGGACGATACAGAAATCTTCAAAGGGCGTCCGGTAGGAGGTTCGAGACAACGATGGCATTGCTCGAGTCAATCGCGTTTGCGCTGTTCGCCATAGTCACACTGGGGAGCAGCCTCGGCGTCGTGTTAGCGCGCGACGTCTGGCACTCGGCGCTGATGCTCGGCGTGGCGCTGCTGTCGGTGGCAGTGTACTACGTCATGCTCCGTGCCGAGTTCATCGCCGCGATGCAGATACTGGTGTACGTCGGTGGGGTCCTCATCCTCATCACGTTCGCCATCATGCTCACGGAGAAAGACACCCAGTCCGACGAGGTGGCGACATGACCTCCCGTCCGCGGCTGGCGACCGACGTGAACTACGTCAACGGGCTGGCCGCCCTGGCCCTGTTCGCCGTCATGGCCTACGTGTTCTTCATGTCGGAGCTGGGACAGCCCACCGGCTTCCCCGACGGCAGCATCGTCGCGAGTATCGGCTACGCGATGTTCAACATGGCCGACCAGGCCGCGATCCCGGCCGAGAGCTTCCTGGTCGCCTTTATCATCATCGCGCTGGTCCTCGACGCGGCGCTGGACGGCGCCGTCACGCTCGCGCGTCGCGAAGGCGACGAGAGCGTCGTCACCGCGTTGACCGACGGCGGTCGTCGGCTCGCGGGCCGCGGGGACGACACCGACCGAACCGACGGGGCGACCGGCTCCGACGGGGGTGAGGACTGATGGCTATCGCGACCCAGTACTACCTGCTGCTGTCGGCGGCGGTGTTCTGCATCGGCGTCTACGGCATTCTCACGCGGAGCAACGCCCTGATCTTCCTGATGTCCGTCGAGCTGATGCTCAACGCGGCGAACATCAACCTCGTCGCGTTCTCGTTCCACTACGGGAACCTCACGGGGCAGGTGTTCTCGCTGTTCGTGATGGCGCTGGCCGCCGCGGAAGTGGCGGTCGGTATCGGTATCATCCTCGTCCTGTATCGCAACTTCGAGGGCGTGGACGTGACTAAAGCGGCTACGATGAGGTGGTAAGCATGGCAGGTGCATTCGACTTCGTTCCCGCGATCGCAGCGCTCCCGTTCCTGGCGTTCGTCGTCTCGTTGTTCGCCGGGCAGTACATGCCGAAGCGCGGCGCCGAGGCCGGCATCATCGCGACCGCCGGCTCGCTCGTCCTCTCGATCTGGACGGCGCTGACCGTCGCCGGGATCACCGGCACGGCGACCTACTACAACGAGAACCTCTACACGTGGGTCGCCGGCGTCGCCGACGGCGCGCTCACGCTCCGGTTCGGTATCCTGGTCGACCCGCTGACGGCGCTGATGCTCGTCATCGTCTCGCTCATCGCCCTGCTGGTCCACGTCTTCTCGCTGGGCTACATGAACGACGAGGGCGAGACGGGCCTGCCCCGGTACTACGCCGGACTCGGCCTGTTCACGGCGAGCATGCTCGCGTTCGTCTTCTCGAACAACATCCTGATGGCGTTCATGTTCTTCGAGCTGGTCGGGCTCTGTTCGTATCTCCTGATCGGCTTCTGGTTCCGCGAGGACGGCCCGCCGTCGGCCGCGAAGAAGGCGTTCCTGGTCACCCGCTTCGGTGACTACTTCTTCCTCGTCGGCGTGGTCGGCATCTTCGCCACCTTCGGAACCGGCCTGTTCGCGCCCGTCGAGACCGCCTCGGGCACGATGGCGAGCTTCCCGCAGCTGGCCGAACAGGCGCTCGCAGAGGGCGCCGAGGGGATCTACACCGCCGGCTACAGCGCCCAGACCTGGTTCACGGTCCTCGGGCTGCTCGTGCTCGGCGGCGTCGTCGGCAAGTCCGCCCAGTTCCCGCTGCACACCTGGCTCCCCGACGCGATGGAGGGCCCGACGCCGGTCTCGGCGCTCATCCACGCGGCGACGATGGTCGCGGCCGGCGTCTTCCTCGTCGCCCGGATGTACGGCTTCTACGCGATCTCGCCGACGGCGCTGGCGGTCATCGCGCTGATCGGCGGCTTCACGGCGCTGTTCGCGGCGACGATGGGCATCGTCAAGCAGGAACTCAAGCAGGTGCTCGCCTACTCGACCATCAGCCAGTACGGCTACATGATGCTCGCGCTGGGCTCCGGTGGGTACGTCGCCGCCGTCTTCCACCTGACCACTCACGCGATCTTCAAGGCGCTCCTGTTCCTCGGCGCCGGGTCGGTCATCATCGCCATGCACCACAACGAGAACATGTGGGACATGGGCGGGCTGAAAGAGAAGATGCCCGTCACCTACTGGACGTTCCTCTCGGGATCGCTCGCGCTCGCGGGCATCGTCCCGTTCGCGGGCTTCTGGTCGAAAGACGAGGTGCTGTTCGAGGCGCTCATCCACGGATTCGGGACCGACGGGATGCTCGGGACGATGTATCTCCTCGCGTACGCGATGGGGCTGATCGCCGTGTTCTTCACGGGCGTCTACACGTTCCGGATGGTCTACCTGACCTTCCACGGCGACGCGCGCTCCGAGACGGCTCGGGACCCCGAACCGGTGCGCTGGAACGTCAAAGGGCCGCTGGCGGTTCTGGGTATCGGCGCCGCGACGGTCGGATTCATCAACATGGCGCCGGTCAAAAAGCTGGCCGGCCTGGAAATCGACTTCCTCCACAAGTGGGTCAACGGACCCGAAGAGGGCGGCTGGCCCGAGGCGCTGTCGACGGACCTGCACCACTACGAGGAACTGCTGCACAACGTGCCCCACGTCGACCCGGCCTACCCCATCGGCGGAGAGTCGACGACGCTGATCGTGTCGGCGGCGCTGTCGCTGGGGCTGGCCGTCGCGGGCGTGCTCGTCGCCCGGAGCCTCTACGGCGCGGCCGAGCCGGCCGAGCACACGGACAAGCTGGGAGGTGCGAAGACGCTGCTCATGCACAACTACTACCAGGACGAATATCAGGTGTGGCTGGCACAGGGCGTGACGGTCCCGATCGCGCGGGCCGCGGACAAGTTCGACCAGGGCGTCGTCGACGGCGTCGTCAACGGCGTCAGTAGCGTGAGCCTCTTTACCGGTTCGCGCTTCCGTCGCATCCAGTCGGGCGTCGTCTCGAACTACGCGGCGCTGATGACCCTGTCGCTCGCACTGTTGCTGGTCGTCTTCGTCGTCCTCGGGGGTGGTGCCTGATGCCGATCGCCGGGCCCGTCGAGGCCCTGCTGGGCGCCACGCTGCTGGGTGCGCTGGCCGTCTTCCTCGCGCCCGACGAGTGGGCGGGCAAGCTCGCCGCCGCGGTGAGCCTCGTCCCCGTCGGTATCTCGCTGTGGATGTACACCGCCTTCGACGGCGTCGGTAACGCGCTGATGGCCGACGGCGACATCGCCTTCGAGTCGACGATCGGCTGGCTGAGCCTCGGCCGCTACGATCTGGCCTGGCACGTCGGCCTCGACGGTATCAGCCTACCGCTGCTCGTGCTTGCGACCGTGCTGACGACGCTCGCGCTGGTCAGCTCGTGGACGCCGATCGACGAGCGCCAGTCGCAGTTCTACGGCCTCATGCTGCTGATGGAGGCCAGCCTCATCGGCGTGTTCACCGCGCTGGACTTCATGCTGTGGCTGGTGTTCTGGGAGGCCGTGCTCGTCCCGATGTACTTCCTCATCGGCGTCTGGGGCGGCCCGCGCCGGAAGTACGCCGCCATCAAGTTCTTCGTCTACACGAACGTGGCGACGCTGGTCATGTTCGTCGGCTTCATGGCGCTCGTGTTCGGGCTGGGCGACTCCATCTCCACCTTCGACCTGCCCGCCATCGCGCAGGCGCTCGGTGAAGACGGCGCCCTCGGGAGCGTCGCGGGCATCGCCCCCGACACGCTCCGCGTGGTCGCGTTCGCGCTGATGTTCGCCGGGTTCGCGGTGAAGGTGCCCGTCTTCCCGGTCCACACGTGGCTGCCGGACGCCCACGTCGAGGCCCCGACGCCCGTCTCCGTGATGCTGGCGGGCGTCCTCCTGAAGATGGGGACCTACGCGCTGTTGCGGTTCAACTTCACGATGCTCCAGGGGGTCGCCCAGGACTACGCGGCGATCATCGTCGCCTTCGGCGTCCTCAGCATCATCTACGGTGCGATGCTCGCGCTGGCCCAGCAGGACCTCAAACGCATCGTCGCCTACTCGTCGATCTCGTCGATGGGGTACGTCATCCTGGGCCTGGTCGCGTTCACGCCGTACGGCTTCGGCGGCGCGACGTTCCAGATGGTCGCCCACGGCCTCATCTCGGGGCTGATGTTCATGACCGTCGGCGTCATCTACAACGAGACCCACACGCGCATGGTGGGCGACATCTCCGGGATCGCCGACCGGATGCCCTGGACCGTCGGCATCTTCGTCGCCGCGGCGTTCGGGTACATGGGCCTGCCGCTGATGGCCGGCTTCGCCGCCGAGTACCTCATCTTCCAGGGCGCCTTTGCCTCGCCGTACATCCCCGCGGCGCCGCTGGTGACCGCCGCCGGCATGTTCGGCATCGTCATCGTGGCGGGCTACCTGCTGTGGGCGATGCAGCGGACGCTGTTCGGCGAGTACAGTCTCGCCACGGATTACGACGTGTCGCGTGCGCCCGTCCACGACGTGGCGCCGCTGGTCGTACTCCTGGTGCTGGTCATCGCCCTGGGCGTCGACCCCGGGCTGGTGTATCAGGACATCCAGAACGCGGTCAACCCGCTGCTCCCGCCAGGAGCGGTCTCTCTCGCGGTTCCGTACGAGGCGATCGCTGACGCTGCCGGCGCGCTGTTCCAGGGAGGTGTCGCGCCGTGGTAGTCGACATCGCGGGCTTCCAGGTGGCCGACTGGGTCGCGCTGGCGCCGGCGATCGCGCTGGGCGTGACGGCCATGTTGCTGTTCGTCTTGGACAGCATCGAGCCACAGCCGGGGACGAGTTCCAACGCCGTCCTCGCGGGAGTCTCGACGGTCGGCGCGCTCGTGTCGTTCCTCGTCGCCGGCTACTTCCTCGTGCTCGGCGTCGGTCAACCGCGCGGGACGGGCGCGATCGACCTGTACGGCGGTGCGCTGATCGTCGACGGGATGAGCCTGTTCTTCATCGTCATCGTCGGCAGCGTGACCGCGCTGGTGACGCTCGCGAGCTACGACTACCTCCAAGGACAGGAGTACCAGGCCGAGTACTACGGCCTGGTCATCATGGCCGCGACGGGCATGTCGCTGATGGCCTCGGCTAACAGCCTCGCGACCGTGTTCGTCAGCCTCGAACTCGCCAGCCTGCCGTCGTTCGCGCTGGTCGCGTTCCTCAAGAAGAACCGCGGCAGCGTCGAGGGCGGCCTGAAGTACTTCCTCGTCGGCGCGCTGTCGTCGTCCGTGCTCGCCTACGGGATCAGCCTCGTCTACGCCGCGACGGGCAGCCTCCAGCTGGAGGCCGTCGCCGAGGCACTGACCACCGGGTCCGCGATCCCGGCCGGCGTCCTCGGCGTCGGCGTCATCATGATGCTGCTCGGGTTCGCCTACAAGACCGCGAGCGTCCCGTTCCACTTCTGGGCGCCCGAGGCGTACGAGGGCGCGCCCGCGCCGGTGTCGGCGTTCCTCTCGTCGGCCTCGAAGGCCGCCGGGTTCGTCGTCGCCTTCCGCGTGTTCCTCACGGCGTTCCCGGAGGTCGGCGGCCTGGCGGGCGGCGACCCGATGGTCGACTGGGTCACCGCCGTCACCGTCCTCGCGGTCGTCACGATGACCGTCGGCAACTTCGCCGCCGCCACCCAGGAGAAAGTCAAGCGGATGCTCGCCTACTCCTCGGTCGGCCACGCCGGCTACGTCCTCATTGGCCTCGCGGCGCTGTCGGGTCCCGACCAGGGGCTCGTCCTCGGCGCGAGCATGATGCACCTGCTCGTCTACGGCTTCATGAACACCGGCGCGTTCCTGTTCCTCGCGCTCACCGAGTACTGGGGGGTCGGCCGCACCTTCCAGGACTTCAACGGCCTCTCGAAGCAGGCGCCGCTGGCCTGCGCCGCGATGACCATCTTCCTGTTCAGTCTCGCCGGCCTCCCGGTCGGCGGTGGCTTCATCTCGAAGCTCTACCTGCTGCTGGGGACCGTCAACGCCGGCGCGTGGCTGCTGGCCGCCTCGCTCATCGTCAACAGCGCCCTGTCGCTGTTCTACTACAGCCGGGTCGTCAAGGCGATGTGGATCGAGGAGCCCGAGGGCGACTTCGACCTCGGCGGCTACCCGAGTTCGCTGTACGCCGCCGTCGTCATCGCCGCGTTCGTCACGTTCGCCCTGCTGCCCGCGTTCGGCCTCCTCTCGCCGAGCGCCTTCGACGCCGCGAGCGTCCTGTTCGGCTGACCGCCGACACGACGCTCGACCCGTTTCCGCCGGTCGTCGACCGCCGACACGTGAATTTTTCTCCCGCCCGATCCAACGAACGGACAGTGACCCACCGACACAGTTGCGAGGTGCCGACCGATGGGTGAGCCGGCCGGCCGCCGGCTGTGGAACAGGCGGACGCTGGCGGCGCTGTCGTATCTCGCGATGCCGGTGAGCGGGCTCGTGATCCGGTACGTCACCGAACCGGCCGAGCGCGACGCGTTCCACACGCTCCAGAGTGTCTACCTCGGGGCGGCGCTGGTCGCCCTGTTCCCGACGGCGGCGTTTCTGCCGTTCCTGTATTTCAACGTGGTGCCCGTCGTCTGGGTCGTCGCGATGCTCACGGCGTACAACGGGATGGCGTTCGAGTTTCCGGTGGTCGGTCCGTTGGCTCGCGAGCGGCTCTGAGGGTGGAACAGCGTCCTCGGAAACGACGGCGGTGAAAACGGGTGTCGCCCTCAGGCCGATTCGACGGCGTCGAGCAGTTCGTCGTAGTCGGGCTCGTTGCCCGGGTCGTCGGCCACCCAGTCGTAGACGACGGTGCCCTCGTCGTCGACGACGAAGACGGCGCGGTTAGCGTTGCCGTAGAGGCCCAGGTCGGGGATATCCATCGTCAGGCCGTAGGCCTCGATGGTGTCGCCGTCCATGTCGCTGAGCAGATCGAACTCGATGCCGTGTTCCTCGCGGAAGGCGCCCTGTGAGAACGGCGAGTCGGCGCTGATGCCGAAGATGGTGGCGCCGGCGTCCTCGAAGTCGCCGAGCCGCTCCTGGAAGGCGACCATCTCGTTGGTACACGGCGGTGTGAACGCGCCGGGGAAGAAGGCGAGGACGATCGGCCCGTCGCCGATGTGGTCGGCCAGGTCGAAGTCCTCGTGGTCGCTCGTGCCGAGCGTCGCGGTGAACGTCGGTGCGGAATCGCCTGTGGATACCATCGCTCGACGGTTGGGACGCCCGGCAGATAAAACACGTACCGAACGGGGTAGCGGCGGCTCGCTGTGGGCCGCGGCGACCGCGTAGTCGCGCGGTCGACCCCGTGGAACTTTGTGGCGGGGCCGCGAGCGGACTGGCAGATGCGACGGGTCGGGTACGTCTCGCTGGGCGTGGCGGCGGTCGCGGCGGTAGCGAGTCGGTTCGTGGCGGCCGCGACGTTCGGGTTCGGCAGCGTCTGGGGCGTGTCGGTCGAACGGGCCGCGGTGACTGCGCTTCTGGTGGCCGCGGTCGTCCTCGCGACGTACGGTGCCTACCGCGTGGTCGGCGGCTGGCTCACCGAGCGAGCGGCCAGCAAGCGCCGGCGCCACGACCTGCGCAACGTCCTCCGGCTCGCCTTCGGACTGGTCGGGACCGTCGGGCTGGCCGGCGTCGTCACCGAGCAGTGGCTCGGCGTCCTGTTCTCGCTGGGCGTCGTCGGCTTCGGGATCACGTTCGCGCTCCAGCAACCCCTCTTCTCGCTCATCGGCTGGGTGTACATCATGGTCAACCGACCGTACCAGGTGGGCGACCGGGTCGCCATCGACGACTCCAAGGGCGACGTGGTGGAGGTGAACTTCCTCGTGACGACGCTGTGGGAGATCAACGGCGAGTTGGTCTCCTCGAACCAGCCCTCGGGGCGGACGATCACCGTCCCGAACTCCGTGGTGCTGTCCTCCCACGTCAAGAACTTCACCCAGGAGGACTTCCCGTACGTCTGGAACGAGATAGACGTCGAGGTGGCCTACGAGACGGACCTGGCGTTCGCCCGGGAGACGATGATCCGGGTCGCGAACGACGTCGTCGGGGAGGAGATGGAACGCAACGTCGAGCGCTACCGGAGACGCCTCGCCGAGACGCCCGTCGAACTCGAAGTGCAGTCCCGGCCGACGGTCAACGTCGAACAGGAGACCTCGTGGGTCAAACTGAAGGTCAGATACATCGTCCACCCGCGGCGCGGCCAGCGGACGAAGAACGAACTCTACGAGAAGATTCTCGCCGAGTTCAACGAGTACCCCGACCGCGTGAAGTTCCCGGTGAGCCGCAACCGGTGACACCCGAAGCCGCCGCGAGCGCACCGTAGAGTTAGGTGGTCGGCCCGCGCACGCGACGGTATGCCGAACACGCCGCCCGACTACTGTCCGGACTGCGGCGGCCCGCTCGAAGCCGTCGACCCGCCGGCGGTCCAGCGCTGTGGCGACTGCGGCGAGTACGAGTTCTTCAACCCGATCCCGACGGCGCGGCTGGCGGTCCTCGACAGCGGGGGACGGAGTCCCCCGGGCAGTGCGGCGAAGCCCCAGGACGGCGAGGGCGTCCTGCTCGTGAACGTCGACGCGTCGGACCGAGACCTGTGGGGAACGCCCGGCGGGATGGTCGAGGCGGGCGAGGACCCCGACGAAGCGGGCGCGCGGGAACTCCAAGAGGAGACGACGCTGACCGTCGACCCCGACGACCTGGCGCTGTTCGACGCGCGGACGTTCGCGAAGTTCGGCGACGTGCAGAAGACGTATCTCTGCTACGCCGCCGACTACGCGGACGTGTCGGGAACTCCCGAGGCCGACGACGAGGTGGTCGACGTGCGGTTCTGGACGGCCGAGGAACTGGCGAGCGCGGACGGACATCGGCTGTTGACCAGCTGGCCCGAAGCCTACAGCGATCTGGAGTGGTGGATCGACGAGGGGCGGGCGGCGCTGGATGCTCGCTGATCAGGAAACGTCGATGATGTCGAGTTCCAGAAGCTCGTGTAGCGGTGCTTTGTCGAAATCACGTTTGTCTGCAGTGACGAACGTCGCACCTGCTTCTCTGGCAGTCGCTGCGCTCAAGAGGTCCGCAGTCCCGAGAGAGCGATTTTGCTTCTGGAGACTTCCCTCCAGTACAGCAGCCTCGACTGCGACGTCGTCGGTGAACGGACGTATCTCGTCGATAGCTTCGCGAAGAAGCAACTGCAGTCGCTGCACGGCGGTTCGGTCGGACTCCACGCTGTAGAATTCATAGGCGATGATAGCGGGGACGATCCAAACTTCGGAAGCGTGACTGTCGAGATACGTGACGACCTGTGGGTCGGGATCTGGGTCCGCGAATTTTCGGAGGACGCTGTTGTCGAGACAGATCATTCCTCGTCGGACCGGTCCCGCGGTTCACCGGGGCTCTCCCGACCCTCGAAGGATTCGTTCAGTTCCGCCCGTTTCGATCGCATGTGCTCGTCGGTACCGTCCGGACCGAACCCGGCCATCTCCGCCACGTCGCGGTCCGACCGCGCCAGTCGGTCGAGCAAGTCGTCGTAGGACTCCCCCTCACGCTTGAGCGCTTCGAGTTTCCGCTTCGTCGCGTCCGAGATCCGAATCGAGGTGCTCATATCTAATACGTCGTATTCGATCCAAAGTAGAAGTTTCGGCGACGGGAACGGTGCCGTCCGTCTACCGCTCCTCGACTCGGAACTCCATCGTCTGACGGGGGTGCATCGTCAGCGACGGCATGAGTTCCAGTGGCCCCTCGCCCTGGAAGTCGAGTTCGTACTCGGAGACGACGGTGGCGACGATGAGTTTCGCCTCCAGCAGGGAGAGGTGCTTGCCGATGCAGTGGCGCGGCCCGCCGCCGAACGGGAAGAAGGCGAACCGCGGCCGGTCGTCGCGGCGGTCGGGGCTGAACCGCTCGGGGTCGAACGTCTCGGGGTCGTCCCAGTAGCGGGCCGACCGGTGGACGCCCCATTGGGGGAGCATGAGCGTCGAGCCCGCGTCCACGCGATAGCCGCCCAGTTCGACGGGCTCGGTGGGTTCGCGGAAGATGGTGAACACCGGCGGGTACAGCCGCATCGCCTCGTTGATCACCCAGTCGAGGTACTCGAACTCCCGGACGTGGTCCATGTTCGGGCGCTCGTCCCCGACCACGTCGTCGACCTCTTCCTGGACACGCCGCTCGGCTTCCGGGTGTTCCGAGAGCAGGTACCACGTGTAGGTGAGCGTCAGCGCGGTGGTGTCGTGGCCGGCCAACAGCATCGTCATCATCTCGTCGCGGAGCATCTCCGCGGACTGTTCACCGCGGTCTTGCGCCCGCAGGAGCAGCGACAGGAAGTCCATCGGCGGACCGTCGCCCTCGGTGGGGGAGTCGAGCACCGTCGAGACGCCGCGGACCCCTTCGCGCCCGCGGCGGGCCGCGACGATGTCGTCCAGTACGTCGTCGAGAGTGGCGACGGCGGATTCGAACTCCTCGTCGCCGGGCATCGGCACCCAGTCCGGCATCGCGAAGCGCAACGGGTCGGGCTCGAAGCGGCGGCCGAGCGGGTCGAGTTGGTCCTGCACCGTCCGGACTCGTGAGTCGGAGAGCTCGACGCCCATCATCAAATCGAGGATGACGTGTAGCGTGACCCGTGCCATCGCCCCCTCGGAGTCGACCGTCTGTCCCGCGGTCCACCCGCCGACCATCGACTCGGCGTGGCCGGTGACCCGGTCGGCCATCCCCATCAGCCGCGACATGCGGAAGGCGGGATTGGCCAGTTCGCGCTGTCGTTCCCACGTCTCGCCCTCGCTCAGTAGCAGGCCGTCGCCGAGCAGGTCGCCCAGCGCGTCGTTCTGGAACTCCGGTTTGCGGTAGGAGTCGGCCTCCGAGACGAGGATCCGCTCGATGTCCGTGGGGCCGGTGACCATGTACGTCTCCATGGGCCCCATGTCGAAGTTGGCCACGTCGTCGTAGGTCTCTTCGAGCGCCGAGATGAACGAGAAGGGGTCCCGCGCGTAGCGCCGACTGCTCCCGAACAGCGGCTCGCCTTTGGGCCCCGGAGGGGTCTCTGACATGTTCGAAGTTACGGTCGGATCGGTATGAATCTCTCGACGGCTCGGAGTTCGAGTTGCTGGTGAGTCGGGTGATGGAACGAGTGCGAGGGACTCCGGAGCGACTATCGCGACCACTAACATCACCGCGGACAGCGTGAAAGCCCCCGACCGTTCCGGTCGAGGGTCTCGCTGCGCGCTTCGCTCACTGCGTTCGCTGCAGTGCTTGCGTCGCCCGTCTTCCCGGAACGGTCGGCCCCTTTCATTCCCACCCACGTAGACTGTTCAGCAGCCGACACGGGTGGGAATGAAAGGGTTCTACGCTCGGTGTTTGTCCCCTCCCCAGATCCCGGAACGCCTGGCCGGGGCGGGGGCGCTTATCCGGGCGGCGGTCGAACCCCGGGTATGGCCGACTACGAGATCGCCGAGTTCCTCGAATCGTACGCGACCGCGCTGGGTCCCGAAGCCGACGGAGTTATCGCGGAGATGGGAGAGCAGGCGCGCGACGAAGGGTTTCCGTACGTCGGACCGGCGGTCGGCGGGTGGCTGGCGATGCTGGCCCGCTTTGCCGACGCCGAGCGCGTCTTCGAGTTCGGGTCGGGCTTTGGCTACTCGGCGTACTGGTTCGCGCGGGAGCTTCCCGCGGACGGGCAGGTCGTCCTCACCGAGATCGACGCGGACGAACTCGACCAGGCCCGCGAGTACCTCGCTCGTGGAGATCTCGCCGACCGCGCCGCGTTCGAACACGGCGACGCCATCGAGACGGTCGACGACTACGAGGGGCCGTTCGACGTGGTCCTGATCGACTGCCAGAAGGAGCGCTACGCCGAGGCGTTCGAGGCCGTCCGGGAGAAGGTCGCGCCCGGTGGGATCGTCGCCGCCGACAACACCGTCGCCGGCGGGTCCATCGACGCCGGTGACCTCCGGGCGTACTTCGAGGACGGCGGCGCCGCGGGCGGTGCGGACCGCTCGGGGATGAACGGGATGACCGAGGGGATCGCCGACTACCTCGACGCGGTCGGGGCCGCCGACGGCTTCGAGACGACGCTGTTGCCGCTCGGCGAGGGCGTGTCGGTCAGTCAGCGGGAGTGGTAGGCGGCCTGCGAGAGAGTGGGGACGGCCGGACCGCCGGCCGCTCGTCCGACGCCGAGTCTCGCTCGCGAAAATCGGGGGGGACCGCTTATGTGGGTCGGGTCGAAACGCCTGCCCACCTCGCAGGGTCGCCAATGAGTCTGAAGATAGATATCCGGAAACTCGGGTTGTTCAACAAGATGGCCAAGGAGGGCGGGAACACGGTCGCGGACCACCTCAGCCAGATGACGGGGATGGAGACGGAGATGGAGATCACCAAGATCAATTTCATCGACATCCCCGACATCAAAACTCACGTCGGCCACGCCGAGCAGATCGGCATCAGCATCGAGATGGTCGAGCCGCCCCACGGCCACATCCTCTTTCTGCTCGAAGCCGGGAGCGCGAAGGAACTCTCCCACGGGATGATCGGTGACATGGGCGAGACGGACCCGAACGCGAGCGGGTTCACCGACATGGAACGGTCGGCGATCCAGGAGATCGGCAACATCATGACGAGCGGCTTTATCGACGGGTGGGCGAACGTCCTCGACACCACCATCGACATCGGCCCGCCGTCCTTTATCTTCGGCCCGGGAAGCGGGATGGTCGACGACCTCGTCGGCGACCGCGAGAGCGACATGGCCCTGATGTTCGACTCGCACGTCCAGGCGCCCGACTCCAACGTCGACGTGAAGGTCTACACGTTCCCACAACTCGACGAACTCGTCGCGCTGATGCAGCAGATCGAAGTCTAGCGGCGGGACCGTCCGGCGGACCGACCGTGCCGAACGCGGATCTGACCCGATCGTTCATGCACGTTTCTTGTACCAGCGGTGCGTGTGCTAAGGCATGCCAGGCGGAACCGACCAGACATTGGCGCCGTTCCTGTGGCGAGCCGAACAGCTGTATCCGGAGACGGAGGTTGTCTCGCGGACGCACGAGGGGGTCGTCCGGTACGACTACGACGAGTACGGCGACCGGACGGCGCAGTTGGCCGGCGCGCTCGACGACGCCGGCTACGGGGAGGGCGACCGTATCGGGACGTTCTGCTGGAACCACCACCGGCACTTCGAGACGTACTTCGGTGTGCCCGGGATGGGTGCGCAACTGCACACCATCAACCCGCTTCTACCCGACAAACACGTCCAGTACATCGTCGAGAACGCGGAGGACCGGACGCTGTTCGTCGACCGGTCGTTCCTCCCCAAGCTGGAGGGCGCGTACGCCGACGACCCCTCGTCGTTCGAGTCGGTCGAGCGCTACGTCGTGATGGGCGAGTCGGTCCCCGACACGGACCTGGAGGCGGTGGCCTACGAGTCGTTCATCGACGGCCACCCCACCGAGTACGACTGGCCCGACAACGACGCCGACCAGCCCGCCGGGATGTGTTACACGTCGGGGACGACGGGCCGTCCGAAGGGCGTCGAGTACACCCAGTCGATGCTGTGGAGTCACACGATGGCGCTCCAGCAGCCACAGGGGATCCCGTTGGACGACGACGACGTGGTGATGCCCGTCGTCCCGATGTTCCACGTCAACGCGTGGGGGCTGCCGTTCTCGGCGACGGCGGGCGCGGCCAAACACGTCTACCCTGGCCCCCAGCCCGAGCCGGCGGACCTCGCGCGACTCATCGAAGAAGAGGGCGTGACCGTCACCGCTGGCGTCCCGACGGTGTGGCTCGGACTGATGGAGTACGTGAAGGACAACGACGTGGACCTCTCGGCGCTGGACCGGCTGGTCGTCGGCGGCAGCGCCGCGCCCGAGGCGATGATCCGCTTTTTCGACGACCGCGACGTGGAACTGCTCCACGCCTGGGGCATGACCGAGACCTCGCCGGTCGGCGCGGCCGCCCACGTCAAGCGCGACCTCCGGGACGCCGACTACGAGACGCGACTCGAAAAGCGGTCCAAGCAGGGCCTGATCACGCCCGGGCTGGCGTTCCGGGTCGTCGACGACGACGGCGGCGAGGTGCCGTGGAACGGCGAAGACTTCGGCGAGCTGTGGGTGAAAGGGCCGTGGGTCACGACGGAGTACTTCGGGCGGCCGGACGCGAACCAGGCGGAGTTCGAGGACGGCTACCTCAAGACCGGCGACGTGGTCTCGGTCGACGAAGACGGCTACCTCAAGATCGTCGACCGCGCGAAAGACGTGATCAAGAGCGGCGGCGAGTGGATCTCCTCGCAGGAACTGGAGAACGAACTGATGGCCCACGAGGACGTGAGCGAGGCCGCGGTCGTCGGCGTCCCCCACGACCGCTGGCAGGAGCGCCCGCTCGCGCTCGTCGTGCCCGTCGAGGGCGCCGACACCGGCGCGCTGGAGTCGTCGCTGCGCGACCACGTTCTCGAATCGTATCCGAAGTGGTGGGTGCCGGACACCGTCGTCTTCATCGACGAGGTCCCCAAGACCGCGACGGGGAAGTTCAACAAACAGGCCCTGCGCGAGGAGTACGGCGACGAGTCGCTCGTCGAGGGACGCGTTCCCGACGACGCCGCGCCCGGGTCCTGACGGCGCACCCTCGGAGACGCCACACTCGCCGGACACGAATAAATTATAAACCCTTCACGAGTTTGCTACCGTGCCGAGATTTATTTGGTACTGCCGGCCTTTGAGAGGGTATGGAACTACTGGACGAGCGGCCGGTCCCGGAGGAAGCACACGACGTAAAGCGACAGGCCCGTGAGTTCGCGGCCGAACATATCGCCCCGAACGCCCAGGCGTACTTCGAGTCCGGCGAGTACCCGACGGAGGTGCTGGAGGCGGGGATGGACGCGGGACTGGTCGCCCAGGACATCGGCGAGGAGTACGGCGGCAAGGGCTTCTCGCTGGAGCAGGTGCTGGCCATCGCCGAGGAGTTCTACCGCGCGGACGCCGGCATCGCGCTGACCCTGCAACTGGCGAGTTTCGGCGCGGAGATCCTGGAGGAACACGGCGACGAGGAGCTGAAAGAGGAGTTCCTCCGTCCGGTCGCCGAGAACGAGCAGATCACCGGGCTCGCCGTCTCCGAGCCCGAGACCGGGAGCGACCTCGCCGGGATGGCCACCACGGCCGAGAAGGACGGCGACGAGTACGTCCTGAACGGCGAGAAGTACTGGATCGGCAACGGCGTCGAGGCCGACTGGGTGACGGTGTACGCCAAGACCGGCGACGACGAGAACAACCGCTACGGCAACTACTCGCTGTTCGTCGTGCCGACGGACACTGACGGCTACAACGCCGAGCACATCCCGGAGAAGATGGCCTTCCGGGCGTCGAAGCAGGCCCATCTCACCCTGGAGGACTGCCGCGTGCCCGAGGACCACCTGATCGGTGTCGAGGGCGCTGGCTTCTACATGCTCGCCGACTTCTTCAACCACGGCCGCGTCATCGTCGGCGGTCACGGCATCGGGATGGCGGCGGCGGCCATCGAGGAGGCGTGGGAGTTCGTCCACGACCGCGAGGCCTTCGGCCGCTCGGTCGACGAGTTCCAGGCGGTCCAGCACAAGCTGGCCGACATGCGGACGGAGTTCGAGGCCGCCCGCGCGCTGACCTGGCGCGCGGCCGACCAGGTCGCGGGGAGCGACGACGCCGGTTTCTGGGCGGCGATGGCGAAGCTCAAGGCGACGGAGACGGCTAACGACTGCGCGCAGAAGGCGATGCAACTGCACGGCGGCCGGTCCGTGCTGACCGAACGACGGGTGGCGCGGGTCTACCGCGACGTGCGCGTCCCGGTCATCTACGAGGGGGCCAACGACATCCAGCGCAACCTCGTGTACAACCAGGCGCCGAAGTAGCGGCCGCGACGGCGGCGGGGTCCGTCACTCGGACGGCTCCGGGCGGTCGCCCCCGCTACCCAGGTCGGACAGCAGCGTCAGACCGGCCAGCAGCGCGACCGCGCCGCCGGCGACACCGCCGACCGCGAACACGAGTTCGTCCTGATAGTTAGACACGATGTACCCGGCGTCGGCGATAGCGACCACACCGACTCCGATCGCGAACGTCGCGAGGATCAGCCAGCGTCGTATCGAGCGAAGCAACGCGTCCGTTTCGGAGGGCATCGTCGCGTCCAAGAACGGCCCCGTGTTAGTTCGTTCCGATCCGCGGCCCGTACGCCGACGTGGGCAGGCAGACACCCTCGCCTTCAGGCCGCAGGGACGCCGACCGACACCGTGGCGCCGTCCTCGTCGTTCTCGACGGCCAGGTCGCCGCCGTAGCGTTCGGCGACGGTCTTGACGACCCACAGACCGAGCCCGCTCCCGTGTTCGAGCTGGCTGATCTCGCGTCGCTCGGTGAGCACCGCGACCTCGTCGTCGGGCACGCCGGGGCCGCGGTCGGTCACGTCGACGGTGACCAGGCCCCCGTCGGTCTCGGCCGAGACGCGGACGTACGGGTCACCGCTGCTGCCGTGTTCGACGGCGTCGTCGGCCCCTGGCCGACTGCTCGTGGAACCGTGTTCCACGGCGTTCTCGACGAGGTGGTCGAGCGCGGTGACCAGCTGGTCGTCGCCGTGAACCGCGAGCCCCTCGGGGACGTCGACCGCGAACTCGCCGTCCGGGTAGCGGTCGCGGTACGGGGCGATCACGTCCTCGGTTAGGTCGGCGAGGTCGACCGTGTCGGTCGGGGCGTCTCCGTTGAGCGCCGTCTGGATGGCGGCGAGTTCGCCGTCCACGTCGGCGAGTTCCCCGGCCGTGGCGCGGATAGTCTCGGCGGCGGCCCGCTGGTCGTCGTCCAGTTCCTCGGCGAGCATCGCGGCGTGACCGGTGAGGATCTGAGTGCGGTTGCGGAGGTTGTGCCGGGTGAGCCGGTTGACGACGGCGAGGGTCCGGCGCTGGCGAGCGAGTTCCTCCGCGCGGATGCGGCGCACGTCGTTGTACCCGATGAGCAGGTGGGCGACGGAGCTGACTCCCAGCACGTCGACGACGACGTAGGCGGGGATCTCGACGCCGGGCGCCAGCCGAGCGAGCGCGAGGATCACTCCCAGCAGCGCGACCCCGAGGAGGTTCCAGCCGGCGATCCGCCCCGTGTGGGCGGTGGCCACGTCGCTACGGTAGAGGTACGCCGCCCCGGCGACGATGGCGGTGCCCAGCACCGCTCCGAGCGCCACGAGCGCGAGCGCGACGCCGTCGCCTTCCGCCCCGGCGACGTTCGACGCGGCCCCGACGACCAGTGCCACGCCGGTCAGCGCGACGCTCCCGACCGCGAGCGTTCGTCGAATCATACGTCCCGATTCGTCGACTCCCGGAAAAACCTGGTCGCCCGAGAATCGACGCTGAAAGTGCCACCAAAGTAACGGAGATTCGACAACTTTGCCCGATTGGGACATAGAGAACGTACTTCACTCTGAAACAACGAACTCCGAGAGATACGGAAGACACTCGATGTGCATGCTGTTGTCACCCTCTGCCGAGTTCAGGCGCGAGACGGCCCGTACCCAACCTTCACGATTATTCGGCGGTGACGGAGTGAAAACGCTTTAGTCGGGTCCAGTCCTCGTTTCGTTCACGGCACCCGAATCGGGGCCGATCGATGTATCCATGACAGATCAGGAACTAATATGGCGGATTGCGGGTGGTTCCGGCGACGGTATCGACAGCAACAGTCGATACTTCGCCAAGGCCCTCATGCGCTCGGGGCTCGACGTATTCACACACCGACACTACCCGTCCCGGATTCGGGGCGGCCACACGTACGTGGAGGTACGGGCGACCCCCGACGGGGCGGCCTCGCGCGGGGACGGCTACAACTTCCTCCTCGCGCTCGGTGACAGTTTCGCGCGGAACCCCTCGGAAGACGCCTACTACGGCAACGAGGAACTGAAACCGCTCTCGGAGAACCTCGACGACCTCCGCGAGGGCGGCATCATCGTCTACGACTCGGGGCTCATCGACGACGAGCAGGTCGAGGAGATCGATCTCCACGAGCGCGCCGAGGAGAACGGCTGGCACGTCTACCCGGTCGACCTGCGCGGCATCGCGAAGGAACACGGCCGCGAGATCATGCGGAACAACGCCGGTATCGGCGTGACCGCGGCGCTGCTCGACATGGACACCTCCGAGTACGAGGGGATCATGGACGAGATGTGGAACGACGACATCCTCGAGGCCAACCTCGCCGTCATTCAGGACGGCTTCGAGCGGGCCCAGGAGTTCGAGCAGACCCACGACCTGGAGATGCCCGACCACGACGAACCCGAGGAGGAGCAGGCGCTCGTCTCCGGGTCGGACGCCATCGCGTACGGAGCGCTCGACGCCGGCTGTCGGTTCATCGCCGGCTACCCGATGACGCCGTGGACCGACGTGTTCACGATCATGTCCCAGAACCTCCCGCAGTTCGGGGGGATCTCCGAGCAGGTCGAAGACGAGATCGCCGCGGCGGCGCTGGCGCTCGGTGCCAGCCACGCCGGCGTCAAGTCGATGTCCGGGTCGTCCGGTGGCGGGTTCGCACTGATGAGCGAACCGCTCGGCCTCGCGGAGATGTCCGAGACGCCGGTCGTGCTCGTCGAGGCGATGCGCGCCGGCCCCTCGACCGGGATGCCGACCAAGCCCGAGCAGGCCGACCTCGAACACGTCCTCTACACCAGCCAGGGCGACTCCGCGCGAGTCGTCCTCGCGCCGGGCGACCAGCAGGAGTGTTACGAGCAGATCCGCACGGCCTTCGAGCTGGCCTACGACTACCAGATCCCGTCGATCCTCATCTACGACCAGAAGCTCCAGGGCGAGCTGCGCAACGTCGACGCGAGCTTCTTCGACCGCGAGCCCGACGGGGACGCCGGCTCGGTCGTCACCGAGGAGCAGATCGCCGAGGCCGCCGAACACCACGCTGGCAAGTTCAAACGCTTCCAGTACGACGCCGACGAGGGCAAGGAGGGCGTCAGCCCGCGCTCGGTGCCCGGCCAGAAGGGCGGGCGCTTCCTCGCGACCGGCAACGAGCACAACGAGGCCGGCCACATCAGCGAGGACCCGACCAACCGCGTCCTGCAGATGGACCGCCGCCTGGGCAAGCTCGAGAGCATCCGAGAGGAGCTCGACGAGAAGGGCAACCAGACCCATCACGGTCCCGACGAAGCGGAGTACGGGATCATGTGCTGGGGGAGCCACCAGGGGACGGTCTTCGAGGCCGTCGACCGGCTCAACGACGCGGGCCACTCGGTCAAGGCCATCGGCGTCAGCGACATGATGCCCTACCCCGAGGCGGAGGTCAGCGAGTTCCTCGAATCGGTCGAGGAGTGTCTCGTCGTCGAGATGAACGCGACCGCGCAGTTCCGCGGGCTCACCCAGAAGGAACTCGGTCGCTTCGGGCCGAAGCTCTCCAGCCTGCTGAAGTACAACGGGAACCCGTTCGAGCCGGCCGAGATCGTCGAGGGCTTCGAGTCCAGCATCGACGGCGAGGAACTGGCCGTGAACAACATGAAGTACGTCCCAGCGGCAGGTGACTAACCAATGAGTGCATTCAGCGCGATCGGCGATCCGGAAGAAGCGGAGGAAGACGAGTTCACACCCGGGATCGAGCCCCAGCCGACGTGGTGTCCGGGCTGTGGCGACTTCGCGGTGAACAACGCCCTGAAGAAGGCGATGGCCAACCTCGGGAAGAACCCCGACGAGGTCCTGCTCTGTACGGGGATCGGCTGTTCGGGCAAGCTGAACAGCTACTTCGAGAGCTACGGCTTCCACACCATCCACGGGCGCTCGCTGCCCGTGGCGCGGGCTGCGAAGCTGGCCAACCCCGGCGTCGAGGTCGTCGCAGCGGGCGGCGACGGCGACGGCTACGGGATCGGCGGGAACCACTTCATGCACACCGCCCGCGAGAACCACGACATGACCTACATCGTGTTCAACAACGAGATCTTCGGCCTCACGAAGGGCCAGACCTCGCCGACGAGCCCGAAGGGTCACAAGTCCAAGACCCAGCCCAGCGGGTCGGCCAAGGACCCCGTCCGACCGCTCTCGCTGTCGCTGGCGTCGGGTGCCTCCTACGTCGCCCGCACGGCGGCGGTCAACCCCAACCAGGCCGCCGAGATCATCGCCGAGGCCGTCGAACACGACGGGTTCGCCCACGTCGACTTCCTCACGCAGTGTCCGACCTGGAACAAGGACGCTCGCCAGTACGTCCCGTACACGGACGTGCAGGACTCCGAGGACTACGACTTCGACGTGACGAACCGCCAGGAAGCCGGCGAGATGATGTACGAGGTCGAGTCGAAGCTCTACGAGGGCGAGGTGCTGACCGGTCGCTTCTACAAGGACGACCGCCCCTCCTACGGGCAGGAGAAGCGTTCGACCGGCGAGATGCCCGAGGAGCCGCTGGCCGAGCGCTACTACGACGAGGACGCCGAGTGGGAGCGCTGCGCCGAGCAGCTCATCGACAAGCACACGTAAACCACTCAGAGGGACCTGTGGTCCTTCTCGACTCGAGGCCGGCAGCACCACCGCGAAAATGCTGATCCGGGCACCCGGCCCGCTTCGACCGCTCACTCCGCCGCGAGGGGCCGCTCTTGGCGCCGACGACTCCCCGAAGACCCGCTCGACGACGGGCGGGACTGTTCTCGCCCGTCGGGCCGTCGCGCTCACGTTCGACCCCTCGACGTCGACGGCAGTGCCGGAGACGAGTAGAGACCCAGACGCACTCGTGACCACACCGTTCACAGGCCCGTGCGAAACGGTGGCGGGTCGCGTGACGAAACGGACACGGACGGGACCGCTCGAATCCGTTCACGCGTCGACGGAGCGAGCGGTCGAGGCGGTGACGACGCCGGGCGCCGACGGCGAATGCCCCCAGTGCGGCCTGGAAGTCCCCGAGCAGGGGCCGCCGATGTGCCCGCGCTGTGGCGCGCCGCGGTGAACTCCGGGGGCCTGGCCAGCCGAAAAATCAGAAGTGATTTATACTTTTTAGGCTAGCCTAAAACATGGGGAAAGACGTGAACGACGAGGACGCACAGCTGTTCGACTATCAACAATCCTCTAACAGCATCAACGGGGAGATCTGAGCCATGGCGGCTCCGATGGACGTAGTCGTCGTCGGCGGCGGCGTCGCCGGCCGCTCCGCGGCCGTGTTCACCGCCCGTCACGGATTCGACACGCTCGTCGTCGACTCGGGGGAGTCGATCCTCCGGCGCAACGCCCACCTGGAGAACTTCCCGGGCTTTCCGGCGGGCGTCAACGGCCGGCAGTTGCTCGACCTGCTCGAAGAACAGGCGTCGGACGCCGGCTGCGAGCAGGTGACCGCGACCGTCACGCGGGTCGAACGGACCGACGAGGGGTTCGCCGTCGAGACCGGGGACGGCGACCGCTATCACACGACGTACGTGGTCGCGGCGACGAAGAACGCGGTCGGCTATCTCGACGGGATCGACGGCGTCGGGATCATCGACCGCGGGAAGGCGTTCGTCGACACCGACGAGCGCGGTCGCACCGGCGTCGACGGCCTGTACGCGGCCGGCAGACTCGCCGAGAAGCCCCACCAGGCTATCGTCTGCGCCGGCCACGGCGCCGAGGTCGGTGTGACGATCCTCGAAGACGACGACCGGCCGTTCTACCACGACTGGGTCGCGCCCGATGGCTACTTCACCGAGCGTGGCCGTGACCTGCCGCCCGGCTGTGAGGAGATCGACGAGGCCGAGCGAACGGACCGCGAAGCGCGGTCGCTCGACGTGATGGGCGAGCGCTTCGCCGAGCCCCACCCGGACGAACAGGTCACGCACCCGAGTCTGGCGGACGAGTAGCGACCGAGATATCGACGACAGACCACACGTGCTCGGAACGGGCTCGAAGAGAGACGGTCACACATCGAGGAACTGGCGAGTAATTGTCCCGAACTGGTTCGACGACCGCGCGACGAAGCGGCCCCAGAGAGGGTGGGCCCTCGAGGCGATGACGACGCCGGACGCCGACGGCGAATACCCTCGCTGCGGACAGACACTCCCGAACAGGGCCCGCCGGTGTGCCCGTGTAGCGGCGTACCCGCGGTGACCTCTCAGATTTTTCGGCCAGCCAAAAAATCAGAAGTAATTTATACCTTTTAGGCTAGCCTAAAAACATGGCAGACGAGGCGAACGAGGAGCGTGGACCGACGCGGCGGAAATACCTGACCTATGGCGGCGCGGTCATCGGCGGCGGTCTGCTCGGGGGCTGTTCGAGCGACGGTGCGACGGGCGATGGGTCCGGCTCGACGGACGCGGACACGCCGCCGCCGACGGCGGAACCGACCGGGACGGCGACTCCGACGGCGACCGCGTCGGCGACCGAGACGCCGACAGAAGCGCCCACGCAACCGGAGTCCTACGCGGCGACCATGCCACCGGTGGGCGAGCTCACGCTCGAGGAACCGCCGTCCTCGTGGGTGGGCGGCCTCGGGTTCACCGCGGACGTGTTGACAGCGCTCGGACAGGCCGACGGCGCCGTCGGGATGGCCGACCCGGGGTTCTGGTACACCGGGTTCTACGACTTCCTCGACGGTGTCTCGGCGCCCGCGACCGACGAGCTCACCCAGTTCACGACCGAGGAGCGCGACACCGACCTCGAGGTGTTGTACGAACTCGACCCGGACCTGCTGGCGGTCGACCCGAACCCTCTCATCGCGATCTACGGGCTCGACCGGTCGGAAGCCCGAGAGATCCGGGAGAACGTCGCCCCCTGGTTCGGCAACGAGAGCCGGCGCAAGCGCTTCGAGGGATGGACCCACTGGCCCGTCGGCGAGCCCTATCCCTACCTCTCGCTTCCCGAGTACATCCCGAGATACGCCGCCCTGTTCGGCGAGGAAGCACGCGGCGAGGCACTGCTGGACCTCTACGAACCGTTCGTCGACGACGTTCGCTCGCGGGTGCCCCCCGAGAGCCAGCGCCGGTCGCTGGCGCTGGTGAACGGCCGGTACAACCCGGAGAACCGCGACGGGTGGGTCGTGTACAACCCGAAATCGGCGGTCGGGAAGACCTGGGGGAAGAAACAGTACCGCGACCTGAACGTCGTCGACGCGTTCGACGGCGCCTACGACGGCCAGTCGTCCGTGATCGTGGATTACGAGGGGCTCCTGGAGTACGACCCGGACGTCATCATCTTCAACTTCGGCGTCACGTACCGCGATTTCCAGGGTGAGAACTACATTCGACAGCAGCGGGAGGTGCTGTCGGACCACCCCGTCGGGAGCAAGGTGACCGCCGTCGAGAACGACGACCTGTACGTCGGCGGCACTCCCTACCAGGGCCCGATCATCAACATGTTCCAGACGGAGATGGCTGCCAAGCAGCTCTACCCCGACGAGTTCGGCGGCTATCCTGGATACGGGCAGCTCTCGGAGGACGAACAGCTGTTCGACCGCGGACGGCTCGCTGACATCGTCAACGGAGATTTCTGAGCATGAGCGACGACGAGACCGACACGACCGAGGCACGGACCCGACGCGACTACCTGAAGTACGGCGCTGCCCTCGCGGCGGCCGGCTTGGTCGCCGGCTGTGCCGGTGGAGGGTCGGAGCCGACCGACGGGGCGAGCGACGACGCCGGGACTGCGACGGACGCGCCGGGAGACACACCGCCCGACGGCGAATCCACCGCGACCGCGGCGGCGACGGAGTCCTATTCGGTGAGGATGGCGCCGGTCGGCGAGGTCACCTTCGACGCGGTGCCCGAGCGGTGGATCGCCTACTGCGGGGAGTACGCCGACATGGGCGTCGCGCTCGGACAGGCCGACGGGATGGCCGGGATCGGCGGCGCGGACCGGTACTATACGGCCGTCTACGACGAGCTACCCGGGGTGAGTGTCGATTCGACTCCGCTGGAGCAGTACCCGACTGTGCGAACCAGGGAGGCCTTCTACGAACTGGACTGCGACGTGCACCTCTACGACCCGGGGATGCTGAAAAACTGGTTCGACTGGGACCAGGGAGACGTCGAGGAAGTCGCCGACAACGTCGCGCCGTTCGTCGGCAACCTGATCTTCCGCCGCTCGGACGGCTGGCACGACTACCGCTACTACTCGCTGTACGAGGCCTTCGAGACGGTCGCGGCCGTCTTCCAGGAACGCGAACGCTTCGAGGCGTTCCAGTCGCTCCACGACGACTTCCTCGCCCGGATCCAGACCCGCCTTCCCCCCGCGGGCGAGCGCCCGAGTGTGATGCTCACCTTCGAGGGCACGAGCGAACCGGAGACGTTCTCGCCCTACCGGCTGACGGACAAGGGGACGAGCAAGAAGCAGTGGCGCGACCTGGGCGTCGGCGACGCCCTCGCCGGCACCGGCATCGAGAACCTCAGCACGGAGAACCGGGGGGAACTCGACTACGAGAACCTGCTGTCGGTCGACCCGGACGTGCTCCTGGTCCGCGGCCACGAGCGCAAGTCCGCCGCGGAGTTCCGCGACACCGTCCTGGCGTACATGGAGGACCACCCCGTCGGGAGCGAACTGACCGCCGTCCAGAGCGGTCGCGTCTACCGCGGCGGCTACCTCCACCAGGGACCGATCCACAACCTGTTCCTGACCGAACGGGCCGCGAAACAGCTGTTTCCCGAGGAGTTCGGCGACGTGACCGGTGGTGAGGAGCTGTTCGACCGCCAGCGCGTCGCGGACATCGTGAACGGAGACCTCTGAGTATGAGTGACGACATCAGCAACACGACCGAGGCGCCCACGCGGAGAGACTACCTGCGGTACAGCGCCGTCCTCGGCGGTGGCCTCCTCGCGGGCTGTTCGGGCGGCGGTGAGGAAACGGAGACGCCGGACAGCGACGGTACCGGCCCGAGCGAACCGCCCGAGACTGCCACGGCGACACCGACGGCGACGGCCACGGTGGCATCGGGGACGGCAACGCCGACCGGAGAACCGACGGCGACGCCCGGCTCGTACTCGGTGACGATGGCGCCGGTCGGCGAGGTGACCTTCGAGTCGCCGCCCGAGACCTGGGTCGCCGAGAACGCCAGCTGGGCGGACATGGGCGTCGCGCTCGGGTTGGACAAGCCCGCTGCCGTCGTCCTCACGGGCGAGTATCGGACGTGGCACTACGATGATATTCCGGGCCTGTCGCCGAGCAAGACGGAGATGACCTCGCTCTGGCAGGACGGCATCTCGAAGGAGTTACTCTACGACATCGACGCCGGGGTCCACTTCGTCGACCCGAATTACATGATCAACCTCATCCCGAACTGGGAGCGAAGTGACGTGGAGGGGATCGCCGAGAGCGTGGGCCCGTTCTGCGGCAACACGAGCTTCTCGACGTACCCCTGGCATGAGGGGTATCCGTACTTCGACCTCTACGAGGCCACCGAGAAGGTCGCTCAGGTGTTCCGGCGCACCGACCGCTTCGAGGCCCTGCAGTCGCTCCACGACGAGACGATTTCCGGGATTCAGGACCGACTACCGCCCGAGAGCGAACGGCCGGCGATCGGGCTCCTGTCCCCGGGGTCGACCGAGCCCGAAAAGTTCTATCCCTACCGGCTGGGCGACACCACCGCCTACAAGCACTGGCACGACCTCGGCGTCGAGGATGCTTTCGAGGGAAGCGACGTTCAGAGCTTTACGTCAGACCGCGGGTCGATCGACTTCGAACCGTTGCTGGAGATCAACCCCGAAGTCCTGCTGTTCTACACGGACACGCACCGAACGCGCGAGGCGTTCCGGGAGACGTACCTCTCGTTCCTACGGGACCACGATACCGCGAGCCAGCTGACGGCGGTCCAGAACGGCGACGTGTATCCCGCGGGCGGGATGTATCAGGGACCGATCAGCAACCTCTCGAAGACCGAACGGGCCGCGAAACAGCTGTTTCCCGACGAGTTCGACGCGGACGAACGGCTGTTCGACCGGCAGCGGATCGCCGATATCAGACACGGAGAGCTCTGACCATGAGCGACGACACCACCGATCCGACCGAGGCGCCGACGCGGAGAGACTACCTGCGGTACAGCGCCGTCCTCGGCGGTGGCCTCCTCGCGGGCTGTTCGGGCGGTGACGCGACGCTGACAGACGGCCAGGAGAGCGACCCCACCGCGACGGCGACCGACACGCTGACGGTCACGCCGAGCGCGGCACCGACCGGTGAGCGGACCGCGACGCCGAGGTCGGGGCCGAGAGACCGTCGGCCGCGCCCGGAGTCGCGGTCTCCGGTGGCCCACAGCTGGTCGGCGGCGCCGCGACGCCGGACCGCTGTCGCCGGCCCGCCTTCGCGGAGACGGTCCGACCCCACAGCGTCGCGGACGTCGACGACCCGGAACCGCTGACGGAGACACTCCGCGCCGAACTGCCCGAGACGGTCGCGGCGGCGCTCGCGCCGGCGACGGAGACGACCTTCTCGCCGGCGGTCAAACGAGGTGTCCTCGGTGCGGTCGAGACGCGGACGGCGGAGGCCGAGACCGTGCTGGCGGCGCTCGACCGTGAAGCCGACGGCCTCTCGTCGGCGGTCGCGCTCGTCGAGGAGACGACCGCGTGGATCGCCGAGGCCGACGAGACGCCGCTGAGCGAGGTCGGGTTCGACCCGCTGGCCCGGCGCCACCGTCGGCTGGCGCGGTTCGAGGAGCAGTGTGACCAACTCGTCCGGGAGCGCCAGTCGCTGCTGGGTGCGACGACGAACCAGACGCCTGACGCCGGCGTGCGCCACCGCGACCTCGTCGCGTTCTGATACGACGGACTGCCGGTCGGCTCCCCGGTCCCGTCGACGGTCGCTCGGCTGGTCGAGACGTGTCGGACCTGTCGGCGGGCGGTCCGGAACCAGCTCGTTCGGAGAGCGTGACGGGCGATCCCCGGTCTCGCGCGCTTCGAGGGGCCGAGGCCACACCGCTGGTCGTCGATCCTCGTCCCGCGAGCCGACCCTGTCGCGTCGCGACGGGGGAGCGTCGGCGTCGCGTCGGCCCCACCTCGGTGACGGTTCGGCGCTCGGGCCCCCGGATCTATCTATCTAGCCCGGGTCGAGCGCGGTGTCGACGAACGTAGTGACACCGTTTCTGTGGGTATGGGGTGTTGTATCGGGTATGAGCCACCTACTGCCGCGAACGCCGCGGGTCGAACGGCCGGACGCCGAGCCCGAAGTCGTCGGGCTCGACGGCGTCGAATCCGGTGCCGTCTTTTCGGTCCTCTCGTCGGAGCGCGCCCGGTCGATCCTCTCGGAGCTGTACCGCGAACCGGCGACCCAGTCGGAACTGGCCGACCGGGTCGACACCTCGCTCCAGAACGCCGACTACCACCTCGACAACCTCGTCGAGGCCGGCCTCGTCACCGTCGTCGACCAGTGGTACTCCGAGAAGGGCACGGAGATGGACGTGTACGCTCCCGCGAGCGGCCCGCTAGTGGTGGTCGCCGGCGGAGGCGGGCTGCTCGACGACGCGCGCCGGGCCGTCGCGGACGCCGACGCCGTCGAGGCGGCTAGCGACCGGGCGGAGTGACGGTCGACGGGGGCGCGCGAGGATCGTAACGACGGAACCGGCGTTCCGAACTCGGACACTCGGGTCACCGACCCTTCGCGTCTCCCCTCCGGTCGGCGGGCACCGGAGCCCGTCGGCTCGGAGTCGAGTCGGTGGCGGCAGAAGACCGTACTGCGTCGTGGGGCCGAAGCGAGCGGGGACCTGTCTCGAAGCGGCCGCGGGGGGCCGGGCGACGGCGGACGTAGCCCGACAGGGTGGGTGGTGGAGTGGGAACCGGTGGTGGTGTGGGGCGGCCCGGGTGGAGGGGGATGGGCCGCCCCCGGTGGTGGGTGCGTCCGGCGGAAGGGAACCGGACGGTTCGGCGGGTGGGACCGGGTACGTTCGGCGTCACTGGGGCGCGACAGCGGCCGGATACTGCGCCCGCCTCCGACCGGGGCGGGTGATCGATCGTACCACCCGGGACATAATCAAACGGCGTCCAGTGTTTCAGCCCCTGAAACACGCGGGTCGGGACGGAGCCATCCCGGGAGCGGGGCGTCGACGAGGAACGGTGTGCGTCCGCCGGCGAGGGCGGTCCGGACCGGAACGACCCCTCATACCGGGGATCAATGCGAGCGGGCCGACGGCGGCTCGCGGTCCTCGGTGGCGGGTTCGAGGCCCGCATCGGACCCTGTGGCCGTCACCGAGAGGCCGGCGTCGGTGAACCCGATGGTCAGCGACTCGAACGCGGCCTCGAACACCGTTCGGTGGTGCCCGTCGGTGTCGCATGCGAGGTCGGTGTCGACGAGGCCGGCCTCCTGCAGTCGGTTCAGTCGCCGGTACACCGTCGGTCGGGACGCCCCACAGGTGTCCGCGATCGCCCGGGCGGGTTTCGGCTCCGTCCGGATCGCTTCGAGGATCGATCGCGTGTACGCCGCGTCCAGCAGTTCTAGGAGTTCGTCGGTCGAGAGGGCCCCCGACGCGTCGTCAGGCGTCTGGGCGGACCCCGACCGCACGGATTCGGTGAGTGACATCGGTCCGTCTCGTCCGTACTGTCCCACCGGACCCCCCTCGGTGTACTGGCAACTGGCGTTGTCCCGACCCGTTCGCGGAGGCTACACACGTTGTGTTGAGAGTCAGTCGCACGGCGACCGCGTCGACCGCGCGGCTACGGCGACAGCGACGGCTTCCCGGGTTCCCCGCGCTGTTTCCCGGTCTGAAACACGGTTCGACCCCTTAGGTACGCCGGCCGCGAACGGCCACCGAATGCAGGACCGTCGACCGTCGCAGCCGAGTGGCCGTTTCGCGTCGGAGAGACGGCGTTCGACCGACCGTCCGCTCGAACGCTGGCGGACCGACCCCGGTCGCGCCGCCGGGGCGCCTCCCGACGTCCCGATCGACGGGGGGCCGTCGGCCGGTTCGGATCGGCCGACCGATGGTGACCCGCAGTCCGAGGGGGATTCGGGGGCCGACGACGGCCCCGCCGAGCCGACCGTTCGGATCGGGCGAGCGGGCGGCGCCGGCCGGTCCAGTGACCGGGCGCTCCGGGTGCCGACCGACGACGCCATCGGCGGCCACCCCGACAGACAGGTCCTGGTCGTCGGGACCACCGTGGTCGGCGCCGCGCTCGCGCTGTTGCTCCGGCGGGCGGGCTACGACCCGCTGGTCGTAGCGGGCGGCGACACGCCCAGCGGGTCGCGGGTGACACCCCTGTCACCGTGGGCACTGGCGGCGCTCGACGCCGTCGATGTCGGCGCGACGGTGCGAAGCCGCGCTGTCGCCGTCCGTGGCGTCTCCGTTCAGGGGACCGACTCGACTGCCCCGACCGACGCCGCGGCCGTCGGGGACCTGCCGGCGGGCGAGGCGTCGCCGGCCCTCGTCCGGACTCGCGGGCTCCGTCGCGCGCTCGAAGCGCGCCTCGACGGCCGACGGTGTCGACGCGACACGCCCGTCGCCGAGCTCTCCGCCCGCGAAGACGGTGTCGCCGTCGAGTTCACCGACGGCGTCCGCGAGTGGTTCGACGTGGTCGTCGACGCCGGTGGACTGAGTCCCCCGCTTCACCCGGGCGGCCGACGTCGAGCCGAGCCGGCGACGCTGGTCCAGTACGAGACCGGAACCGACGACGGCCGGGGCGGGGACCGGATACGCGAGCGGTGGCACGACGCGGCGCTCGTGCAGCGGCTCCCCGACCCCGGCGACGCCCGCGAGTGGGTCCGGGTAACGGCGCCGGCCCCGGACCGCGACTCGGCGGCGGACGACCCGCTCCCCGAAACGGTGGTGCCTGACGACGTCGCGGTCCCGACGGGACTCGACGGCGCCGAGTCGACGACCGTCCGACAGGTTCGAGTGTTCGACCGGTCGCCCTCGCCCGGGTCGTGGGGACGCGGGCGCGTGGCTGCCTGCGGGCCCGCCGCCTGTCCGGTCGCGCCGGCGACGGGGTTCCGGACCGCGCTCGGGTTCGAGGACGCCCTCGCGTTCGTCAGGGCGCTCACGCGCTCGGACCGGTCGGCGTCGGCGGTCGTCGACGCCTACGCGTCGGGTCGCGCTCGCCGGCTCGCGACGCTCTCCCGGAGGGCCGGGGCCGCTCGGTCCGACCACGACTACCCGGTCCCCGACGCTGCCGCGTCGCCGCTGGCGGCGGTCGGCCTCCTGCGGACGGTCGCGCTCGGCCCCGCGCTCTGCGAGCGGCTGGCCGCGCTCGGACGCGACGGCGTCCGTTGAGGCCGAGCGACTGTCCGCCGTCGCCCCTCTGGGCACCCCCGTTCTTTCGGCCGCCCGCCCGGCCACGCGGCGACCGCCGGTCAGCTATCGGCGCCGAACAGCAGCCCGAAGACCTCCCGCTCGGCGATCCGGAGGTGTTTGTTGAACGTCGGCTGCGTGATGTCGAGGCGGTCGGCGACCTCGCTGCCGTCGTTCTCGCGGGGCCACTGGAAGTACCCCGCCGAGAGGGCGGTCCGCAGCACTTCGAACTGCCGGTCGGTGAGGTCCTCGCGGGCCCGATCGGCCAGCTCCGCCGGGGTCCGGTCACGCTGACGGTGCTGGCGCCTGGCGGTCAGTTCGAGCGACGGCGCGATCTCGGCCAGCCGCTCGACGAACGACCGCACGTCGGCCTGGCGGGGCACCTCGACGACGACCGTCGCCTCGTCGGGGTCGGCCGTCGCCGCCCGCAGGACGCCGCCGTACTCCGCCAGCGGCGCGCCGAACCACTCCTCGGCCCGCGTCTCGACCAGCGTCGACGAGGCCTCCTCGGCCACCACGTCGACGGACCCGGGTAACGTCCGGCGTGCGATGGCCGGGGCGTCGTCGGGCACGTCGCCCTCGAACCCGTAGTAGACGCTGACCGAGCCGTCCCCGCGGGAGACGGTCCGTTCGAGGGACACCGGACAGTCGGCCGCTCCGGCCGCCCGGGCAAACGGGAGCGCGTCGCCCGGGCCGGCGAACTCCAGTTCGACCGTCTCGTCGGACTCCAGGGCCCGCCGGCGCTCGATGGCCGCGAGCGCGTTCGCGATCGAGGTGCCGAGCTGCGCGAGCACCTCGCGCTCGCGCTCGCCGAAGGCGTTCGGCGAGTCCGTGCCGACGGTCAACACGCCGTGGGTGATGCCGTCGTAGGTCAGCGGGACGGCACACAACGACTGGAACCCCTCCGAGAGCCCGTGGCGCCGCCAGTCGTCGGTCGGCCCGTCGCCGACGAGCGAGTCGGCGACCCGAACCTCGTCGCGCCGCCAGGCCGTGACCGCCGGGTGGGGGTCGGCCGTGTCGGCGGTCGTCGTCAGATCGAGTCTCTCGACGTATCCCTCCGGAGCGCCGACGACCGCCCGGGCGGCCAGCCGGTCCGCGCCCACCTCGACGCCGCCGACCCACGCCAGGTCGTAGGGGCCGGAACTGGCGAGGCGCTCGCAGACCGCCCGCTCGACCTCGCCGGGGTCGGTCGCGTTCGTGATGGCCGCCTCGACGCGCTGGGTGAGCCGCGCGATCCGGTCGAGGCGCTCGGCCCGTTCGGTCTGGGTGCGGAGCTGTTCCTCGCGGGCTTCGAGCCGCTTGCGCCCTTCGAGGTGGTTGAGCGCGGCCTCCAGCGTCGCGGCCAGCACGTGCGCCCCCTGTATCGCCTCCGACCCGAGTTCCTCGTCGGGCGCGCCGACCAGCAGGACCCCGTGGTTGCCGAGCGCGAGCGCCCGCCAGGTCGATAGCGCCGCCAGCACGGCGGGGTCGTCTCCGCCGCCGTCGGCCCCGTCGCCGCCGACGAAGCCGGTTTCCTCGCGGCCGCCGTCCGGGGCGACGACCGTTCCGGTGGCGAACCCCTCCCAGAGGCGACCGCCACCCGGGCCGACCGGGTCGACCCCCTCGGCGTCGGGGAGCGGGCCGGTCAGGACCTCCGGGCGGAGTACGCCGTCGTCGGCGTCGTAGAGGAACGCGCCGACCGCGGAGAGATCGAGCGTCTCGGCGGCCGCCTCGACGGCCGACCGGGTCGCCTCCTCGGGGGTGTCGGCGGTCGCGAGGTCGTCGGTCGCGTCCTCGAACGACGCCATGCGGCGCTCGCGAGCCTTCCGGTCGGTTACGTCGCGGCTCACGATCACGATCCGGTCGTCGCCGGTGTCCCAGTCGGCCGGGTAGAAGTCCGACTGCACCCACCGCCGGTCCCCGTCGGGCCGCTCGATGCGGTACTCGTGGGAGTAGCTGTCGGCCGCCGTTCCGTCCTCGACGTCGTCGACGATCCCCGCCACGAACGAGCGATACTCCCCCTCGTCGTCGGGGTGGAGCGTCCCGAAGAAACCGTCCTCGTGCGTCTCGCGGAGCGTCTCCAGCGACTGGCCCCAGATACGCTCGTAGCCCGCACTCACGTAGTCGGGCGCCTGCGAGGCGGCGGTTATCTCCCGGGCGCGGGTCATGAAGATGGCCTCGTCGATGCGGTCGAGGATCGCGCCGAGGCGCCGCTCGGTGCGGCGGCGCTCGGTGATGTCGCGCATGATCGCCAGGTACCGGCGCTGGCCGTTGATCGTCGCCGGCGTGTTGTTCACCTCGATCCGCCGGCGCTCCCCGTCCGCGCGTTCTATCAGCCACTCGTGGCTCTCCGGTTCGTCGGCGTCCATCACGTCCCGGATGATCCCCCGGGCGCGCTCGCTGGAGTACCCCTCCTCGGGGACGTTGATCGCGTCCATCCCACCTGCGAGCAGTGCCTCGCGGTCGTACCCGGTCAGCTCGCACATCCGTTCGTTGCAGTCGAGTATCTCACCGGTCTCGGGGTCGTGGACCGTGATCGCGTCGGTGACGCCGTCGAAGATCTGCTCGTACTCCCGCTGGCGGCGCTTGCGCTCGGTCACGTCCCGCTGTATCGAGAGGACCCGCAACTCGCCGCCGATCTCCGCGGGCGCCAGCGTGGCTTCGAGCCAGACCCGCTCGCCCGAGCGGGTCAGACCGCACCACTCGACGGTCTCGGGCTCGCCCGTCTCGGCGACCTCGCGGATGAGGTCCCACCCCCGCTCGCCGGTGTAGCCCTCGTCGGTGGCGCTGAGCCCCTCGATCCCCAGCTCCCGGATCGCTTCGAGGTCGTAGCCCAGCATCTCCCGGTAGGTTTCGTTCACGTCGGTTACCTCGCCGGCCGCGGGGTCGAACACCGTGATCGCGTCGGTGACGCCGTCGAAGATCTGCTCGTACTCCCGCTGGCGGCGCTTGCGCTCGGTCACGTCCTGGACGCGGCCGACGATCCGGTCGACGGTCCCGTCGTCGCCCTCGACCGGGAACCGGGTGACCGACACCCAGCGGGTCTCCCCGTCGCGCTCGATGCGGTACTGCCCCTCGTAGGCGTCCTCGGGGTCGCCAGCCTCGACGTCCGCGATCACCCGCTCGACGTCGGCCTCGTAGCGCCCCCGGTCGTCGGGGTGGGCCGCCTCGACGAACGCGGTCGGGTCCTCGTCGAGTTCCGCGACCGGACGGCCGTAGATATCCTCGTACGCGTCGTTGATGTACCGTATCTCGGAGAAGTCGGCCGTCGCCAGGTAGACGATATCGTCGATGTGATCGGCGATGAGCCGGAACCGACGCTCGCTCTCGCGGAGTCTGCGGGCGCGCTCGACGCGGTCCAGCGCGGTGGTGACGTGCCGGGCGAGGATCCCCGCGGCGTCGAGCGTGACGTCGTCGAACCCGTCGCCGTCCCGGTCGACCGCGCCCAGCAGGCCGTGCTCGCCCAGCGGGACCAACAGCGCGTCGCCGGGCGGCGTTCCGCCGTCGAGGTCCGCCGGGTCGTAGACGCCGCCCTCGCCGGTCTCGTAGGCCTCGTACTCCAGGTCGTCGGGGTCGAGCGCCCGCGGGCGCTGGTCCGGGGGGAGCCGATCGGCCGCGTCGCCGGCCGCGACCGGCACGAGCGCGTCCGAGTCACCGCCTCCGGCCTCCGCGTCGACGCCGTCGCGGAGCCAGCAGGTCGGCAGCCACAGGTCCAGCACCTCGGTCGCGGCCTCGACGGCCGCTTCGCAGACCGCCCGCGGGGTCTCCGTGTCCTGCAGGTCGTCGGTCGACTCGTGAAGCGCGCGGACCATCCGCTCGCGGCGCTTGCGCTCGGTGACGTCGCGCACGCTGCCGAGCACGCGCTCCTCGCCGCGGACGTCGACGACGCTGAGGTGGACCTCGACGGGGAACGTCTCGCCGTCCTCGCGTCGGTTGCGCCACTCGAACAGCTGGGGCCCCTCTTCGCGGGCCGCCCTGATCCGTTCGCGAGCGTCCTCGTAGCCGTGGTCCCCCGCCGCCACCACGTCGATCGTCTCCCCGACCAGTTCCTCGCGCTCGTAGCCGTTCATCGCGCAAAAGCGGTCGTTGGCGTCGGTGATTTCGCCCGTGTCGGGGTCGTGGAGTAACAGCCCGTCCGAGACGCTCTCGAACACGTTGCGGTAGGTCCGCTCGAGTTCCCGCCGTTCGGTGACGTCGGTGTACCAGACGTAGGCGTCGCTCGCCGCGTCGAGGTCGGCGACCCCGTCGGCGTCGGTCGCCGGGTCCGCATCGAAGTGGATGACTCTGACGAGAAACTCCCGGGTCCCGTCGGCCGTCTGGCGGGTGATCTCGCGTTCGACGGGCTCGCCGCGCGCGACCTTCGCCCGGAGGCGCTCGAACTCCGCGCGCTCGCTCGCCGGGACGACCGCCTCGCCGACGCCCGAGCCGACGACCTCGGCGGCCGAATAGCCGAACACCGTCTCGAAGGCGGGGTTTATCTCCCGGATGATCGGGGTTTCGTCCTCGAAGCGGACCCTGAGCATCGGGTCCGGGTTGTTCTCGAACAGGGCCGACCGCCGGTCGCGCTCCCGTTCGAGCCGCCGCTGGGACTCGCGGCGCTCGGTCACGTCCCGCGCCAGCGCGAGGACCCGGTCCTCCCCGGCGATGGTCGCCGGCGCGAGGTTCGCTTCCAGCAGGCGCCGCTCGCCCGCGGCCGTCTCGACCACCCACTCGACGGTCTCGGCCTCGCCCGTCGCGGCGACCCGCTGTTGGGTCTCGTAGACGGCGTCGCTCCCCTCGGCGTCGTCGTCAGTGAAGCCCTCGACGTCCATCTCGACGAGCGCCTCCCGGCTGTATCCGGTCAGGTCGGCCATCGTCTCGTTGACTTCGACGAGTCGCTCGGCCCACGGGTCGTGGACCGTGATCACGTCGTTGACGTTGTCGAACACCTGTTCGTAGGCGCGCTCCCGGCGACGGCGCTCGGTGACGTCGACCGACGCGCCGAGGACGACCGTCCGCCCGCCCAGCGCGACCGGTCGCAGCCGGGACTCGACCCACCGAACCGACCCGTCGGCCGTCTCGACCGGCCACTCCAGTTCGATCGGGTCTGCCCCCTCGGGCCCCCCCTCCGTCCGGTCGGCCACGCTGGTGACCGCGTTGGCCAACCGCTCGCGGTCGTACCCCGGGACCTCGGCCGTGAGTTCGGCCAGCGCCATCGACCGCACCGTCTCGCGGTCGGCTCCCACCAGCTCACAGAACGCCCGGTTGGCGTCGATCAGGGCGCCGGTCTCGGGGTCGTGGACCGCGGCCACGCCGGCGACGGTCTCGTACAGCGCGCGGACCGCGTCGCTCGCGTGCTCGCGGTCGACCGCCGAACGGACCCGCTCGCCGAGTAGCGCCGGGTTGGTCTCGGCGAGCCGCCGGGGCAGCGTCTCGGTCGCCCCCGCCGACAGCGCCGCCGCTTCCCGGGTGTCGTCCCACTCCTCTGTCAGTACGACGACCGGACTGTCGGGCCGCTCGGCCCGCCAGCGTTCGAGGACCGCCTCCGCGTCGACGCCGGCCGCGCCGCCGTCGACGACCAGACAGTCCGCTTCACGTTCGGTGACCCGCCCGTCCGCGGCCGCTCCCGGGTCGACGGTCTCGACCGAGAGCGACCGCTCGCCGCCCACCGTCGCACCCGAGAGCGCCGCCGCGACCGCATCGGTAGCGACGACCGCACACCGCAGGGAGTCGGTCCCCACCGGAAACATGGCTATCATGTTCGTCTGCATACCCGTAAATCGTTCGCGGGAGGGCGAAACCGATCGGGTCAGGCCGACGAGACCCGGAACAGCTGTGCCCATCCATCGTCGACGAGAACCGTATCCTGCAGTGTGTAGAGCGAACGGAATCCGTTGGCTGCGTCCACGGCGTTTGAGACGGTGCTATCGTGGCGTATCGACCCGTCGTCCGCGCGCACCGCCTGGAGCGTGCCGCTTTCCCCGAGGATCCACACGAGTCCGGCGCCGTACCCAAGCTCCAACACCGGCTCGGAGGCGGTGACTCGCCACGCCGCTCGCCCGTCGTCCGTTCGCAGTCCGGCGACAGTCCCGTCCTCCGTCGCGACGAACAGATGCCGCGTTCCGACCTGCATCGCGCCCGTTGGCATCGCCGAACGGTCCGTTTCCCAGCGAACCGATCCGGTGACCATATTGTACGCCTGGACGGTCTCCCCGGTGAGATACAGGAGTTCACCGTGACGGACACCGCCGCTGAAATCCCGACTGCCCGGGGCTACGACGTGCCGGCTCCTGCCCGCTTCGGCGTCGATCTTGTAGAGGTGATTGTAGAGCACGTACGGTTCGTTCCGGAAGGCGAAGATTCCGCCGAACGTCGCTTTTCCGGCGAAGTCCGTCATCGTCCACAGCCCGTCACCGGTCTCGGCATCGATGGCGTAGAGCCGCTCGGGGCGGTCGTCCTCGGTGGACTCGTCGCCGCCGTCGGACTCGTAGCCACCGTCGGTTCCCGCGAATATCAGCTCAGGGGAGACCTGTCCGACGGCGTCCAGTCGGCTCTCCCCGTGCTGCGTCTGCGTCCGGAACTCCCAGCGCTTCGCGCCGGTTTCCCGGTCCAATGCGACGAGGCGTGCGTGGGTGGCCTCGTCGCCGTAGGTTTCGACGGCACAGAGGACGAGGGAGTCCCCGACCGTCACCGTCGCCACGTGGTCGTTGTCGTCGACGTCGAGGTCCGTCGCCCAGACCAGCCCTCCGTCCGGCGTGAGCCGGCGAACGGCGTCCGGACCGCCCAGGTAGTACGTCGTGTCGCCCGCGGCGACCGTGTTGATCCGGCCGAACTCGCCGACCAGCGACCGGGTGACCTCGCCGGTGAACGGGGTCACAGTACGGGTGTCGCCCCGGGGCGGCGTGACGGTCTCGGGGTTCGAGTCCGCCTCCGGCGTCGATCGGGAACCCACACCGGTACACCCGCTGCTCGCGAGCACACCGGCCGTGGCGAGACTCGCAAGCACCGCTCGGCGTGTGTGAGCGACCGGGCGAGCGGGTTCCGCGTCTCGGCTGTCGTCACCGTCGCTACCGGTCGAGGGGTCCGGCGTCATCGTTCGAACTCCAAGGAGAGGTCCCTGATGGTCTGGTGATCCTCGTGATACGTGAGCGCGTTCTGGATATTCTCGTCCGGGGAGCTGATCGTTCCCTCGCCGTCCGGTTCGAATCGGTCGTTGGTGGGGACGTGCGAGTTCAGGACTGGCTCCGAGACGTAGCCCGAGATCTCGATCCTGGGCGTGTCGTACTTCCAGCCGATCGAGGCTGCCGTGCTGAGCGGCTCGATAACCTGGAGATCCCCGAACCGGGTGTCGTACGCGCCGCGTTCGGTGGCGTACGACGCCGCGGGGTCGACCTCCGCGAGCGATGCCGGCGTCGTCAGATCGTACACGCCGGCGATGGCGTGTGCCGGCTCCTCCATCGTCACGCTGGCGAACGGTTTGTCGAGGAGATGGGACGCGACGCTGACGTACAGTGTCGTAGCAGTCTGACAGTCGCCGGCGCCGGTCCCGTCCGAGGACAGGCCGGCCTCGACCCAGTCGTTGATCGTCTCCTCGGGCGTCCGGATGTACGACCCGACCTCGAAGGTGTACGGCATACACCCCGTGAACGCTTTCAGCGCGGTCAGCGCGTAGTACGGTCGCAGTTGCTGGTACACGCGGTCGAAGCTCGGATTGTCCAGCGCGGTCTCGATACGCCGGGCCATCCGCTTCGCGAACGGGCGCCCCGTCCCGATCTTGAACGCGTGCGTCGGCCGCCGTATGCTCCCCGGCGCTCTGTTGTGTCGCCATTGCTCGTACGGCGTTCGCACGTCGGCGATGTCGGTGCGACCCGATGTACCCAGTGCTCCGAGACTGCCCTGGTTCCGCAACGAGGTCGGGGGGTTCTCCATCCTGTCACGTTTGTCCGGGTGGACCTCCAGTTCCGCGAGCGCGTGGGAGTTCCACCGCGCCGCCTCCAGCAGTTCCCACTCGCTGAGGTGGACGTTCAGGACCAGCCACTCGTAGCGGATGTCGTGGGGGCCCTGCCACGCGTGGTCGTAGGAGGCGAACTGGACCAGCGCGGTGACGGTGAGGTCCCGATAGGGGTAGACGTCCGGGTCGTACTCGGATTCCGGGACCGGCGACACGTCGAAGGGGCTCTCCGCTCGCTCGTCGTACCAGAACTCCGAGAGGATCTCGATGGCGTCGCCCGAATCGGGATACGGACTCTCGACGACGCGAAGCATCTCCGTGTCCCGGGCCGCGTTGTAGAACGGGATCGCGATGCGCGACCCGATCCCGGTCTCGGGGAGGCGAACGTCCCCGGTGATCTCGAGGGTGTAGTGGACTTCCTGTGCGTACCCCGACTCCAGCGAGAGCGGGAGTTCGACGCGCATCGGGCGGTCCGGGTCGCGGTCCCCCAGCGTGACGACCGTCTCACCGGTCTTGGTCCGCGACTCCAGTTCGAGGTTCGGGCTCGTGTAGACGCGGAACGTGCACTCCGACCCAGAGAGCGACGTCTCTCCCCCGAGGAACGTGGGCCGAGCGTCGAATTCGAACGCCGTCGCAGTCCGGGAGAGCGACGAGACACGGAACGAGTAGGTTTCGCTGTCGGAGATGCGACGGGCGCGCTGTCGTTCGGTTGCCCCTGCCTCGCTGTCACCCGTGTCGGCACAGCCAGCGAGCGAAGCCGCGGCGCCACCCAGACACATCGAGAGGACCTCTCGCCGACCGAGTTCGACGCTTCGAACGTGATCCGGCCCGTCAGCAGTCACACTGTGCCGATCGGAGAAGGCCGTAATAAATCGACGGGTTGGAACGGCGGTCGTGTTTAGTTAGTGGCATTGTGCCAGCATGTGACGGTTTGATGCTATAATTCGGCTGTTTCGGGTTCAGCGTGACTGACGCAATTCGAGAGCGACGAGGTTTGGCGCTTCAGCCCTCGAGAGATCCGTTCGACAGCGTTGTGATTTCCGTGGCGACACATCCGAAATCGGAGTCCAGCTCGTTGCAGTGCGGTTTGAAGGTGTTGAGCGCCTTCGACGAGAAAGACGGTGTTTTCGACATCGTGTTTTTGCCATAGTTCGCGGCGGAAGACCCCGGTGAGAGCGGTCGTAGTCGTTGAAAAAAGCTGGACGTGAAGCAGGTCGTTCGTTTCGGGGTCTACAGCGGCGTACAGCCATAATCACTGATCGTTGATCCGAATCACTGTTTCGTCGAGAGCGACTCGATCCGGTGCTCGGCCAGATTCAGGCTGTAGATCGACTTTCTGGACCCAATCGTGGACCGCTTTGAGACTCCGTTCGACACCCAGATCTTCGAGTAGACCGGTGGTATTCGACAGCGAGAGCCCCGAAACGTGCGATTGAATACCTTGCGCCATCGCGGGCCCGGGTGTCCGCTCCACAAAATCCGAATCGATTCAGTCTCTATGACCACTGAAGCGGGCAATTTGTGCCATAGACCAGCAAGAAATTCGCCTGCCTCACTTTTCACGCGTAACTAAACACGACCCTCTCCGGATCCACCAGAGTATAATACGGCCGAATCAGTACGCTAGAGCACTCATGAGTGGAATTTCGGTACGGAGGAGAACATCTGGGATGAAAACGCATACGGCCGTGAAAGGAATGGATCGATGATAAACACTGACGGACGTATCGACCGTATCGAGTCCATCGCCAACGAGGGTGCCGAGATAGCGTTCGAAGGATTTCGATCCGACATCGACCCGGAAACGAAAGGTGGGGCCGACCGCGTCGTCAATGCCGGTGACGTCGTGACCGAGTTAGACAGAGACGCTCAGAGAGCGATGCGAACCGCGATACGGGACCGCTACCCGGAAGACGCGTTCGTCGGCGAAGAGGGAGATGTCAGGAAATCCGTCCCGGAAGATGGGTTCGCGTGGGTCGTGGATCCGATCGACGGAACCTACAACTTCGTCCGCGGGCTCCCGACGTGGTCGACTGCCGTCGCACTCGTCTCGGACGGAGAACCGATCGCTGCGGCAACAGTTGCCCCCGCGATGGAGAACACGTACGTGGCCGAGACCGGTTCTGTCACTCGAAACGGACGCCCGATAACCGTAAGCGACCGAACTGACCCCGAGACGTTTGCAGTCGCGTACACTGTCGTCCCCGGTCTGGGTGAGAGAGAGGCGTACAGTGACGGCGTCGCGGCGATGCTCAGACGCTTCGGTGAAGTCCGACGGATCGGAAGCCTCCAGATCGTTCTCGGTCTGGTGGCGTCAGGCGCTCTCGACGGAGTCGTGACGCCGGCAGTGGTCTCCCCGTGGGACTCCGTCGGCGGTGTCCACCTCGTCAGAGAAGCCGGCGGCGTCGTGACGGACGTGTACGGCGAACCGTGGACGGAGGGGAGCACCGGCCTCGTCGCTTCGAACGGGGCCGCTCACGATCGGCTCCGAACGATCGGGCGGCGGATGGCCGAACCGAGCTGAGGGGACGGACGTTCCCGGCAGGCCGGGACGCGTGTCAGTTCGAACCGTTGGTGTCAGTCTCGACCTGCGTCCCCGAATAGAGCATGTCGTTCACGGACGACTCGATGGTCATATTGACGATGTTGAGGCCCAGTTGCGCTGTCCGGCGTGCGCTTTCGACCACCGTTGCGTACCAGTAAGCGTCCGGGTCGGAGCAGTCCGCGAGTTCGTCTTCCACCACGTCGAGACTGCGCATGAGGTCGTCGTACGCGTTCGAAGCACCGGACGAATCGTTCTTCAACGCCCGCTCCACGACAGTACACGCCTCCGAGACGAGTTGCTTGAACTCGGCACCGAGCTCTTCGTCGGGCGCAGCCGATTGCGTCTCCGTGACGCCGGCGATGCGTTCGGCCTTGTCGGCGATCTGCTCGAGTTCCCTCGCGATTTTGTAGTAGTAGAGAGCGGCCTTGCCGTCGACGTCGAACTCCGTAAGCTCGTTCATGTCGTTCAAGCCACAGTGGAGGCCTCGGGCGACGAACGCGAACAGCCGGTCGACGTGGTCGTCACGTTCGGAGACCCGTTGTGCGAGCATCTCGTCGTTCATCCGGACGGACTCCGCTGCGTCGCTTTGCATCCCCAATGCGAGTTGTCGGATCTGAACGATGGACTGTTCGAGCGAGACTGCACTGGCGTCGAGATGGTCGCGGATCACGATCTCGTCGGTCGCTTCGCTGACTTCCATGCCGATCAACGATCCCGCAGTTCGAACCACGTTCCGACGGATTTCGTCACCGACTGCACCGTCGTTACGGACTCTGATCTCGTTGTACCCCTCGATATACGCACTTTTGATGTGCCGCTGGACGATGTCTTCGGGCTTGTCGACCGTCTCGATCCGGGCGGCCCGTACTCCTTCCTCGAGCGTTGACGGGGCCACGATGAGGCGGTCTCGCTCCCGATACAGATAGAGCGAATCCCCTTTCGCGAGGTTCTGTGAAACCCCCCATTCTCTCGGCAAGGAGAGCGTGAACGTGGAACCGCCCGCGATCTGGACTTTGCGTTCGATCGGACCCGAATCGTCCCCCCTCATGAGTAGTTCGAGGGTCGCGACTTTCGGCACCGACACAACCGGGGGAACGGTCCGACCGACCCGCTACCGGGGCCCTCCGGCTGGCGGGAAGTTCGGTCGGTCGCGAGGTGCGGAAACTCGACCGGAGAGAACGACCGGGCTTCGCGCCCACGGGCAGACCTCTCTGACATTCTGGCATTCATCTCTCGGGTGCTACCGCGTTGACTCTCAGTCAAATTAGTACGTGCTATGAACCCCCAATACCCATCTTTTCAGAAATATGTACTATTGAGTGTGGCGAAAGATCTGAGTGGTACGGATTGCTAAATATCCTCTGAACGCTCTCAGGGCCGTTGAGACCCCTCATAGCAACGCTATTTTACTCACCTATCTCAGCACAGAGTGTACTCATGTCACGTGACGCTGACGAAAGTGATCGGAAATCGACACGGCGGAAATTCCTCGGCTTCGCTGGGGCTGCGGGAGCGACCGTGGTCGCGGGCTGCAGCGGGGACAGCGAGCCCGCAGACGCGGGCGGTGGTGGCGATGAGTCGACCGATGGCGGCGACGGGGCGACCGGGTCGGATGGGGACACGGCCGAGACCAGCGACACCGGCGCGGACGACCAGAGCGAGACGAGCGAGGGGACGACGAGCGGCGGGACGCTCCGTCTCGCCGACGAGCCGGTCGGAGTAATGGACCCGCCGGCAGGGAAAGGCGGTGGCGGCGACGCGACACAGATATTCGAGACACTGCTCGGTTTCGTCGACGGTGATCTCCCCCCCGAGGGACGCCTCGCGACCGGGTACGAGATGTCCTCCGACGGGACGACGTTCACGTTCACGCTCAAAGAGGATGTCACGTTCCACGACGGGTCCGAGTTTACTGCCCACGACGTCGTCTACTCCTGGCGTCGGCTGGCCGAGTCACCGGAGACGCGAAACTCCGACGACATCACCGGCGATACGTTCAACATCGAACACGAAACCGACGGCGAGGGGAACGTCGTCCCGGATAGCCTCGCTGTCCGGGCGGTCGACGACTACACGTTCGAGTTCGAACTTTCGCGACCGTTCCACAGCGCCATGGTCCAGATCGCCGGACAGGCTTTCTCCGTGATCCCCGAGGGAGTCGTGGGGGACATCGAGGGATACGACGGCGAGCTCGAGTACGAAGAGTGGGCCAACGAGGCGCTCTACGGAACCGGCCCGTTCCAGTTCGACAGTCTCAATCGGGGGTCGTCGTACACGTTGACCCGATTCGACGAGTATCACGGAGACGTCGCCAACGTCGATTCGATCGAGTACACGATCATCGAGGACGCATCGGCGAAGTACAATCGGGCGATGAACGGAAACCTCGATATCTTCGAGATCCCAATCTCGGAGTTCGACCCCTCGAAGGTCACGGTCGAATCGGACAACGGCGAGTATCAGGAGGGGACCTACGGCCCAACCCGGAGCGGCGACACGATCAATTACGGGCAGGTGACGCAGCTGAACACCCAGTATCTCGTCTTTCAGACGGCGCGCGTCGACCGGCCCGCCAGGCGTGCCATCGCCTACGCGATGAACCAACACACCATCGCGAACGATATCTTCAAAGGAGTCGGGACGCCGGCCTATCACGTCACGCCGCCGGCCGTCTACCCCGACGGGCCCGAGGCGTACGACGAACACGCACGGGCGAACTACCCGTGGGGATACGACGAGTCGCGTATCGACGCCGGCCGCGAACTCATGGAAAAGGCCGGCTACGGGCCGGACAACATGTACGAGATCGAGCTGCTTCACATGCAGACCAACGCCTACGAGCAGTTCGCCGAGCTGCTCCGCGACCAGGCGCGGTCGATGCACATCGACATGACCATCCAGAGTACGCCGTTCTCGACGATGATCAATCGTGCCGTCGAGGGCAACTTCGACATCTTCACCAACTCCGACGGGATGGAGTGGCCCGAGTCGGACAATTTCCTCCGGTATTTCCATTCGACGGCGTCGAAGGAGTCGTCGTTTGCTCGGTGGGGCCAGGAGGGACGACAGACCGAACCGACCCGAGCGTTCAACGAGGCCTGGCAGAAATATCTCGACAATCCCCGCCCCAACGAGAGTCACCAGGCCGCCCGTAACGAGGCCTACATCGAACTCGAAGAGGCCCACTGGCAGGGGATCGCACAGCTGCCGACGATCCACGGTCGGGGCCAGCAGTACTGGCGGAACGATGTCGAGGACCTCCGGATGTACGGTCCGATGGGCAACCAGCGGTACAACACGCTCTCTCTGAACCGGTGAGCGCACGTATGGTATCCGCACGCCACCGGCCGACGACACGCCGCGGGCCTCCCCGAGCATGACGAGTCGCCTGCGGTATTTTTTCCGGCGTCTCGGGCTGTCGATTCCGGTCCTGCTGTTCGGGACGACCGTCACGTTCGTCGCGATCCGCTTCGGCCCGGTCGACCCTGTCGCAGCGATCCTCGGGGATCCGACGAACGCGGCGGCGACCGAGGAGTACGAGCGGATCCGAGCGCAGCTCGGCCTCGACGAGCCGCTCTGGCAGCAATACGTCGAGTTTCTCGGCGGGCTGGTAACGCTTGATCTCGGTCAGTCGTGGGTCATCGCCCCCAATACCGGGACGGTGAGTCTCATCGCGACGTACGCTCCACGGACGATCTGGCTTGGCTTCTGGGCGGTCCTGATCGCGATCCTCGTCGGGGTTCCGCTCGGCTTTTTCGCGGGGACGCGTGCCAACACGGGATCCGACTACGTCGCCTCGATACTCGGCATCGTGTGGCGGGCGATGCCGAACTTCTGGCTCGCGGTCATCATCGTCTCGGTGTTGTCCCAGTCCGACGCCCTCCTGGGATTCAGCTGGCAGCAACTTGGCCCCGACGTGACCGTCACCGGAGCGCCAGACCTGACCGAGTTGGGTTCCCCGAACGGATTCCTCGCGGCGGTCAAGCAAGTGCTCCCCGCAGCGGTCGTCCTCGGCTCCGCGTCGATGGGCAACGAGATGCGGATCGGTCGAACGGCCGTCCTCGAGACGATCTCGGAGAAATATGTCGAAACGGCGCGAGCGAACGGCGTTCCGAACCACCGTGTGGTCTGGAAACATGTCTTCCGGAACGCGCTCATCCCACTCGTCCCGATCATCACCGGGGAAGCGTTCGTCCTTATCGGCGGGTCGGTGCTCGTCGAGACGGTGTTCGGAATTCACGGGATGGGGTGGCTATTCTATCGCGCGTCTATCCAGGGAGACCTCCCGCTCGTAGGGTCGCTCATGGTCGTCTTCATCGTCCTGATCGTCTCGGTCAACATCCTGCAGGACCTGCTCTACGTCTTCATCGACCCCAGAATCGGATACTCCGACTAGTATGCACTCGAACCATTCCAATCACGACGATAGCACCGACACGACTGGGGCCGCCGAGATGACGCTCCAGCGGATCCGGGAACAACCGCGTCCGGCCCTTGTGTGGGTCGGAGTCGCCACCGTTCTCTTCGCACTCGAGTTCGGCGCAGTCGCCTCGCTGGTGGCCGAACTCTGGCAGGCGCTCGGGGTCGGACGCCGACCGTCCTGGCTCGTGGAACGAGCGAACGCGATCCCGACACTCACGAGCCGTGACCTGATCACCAACGCCGGCTACTTCGACGGTGATCGGTGGGTCGGAACGTTCGCCGGCCTCGAACCGCGAACCGCCTGGTTGCTCAGGGTTGGGCTCGTGTACGCCTACGCGGTCGCGGTGGTCGGCTGGTGCTGGGTCGGATACAGGCGATACCGCCGTCACTATCGGCCGGCCGAGTGGACGCCGCTTGACGACGTCGTCGACCGCCTCCGCCGTCACCGGTGGGGGCAGTTCGGGATGGTCGTCGTCTTTCTGTTCCTCGTCCTCGCGGTCTTCGCGCCCACGCTCGGAACGACCACCGTCGACCAGAACATCAACAACCCGTTCGGCCACCAGATCGAGTACTACGACGCTGAGACCGGGAGCATCGAATCGATCACGGTCGGCACCGCGAACCGTCAGACCCAGTCTCGGGGGATCCCGGACCGGAACGTCGGGCCGTTCACCTACGACCAGTACGGCCGATATCATCCGTTCGGGACGCTTCCGAGCGGCAAGGACCTGTTCACGTTCCTGGCTGCCGGTGCTCGCGTTTCACTGGTTATCAGTTTGCTCGCCGTCGGGTTGGCGAGCGTGATCGCGGTCTCGTTTGCGCTGCTCTCTGCCTACTACAAGGGGCTGATCGACCTCGTCTTCGTCATCGGCAGTGACTCGGTCATGTCGCTGCCGCAACTGCTGTTGCTGATGTTGCTCTCGGTGCTGTTCTCCGACACCTGGATCGGCCAGTTGTACAGCGGCGGGATCCTCCTCGCGCTGATCTACGGGGCGACGTCGTGGCCGTTCCTCTGGCGGGCGCTCCGCGGCCCCGCCCTCCAGGTCGGCGACGAGGAGTGGATAGACGCCGCTCGGAGCTACGGTCAGCGACCGATCACGACGATGCGCCGTCACATGTTCCCCTACGTCACCGGCTACCTGCTCGTCTACGGGTCGATGTCGCTCGGTGGTGCGATCATCGCGATCGCCGGGCTCTCGTTTCTCGGACTCGGTATCAGTCCGCCCACGCCCGAGTGGGGCCGAGCGGTCGACGCCGGACAGCAGTACGTCGCCTCCCACTCCTGGCACATCTCCCTGATCCCCGGGCTCCTGATCACGCTCGTGGTAACCGGGTTCAACGCGCTCGGTGACGGGATCCGGGACGCCATCGATCCACAAACCGAATCGGGAAGCACCGACTCACAGGGTGCTGCGGTCGGAGGTGGAGCGTGACCGACGGGTCGTCGGATCGACCGGTACTCTCCGTGGAGGGACTCAGTACCGCGTATTTCACCGACAAAGAGACGGTCCACGCGATATCCGATATCGACCTCTCGGTGCGTCGCGGCGAGACGCTCGGGATCGTCGGCGAGAGCGGCTCCGGCAAGAGCGTGACCGCGCGGTCGCTGACCGGGATGGTGAAGTCGCCGGGCCGTCTCCTGGACGGCCAGATCAAGTACAGACACCCCGAAACAGTCACTGCGCTCGCGGAGCGCTATCCCGACCGTGTCGAGACCCCGTCCGCACACACGGAGTCCGACGCGTTCGTCTTCGATGGCCCGACGGACCGATATGTCGACCTCGCGGCGGCGCCCGAAACGGCGCTCCGCTCGGTCCGAGGCGACGATATCGCGATGGTCTTCCAGGACCCGCTGGCCAGTCTGAACCCGGTGTACACGGTCGGGAACCAGATCAAGGAGTTGCTCAAGATCCACCGCGATTTCGGTGACAGCGCCGCGACCGAACGCGCCGTCGATCTCCTCGATAGCGTCGGTATCCCCGATCCCGCACGGCGGCTCAGGGAGTACCCCCACCAGTTCTCGGGAGGGATGCAACAGCGGGCACTCATCGCGATGGCGCTGGCCTGTGACCCGGAGGTGCTGGTCTGCGACGAACCGACGACGGCCCTCGACGTGACGATCCAGGCCCAGATCCTGGAGTTGCTCGACGACCTCCAGGCCGAGCGCGACCTCGCACTCCTGTTCATCACTCACGACATGGGGGTCATCGCCGAGATCGCCGACCGAGTGAGCGTGATGTACGCCGGGGAGGTCGTCGAACACGCGCCCGTCGAGGCGCTGTTCGAGACGCCTGCCCACCCCTACTCTCGGGGGTTGCTGGCGAGCATCCCCAGCCAGAATCCGGATACGGAACACTTGCCGACCATCGATGGCGATGTCCCGACACCGACAAGCGAACCGACACAGTGCCGATTCGCACCCCGCTGCCCGGACGCCTTCGACGCGTGTCGCGACGTTCACCCACGCCACGTCGATGTCGGCGAAGATCGGACCGCATCCTGTCTCCTGTATCCGGAGGACCAGCCCCGTGAACGGGCCCTCCGGACCCACTCCAAAACCACCACCGAGGAGAATCGATGACTATCCAACGTCACCACAAGAGCGAATCGACCGCCGAGTCGACGGCGGAGGCGCTCGTAGCGGTATCGGGGCTGAAAAAGCACTACGCCGACGACGGGTTCTTCCGCGGGTCACCGGTCAAAGCAGTCGACGGCGTCGACCTGACGATCCGACGCGGCGAGACACTCGGTCTCGTCGGTGAGTCGGGGTGTGGGAAGACAACACTCGGACGCACGCTCGTCGGCCTCGAAACCCCGACTGCGGGGACGGTTCGGTACGACGGACAGGCGATCGACGAACTCAGCGGCGAGTCACGAGAGCAGTGGCGATGGAACGCGCAGATGGTCTTCCAGGACCCCGAATCGAGTCTCAATGCCAGGCTGACCGTCGGGGAGGTCGTCGCGGAACCGCTCGAAGTCCGCGACTGGAAGACCGAACGCGACCGTCGGGAGCGGGTGTTCCACCTGCTCGACACGGTCGGACTGCGGCGGGAACACTTCTACCGGTATCCCCACCAGTTCTCCGGCGGGCAGCAACAGCGAATCGCCATCGCACGTGCGCTCGCACCCGAACCGGACTTCCTCGTCCTCGACGAACCGGTGTCGGCGCTCGACGCCTCGGTCCAGGCGAAAGTACTCAACCTGCTCGCCGACCTGCAGGCGGAGTTCGGTCTCACCTACGTCTTCATCGCACACGACCTCGGCGTCGTGCGTCATCTCTGTGACCGTGTCGCCGTGATGTACCTCGGCGCGATCATGGAGCGAGGCCCGACCGACGAACTGTTCGCCGCTCCAGCGAATCCGTACACGAAGGCGCTCGTCTCGGCGATCCCCGACCCCGACCCGACGGCCAGCCGAGACCGGATCACCCTTCGGAATAGTCCGCCGAGCCCTCGGGATCCTCCGTCGGGTTGCCCGTTCAGCACGCGGTGTCCGATGAAGATCCGTCCAGCTGAATACGACCACCTCGATGAAGCGGCGTGGCGTGCGATCGATATCCTGACCGAGGTCGTCCGCGAGCGCGGACGAACTGACCCCAGCCTCCGGGACAGGGTCCGGTCGCTCGTCGGTCGATCACCTCGGTTCGAATCCATCGACGAGTTCGCGGCGGATCTACTCAGTGAGATTTCACTTCCCGAGGGCGCCCGGACCCACGTGTCGGAAGCGGTCCGACTCGCCACCGACGGCCGGGAGGAAGCGGCGCTCAAACGGCTCTCTGACGAGTTCGGTGGCGTCTGTGACGACGAGTTCCCCGAGAGCCACTCCGTGACGGACGGGCATCGTCGCAGCCGCTGTCACCGCCATCGACCGGAGTATGCGAATCCGCCAGACTTGACTGACGAGTGAACCGGTCGTGGCCCGCCGGGAGCGTTTCCCGGTCGGGGATTCCCCGGAAATAGGGATTGCCACGGACCAGCCGATTCGACTCCTGATGGCTCCGACACACGGCCAGTTGGCCCTCGAACTAGCGCTCGTCGACGAGCGGAAGCGTCGCGAGTCGGATCGACGCGAAGGACGTGTACGCCATTGAGGTGACACCGTCGGACCGTCTGGCCTGGTGCGCTTCGGTCATGCCCTCGGTGTCTGCGACGGGAACGTACCTGACCGTAGTCCCGTCCGAATCGATTTCAAAGATGAGGTAGGCCTGTGGGAACGACCCCGTCGCCGGTGTCGTGACTTCCCACGTCGAGCCAGTTTTCGCCACTCCGAGATTGTGAAGGTGGCCGGAGATGACTAACGGCACCTCCGCATCGGTCAACACGTCCACGAGCGGTCCGGGGTCCCGCATCACTGGCGGGAGCCCCATCTCCGGGTGCGCCGTGTCCCTGAGGGTACGGAACTGGTCATACATCGCCGGCGTGTTGTGATGCATCAGCACGACCGGTGTCTCGACCGTTGCCAGCGTGTCCTCGAGCCACGCGACGTCGTCGGCCGATACGGCCCCGTCGTGTGTCTCCGTGAGTGACCCATCAGGCTGTGTCGCCGTGTTGAGACCGATGATGTCTAGCGGCCCGACCCGTTCGACGAATGGAATGGTCCCGTCGGGGGCGTACTCGCGTTCGAACCGGTCGACTGGTGGCGTCTCGTGCGAGTCGCCGTATTTGTACGTCTCGGTGGACGCCTTCGGGACGTCGTGATTTCCGGGGACGCTGAAAAACGGCGTCTCGACCCCGGCAAGGATGTCGTCGAGCTGCTCGTATTCCCACGGAGCGCCGTCTTTGGTCAGGTCTCCCGGAGAGACGATCGCGTCGACACCGCGCGCTTCCGCATCGTCGAGCGCCGTCCGGAGCCGGTCGGCCGCTCGGTGGTACACCATCGCTGTTCCCTCTGCACGGGGAGAGACGTGTGAATCAGAGACGACAGCGATACGACTCGGGTCGTCGGCCGCTGGTGCATCCAGACGAGCGACGACTGCTTCGGACTGAGCGGATACCATCGTCAGTACTGTGACGGTCGGCTGGGTTAGAACTATCGGAAAATATACAAAAATACGATAGTATATCCATGCATATTTCCGATTCGGATTTACGAGGGCTACGTAGACTAACGATCGCCTCTGAACGATCGGGTGTCGTCGGAACTATTAGAAAACCCGTAATTTCGTGGGTCGTCGGTACACATCTATCTCCATCGCTCCGGGGAAAGCGCGAACACACCGCCAGGTCGTGTGACCGTGCCGGGCGGCGAGCAGCCCCCAAACGAACGGGGTCTTCGGCGTCGAGTCCGAGCGTCACGGCGCCGAGCGCTCCGACCGATGGCTCGAGCGCGACAGCGTTCGAGCGGCCGCCCCGTCGCGACCGCGGCGACGGCGGCGGTCGCCGTCACTCTCGCCGTCTCCGGTCGGCGAACTTGCGGGGATCGAGGTCCCAGTCGTACCCCTGGAATCGGATCGATGGGGTCGCACCGTCCGGGATCTGTTCGAACTCCCGGAGAAACGCGTGGAGCCCGGAACGGCCGCCGAAGTCGCCAACGAACCACAGGCAGACTCGCGGCAGTCGCACGCGGTCGCGGTCCGGGTCGTACTCGACGGTGTCGGCCAGGCACAGCGCGGTCGCGTCGTCGAGCGCGTCGTCGACGGTCGCCGGATCGTAGGCCAGGATCGCCGGACAGCTCGCCGCGCCGCAGTTCAGCGCGAAGTGGATGCGGGGGTCGGGATCGAGACCGTACGACCTGGGGAGGCCGGTCCGGCCGAGCCGCGGGAGGTAGCCGAGCCCGTACTTCGAGCGGCCGCCCCGGAGGATGCCGTGTTCGATGTCGTCGAGGCTCAACTCGACACCCGCCACCGTGACCGCAGTGGCCCGGAAGAACCGCCACCGGGAGTCGAACAGGCCCGGCCGGCGGTCGAGCAGGCGCTGGGCCGCCGCGTTGTACACGTCGAGCCAGAAGGCCAGCGCCGTCCGGCGGTCGTCCCCGACCGCGGCGAGCGCCGATTCGTCGAGGTCGGCGAGCGCTCCCAGTAAGAGGTCGGTCGGCTCTCGCCGCCGCACTCGTTCGAGCAGGTCGCGAGCCAGCGCCGCCGGGTCCGACGGGACCGGCCCGTCACCGTTCGCGGGGTCGGCGGGCGGCTTCCGGTCCGCGTCGGGCCCGTCGCTGGCCGGTCGCTCGTCCTCGCCGGAGGCGTCTCCCATCGTTCGTCCTCACGGGACCCGGCGACAAAAACCGCCCGCGGTCGGGAGCGACTCGCGCGGAGCCGGGCTCACGAGATGACGCCGAGCCCGACCGCCCACCAGGCGACCGTCGCCGCGAGCGCGGTCACCACCATCGCGAGTACCGACGGGAGCGGGCCGGGATGTCGCGTGAGTACCGCCCACCCTCGCAGTAGCAACGGCACCGCGAGCAGGTGAGCGACGGCGACGGGGGTCGGGAAGACGCCGCCCCACCACAGCGCCGCGGTGGTCGCCACGGCGGTGACGGCGAGCGCGGCATAGGCCCGTCGGATCCGGCCGGGCGACCAGCGGACGGCGAGCGTCCGCTTGCCGACGGCCTCGTCGGCCCGCCGGTCGGGCCAGTGGGTCGCCAGGAGGTTACAGCCGACCACCGACGCGAACGGGAGGGCCGCGACCGCAGCGGTCGCAGTCGGCGTCGCCACGACCGCGACCCCGTAGACGGGGAGGAGGAGACCCCCGAGCGTCGCGTTGACGAGTTCGCCGACGCCGCGACGAACCAGCGCGAGCGGCGGCAACGAGTACGCTAGCCCGGCCAGTAGCGCCGCGCCGAGCAGGGCCGTCGCGACGGGCGAGACGAGACCGCTGGCGGCGACGGCGAGGGTCGCCAGCGCGGCGACGCCGCAGGCGCCGCGCGTCGCTCGGAGGAGCAGCGACGGCGCCAGTCCGGTGCGGACGAGCGCCCCGCTGCCCCCGGAGAAAGGCGTGCGGTCGGTCAGCGCGTCGGTGTCGGCGTCGGCGTACTCGTTCGCGTAGTGGACGGCCACCGTGACCGGGAACAGCGCGAGCGCGCCGGCGAGCACGCGCGAGGCGAACCCGGGCGCCAGGGCGTCCGCCGCGGTCGACGCCGTCGCCGACCCCGCGACCAGCGGCGCCCCGGCGGTCGACATCCCGACGCCCAGGAGGTAGACGAGACCGACGAGCGCGACCTGGCTCGGCCGGCTCGCCGCCCACAGCGCCCACAGCCGCGGGACTCGCTCGACGACGCGCGAGCGGTCGGACGGGGAGGACACGACGGCGGGTAGGGTCCAGGCCCCGGTGTGTCTGTCGGTCACCGAAGGGTGGATGTCGGTTGCGCCCGAACCGGCGATAGATGACACGGGCGGCCGCACTGGAGGGGTTCGAGACGTTCGTCGACCGGACGGCCGAGGCGACCCGCCGGGAGTTCAGCGTCGCGCGTGCGCTCCGGGGGACCGGACTTGGTCCCGGGGGCGTTCTCGTCGACCGGTTGCGCCGCAACACCGACGCGCTGGAGCGCCGCGTCCTCGAACCGGAGTTGGCGGCCTACCGCGAGCGCGCGGTCGAGCAGTTCCGCGTCGTCCTCGACTACGTCGAGAGCGACGACCCGATCGAGGCGTTCGAGGCCGACCTCCTCGAACACGACAGCGCGGTCGCGGCGCTGTCCCCGACCGTCGGTCCCGACGAGCGCCGCACCGTAGTCGAAGACATCCTCGCTCGGCTCCAGCGGCTCGGCGACGGCGTCGCTCCGATCGTCGAGCGACCCGAGACGGAGTTCTGGCCCGCGGTCCGCGCCGCGTTCGACCGTGAGCAGGCGCTCTCGCTCGTCGAGACGGTCGTCCCGTTCACCGGCCCGCTCCGGCGCCACCGCGAGGCGCTGGCGTTCGAAGTGCGGATCAACCCTGACGACGTGCTCGGCGGCCCGCTGACGGGGACGCTCCCGTCGGTGTCGCTCGACTACACCGACGAGGCCCTCCGAGCGATGCACCACGCCGAACGGCGAGTCGTCCACGAGGCCAGGGCCGACGTGACCGAGCGATTCGGCTGACGTCCCGTCCGACCGAGGACCGGTCGGCCCAACTCCCGTGGTCTCCCCGGCCATGGCAGCACCCAAGCGGCTGGGGCCCGAACGCTCGGACGATGGAGTCAGCCCCCCTGGAGTTCTCGCTGCCGAACGCGGCCGCGGGACCGGACCCGTTCTCGCTCGCGGCGCTGCCGTCGGACGTGCGGTTCGTCGTCCTGTTCTTCCAGCGCGACCACTACTGCACGAACTGTCGCAGCCAGGTGCAGGCGGTCGCCGACCGCGTCGAGGCGTTTCGAGCGCGCGACGCGGAGCCGGTGTCGGTCGTCCCGGAGCCTGTCTCTTATACACA
>NZ_AOIU01000044.1 GCF_000337455.1 Halosimplex carlsbadense 2-9-1 | reverse complement strand
GACGACCCCGAGGTCGTCTACACGTACAGCGGCCGGTCCACCTTCGACCGCCCCGAGATCGACGACCTCCTTGACGAGATCGACGAGCGCCGAACGGACGGCAGCGACCCGACTCCGGCGGCGTGAACGCCCGAGCCCGCGACGGACGACGGCCGTGCGGTCCCGCCGCCGCTGCCGCCCGACGACCCCGAGGCGTGGTACGCGCCGGACGTGCGCTCCCAGACCGAAGTCGCACCGGGGGTCGTCGTCACCATCCGCTGCCCGCAGTCCCGAAGTTCAGGAAACACCTCAGTTGCAACCCAAGAATCTACCTCCGACAGATAGCTGTAAATCTACATACTCGTTATCAATTCAGGCGCGGAATGCGACGAGCGCCCGATAACAAATATAACAGTACGCCACCGGTGCACCGACGAAAGGCATGAGCAACGCCGTCAACGGGAGCATCAGGATTACAGACACAAAGATGTCGACCGTGACCGCTCGAAATGCATTTCGAATGCCCGGCTCCGTAAGCATGAGGTAATACTGCCCGAGCCCAAGAACGATTGCCCCAAATCCGATCCCGAACGCACCGCCGAACAGGGAATGGCCGCTCCGGAGCTGTGTCCCGTTCTGCAGTAACGCGCTCGTCAACCCCATCCAGTCCATCGGTTCGAGATCAGCCTCCGGGTTCTGTCGACGAAACGCCCGTAGTTCCTGACACGCCGCGAGCGTCATGGCAGCCGCAAGCGCACCGCTCGTGAAGAGAAGCCCGAGGGCGACGGGTCGATACTGGAGTCCGTACTTCCACAGTCCCGGTTCGGTCGGATTCTGTGGGAACTGTGTCGGGCGGGTCAAAAGGCGGAGTGCGCCGTCGATCGACGACCGATCCTGCGCCAGCCCCCGCTCAAATGCCCGGACGAAGATCTGGAGCCGGTCGAAGAACACCTGGCGGATCGAATCGATGGAGAGGTCAGTCACCAGAGATCCCCCCGTGGGTATCTGTCTGCGTCGCCTGATCGGTAGTTGAGAGCGTGAGGACTGCGACGGCACCGAGGAATCCTAGTGCGTATGCCGCCTTTGCGGCGAAAAAGAGCAGAATCTCCGTCTCAAGTGCACGCACGTTCGAGAGTTCGGCGCCAACCGCGAGACAGATCACGCCCAGAAGTGCGGCACCCGGGAACGACTCTCGAACACTCCAGAAGCGCCAACCGAGTCCCAATACGCCACCGAATGCGGTCACCAGCGTCCACGTGATGACGATATCGGTCGTCAACGACGGGATCGTGAGGGGTCCGAACAGCGTAAGCCCAAATCCGATCCAGACGCTCATGAGCAGTGCCAGTAGTCCGAGCAGTTGAAAGAGTAGCCACCACCCAACCGTGTCCACAGCGGGAAGCGACCCACCGCCGCTCGATCCCGTCTGTGGACCTGACCGGACCAATGCTACGAGTTTGGCCGGGAGACTCCGGAGGGCCGCTCTGGCACGGCCGGCATAGTAGCGGATCTTCAGATAGGCTCTGACCGTGCCGACTCCCTGGAACCAACTGCCGGTCAGCGACAGGACAGCTACGACGAGCGTCTGGTTCTGAAACGCCCACGGAAGTGCCGCCAGTGACGCCGCGAAGACGATCACGCCGATTCCGAGCGTCTCCCCCTCGTTGTGTCGCACATACGAGACGGCGAGTAGAACGGCGCCGAGGAGTAAGACCGCCGGTCCGAGCCATGCCGGTTCGTAATCGACTACCCAGTCAACCGGAATGAGCAACGGATCAAGCATACTCGCCGATCAGTTCCTGTGTCAACGACGCGGTGATGATACCTAGCCCCACGAGGAGCCCAGATAGCATTAATGGCCCAAGAAAGAACAGTCCAATATATCCGATACCGTCGAACAACGAGAGTACGAGCGGGTCAAACGGTCCAGGAAACAGGTCAGCGAGCGCAAGGAGCGTCATCACCGGAAGGCCAATCCCACAGATGAGCAGCGCCATCTTGGCCTCCGACCGCTGTTCGCTATCATCAGCTAGCACATATATTGCCGTGGAAAGTAATACACTTGTCACCCAGAGGAACGGAATTGCAAGGGCACGACATAGCCCGATCGGCGGCCAGCACATATCCGCTAGGAGACTATTTATCGACAATAAAAAATTCGGACCGTGGTATCGAATACGAAATCGGTTCCGTATCGATCTGAACTATTCGAATGATTCAACCATCAAATTGGCACATTCCATGGTTTCGAGGAGCGGTTCGCGATTCAGTGTAGCTCTAGTTTCACTCGAAACCGACTCGTTCATGACGAATTGACATCCACTCGCTCCACAGCGAGCATCCGCTGGTAGTGCCACAACTACAGCGACATCTTACGGGTTCGTGCGCTATTCGTTGGGCTTTGCGAGGCGTCTGTGGTCGAACGCCACTCGTGATTGTCCCACTGGAACCGCACGGGCCGTGCCATCGGCCTGGCTATCGTTCGGTTGTCGATACGCCGGGTCAGCAAGTTTCGAGACGCGACGAGGTCAGCATGTCCCTCGAATCCACAGGCACAGGTCAGCGTCGACTGGTGACGGCACGTTCTCTCTGCCTGTCCGCAGTCAGGACACTGCTGAGAGGTCCCCGCCTCTGACCGTGACTCGACTGTGATCCCCTGTTCCTCGCAGACGTTCCTAAGTTGGTCTGTCAATTCACCATAGCTCCAGAAGTTATGCACCATTTCGTTGGCGCGGCTACTGCCCGTCACCGGGAAATCCGCTGAAAGGTCACCGACGACTACTGTCCGAATACCGCAGTCGGACAACCGTTCGACGAGGTCACGAACGCAGGCGTCGACCGCGTGATCACGGCGCCTGGACCGCGTTCGGTAGAGCCGCCTGATGCGACGGCTGGTGTTTTGACCATCTTCGAGTTGGTTCCTGAGTCGAGCGATTTCCTCGGTCGTCTCGCGGAACCGTTCAAACAGATCGCGGCCGTGGTACAGATACCGTCGCCCAGTTGTCGTCGAGCACGCTACCAGGGTGTTGACACCGAGGTCAAGCGCTGCGATCTCATCACCAGCCGACTCCGATCCCGGATCCACTGCCACCGTGACGGGCTGGTAAACCCGGAAGGTGTCGTCGATATCGTCGTATTCGATCGTGAGCCGGCCCGACTTCCCGTCCCAGTGAGGATTTCCACGAACGTCGAGCCGAAGCCGCTCGTAGTATCCCATCTCGAACTCCTCCTTGAGGTCCTGTCCGACCCGGATGTCGAGTCGCGACCGCTCACCCCACTGGATATCGTATGCGTCGTTCCGGACGTACGTCTGGAGCGTTCGACCGTCTTCCTCGTTACCCCAGTAGCCCGGTGGGGATGGATCTTCGGATGGGTCGTCTAGCAGTGCGAAGAACGACTGCCATGCGCTCTCGTTGCGCTTGATCATCGCCTGGGCTGTTGCACCACCCAGCACGCCCACGTAGTCGTCATAGACACCATCGACTTCCCAGACATCCTCACCCTCGAAGAATCGCTGTCGACGTCGGTAATTCACTTCGTTCCAGCACGCAGCGGATGCATCGAGGAATCGCAGCAGTAGCTCTCGGTCCGATTCTGTCTGGGGAATTGCTTCGAACGTATTTGTCCGTTTCATCGTTGCTACTCACTTCCGGTTACCGGAACACCTCATAGGAGCGCCGGCGCCCTTCGTCGGCGCGAAAAACACAACCGTGGGCGTCGATCCGGATTCAAGCCATCGATCCAGGGCTGGGTGGTCCCGTTCTCCTACTTGAATCTCAGGGCGAGAGTTGCTCCTGGGTCGCGCTCCCGACCGTCAGCGAGGACGGCCCGCACATCTCCATCCGCAAGCAGGTGCCTAACGTGATGACGCCTGTCGACCTGCTCGAACGGGAGAGCCTCCCGACCGAGCTGGTCGCGATGCTCTGGTAACTGTACGAACACCACGGCGTGGGGCTGTTCTGCGGTCCGGCCGGCGTCGGGAAGACGACGCTGATGAACGCCGTCTCCACGAATGTCCCTTTCTCAGTGTGCGGGCATCACACCGAAGAACTACTAGTAGCGGTCGGGCTTCGGTGAATGATGGCTTCGCCGGAATTTCGGTACGCTGTTTCAAAGATTCTGTTTAATACCCGCGCTGTTTAGCGATTGCAGATCGGGTCTCGTCAGTCGTCGTCAGCAGTGTAGGCCCTGTTCCGATGTTCGATGCGGTGGACTTCCACGCCGACTCGCCTCGGTCAAGAATACAGGCTAATCGATACTGACGCGGACTTTTGAGAACGGGGTGCCGGTCAGCGGTTGGAGGAATTCGTCTAGATCGCGTCACTCTGACCCGACCACCTCGTCGAGCTTCGAGATGATACGGTCCTGCACGTGCTCTGTGGCCGGGATGAGGGTCGGTCTCTTGCGCCCGATCTCGGTTCACGCTCTCTTGGCGTAGCAACGTCCCCATCGAGTCAGCAAAGCTATTAGAACCCTCATGAATTGGATGTTTCAATATTGCCCACTATGAGCTCTCTGAGCGACCGTCAAACAGTGAGGTAAACCGTGTCAGCAGTGCAAGCGCGATGGCGATGCCGAACATCGGATATTCGACTCCAACGACCATCCACTTCAAGGATTCAGAACTGTTCATGAGGCCAATCAGGATGGTCGCGTAGTCCTCGGGATTCGTGTAGATGAGGATGACCCAAAGGTTCTCCAGAGAATCGAGAAGTCGAGAGATGACCGTCAAGCCCATTCCAATCTTCGGTATCAGGACTAGCCTGTCATGGACTGACAGCATTTTCAGGGAGATTGAATGAACCGAGAAAAACAAGAAGAATCCTGCCACGATGAAGATGTAATCGAGGACCGAGAGAAGCATCACAGATCGCATGACTGGCTCGAAGGCTTGCAATATCGTGTCCACCTCCGCTCGGCTCGTCGCAGCCTGCAAATCTGCAGTAGAATAACCGGACATCTCGATCCGGCGAGTCACCGGAACGAACCCCATAGCAATCACCCCAACAAAGGTGCAAAACGAGACAACGGCAACAACACCGTGGGTTTTAGCGGAGAGAGCATCCGTATATGGTTCGACAGGGCGAAAGAGTGTATCCAGCCATCGCATACAGGAATCAGACAGTACTCACGTTTCCATTAATCGATATCATTCTCACCCGACACATCTCGTGCTGTGTCGTCGGGACCTCAATTAGAGGTAACGTACGCTACCGGGAATCGTCTGCATCATCGTCGCGCGGTGGCCGTTGTGAAAGCTGGTCGAATCGGTCCTGTGCCTGCCTGTTGCGCTCTTCTGTGGCTTGTCTGTCGTAGTCCACCCCAACGAGTGTCCCGTCGACGAGCGCAATCTCCAGAATCGCATCGGCATGTCCCGCTGGGCCCGGAAGGTCGCGCTCGTCGACGGTGAGTTCATACAGTTCATCCTCACCATCCACTTCGAGGGTTGCCAGCGAGTCTTCGATACGGTCAACCACTGCCGTGTAGGTGCCATCCGGGATCATGAATACGACTCCCTGAGGACTTCGTCGCCGTCCGCAGTCGTGACGATGACCGTATCACCGCCATTGTTCCAGATCGGAGATCCAGCTCCCCAGTAGAGATCACTGTCGGTATCCGTCCCACTGCCGGTGTGCAGTGTCACACTCGCATTCGCTGCCAGTGTGACGCCGTCGGGAACCGTATAGGTGTGATCGGCAGCATCCGCGATAGCCCATCCGCTCAGATCAAGCGAGGCGTCACCGGCGTTCCGGAAGACGACGTATTCGTCGTTGAGGTTCGCTCTGTCGTCACCCGCGGCGTCCGCATTGACATCTTCGAGGACGAGCGTCCCAGTACCGCCAACCGTCTCGGTCCCGCCGTCAGTCACGACGGGGGTCTGTTGGGTCGAGTTACTGCTGCCGTTGATGGTCGCTCGGGGCGCGACTGGATCCGTTGCCCCCGGTTCGATCGGCGTCCCATCGCGAATGGATAGTGGGTCTGTCCGCGCCGCCTGCTGTGTCTCAACAGTAACCTGCTGGCCGTCACTTGCGAGGACGATGTTTCCATGTGTCGCCGTCCAGTAAGCTGGGATAGAGCGGTCAGCGAGGCGCTGGAGGACTTCCTCGTGTGGGTGGCCGTACTGGGAATCGTTCGCGCTGGAGATGACGACCGCCTTCGGCCCGACAGCATCGAGCAGCGCCCCGCCGGTGCTGCTGCGACTTCCGTGGTGACCCGCTTTCAGTATCGTCGCCCGGAGTGTCGCGTTGTAGGTGTCGACGAGGTACTGCTCCTGGTCAGCTTCGGCGTCGCCCGTGAACAGGAACCGAGTCTCCCCGAAGGTGAGCGCGAGTACGATACTGTTCTCGTTGCGGTCGCGATTGTCGAGATACGGCTCTGGGGGTCCGAGTACGTCGACCGAGACGCCCTCGAACGGGAGCGGGTCCCCGGCCCGCGTCTCGTAGAGCGTGACGTTGTGCTGTTCGACGGCATCCAGATACGCTTCGTACGTCTGGGTACTCGCCGCGATCCCGGGGTCGTAGATGGCGCCGATGCCGTCGGCCTCGGTCTCGTAGTAGTCGATGACTGCCGCGTTTCCGCCGATGTGGTCCGCGTCGGCGTGGGTAACGACGAAATGGTCGAGCCGGCTGATATTGTGGCGTTTGAGATACTGGAGGACGTATTCACCGTCAGTCCTGAAATCGCCGGAGTCGATCAGCATCGTCTCGTTCGTCGGGCCGACAATCAGCGTACTCACTGATTGGCCGACGTTGATGAAGTGGACCTCGAGTGTCCCGTTCGGTGTCGTCGTTTGGATCGGAGCGGCCGATTGGGTCTGCGTCGGTCGGTCACTACTGGTTTCGAGCGCCGATGAGTCTGCGGGGCCGGCATCGGACTGGGTCAGCCCGACACAGCCCGAGAGAACGACGAGTACTGCGAGGAGACCGATGCAAACCGATCGACGCCGAGTCACGCACCCCTGTACGTGGGTCAGCTGGAATAGTCTTGTGTCGGGGTATCGTTTCGCAGCTGCAGCGACCGGGTGTAGGAGATCACGTCCGGTCGCCGGAGGTGGCAGTCACTCGCCCACGTCGGTCTGTGCGGCTTCGAACTCGCTCGCCCGCACCCGAAACGGGAACCACCCCTCCTCGTCGATCCCGAGCAGCGCTTCGGAGAATCCGTCCTCGTCGTTGCCTGCCTTCGCGGTCCGAATCCAGTTCACTTCCCGGTCGCTCAGCCCGAACCACTCGACCAGTTTGTCGGTCTCCTCTTGCACCCGATGGATCAGCGTGAGCGAACAGAGATCGGCGATGGTCTTCGCCTCGGGCGTCAGTGCGAACTCGCCGCCGGTCTGGGTGATGAACTGCAGCGACAGGTCGTAGTGGCGACTGTGTCGCACCGCGGTCTCGAGGAACTCCAGCGACGTGGCGTCGTTCAGCAGGTAGTGGGCCTCGTCGATGGCGAAGACGACCCGTTTGTCCGTGCCCTTCGCGCGCTCGTAGACGGCGTTGAATAGTACCTGCATCATCAGGCTCGTCTCCGAGCGGCCGGTTGCGCCCTCCTCCTGATGGAGGTCGAGGTACAGCACCGGCGACTCTAGGTCGAAGCTCGTCCGCTCGGCGAGGTTGTCGAGGTCACCACCCTCGCGGAACGAGGGTCGGAGATCGGTCAGCAGCGTTTGGGCGTCGTTCCGGACTTTCTCCTGTTCGCCCTCGGTCGCGTAGCCGAACTCCGCGGGGGATTCGAGCAGATCTTCGAGGACGGCGATCACGTCCTGAACCGTCGGCGACTCCCGGTCGTGCGTCGACGGGTCCTTCGTGATCCCCCGGCGTTCGTAGGCCTCCTGTATCGCCCGCCGGAGCGTCTGTTTGCGGTCGCCGAGCGGGTTCGCGGCGACGTGTTCGAAAAAGGTCTCGAAGAAGGTGAGCACCCACGACAGCTGCTCGGCCCACGGATCCAGATCGGGGACGTCCCGGAGTACCGCCTCGGGGGTCGCCCGAAGTTCGAGCGGGTTCAGCCCGCGGGTGCCACCGACGGTGACCCGCTCGCCGCCGAGCGCGTCGTTCACACCGGCGAACCCGCTCAGTGGGTCGAGCATGATGAGGACCGTATCCTGGTCGTACATCGCCCGCCGGAGCAACTGCAGTTTCGTCGAGAAGGACTTCCCGGCGCCGAGTTGTCCGATGACCATCGCGCAGTAGCCCGTCTCGCGCTCGAAGCGGTCGAGAATGAGCGGGCTCTCGTTGAGCGCGTAGGTGCCATACTCGATACCCGGTTCGGCGAATGCGCCAGCGACAAAGGGGAACATCGCGCCGACGGCGCCAGCGAGCATCGGCGTCGTCGTATCGAGCGATTCGTTGAGTTTGTCGACGCCGACCGGGCTGGCCGAGACGAACGACTCCAGTTGTGCCCACCGCGGCGTGACTGGCGTGAGATTCGTCGGAGATTGGCGGGCCGTGTTCGTGACGCTATCGGTGTTCAGGTCGTCGGGCGAGTCACCCTGGACGGCGAGGTACATCGACACGTCGAACGCCTGCATCGACGTGTTCCGCAGGGCGTCGTACAGCGCCTGGTAATCCTGGAGGTCCTTCTCGACCCCGCGGGCGCCGGCCTTGCGTTTCTCTTCGAGATACTCCCGGTCGGCCTCCAGATCCTCGATCGTGTTTTCGAGCGTGTCCAGCGTGGCGTTCGTCTCCCGCGGCGAGATGTGGAGGCTGATGTCCGTCCGTCGTGTGGCCGCCGTCGAGTACAGCGTCTCGAACAGTCCGTCCCGCGGGCGGTCGGGATACTCGCCGACCCACAGGGTTCGCGCCCACTGGTCGCCGGTTCGAACGGCGTTGGGTTCGGGCTCGATACTCGACGGCGTGACGACCGTCTGGTGAATGTCGGGTATCTCGGGAATCTCGGGCCCGGTGCCCTTCGACGGGTCGTACTCGACACTGACCCGCTCCGTGTCTGGTGCTGCGGTGCCGCGATCCCCGGCCGCAGTCTCGTCGTCGCCCGTGGCTTGACCGTCCGTGTCGTCGGCCTCGGTGGATTCGTCGTTCCGCGTCGGAATCACCGACAGGAGTGTCTCGATCATCGGTCCGGCCCCCCGACCATCCCGCGTGTGCGAAGCACCTGGTCGAGATTTCCGTACTCCTGCGATTCGTCGCTCCAGTACTCGCCGACGATCGACGTGGCCTCGGTGGCGTCGATCCGATGGGCCGTACACCCATCGATGCCGCGAAGACCTGTTCGGACGCGGTCGAGTCGGTCGTCGAGTTCGTCGATCAACGCCTCGCGTTCGACGGCTGCCCGCGGTGCGAACAGTTCGCGCACGAAGAGGCCGAGGACGGGGAGGTCGGCCAATTGCTCGGCGAGACTGGCCTGCTCGAAGCGGACCTCAGCAGGTGTGACCGGGACGACGACGTAGTGGTCGCGGATGGTCATCTGTCGCTCAGCGAGTTCCTGCTCGTACCACTCGACGTACTGCTCGATGAGCGATTCGAGCTGGGGATTGGCCTCGACGTCGGGGTCACCCAACCGTGACTCGTACTCGGCGAGGTGCTCAGCCACGGGAAACGGTTGGGTCGTCGAGTAGATCTGGATCGGGAACTCGACGGTGGTGTTGAGGAAGTCCTGAAAGGATTCGGCCTTCTGGGCCCACTCCTCCTCGGTCGCGAGCGCCATCGTCGGTGGGACGACCTGGACGAGGCCGAAGACTGCACCGTCAGTCCGCTCGATGGCGCCGCGATCGGGGTACACTCGTTCGATCTGGGTGTATTCCTTGGCCGCCTCGTGGTCGATCTCGCTGGATTGGGCGTGAAAGCCCAGCATCGATGTGACCCAATCGGCGCTGGTGGTGTAGGCCGGCGTCAGGTAGACAAACACCGCCCCGACCGCGATCATCGCACCCGCCACCGGGAGGGTGAATGTGTCGATCCGATACCCCTGGATGGCCAGATCCGATGGAACGAGGGTCTGGACGAGGAGGACGACCACGACGCCGGGGAACAGTGCCACGGCCAGGTCGGTCAGCGTGTAGCTCCCCAGTAGTTTCGTGCCGGTACCGAGCGATTTCGGAATGCGTTTTGCGGGGTTTCGGTCCTGCATCGTTAGCGAATGTAGCGTGGCTCGTCGTCGATTGCGCCGCGCTGCTCGTCGTCGGTCGATCGGTCACCTGTGCGGGCCGGGTCGCGAAGTGCATCGAACTCGTCGTCGCGACCGCCTGTGTCGGCCGCATCCGACTGTTTGGACGCATCGTCATCGGCTGCAGTGTCGCCGGCCGCGTCTGTCGATCTGCCCGTCGAAGCGTCGTCTACGCGGGTATCCGTATTCGAGTATCGCTGGAGTGCTCCCCGGAGTCGCGACCCAGTGTCATTGAGACGGGAGCCCGCGGCGTGGGCACGAGAGGACCCCGAGCTGAACACGGCTTGCCCATCCGGCTTGATCGCGGCTTTGCCCCGTGTGCCCCGGACAAAGTTCCGGCTGCGATGGACCGCCGACTCGCCGAGATTCCGTGTACTCCCGAGTCGTGATCGTGCGCGCCTCGATGAGGCGTGGTGGGACGCACTCTGTGCCATGAAGAAGATCGACCCAGCCTGCCAGAAGAGAACGAACGGCGAGACGATCGCGACGATTGGGATGACGAGGGCAGCGAGCCAAGTTGTCAACCCTTGTGTTGAAAATCCAAAATTTTGCCCGAGAATCTGTGCCAGTCGAAATAGGAATGCAACTGGGACAGGCATGAATAGAAATGGAACATAAAATCCAGACAGTCGTTTCATGAACTTCGAAACGAGAGAGAATGGACCGACACCAGGAATCCAAAGGGCAATTATGACTGGCATCAGCAGCGTGAAAAGATACAATATGACAATTCGTATGAAATAGATCGCAATCACCAGGCATAGGAGAAAGAAATCGACAGAGAGTGTGATCGCGGTTGTGAGGGCGCCAATTGAACTAAATGAGATAGCTTTGAAGAAAGAAATCTGGGAAAGTTCGGGGGCGACAAAAATTGCTAGTTCGTTAGTGAACTGGCGCGCAAGCGCATCCATCCACCACCAAGAGAGAATCCCTAACAATCCAGCGAGCGAGCGTCTCTTGAGCTTAGTCTTATGATAGCCGCTGAAGAGATAGCTCGTTGATTCAAGAATGATTACCAGTCCGATGGAAAGAGACCATAACAATAGCGAGAGGGGAATGATTTGTTCAAAATAGTACACATAAATGTCTGGCCAAGAGCTATTTGACGGCGCATTGAATACCGAATTCGGATGTGGTGTGCCGATAATAATCGATATTACGTCATTTCCATACGTTTCGATAAGGTCTCTAATTGGGCTAAACAGAACTCGTAGAGCTTCTTTGATAGCCCAGACGATCGTCTCTCCAAGAGCACCACCACCACCATCGCCACCTCCGCTCTGGGCTTGAACAGTACCGATTAGGCACTGAGATGCAATACAGAGGGTAATCCCGGTAACCCAACCCAAGCGCTTAGTCATTCTTCTCAGATGAATCCTCTAAGAGAGCAATTGAGATGTCGCTACAGGTGCTCGCAAAGTTAGCGCTAAATTCTTCACCTGCCAGGGTGGCACTCAGGCGTTCTCTAACATTCGTACCGATTCCTGACAGGACGAGAACCGATAGCTGTACTTTTTGATTGTTACAATGGTACCCTTCGGTGAGGAGGAATGGTGAGTCAGTCCCCCGCAGTTCCGAAGACTCCCCTGGCTCCAAGATTACGTCATTCTTGGCCTCTGGCTTTTCTAGGTTCTGTAGTGGGACTGTCTTAGCGTAATCATTTGTTGGGATGTGATTTGCATCCCGATCTAGTGCATTCTCATACCCAACGTAATAGACCCAGGTCGGGCCTGTACCTGTGTTTTCGACCGAAACGAGGAGATTAGCTCTGTTCGACGGTGTCGGCCGCCCGCCCGTGTACGGTTCGACATTGGTGATCTCCAGATCAGGTTCCAACGGAATCGTCTTTGATGCGACTTCCTCCTCGTCGGAAATTGCCACGAGCGAATGCTCACCAGGGGTATAGTGCCATCCCTGGCTGTAGTTGAAGAGGTCGATCTCGGCTGTCGTCGTTCCCGTCGCGACCGAAGTGGACCGGAAGAGGCTCCCGGATGGACCGACCAAATTGAGTTTCGTTACCGAGTGGCCCTCTGAGAGTTCAACCACGAGTGAAGCGCCGGAACCAGACGTTTCCTGAATGGGAGAGGTCCCGCCGACACCACCACCGGGTCCAAGACTCGAACAGCCCGCGACACCCGCAGCTGTGAGCGCGAGCGTGCGCTGCAGAAACCGCCGTCGCGATCGCCGTTCGCCCGTCATAGTCCCCTCCAGGGTGGCCACACGGGCATCCCCGTGACCCGGTCGATGAGAAACACCGCCAGCAGAAATAACCCGACCGGGACACCGGCCCGGTACAGGTGTCGAACGAGGGTGAGCGCCGTCCCCTGCACGCTGGCGGAATCCGAATCGCCGACGTAGGAGTTCGGCCGCAGCCACCAGTCCCACGGCTCGAAGCGAGCCGTGATCGCGCCGGCCGGTCGGGCGATGGTCGTCGTGACCGTCCCGTCGTGGTCGGTCTCGACGCGCTCACCCGCGAGGCGGACGTAGCCCTCGGTGTCCGTGGTTCGGATCGGCGTCCCCATCTCCGCGTCCCGGAGGGTGACACGAACGGTCGTCGTCTGGTCCGTCGTGTTCAAGACGGTCAGCGTGAGATTACTGCGGTGGATGGTGACCTCGGTGAAATACTGCGGGTCGAGCTCCCACTCGGTGCCCCGAACCAGCCCGGAAATCCTCACGTCATCCAACGTCGCGTCGGGCGTCTCGAAGCGTGTCGCGAGCCGGTAGCTGGCCGTATACGGCTGTTCGAGCACGTCTAGATTGACGGTTGACGGTAGCCTCGGTGGGCGCTGTTGCCGTCCCTTGACCTCGAGTAGCGAGACCGTCTCAGCCGGTGCGACGGTCGGCCCGGTCTTGATGGGATAGGCCGATACTTCTAACGGGTGCAGCGGCGAGTGGGAGACGTTCGAGCCTTCGGCTGTCGCCGTGACCAGTCTGTCCCAGCCCGGATCGCGAGCCGAATAGAAACGCCAGACACCGCTGACACGGCCCGCCTGTAACCGGTAGCCGAGCCAGGGGCCAGTCTTGACGATCATAAGGCCCAGATCGCCGTCGGGATAGCGCGCGTAGACGCCACCAGCCAACAGCGAGTGCGCCTTCACGTCGACCGAGTCGGTGACGGTCAGCGTCTCCTCGTATCTCGTCGTATTGGACTGCCACGAGACACACCTCGTCGTCACGTCACCGCCCGCAGTGCGGTTGACGACGGTCCGATTTGAACACCAGCTGTGGGTCCGCGTGAGCGTCGCTGAGACATTCGCTTCCACAGACAGCGTATTGGTCGCCCCGCGGTCGTCGCTGAGGTCGTAGGACAACCGATGGGTGTGACTGCCACCGGAGTTGGCTTCGCGGGCCCCGTCGACGAGGAGTTCTGTGGTCGTCACGGAGTGGTTGACCAGCGACCAGGTGATCTCCTCGTCACGACCGTCGGAGTCCGACGGCACGGGGATCCGGTAATCGAGCGTCGCGAATACCCGGCCCTGCTTGGCGACGTATCGCGGCTGTCGCTCGGGCGTGAGCCGGACCCGCGTCGACGGCTGGACCGTGAAGATCTCGACGTAGGCATCGCGGACGATCCGCCCGTCGGTCGTGTTTGCGGCCGCGGGATACACCGACGTTTCGACCCCGGTCGTCGGGAACTCCGGGAGTTGCTCTCGGTTCCACGCTTCGACCGCCTCGGGTGGCCGGTTGAACGGGACGTCGGTCGTCGCCGCGAGCGACCGAGCGGCCGACTCGCTCCGGTTGCGAAGCGCGGAGTGGGTCACCGAATCGCGGTCCCGTGACCACAGCGCAGGATCGGTGTCGTGGTGGTCGGTGCTGTTGGGTGTGAACATCGTCTCGGCTGGACGGGCGACCGACTGAGTCGCCAGGAGGGCACTCACGGCGACAACCGCGGCGACCGCCGCCCCGACGCCCAGCGTGCGGATCAGAAGCTGCAACTGGACCCACCCGCCACGACGGACGTGAGTAGGAACTGCAGGATCGTCGTCGCGAGCGGCGCGACGATGACGCCCCACAGGACTCCCTGGACCCGCATCGATTTCAGTTCCTTCTTCGTGTCCGCACGCCGAATGAGCGGGATGGTGACGGTCGCACCCAGCGCCACGAGGCCGCCGACGAGCGGGCCGCCGAACTGAATCAGCGTGAAGAGATTTCGGATCGTGTCCGCCATGTCCGTGTCGCAAAAGGCCGACCCGGTGGACTGGGCGCTCACCGGCTCGACCGCGAGGAGTGCGAGCGCGCCGGCGACAAGTGCGAGTTTCGTGACACGCCCCCAGCAGTTCCGATCGTCCGTATCGCTCGGTTCCCCCTGCTTGTCAGTATCGGCTGCGTCGTACATTGTTCGAGCATCGCCACTCGTTGTCCGCCTTTCCCCCCGGAGAGGCGGTAGAGGGCGATAGACAGTCGGACGGTCGGCGCTATTGTCACAAAAAACTTATTATCTAAATACACTTTGGGGAATAATGATTGCAGTTTTGCCATCAACAGCAGGGGATCGAGAGCGGTCACGCTGCAGTCGCTGTCGATACCGAAGGAGGTCGTATCAGATACTCAGCGAGGGAGTTCTTTCCGACCAGTACGGACACACTCCCAGCACGGGAACTCGTCGAAGCATTCAGCACACTCGTCGGCATCGGTGGGAGGCTCGGCCTCGTCCTCGGAGCGGGCGTCCTCGTTCGGTGACGCCGAGCAGGTCGTCGACGACGTGACCGAGCCGCCGTCCGCGGCGAGTGGTCTGTCAGTGGCCGCGACGGCGTCTAGGATCGGCCGCCGGATCGCGACGGCGACGCGGTGCTTGCAGGCGCCCTCGTAGCGCTCGTCGGCCGGGCACTCGCAGGCCATCGGCACGCCGTCGGCGACACTGACGCGATACTCGTGCTCGCTCGGGTCTGGATGGCTCCCGTTGCGGACGACGACGCCACCGTCGGTGAGCGTGAACTCGAAGGCTTCGTACTGGGCGCGCTTTGCGACGCGGGTCGGGAAGTCGAGGTGTTCCAGCGGGTGCATCGTATCGGAGCGCCCTGTTGAGCGCCCCGCCCCTCCGGGGCGCCGACAAACACGGCGTGGAGTGGCTATCCGATCTCGTAGGTTGCGATACCCCCGTGCCCACAGGTCGGACAGCGCTCACACCCGGCGTCGACGGTGCTGCCACAGCGGCGACACTCGTGGATGCGCTCGGGTCGGCCGCCCAGCAGTCGCGCGCTGATCCAGCGCCGGATCATCGCTCCCACCCGTCGCGGTCGGCCTCAATGGTGTCACGATGGGTGCGAACCGTGACGGGTGAGACGTCCGCCGCACCGGCGAGATCCAGTTGGACGATGTCGACCCCGTGATCCCGACAGGCGACGGCGAGCGCGCCCGCTGCGAACCCCGCCGGGTGGGTGCCGAGGCTCTCGCTGGCCGCCCACGCCCGCTCGGTCAGCGCGCGAGCGTGGGACTCGGTTTCGGCTGGGACGCCCATCGCCGAGGCGAGCGCCGGGATGAACGATCGCGGTCGCTGCGGTGGCGCGGGGAGACCGAGGTCGTCGTTGAGTACGTCGTAGGCGTTGGTGACCTTCCGCCGGGCGCACTGGGCGACCGACGCCACCTCGCCGAGCGTTCGCGTTGCCTCGGTACACCGACAGACCGCGTAGACGGTCGCCGCGGCGAACGCCTCGATGGAGCGACCACGGAGCAGGTCAGCCTGCTGGGCGCTCCGGAACAGCGAACTCGCCTGCTCGCGGTCGTCGTGGTCGAGGCCGAGCGCGCCGACGATGCGGGCGATCTCCGTACAGCCGTGGGCGAGGTTGCGTTCGGCTTTGGACTGCCACTTCGCGCGGGTATGCTCGCGACGCAACCGGGCGAGCTGGCGCTGTTTCCGCCCCGAGAGTTGGTTGCCGTTGCCGTCGGTCGCGTACCCGATCTTCGTCGATAGGCCCCGGTCATGGCGCGCTTCGGTGAGCGGTGCGCCCGTCCGTCGCCGGTCGGTGTCGTCCTCGTCGAAGGTCCGCGGTCCACGTCGGTCGACGCGGCAGGCCTCGACCACGAGGCCGCAGTCAGTACAGCAGGTTTCACCACCGTCTGTCCGGAGTCGGCCGTCGCATTCCGGGCAGTCGTCGGCTGAGATCGATCCGTCGGTCTGTTCGTCAAACGTCTGCTGGTAGGGTTCTCTCGTCGCCATCGGAAGTCAGCGCGAGGCCAGTCTGTTGCCCCCCGCACCCCTCTCGGGGGGAACAAACCCGACCGTGGCGAGACACTGGAGTTCTGGTGACTCGCGACGACCGACGCGACAGGCCGTCACCGGTGGACTCGAGACACACCAGCAACGAGAATCCATTCGCCTGATCGCAGCAGCGGTTCGCTGTTGCTAGACCACACGTCGTCGCTGCACCGGACTCAGAACGAGCGATCAGGCTTCAGTCGGTGATTCGAGATAGGTCTCCAGGGCACCGACGACAGTGGTGACGAACGATTCACTGAGTCTGCCTTGCCGTCGAACGATCGCGGTGTGTTTCGGCGACGCGACTGCCCACGGCGAAGCGTAGCTTCGTCGTGGCATCCCGCCTTCAACCCAGTCAGCGTCGTCGAGCGGGATGCCCTCGTCGTGGGGCGTCGTCGTCAGCGTGACCGTCATGTACTCCTCGTTGCCGAACGGGTGGCTGTCGTTGTTCAGGATCAACCACGGACGCGGATTTTCGTCCGACTTGAACGGATCTGGCCCCCAGACGACGTCGCCTCGCTGGTAGCTCATTCGGGGTTCTCGTCGTCGACGGCGTGTTCAAGCCACTCGTCCATATCCTCTTCACCGAAGCGGTCGTTTGCGGCTCGCGTACTCTCGGCCACACTCGTGTAGGCGGCCACCTCGTCGGCTTCTCCGATCGCCCAGTAGGTGCCTTTGTGACGGACGAGTCCGCGGTCTTCGAGCCGCGAGAGGACGACGCTAATGCTGCCGGCTTTCACGTCGGTCGCATCGCGAACCTCGCTCTGTGTGAATGCCTGATTGGGATTGGCGGCGAGGAACTGCATCACCCGGTCGGCGTTCGTCTCCTCGCTATGCTGGAGGCGATCCTCCGATGAAGATTCGAACGTCTCGATGTCGATGGGCATATGTATTTTCTTGTCGTTGAATGTATTAGGTGTACCGACGTATCTCTTGCCTGGGCCAGCAGTGGTCATTCGTCGGAATATGCTCAGGTCTCCTCGGTGTGTTCTGAATGGCCAACCGTTGGGACCGATCGGCCGTACTGTTCGTCGAACGTCCGCTGGGGGGGTCTGTCGTCACCATCGGAGTCAGCGCAAGGCGAGTCTGGTGCCCCCCGAACCCCTCTCAGGGGGAGCAAACCCGACCGTTGCGAGACACCGGATTTCGAGTGGAACTGCAGTCACACTCACCAGGCGATGGATGAGACAGTGACCACTTGGCCCCGTCGCGGAAACATACCGTGGCCCGATCGATTCAAATTGCACGGTGCCGCTCCGAGGCAGTGGACTGTTGGGTGTCCAGCCCTGTCCCACCGCTCATCGTGTGGGACGACAATCATCCGGGTCGCCGCTATTCGCCACTCGCAGGAGAGTCCTCGACAGCTGCTGCACCGAGCGACGGGTCCATCGCCTCGATACCGTCGTGGTCGTCGACGACCGGGGCAAGCGCTTGAAGGATCGTCTCCGCAGTCGATCGTGGGATTTCGAGCGCGTCGGCCAGCTGCTGGTGGGTCACCTCTTCGCGTTCACGGGCGACGGCGTGCGACAGCGCCGTCGCCAGGCCAGCGACGCCGTGGTTGTCGACGTACGCGTCGATGGTATCGTCGGTCTCGCGACGGCCGACCGCGTCGATCAGCGCCGGCGTAATCGTGTAGGCGCGGTCGCCGGCGCTCGTCGAGACGGTGAGATCGACCTCCCGGGCGCTGTATCGCTTCGGCAGCCTGTCGTCGGTGACCGCGACGACGCCGGCGTCGACGAGTCGGTCGACATAGCTGTAGGCTGTACTTCGTGTGAAATCGAGGTCGGCCATCACGTTCTGGACGGTCGCATCGCCATCGCGAGCGAGATACGTGTACAGGCGAGCCAACTGTGCGTCTTCGAGGACCATCGTGACCGAACGCAGGTCACGGACGAGGTCGCCGTCGGCTCGATGGGGGGTGGGCGGCATGTGTCAGTCGTGGATACAGTGTGCAGCGACTCCGGAAAGAGTGTTTGGGAGGGGTCGGCTGCGTAGGTCGAACCACGATGGGAGCGGCTGTCGGTACCAACGAGAGTCAGCAAGTGATGGCCACGTTGCCCCTGCGCCCGCAGAGAGTAATAGACCAGCCCTCGAGACAGACCATAGCTTGACTGCTCGAAGAGCGCTACTGTGCGCAATAGCCGGTATCGGATCATCCGATGTCCAGCGTCTCGACCTGAAATAGCGGCGAATGACGAACAACAGTGACTAAACAGCGTGAATGCCTCGAATCGGAGTTATCCCCTGTTCAGTCGTAGCATAGGGCATGCCAACCATGGATTACGAGGGGCAAGTCGAGCGGAACATGGAGCATTTTGCGACCGCAGATATCCACCGATCGAACAAGGAACGATTGGCGGCGTATCACCGAGACATGGTGCTTCGGGACATTAGTCCCGCCCAGCAGCAGAAGGTGACTGCTCACCTCCGGATCATCGTCGATCATATCGGCACGACGTCGTTCGAAGACCTAGAGAAAACGGATATCGAAGATCTGGTCGCGTGGCTCTACACACGAGGGACCTCCAAAGCGACTGTCGCGGATTACAAGCAGATCATCAAACAGTTCTGGAAGTGGCTCAACGATGGCGAGGACCCACCAGAGACAGCGTGGATTCACCGCGGACCAAACTATTCTCGCAGGATCCTGCCACAGAGCCTCCTCACAGCTGTGGACGTGCAGGCGATGCTCGACAGTTGTACCAACAACCGCGATCGAGCGTTGATCGCCGTGCTCTGGGAAACTGGCGCCCGTATCGGCGAGCTGATCGACCTCACAATCGGTGATATCGAGCTATCCCAGCATGGTGGCCACGTCATCGTGAGCGGGAAGACGGGATCCCGCCGACTCCTTCTCGTCGAATCTCGCCCCTCGATTGAAACGTGGCTCGCCGAACACCCAAACCTCCGATCTGATGCCTACCTCTGGTGCAAAGTCGATACGGTCCAGGGGGATGTGAGCGAGCAGATCAGCTATCAGTATATCCGGTTGAAGATCTTGGAATGTGCGCGGGAGAAGGCCGCTATCGACAAACCGGTGAACCCGCATCACTTCCGCCACAGTCGTGCCACGGTCTTAGCGAATCACTTGACTGAAGCGCAGATGTGCGAGTGGTTTGGCTGGGTGCGTGGGTCGTCAGTGCCGGGCCGCTACGTCCATCTTTCCGGCCGAGATATCGACCACGCGTATCGCTCGATGCTCGACGATTCGGCTTACGAGACGGTTACCTGACTACTCGATGAGCTGTGGCTTGCGGACGATCAGTTCCTCCGTATCGTCGACCCACGCGTCGAGTTGCTGCGCCATGTACTCGATGGCCTCTGCCCAGGTGAACGCGCCTCGGTCGAGCATGTCGCCGACCGTCGCCTTGAGCCCGCGGAACTCCCCCTGTGCGAAGCCGTCGCCGACGGGTTCACCCTCGTACCACCGGACGGTCCGGAGCGCGCCGTTGCCGACCGTCGGTGCCTCGTCGATCACCTCGCAGTCGTACTGCAGGCCAAACCAGTGCGTGCGATACGCCGTGACTCGGCAGTCACTATCGACGACGTAGAACGCCTCGTAGTGCAGGAAGTCGAGATGCTCGTCGATGATCTCGTCGACAGTGAGGCGGATGGTCCACGGTTCGATATCGACTTGTCTCGTAGGCAGGTCGTGGGCGTCGAGGACGCGGGCGACGCCGCGGTCGGTCGTGGCCTGGCGAAGTTGCCGATGGACGGTCCGAAGTACCTCGTTTGGTTCGTCCCCGGCGAACGGTGTCTCGTTCGTGATGGTCGGTTTGAGTCTGAGGTTCTGGGCGCCCCAGTGTGAGTAGTGGCAGTTGTACGTGCTGTCCGGTCGTTCGTACGCGATGAGTGCGCGATGTCCCATTGGTACTCCGCGAGGGGTCTGGTTCCCCCGCACCCCTCTCGGGGGCAATAAAATGGCCGGAGCTCCACTACTCGGTCATCCTCAAACAGACCTCGGAGAACAATCCAGGGAAGTTTCGGGATTCGTTTTTCAGGGGGTTCACTCGTGGGTGCCCGACTCCATATCGAATGATTCGCTGACCTCACTCGAGGAGTCCTTGACCGCCTCGGCGCCTTCCGTTTCCAGTCCGCCCGCTAACTCGGCGATCTGTGCTTCGGTATCCGGTGAATCGGTGAGTCGAAGGACGACATCGCTGAAGCTTTCGCCCTCCTGTTTCGCTTGCTTGAGCCGTTCGTACGCCTCGTCCGTGAGCGAAATCGTCGTCGTACTCATGTATGCATGTACGTACATGCACTGTCAATATCTTTCGCTGAACTGTTCCGTCGAAGGTGGCGAGCAAAGAGCCGGTTCGAGTGGGTGCCCAACGACTCTATTGGTGAGTGAACCGCTGAGAACCGCCCGGTTTAGCGCCCTTCATACGGATGGCGAACGATCAGTGCCTGTGTCTCCGTGGTCCACTCGTCGAGTTTCCGGGCCATGTATACGACCGCTTCCAGGTGGGTGAAGACGCCGCGATCGAGCATATCCCCGACCGTTGCTTTGAGCCCGTGAAACTCGCCCTGTGCGAAGCCGTCGCCGACTGGCTCGCCCTCGTGCCACCGGACGGTTCGCAGGGCACCGTTGCCGATTGTCGGCGAGTCGTCGACGGTGTCGCTCTCGTGTTCCAGGCCGAACCAGTGAGTGCGATAGGCGGTCACCCGGTAGTTGCTGTCGACGACGTAGCATGCGTCGTAGCGCTGGTAGTCCAGCAGGTCAGTGATGATCTCGTCGAGCGTCCAGTCGAGCCCGCGCGGTTCGATATCGATCTGCGGCGACGGGCAGTCGTGTCGGTCGAGGATGCGACGGGCCGCTCCGTGTGAGTCCGCTTCGAGCAACTGGTCGTGGACCGTCCGGAGCGTCTCCGACGAGTCGTCACTCCCGAAGGGAGTTTCTTCGGTGATGGCTCCTTTGAGTCGGAGATTCCGGCCGCCCATGTGCGAGTAGTGCAGGTTGTACGTACTATCCGGTCGTTCGTAGGCGACGAGTGCGCGATGTGCCATTGTACTCCGCGAAGGGTCGAGTCCCCCCGCACCCCTCTCGGGGGTGACAAACTAATCGCGCGGAGGCTGGGGACAGCGGGTGTCTGCATTGATCTGAGACCCCTTCCGATTCATCGTGACTTCCACTCTACTGGGGCAGCCGAGCTACGTCCTATACCGATGCTGTCTCTGCGATTCGTTCCTCAAATCGGTCGAGAAACACCGGGTCGTAGGACTCGTCGACGTGGTTGATGTTCCACAGGCCAGACCGACGGATCGCAGGGACGGGCGAGTGCATACCCAGCCAGTCACCGGCGCGTTGATCGATCGGATCTGTCCGGTAGTTGCTCACCAAGGCGAGCGCATTGCGTTCGATGTAGGCCCGATCACTCTCAGGGCTGGGTTCGTCGTCGACGTCCAACCAGAGGAAGGGGAGGTCGCCGATGTACTCGGTCACCCGACGTTCGAGTCCGGTCTCTTTGAGCCGGATCTCACGCTCGGCGCTGCTGCCCTCGCCCCACTCCGGATACACATCGTGGAGGTCGTCGCGTTCACGCATCGCCTCGCCGACCCGCTTGCGGAAGACCGACCCGCGATGATTGCCGGCGCCTGCGAACGTGCCGCTGTTGATGCCGCGGTGGGTTCGCAGCCGGTCCCAGAGTGAGGTGCCACTCCCGCTGGAGACGGCGTGGGTACCGACCCGGGTGAGCCGAAGCTGGCCGTCGGTGTGTGTCCCTGCGGGAAGAAATAGAAGTAGACGCCCCGGTCGGGCCAGTCCATGTAGCCGTCGCAGTCCCGCAGGTACTGCATCCCGTCGACGGCCGCTTCGAGGTCCGTCAGGAGGTCGTAGAAGTGGTCTAGATCAGCTTCGCGAGTCATGCCCACATTCTGCTTAGGCGTGATGATAATCGCTGTGACCGCCGTTTTTGGTTGAGTTTCTGTCTGCTATAGTAGGGCGATTTGGCAGGTCTGGTTTTGTAGATGATGTCTCTACTGAAAATAGCCGACCGAGCCCAAATTTACTAACGGACTGGGCTGTATGTCCTGAGTAACTTGCGACCACTCGGTATTGATGTAGAGTGTGATGATTTCTACATTTTGTACAGCCTCACATTTCCAAACCTCTTAGTTGAAGACAGTATGATTAGAAAATTGATTTACCGCTTGTATTCATGAGTGAGTACTATGGTACGGAATATATCAAAAGAGTCATTTTCAGATGATGTCTCGGAACTGTCAGTTATAGAGCACTCTGAGATTGTCCTGCTCGCAGTATTTTGTCATCAGGACCTGATGGAGGACAGCGGTGTACCAGCACTAACTATTCGAGATCTCGTCCGTGAAGCCAATAATGAGATCGATACCGCGGGAATACTCAAGAGCTTGGACGATCAGGGGATTGTAGAACAGCCAAATGATAGTACTTATAGGACGACAATAAAGGGACTTGAGAGATGTATCGGTCTGCTAGATTACGGCGATAAGAGCGGCGCAGATGACCTATCTTGTGTCTCGCCAGAGATTCGGAAAAAGGTCTATAAACAGCACATTGAAAACCATGAAAATTATCTCATGCTACTCAATGAGATAAACGCCTGTTATCGATTAGGGTATTATACCAGTGTTGCAGTCCTCATCAGACGGTTGTTCGAGGACATAACTTGGCAGATCACGACCTCTGTCTATGATGATATGGATCCATTTCTTACCAAGGATGGAAATCCTGTGAATTTCGGCCCGAACCTGTCGCAATTAGGAGAGAATCTGGAACCACTACGTGGGATGGATCCCCAGTTAGACAAGACTGACGCGATAGAAGGTTATTTAAACGACATTGACAACCTTAGAAAATTAGGAAATCGGTCTGCTCACGGAGTGAAAACAAATCTAACTCGGCAAGAGATCGATGAAGTGTCTGAATCAATTTCGAGATGTCTTGAGATCTCATATTCAGTCCTAAAGCAGGCAAACCAAAAGTGACAGGTTTTCATTAGTTGGGTGGTCGATCCAATGGTTTTTTACTATCGTTTGAACATTCCAATGCATGGTTGAGCAAAAACCAACAAACGTACTGGAGATTTTCAACAGTTCAATACTCAAGATTCCACAATATCAAAGGAATTATTCATGGAGGAAAAAACACGTCGAAGATTTACTAAATGATATTGACTATTTATTCAATCAAGATAAAATCGATAGGAACGATGACGACCATTATTTCGGAACCATTGTTCTCCATCAAACTGACAAGGTAACTGCAGGTAGTGATGAATTTGATGAATTCGATATTGTCGATGGTCAACAGAGACTGACTACGATTTCAATAACCATGGGTGCAATCTCTGAAGCTATCGATTCCTTAGAGATTGAACTAACGGATTTAGATCCATCTGAAGATAGACCCGAAAAACAGAGTAAAACGCTTCGAGATATCTACGTCGAAAGCGAACCTCACCGCCGACTGGATCTACAGAATGATGACAGTCTCATGTATAAACGTCTTGTAGTTGATAAAACTGCACCAAAAGATGTCTCAAGTGCTACCGTGTCTGAAGAACGTCTTGCAGATGCGAAGTCTACAATTGATAACTGGTTGGGAACCAAGAGATCGAACTCTAACTCAGATTTAGAATACTATCGAGATCTGCTCACACTGATCCGACTCATCAATAATCGATTTGAAGTGACTCGGTATAAGGTTGGTTCGATCAGCGAAGCTGGGCGAATTTTCGAAACACTTAATGACCGAGGTCGAACGCTCACAATAGCAGACAAAATAAAGAGTTATCTGGTGTACTGTGCCAACCGCATTGGCGACAACCAACTTGCTGATGATGTATTCAACCAATTCGGAAAAGTAATCAGGAATATTACGACAGTCGGGACTGAATCAGACCTTACCCAATTCATTGAAGAGCATTGGCGAATGTTCTCGGGGGAGATCCAGTATGGGCATAATGATAAATATGATATCAATGATCTCCATCGGCGAATTAAAGCAGTCGATGATCATATCCCACTCCAACGAGATAATGGTGAAATCCGGGAATATATCGACCGCTACTTAGAGAGCCTCCTCCAAGCATCTGAATCTTACCAACAGGTGATGAACCCCTCGAGGATGGAAACAAAAGGTGATGAGACAGCTAAGGCGATCCAGACGAATCTTGAGAATATACACCGAAACATCTCAAAACAGAATATTGTTGGACTTTTGATCGCGTTACATCAGGAATTTGGCTTCTCCGAAGAGTTCGAACAAGTCACGGTTTTATTAGATAGCTTTGGTTGGCGAGCATACCAGGTCTGTCGAGCATCCACTGACTTTCGGCGCCGAAAATTCAAGGAGTTGTCTCATAAAATTTACTATACTAACAATGTGACCGGGGCTTCTGATATTTTCGGTGACCGAACTAAAGATGACTTTGACGTATTCTCTTCTAAAGGGGACGCGTTCGCTTCAGTCTGTCGAGAGATAGAAAACGCTATTGGGAATTACGGCCCCAACAGATCCTTTGAAAAGAATCTCCGCCGTAGCGACGTTTTTGAGGGTAATATAAATCAGGATGGTTGGAACGGATTACGGAACCAGCGACTTATCAAGTACTTCCTTTATGAATATGAGTTAAGCCATGAGGGGTCATCACTTCCAGATTTCAATTCTTTCGTCAATGAGACGAGCGGTATTGAGTACCTCCTACCAACCGATAAAAGCAATGTGTCCCATAGTCATGATGTTGACCATGCCCACTACGTAGGCAAATTCGGCAACTTAGCTATATTGCACCCAACAGACGATAAGACTGACCCCGCTGACTCCTATGAAGAGCGGTATGAATCGGTCTATGCTAAGTCGCCGATGAATATACTAAACCGACTTCCTGAACCTGACGAGGCCACGTGGGGCGCTGACCAAATTGAACAGCGAACGGACCGAATGGTTTCATTCGCATTAGAGCGCTGGGAAGTGAACACGGGCGTATATGTCCCACTGCTAGATTTTGATGATGATTTATCTGAGCAAGACGTGATGTCCACTATCTACCCCCAGATTGAGGACGAATTCAATAATCTTGATGATGTGGTACCTGATGAATTGAACAACGTTCCGAAAATTGTACGAGACACTGACTTTGATTTCGACAAAGCGGACTACACACAAACCTGCCCTTCATGCGGTGCTACTGAGTTTAGAGCCTCAGCTGATAACGGATCTATTGAGTTCTATTGTTCTTGTGAAGAACAACTGGATCAGCCGTTGTTTGCGCTCTATCTTGAGCCGTTCAATATTGAGACAACTGACTGATGCGATCCGAATGGTACCTCCGGTAAAACAAGATGGTCGTCATATTATGAGTGTATTGGTTGGCATAGGGTCTCTTCCTTGAGTTCGGAATTTCCGTTAGGTGGCCTCACCATTCAATAGGTACAGAACACTTGATCATGTCACGAAGTGCCTGACTTGGACCAACTAGAATTCTTCGGGTAACTCGTAGTACTCAACCGATATGAATAATCCATCTCATAATGCTGGATTTTGTCAACTAAGCGTGTTTCATAACTTTTCCACCGGTCAAGTGGACTCCGAATTTTCATTTTGAAGTAGTGGCTCAACCATTGCTCCGACCGTATCATCAACAATTTATAATATATCGTCGCAATACACTAAGTCGTGCACACTGATTATTTTGGAGATGACAGCAAGTTTTTCGTCCGGAGCGCCAGTTCTTTTCTTGTGTAATACGCAGTGTTAAATTACGCTTGTCAGATTTCAGCCGCCTTCGTCAATAATAACGACTGGATTGATTAGGATGAGCGAACAAAGATTCGGTCTCTACCTCTGACTGACCCGGTTGTATTTACTCCAAGAGCGGTGGGGTCTTTCGCTGCGAGTCCTTGACGATGGGAACACGCCACGCTTATTACCTTGAGCTGAGTGAGTTTGAGGTAATTGCAGACTTCGTCCCTTAATATGCGACATGCCTACGATGATTCAAATCCGTATCCGCTCCAACCGGATTTGAGCGAGGAGTACCTCGATGACCTGGATCGGTTGTGTGATCGGATTTGTCAATCCCCTAATGATCGAGAAAGCATCGTTGAAACTAAAATTAGGACTGTTGAGAGCGACCTCCCGGAAGAACCGCCGACCTATGATGCCAGTCAAATGGACGCGTATACAGAACAAGTAAAATATGTAGCCGTCCTCGAGGCGCTTCTCGATTTACTTGAAATCGGATATCATATAGAAAAGAATCCAGATAAGATTGAGGGATATCCATCTGTTCAGTTATATCCCCCCGATCCCGATCGTTTTGCTGATGATGCGGATGCCTACAAGAATCAAGAGCGAGAAATTTTACAAAAAGAGCGCCAAGCACAGTTTGACGACGATTCCGTCCGTGAGTTTATCAGAGAGATGGAGACGCCGTCGCGGCAACACGGGAAGCAAGTCAGCGTAACTGACCTAATAGTAGATGGGAGTGAATTGTATGATGATCTTCACCACTTGCAGGACTTGGACCGGGAGGCGATTATAGAGGAACTCGACACCGTGTTCCAACCATATATCCAAGTAGCTGAGCGAGGTGTGGAAGATGAGCAGACAGGGTTGGACTTACACGACATTTGGCGATATTTCCGCTATACATGGCTCACTCCCTACAACTCAGTACCCGGGCGGAATATAAATTTCCTGGTCAGAGATGCCGCACGCGAGCATCATCCCGTGATGGGGATTGCTTCGTTAGCAAGCTCGATGATGAATTTGAAGCAGCGGGACCAATATCTCGGTTGGCGAATTGACAGTGTCAAACAGGAACTCGAACAGAAGACACGTAAAGTCGAGTATGAGGAGATACTTCCTAAAGAAGAACGGACTCAGAATAAGAAGAAGCGGACAGTAACAAGGACTGAAAAATTAGAAACGGAAGAGGAGTGGAACGAGCGAGTCTCTGAGTACTGTTCGATGCTCAGAGATGCAACTGAACACGCCATCGACGAGAGTATTGAAAATGTGCGTTTTGATGATTTTATCAGTCGATATGATGATCTGAGCGAATCAGACTTCGAAACATCCAGTGACACGGCGATGCAGCGACTGAAGCAACTCGAAGGGCTGGGACAGTATATCTTCAAACAACAACCACCTCTCGTTGATGAAGTTGACGACCCCGAGAATCACGATAATGTATTTGATCCATCAGAGTATGGGCTGACAGCAGCAGATTTAGAAGATGTCGACATCAAAGACGACGACCCTGGAAACCTTGATTCTTGGAAGAGAAAAAGTGAAACAGCCCTCTTTGTAAAGAAAAGGGCTCGGAATCTCCAAAAACTTCTTCGAGACCGAGAGTATTTCCTGAGCAACGATATCGAGGATGACCGTGAGTTCATCGAAACAGCATTGAAAACAGAGGAAGGTGAACGAGCGCTTCGGACAGCTCTCAAAGAGATAAAGAAGCGCCGCGTAGGTGCTGGGATGATGAACATCCAAGTCTGTGGAGCGATCCCCCCGTATAATCATATTCTGGGTGGTAAACTCGTGGCAATGGCCATCACTGGGCCAGAAGTGATCAATGCATATCGCGATAAATACGAGGGATATAAGTCAAAAATTGCAAGCGCAATGAAAGGGGAACCAGTCATCAAAAATAACGAACTTGTGTTCCTGGATACGACCGGCTTATTTAAAGTCGGTAGTGCGCAGTATGACCGTGTCCGCGTACCTGCACTGAATGGTCAAATTGAGTACGAGGAAGTTGGGACAACCGAGGGATACGGCTCAGTCCAATTTGGCCCGCCAACCCGAAAGAGACTCACTCAGGTTACAGAACTCCTTGAGAATCGAAAGGCTGTCAAAGGCCGGTTTGGCGAGGGCATTGCTCCAAAAATGCGGAAGATCCGCCGGGGACTAGAGAATATGGATCTGGACGGCGAGTTATTGAAACATGAATCCCCTCGGATAATCTACGCCGTACAACTTGCAGATAACTTTCGAGAATTCCTCTTTGGAATTTCTGACAACCCTGAATATTTCTGGCCGTTTGACGATCCAACTGCCGAACAAGAGATTATTTATGACCACTGGAAGTCACGCTGGGTGAGTAAACGTGTCCAGAAAGACTCTGTCCTGAATGACATCAGGGAGTTTGACAAGGACAAAGATCTCCGACTGGGTTACGAAGTCGATTTCAAAAATCACTCGTTGGATGATTTCTGATCACAAAGATCCAGTCTAATACCTCGCAAGGGTAGGACTTCGTCCACCAACCCATCTTCTAATTTCTCCCGACGCCGTCACCGATACCGGTACTGATTTAGCGAGGTAGAACCATCTGATAAGCCACTGCGGACCTTATGACAACGCAACGTAAAAGCACCGACAAGAACTTTCTCGCTGACTTAGCTCGAGGTGGCTTTGCCGAAAGTTTGGCTCCCCACCAGCGACGGCAGATCCACATTGAGACAGATCTAGACAAGTACCTCAAGGATGCCCTCGACGATGGGAAACAGGTGATCCTAACGGGGAATCCGGGTGACGGAAAGACCCAGCATATCCTCATGCGCCAGGATGAGTATCCTCCTGACGAGTACTATTACCTCCTTGACGCATCGGAATACGCCGATTACGGTGAGCTATTGTCCGAGTGGAATGAGAAATTCCAAAATGATGTCCCTGGCGTGCTTGCCATCAATGACGGGCCGCTGTACGAGATGGCCACCAGTTTTAGCGACAAATACCCATTCCTACAGTCGGTTCAATCCCAGTTGCAGAATCAAATTGTCTATGACGACAATGAGGCCGAGGAGACCGACTTCGATGAGATCATTGTAATCGACCTCAACAATCGGGACATCCTCACTCATCGGATTATAACCCGGGCTATCGACAACTTCGCGGGAGAGTTCGCTCTGGAAGGCCATGATCACTCTGGAACCTGCCATATCCAGCACAATGCGAAGAAACTGCAGGAAGAGAGGATCAAAGAGAATCTCGTTGATTTCCTCACGCAACTTGGAAATTACGAACGGCACGTCACCGTCCGAGACCTACTGAATTACCTCTGTTATATCATCACTGCCGGCTTGAAAGACTGCCAAACGAACTTTGGACCGGAGCTAAAATACTATAATTTAGCCTTTGAAGGGAATGGTGCTGTCTTCGACTTAGCCCGACGTCGATTCCAGTCACCAGATCTAGTCCACCCGTTCGTCGACAGTCGTCTGTGGGCCATTTCAGAACAGGAAGCGGAATTTGCTGACCGAGACGAGGCATCAGAGGTGGTCGAGCCCCATTTCAATCAAAAGAAACGGCAGTTCCTCTTCGAGGACGAGATGCTCGATATCGGGTACGAAAGTCGCTCTCTTTTCCAAAGTCTTCAGTATGACTTCATCAACCATCGGAATGGGATGTTCCAGGAAGGAAGCAAAGAGCAATTGGTGAAACTACTCAATGGCTACTTCCTGCCAAACACGTCAAAACGCTCTGAACTTCAGTTATGGCTCTCCCATCGGTATCGGTCGAGAAGTTCGCTTGCCCTTGTTTCACGGACCTCGGTGCCAAAATCACAGTTCAAAATACAGCGTCCGCGACTACACCCGGCAATTCGGGATGCAATCGGGTACACACCGAACCATACGGCGCTGACCTATACGAACAGAGAGTCTAAGATTCGACTGTCCATTACTCGATCACTCTACCGCGCACTGGGGGCATTAGATGCAGATATCCCATACACACTGAGAAACCGGGACGTGGAACAACAGATCCTCGAGTTCATGGAGGAGATCGAGTATCATGAAACCCATAGCGAGGAAACAGGCACGGTCGCGGTCAAAGACACGGAGACTGGGCGTGTTGAAGAGGTCGACATCAACAACGATATTTATCGACGATAATGGCTCTGAAACTCAATACAATCAATGGTGACGCATCGGAGTGGGCATACGGCTTTAAAGCGACAAGCCGGTCGCTCAAACCCGTCCATGTCGCCCAGGTTATGTTCAGCCATTCTCTGGGCCATGTTCATTCACCGGAAGAACTCTTTCAGTTCACAGAGAAACCCAGTAAGACGCCATCCAGTGAACTACCGTCTGAACTGAAAGAGCGGTTCGAATTTGGAGGGCGGGAAAAAGACGAACAGCTAGACCAACTCCGCCAAACACTTCGGAAGGTTCTCGCAAACGACAACGCACTCTATTCATCGCAACAGGGGTCGGCGCCAACGTGCACAAGTGACTGGTTCATCATCAATACGACAGCTGGTGTCACTGTCGGTCGCTTCATCCACGATCTCATGGCGCGTTCAGAGAGCGAAATCGAGTCAAAGCTCGAATCGCAACTTACAGATCACCACGATAGTATTTCGGTGCTGTTTCGACCACTGGTCAAGGATGCGCCGAAAGAGAGTGCGACAGTCAAATCCTGGAAGGAGCCGGACGCCGACGACCCGTTTGCCGATGGAAAAGTCACTCCACAGTTGATGGAAGGCTATGGCAACCTGAGCAAGCATCTCAAGGATTCCTATGCTGGGTCAGTAAACTATCCCCGAGATCTCCGTAGAGTAGTGAAATTCGGGGCATTCTCACTCTATGTCTTCATGGCAAACCGGCATAACGAAATTCGAGATGAGGCAAATGCAAGAGAAACTCGAGTCCCGTTAGTCCTGAATTACACGGGTGACCGGGATAACCCGGTTGCGGATGCGAGCCTCGAGTGTTACGATACAGTGGGGGCAGAAGTCCAATCTACCTCTCGACTTGGAGTACAAGCGGAACTCGACACTCGTGGATACAAGGATAAATCCGAGTACGATGAGGCTGGCATCCTTCAAAAGATCGAGGATAAGGAACTGTTGGATCTGAATCGCACGAGTGAGGAAAAAATCAAGGAAGACTTCGATACGTTCCGCTACATCTTCGAAGGGGATCCAGCTACTGATGAGTTCGACCGACTCGTCAATACAGTCACAGACGCGATCCACCAATCGCGGTATAAAACATACACGCCTGTGGATACGATTCAAACATTTGGCTGGCGAGCTGGAATCATCAAACCGCGAGGGAACCGGGCCAACGAACGGCGTCTGTCGCCAGACCCCAGCGTTCTTGAGGCAATCGTCCTCTCCGTGGTGACCCCATCCGAACAGATTTCGCTCCAAGATCTTTGCCAGCGTCTCCGTCAAAGGTACGGCATCATCGTTGGTGGAACTGACCAAGACAGAGACCACCTAGACGAGTGGGACATTTCTGTAGGCGCAAGCACGGTGGAAAGTGACCCACTGTCAAACCGTAACTACGAGGGGTTCAAGCAGGCGGTTATCGACCTTGGATTCGCTCGCGAATACGCTGATGGCGTAACCATCGTCTCAATTCCGAACAATGCGACTTAGTGACCTTCCATCGGCAGACTTGGACCGGGCTGAAGCAAGTACTCTCCTCGTTGGGGAGGCAATGGGCGTTCACATAGCCGAGACGATCAGGGATGAACCGCTCGGTGTGATGGTCGAGACACCACCGAAGTTCATCCCGGAAACGATGATCGAATCGCTGGCGGACAACTCTTCACACACGATCGGGGTTGCACTCGTCGGCATCGAGGAGGTAGATTTCGATACCCTTGAGCCAGTCACCGACGGTACGAATGTCAGGATCACTGACGAGTTATCGACTGCGATCAAATGGCGGAATGAGACAGAGACTGATTTTGATTGGGATGGCGACACGACGCCAGACCGGATTGTCGTGTTCGTCAGAGGTGACCCGCCCAAACTCGGATCACTTCATCGGCTCTCGAGTATCCCACTGGGCCGAGTCAGGCAGACAATTTGTCGCCTCCTGAGTGAGCGTTCGGAATTCGCAGGAAACTTCCCCTCTCAAGCGGTTTGGGAGGCACTCGCATCCGATATAAACGCTAATCTCGATATTCGGACGGTCTCCGAATATGCAGTGAGTGTGCTGAAACAATCTAGTCAAGCGTCTATCGATGCCCTCGGACAGCAACTGAGTGTCTTAGGACTATTTACAGACTCACAACTTCTCGAGAATCCCGACAACGTTGCTGGACGGCTCCAAAAGAACGCCGAGTTGGTTAGCCGAACCATCCATATCACAAATCGGGACCGCAAGCGTCTGATCAATAGTATCGAACGGTCAGAAGAGGACGACCAAGCTGAGTTCATTGATCGCCTCCGCCGGTTCCGTCGGACGTCGGATAAGGAGTTGCTCCGACAACTGGAATTTGATAGAGTCCGCGATGCATTCAGCACAAAGTCAAAGCGAGTCTCCGCAACTGTCGATGATGGAGATGACGATGACGACGGGTCGACAGAAACGCCTACTGGCGGACGCGGTGGTGGTCGACAGACCAGCTACAACCGACGAACTGATGATTCTACGGTCGGCGTCGAATTAGCGTTTGATGATCAAGAAGAAGAACTTTCTGAGCTTGCCTCAGGCCTTGACGCGCAAATTGAGGACGGCATCGAGAAAAACGAGAAATCAATCGAAGTCGATTACGATGACGACAGCAAACTGCATGTCGATATTCATTCCGATCTCTCTCATTTCATCGGCCGGTTTGTAACTGCTGACAGATATGGGGGTGTCATCGACGGTGGGACAACTCGACAAGAGGTGATGACGGATTTCACCACCCTTGATACGGAGTACTTCACCATCAATAACCCGGATGGGAGCTTCCAGAAACTCCGAAATTTCGCGGAGACAAACAGCGAATTCGAATCCGTTGTCGAGTCGTTTGACGAATATGTCGAAGCTCGTGACGAATTAGTCGAGTTCGTCCCGTCACTCGTTCATAGTCCCCTAATCCGCCTACTCGGTGATCCTGAGTTACTTGACGTAGCTGAAGAATATCTTGAGAGTTATCGCGCTGTCCAAAACAAAATTGACAACAAGTACCGGGCACTTCAGGATGCAAGTGCTCAAGGGGCACGCCGGCTTCTCTCGGACTTCCTCCTACTGGATACAGTGATTCTGAAAACCGAACAGGGAATTGAACTCATTCTCCCTCCACTCCATCCGCTTCATCTGTGGAAGTATGTCCAACTCGCATCTGAAGTGTCAAACCATAGATCGTCCCTATCAGATGAGGACCAACAGTTCCTGAAAGAGACAATCGAAGAGCAGCCACACGTCCTGACAAATCTCACTATAGGTGGCGGCCGACTCTTCCAACAGGAGCATTATTTGATTCAGTCAGGCGAGGTCGGTAACTTACCGGTCTACACTGAAGCTGATCGTGCTGAACCGGGGGACAACAGCTATCTGTGGGACTACCTGATCGACAAGTTCACGTCCGCATATCCGCCGTCTGAGCGGCATCTGAAAGTTGCTGTCGTCAATCCAATCCAGCCTCATCAACTACTCGATGCGATCGTCTCAGCAGCTGAAAGTAGTCAGATAGCCGGAGCAACAGTCGAATACATCTACGTCAACAGCGAGCAAAAACAGATTCTCGAAGGTAGCACAGCTGCTGAGGAAGAAGAGATTATCAACCTCTTCGGGCCAGAAGGCGATGCTGAGGCCTTCAATATCCTCACGCATGATTGCCAGAACTACGATGAGTTAGTCGAGTACCTCAACGAGCGGCAGAAACACTTCATCGTACTGAACGACCAATCTTCGTTCTACATCGAAGAGTTTGAGCGTGATATGAATACCTCGATTAATCCGCTCTATGTCCCCAAAGAGTACGAATACGACGCCTTTGAGGATGAAATCAATATCAGCGCGTCAACGGAGGGCCGCCTCTTCTCAGAGTATCAGGACCTCGTAAACCAACTCAAAAATCAACGTCAGAAACTCCACAATGCTGGCGTTCATGACTTGAACATCGATAAGTCGACAGTCGATAAGTTAACCAAGGGAGCGATTTGGACGTGTGTGTCCGCGCCATCGATGAACTCCGATCCCTTCTGGGAAGAGAATCTCATTTCCAAAGAACGACGTGGAGACCGTGATTACGCGATATATTCAGGGGATATCGACCTGTTCACTCGGGCACTGCAACGAATTCTCAACGAGTATCCGATCGCACCCGATACAGCAGATGTTCAGAAGATCGCAACCCGAATCGCGGAAACAGAGCGCAGTGGCCTGTTGCGACTAATTACTGAGGAGACCATTGGTGGGCAACACTCCCGGAACTCGAAAGGACTCCTTGGCGCGATTATTGCAGTCCAGTGGCTTGAAGAAACATACGAGAACCCAAAATTAGTCTTCTCAATCGACGACCCACGGACGCGACGTTGGCTGAACTTCGGAGATTCCAACCGTCGGGCCGACTTCATCGTCCTCCAGCCGGACGACCAAGGTGGTCTGGAGATGGAGATCGTAGAGGTCAAATCTCTCGATGAGCCTAATCAGGCTTTTGAAGTCTCTAACTCGGGGGACACACCCGAGGTCACCGGCGATGCAGCTGATCAAATTGCAGAGACAACACGTACGATCCGCCGATTGTTCGAAGGCGATGATAACGTGACGACGCCACCACGTCGCGAAGCGTTACGTGAGCAACTCTATTACGAACTCATCGGTCAGGATGTCGCCGGCAATAAGAATGACTGGGTGGAACGTGTGAACAACGTGTTCCGTGGGGAAGAGCAGATGAACATTGCCTCACGGATCGTCTCCGTCGAAATCAATAACCAATCTTCGAGTGAGTCGACGGTCAACTGTGTAACAGAGGATATGCAGAGTCTCACCGTTACTCGGTTGCCTCTGAGCACGGTTGTCCGGCTCATCGTAAATGGGGCCGACGAAATCCCTACAGAAACTAATCCCGAGGACGAAGAGACAGACTCAGAGGTAGACACAGCCGATGAATCGACGAGCAAAGACGAAGCCGAAGACGATGCCGTGACGGAACCAGAAAAGAGCGATGACGAGGAGACTGAGGAATCCGATGAGACCGAGATAGATAGCAATGAAGACGACGACGTAACTGAGTCTTCTTCGTCTGTGGATGGGTCGTTCGGTGATCCGGAAGACTATGCCGACCAAGTTGAATCGCTAAAGCGGGCCCTCCACGACTTCGGGATCGATATCGATGGTATCGATTCCGACGAAGTCGAAGTAGGACCGAATATTATCCGATATAAGATCGAACTCGCCAGTGGCCAAAAGCAGGGGCCCCTTGAAAGCCGATCGCAGGACATCGCTCGCGAGATGGCACTCGAACGCGAGCCATACGTGCATCGGCTTCCTGGGACCCAGTATGTTGCTGTAGACGTCCCACGGGATGAAACGGAGATCGTCCATATTGATGACTATCTCGACGAACTCCCTGCACGTGAAGACCTGACGCTCAGCGAACTGCCATTCATAGCGGGTATTGGGCCAGCTGGAGACACGCATCAAGCGACACTCGACGAAGCGCCCCACATGCTTGTCGGAGGTACCACCGGCAGCGGGAAGACCGTCTTCCTCTATTCATTGCTAACCTGCTTCCTCAAGCGATTCGAACCCGAGGAACTCCGTCTGGCGATTGTAGACCCGAAACTGACCAACTTTATGTTCTTCAATCAACTCCCCAATCTGGAACATGACCAGGTCATCACGGAGGATGAGGATGCTGCGGAACTCTTCGAGTGGATCACCAGCGAAGAGATTCCTCGCCGGACGCAGGTCCTTGGGGAGAGTGGTAGCATCGACATCCAAGAACACAATGAGCGGTCAGACGAGCCACTTCGGCCGTTAGTTGTGGTCATTGACGAGTATGCAGACCTCATAGATGGCCTGGGCGACCTAAGTGACGAGTTTGAGACGAACGTACGTCGTATCGCTCAGAAAGCACGAAGTGTCGGGATTCATCTTGTGATTTCGACGCAGCGGCCGAGTGCGAAGATCATCGATACAGACCTTCGAGCAAATCTCGACATGCGTGTCGCCTTCAGACTTCCTTCCGCGTCTGACTCCCAGGTTATTTTGGATGAATCTGGTGCTGAGGGGCTCGGTGGAAATGGAGACATGCTCTTCAAAGAAGCGGATTCACTTACCCGTTTGCAGGGAATATATGTCGATACCGACTATCTGCGCGATCTGATCGGACGCATCTCGGAATGATACAAGGCGAGCAGCGTATTTAGGTGTACAACCGGCGATAGTATTTTGAATGTCTGAGAAGATGATACACGCACACCAAGTGATTTGCATGTATGATATACAGATAAACAGGGCATCTCTGACACGAACCCCTACGATCTCCATACTTAAATGAAATCTTTCTTCTACCCTAAACGAGGTCTGAAATGACCACAGAATCACCAGAACAGGACAAGTCTAACACAAGCAGTGGTGAGCCATCGATGCCGGATCTTGTTCAAGAACTTGAGCGACTTGATACCGAACTTGACGGATTAGTTACTGCAACAGAGATTAGAAAGTTCAGTGAATTCACAATCAGACAATATTCCGATGCGTTTGGAGATTTACGCTCAGCGTTCGAGGCCACGGAGATTGACCGCAACTCACAACTTCGAGACGAAGTCGTGCGGGTGTGGAGATCCATCGGTGAACAACCATCGCGCGCCGATATGAGAAATGTTGGAGCTGTATCTGCTAATACGATCGATCACTACCTCGGAGGATGGGAAGATGTCTGTGAAGAACTCAGACAGACTCATCACCTCTCTTCCGGCAGCGCAAGTGAGCCAGGCCTTCAGCAAACACCTGATGATGGTGACGATGACTCCGCTGAAGGCATCTTGGAAACATTGCAGAGCGACTTCGAGACTGGCGATAACGAATGACGAGGTATCGCTCACACAATTGCTGCGAAGATAGTTGTTATCTCTTGCGTAGATTCTCGGAAGCATGAACATGTGTGAGAGCGAATTAAGACAATCCCAATCACAGCAGTTGAGGTGCGTATGACCACCTTGACAGCCCCTGATTGGGTTGAGCCTCGGCCGTATCAGCAACGCGCGATACGTGCTTGGTTTGAGGCTGACTGCTCTGGTATCTTTCGCATGGCAACAGGGACTGGCAAGACGGTGACCGCGCTGCAGGCGGCCAGTCAAGTTGCAGCAAGTGCCGAAAGCGGCTTTCTTCTCGTCATTACGGTCCCATATCAGCATCTCGTTGACCAGTGGGCAGAGGAGATTCGCGACTTCGGTGGCGATCCAGTCTACGGATATGATTCCCGCCAGAAGTGGCAACCGCGGCTCGAACGAGAACTACTAGAACTGAATCGAACTGCTCGAGATACGACGGTCTTAGTCACTACTCACCAGACATTATCAAAGCAAGCGACACACCAGACTCTCGCACGAGCGAAGGTGCCGATTATGCTCGTCGGTGACGAAGTCCATCATCTTGGTGCGCCACACCGCCAGCAAGCACTACTGTTGGACGCTGACCTTCGGCTCGGGCTCTCGGCGACACCAGACCGATGGTATGATGATGCGGGTACAGAAGCGTTAACAGAGTATTTTTGCGGCACCGTCTTCGAATACGGTCTCGAAGAGGCAATCGCGGCAGGCGCCCTCTGTGAGTACTACTATATCCCCCATATTGTCGAGTTGACTGATGAGGAGTTAGAGGTGTTTGAGCAACTCACGACGGAGATAGGGCAACAATGGCCAAATTCGGATGAGGGGGATTTGAACGTCAATCTGGACGATCATCCGAAACTGAAGCATCTCCTTTTTGAACGAGCACGGCTCATCGGTACGGCGGAAAACAAACTCGATTTACTGACCGAATTACTCGAGCGCCAATCGAACTCTCAATATACGCTGGTATACTGTAGCGACGGTTCAACTGGGCTCGAATCTAATAGCGGCCGGCGGCACGTTGACGCTACAACAGAGGCCCTCCGCACCGATTGTGAATTTAGCGTTTCGCGATTTACTGCCCAAGAGTCACGGTCTGAACGAGAACAGATCCTCAATCAGTTTGAACAGGGAGATACAGAGATCCTTACCGCGATTCGCTGTCTCGATGAGGGAATTGACGTGCCGGCAACACGCACCGCATACGTACTCGCGAGTACTACCAATCCTCGACAATACGTCCAACGCCGGGGCCGGATCTTGCGAAACCATCCCGGCAAGGAGGTAGCAGTGATCCACGATTTCATCACCGTTCCAGATGCTGACACACATCCAGAGTTCCTTGCTGAGGGGAGACAGCGATCTGACCAGTCGCTGATCGAGAAGGAACTCACACGGGCGCTCACCTTTGCCAAGGGCGCACGAAACCACCCAGACGCAGAGGTAGATGGCATCCCGACTACAGAGGGATCGCTCCAGAATTTGAAGCGGAAGTATAATATAGTTTCTATATAGCATTCATCAAATCAGGTGTTTTCGGGCACAATATCCAAATCATCAGCATAGATGTAGTTCCAGGGGCCATGGTAGTACTCCAGTGACCGCAAGATTAGGATTATTGCTGCTTGAAGTGCGTGAGGTAACTTTAAATAGTCAAATTGTCTGGTGCAAGACGATGACTGACGACGCGACTAAGGATTTACAGATATCTGATGGAAAACGGAACCGGATCCGGGCGCGTGTTTTGAAAGCTGAACAGGACAAACTCAATCTCAAGCTACCCCGAAACATCAACGATGATATCGAAGCAATCATCCGTGAAGAAATCTCATAATGATACTTCGTTCGTTAACATTTACCAATTTCAGGCAGTTTCGTGAAGGCACTATTGAGTTTGCCAGTGGTGACGACGAGAACGTGACCGTCATTCACGGTCAAAACGGTGCTGGAAAGACGACGATCCTCAACGCGTTCAAATGGCTTCTATATGACCGCATTGAGTTCAAGGATCGCCCAGATCGACTCGCGACAGAGGGAGCAATGGCTGCAGCTGACGTGGGTGAGAGCGTTACGGTCGCAGTCGAACTGGAATTCAGTCATGAGGGGGCTGAATACACTGCAAAGCGGACTGCTGCCTTTCGGAAGCGCACTCAGGGAGATTACGACGGCGAGATCATTGATGATGACCTGACTGTCGCGATCAGAAACGATGGAGAGACGCGAGAACCCGGCAATCCAAAGAATACATTAGAAAAAGTGATCCCGGAACGACTTAGCGACCTCTTCTTTTTTGACGGTGAGGACATTGACGAACTTTCGCAATTTGAAAACCGAGAGCACGTTCAGGAAGCGATTCAAAATATAATGGGGCTTACTATCTTGGAACGGGCAACAAGGCATCTAGAGACAGTCGCTGGACGATTCGAAGATGAAGCAGCGGAAACCGGGAGCGATGAACTCGCCACGCTCATTGAGGACAAGAAGGAGTTCGAACAATCAATTGAAGAGTTGAAGACACAGCGAACCGACAAGCAGCGCGCAAAGAAACAGGTTCAGGAACGAATTCAGTATTGCAACCAGCAATTGGAGAACTTAGAGGATACCAAAGCGCTCCAACAGCAGCGCCAAAAAAACCTGGATTCAATTGACGATCTCGAGCAAGAAGTTGCTGATATCGAGGACGACCTCCGTGCTCAGATCAACAGGAACGGCTTCATCACCGTTGGAATGCCCCTGATTACCGATACAGCAGAGGATATTAATAGGCTCCGAGAGCAAGGTGATCTTCCGTCACGACTGAGCAATGAATATCTTAATACGCTCCTCGAAGCTCACGAGTGTATCTGTGGTCGGCCTCTGGACCACGGAACGGAACCGTATGGACAGGTCGCATCGATGAAGGGGGATGTCTCGACCGACGGGGTCGACCAAGCTGCCCTTCGACTTGTTGGTGGACTGGAGCAGTTTTCCGAGCGGAAAGAGGAGTTCTCGACGGAAACAGCTGAATGCATCGCGAACCGCAAAGAAAAGCGAGATGAAATTAGCAATCTCGAGGAGCGGAACGACGACATTTCGAGCGAACTTCAGGAGATGGAGACGGAAGCTGGCGATGGCCTGTCGATTCAAGAGCTTGAAAGTGAGCGCGCGGATAAACTCGCTGAGAAGGAGAACCTAAATAAAGAAATCGGGCAGCTCTCCGAAAAAATTGAGCAAAAGCAGACATCGCTTGATGAAATTGAAGAAGAGATCCAACAACATCGGGACAAGGAAGAAGAAGCACGCCTCGCCCGGCGGCGTCAGTACGCAGCGGAGCGCGTCCAACACGACCTCCAGGACTCATTTGACGAACTGAAGGATAGAGTCCGCAATTGGTCGGATGAACGTGTCCGTACAACCTTCGATCAGATCGCGTCGAAAAACTACAGTGCTGGCATAAATGAGAGTTTCTCGTTAGAGATCTACCGAGAGGATCAGGATGGAAACCGAGTCACAACAGATATCTCAACTGGCGAGCGTCAGATTGCAAGTCTCGCATTCATCGGGAGTCTGGTCAAAATTGCTCAAGACCGGTACGAAAATGATTCCGAATATGACTATTTCACTGGTGGAATCTACCCGCTCGTGATGGATTCACCATTCGGCGCACTTGACAACGAACACCGAGAAGAGGTCAGTCGTGTCATTCCGGAACTTGGCTCACAGGTAATCGTCTTAGCAACCGACTCACAATGGGAGGGCCCTGTCGCGGAGCGCATGTCAGACCGTATTGAACAACAGTACTGGCTTGACTACCAACAGGAGGGTGATGAAAACGGGCGGCCGCTGACACACATTCGGTCGGAACAGGCAGCAATGGCGGGTGAATAACAATGTCGATGAGCGTTTCATTTAAAAAAACAGATATTTATGACGAATGGGTTGAGGAATACGAAATCTTCGAGAACCTCTACGATGCGGTTATGTTCATGGCTGTTCTGGGCTACGCCAATGATAGCGTGGAACGGCAAAACTTCCGGGGAAGCAAGGATGGCGTCGGGCAGGGTAACATTCGGATTGAGAGTTTCTATTCAAATGATCTCTACCAGGTGATCGGCGGTTGTCTGGCGTATCAAGATACCAATGACCCAGATGCCCTTGTCAAGACCGAACTCCAGGCCAAGATTATCAGCCAATATGCGACTGGTGGAGTCGCAATCGCACAGTCTGAATTCGGTGATATTTCCGGAGACCCGACCGACGCGATTGTGAACTACATTGACGAGTTTGAAGATGACCCGGATGGAACGGGACCGTCGATACTCACCCAGATTCGTGAAAATTTCGACAACGAAATGTTGAACTCTGATTCCGAATAGTGTGATGCTCTTCAGGCCCCAAGCCTACGGGCTTTCTACACGGCGATGTTCTTTCACCTCCCTCTACTCTCTTGAAGAGTGAACTTTGCTTGCATCGGTTCTCGGACCCAGTAAACCAATTCTAGAGGTTTAATTCGCTGAGATCATACACCCATTTTCGACGAACAAAGTCATCTACTGTATTTCTTCCTTCTCTAGAGTCCCATCCAGACCCGTCAGCCTCTTCCTCACGGACAAGTTCAAACCCAGATGCTGCATATATCGTCCCATCATTACCTGCTACACCGGCATGAGCTGAAATCCGTTCGAATCCTTCCAAATATGCCCACATCCGAGCTCGAGCAATGAGCCACGACCCAGTGTTAGAAGGTCGATCAGGACGGACCCCGAATCTTGTGATTGAAATCTCTTTTTCAGCATCAACCATTCTAGCGACCGGTCGACCGACGACACATACTGCAATCAGTTCGGAATTGAATCGAGCTCCAAATGCAGCCTTCCATCCCGGAACTCCACCGAGTTTGTGATCCACTGGATCGGATTCCAAGAACGCATTCACTTCATTTCGACTTCGTTCGCGCGTTAATTTGAGATCCGATACCGACGATAGTGTGGTCTGCTCTTCAGTCATCTTTTTTCTGGGACGTTTAGGATGCGCCCCGCCCACTGCGGGCGCCGAAAAACAACCGTCGTCCTAAGGACAGCCAAAAAACATCCCGGATAGAGTTATTCAGCAGGATACTGTCGAATTAAATAAATCTCAGTTCAGTGTTCTCGCAGAGGTGAATATCCCACTCCGATAGAGGCGGGATCAGCACGTAGGAAATTGTCTAAGAGACTGACGGCATCTGTGGAGTCTACAACGAAAACTCGATGGAGACCGGATGTATCCGTGGGGGCTGATAGCCGGGGAATAAACCAATACCACTCATGACTCGAGAACCTCGATCATCTCGGCCGCTGCCCGGCTGATCCGATCGAGTCGGTTCCGCACCGTATCCGCTTCATCGGAGCCCCACGCGGCAAGGTAGAACGCCGACCCATTCATGTCGAGCCCACAGTATCGGCCGACGATGTATGCAACGGCCTCGGCCTCGATCTCACGTTTCGCCCGTTCCGTCTCGTCGAGATCACGAAAGTGCAGATACGCGTGTGCGTACTCGTGGATGAGTGTCCCGACGACCGCAGCCCGCTCGGGGCGGTCCCGGATCTTGACGACTGGCTGCCCGTCCCGTTCATCAGGCCACGCACAGACGCCGTCGGCGTTTCCATGCCTCCATACCTCGTCAGGCACGATGCGCACTGAAATCCCGACCTCGTCTGCGATATCGAACAACTGGCCGACGAGATCGCCAGCATCACCCTTCGCCCTCGTCTCCAGCTCGGGCAACGGCTCACCCTCAGTCTGCGACACGTCGAACACCGGCGCGGGCTTGAACCCGACGAGTCCCTTTGACCACTCCTCGGGTGGCGTCTCGTCGTACTCGCAGTCACTGTCCTCGTGGTAGCTCGGCGCATTCTCACACTCGGGACACCGGGTCGTGATGATCGGTGCCCAGATCCAGATGGCCGACTCACCTTCCTTTACGTGGCGGTCGAACTCCTCCTGCCACGTCCGATACCCCGCGACCTTCGTCGCCTCGGGACACTGCCGTTTGATGAGCAGCGTATTCCGGTACGAGTAGTCGTGGAAGCGCTGCTGGACATCCAGCCATTCCTGAAACTCCTCGCTGGCTCGGGCGTTGTCGACGGCCGCAACCAGCTCGTCGATCCACTCGTCGATCGCACTGTGCATCTCGGCGTTTCGCGTGTCGGCCTCGTCGAACGAGACCGGCGAGTCAGGTACCTCCATCATAGTGACTCCATTCGGAGGCGTCTTCGGGGGGACGCGCCCCACCCCTCGGGCGGCGCACACAAACCCACACGAGCGCACACTTGAGTTCCATCCGAGCCGGTTGAGGGGACATCGCAGACCCCCGAACGTAGTATACTGGTTGCAAATGGCCTCGGCTGTTGGTCGGGAAGTCATTCTTATGTAACAGCCTGCCAGCTATGGAGCCATTTTGTTACATAAGACTATCTCACGTCACACTGTCTACTCCTAGTCAATTCCATATCAGGGGGCCAGAGTTTATAAGAAGCCTTGACTTCTGGAAGCCCTCATATATCACCATTCTCAAATTCTGGTTCCGATGTAGATAAGACAAACAAACAATGAAGTTCAATGATTTGATTTGGGGACGACATAACTGAACTGAGTTAGTTCCACAACTGCTGTCGTAGGTGTACTGACACACTAACTGAACCCTTGAAACGGTCTGGTTATAGTTGAAAATTCATCGAAATAAAAGATGAAAAAACGAGATATCTCTATGATCGAGGTATCCATTTGATCTTACTCTGCAACAAGGGCTAACTAATTAGATCATCTACACAACAGGCGATGTGGGAGCGAATAGAGAGTGTTCAAGACCGAATATTGATTGCAATCTTCGGCATTTTCGAGACGATTTGCATATTATTGTCTGGATCGTCTTCCACATCCTTCAGCGACATCTTTCGTATCGTAGCGGAATCAAGTACCGCTACAGCCATAATATCAATTCTTTCCATTAGCCAATCGAAACTACAGATTATTGCATCAATCTCTGGTTTGTTGTTCTTTGGGTACATTGTGTACGCCACAGTCCCACGATTATTTCCTGAGAGCCTGTCTGTGGCCTATGAACGAACGGATTATCGGGTACTTCTAACGATCCTTGTTCTTCTGTCAGCGGAGAGATTTACCATGTACCTTTCTGAGGATATGGCATTATCCAGTTGGACTCAAGAGGCAACCCTGATAGTGCTTCTAACGATATCTGTCATATATTTGTACTCATTTGTGCTTCAATTCCAAGAAGATATAGACTCACAGTCAATCATTAATCGAATGTTTGAACGTATGAGGCCCAATGATGTAAATTTGGGATCAGAACCTGGACATTATGTTAGTACATTTTATTTCGGGACAGCACTCGTACTGCCGTTCCCAGTTCTCACGGTGGGTATCGTCGGTGCAGGCCAATTGTTTCCAATTCCAGAAATTATTGCAATAATTTGGGGTCTTGGTAGTGTCGTTGAACAATATTCTAGGATTGAGATAAAAGGCTGGTTTCCGAAACAAGACCGTCTGGATATTGAAGGAAGGATATTTTCGATCATAATCAACATATATCGCTCTGCGAAGGGATTATCTACGACACAGATAGTCTTGTTAGGGTTGGTATCAAATATTCCGATATTAACGATCGGACTTCGCACCTTCATCAATTATCTTCAGACATTCACACTAGGTGAACCAATGCAGATGTGGACAGAACTAGGGTTAGTTACCACATTTTTCGGTTCATTTCTGTTTAGTAGTTGGTTTTGGTTGCGCGAGATGGGTAGAATACCACATTTCATTAAAGAATGGGAGAAGAAACACTCAGAAACGCCTACCTTATCAGAGATGGACCTTGGACCCCCTCGTACTCGGCCCGTAGGTGTATTGATGCCGTTCCTTCTCGTGATGACTATTTCAAGCATCTACTCAGCAATGCAGAGATTGGACTATTATTTTGGTCATGGAGAGTCTCTAACCGCGTTATTTGCTATACTTTGGCCGGTTCTTGCTGTGTCACTGTATTACTGTTCAAAGATCACCCAAGCAAAGAATTCACAACCCGTTAATACGGAATCTTACGTTCTACCGGTCGCACTCATTGTTAATTGGGTAGGGATATACGCAATTGACGCTATCCCTTACGTTGTGAGTGTATTGTGGTTGGATTTTACATATCGCCCAGACCATGGGGGCGCGATAGGAGTTATCTTAGCAGTGATGCTATTTTTCTACTGGAATCCGGACGTAGAATCGCGTCTATCTAAGGAACATAGCTGGCGGAAGCATGCATCCGCTATTTCATTAATCCTATTTGGAATCGGATTTATGATTCTCTGGTATCTGTCCGCTATCCCCGACATCCGATTCGTGACCCTCCTCATTGGAATAGTGGCAATAGCAGGAGGAATTGCTGGCATGTTTGAATATAAACTCGTATTCTCCTGAGGGCCTCGCGGGTGAGGGTTGCGGAGTAGTTACCAGAACTAGTTTCTTCTGATATATATCCAACCCCGTCCAGAACTGGTTTCCGGAAAATTCAGTCCAGATTTATTCGGTAAACCACACGCAACGGAGCCGGTCAAGGCCAATCCAACCCGACTATGAGGATTTTCCGGAAACGGCCCGCACACGTTTTTGTAGTCGAAGCCGGAACGAACCTACCAACATGATCCGCGATGCTCGCGTGTTGCGCGCCGGATTCGTCCCGCGAGAGATCGAGCATCGCGACGCCGAAGTGAATCACCTCTCCAGCGTTCTCGACCCGATCACCGAGGGCGAGCCCGCCGATACCGCCCTCGTCACTGGCCCGAGCGGCGCGGGCAAGACCTGCCTCTCGAAGTTCGTCACCGAGCGGCTGCGCGAGGAGGTGCTGGACATCGAGACGGTGTACGTCAACTGCTGGCGCAACTACACCCGCTTCCGGACGCTCTACCAGATCCTCGACGAACTGGGTAAGACGATCGATATCCACCGCCAGTCGACGCCCCACGACGAGCTCGTCGAACGGCTCCAGCAGTACGACGGGCCCCGCACAGTCGTCATCCTCGACGAGGCCGACCAGCTGGAGAATCCCGACGTGCTCTACGACCTGCATAGCCTCCCGCAGTTCGGGCTGCTCTGCATCGCCAATAGCGAGGAGGACCTCATCGCCCGCGTCGACGACCGGCTGGTCAGTCGCCTTCGCGCGAGCGAACATGTCCGGATGGACAAGTACCACGTCGACCAGCTCCAGGATATCCTCGCCGCCCGCGTCCGCCGCGGCCTCGACCCCGAGGTGATCACCGACGATCAACTCCGCCGGATCGCCGACGCCGCGGCCGGCGACGCCCGCCTCGCCATCGGCATCCTCCGGACCGCCGCGAGTGCGGCCGATCGGCGCGGCGCCGACCGCATCACCGACGAGATGCTCCTCGACGCCGCCAGCGACGCCCGCGACACGATCCGACAGACCAACCTCGACTCGCTGACCCCACACCAGCGAGAGGTCTACGATATCGTCCGCGAGCACGGGCCACTCGGGCCCGGGGAGATTCACGACCACTACACGGACGCCGTCGACGACCCGCGGACGAAGCGGACCGTTCGGAATTATCTCTCGAAGATGACCCAGTATAATCTGCTGACCGCCGAGGGGACAAGCCGTGATCGGGAATACGGGCTCGTCGACCCGGCAACGACGTCGCCGACGCAGTGAGTGAGCAGTGGCTTCCGCTCAATAAAGTCATAGTGGTCATTAAATCAGTTTCAGCTCGTTCTCGCACCTCAGTAGAATTCGAAAGAACTCTAGAAAAGGCTTAAGGCAGATACTGCTCTCAGAACTAGATACGCCATGACGGTGACAGCGAAGCTCGACGGCGAAGGAATAGCGGTCGACCGAGAAGTATCTGAAGCAAAGGCAGCTCGAATTATGGGCATTATATTTGATAGTGAGAACTCTAAGGTCTCTGGAACCCCCTCACAAGAACTCGAAGAGGGTTCTGAGAGTTCGAACGGTTCTGAAGAAGCTACAGAGGAATACAAAACGCTTCCAGACTCGTTCTTCAGCCGGATCACTCAACGGCAGAAGGCCTACGTGGAGATCCTGCTCGAAGCAGATGGCTGGTTATCGAATGAGGAGATACGCCGACAGCTAGAGGATGACTACGACTTGAACTGTGGTGGACCGCAAGCAATCTCCGGTATCCGATCCGGATTCACCCGGAAGTACGGAAAGGGGTTCAGCGTTGATGAGCGGGACTGGATGGGCGATCAGAACCAGTACCGGCTAAATGAGCAGTACCGCGAGGAAATTGAGGAGTACTGGAACTAAATCGAGACAGGGAGTGTTCTGGTTGCTGCAGGTCAGTTGGAACACTTGCGTACTAATGTATTCAGCCAGCTGATGTGGCAACAATCCCCTAGTGAGTTCTTGTGTCATACTCTCAGTGAACCAAACGAGCCAAATCAAACGACCATCGCGACCATTCAGGAAATGGCTCTGGAAGCTGGAGGGGGACCCACAGGCGACCGAGACTGGCCGTGATAGTTCAATTCTATCCGCTCTCCGAACTCCGGAAGCGACACGCGAGCCCTTACCGCGTGTCGCCGGCATCGATCGAGTGTGCCCGACCGTACCCAAACCGACACTCCGTCCCAGCACCATGCAGGAACGCCGACGCGGCCAGCACAGCACAATCGGTCAGCCGTCGCCGAAGCCCCCGACCAGCACGTCGACGGCCTGGTGCCCTCGCTCGCTCCCGGCCTGACGCTCCTCGACATCGAGACCGACCGCAACGTCCCGGTCGTCCACGCGCTGGTCTGTGACCATCTCCTCGACGCGGATGGGCCCGCCTTCTGGGTCGACGCCCAGGGCTACGCGACGACGGCGACGCTGTCCCAAATCGCCCCGAGCCGACACCTGCTCGACCGCATCCACGTCGCCCGGGGGTTCACCGCCTACCAACATTTCAGCGCGCTGGCTGACCTGCCCGCGGCCGTCAACGCCCACGTCAAAGCGACGACTACCGATGCGTTCCGCCGCCACGACGACGAGACGGGCGACGGCGAGGAGACCCAGCTGACGCCGGGACTCATCGTCGCCCCCGCCGTCGACGCGCTGTACCGGGCCGACGATACGCTCGGTGACGCCCAGAGACGCCGGCTGCTGGCGCGCGGCCTCGCTCGCCTCCGGCAGTACGCCGAGGCCTACGACGTGCCCGTTCTCTGCACTCGAACCGAAGGGGATGCTCTCACCGACCCCATCGAGGCGGCCGCGACCCACCGATACACGTGTGAGTCGACGCGAATGGGGCCGCGGATCACCGGCGAGGAGTTCGAACCGCAGTGGTATCCCGTCGCCGGTGGCGACGCCTATCAGACGACGCTGGCCTACTGGGCGGATCTGCTGGCCGCCCGCGCAGAGGGAATCGGGCGCCAGCCCGCCACCCCCTCCCGGCCGTCGCTCGGCGCCGACGAATCGGACGACCAGGTCACAACCGCACCGCCCCGCCAACCGGGCGCGCCGCTGCTGGCGACGTGGGCCGGCCAGCCCGGACGGGGGCGCTGACGATGGGCCGCACCAACCCCACCTTTCGCGACACGCTCAGAGCGCTCGAAGACCGCTGGAGCGACTACCGCCGTGCCCTGCGCCGTGGCGACCAGCCATACTTCGACCGGCTGTTCACCCACGCTCGCGAGCACGCTGACGCCAGCGGCCTGTTGAACCACCAGGACCCGATGGCCCCGGTGCTGGTGAGCATCGCGCTCGAACAGCAACGGGCGATCGAGCGGCTGCAGTCGCGGGTCGAGACGCTCGAAGCGACCGTCGAGCCAGCCCCCGACGAATCAACAGGCGAGGACGACTACTGACCGCAATGCCGTTCGCCTTCGACTTCCTCGACGACGGCCGGGTTCTCGAGTGGACGGCGACCGACGACGGCGCCGATCCCACCGTCGTCGACGACTACACGCCGCGATTCTTCGTCGGGCCCCGCGACCCCGAGGCCGATATCGACCTCACGCGGCTCCGGCGCTTCTACGAGCGCCACCCGGCCGTCATCGGCGTCGAGTGTATCGAGCGCCGTCCCGGCTTCCGCCGCGAGGCCGAACGCCTCCTCGCCGTCGACGTCGACGTCGACCATGTCGACCGCGTCAGCGCGCTCGCCCGGCAGGCCCGCCAGCTCGACGCCTACCCGGTGGGCGAGGTGGCCTGCTACAACGTCGATTTCTCGCGTGGCTTTCGTTACTGTCTCGAACGTGGGGTTGACCCGACGCCGGCCGCGGACCTGACGACCCTGTCGCTGTCGGTGCCGGTTACCGAGACGACCGGCGAGGCCTACGAGACGCTGACCGTCGCCGGCGACACCGTCACCGGGGACCCGGCGACCATCCTCGACGCCGTCGCGACCGCCATCGACCGTCGGGACCCGGACGTACTCGTCTGCTCGACCGCCGAGATCGTCCCGACGCTGTACGACATGGCAGCCCAGGTCGGGATGGACGAATTCACGCTGAGTCGCTGGCCCGATATGGACTACCAGCAACTCGCCGGCCAGTCGACGTACACGAGTTACGGCCGGGTCGGCCACTCACCCGCGCGCTACAACGTCCCCGGGCGTGCGATCATCGACGAGTCGGCCACGTTCCTGTACGACGAGACGAACCTCGACGGCGTCGTCGACCTGGTCGGGCGCTCGCACAAGCCCGTCCAGGAACTCGCCTGGGCGTCGATCGGGACCGTGCTCACGGCGATCCAGATCCGGGAGGCGACTGCCCGTGGTGTGCTGACGCCCTGGAACTCCTGGCGCCACGAGTTCTTCAAGCCGATGGGGACGCTCCACGACGCCGACCGGGGCGGGTTCATCTTCGCCCCCGACGTGGGGATCCACGAGAATGTCCACGAACTGGATTTCTCCAGTCTGTATCCGAACATCATCTGCACTCGGAACGTCTCCCCCGACGTGATCCGCTGTGAGTGCCACCGCGACCGCGCGGACGTGCCCGGCCTCGACTACGCGATCTGCGACGACCGTGGCTATCTCGTCGATGTCCTCGAACCGATCATCGACGACCGCGACGCGATCAAGGCGGCCATTCGCGACGAACGCGCGACCGACGACCCCGACGAGGAACGACTCACTGCCCTCGAAGGCCGCTCGGACGCGCTAAAGTGGATCCTCGTCGCGTGTTTCGGCTATCAGGGCTTCGCGAACGCCAAGTTCGGCCGGATCGAGTGCCACGAGGCGATCAACGCCTTCGCCCGGGAGATACTGCTGACGGCGAAACAACGGCTGGAAGCCGGTGGCTGGGACGTGGTCCACGGCATCGTCGATTCGATCTGGGTGACGCCGGCGCCGGACGTCCCGGCCAGCGAGCGGACCGATCTCGACATGCTCGCGACCGAGATTACCGACGCGGTCGGGATTCGCCTGGAGTACGAGGCCGCCTACGACTGGGTGGCGTTCGTCCCGCGACGTAACGATTCGGCCGGCGCGCTGACGAAGTACTTCGGCCGGCTCGCCGACACTGATGAATACAAAATCCGCGGTATCGAGACCCGCCAACGGTCGACACCGCCGTTCGTCGAAGCCGTCCAGCGCGACTGTCTCGACCGCCTCGGCGAGGCCCGCGCCCCCGAGCCGGTACTGGAACGGCTTCACGCGGCGATCGGACGGCTACGAGCCGGCAGGGTCGACCCGGACCGGCTCACCGAGCGGATCCGCGTCTCGAAGCCACTCGAAGCCTACACGCAGTACACCCACACCGTCGCGGCGCTCGAACGTGCTCGCGACCAGGACTTGGCCGTCCACCCCGGCCAGCAGGTCGCGTATGTCGTCGTCGACGACGACAAGTCCTCACGGGATCGTGTCGCACTCGCCCACGAAGTCATCGATAGCTACGACGCCCCCTACTACGAGACCCAGTTGGTCCGCGCCGTCGAGAGCGTCCTCTCGCCGCTGGGGTGGGACCGAGACGATATTCGCCAGTGGCTCGCCGACACTACCGACGCGACGCTCGCGGCGTACTCGGAGTGACCCGCATCATAGCTGAGTTCCGAAAGAACTCCTCGGTAACTTCGAAGCGCTATCCGGATTCGTCGTCTAGGTTGCCTTCCAAGTACCGCTCGCCCAAGTTCGCGATCCGGTAGTACCCCCGTTTGACGCGCTCGACGTACCCTTCGTCAGTGAGAGTCGATAGTCGACGATTCACCTCGTCCCGGGATTTGTCGATGTTGATCGCGATGACCGACGGCGAGAGAATCAGTCCCGACGACGAGAGACATTCGAGGATACGATCGTCTATCGGCAACTGCATCCACCCCGGCGGCGTACGACGGTCGGCCACGTTGACCCTACATCGGCGGGCGGGGTTATATCAGGTTCCAATAATAAATTCATGTTGCTAGCCACATTATTTAATGAGAATTTTTATACCGACGTATCATTAATCTATGTGGTAACCCAGTGCGAGACGTCTCGCGATCCGTCACTGTCAAGGGGGGCGCAGTCGAGCCCCTCGACGGACGGAACCACTGTTCAGCGGTCTACCGAGGAGCCAGTCCGTGACGAACGAGACTACTGGCCCTCCGCAGGACCGACGAGAAGTCTCAACTGATGGGTGGCCGAGGCAGTGTCCCCAGTGTGGCTGTGAACTCTTTGGAATCGGGATTCGGGGCCCGACCGAGCGTCGCGCGCTCCCATGTGGTCACCTGATTGGGGACTGAAAGCCGAAGAACACAGCCACGACAGAACCAGTAACTCAGAGTTGCTCACGCTGATCCGCGAGGAACGAAACGAGGTCGTCGATCGCATCGGCCGGCAGCTGCTCCTGCTGGAAGACGCCCTTGAACGAATTTGCGAAACCCTCTGCCTGAAGTCGACCCACCACCGTTTCGATCTGCTCGTCGAGTTCTTCAGAGTCGCCGCGGTGGACGTGCCGTTCGATGCGGTCAAAGTCGGCCCGTGTGCTGATGACGACGAGGTCACGTGTGTCTGCAAGGCGGCCGCTGTGGAGTTTCATCGCGAACAGAAGTGCTGGCTCGAGGAGACGCCCGTCAAGCTCGTCAGCTACGGCGAGCGACGCCACAGTGCTGTGTTCGTGGAGATAGCGATACGACTACTCGGCGTCGGTTTGCCGGCAGCGCATCGTGTCGACGAGTTCGGCTTGGCGTTCGGGAAGGCTCATGATCAATCAGCGGTCGTCGTACTGTGGTGCGAGGCGTCGATGTCGAGATCGTACTCCTCGGTGAGAATCTCCAGTGCGGGCTCGAAGGCCGGACGGTTTGCGACCATCTGGTCGACGGCGTCGGCTAGCGGGATGACTGGATTGCCGTCAACCCACTCGATATCGAAACCGTCGGTCGTCGGGAACAGGACGTAGTGGACGGATCCGTTGACGGCACGAGGGTCCGGGCGCTCGCCGACCGTCGCATCCACACCGTACTGCTGGAAAAAGGCGAGCCATCGGTCGACATCGCGCTGGTGGACTGCGATGAAGACTGGGTAATCCTCGTGGTCACGGGCGAGCTGGTAGCCACCGTGTGTCCAGACGTACGCAGCATCGATCTCAGTGTACGCAAATGCCATCCCCGCGAAGTGGGGAATGATGTACGCCTCTTCTTGTGAGATACTGTCGCGGCTGTACAACGCACCCATCAGTTCGGCGTACTGCTGACGCAATTCGTGATCCACGACCCGAAGTCCACTATCAGTATTTGCGATAATATTTGTGTCTTCTAACCGCTCGACCCAGTCGTACACCCACGAGTACGAGATGTCGACCTTGCTCGCGACACGGTTGATTGAGTCACCGCGTTGAATCGCTAAGACGACTTTTGCAGCCGTTGGATCCATGGCTTCGATCATTGGTAGGAGTGTCCGCTCGTTGGTCGCAGTCGTACCACTATTGATCGCGAGGCTTTACGCCAGCCCGCTCTTCAAGAGGCGAATTGTTCCCGTCTACTCGTGTATCGGATTAACAATCACTCAGTAGCGGCGGGAACGACGACTGGGAAGTCAGTCTCGTTCGATACGCTTCGTTCGGTGTAGATACCGTCCGGCGCCTGAGAATCCCGGACGAACTCGTAGTAGCTCACGTCGATATTTCCGTCCGTCCAGAAGTCCGGTGAGTGTCTTATCACGTATTCTGGAATCCTGTTGGACATCATGGAGACATCAGTTGATCTGCGCAGCTCTCCGATACTTACAGATTCGATCACGGTCCCGTTTGTCGTAAATAGAGATACAGAGACGTTCCGGTAAACAGTATCTGCATACCCTGTATTAACGACCGCTGCATCAAGGGCGAACTGCGACTCTGTCGCCTTCAGTTCGCCGCTGAAATTTATACTGCCGTCCGAATTCCCGGCGGGACATCCGCTGATTGCGACCGAACCCGCGACGACAAGCAGGAGTATCCTCGTATTCATGTTCCCCAAGCGCGCTTCGCGGGTTCAAATTCTGTTAATTGTGATCAGAATCCGGTGGCAGCTGTTCGCGCGACCCTACACTGCGAATCGTGTAGTCCCTCTCACTCTCGTTCACATATTCGTAGTAGTCGACCTGGATGCTTTCAGTGTCCCAGAAATCTGGACTGTCGAAGACAACGAATTCGGGGATTGCGGTTGTGTCCATCGAAACACCGGTTCGTCTGGAGAGTTCTCCGACGCTCTTCGAAGCGACGAGAGACCCGTTGGTCGTGTACAGATAGACTGTCACGTTCCGGAACGTCGGGACATCGCCTTGGCCCTGATTCTCGATCGTACCGTTGAGAGTAAATCCCTGTGCTGTCGCGTTCATCTCACCGTTGAACGTCACGTACCCACCAGACGGGAGATTCGTTGGGCAACCACTAACGACGACCGTGATCGCCACTAGTAGCAGGAGATAGCGTCGCGGCATGTGTTATTCTTCCATCTGTTCGGCGCTCAGTAGTTCTTCGATACTATAGACGTGATAGCCTGTATCACCGTGATAGATGAGTGACTGACTACCCCAACCCGCTCTCATGATGCTCCACACTGATTCTGTATCCGACCTGATCGTGGTACGTTCTATCGTCTCGTCCTGTTGACTACCGCTGTAGACCTCGCTAAAGGGCAACCTTCCGGCCGAATCGTCGGCTTCCCCTATCGTGAGGGAGTGACCTATCTCATGTAAGAATACCTGGGAAGCAATTACCTCTTGTTTGAGTACGTAGGGTGACTGTTTAATATCCGTCGACGATACCAAACCGTTTGATCCCAGCGCTGCGTTCGAGATCTCGTTCTCGAAGAGAATGATCCCGTTGTTCGGGAGCCAGCTGGTCTGGGGATATTCGTCTGAGGTTGCTTCGACGTTGAAGCCCCATGCATCGTCGAACTTGTCGAGATTGGGGTGGAGTTCTAGACCGCTGAGCACTTCACCGGCAACCATCACGTAGAGGTCATTGTTTAGGCTGTTGGCAGTATCGATCCATTTTGCGCCCCCGTCACCCTCACCGATATTTTCACGGGGTCCGTCAAGCGTATCATCACGCTCGATGTCGAGACTGATACCGTAGAGGGCCGCATTCTCTTCGATTCCAGCCTCCCACGTGGACGTGTTCAGGTTCGCTGGGTCACCCGGAGCGAAATCGACCTCGACAGAGAGACCGAGAGTAGGTGTGTCCCCGCTGTCTTCGGGGTTTGATTTCCACTGGAGCTCACCGACGTGAACGTTCGAGTGTTCCCCCCTTCCATCGTTGTCGATGTCGGCGCCGCCGGCGGAAGCCACTTGATCCGCGTGATGAACCCCAATCTGTTGTTGGACGATTTCATCGCCTGTGACTCCAGTACCCGATTGGAGGTTCTGACGGTACAGAACTACGTTATCGAGTGCTGGAATTGTTTGTCCCTGGTCGGTGGACATCTCGTAGACACCGATCCAGCCGTCCCAATAGTAATCTCCGTCTGTGTCGGGGTCGGTCGGGTCAGTATGGAACGTCTCGCTCGCCCCATTAAGAGTAGCCGAGACACCGTCGATCTCTTGGCCGTCGGTCAGTCCATCGTCGTCGGTATCGGGATCCCACGGATCCAGCCGATACAGATACCCGTCGTTCGTGAGTTGTCCATTCGAGGGGGCTGATTCGTAGTTGGTGACCTCTGCTTTGTTCGACAGCCAGTAATCCGTCCGATTCGCCCCGTCAAGAGCGGTGAAATTAAATTGGTGGAGGCCGGATTGGCTCTCATCGGTCACGAAGTCGAAGTCGTCCGTGCCGTCCGTGAAATCCGGTTCCTCGATGTTGTCGATCTTCGGTAGTGAATCGCTACGAATGCCCAACTGGGCTTTCAGACGCCACTCCTCTGACGACTTCTCGCCTTTGAATACCGATCTGAATCGCTGTTCACGCTCGCTGGTGATATCGTATGTTTGGACCGCTTGCGGATCTGTGTGCGTGTACAGTTTCTCTTGGGTATCGTTCAGTCCGTCAGCGTCGCTATGTGACGTACTTGGGTCTGACGTGACGTGGAGCTTATCGTCTTGATATCGTACTGCAGGCGCCCAGCGATACGGCTGACCGTGTTTCTCCATCACCGGGATATCCCAACCTGACTTTTCTTGCTGGTCACTCAACCCATCGCCGTCAGTGTCTTTGTTGCCCGAGGCGGGGTTACTGAACCACCGGTAGCCCGTTTCCAGTGCCTGACTGTTGGGCGGTTCCTGGGTCACCCGAGCGTCGAGGTTGACCTCTTCGCCGTCTTCGAGATCATCACCGTCGGTGTCCGCATCGAACGGATCGAGCGTGACAGTGGGACCGTTCGCCAGCGGGACGCCCCTCACTTCGCGGAAGTTGGGGATACCGTCACCGTCCGAGTCGCGCTGGGCGACACTTTCCGTGGCTTGCTCGAAGTCGATGTAGTGTGCGCGCAGCCAGGAGTTGTCGCCGCCCGTGTGGCGCGCGTCCGCGCGGAGCGAGACGGTGACCGTTTCGCCGGCGTGTTCGGTGATATTCACGCGACGGACGACCGTTCTGGTTTTCGAACTCCCATCCCAGTCGCTTTCGAGCCGGTAGATGTCGGTTTCACCGTCGCCGGCGTCGATCGACAGGACCGCCGCCGCGTGCGACCAACTGCTCTGGATATGGGCGGTGACGTTGACCTTCACGAACAGCGGACCCTCGTCGGGCAGCGTGGTCGTCCGGTTGAGGAACCGCTGGCGATTGGTCTTCTCCCAGACCCGGATAGCGTCCTTGTCGGGTTCGATCTCGCAGCCGCCGTTTGCGGGTTGGTCTTTGTAGCCTCCACCGCGGTCCTCGACGTTACAGGTCCAGTTGCTGTCCTCGATCGACGACGGCATCGACTCGAAGGTCCAGTTGGCGATCCGTTCGGTGGTCGAGCCGTCGGGCCGCAGCGAGAGGATGTCGTTGCGGTGCTGGAGGTAGTTCCGCCACTGCCGGTCGTCGAAGACCGTGTATGTCGAGAAGTGTTCGGTCGTCGCGGTGACCGTGTTCGACTCTGGATCGACCGTCGACTCGACGTGCTCGTAGCGCTGTTCGCTCTCGTTGAACCGATAGATCGAGAGGTTCCCTTCGCTACTCCCGACGCGGGATTCGTTGTAGGCGATGGTAATGTTCGCCTGTGAAAAGTTCGCCCGTGACTCGAAGTCGACGAACGGGGCGACCGACGCGTTGGGCGTGTATTCCTCCTGATAGCGGACGTGTGTCGGCTCCTCGACGGTCGTCTGGCCGGCGACGTTGCCTTCACCGGTGATGTCGACGGTCGCGCCGAGCGACTCGTTGCCTGTCGTGGTGGTGTACGTCTCGTTGCCGTCGAGGACGCCGTCACCATCCGTGTCCGGGTTGAGTGGGTCTGTCTCGAACGGTGCCTGTTGCTCGTCACCGTCGGCCAGTGAGTCGTCGTCGGTGTCCGGATTCAGTGGGTCCGTTCCGTTCGCGAGTTCAGCGGCATCGGTCAGTCCGTCCCCGTCGATGTCCGCGTACAGCGGATCGGTTCCCACGGCCAGTTCCTCGGCGTTCGACAGGGTATCGCCGTCAGGGTCTTCGTGTGCGTCACCCGTGCCATCGTCGTCGGTATCCGCCACCAGCGGATCAGTTCGTGTCACCGATGTCTCGTTACCGTCTTCCAGCCCGTCGTCGTCCGTGTCGGCGACCAGCGGGTCGGTCCCCAGGTCGAACTCTGCGAACGTTCCGAGGCCGTCATGGTCGAAGTCCGTCCGGCCGTCGATGACGCCGTCGTCGCTCTCGTCGCGCTCGGTTTCGGTCGAATCGCTGTCGGGGTCGAGCGGGTCGGTCCCAAGCGCGGTTTCCATCGACTCGTCGAGGCCGTCGCCGTCGAGCAACAGCGTCGCACGCGACCGCGCCGTCTGCCCACTATTTCCGTTCTGACCGGGCTTCACGTCGCTATCGCTGACGACAATAGTGACATTCGCCACGCGGTCGGAAAGGCGTACGGGCACGCCGATCGTCCGGTTCTCAATCGGCCCATTTCGAAGTTGATTGACCGGCTGTGAACGGCGCTGTTCGCCGTCGACGTACACGGTGAGGTTCCCGAGCGTCCATGGTCGTGGATCCGAGAATTGCACTCCCGCAGTCCGCGTCACCGTCTCCGACCCGTTGCGGATCGGGTCGGCGCGATTCACGATCGCGACGCCGGGGTCGACCTCTCGGTCGAGCATATGGAGCGATTGCTGTGCTTGCTGCCAGCTCGTTCGCAGCGCCCGGATCGCCTGGGCGTACTGACTGATCGCCCGCCGACCCTCGGAGTCGTTCGCCCGGTCCAGTCGCCGCTGTGCGCGGTCGAACTGCCGCTCGGCGTTGTCGAAGTGCGCCTCGGCGCTCCGACGGAGCCCCTGATTGTCCAGGTCGCCTTCGGTCTGATTCAGCGCCCGTCGCGCGTCGAGAATCGTCTGATAGGTCGTCCGGTTGTCCGCGAGCGCGACGTAGCGGCTGGCACGCAGTGCGGTCACGTTCGCGTCCGAGCGGGCGAGTTTCGCCAGCGCCTGCACACCCACCGCGTCGTCGGTAAACGACCCCATCGACGCCACCCGCACGGGATCGCGATAGTCGTCGAGCGTCCCGTTGATCCGGTCGTAGGCGCTGTCGCGGGCCGAGGCGAACCGCTCTTTCTCGACGCTCGCATCGTCGATTGCCGCCGCAGCCTCGGCTTTCAACGCGATCGGCGGTCCCGCCGGGACATTGCCCGCACCGGCGAGCGTCGCCACGTTACCGGCGTTTCCGATCGCCGCAGATCCGGTCGTACCACCCACGACAGGGGGGATCGCTGCCATTACCAAGAGCAGAGCACACCCAAGTGCCCCAATTCGGCCCAGTGGCCCCATTGCTACCACACGCTTACCGGTTACATTTATTTGTTTTCTTTTTCACAACAAGAAATTGCTCTTGGAGACGTCGTGTAGTCTCCTCATCTTGATCCCGCCAGACACAGAGACTAAACTCGTAGTGGGAGAGAACTTCGGATACCCCAGCGGTGAGAATTCACTCGGGAGTGTGAGAATCAGTACTTCACCGGGCGTGACTATCTCTGCGATGGTCTGCCTACCATCGACGGGAACCGGAGCGATACGTCAGTCGAACTATCATTCTCACGCATGGGGTTCGTTGTCTCCGAAGGCGCGACGCGCCCTCGCCCCGCTTGGGCGCGACAGACCTACCGGGGCGGGAACCCAGTAGAGAAATTGGTAGCCGACGAAATGGGTACTTTCGAACTCGGTCGTGGCTGCGCGCGCAGCGACGACTGGAAGCGAGCACGGAGTGGAGGGTGGGGCGGAGGGGTCCGGGCAGGTCCGGTATTAAGCAACACAGTGGGAGTGACGCGCCACTACTCGTCCTACGACTGGCCGCGATCTATGGATTGAATTAAGACCTGTCTCTGCGAATCAACGAGGCCCGTTCTTCGCTGGAGAGAACCTAGACACACATCGAAATGCCTGCTCACCTGAGTCGAACCGTGTCGTCGTCGCGCTCGAGAATCTGCTTTGTGGCCAGCCGGTCGATCGCGTCGTCGACAGCGCCGGATTGGTCGTCCGAAAGCGTCTGCACAGTCGAGTGCGCACGGGCTCGGATCTTCTCGACATCGGTGAGCCCTTCGTCGACAGCACTCAGTACGGTGTATTCGATCTCAAAAGCCGTCGCGAACGCTGTGATACGGGACGTGAACATGTCCGGAAGTCCCGAGAGTGAGCTCACCGCCATCTCGATCGCGAACAATGGGTGCGACCGGTCACGGATCTGTCGTGCCTCGGTCACCCCGGTGTTGAACGGCCGCTGCTCGTCGATCTCCGTCAGAATCACCTCGTAATCCAACCCACGCTGGGCGTATGTCCGCATGTCCGCGATATCGCGTCGCCGGCCACCTGCGAGGTCACCACCGGAGACAGCTTTCAGCAGGAACATATCCTCGTCGGACGGAACGACTGTAGTCGCGCAGGTCCCATCCCAGAACTCCGTTGCCCGGTCGTTCATCCGATCGGTGATCCAGACCTTCCCGACGACTTGCCGCTCGAAGAGGTCGATCTGGAGTCCACGCTCGGCGTGTTGCAACTCGACCGTTCTCCCGACGCCCTCGAACGACGCCGTCGGCTCGTCGATGACCTCGAATCCCTCGGCCTGAAGCACCTGATGGACGTGCTCGAACTCTGACGCAACACTCAGCGCCAGGTCGATATCTTCTGTCTGGTCTTTCAACCCCTGGACCGTCATCGCCGACCCTCCGAGAAGCGACACTGTCACCGACTCAGATAGCCAGCTATCGAACTCTTCGAGAAACGCTTCGATCGCCTCGCTACCAGTGAACACCGTCATTGGACTCCGTACTGTGCTTTGAGCGCCGCGTATTCTGCTTCGCTCGGGAGGACGACCGAGGACTCTGCCGAGGCGTCGAACGCTCCCTGCAGTGGGGGATACATCGCAGTCACCGCTGCTTCCAACTCGTACCACCTCGCCGTCTCAGTGAGCGTCTCCTGGTCGATATCCAACTGCTCGATCAACAGCATCGCGTAGCTGACACGGCGCGAGCCGCTATCGAGGACGAGCGTGTGGCACACTACCTCTGCAGGGGTGAGCTCCTCCTCGGGTGCGTACCAGAACACAGGTTTGTCCGCGAGGAAGAACTGCAAGCCGTACTCGGCAAACCGGGCGAGCCCGGTCAGTTGCCACTCCGACGCCACCTCGAGTGCGTCTGTATCTTCGGAGTTCTGTACGCGGACGAGTGCCCGCGAGGGGTCACACCACTCGACGACCGCACTCGGTGCGACTTCTCGGACTCGTGACCGGTGCTCGTGGCGAACGACAGCGCGGGCGAACGACAGCAGTGGCGCGAGCTCCTTGTTCAATGCATACTCCGGGCCGGACGGGGACAACATCGCACGGTGCATGAGCGGTGACAGCGCCTTGTGGACGGCCTGTCGAGTCCTGTCGAGTCGATCCGCGATTTCGGCCACTCGACGGGGCTCGTCGAGATACCAGCACACGCGGAGCGTGCTCGGTGAAAGCAGGTCCGCCCAGTCAACGTGGCCCAAATCTGCCTGCAGCGTCCGGTACGCCTCGACGACCGGGTGGTTCGTAACACGAACGACCCGCTGATTGCTCGGCCCACGACGTTCGTCGAGAAGCCCCGCTCCGAGTAAGTCGTCGAGGATATCGTAGAGGTGGGCCTGCGAATACTCGGTATCCGCCGCGAGCTCCGCTACCGTCGCTTCCCGGCCGGTATGCAACGCCCCGATGACGGCAAGTCCGGCCTCAGTAAGCATCTGTGTAAATCTTCGACCTGAACTGTATAAAATGGTTTTGGGATTTAGATTTACAGCAGTCGTCCTCACCGAAGTCAGTTTCACGCTTCGTTCAACACCACGGGTGGATGGATCAGGAGGAGTTCGCTCACGAGTGCGAAGCGATACGATGTCGTCTGGAACACCGTTCGAAGTGCCTGTCTCCAAGTTGGAGATCACGACAGCGAGCGAAGCCCGATCAGTCGATACGTCGGTCAAGTCATCGTCGGAACTCACGACAATCAGTTGCTCCCGAGGGTGTGAGACGCCCTCGGCCCTCCTGGGCGCGAAAAACCTACCATTCAGCGACCGTGAAAGAGAGTCCGGTAGCGTACGAGATGGAATCTACCGATATCGGTCGTGGCTGCGCGCGCAGCGACGACCGGAAGCGAGCACGGAGCGGAGGGCGGGGAGGCGGGGCTTGGGCTGGTCCGGCACCAAACAAAAAATGAGAGCAGTCAGTGGCTGCTATTCGTCCCACCACCGCCCGCGTTCCGGGAACTCAATTTGTGACCACCCGGTGACGGCCACCGAGACGCGGCCCTCGTACCAGCTCTTCTCGACTTCGCGCAGCCGCACCGTCTGCCCTTCTTCGACCCATGGCTTCCTGCTCTTCTCCCAGGTGGTGAACTTCGTTCGTCCCGAGTCGTCCTCTATCAAGCCGACTTGCTGAATCCGGGGATTGTCCGCATCCCACAGCTGCACAACCTGACCTTCGATGTCGACCGTCGACCGTGGCACCTCCTCGAGCGTCCCGATGGGGACTGGCACCCCAGGTGAGGCGTGCAACTCCTCTTTGACCAGCAGCGCCGCGTTCAGCATGTCCACGCCTTCAGCGACCTTCTTCGCGAGTCGGTACGCCGCCCCCGCCCTGGAACGCTCGTCCAGTTCCTCAGCTATCTGTGCTGCGCGCTTGTTCACTTCCGCCAACTGCGCCTGACTCAACTTGGTCCGCGGATCTTCGAGGGGATCTTCTTGGGCGTAGCGCGTCTGTGACCTGACCACCTCGCGCGTCCGTGCTTCCCTATCCGAGGATTGGCGCCTATCCAGCCGCTGGCGGGTGCTTCGAATCTCGGCCTCCCGCGCTCGGAACTTTTCCTCGCCTTCCAGCGTCATGCCCTCGGGCCTGGCCTCGGGGTGATTCGTATCCACCTTCCCCTGTATCTCCTGGTCGACCGACCGCCGCAGCTCCGGCCCCTCGTCGACCGCCGCTTCGACCTCTTGTTCGTCCGTCTGTGCGTCCGAAACTTTACTACCGAATCGCGTGCTACTGTTCATTGGAATCACTTGGACTGTGATTTCCGCACGGAGGCGCTCACTCGGCGTCTTCCGTTGCTACCACGGCTCTCCAGCCGCGGCTCTCGACGCCGACCTGACCACCCTCGTGCGGCCTGCGTTCCACGCCGCGCGTCGCGAGGTGGGAACGCGACACCTCGGTAGCCACCGCGGAGCCGCCGTCGACCGTACACCGGCCAGCCGACGACTCGTCGCCTGCCGACCCTCTCACGTGCGGGGCGGTGCCGCTACGTCTCGGCCGACCCTCCGAGGCAACTACACCCCACACTACGGAGCGCAGGAGTGCGCCCGCGAGGACGGCCCGCGGGGCCGTCGACGCGCCCGCGAGCGACGACAGGACGCGAGCAAGCGATCGCGGCCCCGCGGGCCGCCACAGCAAGCAGGACGGTCCGCCTTGTTGGATTCGTCGCGGCGCTGCGGTGCGGCAAGCGCCGCGATGCCGGGTGGGACCCGCTCGCGCGGTGCGGAGCGAGCGGGCGGGCCCCGGCAGGACGCGGGCACACCGACCGAGCCTGCTCCCGTCACGCCGCGCCGCGGTGTGGCGCGGGGACCGGGAGCGGCGACCGAGGGCAAACCGCGTCCCGACTCCTTCAAGGCGGACGCGCTCCCTCGACGATCAAACCCGCCGGGTTTGTGGGAAATCTCCGGCGCGCCTGAACAAAGGCGTCCCGGGGGATCGCCCGGAATGGCGCGCCGTCAGTGGCGCGCCACATGCCCGGTGGCCCCCCGGGCAACGACTGAAGGCGCGTCGGAGAAGACTGGAGGGAGGTGGGCGGATACGTTCACCGTAGTACTCGGAAGGGCGCGCCGAGACTCGCCAGTGAGGACGCCCGCAGGCCACCCGGCCGCGCCGCGAGAGTAGCGAGCAACGCGGCCGGGTGAGGCGAGGAGCGCCGCAACAAGACTCGAGACGGGAGAATTTGTTTAATTCGACCAGGCGCGCCATCGAGGCAAACGGAGTATGCGTATCATCGAGGGTCCAGTCCGCGATGGCTGGTGACCTAACCACGGATGCGACGAGTGTACCCCAAGAAATACCGTCCTGTGCATTGGGAGCCACAGATTCGAATTCACCCGAAAGGACGATCGGCGGTGCTTCCGAACTGTCCAACCGTCAGTGAGTGATTGAGACGTCATCCCGAAGGCGACAACCAGATCGTGGCCCGACGAGGTTCTGACCGCCGACTTGTAGCCGAATCGAGTGGTTCGGTCAACACCACCGTATCGCTGACCCGGGGAGATTCGATCGCGAGCACGAGTGTGGGACACGCCATCTCCGCAGGTGGGAAGATTCGCGTTGAGCGCGCGCAAAAAGGCGGGTCGTCAGTAGAACGCCGGGTCGGCCGCGGGCGGGAGGAACTGTTCGGTGTCGAAGTACTGCTGTTCGAGCCGCCGTTCGCAGTACTGACGGACCGCCTCGTCCGGGTCCTCGTCGTGAGCGCGGGCCATCGCCCGGAGCTCCGCGATTGCAACGCGCTGCCGGTCGGAGGGACGCAGCGCGGTTAGCAACTGTTCGACTGTGTGTTCGGTGAGTGACTGTGGCTCCATCGTGGCGCACCACCGCCGCGGCGCCGCGGCGGCAGTGCTGATTCGGCCGCGGCGCCGCGGTGGAACGCTAGCCACCCAACCAGCACCGCGCGCCGACCCGCCCGGAGCGCGCGTCCAGCGGAGTCCCCGTTTCGCCCGCGACCGCAACCACGTCCGTCGCGGGTCCCCGAGTCCCGGAAGCCTCCGGAAGTCCGGGACCGAACCGGGAGACCCGCTGGCGCGAAGGCACACGCGGAGGCCGTGGAGAGCGCGAGAGCAGCGAGGGCGGGATAGCGCGAGCACGGCGGGCCGCGTTAGTGCCCGCCGCGCACAGCGCCATCCGGAACGGACGGAGTAGGCCCGGAACGGGCGCTCGCGGTGCGGAGAGCGCCCGAAAGCCCGGAATGGTCGGTGGCGAGCGCACTCCGGGCGGTAAGCGGCGAGCGGGGCGGGCCGTCACGACACACCGGCCAGCCGACAGCGAACCCTAAGGGCGCATTCACCAGCCTGATGGACTGAAAGGGCGAGACGCGATCGTGGCTAGGAGTCGCCTCGACCGTCACACTTCGCTCTGATTCGAACGGTAGTTGGAAAGCGATCCGATGGAGACGTACAACTATGTGTGAGTCACTCTAGGAATCGATTGCATGTCGGACGATGCAATACATCAGGCGGAATCGAAGCGAACCCGGCGTGGCATCGCGACGTACCTGCGGCGGATTGCAAATGCGCTGGGACGGGGCGAGCCGGCACCGGTCGACGAGGCGCAGACGGTGACCGCCGACCTCCCGCCGGAGGCGGAGCTTGAGGTTGAACTCGACCGCGAGGGCGACGTAGCAAGCCTCGATATCGAGATGGAGTGGGACGATGCCGACGGCGACATCGAGACGGACACACCGGTCAGTAAGGCCCGATTCGAACGCTACGAGGACGCAGACGACCAGTGGCGCTGGCGGCTCGTCCACGACAACGGGAACATCATCGCCGACAGCGGCGAGGGGTACACGGCCAAGCAGAGTGTCACCCAAGGACTCGAGAGCGTCAAAACGAACGCAGCCGATGCGGTGGTAGTCGACCAGTCGAACGACGACGGACACGAGCCCGACGAGCCGGGGAGCGACGCGACGTTCGAACTGTACGAGGACAATGAGGGCAAGTGGCGCTGGCGACTCGCCCACGATAACGGCGAGATCATCGCCGACGGCGGGCAGGGCTACTCATCGAAACAGAAGGCAAAGCAGGGCCTGGAAAGCGTCCGCCTGAACGTGTCCGGGGCACCTATCGAGGACCCTCAATAACGAGTCTGCTGGATGCTGACCGGGGCAGAGCGGTCGAAGAAGCCGAGCACTGCACTGCCATCTCAGGATCGTGGGGGCCCGGTCGGGCCTCGACCTGACGCTTTCCGCGGAGTGGACTGACCGCAACCTGGATCCTGACTACAGTCAGTGGTGCCCGCTGGAGGTGCCTCTATGGGGACGACTGGATAATATCAGAAACTGATGGTATCGCCGGGCGGCGCGCGCCCGGCTGGCCGTCGCGAATCCTAGCCATCCGACAGTCCCGACCGGGTACCCAGCCGTCAGCCTGGCGGACTGAAAGGGCGAGGTGCGCTCGCGTCCGCGTGGTCGCCTGCGTGGGCCACTATCCGCGCTTGCGCGGATATCCCGTCGCAGTGACCGCGAGCGCGCCGAGGGCTTTCAACGTTCGTCGTCACCCGCAGTCATGTTCGATCTACCGGAGAGAACTATCCCACGAGAAGAGTGTCCAACCCACGGATAGGTATATACCGGACCTCGACGTATCTACCAAGCGGACTGTCACCGTCCCGAAGCAACCGTGTTCAACACGAAACTAACCAGAACACACCTGCTAGCGGTCGCCGTTGCGATGATGGTCGTCTTCGCGGGGTGTTCGAATACGACGACAGTCGGACGTACCGACCAGCAACCAGACACTCCTCAACCGGTCACACCGGACCCAACGCCGAATCCGACACCCACGGCACAGCCGCCAGCGAGCGAGCGAGCCGACACTAGTCCAGCACAGAGACTCAACCTCTCTCAGTACAGCGACCGTCTCGGACCTGGATCAGCGGGTCTCAACAAGACTGAACGACAGCGAGTCCAAGCGTTCGTCGCCGGGTTCTACGACAGCGTCGATAACGAATCTGACCGGCGACGAACCCTACTCAACAGCTCCGAGCGGCTCTGTAACGCCGACAGCAACTACACGTCCGAACTCAGGCCGGCGATGTTGAAAGAGGGTGGGAAGACGACGAACCACGCTGTCCGCCGAGCGCATTTCGCTGCCCAGATAGTCCAAGAGATCGATGGCAACGCGCCCGTCAAGATCTTTGGTGATGTCAGAGCCATTACGGGTGACGTCGCCAAGTACGCCCCGCTCATCGGCAGCTACAATCGAATGGCAGACACAGCGTGTGCTGCCGCCGAACAACGAACTGACGCCGCCCTCGTGGAGTACAAGACTGCGACGCTCATGTTCGGGGTGGACGCGATGCTCGTCACGACCGGCGCGTTCTACAAACCGGCATTCGCCGGCACTCGCTTCCTCACGAACAAGGCCAGCCAAGTCGGGCTGTATCGGCTCCGGTACGTCTGCGGGAACCGGTGCTGGGCACTGGGGATGAGCGAGGTTCACGTCGGGCTCCGCGCTGGGATGTTGACGACGACTTCGAACGTACTCAGGAAAAGCACCGAAATGGGGATCAACCTGACCCGGAGCGACGTGGAAGCGGTAGCTACTGCCCGGAATCTCAGTGCGGATCGGGTGCTGTCGAATTCGAATCTGACGATGCAGAATGGAACCGTACAGTCGGTGTCTGAGGATATCCTGCAGTGCGGGACGAATGCCGTGAATGCGACCCAGCGGACCGACACTCCAACGAGCGATAGCGGTGACGATGGTGGATTGTTGGGCGGCGACGGTATCGATGTCGGCGACGTTGTGAACGGGACGAAGGATGCGGTGAATCAGACACAGTAATTCGTCAAGGACTGTCAAAACGATACTGGGTAGTACCGCAGCCATTCAGTTCTTTGGCCGTTCCACCGAAATCCGAGATGACACCAGTCTAGTTCTGGTCCCCTTGAAGCAGTAATGAACGTACGAAATGGCCGACGACAAATAGGTAGACCCGCCCATTTAGAACCAGTTCGTGACTGTAGCCCCGGTGCGCCAGTTTCGGTAGCTACCGAGGGAAGCTGGATCCGGAATTGTCGGTCAACTGGATGGCTGAAGCAGAGACGACTGATAGCAATCGAGAGGTGTGGAACCTCCGGGAACCAACTTTTGAGTTGGGCCCTTTCTCGCCTGACTGAGAAGTCGGTATCCCAGAAAAGCTACGCGCGATGGACACAGTGAGCCGCTGCGTTGTAGAATCGCTGAGCGCTCAAAAGCTGGTCAGAGTGCTCTGACGTGGATCGAATCCACGTGCCCCGTCTCGAACCCATCCCCAGAAGCCATTCGTACTATTGTATGCCGTGTTGAATAGATGCTGAGTCATGGTTAGAGTGGTTCACAGAGCGGTTCTATGTTGGAGATAGCGAACATCAGGACAATCTCACGGAACTGCCGATACCACCCGAGCGCTCGCACGGCATCGCCGAGCGAGCGGTTGACCGCGGAGTTGATAGTCTCAGCCGTGGAGGGCTGATTATAGCGCAGTTCATCGATCCTGGCATTGTGCGGGTAATCGTACGGTACGCAGATCCGTTGCTCGGTCAGCGGTCTAATACTGATCTCCCACAATTAATCACCTAGTGGCTGCTTCTTGTGGCCTTTACCAGTACGCGCGAATCCCCGTAGCGGTTGCACACGATAATTCTGTGAAAGAAAGTCGGGTGTTTCGCGGGCGTTGAATCGACACCGTTCCATCAATCCTCAGATTCCTGACCATCGTCACAGACGACTTCGCGCATCTCGTCACCGAGTGAGTCGTGGTTGTCGTCGAGCACCTGGAGGTCCTCTTCCAGTTGTTCGATCTTCTGTCGGACGCGAGTGATCACGCGGTAGTAGTACTTGTCAGAAACATCCGCCTCACCCCGTATGATCTCCTTTTCACGGTCGGTAAGGATGGCTCTGTAGTCCTTCTCTGGCATTGCACGCTGTTCTGCCGTGCCCATGTTACTACTTGTGGTAGCCAACGGGATAATAGTTACTCCACCGAGTAGGCTACTACTTGGAGTAACACTTATTATCCATGCTACTGTATGGAGTAGTATGAGCGCAGAAGTGGCTCAGTCCGACGATGCACAGTACGCCGCGGTTGACCCGAGCGACCTCGAAGCCGGGGACGAAGTGATTGTCTCCGACGTGGCGGAAGACGGTCAGACGCGCGGGATCGTCGAAGGCACGGAGAACGAGTGGGGGCGCTACGGCGTCGAACTCACTCGGGAAGACGGCGTCGAGGTCATGGTGTGGGAGGAGACCGGGCGTACGTTCACCCGCGTTGAGGAGGGCGAGTAACGATGAGCGCAGAAATGGCTCACGACGGTGGCGAGACGGACAGTGTGGAAGAACTGCTTGACGACCACCCCGAGATCGAGATGTGGAGCTGGAAGCACGGCGGCGAAGAGGTCTACGTCTCCCTCGACAACGGGAAGCTCGCTGGCCGGGCGTTCCTTGACGATATGGAAGAGCGCGGTATGGGCGTCAAATTCGTTGATTTCGCAACGAGCCGGATCGGATTCAGTCGGGAGTGACCCCGGTTGGCGGACCGGGGTTCGACTCCCCGGCGGGGATTGGCTGGCGGACTACCGCCGTGATACGATGTCTACAAACAACGAATCAACGACAGATACCGGCAGCACGCCGATGATGCAGTTCGGGTGGATACTCGCACTCACCGGCATCGGCGCATCACTCTTTTCGAGCTTGCCGCGCTACGTCGCCGGCTTCGGCGGCGTCGCGGTGGCACTGGTCGGGATAGGCCTCGTAGTCGTCGGCGCGCGAGTTCGTGATGGGCGTTGGCTGGTAAATTCACAGGAGGTGACCGAAGATGTCGAAGGGTAACACCGTCAGGGAGACCGACGGTAATAGTGAGCACTTCGACCAGATTCCGGACGCGCTGATGGAAGACACACTCACCGTCCGTTGCAAGATTCCAGAGCTCGAACCGGACTTGTGCGACGGGTGGGTAGAGTCGTTCGACATCGGCAACAGTCGGGTCAAGATGGACGGTTACGGTCGCCTCTACTTCCCCGACAACGTCACGACCGAGTGTCCGAAGTGCGGCGACCGGGTTCTCGAAATCAACGGTGTGGAGGTGAATTTCCATGCCTGAGCAAGGCCTCTACGAGAAGTACGAGGTATACAAAGAGGGCGAGGAAGTTTCGAACTGCTTCGTCCTCGAACCTGAAGACGACTCGGCAGCTCGGGAAGCGCTGATCCGGTATGCGGAGGCCACCGAAGACGAGGAACTCGCCGATGACATCCGCGAGTGGGTGGTTGACATCTGCACGCGAGGTGACTCAGAGTGAGCCAGAGCGACGGCTACGCGGGATGGGTCTGCGACGGCTGCGGGAAGCACGTCTCGGGTAGCGCGCCTGGAGGGCGGTGCGCCGACTGCGGCGGCAATTGGCGGAGGGCGACGCCCGACCAACTGGCCTGCGACCGCTGCGGAGATCGTGACGCAAGCAGTGTACTCAACTCGGAGTACAACCGCCTCTGCGACGACTGCCTTCGGTGGGAGAACGTCACGCTCGAAGCCTACGAGTACGACAAAGACGACGTGTTCCAGGGGAGAGACGGCGACTTTTGGGTCGTCACGGCCCGCCTCTGGAACCACGACGCAACCGAGTACGAGCGGTCGAGTCCGACCGGCGAGAAGTTCGAGACCACGATGCCGTGGCATCGCCGCGAGTACGAGCTGGCAAGTCTCGACCCGGCGGCGATGGGGTGCGACAAACAGCGCGTGAACGAGAAGGAGCTAACCTACTACTTCTCGGCGGCGGCCAAGGAAGACGCCCGGGAGCACTACGAGGCTCTGGATCGGGATTCGGATTCTGACTGAGAACCAACCAGCACGTATTTCATACCTGACGGGCTTGAACTGAGACAACTGTGTTCGAGGGTGGCGACGACGAAGACGAGGTTTCTCACCTGCCGCCGCCGTACGAGCGGCTTGAAGAGTACGTCACGCTCGACTCCGACGCTGACTGGCTGAAAGGCGAGTGGGGCTACCGACACGCCGCGTCAGACCTCAACGACAAGGCACCGAGCCCGTTCGGCGACTCGGACTGGTACCACCACATCGCGGTCCTGGTCGGGCACGTCGATTGGGCGTACCCGCCGCACGACGACAACTCGAAGCGCCGGGATGCGATTCTGTATATGAAGATGATGCGGCTGGCCGTCTACTACGAGATGATGGGTTTTCGAAACCCGCCGCAGCTGGTAAGCCACCTTCGGCGATCGAACGCCGTTGATGACGTGCCGATTCACAAGATATTCGGGTTCGACAGCATCCCGCACCAGAACACCATCCGGAAGGCCTTCAACGAACGGTTCGGCCGCGCTGCACAGGAGTTCGCCGCGAATTGGGCACAGAAGATCGAAGCCATCGGGATGCAGCGGGACTACCGCTTCCCGGAGATCGACGACAAGCGTCTCGCCAACAACGGCGGCGTGATCACCGTGCCCATCGAACTGAAGCGAGGGTACGCGCAGGGTGCGCTGGATATCGGCCGCGACGACATGCCCATCTCGAAGCAGGAGGATATCTCGACGTGGACGGACTACGGCCTCCACTTCGACTTCTCCTTGCATCTCTGCGACACGGGCGGCGCTCCCGAGGCGGAGCTCGAAAACTTCGCGGACAACCGCGGGTTGCAGAAGGGCGAGGATATCTTCAAAGACGCGGAGACGTTCAGGAACGACATCTACAGGCCGGACATCTACGAGTGGGTGGCGACCATCAACGACTGGACCGACAAGCTGCTCGACGCGGTCTACCCGATGGAACTCCGGTCGCGCGGCGTCCCGATCGCGGTGGACACCACGAACATCCCGACCTGGAGTAACGAGACCTCGGACGTTTCGGGCGTGCTCGGGACAAAGAAGATGGCGAACACGCACTACGCCTACCGAATTTTCACGGCGCAAGCGGTCTCTGACGGGATGCCGTTCCAAATCGCGCACGCGTTGCAGATGACGCCGAAGAACCGAAGCCGGAGACTGATGAGTTTGCTTGATGAGGTGGAGGGCCGCGGTTTCGACATCGGGATCTTGATGGCCGACTCCGAGTTCGCACCCGGCGAGGTCGTCAACGAGATCAAGAACCGCGGCCTCAACTTCATCATCCAGGTGCCGAACGATTGGGTCTCGAAGTACACCGACCAGTTCGAGGACCAGAACAAGACCTTCGGCGTGGTGGACGAGTACACGATGAACGAGGGGAAGGGGAAGCCGAAAGAGACCACGAACACGCTGTTCTGTAGCTACGAGCACCTCTGGAGTGAGACACCGAAGACATTCGCCGAGACCGGGAACGACGAGGATGACGATGAGGACGAAGACGATCCCGGGCACACGCAGCGGACGCTTGACGAGCTGGCGGGCGTCGAGCCCGAGCCCGAGTACGTCAACAACCGCCAGGACACAGAGACCGGGAAGAAGATCCGGGAGAAGGCCGCCAAAGAGGCTGACGAAGAGGATCGCATCGACTTCGGACAGAAGAACGCCGGGTGGCTGACCTACATCACGAACATCGATGCGAACGAAGCCGAGGCCCGCACGCTGCGGGAGTACTACAAGTATCGCTGGTCTATCGAATCCTCGTACGGCGACTTCAAGGAGACTTTCCTCCCGAAGACGAAGTCCACTGAGCTGGCGCTTCGGACGTATCTGTACCTCTACGGGATGTTCGCGTACAATGCGTGGGTCGCGGCCAACATCCGCTGCCGCCGCCAGCACATCCAGGGCCGGGAGCGATACCGCCCGGCGATCCGGGCGCGGCGATTCACCACGATCGGGCAGCAGAGGTACCGGAACGAGGAGTTCCCGACCGACTATGTCAACTTCGGAGAATAGTTTCGGTCGTGCTGTGAGTCGGTCAACCCTACTGAGAGCACGACTTTATTGCAGAGGATTATCGTGTGCAACCGCTACGGGGATTCGCGCGTACTGTTACCGACGGTAAGACACTATTTATAAAACGTGAATGGCAGAATAGTTTCGAATTCCGGAGTTTCGAACTGGCATTCAAATGTAGATAATTGACATTTAGTAAGAAATAAATACATGTATTACAACGTTAAATCGAAGTCAGAATGACACAAAAAGATCGAAATTCGTCTACGACTTCAGAATCGTCGGTGAATAACGGCCAGTCGACAATTTCACGTCGAAGGGCTCTCAAGAGTTTTGCCGGGGTTGGAGGTATAGTGGCATTTACTAACGGGGTGGCAGGTCGAAATCCTGTCGAAAAGGTCGTAGTGTCGAGGGGGGAGGAGAAAGAGCCGATACAAGTAAAGAAGGTTCCGAAGCGAAAATACCAATGGAACTATGAGAGGATGCAAAATGCAAAACGTGCTCTCGAAAACAGAACTGGAAAAAATCCAAACATCAAGGCAACCGCAATCATTCCAAATGAGGACTCAGATAAAAAATGGAAGTTCACACAGCTAGAAGCAGAAGTAGCTACTGATGACCAGGGAAATGTGCCAGATAAAAATAAAGAGAAGGTTCCAGACAATATAAATAATGTTCCTGTGAAAAAGGTCCCAGAACGGAACGGATTCAAAACAGACGTAGAAGGTGATTGCATCTATTCAGACCGGACCTTTGATCCCGTCCGCGGTGGCATCCTTTTTTCATCTCCGAACGGATCTGGAACCTTAGGCCATCAAATGCTGGATGTTTCCGGAGGGGGCTCTGACTTCTTCCTGACTGCTGGCCACGTTACGGATATCGATGGGGCATTTGAATGCAATATGAGGACTGGAGTGAAGACCTATCATAAAGATGATAGTGAATATTATATTGGCGAGACAACAAGAGGAGACACTAACGCTGACTGGACGACTATTTCTATTGACTCAGACTCTGATGTTACGTTCCAGAGTGGCGTCCAATGGATCGATAAGGACGAACGCTGGCAATATGGGGATTGGCTCACGAGGAAAGGACTCGTAACTGCCATTGAGGAATCGAAAAAAGTGTATTCACAGGGATATGTCACAGGATCTACCGGTGAGGCGGTAAGTGGCGTCAGTGCCATTGAGTACAGTGGCGCCTATGGATACTGTAACAGTGGGCTTTCGGATTCAGACGGTGGATTTGGAATTCGGTTAAAAGTTGACTCTGCGGAGGGCGACTCTGGAGGGCCTGTATTCACACCAGAAAACGGAGAATCAGGAACGCTATCAGCCATTGGCCACATCGTCGGTGGTGTTGGTGATTCAAGAGACGACCCATCTCAGAGAAAGTGCCCTGTAATAGGTGACGATCTGGAGTATCAGTATGAACTCATAGCCAGTCCAAGCTATTACATCGCGGACAAACACGATCTGGTCCCGAAATTATACTGAAGATACTATTCGGCCACACATTATATAACTATGTTTTAACTTCAACTTCAGAAGAGCCACAAAACTGATTTATCCATATGATTCAGAACAGTCAAAGATGAAGATGCAAAATAGATCTTTTGCGACAATTCTTGTCGGAGTTGGAGCGTTGTTCGTCGTCTGGGGGAGCATGGGATCTTGGGGTATTGGCCCTCTTGCACTTCCAGATACGAGCTTGTTGAATCCGAACGTAGTCAAAGTCATGTATCCTCCAGCAGGCTTAGCACTACTCGCTGCTGTGAGAGGGTGGGGAAAGAACAGTTGTCTCCTGTCATTTGCGGCTGGTGTATTCTTATGGCTGACCATAATAGGCCCACCAGATTACGTTTTTACCGGTGGCCGACTGAAGATATTTCTCGGAGGGCTTTCTTTCGTAGCTGCTGGTTTGATCGGATATTATCGCGGAAATCCATCTATTTCAGAATTAATCCCCAGTAGGCCTTCACCGCCGCTCGATGGGTGGGTTGCTTTCCTCGGTTATCTGATCATGACGGTTGGATGGATCCCGCTCAGCTTGGTTCCAGAGGCGCTCATATCCAATCCGGAAAATGCAGTTGTCCTACTTCTCGTCTTGGGGGCTGGTATGGCATGGTGTCTCTACTTGTGGCAACCCGGGTCTAGGATCGTATCTGGTCTGATTGCGCTTCTAATCGTGTTTATATTGATTGTTCGAGGACAGCCAGACACCTCGACGGGGCTTCGGACTTATAGGGTTGTTTTGACCGGAGCGGTAGTGTTCCTCGTCATCGCTCTTGGTGAGGTAGCCCGATCCACACAGATAGCTCGAAAAAGAAGTCATTGACTGCAAGTTTGGGATATTATCTCCGATATTTTCGGAGAGTTCAATAGTTGTGATTTAGTTGAGCGTGAAAACTGAGACGGCGAACTCCTTGGTGCCGATACCAGACATCAGCCGCCTTAGCGGACATAGTGACTGGATCGATTCGGATTTCGTGGAGCGCGAGCGGACACCAGAGCTGGCGATGGTGTTCGGTATTCAATCATACAATGCGGTCCTGTCGCTATCGAATTCCGTAGAGTTACTTAACGCCTTGATTGCCCAACAGAGCCGGAAATCAATCAACGATTAGTTCTAATAAGCCGATCTATAGTCCGAATTTGGCCGGTCCCCGAATCAAGTCGCGCTCGATGAGATAGTGATTCGGATCAGCGACCAGAAATTCAGGCTGTATGCCGCTTCAGAACGGAGACTAACGCTCTGCATCACGTCCTGCTGTTTTCCATGATCGCAACATCGTTGACCGAAATCTTGCTTTGCGGGCTGCGGGACAAACACGGTATCGGAACTACTGTTTCTCGTCTACGGTGCCCAACACCTCCAAACTGCACTACAACGGTCTGCACTCCGGTTTCAGATGCGTCGCCACGGGAATCGCACCGCCGTCGAACCGATCTTTCGAGAGGTGAACCCCCGACAGAGCGGTGTGGCGTTGCGTTCCCGACCGATGGGTCACCAGCCGAGACGCCTCGGGCCAACTGTTGTTATCGGGAGAGACACGACGAGACAGCACACTGCCTCTGGCATACACCGAAATCGGCGGTCGAAAAAACGGTATCAAACCTCCGCGCAAGCCTGGGGACTGCACCGCAAGCGACTGAGCACGCTGATCGAATCCTCCTCGATGGCGCTCAACTGCGTGGCGTTGCTCTCCCCAAGCAATCGCTCCTGGAGCGAGCAGTCCTCCGAGAGGCAGACCTATCGGGGGCGAACCTCGCTGGTAGTACTCTGAAAGGGGCGATCCTCACAGATGCGTCACTTCGCGAGGTCGACCTGACAGGCGCAGATATGATGGGTGCAGTGCTCGTCGAAGCCGACCTGACCAGTGGGACGCTCGCGCAGCTATCCGGGGACAAAGCCGTCATGCGTGGTGCTATCCTCAAAGACGCCAATCTCGAAAGGGCGCACCTATGGGATCTGACGGCACCCGAGGCAGTGTTCAAGCGGGCGACCCTCTGCGAAGCGACCATGAGAGATGCAGTGTTGCCCGGGGCATCGTTCACCGCGGGAACCTTGGAATCCGTCGATTTCGGTGGGGCGACACTGACAGATGCGTCCTTCCGACGCGCTGGTCTCCAGAATGCAGAACTCCGAGATGCCGACTTAGTGGGCGCCGATTTTCAGGGAGCCGACCTCCGGAATGCTTCCCTGACGAACGCCGACCTCACCGGCGCCAATTTCCGCGATGCTGACCTCACCGATGCACACCTCCGGGGCGCGGACCTCAGCGAGGCAGACCTGAAGGACGCAACGCTCTGCGGAGCTGACCTGAAAGATGCGACGCTTACGAGGGCATCACTGTGGAATAGCGACCTCACGGAGGCATATCTCCGGAACGCTGACCTCTCCGACGGGTATCTCCGACGCGTGGATCTCACTGACGCCGATCTTCCGGCTGCGGATCTGACTGGGGACTTGAACGCGCGGTGCTCGTTAGGACGGACCTTTTCGATGCCACGCTGTGCGATATCCGACCATACGGGGCGACGGTCGCTGACGTGCAGATCAACGAGCGCACGGCCTTCTGGCCGGCCGACGACGAAGGGTGGCTCCCATGGAGAACGCACCACCGGGCGCGGTGTGCGTACGACCCAGAGAACGCCAGAGACACGAGGACTCCAGATGGCCACGCGCATCTCCCGGCGGATTCCGAGACTGACGACCAACTCCTCAAAGCGGCAGATACGTACCGGACACTCGAAGCCGTCGCCAGGGAGAACTCGTTTCCACAGCTGCAGAGCAAGATGTTCGTGCGCCGCCAAGACGTGCAACGGCGTCGGTATCGCGTCAACGAGCAGTATCTGGAGTGGGCGTTCGCTCAGGTATCGCGAGGCCTGTTCAAATACGGCGAAAGTCTCGGTCGCATATTGGCCTGGAGCCTGGTCATTATCGGCTCGTTTGCGAGTCTGTATCTCGGCTTCGGACTTATCGAAGTGACCGGAGCGAATGCAGAACTCTCTGGCCTCGTCGATGCACTGTATTTCAGTACGCTCACCTTCACGACCCTGGGCTTCGGTAATTTCCAGCCGGCGACAACACTCGGCCGTGGACTCGTAACCCTCCAAGCCGCTACCGGCGCGATTATGATCGCGACGGTCGTTTTCGTGCTCGGACGACGGGCTGCTCGGTAGGGTTCGTTGGACGGGCCCCACGCAACGGCTGAACCACAGGTGAGTACGAGAGTCGTCCGAAGTCGCCGACTGAGACGATTCGAGAACCGGCAGGTGCCGGCGACTTCTGTTACAGTCCAATAATATAAGTCCGAGTATTCTAGTGGCAGAGACGTGTTTGATCGCCTCCGAGATATCGATCCGCAGACACTCACACCACTCGGTATCATCGCTAGTCTCGATGTGCTGATTCGGGGGATTCGAAATGTATCACTAATTGATGCGATAGAACTGGTTAGTGAGTGGGCGCTCGTTGGGACGGCGATCAGTCTCTCGAGTGGGTGGATCGGGCAGTCAGTCGGTGAACTGCTGATGTGGGTACTGTTTGCGATCGCGATCTACCTACTGGTCCCACAGTTGCTGCCTGAGTCGGTCGCACCGCTGGCACACGATCGTGTACTCATGTGGCTCCTTGCAGTCGGTGCGGTTGTAATTGCTAAGCCGTTGACCACTGTGTTCGGGTCGCTTCGGACGACTTCGACAACGGGAGTGTCTACTGGAGGGTCTGGATCGGCACTGTTGCAGACAGTGATGCTGTTCGCTGTATCCTACACGGCAGTGGTCTCGGTGTATCTGTGGCTCGGCCGGTCGGAACCGGTATTGGCAGAGCAGTCCGTCTTCCGAGATCTGCTCGACCAATTGGGAGATGATCAACGAGTCGGTTAAAACATCGAGCAGTCTGAGAACCCGACTGCCTATCGGCTCTTTACAGCCTTTGAATTGTTATCGCTAGTGAGTATTATTTCATTATCCTGTTTTATCCTCGGCGGTATCATCGCGAGTCTCGCTTCCCTGTATCCAATCCCGGAGCTACTAGTAATCGGTACGACAGTGACGGCCCAGGCCAAACGATACGTCACCACACCTGACCGGATCAAAGCCGGTTTTCTCGACACAGATCTCGAAAAGCGGCTTGGGAAGTTCGCGTTCAGGTCATTCCAAAACGACAAGGCGCACGGGCTTGCATTTGCAACGCTGTTCGTCGCACTCAGTTCGGTCGTTATGTTAGTTCAAGCTATCTCTGGGCTGAGGATATTCACCGATCGGTTGACTCGCGGAGTTGGCACCACAATGTCATGGGCTGGTACAATCCCGTCCCCAATCAAGCCGGTTGCTAACACTGCTGTCGTCGGGTCTGTGGTACTCTCGGTGGTGGGTTCACTCTGTTTACTGTGGGGATGGCTTCGTCTCGCACGGCGAAGCACTGCCTTTATCGACTCTTGGGAACGCCAGGGTATGGATATCCCCGGTAACCCGCCGAAGCCGAGCGTTAGCCGTCCACGTGCTGGCATGGCAGTTCCGGTACTCATCGCGATAGCTGCACTCCCTGCGTTGCGTCCAGAGTTGTTCTATGCCGACATCTACGTCGTACAAGCCGCATATGGAGTCCTCTGGCCGCTGGCTGTGGTCGGTGCTGGACTCTGGGTCCGGGCGACACTCCGACGGGCACCCCAAGCAGCCGTATCGGACAACTGGATCTACGGAAGTTGGTTTGTGCTGCTATATGGATGGTTCAGCTTGATCTCGGTTGCGCTACCAAGAACGAGTGAACTCGGGGTATTTGCACTAGGTATAGCTACATTCCTGGGAGTACACTACAGGCCGGACCTCAAACGGAGGTTAGAACGGAGTGGCCCCCCCTGGAGTACGGTTGCGGACGCGACAGGCGGACTGTTGCTGATCCCCTTTGTCGCCGCCATTATACTGTTTCCCGATACGCCACGGATTGTCATCTGGATGGGTTGGTTTGTGGTTGCCATTTTCGTGCTGGATCAAGTGTATGAGAACTACTACGCGGACGACTCACTCCCGATTCCGGATACCTTTGTCCACGAGTACGTGAGCGAGTTCGACAATCTCGACGAGCCAACACGGGTGCTGATAGTTGAGAGGGATCTCCCCGATGCAGTCGAAGATGAGGTCCACGAAGCGTTCCGGAGCGGTCGCAAGCGATGGCTGATCTTGGATGACGACCCCAGCATCCCGACGATACAAGCGGTCGGTGAAGAACCCCGACCCTGGCTGGCGATCGACGCCGCCGACACGGATCGGCTACCCGATATTCGCCAACAACTGACGCTAGCCGATGTCAAAACCGTCATCACGACGGTCGCGAACGCGTTCGAGCGGATTGGTGATCAGGGATTGTCCTGTCACAATATCCGACCGGAACACATCCGAGTGAAAGATACCGACACTGATGGGACGCTTGATGTAACGATCGATGGCTGTTGGCTGGAAGGGGGATGTCGTAGCGCCGTCAAGTCTCCCCAGCCGACGGCCTACGTCGCACCCGAATGCCACGAGGACCCCGAACGAGGATCCGAGCAGGCAACGGTGTACGGACTGGCAGCCTTGGCGTACTTTACCCTAACCGGCAGCCCGCCTGCTGATGTCGATCGCCTCGACGAAACTGACGACGGGACGCAGGACGAAGCACAGCCGAACCACCAGAAATCACCGTTACAGGCTTCTATCGACACGGTTGTTAGAACTGGGCTCGACCCGGAGCCCTCGAATCGTCAGCAATCGATCTCCGAATTCCGACAAGCACTAACTACAGCCCTTCACGAGGAAGTGCCCGACGAGAGTGCGTCCGGTACTGACTCGTCGACCACGAGAACAGACACGCAACAGACGGTAGACAACAGGATTGCGGGGGCGACCAAAACCGGCCGGGGAGCGAATACGTTGCGTCAGTCGGTCACACGACGAGAGGCAGTAAGCATGGCTGGTGTTGGCCTATTCGGATTCGCAGGCTACGTATACCCATCGCTGGGCGGAGCCAACGACCCTGGTATTCCGGATAGTCTCGAATACGGCTTCACGTCACGGACCGGGAAACTCCAGTGGGGATTCGAAACCGACGACACGGTGTATAACTCACCTGCAATAGCCGAGGGAACTGTATATGTCGGCAGCTGGGATGGAAACCTCTATGCACTGAACACGGCCAACGGATCGTTGGATTGGAAACTCGAAGCGGTTGGATCAGAGGTATACGGTCCCGTTGTAGCCGATAACACGGTGTTCGTCTGTGACAATCGAACCATCGTCTATGCGCTTGACGCTACCGACGGAACCGAGCAATGGCGCAAGCAGGTTGAAGCAGCTGTTACTATCCCTGTCGTCGGCGATCAGAGGGTGTATGTCGGTGCCGGCCAGGCGGTGGCACTTGACAAACAGACTGGAACGAAGCTCTGGAATCGCAATCTAGCGGACCCATCCTCACCCGTGGTCGCAAACGGAACAGCATATTTCGGCACCGAGCAAGGCGTCCATGCGCTCGATACTGAAGATGGAAGCCAGGCATGGGTCTTCGAAACGGAGGAGCAAGCAGCTGCTGCTGCTATCGGCGATGAGACGCTGTATGTTCGAACATACAACCCCCAGACTGAACACTACCGTCTCTATGCCCTTGACACGGATACTGCGACAATCAACTGGTCGATTGAGCCGGACGATTATATCACTCCGAATCCGGTTCTCGACGGTGACCGCATCTATGTCGGGTTTTTGGATCGAATAGCTGCACTTGATGCACACAGTGGAGTCGAACAGTGGGAGTTCAATACGGTAACCTCGGTCTCCTCGCCGGCTGTATCCGATGGGACGTTGTATACCGGCACCGGTGAGGCCCTCTACGCAATAGACGCAGCCGACGGAACCGAACAGTGGGCATTCGAGACTGATGATAGGATGGAGCGGCCGGTAGTGGGAGAAAATAATCTCTACGTTGGGAACGGTGACTATGAGGAGAATTCCGTCTACGCGATCGCCGTCCGCGACTGGTAGGATTCCGTTGATAGCTGACTGACTTCGGTTTCGAACCCAACAGCGATCATGTAGTGAGGTGCTTCACTATCAGATTGCGGGTCCGATACCTGTCTCTGCGAACCGAGAGAGCTGTCGACACTCGGAACCCAGCAGTCAGGCGCTCGGTGACCGGAGACCGTGACCCGAACCGCCCCCATGCGCTCGTGTCCAGTTGAATCGGATCCACTTCCGGTCCACTATCGGTTAGCATCGACATCGCACGCTGCTCTGCGTGTGACTTCCGTCGTCAAGTGGGGGTGACGGTACACCCGCCAAGTGATGGAATATTTTCACTTTCGCCCCGGTCAGCGGACCGTTAAGTGACACGAGACCAAACGATCGAACAGAGGACGCAGTCCTCGCGGGTGTCACACGCGCCCGTTCCCATTTGAAACACGACCAATGCCCCAGCACTCGGACTCGATCGGCTCGTGCCCCGAATGCGGCAGTCCCCTCCACCAGCGAGATATTCTCGTGGAGTACGACACAGACACGACCACCCGCTACTACGTGGAGTGCCCCGAGTGCCTGACGGTCGTCCACCCTGCGTAGCCCTGGGTGTCACCGTCACCAAACACAGACTCCCGAGAGCGTTGACTCCCCAATACCACGAGCCGTTGAGTCGGCCGGCGACCACCCACACCCCTGGCGGACTGGAAGGGCGAGGCGCACTCCGGGGCCCCCGGCGACGCAAGCACTGCAGCGTCGCGCGAAGCGCGCAGCGAGTCCGCGGGCCCGGAGCGGGTCGAGGGCTTCCATCGCTGTTGCCCCCACTGTGTCTCGCATCTCCCTCCCGTCCGATCCCACAACATTCAAAACAACTACACGAATCGTCTACACATACACCAAACAGGGATCGCCGATGGCCAGCGAAAACGACGAGTCGGCCCCCACCGCCCAGTCCGCTCACCTACCACTACCAGTCCCCGCTGACGACACGGCGCTTGCGACGACCGACGACCCGAGTGAGCCCGAGCCCCGCCGGTACGTCGAGATCACGCCGACGGACACGCCGCTCGCCCCACGCGCCGTCGAGCAGGCGATGGCACAGTTCCACAGCGCGCTCGACCGAGCGACGGACACGCGCCTGCGCGACCGACTACTCGGCACCCCCACCCCGCCGAGCGTCGAGTGGCTGCTCGTCGCCGACGGCCACACGGACACGAGCGTCCGGTGGCTCGTCGGCGTCACCGACCCCGACCTCCACGATGAATGCAAACGCATCTGCCGGACCGCCCTCCCGAACACCTACGAACTGCAGACGGTCGCCTGGCATCCAGAGAAGTTCACCAGCCTCACAGCAACGACCGACCACACCCGGTTGTACACGGACACCGCCGACACCGACACGCCGCCGCTGGTCGGCGTCGATATCCACGGCCACGCCGACCGACCCTGTGACTGGCAGACGCCACTCACTCCCTTCGGAGACCTGACGGGCGACCACCACCGCGGCGACGACACCCGGCGCCTCCCGCTGACGACCCTCGTCGAGACGCTCCGCGAGGCCGACGCCCCGGCCGTCTACCAGGTCCTCTGCCGACCGTACAGAAATATCACGCCCGACGCCGAGGAATACGAACTCGCCCTCGAAGACGGGCGGGCCACCCTCGGCGACAAGCTTCGGGAAGCGATCTTCCCCCAACCCGTCGACGAGGAACGCGCCTACGAGCCACCGGCCGCCGACCAACAACGCCTCGACGGTCTCGCCGACCGGGACACCCGACACACCTTCCAGGTGACCGCCCGGGCCGTCCTCGGTCCCGACGACCGTGGCCCGCCGACACGACTCGCCGAGAGCATCGCCACCGCGCTCAGTCCCGTCGCCGGTGAGTATCACGACCTCGACGCCGAGATACACGTCGACGATCCCGACGACCCCGACGGGCCAGCCAGTGACTGCTTCGAGGCACTCTGTGCCCGTGAACACGACCCCGTCGCCTACGAATCCACCTACAATCGCCTGCGCCGTCGCTTCACCAGCCCGGGCATCGTCGCCACCCCTGCGGAACTGCCGGGCCTGTGCCTGCTCGACGGGAGCGCGCTCACCCCGACCGGGCAACGAGCGGTCGGCGTCCGCAACCGCGAACGCACGGGCCTCGCGCTGCCCGAGCCGGGCAAGCTCGCTCGGTATCGCCCGCCGGGGATGGCGCTGGCCCGCCCGCTCACGAGCGACCGCCAACCGCTCGACCGGCCGCTGGTCCTGCCGCCCGCGTTCCAGCCGCGCCACCAAGTGGTCGTCGGCGACACCGGCTCGGGGAAATCCGTCCTCACGATGAGTGCAATGCTGTCGAATCTCGACGCAACCGATGGCCCCGACATCCTCTTCGACTACAAGGGCGGGGGCACCGCCCGAGAGTACCTCCAGGCCCACTACGCCACCCAGGGCGATCTGGACGACGTGCTGTATTTCGACCTGACGAGCGTCCTTCCGGCCTTCTCCTTTTTCGATATCGAACCCCTGCTCGAAGCGGGCCTCCCCCGCGAGGAAGCCCGCTCCCGCAAGACCGGCCACTACGAGGAAATCCTCCGCGGGGCGATGCCTGCCGGCCAGTACGACGACGCGACGGAGTCGCCCCGCGTCATCCGCAACCACCTGCGGGCGCTGTACGACCCCGTCCACGGCGACACCGCCTTCGCCCACTCGAAACTCTACGACGCGCTCCAGCGCACCCAAGGTGGTGAATCCCCGCCCTCCGTCTCCGAAGCCACCTTCGAGACGTACTTCGCCGGCCTGCTCGACCGCGACCGGGATGTCTTCACGAAGATCATGGGTGGCGCCATCTCCCGCGTCGAGACCATCGCGACCGACGCCCGGCTGGCACCTCTGTTCAACCACGTCCCCGAGGCTGACGACGCTCGCTTCGACTTCGGTGATATCGTCGACGAGGACTGCGTGGTGATCTTCGACTTCGGCGGGATGGAGACACGGGTCAAGCGCACGCTGACGCTCGTCCTCCTCTCGAATCTCTGGACCGCACTCAAGGCTCGCGAAGAGCGCACCCCGAGCGGCCAGGACACTCCGCAGGTCAACCTCTATTTGGAGGAGGCCAAAGACGTCGCCGACACGGAACTCGTCGACACGCTGCTCGCCCAGGGGCGCAGTTTCGACCTGTCGGTGACGCTGGGCGTGCAGTTCCTCGAACAGCTGGATTCGCCCGACCCGGCGAACAACACCTACCGCGAAGCGCTCAACGAGACGGCGACGTTCGTCGTCGGCAACGTCGCCGTCGACCGCCATCTGCCCGACGTGCTCGCGACGGGCGAGATGGCCCCCGATGATGTGCAACGCCGCCTCGGCGCCCTCGGCCGCGGCGAGTGGCTCGTCCGCCCGGGCGCGGGCTTCGGCGACGACCCCGTGCGACCGCTGCTGGGCGAGTCGCTGCCCGCCCCGCCGGGCCACCCCGCCAGCGACGATCCGATCACCGGCGCTGACCGCGACGCGTTCGAGGCGGCCGTCGACGACGTGATCGAGCGGACGGCCGACGAGGCTGGCATCGAGCTTGGTGAGCCAAGCACCGTCGACCACGACTTCGACACTGGCGACGAGACCGTCGCGATGGACGTCCCCCACGTGGACACCCTCCTTCCCTACACCAAGCGTCTGCCCGACTGTGTGGCCTACGAGGAGGCCTCGCACGTCCTCCGCTGTGGCACCTGCGAGAGCCGCCACAGTACGGACAGCCGCGGGCTGATCCAGGCGGTCACTTGCTGTCACTCGCTGGCCGCCGTCGACGAGGACGACATTCCGGTCTGCGATACGGAGTGCAAGCTGAGTCCCCAGGAGGTCGCCGACGCCGACTACAGCGCTCGGCAGCTCCTCTTCCTCCAGGTCGTCTACAACGTTCAACGGCGCCGTTACGAGCGCCCCGAGTACGACATCGTCCGCGACTCGATGGTTCGGCTCCAGGAGTACGTCAGCATCGAGAACCAGGCCATCCAGGAACTCATCGACGACGACCTGCTCCGCAAGGACACCGACCGCCCCCATCGGCTCTACTCCGTCCGTCCCGAGGGCCGGGACGTCCTCGAAGAGTCACACAGCCACGGCGCCGCCTTCGGCCACGGCGAAGGAGATCTAGACGAGTCCAGCGAGCACGTCATGGCTGTCGACCTCGTCGTCCGCTGGCTCACCCGCGAGTACGTCAACGACCCTGATTCGGCGGTGGTGACGGTCCGCCCCTACTACGACCTCCGGGAGGGGTCGGTCGACGCCGCGGCCTTCTTCGGCGACGACGAGGCGGCCGCCGACGCCGCCGACGACTTCGAGCGTCGCCGCCTCGACGTGGCCGGGCTCGACGAGGACGGCGAGATCGTCGTCACCGTCGAAGTCGAGCGCATCAACCACGACACCCGCCGGGCAGTGCCCGACGACTACGACAAGATGGCCGCCTGCGAGCCCGAGGAGGCGCTCTGGGTCGCGATGTCGACCTCGAAAGCCCACGAGATCATCCAGGCGCTGCACGACCCGCTGGACGGCGACTCCCGTATCCAGAAGACCTACTCGGAATCGACGCCTCCGAGCTCCTTCCGGATCGACCGGCCCGGTTTCACGGGGTGTTACACGCTGACCCAACTTCGCAACGAGGTCTTATGATCGGTTGAGACCGAAATGATCCAGCATCCGTAGGTAGTCGTCGGCGAATTCCAGCGGATGCTCGTGAGCCGTAAAGATGATACCGCCGTCTTCGAGTTCGACAAGTCGTGGGGCAGGTGACCGTTGGATCCGGTCGTACCCCACGGACTCAGCGAACGTAGGGGGAAGCAACTGCAACCAGTACAGTTCCTCAAGCTCTTCAGAACGAACACCACCAGTAGTTGTCCGAAGGAAGTCGGTATCCCGACGAAGATGGTCGATATGAGTTGGTCCTGCCCCGATCAGATAGCGGGGGGAATAGCCTGCCGCACTGGAGTGCAGGTACAATAAGCGAACGAACTCGAAGAGGTCATCAATCTTGGTTGCCCGTTCGTCAGCGGAGAGGCTTGGATGTTCGAATTCCGTTCCCTCTATCGAGACGAGTAAGTGTGGGAATTTCGGCAATCCAGGCACCGAACTCCCGAATACCAGGGAAAGATGAACCGATCGAAACGCTGCCGTCAGAAAGACGTCCTCGTCCGTCGCAAGCTGACGTCGGAGTTCCGCTGGTGGTGTGCTACATTCAAACTCATCGAGTTCCAGCAATCGCTGATATACCGTGAGTTGAGCGTCGTCGTCGAACGGTTCGTCGTAGAGTGCGTATAGTTCGAGTGTATCAACCATGAACGTGTGCCTCCGAACCGAATCGGTATCGACTGCTCGTTAGCCGGTTTGGTCTTCAGCTTCCCGTCTTATAAACTGATTCGAAGACCACTTCGCCGCCATTGGCTTCGATCGTTTGTCGGACTGGGTCGCTGATATCTGCTGGGCTGTTCACCACAAATCGAATCCCACTATCGATATCCTCGACCGGGACATCTTTGCTTTGAGACAAGAAAAATCGGAATCGGATGAGTTTCCGTAGAACATCTTGCTTCTCGACGTTCCCGCTTTTCATCTCAACGAGAACTTCGTTGCTATCGGTCACAGCGTCAAATTCATACGAATCACTGACGCTGTCGAACCGTTGTACGCTCGAACTTCCGCCCCGCTCAAATACTGTGAGTTCACCGCTAATATCTGCACCACCGTTGAGTTGACCTTTATCATTGACCTTCGTGATCGTTGCCGGATCGAGTACTTCAGCGTCAGCAATGACTTCGTAGATTCCACCTTTGACGTTGTTCGTATCGCCAGCACGGAGATTGTCGACACGTGAAGCAATATCACCATTTACCAGGCTGGCCAGCCGGTCCGGTTTTTGATCTTCTAACTGCTTCAGCGCCTTCGCATACCGCTGAGCAACCTGTGGAGTCATCTCGTCGAAGCCAGGCGCTTTGTAAACAGCGACAGTGATTGCCTCCCGCATATCATCGGAGCGACCAACTGTCGATGAGAGGAACGCATCGATAGTCTCAGCGTCGAAAGCATTCAATAGGTCCCCACCGCTGTCTGTCCGTCGAAGCAACGTCGCGCCCTCCTGAATTCGACCCGTGTCCAGAACGACATCCAACGTTCGTGGGTCAAGATCGTCGGCCAACGTTGCGATATCATCGACACGGCCAGAGACAACGGCATCACTCGCACGGGAAAGCGCGTCGCCACTTCCTCCGGTATCGGCATGGGACAACTGCTTCAGGGTCTTTGCATTGTACGCATCGGTCAGTTGATCGGCGTTGCTTCGGTCGGCGACCTTCCGCACGACTAACCGCTGCTCGGCTCCAGCGAGGCCGTCGAAACCGTCGATCCGTGTGGTCAGCTGGGCGACCTCGTCGGCCGTCGCGTCGACCCGCGGCAAGACGTCTTCGAGCGCCCTGGCGGTGTCCCCATCGAGGCCTGCTTTGACTAGTTTGCCGCGTTGGGCGCCGCGCCTGATATCGTCGGCAATGCCAGGCGATAACCTGCTGGAAATTTGTGGGAAGGCGGCGCTGAATCTGCTACCGATCTTCTGGTCGAGCACGCGTCCGACGCTGGTCGCCGTCTCGGGCGCGTACTTGACGAACCGTGCGGTAATCGTCGCAACGTCGCTGATGTCTTCGGCCGTATCGACCGCGAAGCTGCCCGCCCCGAGCGCGGCGCCGAGCCCGGTCGGCGCGGTCAACGTCCCGACGACGGTCCCGATACTCCCACCGGCGCTGATGACCGCGCCGCCGCAGTCGAGGACGTTCGTACCGATATCACTGTTCAAGACGAGACAGTCGCGCGTGTCGGCTGCCACGTCGACGGTCGGTGCGATGCTCGCCGTCAGCCAGCCGCCGTAGTACTCCAGGGTCTTCGAGCCGTCGACCTCGTAGACCACGCCGGCGTCGCCGAGTACCGCTCCCTTGATCGCGTTGCCCGCCACCTCGCCCGAGGCGTCGACGAAGTCGACGTCACCCGACGAGGACGCCTCGCTCTGGGGCACCAACGGTTGGGGGTCTTCCCCGTCGTCGAGGCCGTCGTTGTCGGTGTCGGCGTCGATCGGATTCAGCCCGTCGAAGACGACGATCTCCTGGTAGTCCGTCAGCCCGTCGCCGTCCGTGTCGGGGTCGTTCGGGTCGCTTTTGATCTTGTAGCCGGCGTCGTTTTTCTGGGTCAACCGCAATTCCTCGCCGTCGCTGAGGCCGTCGCCATCTGTGTCGGGATCGTTCGGGTCGGTCGTCGTCGTGAGGCCGTTGCCCAGCGGGATCGTCCCGTTCTCGATGCTGTCGACGACGCCGTCGTTGTCCGAATC
>NZ_AOIU01000043.1 GCF_000337455.1 Halosimplex carlsbadense 2-9-1 | reverse complement strand
CCTTGCCCTTCAGCTTCGAGTCGTTGGAAATACTCAATGCATTGCATATATAGGTCCATCAGCACCTCCTGTGCGGCGAGAAGGAAGGCGCCACTTCCTACGGCGGGATCGAGAATGTGTGTTTCCTTCAGAATGTCGTGGTAGAGAGTCTCCACATGGCTGGTCTGGACGTTTTCCGTTGGAACTTGCTGGGTTATGGTTCCGCCATCGGCAACAGCTTCTGCGCTACTATCTGCCTCGGGTACGGGGAATCCGAACACATTGTCGATCTCGTCATAGTCTGTGTCCACAGCCTCGTTGAGTTGATCGAGTAGATATGGATGGATCGTCCGTCGGGCCATGAACCCCGTGATCTCTTCCGGTGTGTAGTACGCCCCCATCTCCTTCTGATTGACCGTTTGCTCGAAGATGTGACCCAAGATCGCTGGGGAGAGGTTCTTGGGATCGACGATGTCGAGTCGTTCGTCTACGTTCCAATTCCAGTCGGAGAGAAAGTCGAGGATATCGTCGAAGAGCCCGTTCGTTTCCTCGGCAGAGCCACCTAATTTCGCATCTTCAAACTCCTCTTCGACAGGATTCCTTGCGAACAAGCCACCATTCAGGTACGGAAGGCTGCCGAAGTCAGGGTTCTGCTTGTCTTCCGCGAGGTATTCGAAAAAGAGCGGTTCGTAGAACTCTTCATAATGGTCCCCACCCTTGTCAACGACTTCATTCGGCTGTTCGTGAAGGTAATTCGGGTTCCGATCAAGGAGGCGCTTTTCTTGGATGAAGTATAGGAAGATCATCCGGTCAAGAATGACTTGCACATATCGTTGCTTCGCATCACCACGATCGTCAGGGATGCCTGTGACCTCTTGAATGAGATCTGTCCGGAGCTCCTCGAACTGTTCATAGAACTCCTTGACGACCTGCTGCGTGTCGTAGAGCGTATCGTATATCGCGGCAGAGGAACCGTATTCGATCGAGTTCAGTTTCTGGAGAATAGTGTTCTTCTCCCCGCTGTCCCGCGTGAACTGCTCCTTCGAGAACGAAATCTTTTGATGCTTAATTCGACCGTGCTGCTGCCCCTCCCAGCTTCGGACTCGCGTAATGAAGGTGAAGGTCTCGAAATCGTTGGTGGCAACGAGGTTGGTGTGTCGTGAGCGATTTTCAGGTTTGAAGTCCGCGGCAGTCTCGCCGGGGCCCGCATTGACAATGACGATGAATTCGTCATCATCAAGCTGGACTACTAGCTCGTTATCGCCCCCTAGTTTCGGGCGTGGTTTGAGGCCGCGTTTTTCAAAGGAGCTCGCTATATCCTGTAAAGAGTCCCAGCCCGCGATATCGGATGCGGTGATCTGCTGGAGAGTCATACCACCTGAAAGTTGCTTTACTCATATGAAAATGATGGATACGAGGGTGACTTTCGACTGAACTGGTCAATACACTTGTTACATAGTATGTAAGAAGGAGCTCGCATTCACTAGCATTCGTAGATCAAGTCGAAAACAGCCAATAGCGAGACGCTCAGTTGATGCAATGCATTGAGTATTTCCAACGACTCGAAGCTGAAGGGCAAGGCTGGGAGCTGGAGAGTCGTAGTCGGGAAGAATTAGAGAGTATCGAAGAGGGACACGGGGGGATGTCACTTTTCGCAAAGCGATCTATCATTCTTAACAATCTCTATGGGGTCGATATTGAGGACGGAGCAGTCGAGATCTGCAAACTACGATTGTGGCTGTCGATGGTCGCTGATATCGAGGACGAACCGAACGAGGTCGAACCACTCCCGAATATTGATTTCAACATCCGTCAGGGTAACTCGCTGATCGGGTTCACCGAGCTCCAAGAAGTCGCACGGGAGGATGCCGGTGACGCGTCACTCTCGAATTGGGGTGTCGGAACTGCAGTCAAAGACCTCTATGAGGACATCATCCGGGAACAGGACCGCCATCGAGCAGCGGATTCTGCCCGTGAAGCGCAGAATGCTCGTAAAATGGCTGAGCGAAAAATCGACACGCACAGCGAGGAGCTTAATGAAAAGATTCGCGATCAGTTCAACGAACTTGTCGACGAGGATGTCTCTCTTGAGGAACTAGAGGAGTTCTCACCGTTTCATTGGGTGCTTGAGTTCGCGACAGTCTATCGCGAAGGCGGCTTTGATGTCATCATCGGGAACCCACCGTGGGATGAGCTGAAACCATACCGGACGGACTTCTTCCCAAAGTACGATACTGAGTTTCGTAGCCGCCCGCCAGGTGAAAAGGACAAGAAGGTAGAGGAGCTCTTAGAGAACCCTGAAATCGCTGCCGAATGGGAGAAGTTCCAGCGTGACAAGGAACGGCAAGCGACCTATATCAACCAGAGTGGAGAATACGAGTACCAGACGCCAAGCGTAGAAGGACAACAGGTTGCACGGACGAACGACCTGTCTCTACTGTTCTTCGAGCGCGTCTACGATATCGTCAGAGATGGTGGTTATGTTTCACAGCTGCTTCCTGGTCCGTTCTTCAATGCCGCCGCTGGAAAGGATTTGCGAGTACATGCATTGGAAGAGTCGGAGATTCAGAGTATCATCGGATTTGAAAATCGAGGCATCTTCTCCGACATAGACACTAGATATAATTTCGGTATCGTTACGCTCCGAACAGACGGAAGCACTGATACTGTCCACGGAATCTTTCATCAGACTTCCGTTGACGCTCTCCGGTCGATTGACGACGTAGCTCTAGAAATTCCAGCGCGCATCCTCAAAGAGTATTCTCCCGGAGCTCGAATTTTCCCTAACATCGAGAAACAGCAGGAGGTCTCAGTGCTGGATAAAATTCTCCAGACACCTCCCTTGGCGACTGAAATTGAAGATGCTTGGCGTACGGTCCTGTACAAGGAATTGGATCGGGGACGAGATCGGGATAGATTCATCGAAGACGAATCCAAAGGGGATTATCCGGTCTATCAGGGAAAGAATATCCACCAATTCTGTTATGAGTCGACTTACGTTGACGACCTTGAACCAATCTCTTTGTGGAGTGTCGATGAGGATAACGAGGAGCTGAGCGCGAAGCATCGCGTTCGAGAGAAGAACTTCCGTGCCCGGAACGATGCGATCAGCCTCAAGAAGGCTATCTACAACAAATTTGCTGATGACCCTGCGTTCAGCCATCTCCCGTCAAGTTCCCAGAAGCGTTTCGTCAATCGGTTGCTGACCGAGGAATTCGACCGTCCCGAACTGTCCTTGGAAGACGTCCGTCTCCATAGCTCTGAGTATCGACTTGTGCTCCGTGAAGTCGCTCGTGCAACTGACGAACGGACGCTCATTGCGGCTGTGATTCCGCCAGGTGGAGTCGTCGTCCATACACTGTACACGGTCCGCCCATTCGAGGCGAACCCTACCAAGGACGATCTTCCGGAGTCCCCGATGCACAGCGCTTACGACCGCGTTTTCACTGATAAGGAGCTTTTCGTCGCGCTTGGTCTGATCAACAGTATCCCCTTTGATTTCTTGATGCGGACAAAAGTTGATTCCCACGCCTCGAAGTACAAATTTGAGGAGTCACAGGCGCCCCGACTTACTGACGGAGACGACTGGTTCCACTGTATCGCCGATCGAGCGGCGAAGCTCAACTGTTATGGTGAGGAGTTTGCTGAGATGCGTGAGCGACTCGGTGGGATTAAGCCGGCGACGGATATGGAGACTCGGCGTGAACTACAAGCCGAAGTCGACGCGGCCGTGTTTCACGCATATGGGCTGGATGAGGAGGAAATGCAGTTCGTTCTCGATGACTTCCATCGGGTGTCGAATCCTCGAATTATGACAGAAGGGTACTTCGAGAAGGTTGCTGAGAAATACATTCATCTTGGAGACGTGGGGCCGATGGAATAACTATTGAATAACGCTACGCCTGATTTCCAAACGTTAGTGGGTTCAGCTTTACTGATGAATACTGTCCAGCGCTCGCCGGGTCATCGCTCCATCGACGTTCAGATATTGACGTGCAGTCGTGATGTCCTCCCAACCGAACATTGCTCGGAGTGCGGGAAGATCCAAGCCTCTTCCTGCATGGTATGACGCTGCTGTGGCACGTAGTCCGTGTAACGAGGTTGCGTCGTTAGACAATTCTGGGGACCGTTCTAAGGCCGTTTCCAGTCGCCGCTGTAAGGTCGAGAACGAATACGGCCAACCGCCATGTTCGTCAAGTAGTAATTCAACCGCGACGCGGACTCGATACGAAAAGTGGTACGGAACTGTTCGAGAAGCGGCTTCTGTTTTCGGGAGCCAATAACGCTCAGCAAAGCTCTGGAAATCCGTATTGGGATTGTGATCCAGCCGTTGTTTCACCGCCTGCCGGCAGTATCCACAGATGCCGCCATCCCGTCCCTTCGTACAGTTTTCCTGTGTGGGAATCTGGATCATCTGCCGCTCTAGGTCAACCCACGATGTCGACAAGTGCGTTGTTTCTCCTGGTCGAAGTCCAAGACGGCCTCCAAGGAGAATGGCCGCTCGTGTTTCGAGCCTCCGTTGCGTATCTCCTATTCGTCCAGCCCCTTCTAACAGTAGTTCGAACTCGCGTTCGCTAAGAGCCCTCTCTCGTGTTGCTACCATATTTATCGCTGTCTGTCGATACAAAGATAATCCGCATCTTCTTCGAGTGTCAAGGTGAATCGGTTCATAGCCGCCAGAATTGTAGTCTGATATGACAGGAAGTACTTATGGGTGCCGTCCGGACGAAGCGTATGGGACTCTTTGAGACCTTATTTAGCTCATCCACCGGGGATACTGTCCCTCAGGCAAAGCAACCGAGTCAGCACGAAATCTTCCCCGAGGACAAGTACAATGTCGCATACGCTGTAGCCGCTCGGCGTGAAGAAATTCGGGCGTTAGAACACCTTCTAGAAGCGGATCAGACCTCACCTATCGCCTTGGAGGCTGAGCCTTTCTTCAGGATATAATCGAAGATATGGAGCGGGATCGGGAATATTCCCTCCGCCTTCGCACCTCTGGGGAGGAGCTCGTCAACGATATCCGTGAACTCATAGAGCATTGGGACAATCAGGTAGATGAGCAGATAGGGACGATTTGGTGGCCTATCGGAGCAGATACGACGTTCAGGTTGTACCTCCATTATCTGGAACTCCGTGCTGACGCGGAGGATGACCAATTTTCGTTCCCGGAGTCTGCTGGACAGGTTCACACTCTCGTCCAGCGTGGTCTTAGTGCAATAGAAGATGATGACGACTCGAAGCTCGCTGTAGTCCACAAGCGAGATATTCCTTGGGAAGAAACAGCTGATGACAGCTGATCCAGTTCGCTCCTTCTCAAAGAGACCGGTTAATTGTATCCAGTATCAAACCCAGCTATGGTAGAAATCTCAGACTCCCTGTGTTCGCTGTTCACTGCGAAAATTAAGGAGGAGGATGGCACATTCGTCATCGAGATTCCTCCGAGTGAGATCAAGCATGGGGCGCTGACAGTTGATAAAACGTACCGCATCGCTCTTCTTGATTCATCCTCCGAAGCTGAATCAACATCTCCACAGGGCCCACGGCATCCCGCCTCTCAGGGGAGCACGAGCCATGATTCATCTGGTCCTCCTGTTGGTGAGGGAGAAGTGCGCGACGTGACAATCGAAACCGTCGGTGATCAAGGAGACGGTATTGCGAAAGTCGAACGGGGGTACGTCGTGATCGTTCCTGGCGCTCAACCCGGCGACGAGCCAACAGTCGAAATCGAACAAGTTCAGGAGAACGTCGCGTTTGCGAGCATCGTCGATAGCGATCCGCGAGCACTCTAACCCATTGTCCCTTCTGTGGATCGGTCTTCTTCTCGGTAAACCATCGGTGTGAGAAGGCTCCGTTCGCGTTTGTCTGATGGAGGTGATTCTGAAAGCCACGTCACGTTTTCTTCACGCGTTCGCGATGGCACAACCTTCCAAGGCCGAAATTCAATCTATGACAAAGGAACCGATTGAGGTACTCGACGACCTGGCCGACCAGGTCGCCGATGAGTTCGAGGCGTATAGACAGCCGGACGAATTCAAGGATGTCTCGCTCGTGATTGAGAACAGCGACAAGGAGCGTCCGACGCTGATCGTCCACGTTGATAGGGAAGATGCGGAGTCCCTTGCCGACCGTATTGATGAGTTCCTCCGCGAGCACTGTGCTCGTACTGAACGGGAACGACACTCCGCTACGGATGTCCGTGTGTTAGCGACGGTCGACTGACACCGCCCCTCCAATTTTTTGACCGACTGCAACCACCCCTGATGAAGCCATGTCTTTACTTCCGATCAACGAGGTCCCGACCGATTCAGCTCAGGTGATCAATCTGCGCAGACAGATACTCTTGAAGAGCGTCGACCGTTTCTTCTGAAACAGCGGAGGCCCCGAAGTCGCTCCGAAATCCGTGCCTGAGTTCGTCGCTCTCTAAGATTTCCAGTCCACGCTCGAGTTGCTCCCGGAGCGCATCGTCGTCCCCTCTTCGCAGGTGAGGCGTGACAGCGTCAAGGTCGATTTCTTCTGCCACTGCTAGGACGTCCCGGAGGTCTGTTTCACGGCCGCTGTGGAGCTTTGCCGCGACGAGGACTGTCCCATCGATGACTCTGGCTGTCGTCGTCACTGTGCCTCCGCTCACCTCCTGTTGGTGGCTGTGGTCGTACAGATAGTCGAACGACCACTGTGCCTCGGTCTGGCGACACCCGAGTCCGTTTACCAGGAGATCGAAGCCGATCGGCTGCTGAGGCGTGAGCCGCTTCTCGTACTCGATCACTTCGGTGTCGTAGAACCACTCCTTGGCGTGGCTGTCCGTTTCCTCGAAGCCCTGCCGTTCGAGGAATTCGACGAAGTCAGCCTTGGAGTCCGGCGCGACGACGATATCGAGGTCCGTTGAGAAGCGAGCATTGAACGCTGAGACAGCGTAACCGCCGACAAGGACGTACTCATGGCCATCTTGGGTGAGCTCCTCGAGCAGTTCGATGAGCGCGTCACTTCGGTTGTTGAAACTCATGGCTGCGCCCGTTCGGTCTCTCGATACGTGACGCCGATGTCGAGGTCCTCGTACATCCGGTCGAGCATTGCCAGCGCCGACTGGAACTGGGCGTAGTTCTCGCGCATATACTCGATTGTCTCTGCTCTTGGGATTACCGGGTACCCTTCGACGTGCTCGATGTCGAGTGAAGCGCGTGGCTCGAGGACGATCTGCAGCGGTCCGTCCAACTCGTCTTGGGGCTGTCGCTCGAATGCGGTGGGGAGGTCGAATGACTCGAAAAACGTCTCCCAGGCGTCGACGTCCTGCTCACGAACAGCGAGGAACAATGGATAATCGTCGGGCTCGCGACCGACTTGGTAGCCGCCTTGGGTCCACACGTAGACGGCGTCGATCCGCGTGAACGCGAACGGCCAGTCACCAAACTGTGGGATGACATACGTTTCCTCGATAGAGGGTGGACTGACGCCGGCGCTGGCAGCGACGAGGTCGCGGGCTGCGTCGCGTACGCGCTCGTCGACGACAGTGAGGCCGTCGTCATAGGATACGTAGCCCGCGTCTTCGAGCCGATTTACGGCCTGTCTTACCGTCTCGTACGGCGTGTGAAGGTGTTGGGCGACACGACGGATGGAGTCACCACTCTCGATGGCGAGGATGGTCTGTGCCGCCGTGTCGTCGAGCACCTCATACATCTGGTGGTTACCAATAATCCGGTAATAGTTAAAAGTCTTACTTGAGAACTGGCTATAGTGGCTCTGACTAGGTTCCACCACTCAGGACTCTCCATTAGATGACTGGACTATTTAGACATCATAAAAAATCTACACAATTCGAATAATGTAGATAATGTAGATTGCGTGTTCCGAAAATTAGTGCTGGATGTGGGTGGCGGCGATCGGGATGAATACGTCTGGGATGCAGAAAATACACATTATGCGAATTATGTGAGGCTGGCGGTGATTATGACGAATGAGGATTGTATTGGCAATCTACAAAATCTACAAAATGTAGGTTGTGTAGGTAGCGTACGCAATCTGTCTGACGCAGAATTAAGGTGGACGAGCTTCATTGACCGCGTATGAACAGAGCAAAACGTACATTATCCACGAAACTCGCGCAACCTTCAATATCTACACAATGTACATTATTTACAAAATGTACAAAATTTACTTCTTGCGGGGGTGCTGACCTATGAGTGCTGACGAGTTCGAGGGACTTCCTGGAGCAGCTGTCTCGTTGCTCAAGGGAGGCGTGGGAAAATCCACCATCGCGCTCAATATCGCTGATCGACTCGCTGCTCGTGGCCATGAGACAGTCCTACTGGATCTGGATAAGGACGGGCATATGACGACCCAGCTTGGGTACGACGATGCGTACGACCGAGATGCTGACCTCGGTGACGCCCTCATCGATGGTGGGGACCCCGAAGACCTGCTTATTGAGACGGATTTCGGTGTTCACCTTCTCCCATCGAGCAACGAGCTCGAGAACGTTGAGACGAGGCTGAAAGACGAGCGGTTCGCAGACGTGAAGCTTCGGCGGAACGTCGTCGATCCGCTCATCCAAAACGGATACGACTACGTGATAATTGATGCTGCTGGCGGCCGTGGGAAGCTCTCCGATAACGCCCTCATCGCCGTCCAGCGCGTCATAGTCCCGCTGATTCCGCGTGCTGGCTCGATTAATGGGCTCAATAAGATGATTGAGCGCCAAATCTCCCCAATCCGGCAGAATATTGGATTGGATATCCTCGCAGTTACCCCGAATATGATTCGTGAAACAATGGGCCAACACAACGAGCATCGAACTCTCGTTGAAAATCTCAACCGGGAGTTCGGTTCGTTCGTCCCTGAGTACGCTCGTGTCGACCCAGAAATCTTCGAAGCCCTCGATGATTCGGGATGCACCATTGATAGTATCCCGAAGCCAGGGATTCGCGAACGGACCGCAATTTCTCGCGCCTTCAAGCAAGGAATGCCCGTCTCGGAGTTTGACGAAGATTGTGACCAGATCCCGAATTTCGACCACTTAGCGGACCTTGTGGAGGAACACAGTCATGCCTAATGAGGACGACCGTTTCGGAGACGTCGCGGAACAGCTCAAACAAACAGAGGAAGAAGTCGAATCGGACGACGACGAACGTACTGACACCGAGGCTGAATCGCAGCCAGATGAGGAGATAGCAACCGAGGACACAGAGTCAGAAACTGAGTCTACTCCTAAGCAGGATGAGGAGGATGTGGACGAATCCACCGGTGGGCCGGCCTTCCCCTTTGACGAGACGGATATGCACGGGTTCTATGTTCGGGAGGAGACCTGGAATGGCGTCACCCGGATGCGATCATCGGTGGCTGCTGCATGTTCTATGTTTGATGTCCCCGAATTTGAGGGAAGAGAGTTTCAGGATGCGTGTCTTCAGGTGATTGCGGATCACGGTGACGAGGTCGCCCTCCAGATCCTTCGAGAGCGTGATATCGAAGCTGATGAGGAACGTGTACAGGAAGTTGTGGAGATGCTGAGCGAGCAGGCCGCGAACGACTAAATGGGAATTCGGTCAATTGTCTCCACTATCTGCGTTTCGCACATTTTGTACATTATGTAGATAATGAGATATCCACCTGCTTGGAGTCTTGCGATTATGCTCGAAACTGGGTCCGAACGTCCGTCGCAGTTTAGGTATAGCGATATGCGATTTATAATTTCGTCAAGGCCCGAATTTCTGGATATAGGGCCCTTCTACCGTGTAAATATTGGATTTGTGGCTCCTACAACAAGTGGTCCTGATTACGCCGGTAATCCATTGCTATTCCTAAGAGCATTGGTATGGAGAATAAAAAATCCAAAGAGACGAGACGGTAGGCCAATTCGGTTTAGCCAGTCGAGGTTCTGTTACTCGTTGAGGGCTTGCTCTAACCGGTTTCGCCGTTCGATAACGTTTTGTTCGCGATAAGATTCGTGGGTGGTTTCAATCGACTCGTGGCGGAGAGTTTCTTGAGCCAGCTCGGCATCCTGGGCGTAAAGATCACTGCCGAACCCTCTGCGTCCCCCGTGGGGTTTCAGATACTCGCCATCAATATCGATGTCGGCGCTCTCACACAGCCGTTTCATCAACGATCGAGCGCCGTTTTTCGAGAGTGCCGGCGGCGAGATCTCGCGTTCTCGGAGGAGTGTCATCGCCGTCTTCTCGTCTAGAACCGATTCGATGGCGTCAGCATCCCATCCGAGGTCTCTGAGCCCGTTCTCAGCGGCTTGGGCAAGTGATGGGTGGTGTCGCGTCGGGAACACCGGATAGTCCTCTGCTGCGGGGTCAAGAACGGTCCGGTACCGCTCGAGACATTCGACGACCTGGTCGGTCAAGGGGATCGGCTGTCGTTCGCGCGTCTTGCCGAAGACCTGTGCTACCCCCCGGTTGAGATCGACGTCGTTCCAGCGAAGACCATTGCGGTACTCATCACGCGGGTCGTTGAACAGCTCCGCCCCACGGGCCCCAGTGAGCGCGAGCATCGTCACGATTGCTCGATCGCGGAAGGCTCGTTCGCGTGCGTCTGTAGAGTCGTCAAGTGCGCTGTGTGCTCGTTCGTTCACGAAGGCGAGCAGGGCGTCGCGTGCGTCGGCCGACCAAAATTGACGGTCGTGATCGCCGTGATGCTCGGGGAGTTCCTTTTTAACGCGATTAGGGCGGGCTGGGTTGGCATCGAGACGTTCGTCGTCGACGCACCAGCCGAGGAAGGCCCGGACAATTGTGAAGTAGGGCCCGTTCGCGTGAGCAGAGGCTGCCGAAAGCTCGTTCTCGTCGTCGCGGACGCGTTCTCGAAGCCACTGGGCGTACCGGCGACAATCGAGGACGTCTAAGTCCTCAAGGGTCGTCACGTTCCGCTGGTGCTCCAAGTACTCCGCGAACATACTGAGGACCAGTTCGTTGTTCGTTCGGTAGTTTCCCGAGTCGAGGCTGGCGAGTCGCGCTTCAATCGCAGCCTCAATGTCGGTCTCGGGGCGTGAACCTCCGGTCTCTGCGGCTGTCATTGATTCGGATCGGGGGACGGTGGCCATCTACTAATATTTACTGTGTCTTTTCGCACTAAGACATAGTAAATGAGTGGGGCCACTAATCGACTGAATACGGTATTGTGAGGGCTTGAAATTGCCAATGGCGAGATTATAAATCCTATAATGCTATACAATTTTGAGACTGTCTGGAACAGCACAGGTTCGGCATCTGGATTTCTACAAACCACCAATGGTCTTACTTGCGAGTGAAGATCGAACAATCCTGATTCTTTAGGGTGGTTTGTGGACTCCACCTGTAGCCGACTAATACACCCATGGAGCGTTGGATGGATATGGGCGTCTTCTCTCTCTGTCGTCAGCTATCCACATCTCAAAGAGTCTCCACTCCTTGAGGGGCGACACAAACAACTCTCCGTACGATATCGTCCGCATCCAATAGTGATGATACCGATACAACGGCTACCGTAATGGTCATCCCCCACGAGCGTTTACAGACACGTATGCAGCGAAAAACGATTTCCGTTACCGGGATGTCGTGCAACGGATGCGAACAGAACGTGGAGACTGCCCTGCGAACCCTCGATGGTGTGAATCGGGTCGAGGCCGACAACGAAGCGGACACGGTCGAGGTAGTCCTCGAGGATAGGGTCTCCGACGGCGACGTGAACGCAGCGATCGAACAAGCTGGCTATGACGTGGTAGCCTAATCGGCCGTCGCTCGGCCGTCTCTCACGTCATCGTCCGTGCGATTGTCCAGGGCGAACTCGGTGTTGACGCCCTCCCCGGAGAGGAGCTGCCCAGCGAAGCTGTTGGCGAGGACGGCCGAGACGGACAACACCATCGCGAGCATCGCGAACACCGGGTGAACGAGCCCGGTCGTCGCGGCGGCGACACCGACGCCATTGAATGCGAAGGCCGTCGCGAGGTTCTGGCGGGTCTTCCGGTAGCTCTCCGTGCCGATCTCGTACGCGTCCATCACGCCCCCCAGCCGGTCTCCCATCAGGACGATATCAGCCGATTCGATGGCAATATNGCCATTGAATGCGAAGGCCGTCGCGAGGTTCTGGCGGGTCTTCCGGTAGCTCTCCGTGCCGATCTCGTACGCGTCCATCACGCCACCCAGCCGGTCTCCCATCAGGACGATATCAGCCGATTCGATGGCAATATCGGTGCCGGCGCCGATGGCGATCCCGATATCTGCCTGCGTGAGTGCGGGCGCGTCGTTAATACCATCGCCGACCATCGCCACGCGGTGGCCGGCGTCTTGCAGCCGACCGATCTCCGCGCGCTTCTCGTCGGGCAGAACGTCAGCCATAACCCGATCGATGTCGACCGCCTCGGCGACCGCCTGTGCGGTGCGCTCGTTGTCGCCGGTGATCATCACGGGCGTGATACCGGCCTCGTGCATCCGCCGGACGGTCGCGGCGGCGTCTGCCTTGCGTTCGTCGCCGATGCCGATTAGGCCCACGAGGGTATCGCCGCGGGCGACGCACGAGACCGTGCGGCCGCGATGCTGGAGGCGCTCGATCTCGCCTGTCGCCTGCGAGAGGTCGACGCCCTCGTCGGCGAGCCAGCCTGGCTTCCCGACGAGCACGTCGTCACCCGCCACGGTCGCCCGAACGCCCTTCCCGGTCACGGAGTCGAACGTCTCGGGATCGGCGTACTCGACGCCCTGCTCGTCGGCGGCCTCGAGGATCGCGTCCGCGAGCGGGTGCTCCGAGAAGGCCTCCGCGCTCGCCGCCATCGCCAGCACATCGGATTCGGCGCCATCGAGCCCAACCACCTCGCTGACCGCGGGTTCGCCGACGGTGATGGTGCCGGTCTTATCGAGGACGATGTGGTCGACGTCGGGGAAGATCTGGAACGCGTCGCCGGAGCGCATCAGGATGCCGCGGTTCGCCGCTTTCCCGCCGCCCCGGATGAGGGCCAGCGGTGTCGCCATTCCCAGCGCACACGGATAGCCGAGGACGAGGACGGCCAGCGCTGCGAACGCCCCGCGCTGGACGTTCGGCCCGGCTCCCCACGCGAGCGGTGCGAACACCCAGAAGAGAAACGAGAGCGCGGCAATCGTCAACACAGCCGGGACGAAATACTTGAGCACCCGGTCGGCAAGCTGGATGATGCCGGGCTTCATCGCCCGCGCCTCCTCGATCTCGCGGGCGACCTGGTTCAGGAACGCGTCCTCACCGGTCGCGGTTACTTCGATGAGGAGTGCCCCAGTCTCGTTGACGCTGCCGCCGATTACCGCGTCGTCTTGGGCCTTCTCCTCGGGCATAGACTCACCGGTGGCGACCGACTCGTCGACCGTGGACGTACCCTCGATGACCGTCCCGTCGACGGGAATGCTCTCCCCGGGCTTGACCCGGACGCGATCACCGACCTCGAGGTCCTCGACGGGAACCTCCTCGACGGCGCCGTTATCATTGACGCGGCGTGCCGTATCGGGTTGGAGGTCGAGGAGGCCTTGGACGGCCTGTGAGGCCCGGGTGCGGACGATGAGGCTGGTGTATTCAGAGAGGATGTGGTAGGTGGTAATGAACACGGAGACGGCGAAGAAGTGGACGGTCGGGAAGCCCGGAAACACGAACAGGCCGAGCAGACCGCCGAGGAGCCCGGCGAACGCGCCACCCTCTAGCAGAACGTGCTGGTTGAGAATCCCCCGGCGGAGGCTCTGGAACGCTTTCGTTTTGATATACCGTCCGGGACCGAACATCGTGCCCAGCGCCAGCCCCAGGGTCACCAGATCCATCGCGAGGGAGGACGACTCGAAGCGCCCCATTACGACGATCATCCAGCCCATTAGTGCGGCAACGACAATAGATGCGCCGCCGGCAAGGAGGAGGCGACGCTTTCCGTCGGCGAGTTCGGCCTGCTGTTGCTCGTATCGCTTCGCTTTGTCCGGGTCGCGGATGGTGTAGCCGAGATCCCGAAGCGTGTCCTTCACTGCGACCTCGCTCAGGAGCTCATCGTCGTACTCGACGAGGACCTCCTCGTGGGCGAGACTCACGTCGACGTCCTCGACGCCGTCGGTCCGACTGTATGCCTTCTTGATGCTCTCCGCGCAGAACGAGCAAGACATCCCCCCGACATTGAATTGGTCGTGTGTCGTTCCCATCGTGACTGTTGATTATCGTGCGACGCGGATAACCATTACGACGAGAGTTATAGCGGTATCGACGTACTAATACCACTGTCGAGAGTGTGGCGTTACTCTTACTGTCGTCGTCCACCTACGCCATCACAAGAATGGCGCTTCTCGAATCTGACGTGCCGATCCGCGAAGTTGTGACCACGGACCCGGAGAAGGCGAAGGCGCTGGAAAACGACGTCCGGGCGAAGATTCTCGATATGCTCGCTGCAGAGGAACTGACGATCGAGGAGATTCACGACGAACTGCATCGTCGTGGCGAGGAGAAGGCCGAGACGACGGTGCGCCATCACGTGAACGTCCTGAAAGATGCGGGGATGGTCGAGATTGCCCGGCTCGAAGAGGCTGGTGGGGGGACGCGGAAGTACTACAAGTCGAACACGCGGGTCTTCTCGTACGACCTTCCGGAGAATAGTGTCGAGCAACTTGCTTCGGCGCAGGAAACGACTAGTGAGGAGCTGGCTGGGCTGATCGAGACACTTGCCGAGCAGCACGGCGACGAGATCGAGGCTGTGGCCCGGGAAATGAAGCCATGTGAATACTGCGAGACACAGCACTACGAGGAGTTCGTCGTTCGGGAACTACTCAATCGTGCGCTCATCGACCTCGGCGAAACCGGGGAGCTCGACGATCTCCTATCGACAACAGAGTGAGTGATTTCGCGGTGAAACATCGCCTGCTCTGTGACGTGATGCCCCTCTTCGAGACGCGTTACGAGGGTTTGTGAACGCCTCCGGCGGCGGAGTTGATGCTCTCGGGGAGCGTGGGGTGGATGTGCATCGTCTCGGCGATCTGCTCGGCCGTCGCCCCGAGTTCGATGGCGAGGACGAGTTCGTGGACGATCTCGGCGCCCTGTTCGCCGACGACGTGTGCGCCAAGTAACTCGTCAGTCTCGGCGTCTGTGACGAGTTTGACGAATCCCTCGGTCTCACCGAGCGCCTTCGGCTTCCCCTGGTCAGCGAAGTCCTGGCGGCCGATGCCCACCTCGTACCCTTCGTCTCGGGCCTCCTGTTCGGTCAGTCCGGCGTGGCCGACCTGCGGGTCGGTGAACACGGCCCACGGGACGGTTCGGCCCTCGGTGCTGATCGATTCGTCTTTCGCGAGGTGGCGGTACAACAGGTCTGCGTCGTCGCGCGCGGAATGTGTGAACATTGGCGGTCCGCTCACGTCGCCGATGGCGTAGACACCGTCAGCAGTCGTGCTGAAGCTGTCGTCTGTCTCGACGAACCCCCGCTCGTCGAGTGACACGCCGACATCTTCGAGCCGGAGACCGTCTGTGTTCGGTGTCCGACCAGCGGCGAGCGCGACGTCCGAGACGGTGACGGAGACAGGGTCGTCGGCATCGGCATCGACGCGGATGCCGGAATCAGTCTTGGAAAGCGCCGTCACCGGGGCGTCGGTCTGGACTGAGATGCCTTCGTCTTCGAATGCAGATTCGATGACCTCGCTCACGTCCGGATCTTCATCCGGGAGGAGGCGGTCACCGCGCTGGAAGACGGTGACGTCAGCCCCGAATCGACTGTACATCTGGGCGTACTCACAGCCGACGTACCCACCGCCGATGACGGCCAACGAGTCGGGGACCGAGTCACGCTCCAGTAGATCGGTGCTATCCTGCACGTCGATGTCGTCGAGGCCGTCTATCTGCGGCTTCGTCGGCCGGGCGCCTGTATTGATAACGATGGTGTCGGCCGAGAGGGTCTGGTTGTCAACCTGGATTTCGTGAGCAGAAGCGAAAACACCGTGGCCTTCGATGAAATCGATGTTCTCGTTGCTCTCGACGTTCTCGCAGGCGCCCTCGCGGATGCTCTCGACGATGTCGTCTTTTCGCTGGACGATTGCGTCCATATCGGCCTCAATAGCGCCGTCGATGTCGATACCGAATTCCTCGCTGCGGCGGGCGAGGTTTGCGACCTCCGCGCTCCGGAGCATCGTCTTTGTCGGGATACACCCACGATTGAGACAGGTTCCGCCGAGGAGATCCTCCTCGACGAGTGCTGTCTTCATGCCCGAGTACGCGCACTTCATCGCGACGGGGAGGCCGGCCATTCCGCCCCCGAGGACGAGCAGGTCGTACTTGTATCCGTTACTCATTGTCTTGGCCCCCGATCTGGATTGTATCGTCGCCTGCCGTCGCTTCTCGGGTGATGCACTGAACAGGAATCACTGTATTCTCGGATACGGTCATAATTCGGATAATGCTGGTGGGGGGTTACTGGACGCAGCAGCTCATTGTGGATGTGTCCCGCCGGAACGCCTGGCAGGCGTGTTTGAACGCCTCGCTGAACGTCGGGAACGGGTGGATGGTGTCGATGATATCGTCGACGGTGAGGCCGAACTTCACCGCCAGCGTGGCTTCCATGATCATGTCGGCGGCCCGGGGCCCGACCATGTGGACACCGACGATCTCGTCGGTCTCGTGGTGTTTGACAACCTGAACGAGGCCATCGGTATTCTTGACCGCCTTCGCCCGTGGGACGTCCTCCATCTCGACGGTCCGACACGAACAGGTGCCGTGCTCGTCCATATACTCCAGTTCAGTTGTGCCGACGGCGGCGACCTCGGGGTCGGTGAAGACGACTGCGGGGACCGAATCGTAGTCGATGCTGACGCCCTCGTCGCCGAAGGCGTTCTTGATGGCGTGGTTACCCTCCTTGGCGGCGACGGTCTCCAGTTCGGGGTCGCCGATCACGTCGCCGGCGGCGTACACGTCGGGATTGGTCGTCTGGAAGTGCTCGTCAACGTGGATCGTCCCATCGTCGTTCGTTTCGACCCCCACGGTTTCCAGGCCGATTCCGTCGCTGTTTGGCTGAACACCGGTCGCGACGAATAGTGCGTCGCCGGTGACTGAGCGCTCGGTGCCGTCGACGAGTGTTTCGACGGCCACGCCCGACTGTATTGTTTCGCTACCACCGTCGGTCGCTGGTGCGCGCACGCGTTGGAAGCCGTTTCCGGTGATAACCTCGATGCCCTCCTCCTGGAAGGCACATTGCATCTCGCGACCGAGTTGCCCTTCCATCCCCGAGAGCACGCGCTCGGAGCGCTGGAGGATGGTCACGTCGACGCCGACGCGGTGGAGGATTTGCCCCCACTCAAGAGCGATGTAGCCGCCACCGAGCATCACGATGCTCTCTGGGAGGTCGCGCTCCTTGAGGATGGTCTCGCTCGTGTAATAGTCGACTTCGTCGAGGCCATCGATGGGTGGTGCCCAGGGTGAACTTCCAGTCGCGACGAGTGCCCTCTCCCCAGTGATACGCGCGCCCTCGTCCACGCCGTCGACGACCTCGATGGTCGTGTCGTCGACCAGTTCGCCGTAGCCCTCGTAGATGTCGGTCTCGAAGTATTCGGCGACATCGACGTAGTTCTCTTGCCGGAATCGCTCGACGAGTTCGTCGGTGCCGTCCAGGGCGGCCGCCCAATCGATGGTGGGTTCGCCATCGCTGTACTGGACTGCCTCGAACGGATTCTCCTGCGGTGTGGCTGCCTTCTCGCCCACCGCGAGCAGATGCTTGCTGGGCACACAGCCGACGTTCACGCAGGTGCCACCGAGTGGCAGGCCCGTATTCACCATCGCTGTCGACAGGCCCCGGCGACTCGCTTCGGTGATTGCGGCGAACGATGCAGCACCACCGCCGAGAATCACCAGATCGTACTTAATTGGGTCAGACATTCTAATACTCGTTGTATCGTTTGGGTCTTGAAGATTCTGCTCTACACGTCTTTAAAACCTGATCTCGGTCACTAGTCCTCCGAAAGGACTATACTCAAATGAGAGTTTTGCTATTGTAATGAGTATCAACCTCCTCCAGCCGAACGACGACGTGAACGAGGCTCGGGCGAACATTTTCAGTGCACTCGGTGACCCAACTAGACTCCGGATCTTCCAGACACTCGTCGAGGCAGACGAACCACTCAACGTGGGCGAACTGTGCGACCGTACCGACCTCGGGACGAATCTAGTCTCACATCACCTCCAGTGTCTCAAGAACTGCCAGCTCGTCGACGCGGAGCGCGACGGCCGCAAGAAGTACTATGAGGTGAGTCGGTCGGAAGCCGTCGAGATGCTCTCACTGGCTGATGATTGTATTCGCCAGAATATCGAGAGTGTCCTCGGATGCGAGATCGTCACCGAGGCTGAGACCGATGAGCAGTGACACTGACTCGTGGCTCCCGTATGCGGGGATCGGTGGCGTCGTCGTGTGCTGTCTCGGCCTCGAGGTGCTTGGTGGGGCGGTGGTGCTCGGTGGCCTCGCGACCACCATCGGTCTCTCGACGGGCCTGACGTATTTGGTGGTTCTCGGTCTAGCCGGGTTGCTCGCGCTGGGACTCGCTGCTGGCTATCACCACATCGGGGAGGTGAACGATGGGATCCTCGGTTGACGGGTCGCCGTGGAGGCTCCTCGGACTGGCGGGTGCATTCAGTGAACGCGAAGGATGTGACATAATGAAACACATGAGTGGAGTCGGTCCCCAGACAGATGTCACCGTCATCACCCTCTATCAATGACTCCGCGACAGCAGACTGACCGCTCGGAGAGCGATAAACAGCGTACAGCACGGCGGATGGGCCACCGTCTCCTGACTCGGGGACTAGTCCTCGCCGTTGCATTGCTGTTCGTGCAACCGGTAGCCGCCCATAGCGGCAGTATCCACGCTAGTACTCCCCACTGGGCGTTTCTATTGCTGATCCTGGGTGGGGGTGTGGTTATGGGAGGCAGTGCGTTTCTCGGACAGCGGGTGTGGAGTGATCACCCGACACGGACTCTTAGCGGCGTTTTGATCGGGCTCGGAGTGGCGCTACTCGGGACGATCGCTATCATCCAAATCCAAATCGAACCTGTCGGAACGACACCGTCGCTCCACGCGTGGTATCCGCCACTCGCCGTGGTCATAACTGGGTTACTCACGACGGGGAGCCTGTTGCTCGGCGTCTGGCAGTGGCCAACCCGACCCGAGTACAGTGCCCTTGGGTTCGCACTCGGAATCTGGGTCGGCTATCCGGCACTGATGCCGAACAGCGGATATCGGAACCCGCTCGGCTACCTGCTCGTGGTCGTCGTCCCCCTGCTCGCTGGATACATTCTCTGGCGGGATGTGTGGCCACTCATCCGGAGCGACGTAATTGACGGGATCTCCGGGCGCGTTGGCGGTCTCGTCGCAGCCATGTTCGGCGTGTTTTTCCTGTTCTCCGCGGGGCTGTTCACCGTGAATCCGGAACAGGGCGTGAACGGCCCCACGAGTGCGTTTGTGACGACAGCGAGCTTTGCAAATCCGCTGGTCGTGTGGCCTGCCGTCGAATTCTATCTCCCTTCGCTCCCGCTCGCGGGAGCGATGTCGGTCGGCACCGCCCTCCTCATCGGTACACTGGTCGGGCTCATCGGGTTGAATGCATCGATGATGACGTCCGTCTGGCAGCGCAGCTTGGAGCTTCCATCGTCTGGAGGGGTTCTCGGTGGACTCGCCACGACGGGCGCGACAGCTTGCTGTTGCTGTGGTCCGGCAGTGTACGCCGTTGCAAGTGTGTTCTTTGGCGTCTCGGCGAGTCCGCTCTACTGGGCGTTCATCGATCCGGCATCACCGCTCGGGGCGCTCTTCTTTGCGGCTGCCGTCATCCTGCTCGTCTGGAGCGCCAAGCGGTTCGCGGCTCAACTCGCCGATACCGATGCGTGTTCAGTACAGCCTACACACGGCGATGAGTGACGATCGCACTCTGCCCATGCCGGCCACAACATTGCCCAGTATACTGGGCACAGCGTTCATTCTATTGCACCAGTAATACTGACAGTATGCGCCAGGCCGTGCTCAGCGTCTCGTCCGAGGCAGTGGCCGACTACGGGTTCGCCGTCTTCCAGGACGCGGGGTTACGCGACATCGAGATTCTCTCGTGTGAGGGAGCGCGTGGCGTTTCTCGCATCCACCTCACGGAAGAACCGGATGAACAGCGGCTCAATGAGATCGACACCATTCGATGGTGGGAGCAAGTCGCGACCGACGGCGCGGAATACGTCTACCTCCTCGAGATGGATGTCACCGATCAGTTAGCGCGGGAGGGTGTCGACGCCGACGAGATGCCCCGAGGTGAATGGGTCAACGTTGACGAGCACGAGTTTTCCTTCGAACAGGCTGGCACACAGGACACCCTCAGCGAGGCGATAGCCGACCTAGAGGACGCCGGGTTCGACATCACACTGAAACGACTCCGTGACTATCACTACCAGGAGACTCCCCTGGATGCGTTGACAGAGCGACAACGGGAGGTGCTCGAGCTCGCGTATGAACTCGGGTATTACGATGTCCCCCGGGACTCTTCGACGGAGGAGATTGCGGCGGAGTTCGGCATCGATGGGTCCACGGTCGTCGAACACCTCCAGCGGGCGGAACACAACCTGCTGTCAACGCTACTCAGCTAATCGAGATCGACGTACTGTTGGACGAACGCTCGCACTGTCTGTGGCTGTACCAGCACGGTTTTGCCCGTCGTGTCCGCACGCCACTGGTCGTAGGTATCCCTCGATTCGAAGGCGTTGATATACTGGCAGAACGCGGCACTGACACTCGACGCGTCTGCCTGGAACATCCAGCTGAAGATGGATTCATCAGTAGATTCGAGCGCTGGAATCGACGGCGCAACTCCGAACGAGATCACGGCATCCGCTGGGGAGATATCCATCGCTTCATCGCCAACGGTGAACGTGACCGGCGTCCGCGTCACAGGATCGACAGACCGTACGGTCACCGGAGTGTGGCCCTCCAATTCTGCGGCCGTGAGCGCGTCCACCACGCACGGGGAGTAGTGAACGTGGCCATCCACGTGGACTTCGTGTCGCGTTGGCTCTTCGGTGTACATGTCTGCAGCCTCGATGGTCTGGTCGCTCGCCGCAAGGTGGTCGGCAAACTGTGCCCAGTACGCTGCCAGCGTTCCGGGAGTCGTTTCGAGATTGCCGACTGCTGCGAGGTGGTCCGCGAAGTCGGCCGGGAGTTCGATGGGGTCGTCGACGTTGGTATCAATTGCCATTGCAGGTCACAAGACAGGCCGAATAATCGTGAGGATTGTTTCCATGTAGCTGGGTGGATTTATTAGCCACCGATCTCACTCCCGGCAGTTGGTACTGCAAGTGGTAACAGGGGATGGGTACTTGAATGACCGATACAGGTGTGTCTGCAGCGTACAGCTTGAATATGTCTCTGAACGGGAGTACCAGAGTCTGGATGGATATCCCGCGCTTACATCCCAGGTTTCGCAACTGGTCTTCGGAACATCTAGCCCGCTGGAGATACCAGCAAAACTGTGTCTCATGAGTCTGACTCCCGGCCCGCACTGGCTGAAGCAATCGTCCTTCACGCTCGTTCTGTCTGCGAGACTACTGACCAACTGTGGCGTGTCCTCGGTCGTGTTTCGATTCCCATGGACAGACTGACCGATAATCGACAGCAGCACAAAGCCACCTTCGGCACTGACTCGATGGCTCGGGTCTACCTCTACCAGCAGATATTCGGGCTCACTCAAAGTGAGGTGGCGACCCGCCTTGACGCTCGACCATCGCTGCTGAAAGAACTGGGGATGGGCCACCCGCCAACCCAACAGAACCTCTCCTACGCGTGGAAACAGTTCAGCGACCAGACCAAGACCATCTTGGAGGCCGCAGCCAACGGGATCGCGCAGGAAGCCGTCGACCAAGGCATCATCATGGAAACACGGGTTCCGATTATCTCTGACAGAGATGCCCACTCTGACGACGGGGACGAAGCCACTGCATCGCGTGAGTACGTCCGCGAACAGGGCACCAAACTGGTTGAACTGGCCCGTCGGCACGCGTTCAGCGAGTTCAACTCCCATCGATCCAACAACAGAATCTACGACGACGAAGAAATACTGAATTTGTTCTCAACAGCCTGCCTCACGCAGGGTAGCGCCCACTCAGAAGGCGAAGCGGGCTGGTTTCTCGACGAAAACGATATCTGCGACGACTCGACGTTCCTGCGAGTGATTAAGCAGTTTGCGATGCCAGCCGATCAAGACCTCCCGAACCCGCTCCAAGAGTACAGCCTTGAGGATGTCGTCGCATTCACCGAAGAGTTTCGAGCAGTGTTGATGGACGCTTTCGACACTGCAACCCAGAACATCCTTCGAACAATCCGTTACGAGAACCCATTCGACGACCGCCACACTGTTGCCGCAATCGACTTTACACACGTCCCGTACCACGTCTGGCCGTGGATCGACAAGGACAACCAAATCCCGAAAGCGGACTATCTACCGATGGTCAGCGGCTACACGAAAGACGGCGAGCTCAAACACGGCTACACCTTCGCGACGATCACCATCGTCGGCAACCAGGTTCCAATTATTCTCGGGATCGAACCGGTCAAAGAACACTCCAAGTGGGAACCCGCCGAGACACCGGCTGATTCGAAAGCCGATGTCGTAGCTCGCCTGCTGGACCGTGCCCAGCAGTACGTCGATCTCGATGAAGTCCTGCTCGACCGTGGGTTCTACAGCGACGATGTTTACGCCGAGATTCACGACAGAGACGTGCTGTACACGACGCCAGTGCCGAAGTACGAAGACGACTACGAGACGATCAAGCAGATCGAAAGAAAGGAAGACGCCGACGCTGCGGTCAAGCACGATGTACCGCTGGCTTTCGACGGAGAAGTCCATCACACTGCGGAGTTTCTGTACGTCCCAGCGACTGCGGATGACGCTGACGGCAACTACGCCGTGTTCGTAACGAATCGTGACCGCGTCGAGCCTGAGGAGATCCACCACGTCACGAACAGCTACAGCCGCCGCTGGGACATCGAAAACCAGTACAAGTCACTGAAAGCGTTCCTGCCGAAGACCTCCTCGAAAGACTACCGCATTCGACTGTTCACCTTCACGTTCGCGGCGCTGCTGTACAACCTCTGGCGACTCACCGACTTTCTGGTGAAAGCGGGACTAGGCCGTGACATCAGATCGCCACCGGTTGTGACTGTTAGGACGTTCGTCCGAGCCGTTGGTCGGTACCTCCGCGAGATAGACTGACGTCTGAGACTCCCTTCGGATCGCCCTTGGTGAGCCGCAGCACTCGCGCGTTCGGCTAAATTAACGGTGTATCCCCAGGATAACGGAGTAATTCTCGGCCAGGCCGAAGCATATGCATTGGCGTCGACCGAGAACCTATCAGACACCGTCGAATTATCCGATTCTTCGTTTGTAGCGGCTCTACATCCCGAAAACGTGGGAACAGTGAGTCGCCAGATGTTGTACAGCAACACCTCGAACACGAAGTAAAATAGGTACACGGTGGTCTTTCGAGGAGTTCTTTGCGAGGAAGTCGCTCTTATCGACTTGTACTCGTTCTCGATCTGCCGGCGCCGGCTGTAGTGCCGACAAAACGCTTCGGCTTCATTGGGTCCGACTCGGAGATTCGTCGCAGAGGCGGCCATTCCTTCGCCACTCGTCGAAGGGACGTACAGGAACTGCATCGGATGCGACCCCGTCTCGACGTGAGCAGACGCTGATTCGACGGCGACATCCCTATTTTCCCTACCTATTTATTCGATCACTTCCCGTTCAGAACTCGTGATTCGCTTCGGGATGGGGTAGTTGACCCCGAGCTCGAGAGTGTCTGGAACACGTCCATCGAGTCGAACTCGCGGTCACACAGGACCGTCTCTATCGGAACGTGCTCTTTCGCTCGCGTCACGAGTCGCCGGACGACACGGTGGACCTGATTCGACGGATTCTCGTCCTAGGTGGAACTCTCGCGGATGGGTTCGACCGGCAGGACAAGCGGAATGTTATCTCCGGTAATCGAGAGCGTTGCGAACTTGAATGCCCGTTCTTGCTCGCCGGGCACTTCGCTGACCATCGGCACCTCCCCGACGTCGCCGTAGTAGTGGATGGTGGTGATGTCGATTGCTGCAGTCACCGGTCGACGAAACGAGGCCTCCGATCCAATTGCTGATAACAGTCGGTCGCAGGCTTTATTAAAGCCCTCAATGAGCGCTTTCGGATCGAACTGTTTGACCGCTCGCAGATGGGTGTTGCCGTGTGGACCGTAGTCATCCCTACGCCGGAACTGGAAGCGAGCAGCCCCTTGGGCGGTGCCACAACCGACCATCCCAATGAACGTCTGCAACTCGAATAATTGCACGTCCTCGTAGGAGGCGTTCTACGCCCGACCAGAGTCGAATCCGTCGAAGCCGTGGTCCCGTTCGAGGCGTGTCGACAGGCGAATCTGCTCGTCTGAGAACTCAGTGCCCGTAGACTCGTCCTGCTCATTGTCTTCGACTGACTCCAGCTTCGAGTCAGTACCTCCGCTTTCGGGCGTACCACAGAGATGGTGGGGCCGTAGTCGTGGATCTCTTTGACCACGTAGTGGGGGGCGACGGTCACCTACTCGCGGACACCATCGTCGAAACGAGAGCGCAAGGTACGCGAGAGCACGGATTCGTCGGGGACATGATCCAGTCCGAACGGCTCGGCGAGTTCCTAATACGTTTCGAGCGTTCGGTAGCTGTCGCCAGTCATCTCCCGATAGATGAACAGCAGGAGCATGCCCCGGAACGGATCGGGTGCCGGGTGCCATTCCGGATAGCCGTCCTTGAGATGGTTTGTGTAGAGTGTGACCTCACAGACCGCGGATCGAAGACACGTTCCATCTCGCAGCGTCTCCTCGAGTTCGATTCCAGTCTTGTAGGCGTGGGTCATCCTACAACCACGCTCCGAGAGCGGGTCCAACGTCTCTGGCATCGAACCTCGATTGCATCGGCAAGATGGAAACGGCCGCGGTCTCGTCTATACTATGTGGTATGCTACTCTTGTTCAGCCATTATAAAACTCTTCGGCAGACACGGCGTTTAGTGGGCTATGGTTATTGTTGGTCCCACCCGCGACCGATCGCCGCTCCGAGGACCAGTCCAATTCCCATTCCCAGGCCGATACTATCGATCGCAATCCCGAGACCGACGCCCAGAGCGAGGCCGATGCCAGCACCACGCTTGACTCCCGGCCCTGTCGTTTCTGGATATAACCCCATACAAAATAGAGGCTAGTACAGAATATAATCCTTGGCTCTGTGCGGGAGGTGGTGTTTAGTTAGTGGTATTGTGCCAGCGAGAAAAGGTTTGAAGCCATAATTCGGCGGTTTCCGGTTCAACGTGACTGAAGCAGTTCGAAAACGACGACGTTCGACGCTTCATCTCTCGAAAGATCCGTTCGACAGCGTTGCGATTTCCGTGGCGACGCATCTGAAATCGGAGTCCAGCTCGTTACAGTGCGGTTTGGAGGTGTTGAGCGCCGTCGACGAGAAAGACGGCAGTTTCGACATCGTGTTTGTGTTGCAGTTCACGGAGACAGATCTCGGTGAGAGCTTTCGTGGTCGTCGAAAAGAGCCGGACGTGAAGCAGGTCGTTTGTTTCGGGGTCTGCAGCAGCGTACAGCCAGAATTGCTGGTCGTTGATCCGAATCACCGTTTCGTCAAGCGCGATCTGATTCGGAGACTGCCCGGGTTCGGGCTGTAGATTGGCTTTCTGGGCCCAATCGTGGACCGCTTTGCGACTCCGCTCGACATCCAGGTCTGCGAGTAGATCGGTGGTATTCGACAGCGACAAGCCCGCAACGTGCGATTGAATACCCTGTGCCATCGCCGGCTTGGGTGTCCGCTCGCGCTCCACAAAATCCAAATCTATCCAGTCTCTATGACCGCTGAGGCGGGCAATTTCTGCCATAGACCTGCAAGAAATTCGCCTGCCTCGCTTTTCACGCTTAACTAAACACGACCGGGGCACGCCGAAAATGAATTGCTGTATCGAGCGACCCTCATAGCCAGTCGTCGAAGTAGACTCTCGGAGGACATCGTTTTAAGTCAACCCAACCTATCGAAATCACGGAGTCGATGATACAAATCGTCGGTCCTGACGAGTTTGCACCCTTAGGTGAGATATCGGATTCGGCCGCGATAGCCCGTGAAATGGGGTCAGAGTCTGTCTGATGAAGGCGATTGTTGCGTTCGTTCTTCTCGGTTTTATATTTATAAGCCTCACTCTCGCAGTCAAAGCGAGGCAGATAGCTATCACAAAGCAGCTGATCGTCGCGCTGGTCCCTTGGTTCGGCATTGTCGGTGCGACGTACGCTCTCGAAGAAGCAATTTCCTGGCCAAAGTGGTTGACACTGCTCATTCAGACTCCGATGGCGTACGTTACCGTGAGCGTGGTCGTCCTCACGATATGGATCGTTCTCGATGCGTTCGGGACTGATAGACTGCCCACTGCGACTGCCTCCCTCGGGACACTGATTCTCTTTGCGGTCGGCGTTGCGGTCATACTCGCCGTCGCACCAAATCAAACTGGTGTGCTTCGCTGGAACGCTATTTCGGTCGTTCTCGCTTTTGTACTGACTGGTGTAGTTAGTATAGTTTTGTACAAAATTGAAAAAGAATCAGTGGGCGGTTGGCTCGGTGCAACCGTTGTATTCTCTCACGTTCTCGATGCGATGACTACAGTGATCGGCCTCGAAGTCCTCGGGGCGACCGAACGGAATCCGATTTCTGCAGCGGTCATCAACGCTGGCAACGCTAACATCAACGAGGTTCCAGGAGTTATCATGTTCTTGTTCATCAAAATCACTGTGGCCGTACTTATTGTACGGTTCGCGGCGGATACCGACTCACAACCTGATATCGAAACTCTGGGGCTCTTAGTCGTGGCGGGGGGTGTTGGATTGGCACCGGCAGTCCACAACCTCGTTTTGTTCAGTCTGGTATTTTGATTCACTCGCTAAACGGGTTCCACACCAGCAACAAGACCGAAGTAGCGAAGACTAGCGTGGAGAGTCCGTACGGCTGCTTCACAGCGGCAGAGGTAACGACGGATCCCCCGCCAAATACGAGGGCAGCGAACGAACTGAGTATCGGCCACGTACAACTGACGCACGAAGCGAACCCAAGAATTCCGGTGAGAGCCGACCCGTCGAGGTCGAGCAGTGTCACGTAAACCAGGTACGAGAGGCCAATATAACCGATCAGCTGGTAGGGGAAAATCGAGACGCGGAGCCAGTCGCCGCCGTACAATAGCGCAGGACTCCATCCTGGTGGGAGCGAACGAATAGTGAGACGGATTGCTCCACCACCGTGGGTGTGGCCGTGGAACGCATGGCCGGGTCCGATCAGTCCACCAGCGATAGACAACACTAGTAGATACAGGCCAGTCAAGGCGCCAACGGCCCACGTTCGTCGTTTGGTTGCGGTCGGACGCGATACCGACAGTACCGCCCAGACTGTGAGGTTGATCCAGACGAACGGGTATAGTAACATCAAACCATTCGTCACCGTATTCGACGTGACGGAGAGATAGACAAGCAGTAACAGAAGTTCGCTATTGACGACGAGCGCCCCGAAAAGTAAAGCCCGATTCGTCGGACGACGAGATGAGAACCAGACCGACGCGTTCGAGACGAGTGCATACAGGTCCCCCTTCCCCGAAGTTTCTGGCTTCATACTGATATCGGAGTTCCCGCTTCTAATTATATCAACTGGTTCATTTGCCCACGTCGAGTAATCTACCATCGGAACGATATCTCGATCTCGCCACTCAACTATCTCTTAGGTGGCCGAAGAGTACGAGAATTCGTGGTCCTATTATATTCTCACATCGGGTGAGCTACGAGTAACCCCGTTACCATTACGTAACTATGACTGTAATTTGGATGAGGTCCGGATTCACAATCTCAAAAGCAGTGTGTCGCTCCGTACGACCAGATCTGAACGGGAAACTGTCCGTTCGCACACGGCAGGAGATGTCCTAAAACAGCGAATTGACGACGATACGTGGTGAGACCGTCTACTACCGGATGTGCGGATAGCGCGCATTCCCGGTATGGGATTACAAACAGTCCCGACTCATCTTCCGAGTAGATGACCGGGCGTTCTACTTCGATTCACGATACGAATCGTGCCGCTCTGACGGACCTCCCTCCGAGCGCGAAATTGGTCGCAAAGACACTGGAGTACGAGGGAGACCTCACACAGTCACAGATATCCGAATCAGCGCGCCTTCCGCAACGGACGGTCCGATTTGCATTAACAAAACTCGAGGACAACAATATCGTTCGTTCTCGGATTTCGTTCATGGACGCCAGAAAGCGAGTCTATACGCTTTCTACCGAAGAAGGATAGACTCAGAAGCTCTGTGGTAGACGCTAATATAGTGATCAACGACCCTGTCAGAGTCGATCTCGGTAGCTCAGATAGAAATTCTCGGAGTGGGTGAAATCGAGGGAGTGCAACGGGGACCGATACCCCATCTACTAGCTTGACTCGACTGGACTACCCGATCAGAGAAAGTAACCGCCTCTTCACATCCCTCAGAGTTCTAGATCTGCTACAGAATCGATGTCGAATCGAGTGACGGTCGGCTCACCCGCGAGTACGTCGGGGAGCGCAGACTCGAACTCTTCGAAGTGTTCTGTTTCAGCGTGGGCACCGAACGCTGCTTCGTCCTCGTACCGCTCGAAGAATCTGAACGTGTTCGGGTCTTCGATGTCAGCCCCGACACGGTACTCGATGACTCCGTCTTCGCTGCGCGATTGCTCGGCCAGTTCTCGCATCAATTCGGTCGCTTCTTCGCGGTGTTGCGGATCTATCGGGAACGTCGCGTAGATGATGACCATCGCGTATCAGAGTGCGACAGGGACGGTCAAAATTGTTCGGCAACTGTGTGCCCACCGTACCCGACGGCGAATTACCTGAACACCCCACAGTCGAGGCCAGCGATTCATTTATCCGAAGCTTCGAAGAGGGGAACGGGAGGAGCGTGGCTACCGCTCGGACCCGGATTAGAAGGTGATGATCTCGTAGTCGTCGTCGACGAGCGAGCGAATGCTCGGGTGGCCGTCGTGGTCGTCGAGGGTCACGACGCCGGCGTCGTCGACTGCGTCCTCGACACCGAACGCACCGGCACAGAAGTCACACACCGACGTGTCGTCTCGGACCGCCTGGTAGAGCTCGTGGTAGTCGCTCTCTTCGTCTTCGAGTTCCGGGATCCACTGTGTCCCGGCACCGTCGAAGATGAGTTCGACTTCGTCACCGTCGGTCTGTGCAAACTCCTTGGCTGTCTCGAGTCCGTTGACGAGACGACCCGTATCAGCGTGCGATTCCGTTCCGGCGAGGATTACGACTGCTGCTTTCGTCATTGCAACCAAGGGTACGGACAGGACCCACAAAAACGCACGCGAACGGTTCAGTAAGGTAGTTACGCGAGTGTAAGTAGAACGCTAGTGATGGTGGTGGTCGTGGCCATTTCCGCCGCGACTGAACTGTCCGGAGAAGGCACGCTGAACGACTTCGGGAAGCGCCGGATGAATATGGACCGATTCTCTGATATCCCGAACGGTACCAGACCCGGCCTTCATCGCGACGACGACCTCCTGAATCAGCGTCGAGGCGTCGGGACCGACGATATGACAGCCGAGTATTCCACCATCGAGATCGACCAGCACCTTCACGAAGCCATCGGCTTTCATCGCGTCGCCGCGTGCGGTCTCCTCGTACCGGTAGGTGTTAGTCGCGTAGTCTCGGCCCGCTTCGCGAAGGTCCTGTTCGAGTGCGCCGACGCCAGCGACTTCCGGCGAGGCGAAAACGGCGAACGGCATCGCACTGTAGTCGACTGGTTCGAGTTCGCTCCCGAAGATATTCCTGGCCACTGCCTTGGCCTCGTGGTTCGCACTGTGTTTCAGGAGGTACTCACCGACGATGTCTCCCAGCGCCCAGACGCCGTCGGCGTCCGTCCGGAGGTATTCGTCGGTCGCGACGAACCCCCTGTCGTCGGTCTCGACGCTCGTCGCGTCGAGGTTCAGCGTGTCGGTGTTGGGCACTCGTCCGGCGGCGACGAGCAGTTCGTCACCGGTCACCGTCACGGACTCACCGTCGTCTACGACCCCTGGCTCGTCGCCGTACTCGTACGGACGTGCTTCGACGGTGATCTCACCGTCGTCCTCGCTGACTCCCGTCGCGGCGTGTCCGGTATGGACGGTGAACCGATCGGCATAGCGCTCCGTGAACGCTTCGGCCACCTCCTCGTCGGCTTCCGGAAGCAGGTTCGGGCGACGGCCGACGACGGTCACGTCGCTGCCGAAGGTATCGAAGAAGTGGCCGAGTTCGGCCGCGATGTACCCACCGCCGACGATGACGAGCCGGTCCGGGGGTGTTTCGAGCTGGAGCGCCTCGGTACTCGTCAGATACGCCACATCATCGATTCCATCGACGTTCGGAATCCCGGGCCGTGTCCCGGCGGCGATGAGGACCGTTTCCGCCCGCAGGCGAGCGCCGTCGTCGTCGCCATCTGAGACTTCGACGGTCCGTTCGTCGACGAACCTGGCCTCGCCGTCGAACAGCGCGTGCTGCGACGACGACTCCAGACCCCGTCGGATGGATTCGGAGTCCTCCTGCACGTCTTCGTTGACGTTTCGAACGATCGCTGCGAAGTCGACATCGTCTACCGTCGCTTCGATCTCGAACTCGTCGGCGTGTTCGACCGTCTCCATCACGTCCGCGTGGTACAGCAGGTGTTTCGACGGGATGCAGCCTCGATTGAGACAGGTGCCGCCGAGCGGCCCCTTCTCCACGACTGCGACCGACTGGCCCTGGCTCGCCGCGACACTCGCGACATCGAGGCCCGAACCCGACCCGATAACCAAGAAATCGAACTCTTCCATACAGTCGTCCAGGGCCCGAAGCATTATGAAATTCAAGTAACGGGGTGGTAAGTCGCTCCTGCGAGTCGAGCGTCTGGAACGAAGGCGTTCTCACGGACCATGCACTGCCAATTCAGGCAGGGTTCACGTGCGGCGAGATGCAGTAGATCCGTGACGTATCTGTCGCGGTTCGCGTTGTCCTCGACATATCCACGTCGATCGGTCGACTTCTTTCGAGCCTGTGGATTACCCGTCGGTGGATGTGGTCTCTCCATCCGCCGCGAGGTCGTCGAGCGTCGCGAGCAACTCGTCGATGCTGGGGCGGTCGAACGTCGAGTTACTGCTGTACGTGTAGACGACCTCGGGGTCGCCCTCGCCACCGCTCCGGTCGAGGACCACGATCTGTGGCATCCGGCCCAAGAAATCGGACACGGAGCCGAGCAGGCCGAATCGGACTGGCTGGTCGTAGGCGTCACCGACAGCGGCGTCCTCGTCGGCGAGCAGCGGGTACGGCAGGTCGTACTCCGCTTGCCACTGCTCGACGCGGTCCAGCGGCTCCGGCACGACCGAGACCGGTTCCGCGCCGCGCGCTCTGAACGCGTCTACCCGGTCGGCGACCGCTTGCACCTGCTCCCGGCAGTTCGTGCAGTAGTGGTCTCGCTGGAAGAACAGGACGGCGAACCGGATCTCCGGCGAGAGGTCGGCGATCGAGAACGGGTCCGGCTCCGCGGCCGCGTTCGGCAGCGAAAACTCCAGGGCTGTCGTATCCATCACCTCCGATATCGGACTCCAGACTCTTGGCTGCTGCCCTCGCGGCCGGAGAACGGGATGATTGTCCGGTTCAGTCGAACTGCTCGGCCACGTCGGATTTAGCCTCGTGGACGACCCGCCGCTCGGCGCGGCGCATCGCGCGGACCGCCTCGTCGGTGTAGTCCAGCGAGACGGCCGGCAGCCGCCCAGCCAGTGGACCGGAGAGCACGTCGGCGGGGTCGATACGCACCTCGAAGGCGAACGCGTCGCGGTGGCGTCGCAGTGGGCCGGTGAACGGGACGACCGTCTCCACCAGTGAACGCGCACGTTCCTCGTCGAACGCGTTCCGGACGGCCGGCCAGAACTCGTCTTCCGGCCGCTCGACGATGGGTACGACCCCGTCGCCGAGTCGCTGGAGCCGGCCGAGGACGTCCTCGACGACAGCTCGGCGCCGCTCGGGTGTCAAGTCGGGGTCCAGCGCCTGCACCATGCTGTCGTGTTCGAGCAGCTCGGTCTCGACCGCCCCGACGGGGCGGTCGTCCTTGACGGCCGTGAGGATGACGCGGAACTGTTCGACCGAGCGCTGGCGGTACGCCTCCAGTTCCGGTTCGACGACCTGCCGTTCCAACGCGTCGGTGTGGCGCCGGAGCCGGTCGACGAGCGCGCCGCCTGGGCCGAGCCCTGTCCCCCGAAGCGCTCGCTCCACGCTGAACTCTCGACGGGTCGCTTCGGCCGTTCGGTCGACGAACGTCTCGAACCCATCGACCGCCGCCGCTCGTGTCATCTGCAAGACGGTCAGGAGCGAGCGGTATTGAACCTTACCGACAGAGCTACCCGCGCCGCGGCCACAGCAGCACCTATGTCGACCCCGTCCGTTCGCTCGCGACTCGTCGACCGGCTGCCGCGGCTCTGGGCGCTGTGGGCGGCGAGTCGGCCGAGTCAGGTCGCGCTGGTCGTCCTCGTCTACCTGCTCGGGGTCGGGATGTCGACTGCCGGCCCGCCGCTGGTCGCCGGGACCGCGACCGCTGCGACACCGGCCGACGTGACTGCCCCGGCGTTCGCCTCGCGCGTCCTCGCCGGCGCGGTCGCGTTGTTGCCGGTCACAGTGACTATCCACTACGCGAACGAATACGCGGACGCGGACACGGACGCGCTGACCGACCGCACGCCGTTCTCGGGCGGCAGCGGGGCGCTCGCACGTACCGGACTACCACGGTCGTTCCTCCGGCGGGCGACCGTCGCCGCCCTCTCGGCCTCAGTCGTCGTGATCGTGGTTGTCGCCGGGACCGGCTGGGTGCCGCCCACGGCGGCGGGACTGCTCGTCGTGACGCTGTTCGCCGGGCTGGCGTACTCGCTGCCGCCCGTGGCGCTGGTTAGACGCAGCGTCGGAGAACTCGTCAACGCGACGCTGGGCGGTATCGTACTCCCGATTTACGGTGTCACGGTCGTAGCGACACCGACCGTCGCCACCGCGCTGGCGCCCCTCCCGTTCGCGGCGGTGGTCGGCTGCAACCTCCTGGCGACCCACTGGCCCGACCGCCGTGCGGACGAGCGGGTCGGCAAGCGGACGCTGGCCGTTCGGTGGTCGCCCGGGCGCATCCGGCGGGCGTACGTCGCGCTCGCCGGGCTCGCCGCGCTGGCAGCCGCGGCGCTGTGGGTCGGTGGCGTCCTCCCGACGACCGTCGCCGCGGCGCACCTCGCGGCGTCCCCCTTCCTCATCTGGGGTCGAGCCACGCTCACGCGACAGCGGAGTCCTCTCCCGTCGGTTCTGGCTATGGTCATGCTCGCGGTCGCCGTCACGGTCGCCTGGTGGAGCGTCGGCGTCGGTCTGTAAGCGGGTCCGCGCGATCCGCTCTCGACCGCGGACGATTTTTATTCGTCCGCACCCTCGTTTGGGACGATGGGAGACTCGTCCGGCGACGACGGTCGAGAGGCGGACACGGGCCCGGACGTTCCGGGATCCCCTGCCGTCGGTGATGCGAACGACTTCGATTCGGCGCCGTCGGCGCCGACGGAGCTGGCCCGTGGGCTGCTCGAACGGGTCCGCCGCAGAGAGCCCACCGAACAGTTCCGCCAGTCGCTAGCCGATATGAACGAGCCGTCACTCGCTCCAGTCCGGACGGAGCGGCGGACGGCGCTGGCCTTCTGGCTGAACGTCTACAACGCGGCGGCCCAGCTCCTGCTCGACAGGCGGCCCACCCTGTTCGAGTCGCGGTGGCGATTCTTCCGAGCGTCGGCGGTCACGGTCGCCGGCGTCGAGTTGAGCCTGGACGACATCGAACACGGAATCCTCCGGGGACAAAAGTCGAAGTACGGGCTCGGATATCTCCCCCGGCTCGGCCGGACGGGGCTGTCCGCGGCGTACCGCCTCGACGCCGACCCGCGGATCCACTTCGCGCTCAACTGTGGGGCGGTGAGCTGTCCGGCTGTGCTCGCCTACACCCCCGAGATCGTCGACGACACGCTGGACGACGCGACGGAGACCTATCTGGACGGGACCGTCGAGTATGACCGCGACCGGGACCGCGTGACGCTCCCGCGGGTCTGTCTGTGGTTCATCGGCGACTTCGGCGGGCGGTCCGGGCTCCGCTCGTTTCTCCGCGAGTTCGACCAGATTCCGGCCGACGCGACGCCGTCGCTGCGCTTCCACGAGTACGATTGGCGCAAGGCGCCACGGAAGTTCGCCGACCGTCGCCGGCAGGGCTGACGCCCGGCGAAGCGCCCGCGACCGACCGCCGAACCCGCCGCGAGCTGTCGAACCGCAACCGCCCCGAACCGTCCTCGTGAAATTTCACTCACGGGGCGTAGAACGAGTCGCGCCCGTGGGCGTCCTGCCAGGTGAACGCGAACAGTCGTCGGGAGGCCAGCCGGTCGAGCGCGCGGCCGTCGGCACTTTCACCCGTAGCCCCGTCCCAGGTCGTCCCGTCGGCGCGGATCGACCCGTCGCGTCGCTCGAAGTCGAACCCAGGGTCCTCGAAGGCGTGAACGCCGTCGTCCGTCGCGAACACGACGACCCGACTGGAGCCGACGGTATCGGTGACGACCCCACCCGCGGCCCGAACGCGAGGGACCGGGTATCCGACGGCCTCGTCGCCGACTTCGACTCCGAGGACGACCGTCTTCGCGTCGATGTCCGTTCGGTCCCACGAGCGGCGCTCCCCCTCGCCTCGCATCCCGTAGAGACCGAACTCGCCGCCCTCGGCGTAGCGCTCGTAGGGGTCCATGTCGTAGACCTCGTCGGGCGAGCGGGTCCCGTCACCGCGTACGGGCTGGAGGACGACGCCGTCGGGGTTGTCAGCGACGAATCGCTCCCAGGAGACGACCGGTGCGGGGATCGCAGGGAGACGCACTCCTTCGAGCGGTCCGGCGATGGCCGCCCCCGTCGGCTGTTTCCACTCCGATTCGGTCTCCCGGTCGTACATGACCAATGCGTCGTCGGCGAGCTTTCCCGAGGTGCCGAACGTCAGCGTCCGGCCGTCGACCACCGGGTCGTAGACGACCGCACTCCAGCAGATCGGACACCAGGTGACTGCAATGGGACGACCGTCGATGGTGTCGTTGACGATCTCGTGATAGCTGAGGACCCGGATCGGATACGCCCGCGGCGGGTCACCGTCGACGACGATCACCTCGTCGTTCGGGTCGCCGAAGTACGTCGGCCCGAACGCAGGATCGTCGATACTGGGGATCGCGTCCCGCGGGAGCACGTCTTGGACGTTCATACACTCGGGTTCGCGCGGATCCTGATAGGGGTTTGGCCGGGCGGCGTTCGCCACGCACCGTCGCGCGGCCGAAACGAGCGACGACCTGAACGTTATGAACCGCGACCGAGTAGTCCGCCGCGTGAACGTCCGACAGGTGATTCCCCGCGACGCCATCCCGAGCGTCGACGACCCGGCGTTCGGAGCCGAGTACCCGGGCGCGGCCGACGACCTCGTCGTCGCGGTCGAGACGGACGACCGGGCTAAGGCCTACCCCGTCCGATACCTCCAGTTCCACGAGGTCGTCAACGACACCGTCGACGGCGACCCGATCGCGGTCACGTGGTGCCCGCTGTGTGGCAGCGCGGTCGTCTACGGGCGGCGTCACGAGGGGCAGACCCTCGAATTCGGAGTCTCGGGGAAACTCGCCGACGACGACCTCGTGCTGTACGACCGCGAGACGGGGAGCGAGTGGAAACAGTCCAGCGGCGACTGCATCGAGGGCGACTTCGCGGGAGACACGCTCTCGGTTCAACCCGCGTCGGTCCTCCCCTGGGGGCGGTTCCGTGACGCCCACCCCGACGGTGTGGTGCTCCGGCGGCCGGGCGGCGAGAGCGAGGCGGCGAGCGAGGGCGACGCGCCCGCCCCCATCGACTACGATGAGTCGCCGTACAGCGACTACTTCGAGAGCGACGGCTTCGGCCTCGCTGCTCACCGCGGCGACGGCTCCCGCGAGTGGGACGGCGACGACCTCGACCCGAAGACGGTCGTCCTCGGGGTCGAAGTCGGCGACAAGGCCGTCGGGTTCCCACTCCCGCGGGTCCGCGACGCGGACGGAGTCGTGCGGGCAACTGTCGGCGCTCGCGACATCGTCGTGTTCGCGACGCCCGATGCCGGGATCCACGGGTACGTCGATCCGGGGTACGCCTTCGTGGTGACCGAGGGCGGGGTCGCGGCCGACGGGACCGTCTGGGACCCCGCGACCGGCCGCGCGGCGGACGGACGGGCGCTGGAACGGCTGCCCACTTGTCGCCTGTTCGCGTTCGCCTGGCGGGACGACCACGGTCCCGACGCGTTCTACCGGCCGGACTGATCTCCCGCTGCGAGCCCCCGGCAGGCCGTGGGGGGCCCTTGGAGGAGTGTGCCGCGCTCGCACAGCCGCTCAACTGTTAATCAAGCGACCGTCCTATAGAGGGTAATGGTGTCTCCCTCACGGCGTCAGTTCCTCTCCGCGGCCGCGCTCGCGGCGATCGGCATCAGCGGCTGTGTCGGTCGCAGCAGCGAGACCACCCCGACGCCGGGAAGCGCGGGACCGGACGAGGCCGGTCGCGCGGACGGAACGGCGGCTGACTCGGCGGATGGAGCCACGGCCGACTCGACGAGCGTGACGGACGCAGTCCCGACCGCCGACGCTCAGCTCCCTTTGCCAATGGAGCCCGCAACGTTGCGCGACAACGCGATGTCGGGCGGTCCGTCGAAAGACGGGATCCCCTCGATCGACGACCCGAAATTCCTCGCGCCCGACGCGGTCGACTACCTCGCCCCGGGTGACCCGGTGTTTGGCGTCGAACGCGACGGCGTCGCGAAGGCCTACCCGCAGAAGATCCTGGCCCACCACGAGATCGTCAACGACGAACTCGCGGGGACCAACGTCGCGGTCACCTACTGTCCGCTCACGGGGACCGTCCAGGGCTTCGAGCGCGGGGAGACGACCTTCGGTGTGTCGGGTCGACTGATCAACAACAACCTCGTCATGTACGACCGGGCGACCGAGACGTGGTGGCCGCAGATCCTCGCCACGTCTATCCCGGGACCGTGGAACGAGGACGCTTCGGTCCGGTCGCTTCGGGAACTCCGGCTGGTCTGGACGACCTGGGAGCGCTGGCGGCGTCACGAGCCCGAGACGCGGGTGCTCTCGACGGACACCGGCCACGCGCGTAACTACGGGTCGGACCCCTACGGCTCGTACAACCCGCGCGGCGGCTACTACGCGAACGGGAACCTGCTGTTCCCGGCGCTGAACAGCACCGATCGCTTCGACAAAAAGACGGTCGTGATGGGCGCCCGGACCGCGGACGGCGCCGTCGCGTTCCTGAAGGAATCGCTCCGCGACCAGAGCCTGATGACGGGCGAACTCGGGGCGGAACCGGTGCTGGCCGTGTACGACCCGGCGCTGGACACGGGGTACGTCTACTGGAACTCGGAGGAGGAGGAGTACCGGTTCGAGGACGGGTCGGTTGTCGGGCCCGACGGAACCGCTCACGAACCGGACTCACTCCCGCTCTCGCGAGTCCACACCTTCGACGCGATGTGGTTCGCCTGGGGCAGCTACTACCCCGAGACCGACGTGTATGAGTGACGGCGTCTTCACGAGCGACCGTTCGCTCGCACACCGGTCGAGGGCCCTCGCCGCGAAGACGCGGGCCGCGACGGCGCTGACGCTGTCCCGCCGCGACGCGCTGGCCGTAGTCGGCGCGGTCACCGCCGGGTACCTGCTGGTGTATCTCTGGGCGCTCGGCCACCTCGCACCGGGACTAGGTGGGTACTCGGTCACCGTAGTCGCCGACCCTCTCGGAAAGCTCCTCGAACCTGCGCTCGGCCCGTTCTCTTATACTCCCGTGGCACAGGTCCGGCTGGGCCCAGTCACCTACCTCTTCTCGTTCAATTCAGTCATCGGGTTCGGGCTGTCGGTGCTGGTCGGGCTGAACTTGGGCCTCACGTACCTCGCCTGGCGACAGCCGAAGGCGTGCGGAATCGGCCAGTCCTCGACGGGGATTCTCGCGAGCGTTCCGGCCGTCCTCTCGGGAACCGCCTGTTGCGGCCCCGTCGTGCTGATCGTCCTCGGAATCCAGGCGTCGAGTGCCCTGCTGACGACGTTCCAGTTTCTCCTCCCGCTCTCTGTCGTCATGCTCGTCGGAAGTCTCGTTCTGGTGAGTCGGCAGATCGATCCTCCGTAACTGTGGTCTCCAACTTGGAATGCTAGACCATCGGATGATCGATAGTCTGTGCGTATCTGAGCGGGAGCAGCGCATAGACGGCCGCGATCCGACGATAGACCGGGTTGTTGACGGCGAACTCAACGGCACCTGCACTTGCTTCGACGAGTAGACCCTCTATCGAGATCTATCTCACCTCACTGGAACCCAGAATCGGGACCGGTACGTCTTCACAGAGCTAATCACTCAGAAACGAGTCCCTGACGGGTTTGTTGGCCTATATTCATATATGGGACATTCAACGAACGACGATTTCCGAAGTTTCTCACCCGCAAGCAAGTTACGTTACCTGAATCAAATTTCAGATCAGCCAACGGAGACTGTAGGATTCATTTGGAGTCCTGTCCGAACTCCTCAATGCGGTCGTGGACGTAGGCGGCCCACTCGTCTAGGGTTTCGTGCATCAATTCGCGTGCCTCGGGTAGTGGTGTAGCGGCGTATTGGTAGACGTGGCCGCCACCATCAAGCAAGCGGCGTTCTCGATCGACCAGGCCTCTCTCTTGCAGAGTTGTCAGCGACCGGTTGATATTGCTCCGGTCGCGGTTGAGCTCAGCGGCCAGTTCCGCAACGGTGGTCCTTGGATTATCACGGAGCGTCAGATACGTTTGAACCTCATGACTCTGGATATCGAACACGCAGGCCAGTACATCCTCAAACGCTGGCTCCTCGTCTAGCATCAGTTCACGAAACCGCTCGGGCGAAGGATCTGCCTGGATCATTGTGCTCTATGGTAGACAGTGCGACAAAATAAATGAACAGGTTACTGACTGGTCACCCAGTATCAAAGACCTCACCGACAGGGGGTGTAAGCGGGCTACGTTGATAACAAACCCAGAGATCACTCGCTGTATCCCTGCTCCTCGATGCACGTACGCATTCCCTGTTCGGTATCGTGATGGTGCAACCGCGTCGGCGTATCACAATAGAACGTCTCCCCATCCCATCGAAGCGTCACATCGTAGTCAGAGTCTAGAAATTCAGTCCGTACTACGACATGCCCCTTTTGTTTGATCGTTTCCAAGAGCGTGTCAGTGTCCATCTCGCCGGGAGTGACAGTTGGAGGATCCGTCATTACCCTGTTTACATCTCGGTAGGTTTTTAATGTTCTTCTGGGCAACTATGCTCTCGCTCGGCACTCAAGGCCCGATACTGGATCGACATCGATCCGGGTGACAGCTGATTCACCTGCGAGCAGGTTCGGTTTCTCCGGGTCGACGGCGACCCGGTCCAGTTCGAGGTCAATGTCGCCGAGTGTCGATTCGAGCCACTTGACGACATCGACCGTGCCGCCCGGCGGGTTTTGCGTCTCGAAGCCCACCAGCCGCTCAGTGAACTCGAACAGTTCCGAACGCTCCGTCGCGAGGTAGTCGTCGACAGCGTCGGAGAGACGTGACGTGTCCATGGGGGTGTCTCCGTTCACTCCGCCTCCCGAACCCACTCTTCGAGGGTGAACTCGTCGTAGTCGACGGCGTCGACGCGCTGCCACTCGCCGGCGTCCCACTCGGGGAAGTACGTGTCCCCCTCGTACTCGCCGGGGATCCGGCTCAGTACCATTCGGTCGACGTACGGCTGGAAGAGGGCGTATATCCCGCCGCCACCGATCACGTAGGCCCGCGACGCGCCGAGCGCGTGGACGCTCCCGACCGCGTCGTCGACGCCGGCGGCGTGGCGCGCGGACTCGACGTCGTACTCGCGGTCGCTCCGACTCACGACTATCTGAGCGGTCCCGGGGAGGTCCTCGCGCATCGACTCGAAGGTCCGACGGCCGAGAATCACCGGATGGTCGGCGATCCGCTCCCGATACTGGCGCCTGTCCTCGGGGATCGACGGCCAGGGGAGTTCTCCGTCGCGACCGATCACGCCGTTATCGGCGACAGCCGCGACCGTAACCAGTTCCACGCGTCGGCCGTCGTACGGAAGCACGGACGACTCACCTCCCGACGCCGGCGTATTCGACGCCGGTCAACTCCGCAACGTCTCGTTTCCACGCGGTCAGGTCGCGGCGCTCGAATCCAGAGAGACTGTCGTGTCCGCAGGCGCGGGCCATCACGTTCATCAGTTCGACCGTCGCCTCGAAGAAGTTTCGCAGTCCGTTCGCGGCCGAGTCGACGACCAGCCGGTCACGTAAGTCCTCGCGCTGTGTCGCGATGCCGACGGGGCAGTTGTTCGAATCGCAGGCGCGCATCCCGAGACAGCCGATGGCCTGCATCGCCGCGTTGGCGACCGCGACGCCGTCGGCCCCCAGTGCCATCGCCTTGATGAAGTCCGACTCGGTCCGAAGCCCGCCCGTGGCGATGAGCGTCACCTCGGCCGCACCGCGCTTGTCGAGATACTCGCGGGCGCGGGCCAACGCCGCCATCGTGGGTACCGAAATATTGTTCTTGAACACGTCCGGCGCGGCTCCGGTCCCACCACCGCGGCCGTCGAGGATGATGTAATCCGCACCCGCCTCCAGCGCGAAGTCGATGTCGGCTTCGACGTGCTGGGCCGAGAGCTTGAAACCGACGGGGATGCCCCCACCGACGTCCCGGACCCGGTCGGCCATCTTCGCGAAGTCTTCGGGAGTCTGTAGGTCCGGGAACCGGGACGGACTCACCGCATCCGTACCCGGTTCGAGGTCTCGAACCTCGGCGATCCGTCCCTGGACCTTCTCGCCGGGCAGGTGTCCGCCGGTTCCCGTCTTCGCGCCCTGGCCGGCCTTGAAGTGGAACGCCTGGACCCGCTCGACGTGGTCGATGTCCCAGCCGAACTTCCCGCTGGCGTACTCGTAAAAGTATCGCGAGTTAGCTTCCTGCTCCTCCGGGAGCATCCCGCCTTCCCCGGAGCAGATCCCCGTCCCGGCGCGTTCGGCGCCCTCCGACATCGCGAGTTTCGCCTCCTCACTGAGTGCGCCGAAGCTCATGTCGCTGACGAAGATCGGGATCTCCAGCGTGAGCGGATTCTCCGCGTTCGGTCCGAGCACGAGTTCCGTGTCGACCGGTGCCTCGTCATCGAGCGGGGTCTCGGCGAGTTGGGCCGTCTGGATCTGCAGGTCGTCCCAGGTGGGTAACTCCGTTCGCGGGACGCCCATCGCCGAGACCGGCCCATGTTCGCCGATACCCTCCGGCCCGTGCTGAGCGAGCTTCTGAATGTAATGCGTGTACGGTTCTTTTTCGTAGTCCGGTTCGCCGTAGAACTCCGGGTCGGTGGTGCTGTCGGCTTCCTCTGGGTCCCCGTAGGGCTGGGGGTTGTCGGCGGCCCACGCCCGGATCTCGGCGGCGTCGACGTAGACGGCGTCGTCGCCCTCGTCGACTGCCGCCGGAAACTTCTCGAGCTGTTCGCTGTTGTCGTACTCGCTGATCCCCGTATCGAAGCGGTAGTCCCAGCCGTGAACGCCACAGATGAGGTTCGTCCCGTCGACGTGGCCGTCCGCTAGCAGGACGCCCCGGTGCAGACACCGGCCGTAGAGGACCGAGACCGTGTCCCCGTCACGGACGACAACGAGGTCGACGTCCCCCACGCGAGCGTGGGTCGGATCGCGGTCGTCGAGGTCACTCCAGGTCGCGACTCGTCTCGGCTCCTCGAACGCTTCTCGTCGCATTTCGTGGAAACTGTTTTGCCGGGCGATTAACTGTAGCTTACACCGACGTAATCCGATGCCGTAGTGGGGCAGTTCGACCCACTCGTGACATCGACCTCTAGCCAACCCGGTCTCAGGACGGTTCGAACAGGTCGGTCGCACGTTTGATTTCCGTCCAGTCTGGCTGCTGTGAGGGCGTCTCGGCGCTCCAGGCGTAGCGCACGGTCCCGGACCGGTCGATCAGGAAGACCGAGCGCTGGGCGACCTGCCTGTGACGCGCGATCTCGTCTGCGAGGACGTCGTAGGACGCGGCAACGCTCCCGTCGCTGTCTGAGAGCAGTGGAAATCCGAGCGTCTCCTGGCGCGCGAACTCCCGATGACTGTGGACGCTGTCGGTCGAGATACCGTAGACAGTGATGCCGTCGTCGAGGTCGAACCACGACAGGTTGTGTAGCGAACAGACGTTCTCCCGGCAGGCCGGATGGAAATTGAACACGTAAAAATTCAGCAGGACCGGACGCTCTTCGAGCGCCGCGGAGAGGGAGTACTCGGCGATGTCGTCCCTGTCGTTCCCGTCGTCGTCGCGAGCGGTTCCCGGGAGGGTGAACTCCGGTGCAGTGTCGCCGACATCGAGCATACGATCACCCGGCGACACATGGTAATAATATCTCGCTAACCACCGAGTTACCGCCTCACGTGGAATCTTAGTGCAGCGTCAATCGGCCCCCGTCACACGGGGTCGCCCTTCGGGGAGTCCATCGCGTTCGAGTACCCTGTGCCAGTGGATTTTCGTTCAGCTCGTTCCGGAATCCGAACTCGTGTAAAGTTCCAGCCGCCGCGCCTATCTAATTGTGCGGTGATGGAGGCGTTACCCACTGAAATTACGAGAATAGACACCGCCATGCGTGTCTTGAGACCCGCCAGGCTTCAGAGCAGTCGTGCATCCGTCACGAATATCCGGGATACAGTTAATCCGATCCCGCCCGTTAGGAGAGTATGGTCGGAGAAACGCTTCCGACGGAAGCGGAGCGTCCGCCACAGGCAGACGTTCGACCGGAGTCGTACGCGGTCCGGGTAACCGAGGAACGCGTTCGCGTCTGGCAGTACCGCGCGACGCTCTCCGAACCGGACGGCGAGTGGCACCACGTCGAGACGCTCAACCGGGACAACGAACCACGACTCTCGCTGGACTACGCCACGCTAGCGGCGCCCGACGACGACGACGGCTACTGGATATACAGCAAGTCGTACGACTGTTCGATGGACTGCGAGTGACTCGACGGGAGCGGATCGAGCTGGTCGGAACCCGAACCGACGGTCCGGAACCGTCGGGCCGAGAATCGGGTTACGGGCACGTTACCGGGCGTTGAAGCCAGTTTCGTGACTCCCTGGAGATGAGAGAATGCCGGAGTGCAACTACTGCGACGAATCGTTCGAGAGCGAATCGGCGTATCTCGACCATCTCGAGGGCCAACATCTCGGGGAACTCGGACCGATCGACAGACGACGAGTCGGTGTCGACGAAGGTGACGACGAGGAGACGCGCGCCACGGGGCCGATCCTGTTGGGCGGGATTCTGGTCGTCACGGTGGCGATCGTCGGATTCGTGCTGTTCTCGCCGTCGGGGGGCGGCGGAGACGTGACCCCAGGGCAGGAACCGACCGACCTCGGTGCGGTCCACTACCACGGGACGATGGAGATGGTCGTGAACGGTCAACAGGTCGATTTCGGGCGGCAGCGATATCAGATGCAGTCGAACGCGTTCCACTTCGAGGGCGGCCGCGGGACGCGGTGGCACGTCCACGCTCGGGGCGTAACGCTCCAGTACGCGCTCGGCACACTCGGATTCAACGCGACGGAGTCGTCGGTGACATATCAGGGGACGACGTACCGAGACGGGAGTGCGAACACGACGGTTCGGATCACGGTGAACGGTGAACCGGTGACCCCCAGGTCGTACGGGTTGCGAAGCGGCGACCAGGTCCGGGTCGTCGTCGAGCGGTCCTGAGACGGATATTCACAGGATCAGGGTCGATCGACCCGTGAGCAGGAAGACGACGACGAGATAGAACGCGGTCCCCAAGGCAGCGCTCGTCAGAACGACTGAGTCTGGGTCCCGGGCCGGGAGTGCGTACTCCGCGAGCGGGATGCCCGAGAGTTCCGGTCGGGTGAGAATACGATTCATCATCCCGCCGAACAGACCCACGAGGATCGGTCCGAACAGGACGCTGTTGAACGCCCGCAGCAGCCATCGGGTAGCCTCGTCACCGAGCCTGAACGTCGCGACGGGGCCGAGGACCGTCGACGGTTCCGGGAGCAGGCCGACCGCCCCGCCGTAGTTCGCGTACAGGAAGACCAGACTCCCGGCTGCGATAGCGAGCAGTTTGACCATTCCGGCCCGAGTGTCGTCGACGAAGCGGGGAACGACGAACAGACCGACGAGGAAGACGACATTCATCGCGAGCCAGGGGCCGAGGTCCTGGAGCGCGAGCGGGAGTCCGGTCGCGAGGATCCCCGTGCTGAACCAGTCGAGGCTCACCAGCCGCGTGTTCGGGCACGAGCCCGAGAGGACCTGTCGCCTGTGGCCGGGATGGAGCAGGTGGACCGCGATTCGCACGACCAGGAAGGTCGGTACCAGAAACAGGTAGGCGATCAGACGGACCTGCAGGCCGCCGGGGCTGGTGACCGCACCGATCGCGACCGCTGTCGAAAAGTCTAGAACGCCGTTGACGAACCAGAAGGTGAGCAGTGACGGTGCGAACAGGCAGGTGTTCAGCATCGCCGCGAGGTGTCCCGTCGAATACCCGAACTCCTGGTCCAGTAGCTCTCCGAACGCGGACCGAAGTCCGGTCCCCAGATGGACCAGCGGTTCGAATCGCGCCCGCAGCGGTTCGAATCTCATCGCTGGACACTCCCGGGGCCCGACAGTGGCGTCCGAAATCGGTCCGGGACGGTCACGGGTCGGACGACTGCTCGTCGACGAACGAAGCGAGTTCCGACCGCGTCGGTACCGACCCGTTCCACAGCAGGTACAGAACCTCCTCGAAGGTGGCCTGTCGGGCGAGTTCGGCGATCGGATAGCCGCGGTACCACAGTTCACCCGCGTCGCCGTCTATCTTCGAGAGCTTCGATTCCGTTACGAGCACGCCTTCGAGACCGTGCCGCACCTGGTCGGTCATACGGTCCGTTCGCGTGTTCACCTCAATAAATGACGCCTAAGACCGGCGTAACGCGGCTTCCTGCAGGTTACCTGGTCGTCTTCGTGCGCTGATGTGAGAAAGATGCATACACGGAACAGCTATAATATCACACTCCACCGAGGATGACGTGCGGCGAAGTGTCGCTAGCTGCCCGTCGGTAGACGCTCCGAAGCCGACTAGCGATGAACCGTCGCGCCCGAACCCGACCCCTTCCCATCTGCCCACAACTCCCATTCCGTCTCCCCCGGCGGATGGTTTTTAACAATTCATTCACATCCCTGATCTCGGTCGGGGTGAACTCGACGTAACACGGTGTACTACCCGTCAGCAAGACCTATTCGATCGGTCTGCTACTATCCGAGCAGACGTTGATCACCTCTCGTACACGATCGGACTCCCCAATGTCTCCGTCATCTCACACAGTACTGGTCGCGGTCGTCGACCAGTATCAGAACTCGGACGAGCCGGTGACAGCTCACAGCATCGCCGAGTCACAGGGACTCTCCGAAGAAGCGCTCACGCGCCCACTCGAATCTCTCTGTGAGTTGGAACTGCTCGAGTCGACGGAGCAAGGGTATCGACCGACCGTCACCGCACGGGAACTTCTCGCACTCGACATCGACCCCGACGACGTGCTCGTTCTGGATCTCGTCGAAGAGTGATACGGAGTATTGCGAGCGTTTCCCGGGTCGAGCGCACGAACTGCGTGCGGTCGATCCCGGACTGTCTTGCAATACTCCGTACGACGGCGACTCAAAGTTTCAAGAGGGCTCTTCTCGTACAAACACGTGTGCCTCCATCCAAGCGTACGAAAGGGTTCAGACAATGAGCGACGAGAATCAGTCAGATGGGATCGCCGGGGCACTGCACGAACTCGAGCGCGACGGGGATCGAAGCGAGGTCAGCCTCGCGGACCGCGAATACGCGATCTATCGGTGTCGAGATTGCAACAACGTCGTGCTCACGATGCAGGACTGCGACGGCGGAATGACCTGCCACGACGAGCCGATGGAGCGCGTGCGGGAGACGAAGCTCGACATTCGGCCGCCCGATATCCGACAGGTGCTGCTCGACGCGTTCGGCCTCCCCAAACCGGGACTCGACATCTGCCTCTGTGTCATCGGTGAGGGGCCGCTATCGCCGGGGGAACTGGCCGACCGACTCGACTACGACGAGAGCACCGTTCGGAACTACCTCAACGAACTCGTCGAATTCGGACTGCTCGAAAAGTCCCAGCTCAATCGCGAGTCGGGCGGATTCGTCAACGTCTACCACTCGATCGACTTAGACGAAATGCGTGAGGAGACGCTCGTGGGGTTCTATGCCTGGGCCGGTGAAGCGGCGTCGCTCATCGAGGAGGCGAACCTCACCAAAGAGGACTATCGGGAGAGCAATCTGGATGGGGGGCTGAACGAGGTCTTCTGGGAACGGTTTCGAGACGCGCAGTCCGAAGACTAATCTAGTATATAATTCTGACGGTGATTCGGAACGGGGATCCCGGTCTGTGATAGTTTGAGTATCACACGCCGTGTCAGTGGAGGTAACGCATGAGTTCAGAATCGACTGGAGTGTCGTGGCAGATGTCTAGTACGGGGAGCGGCGACCTGCTTTTCACCGATCCGGACGACGTGTTCGACGCGGTGCAAGACACCCTCGGACGGAAGTGGCACCTCCGTATCGTGTACCGCCTGCTGGAGAACGGCCCGATGGGTTTCAGCGCACTGAAATCGGCGATCGTCGGCGTCTCCTCGAAGATGCTCTCGGAGAGTCTGACTCGACTCGAAGACGACGGCCTCGTCGACCGGGAGGTCGTGAGCGACCAGCCGGTTCGCGTACAGTATTCGCTGACCGAGCGCGGACGCGGGCTGGAACCCGTCGTCTCGGCACTCATCGAGTGGGGCGCCGAACACGGCCCGGACCGGGAGGCGGAGTAGATGGCCGACTACGACGTCCTCGTCGTCGGCGGGGGCACCGGCAACAACGTCGCCGCCGCGGCGGCCGACGCGGGGCTCGAGACGGCGCTCGTCGAGAAGGGGCCGCTCGGCGGGACGTGTCTCAACCGCGGCTGTAATCCCTCGAAGATGCTGATCCAGGCGGCGACAGCCGCTAACCACGTCCGCGAGGCCGGCCGGTTTTTCCTCGACGCGACGCTCGACGACGTCGACTACGCGGCTATCGTCGACGACATGGACGAAACGCTCGCACCGATCGCCGAAGGGATGGAAGACAGGTATCGTGACAAGGAGCATCTCACCCTGTACAGAGACGAGGCAGTCTTTGTCGACGAGCGAACCGTCGAGGTGGGGAGCGAGACGGTCAGCGCCGACAAGGTCGTCGTCGCAGCGGGGTCCCGACCACTCGTCCCGCCCATCGACGGCCTCGACGAAGTGGAATACATGACGAGCACCGAGGCACTCTACCGTCGCGAACAGCCCGACTCGCTGGTGATCCTCGGCGGCGGGTACATCGCCGTCGAACTGGGCTACTTCTTCGAATCGCTCGGGACCGACGTGACTATCGTCGAGATGATGGACACGCTGGTCCCGCGGGAGGACCCGGACGTCGCCGAGACGTTCACCGAAATCGCCCGCGAGCGTCACGAGATCTACACCGGCCACCGCGCGACCGAAGTGACGTCCGACGGCGACGGCGTGACGGTCCACACCGAGACCGAAGACGGCGAGACGGCGGCAGCGACCGGCGAGGCACTGCTCGTCGCGCTCGGTCGCCGGCCCAACACCGACACGCTGGCCGTCGATGCAGCCGGGATCGAGACCGACGAAAAGGGGTTCGTCGTGACGAACGACCGACTCGAGACCTCGGCCGAGAACGTCTGGGCGCAGGGCGACATCGCCGACAACGCGATGTTCAAACACTCGGGCGACTACGAGACGCAGGTGACCGTCGAAAACGTCGTCCACGGTGGTGACCGGAGAGCCGACTTCACCGCGATGCCCCACGCTATCTTCACCGAACCGCAGATGGCCGGCGTCGGAAAGACCGAGGACGAGCTCCGGGAGGAGGGCCGGGAGTACGTCGTCGGCCGGGCGGACCTTCCGGACACGCCGATGGGTCGGGCGAAGAAGCTGGACGAGGGGTTCGTGAAGGTGCTCGCGGCGCCGGACGGCGAGATCCTCGGTTGTCACATGCTCGGCTACGAGGCGTCGACGATGATCCACGAAGTGGTCGTGGCGATGCGGGTGGGGTCCGGTCAGGTGTCGGACATCACGGACATCATCCACGCCCACCCGACGCTCAACAAGGTCGTCGAGTACGCGTTTCAGGACGTGACGCTATCGTGATGGTGCGTCGAGAAAGCCGCGGGTATCGCTTCCGTGAGGCGGCGCCGGGGCTCCCGATCAGTCGCCGAAGTTCTCCTTGTACGCGTCCGGGTGATTCTCTTTGGCGTGCTCTTTGAGCTCGCTGAGCGTGTCGAACGTCGCACCGCAGTCACAGGCGTGTTCCTCGTTGTCAGACATCGCGACTGATAACGCGTCCTCAACCGTTATATATTTCGTTAGGCTGTGTGCGAACGACACACAGATGGAAAACTCGACAGTTCCAGATCGGAGCGTGAGCGACCCGTGAACGAAACTACCGAGGGATCCGAGGGCCGGGAATCGGAGCGTCGGGCGAGCGACCTCGCCGCGAACCACAGTCGGCTGCTTTCGGCCGTCGGGACGGAGCTAAGCGAATCGAGCGAGGTGATCGAGACGCTGTCACGGAACGCGGCTGACGCGAACCGGTCGAGTTCGGAAACCGTCGACCGCGCCGAAACGGCCCAGACCTCCGCACGTGAGGCGCACGAAGACGTCCGAGAGGCCCGCCAAGCAGCGACAGAGGCGCGCGAACGGCTCGAAGCGCTCCAGGTGACGCTCGACGATATCGACGATATCACCGCGATCCTGAACGAGATCGCCGACCAGACGAATATGCTTGCGCTGAACGCCTCCATCGAGGCCGCCCGCGTCGGAGCGGACGGCGACGGGTTCGCCGTCGTCGCCGACGAGGTCAAGACCCTCGCCGAAGAGGCCCAGCAACAGGCCACGGAGATCGAGGCCATCGTCGCGGAGGTGCAGTCTGACGCCGAGGATACGATCGAGCGGATCGAAGCTGTCGACGACCGAACCGACGCAGCGTCGGCGTCGATCACCGAGACCGTCGAGGACCTCGACGCCATCGCGGAAAGCGCCGTCGAGACATCGCAGAGCGTCGACGAGGTCGCAGACACGACACAGTCGTTCGCGGACGACATGAACGACCTCGCGAGCAAGGTCATCGACGCGATCAGCCAGGCGAACGACCTCCAGCAACTGGTTGATGTGGCCGAGTGAGGGCCGGATTCAGCGTTCTTGGACGATAGACTGATCTGGCCCCGAAATCCTGTCAAAATCAGATTCCCTGCGAGCAGATAGGGTTTTATCACACCTATATTTATAATATCATAAAATAGCTCACAAGGTAGTTGTCTTCAGCAGTGTAGGGGATGAATCGACTGCTCAGTACGTCTGCATATTTAGCACCGTGATTTCCCCCTGCGTGTCACTCAGTTACTCATAACACCGTCTCGGAGTGAAATTGTCACCGGTTTACGTAGCCCGATCGCGTATCAGTAAACGAGATTAGAAATGTCATTAGAAGCACCACTCTCAAATAATGAAGCTGTTAGCGAATTCGCTGGGAGTCTACGCGGGTCCCTCATCCGACCAAACGACGAGGGCTACGACGAGGCACGGTCTGTCTGGAACGCGATGGTAGACAAACACCCGGCGCTTATTGCACAGTGTGCTGGCCCCGCAGATGTCATCAGCGCAGTGACGTTCGCCAAAGAGCAGAATATCCCCGTCTCGGTGAAGGGCGGCGGCCACAACATCGCTGGGAGGGCCGTTGAAGACGATGCTCTTCTGATCGATCTCTCACCGATGAAATCAGTGCGGGTCGATCCGGACGCGAAGACGGCTCGCGTCGAACCGGGTGTCGTGCTCAACGAACTGGACCACGAGACTCAGGCGTTCGGACTTGCCACACCCGTCGGCTACAACTCGACGACCGGCATTGCCGGACTGACACTCGGTGGTGGGTGGGGCTGGCTCTCGCGGAAGCACGGACTGACCGTCGATAACCTGCTTTCGGTCGATATCGTCACCGCTCAGGGCGAACTCGTCCACGCAAGCGAAGCTGAAAACGAAGATCTCTTTTGGGGGCTCAGAGGCGGCGGCGGCAACTTCGGCATCGTCACTTCCTTCGAGTTTCAACTGCACGAGGTCGGTCCGACCGTGCTGTCCGGACCAATTGTCTATCCGTTCGATGACGCCGAAGTGGTCCTTTCGGGGTATCGTGAGTTTGCCGCCAGTGCTCCCAACGATGCGACGGTCTGGTGTGTCATCCGGCACGCGCCCCCACTGCCGTTCATCCCCGAGGAGTGGCACGGCCGGAAGGTCGTGATCCTGGCGACGTTTTACGCCGGCGACATGGAGGAAGGAGAAGCGGTACTTCAACCGATTCGTGATGTCGGCGCTCCAATCGCTGACGCGGTCGGTCCGCACCCGTACACCGGTTGGCAGCAGGCGTTCGACGGCCTGGCCCCGGCTGGAAACCGACATTACTGGAAGTCCCACAACTTCGACGAGCTGACCGATGGGATGATAGAGACGTTCATCGAGTACGGGAAAACAATCCCAACCCCGGAGACGGAGATCGCCATCCCACACCTCGGTGGAGCGATGAACGAGAAACCCGTTGGCGCGACGGCCTACCCCCACCGGGACTTCGAGTTCACGATGGTTCTCCACACGCAGTGGATGGACTCCGAGCAGGACGAAGAGTGCATCACGTGGACGAGAGAGATGCACGAGGCGATGGCTCCCCACGCGACCGGCGGCGTCTACGCCAACTTCGTTCCCGAGGAAGTGGGTGATCAGCAGGCTGCCTACGGTGAGAACTATGACCGGTTGGTCGAGGTCAAAAACGAGTGGGACCCGGAGAACGTGTTCCGACTAAACCACAACGTCGAACCGACAAAATGACTGAGCCCAAAGTGGGCATTTTCTGAATACACCCTCGGTACTGAGTGAAGCAATGTGGCAAAAATTGGCCATAGAAACCGCTGTATGACGCCCTCAAACCTGTAACGGTAAGGCCGACTGTTCGACACCCGCGCAAAACCCTATTTGATATGCTTGTGTGTCTCTACCATGTGGGGCACAACAACGGACACCAGCGGTTCGGCAGTCGAAATCGAATTCGAGTTACGTGGTCGCGATTGTTTCTTCACCGATGCGTCTACTGTCGCCGACTGCCAGCTCAAACTTGAACACATGGTGAACCGTCCGGACGACCGGTTGCTGGAGTATTTTATCGTCGAAGAGGCCGCACCGGACGAGGTGCTGTCGCTGGTGGAGGGTTCGAAGGCGATCGACGAGGCCAGGCCCATCAGTCAGGGCATCGACAGCGGACTGTTCGAGTTCGTCGTCTCTGGGCCCTGATTTCGGGATCGAAAGGTAGTATCGGTGCCGTAACCCGGCTGCCGCCGTGCGTAGTTATTTATCGAAACGAACCCACATTTCCTGATATGAGTGAAGACACGGAGCACCACGAGTACGAAGTCGTCGTCGTCGGTGGCGGGCCGGCGGGAATGACCGCGGCGCTGTACAGCACCCGACTGGGGCACCAGACGGCGGTCGTCAGCCGTGGCGGCGGTCGAGCGGCGATGATGCAGGAGGTCCACAACCTGCTGGGCGTCCGCGAGGAGACCAGCGGCGCCGAGTTCCTGGGTATCGGCCAGGAACAGCTAGAGGAGTATGGCTGCGACCAGCACCGGGACATGGTGACGTCGTGTTCCCGGACCGAGGACGAGCGGTTCCGCCTCTCCGGTAACAGCGCCGACTACGAGGCCGATCGGGTCGTACTCGCCACCGGGTTCAACGACGTCCGACCCGAACCGCCCCTCCCGCGCACGGGTCGGGGGCTCCACTACTGTCTGCACTGTGACGCCCACATGTTCGTCGGCGAGTCGGTCTACGTGATGGGCCACTCCGAGAGCGCCGCTCACGTCGCGGGCATCATGCTGAACTTCACTGACGAGGTAGATCTGTTGACCCGCGGTGACGACCCCGAATGGAGCGACGACACGGGCGGCATCCTCGAGCGCCACCCTATCGACGTGATCGAGGAAGACGTTACGGGCGTCCAGAACGGCGAGGACGGCTGGCTGAAAGCCCTGGAGTTCGAGGACGGGACCGTCCGCGAGTACAAAGGCGGGTTCGCGATGTACGGCGCCGAGTACAACAACGGCCTCGCGCGGGAACTCGGCTGTGACATCAACGACGACGGGACCATCGAAGTCGGCGACCACGGCGAGACCTCCGTCGAGGGCGTCTACGCGGTCGGCGACTGCACGCCCGGCCACAACCAGATCCCGGTCGCACTGGGCCAGGGCGCGAAAGCGGGCATCCACGTTCACTTCCAGCTCCGTGACTTTCCCAGGGATCCCGACGAGCTCGACGAGTTCGGACCGGTCCGCTCCGACGAAGTCCCCGGTATCCCCGACGAACTGCTCGAACAGGCGGTCGACTTCCACACCTACGGCGAGTGAGCGGTCGAGTCGGAGCCGTACGATCCCGCGACCGATTTTTGAGGGGCGGGCTCCTCAGCCCACGTATGTCGACGACGTTCGAGACACCCGATGCCGAAGAGACGTGTGCGTACTGTGGTTCGCGCATCTTCGACCACGACCCGGTCTGTGTGCGGGACTGCACTGACAACTGCGCCTCGCCCACGTACTTCTGCAACTACGCGTGCCTGTCGTCGTACATCGACGAGGAAGACATGTCCGTGGGCGACGCCTGCGAGTGGTCGCCGGAGTAAGACGGGTCAGCGGGCAGCGAGAAACTCACGGGCACGCTCGGCACCCAGCTCCCGCAGCTCGTCGAGGAAGGCCGGATCGCGGTCGACTTTCGTCGAGCAGTGGAAGCGTTTCCCCATCTGGATGCGACGCACGTCCGTCCGGACGAACTTATCCGCGGGGAGCGTTCCGTCCTCGACCCACTCGTTGACCCGCTCGATGAAGTGCAGCTCTTGGTTGAGCGAGATGTTTCCCGAGAGTTCGTTCCGGCGGTCGGCGATCACTTCGGTCGTCGACGGTTCTCCCTCGAACTCCTGGGGATTGATCTGAACGACCCACAGTTCCTCGGGCTTGCGGTCTGGGGGGAGGCCCATCAGGTCGTTCACCGGCGGGTTCTGCGAGAAGAGACCGTCCCAGTGGAGATGGCCGTTGATCTCGACCGCCTCGAAGAGGTTCGGCACTGCGGCCGAGGCCAGCACCGCGTCGACGGTCACCTCCTCATCCACGAACGTCTCGAAGACGCCGGCGTTGACATCCACCGTCCCGACGACGAGTTCGGGCGCGTCCCTGCCACACAGGTCCGGGATCCCCTCGAAGTCGATGTGGGTCTCCAGTATCTCGCGGATACGCTGCTTGCCGGTCTCGGGACCGGGGACCTGATACGGGCTGACGGCGGGCAACGGGACGCCCGCGCTCTCCATCCGCGACAGCGACGTGACGACGGCGTTCGTCCACCGGTCGCTCGGACCCGACGCGGCCAGGTCGTCCCAGACGCTCCCGACGATTTCCCTGGCCCGTTCCGGCCCTTCAGTGACGAGTCCGTACCAAACCGCCAGCGCGTTGAACGCGCCACCGGACGTCCCGCTGATCCCGACGAGTTCGTATCGGTCGTCCCACTCCTTCAAAAGTTCCCGGAGGACGCCGCAGGTGAAGGCGGTGTGACTGCCGCCGCCCTGACATGCGATCGCGACGCGAGTCGGTTCGTCGGCTGTCGAGGAAGCGTTCACCCCGTCGTCGGTTCCGCCCGCGCTCGAATCACTCATACGTGTGAGTGTATCCGCCGTCGAACAGCAGGTCGGCACCGTTGAGATGGCTCGCGTGCGTGGAGAACCCGAAGACGAACAGGTTGGCTACCTCTGCGGGGGCCATCATCTCCTTCGTGCGCGCCTGGCCGAGCATCACGTCTTCGATCACCTCCCGCTTCGAGATCCCGCGCTCGTCGGCGGTGTCCGCGATCTGGTCGACCATCAGCGGCGTCAGGACGTATCCGACGCTCACCGAGAAGCCGCGAAGCGTGCCCTCGCCCTCTGCGGCGATCGCGCGGGTGAGTCCGGTGATGCCGTGTTTGGCCGTGATGTACGCCGGTTTGTCCTTTGTCGCGTAGTGGCCGTGGACCGAGGACATGTTGGCGATGGCGCCGACGCCGTCGTCGGTCCCCCTGATGTGGGACATCGCCGCGCCAGCCATCTTGAACGGCGAGCGGAGCATGATGTCGGTCAACAGATCGTATTTCTCCATCGGGAATTCGGGGATGCTCGCGATGTGTTGCATCCCGGCAATGTTCGCGACGAACCGCAAGTCGCCCTGGTCTGCGGCCGCGTCGACGACCGCCTCGACGTCGTCGTCGTCGGTGAGATCCGTCGGCGTACTCACGAAGGTCCCGTCGACGTCGAACTCCTCGACGATCTCGGTGGTTTCGGCCAGTCCGTCCTCGTCGATATCGGCCCCGACGACGGTGAGACCGTTCGTGGCGAGCGCGACGGCGGTCGCGCGACCGATCCCGGAGGCGGCACCGGTCACGACCGCGACGGTGTCGGGCGAGTAGTACGGGTCCTCGATACGGAGGAAGTCCTCGCGCGCCAGTTCCGGCGCATGCAGGTCGAGTTCGGCGTCAGTCATCGGTGGTCACAGAGACACTACGAGCCTCGAGTGGTTAACTCCGTCTCACGTTGGCGTAACCACCGACGGACGAAGCCGACTCGCTCACTGATACATGTACGACGGTTCGACCATCGAGCTCTCGTTCTGTTCGGGCTCCGACAGCTGTTCAGCGAACGCTCGTTTTTCCGCGCGAATCTCGGCGGCGTGTTCCCGGAGGGAAGCGACGTCGATGTCGACGTCGGCGATCGGTTCGACCGCCCGTTCGAGCAGGACGCAAGCGGCTTCCGGATCGGGAAACTGCACGTCGCTTTCGACGATGAGGCCGAGTGCGGTCGACCCGCCGGTTCGGGCCTCGTTCAGGAGTGCGCCGGTCGGTCCGCTCCACACTCCAGTTTCGACGGGTGGCCCGATGTCGGAATCCCTGAGGATTTCGTCTCCGTCGCCGGTCGAAACGCCGTACAACGCCCGCTCACGATCGAGATTCTCCGGGTCTCCCTGACCGAGGCCGCTCACGTACATCGGGAGCGCGTCGATGTCGTCGAGCAAGCCACTCAGACACCCCGCGAAGTCGGCGACGATATCCGGAGAGACCGGGGTTTCGCTCTGCAGTGCTAGCAGATCGCGCTGTTCGTCGGCGTATATCCGAACGGGCGGCACTACGTCGAACTCGGTCCCGAGATACGCCGCGACCGGGGGAAGCGACGGACACTCGATGCTCGCGAAGTAGGTCATCTCGAAGGCGTCGATCAAGTGGTCGGCGGCCAGTTTGCCGACGAGTCCGAGCCCCGGTAGGCCGTCTACGAACACCGGTCGGTCGAATTGAAGAGTGTCGTCGTGTAGCACCAGATGTGACATACTGAGACATACGGTTCGAAGGAATATAGCGGTCCGGCAGTCGTGCGAGAGGGACTCGAAATCGAACGCACTGCTCCGGCGACGAGCGGCAGCCGAAACGGGAGACCGATCGAACCCCTTCGAGCGAGGTACCGACCGATCCCGAGTTCGCGAGGGGCGGATCGTCGGAACGTTCTTTTGCGCCTGCCGCCGTACCGACGAACGATACGATGGATACCCGCGCATTTCGGGCCGGAACCGAGCGGGCGGTGACTGCTGTAACCGCCGCGGAGATGCGCGAGATCGACCGCGTCGCCGTCGAAGAGTTCGGCGTCTCGCTCCTGCAGATGATGGAGAACGCGGGTCGCAATCTCGCCCGGCACGTTCGCGAAAGCGGTCCCGAACCAGTCGTCGTCCTCGCCGGCAACGGTGGGAACGGTGGTGGTGGACTCTGTGCCGCTCGGCATCTCGCCAACCGGGAACTCGACGTGTCGGTCGTGCTCGACCGGTCTCCAGACGGACTGGACGGTGCCGCTCGCACGCAGTACGAGACGCTCGCGACGATGGGCGTCCGGGTCGACACCGGCGTCGACGCGCTCGTCGACAGGGAAGCGGAGACAGTCGTCGATGCACTCGTCGGATACGGACTCGACGGCCCGCTCCGGGGGATTGCCGGGGAACTGGTGACCGAGGTGGACGGGCTGGACACGACAGTCGTCTCACTCGACGTTCCCTCGGGGATGGTCGCGACGACCGGCGAGCGACCCGGCCCGTCGGTCGACCCCGACCGTGTCCTGACGCTCGCACTTCCAAAGACCGGACTGTCCGAGATCGATTGCGACCTGTCTCTCGGGGACATTGCGATCCCAGCCGGGGTGTACCACTCACTCGATATCCCGTACTCGAATCCGTTCGAGGACGAGTATCGAGTCGATTTGACCCGGATGTCCGAAACATAGTGGCTTACTACTGCGTAAGCGGACGCTTTTGAGACAGCAGCACCCTCATTCAACAGACTCGATGGTTTCCGACAAGTATCGTGTGCTGGTCGTGGTCGCTGTCGCCCAACTGCTGGCGATGTCCCTCTGGTTCAGTGCGACGGCCGCTGCACCGGAACTGGCCGCCGACTGGGGCCTCACTGACACCGAGACGGCCTGGTTGACGATTGCCGTCCAGCTCGGGTTCGTCGTCGGGGCGTTGCTGTCGTCAGTGTTTACGCTCTCAGACATCGTGTTACCACGGTACCTGTTCGCCAGCTCTGCAGTGGCGGGTGCGATATTCACTGCGATAATCGCTGGCTTCGTGAGTACGGGGCCACCGGCCATCGCACTCCGGTTCCTGACCGGTGTCGCACTGGCTGGCGTGTATCCGCCCGGGATGAAGATACTGGCCGGCTGGTTCGAAGGGGGTCGGGGATTCGCTATCGGCGTCCTCGTCGGGGCGCTCACTGTCGGGTCGGCACTCCCGCACTTGCTTCGGGCCGCCGGTGGCGTCGGCCAGCCGACGGTCGTCCTCTTCGGTGCTGCGGGACTGGCGACGGTCGGCGGAATCCTGATCTTGTTCGTCGAGCCGGGACCGCACCAGGCACCGGCAGCACCGTTCGATCCGAGTGCCCTCGGTCGGATCCTCCGCGACCCGCCGACGATGCTCGCGAACGGCGGGTATTTTGGTCACATGTGGGAGTTGTACGCCGTCTGGACCTGGATCCCCGTGTATCTCACGGCGAGTCTCGCCGCGAGTGATCCCGGAGCGTCCGCCGAACTCGCGTCGCTGGTCGCGTTCGGGACGATCGCAATCGGCGGTGTCGGTGCCGTCGTCGCGGGCTACGGTGCCGACCGCGTCGGTCGCACCTCGGTCACGAGTGTAAGTATGGTCGTCAGCGGGCTCGCCTGTCTCGGCGCCGGATTCGTCTTCGGACAGTCACTCCTGATACTTGTCCCCTTCGTGCTGGTCTGGGGGGTCGCGATCGTGGCGGATTCGGCGCAGTTCTCCGCGGCGGTTTCCGAGGTCGCGGAGGAGTCGTACGTCGGGACCGCGCTGACGCTGCAGACCGCGATCGGGTTCCTGCTGACGACGATATCGATCCAGCTCGTTCCGATGCTCGTGGATCTCGTCGGCTGGCGGTGGGCGTTCGCACCGCTCGCAGTCGGTCCCGCGCTCGGCATCGCGTCCATGCTGCGGCTCCGGCACTCCGATGCAGCGTCGCGTCTTGCCGGGGGACGCGGGTGAGTCAGCAGTCACCGTAATACAGTCGAAATCCTCCGAAATGAGCATGCTTAAGCCGTTCAGGGATGGTCGGTTCGAACGTGAAAGAACGGCTCCCAGGTGGAGAAAACGAGGGACGGCTCGTTCTCGGGGCAGTTATCGTCAGTACGTTCTTCATCGGCTTCGGCGGCGGTGTGATCTTCCCCATCCTGCCGAATCTCGGTACCGTTCTCGGAATCTCTCCGTTTTTCGTCGGCCTCATCCTGAGCGCGAACCGGTTCTCACGGCTGTTCGCGAACGCGCCGGCCGGGAGCCTCGTCGACCGATTCGGAACGCGAAAACCGTTCGTCATTGGGATGTTCGTCCAGGGAATCTCCACGTCCGGCTACGTTATCGCGATGATCGCACCGCTCCCCGCAGCGTGGTTCATGGCTGCTCGCCTCCTCTGGGGCGTCGGGAGCGCGCTCGTCTTCGCGACAGCGTACACCATCGCCGACGACATCAGCGACGGTGGATCCCGGGGGTCGAACATGGGACTCATCAGAGGTGGCGTCCTGTTCGGCTTCCCGGCAGGCGTGGTGCTTGGCGGTCTCGTCAGCGAACTCTCCGGGAACGTCGTCGCCTTCACCGTCGCGGCCGCTTTCGCGTTCTTCGCCAGCGTCGTCGCGTACCTAACGGTGCCCGAAACACACGTCGACGGCGGGGCGAATCAGTCGGTCAAACCGTGGGATATCAATACGAGCCTCCCCGCGCTCACAGTCGGCATGGTGAACTTCGCCGTGTTGTTCGTCTACATCGGGGCGTTGTTCGCGACGCTGGTCGTGTTTATCGGTCGGAACCAACTCAGCGTCTTCGGCTTCGACGCCCAGGGCTCCTCGGGCCTGTTCATGGGCCTCACCGTCGTCGCCGCAGGGGTATCGATGTATCTCGGTGGGTACGTCAGCGACCGGAATCAGTCGCGAGTCCCGATTTTGCTCGCGTTTCTGGGCGTCACGTCGGTCGGGTTCGTGTTGCTCGCGCTCGCGGATTCTGTGGTGACACTGGCCATCGCCTGCCTGTGTGTCGGGCTGGGACAGGGCGGGACCAGCGGACCGCTGATGGCGCTGTTAGGTGACCTCGTCGTCGACGGCGAGATGGGGCGTGCCGTGGGGACGAACAACGTGTTCGGGGATATCGGCGGTGGGTTCGGTCCCATCGTTACGCTCCCGGTCGTCGAGGTCGTCGGCTTTTGGCCCGTCTATCTCGCGTGTGCGGTCATGCCGCTCGTCGCAGCCTCGATTCTCCTGGGTGGCGTCCGACGCGAGACCGGCGACTTCTTCCCGAGCGTCGGCTCCTGACCTGCTGTCCGCTATGGCGTCCACTGCGATCTCCCGGGCGGTACCCCGATAGCTACTCGATCGCTCTGCGGAGGTCGCTCAGTTCCTGCATCCCGACGAGTCGGTCGGTCGGCTCGCCGCCCTCGAAAACGACGAAAGCGGGGATCGATTTCACCTCGTATCTCGCTGCGACCGGTGATAGCGCGTCGACGTCCACCTTCGCGACAGTCGTGTCTTCCTCGGCAGCGAGTTCCTCGACGATGGACTCCATCATCCGGCAGGGACCGCACCAGTCGGCGTAGAAATCGACCAAAACCGTCCCCTCCGACGCGAGGAGGTCATCGAACGCGCGTTCCGATTCGACGTGTCGCGCTGCAGTGCCGGTATCGTCTCCCCTGCGGGCTGGACTGTCTGCCATGCACAGCGGTTCGACCCCATCCGTGATAATGATTCGCGAACCTTCCAGTTAGGGAGTTACCGACCGTTCACCTGGCAACACGGCGAAAAGCCCACTACAGGATACCGACCCCGGCAGCGAGGAGTCGGACGCCGATGACCGAGAGCAAGATTAGGACGGCGGCCAGTTGCGTCCGTTCAGAGGTGACCCGTCGGAGTCTGCCGCCGAGCCTGACGCCGACGAGTCCGGGAACGGAGAGCCCGATCGAGTACAGGAGCAGGTCACCACCGTCGTACAGTCCGAACGTCCAAGCCATTCCGACGCGGAGCCCCGATACTCCGACGAGAATCATCGCGAGGACGCCGACGAACGTCGACCGGTCGAGATCGATGCTATCGAGATAGGCCACGACCTGCACCGCGACGTTCGACAGCCCGAAGATCACTCCAGAGAGGAGCCCGAGTACCACTTTCACCGACGTGTCCCGTCGAACACAGTAGCGCGCGACCGCGCGCTCTCCGGGCAGTACCAGCCACGGTTGCTTGACCGCGACGTACGCCAGCGTGAAGACGCCGAGGGCCGGCGTCAGCAGCGAGGTCCGCACGAAATCCAGCAGTACCATGCCGAGCGCGGTGCCGACCATGGCCGACAGGACGTACGGCCAGAATCGCTCCAGGCAGCGGCTGATCTCCTCGCGGTCGAGGTCGCGTACCAACGAGACGTTCGCGACCAGCATCGGCACGATCATCAACACGACAGCGGTCGAGGGCGACAGGAAGACGGCGAGCAAGGCGGTGCTCGCGATGGCGTATCCGAAGCCGACGGTTCCCTTGACCAGCCCGCCGAACAGGACGACGAACCCGGCGAGAACCAGCGTGGTCGTCGAGAGCACGACTCGGAACTCAGGCCGCCGACCCGTCGTCGGGCTCGTTCAGGTACTGCATTCCCCAGTCCCGCATCGCGTAAATGACCGGCTGGAGCGACTCGCCGTACTCGGTGAGCGAGTAGTGGACACGAAACGGCTTCTCGCTGATAATCTCCCGCTCGACGAGCTGGTTGTCCTCCAGATCTTCGAGACTGTCCGAGAGCACTTTGCTGGAGATCCCGTCGACGTTCTCCTGCAGTTCGTTGAACCCACTCGGACCGTGTTCGAGGAGCCGGTGGACGATGACAGGATGCCACTTCTTTCCGATCAGTGATGCTGTCGTGGTCACGGGGCACCACTCCTCGCCAGCGCACCACACTTCGAGCTTCTCGGTACCGTCCTCATCAGGAAGGTCGTCCATACATTCCGTTCGATGCCCGACTCCTTAATGGTTACTAGTAGAAAGTTGGTTACTATACAAAACCGAACTTCGGTCGAGTGTCTAAAAGCCGGGACTCGCGGTGAAATCGCCGACGGCGAGGTCTGACACAGGTCAGGTCATGAATTCGAGCTCGATTGCGGACGTGGACTGAATCCACGCAGTCTCGTCTTCCTGGTCGTAGATGAGCACTTTGCCCTCTTCGAGTGTCACATCGTCGTATCGCTGGAGTTCGGCCGAATCCGTCCCGACCGTCTGGTATTCGGCTGCTTCGTCAGTGACTGACATCTGTGGGTTACCTCCTACTATTAGCTTACGGGTAGAAACCTAAATACGCTCGCTAACCTGCTTCATAGGGGATTACGTAGGACTCACCAGGTGATTTGATACCCGGGATCGCTCTATCGTTGACTGTGACAGACGATTCAGGCTCTCGGCTGACCCTCCCGGACTGGCGCGGTCGTCCGCTCCTGTACTGGCTGTTGCTCGCGCTGTTGGGTTCGCTCGGGGTCAGAGGGACCCTCGGAGGCGGCCAATTCCTGCTCGTACCCACGGGCGATATCGTGGGGGTGTCGACTGCGAAACTCTCGGGCACACCGTTTCGGGATTTCCTGATCCCCGGTCTGGTCCTGTGTTCCGCCCTGGGAGTCGTCCCGCTGGTCGTGACCGTCGGCGCGTATCGACGGCGGCGGTGGGCGTGGTTCGGGTCGGTTCTCGTCGCGCTCGCGCTGGTCTGCTGGGTGGTCGTCGAAGGGGTCGTCATCGGCTTTGGAGAACGACTCCAGTATCCCAATCTACTACAAGCCGTCGTGATGCTGCTGGTCACTCGAGCGCCGTCGGTCCGAGCGCAGTTCACCGAGTGACACGACTCCGCCAAGTGGGTCCGATCCAACCGGAAGACGGTTACCAGCGTGTGAGATACCGTTAATGGAACTGCGGTCGTAGACAGTCGTATGACCAGACTGGAATTACTCTCGAAAGATGAGATCCCCGAACAGTACCACTACCTCTTCACCGACGACTATCTGGGTGACCGCCACATCTTCCGCGTCTGGGCGCACAACCCGGAGCTCCTGGAGGCCACGCTGGAGTACCTCGAGACGCTCTACGACCAGTTGACGCCGCGAACCAAGGAACTGGTCATCTTGACGGTCGCGCGGGCCCGGGGCGCCCGCTACGAGTGGCACCAGCACGTCGACATCGCCCGCGACAAGGGCGTCGAGAGGGACGAGATGCGGGCGATCGGTGGGCGGGACTTCTCGGGGTTCGACGACGAGGAGTTCGTCCTCCTGCAGTACGCCGAAGCCGTCGCGACCGGAGAGGTTACCGACCAGATCCACGCAGCGCTGGCCGCAGCGTACTCGCCCGGCGAGATCGTCGCCGTCGGGCTGCTGGTCGATTTCTACGTCGGCCTCTGTAACTACGTAGCCGCGGTCGACCTGCCCTTCGAGGGCGGCGAGTTTGTCGGCTGGACGCCCGACGACGAGACTGTCGGTGCACTGTTCGACTGAATGAGACGGAACGTCGTCGGACTCCTGTTGGTAGTCGTCGGTGCAGTGACGCTCGGCGAGCCGGTCGCGGCTGCGGTCGCGTCGGCCGAGGGAGTGGCGCTGTCCCAGCTCGGCGGGGCAAGCTTCGTCGACTCGGCGTTCACTGCCAGATTCCTCGCCCACTGGTGGGTGTTCCCGGCCTCGATCCTGTTTTCGGCGGTCGCCCTGTCCTCCGGCGTCTCCGGCGCGCTGTTTTTTAGTCCCTTCTTCATGCTCGTGGTCGGGCTCACCCCGTCGCAGGCGATCGGTGCGGGACTCCTGACGGAGGTGTTCGGCATGGGGAACGGGCTGCGCTCGTACGTCAAGCAGCGCGTCGTCGACTTCCAGACGGCGAAGTGGCTGTTGCTCGGCGCCGTCCCGGCGGTCGTCGTTGGCGCGCTCGCGGCTCACGTCGTCCCGACGACGGTCCTCAAGGGCATCTTCGGCGTCGGGTTGCTGGTTCTCGGAGCCTTTCTCGTCTACTACGAGTCGCCCGAGCGGTGCGAGCCCGGCGAGTGCGAAGGTGAGTTCCTCCGCGAGAAGAACACGGGCCGGGGGACGACAACCGTCGAAGCGGCGGACGGCGAGACCTTCACCTACGACACCTGTTGGCGGCCGCCCGGCGTGGCGCTGTCGACTATCGGCGCGTTCGTCACCGGCCTCATCAGCGCCGGACTGCCGGAGATCGTCACGACCCAGCTCATCGTCCGCTGTCGGATCCCTCCCCGAGTTGCCGTCGCAACGAGCGTGTTCGTGTTGGCTATCGCCGCTGCCGCCGGCGCAGCTGTTCACGCGCTGACCGCGACGCCGGTCTGGTACGTCGTCGCCTGGTCGATTCCGGGCGTCGTCGTCGGCGGCACCATCGGAACGCGCGTCGGGAAGTACCTCCCCAGCGAGCTGATGGAGACGGGGCTGGGCGTCGTGTTCGGACTCGTGGGCCTGGTCGTGCTCGTGACGGAGTTCCTCGTCGCCTGACCGGTGACAGCGGCCACTGACCGGTTCCTCGGTTACACTTCGGTAGCCGGGTGAGCGACCCCTCCCCCGGTAACCGGAACGTTACAAAATACTGATTGTTTCGACGGGCGATAGTTCGGCCATGTCCTCGCCCGACCTGGACAGTGGGGTCGTCGCACCGGACTTCGAACTTCCGAACGTGGGTAACGGGCCGGACCCGCTCTCGCTCGACCACGTCGTCGACACCGTCGACTTCGCCGTGTTGCTGTTGCTCCGCGACTACCACTGTCCGAAGTGCAAGAATCAGGTACAGACGCTGGCCGAAGAGGCTCGCCAGTTCGCGGAACTGAACGCGGTCGTCCTCCCGATACTGCCCGAACCCGTCGACCGCGCGGCCGACTGGCAGGAACAGTTCGATCTCCCGTTCCCGCTGCTGGCCGACCCCGAGAAAGACATCGCCGACAAGTACGACCAGCCGACCCAGTACGGGAAGCTCGGTGAACTTCACGACATGATCGGGCGGCTCCCGGAGAGCGTGGTCCTCGATACCCGGGGCGACGAGGCCGAGATCGTCTACACGTACGAGGGCGAATCGCCGGGGGATCGGCCCGAAGTCGAGACGCTTCTCGGCGAGATCGATCGCCTTCAGGAGACGTTCGTCTACGACTGCTCCCTCGTCGACTGCTGATACGGATTCTTGCAAGACAGTCCGGGATCGACCGCCTGACTGCGTGCGGTCGACCCGGCAAAAGCTTGCAACAATCCGTCTGAGGCGAGTGGCCGGCTCCCCTTTTTTTATTGTTCCTGGTGGACACGGCGTAGCGACGCCGAACACGTCGCCACCGGTCGGGCGTCTGGGCGACACGACCGCACTCGCACACAGCGACGATATCTTCTATTACTCCGACTGCCCGGGCTGTATAGCCGTTTCCCGTCCGTGCGTCCGCTCGGAGTTCCGGGGCAGACCCATGAGTCCTCTGGGTCACCGTCTACTCGGATATGGATCCCGCACGACGGCGATTCCTCAGACTCAGTGGCATCGCAGCGATCGGTGGTATAGCCGGCTGTTCGACGGAGACAGCGACCGACACGCCCGACCGGGGAGACGACGGGTCGACGCCAGCGCCGACCGCAACGCCGGCCTCGACGCCTACCTCGGGGTCGGGCGGCGCGGAGTTCGACTTCGGCGGCTGGTTGAGCGACACGAGCAACTACGACGGGACGACCGCGGACATGCGCGGCAACGGCTCGGTGACTATCGAGGTGGGCGCCGAGGCCAACGGCGGCGGGTTCGGGTTCGCACCGCCGGCGGTGTGGGTCGACCCCGGGACGGATGTCACCTGGGAGTGGACCGGCAACGGCGGCAGCCACAACGTCGTCGCCCAGTCGGGCGCCGACTTCCGGAGCGGCGACCCGACGAACGAGGGTGGGACGACGTTCTCTCAGACCTTCGACAGCGCCGGGATCGTGACCTACTACTGCAACCCCCATCGCGGGATGGGGATGAAAGGCGCAATTGTCGTCGGCGAACCCGAGGAGACCGCGACGACCACCCCGGCGGGCCAGGAGTACGGATTCCAGGCGGCGAGTTTCGACGCCTACTGGTACTCACTGTACAATATGAGTACCAACATCGCGATGAGCGGCAACGGCGTCCCGTTCCCGCTCAACGAGCAGATGGAACAGCTGCAGGCCGAGCGCATGCCGGCGATGCTTGAACACGCCGACGTCGACCGGCCGCCGATAACCGATCCGAACCTCTCGCTGGCGTCGTTCACGGAAGGCGACCCGCACTTCACGCAGCAGCCAGTGCTGGAAGATGACACCGGTCGGCCCGACGCGAAGACGCTCGCTTGGGACAAGAGCAAGTCGTCGCTGGTCGTCAGCCCCTCCTCGGTGGGCTGGACTCATCTCAAGGGCGTCACGTGGGCGAAGAACTTCCAGAACCACTTCGACTTGCTTCCCGGAGAGATCGCGCCGAAATTCCGTGCGCAGTTGCTGTCGACGCTCGCCCAGGTCGGAGTCAACGCCGCGATTCTCGTCGGCGGGTCCAGGGGCAACGGCGCGTTGACCCACGGTGACAGCTTCGAATTCCTCTCGGAGTATCACCCGAGCGAGGGCCGGATCGTCGACGAGACGCGGCGGCCACACCACCACTCGGCGATGCTGTGGTTCCTCTCGGACCTGACCAGCCTCGCGCAGAACGGCTGGTTCGGCTACGTCAATCCGCGGCCGCTGATCCCGAAAGAGGCCGGCGCGGACGGCGTCTTCGACCCGCCGGTCGGTATCCAGGAGATCACCGACGGCGTCGCCCAGGCGACGATGGATCTGTTCGACGCGAGCGAGGTGGCGTCGATGGAGTCGACCCGGTCGGTCGGCGAGATGCTCGGCGCGGTCGGCTACTACGGTCCGCAAGCCGGTGACGATGACCTACGGTCGTCCGCCGCCGACTACGCCAACGCCCTCGCCGACGTGGTTGACGACAACCTTTCCGGTAACGGCCGCGTCGAGAGCGGCGCCGAAAACCAGGCCGCAACGCAGGGTATCGTCGCACAGGGACTACTGTGGGCCTCTCAGATGGACGGCGTCGACCGGAGTGACACGGCGAGCGAGGTCGTCGGCTACATGACCGACGAACTGTGGGACGCCGACGCCGGCACGTTCATGTCGGGCACCGACGACTCGACGTACGCGATCACGGCTCGGGACGCCGGCGACATCACCGGCGGGCTGAACGCCGCCGACGCCGTGCTCGGCCGCTCGGGCGTCCGGGAGACGTTCGCGACGTTCTTCAACCAGACGTTCAACCGCGGGCGGCTCCAGCGGGCCGAGCGCCCGCCCTCCCGCAGCGAGAACGCCGAGCACCCGCTGCCGCTCCCGCCCGAAGCTGGCGGGGAGTTCGGCCAGGCCGCGGTGTACAACGCGGAAGTCGAGTACGACGCCGAGGCCGACGAGTGGTCGGTCACCGACCCGCGTTTCCGGACCGCCGAGGCGCTGTATCTCGCCAACCAGGACATCTGGGTGGGTAACTGGGGCGGCGATTTCTACCAGGGACGTGGCGTCCCCGGCCAGAGCGACACGCCCGAGTAGCACTCCTGTAGGAATCCCACCCCATCCGTTCGAAACGTGCCACGGCGCAGATCGCTGAATCGAACTCAGAACTCGTCGTCGCCGAACCGGTCGATACGCGTGTGGACGTACCTGGTCCACTCGTCCAGCGTCTCGTGCATCAGCTCCTGCGCTTCGGCAAGTGGGGTCGCGGTATACTGGTACACATTTCCACCACCGGGGATGATCTTGTTGTTGCGACTCACGAGCCCCTTCTCGCGGAGCGTCGCCAGGGCACGGTTGACGTTCGACCGATCCCGATTCAGACAGTCTGCGAGTTCTTCGACCGTGCTGTCCGGGTTGTCGAGTAACACCAGATACGCCCTGACCTCGTGGTCTCTGATACCGAACACACAGACAAGAATCTCCTCGAAATCGGGCTCTTCGTCGATCATGAGATCGTGGGACTGCTCGGATACTGGACCGGCGCTAACCATCTTGATCCAGTGGTCGAACGCGAGCAACAAAAACGAATTAGTTACCCTGCCCTCACCGAGTGTCCCGGGGTATATCCGGTGCCGAACTCAGTTGCCAACAGTCAGTTTTCCTCGTCTTCGAAATACGAGAGCACGTCGGCTTTGATTTTGGTGAACGCATCGCCGGTCCGGTCCCGCGGACGCGGGAGGTCAACCGAGATGATGTCGAGGACAGTTCCGGGAGCCGTCGAGAACACGACGATCCGGTCGGAGAGGTAGACCGCCTCCTCGATGTCGTGTGTCACGAAACAGATCGTCTTCTCGGTCTCCGCCCAGATATCGAGCAGTTCCCGATGGAGCGACGTTTTCGTTCGAGCGTCGACGCTGCCGAACGGTTCGTCCATGAGGAGTATTGGCGGATCGACGGCGAGCGCGCGAGCGATGCCGACGCGCTGGCGTTGCCCGCCGGACAGCTCTTTCGGATACGCGTCGGCCTTGTCGGTCAGTCCGACGAGTTCGAGACAGTAGTCGATCCGTTCCTCGGTGGTGAACCCCTCGGGCGGACCGACCTCTTCGAGGCCGTACGAGACGTTTCCCGCGACGGTACGCCAGGGGAACAGCGCGTCGTCCTGAAAGATCATCCCGCGGTCGGGGCCGGGCTCTGTGACCGGTGATCCATCCACGAGGACTGCGCCGTCGGTGGACGCTTCGAGTCCAGCGATGATGCGGAAGACTGTCGATTTTCCCGAGCCCGACGGGCCGACAATCGAGACGAACTCGCCGTGGCCGACATCGAAATCTACACCGGTCAGTGCTTCGACCGGTCCGCTCTCGCTTTCGTAGGTCTTCGAGACACTGTCGACGCGGATCTGGGGATAGTCGCGAGTCCGTGCTTCGTCTGACGTGTCGGAATGGGTGGTCGAGTTCTGTGGAGTCATATCAATCACCGCCAGGCGAGCGTGCGTGCTTCGACGACCTTGATCAGGCGATCCGAGATCAGGAACAGGATACCGATCACGAGCATGTACGCGATGACGACCTGCATCTGGAGGAAGTTCGCGGCGTCCCAGAGGTGTTTCCCGATGCCGGGAACGCCCAGCAGTTCGGCCGCGACCATCACCATCCACGCCTGGCCGGCGGCCGTCCGGAACCCAGTGAACAGCTCCGGCATCGCCGACGGGAGGACGACGCGTCTGATGAGCCCCAGGTCCGACTTCGTGCCTAACGACTGCCCGACTTCGAGCAACTGGTCGTCGACGCCCTTGACGCCGCTCTCGGCGTTGTAGTAGTTGATCCAGAAGGCGACGATGGCGATGATGAACGCGGCGCCGCGGTCGTTCAATCCGAACCAGATGATCGCGAAGGGGATCCACGCCAGCGGCGGGACCGGACGGAGTATCCCGGCGACCGTCCCGACGGAGAGTTCCGCGGTCCGCGACCAGCCGACCAGAATTCCGACTGCCATCCCGAACGCAGACCCAACGAGCAGACCCGGGATGTAGTGACGAAGACTCTGCCAGATGAGCTCGAACACGCGGCCGGACGCCACGTCGGAGACGAGGACAGCGAGGACGGCAGGCGGCCGGGGAAGGAGGTTCTGTGGCGTCACGAGCGCGCCCGCCCACCAAACCAGGACGAAGACAGCGAGCGCGCTGACCTGAATCCCGAGTGTACGACCGCGTTCGAGTCCGAGACCACCGGTCGAGTAGCCGACCGTCTCGGGTTCGCTACTGCCCGCCACCGCTCGCCTCCTCGTAGAAACTGTGGTCGAACACGTCCGATTCCGACAGGTCCGTGTCGACAGAGCCGAGCTGCTGGTGGAAGTCGTTGTACACCAGCGACTTCTCCACGATCCGCCGCGGATTCGAGATGAAGTTCGACGCGGGGGTGTTGATGGCCTTCGTCGCGACGTCCGCAGAGAGGATGTCGGACCCGATCACCTCGCTGGCCATCTCGGCTGCTCGACTCCGGTTCTCGTGGATGAATCCCGTCGCACGGACGTGGATGTCGACCAGTTCCTGAATGAGGTCCGGGTTGTCGTCGACCAGCGACTGGGAGGGCTGGAGGACCGCACCCGGCTGGCCCGGCATGATCTCACCGGCGTATATGAACGGTTTCATGTCGGTATCCGGGTTCTCCTGAAGTATCGTCGGGACCGGTTCGATAGCGCTCCCAGCGTCGGCGTTCCCGCTCGACAGCGTCGACTGGAGCGCACTCGGACTCTGTCCGACGATCTCGATGACGTCCAGATCCAGGCCGAGCACTTCGGTGATCCAGTATCGAAGGAACACGTCGGGAGTGGAACCGGCCGGAAGCGTCGCGAATCGCGGCTTGCGACCCTTGTCGGACCGGAACTGCTCGAAGGCGTCAGGCCCGTGTTCGACCCAGTACGAGCGGAACTCGGAACTCCCAACCATCACGTTCGGTTCGAGTACGTTCGCCGCGACGACTTTCGACGAGACCCCGTTGGCGATGGCGACCAGTCCGGGGCTGATTCCCACGTACGCGAAGTCGATGTTGCCTGAGGCGTACGCCTGGACGAGCGGCGGGCCGCCGCCGAACGTCTGCACTTCGATGTCGGGTTCGAGATCGTCGTACCAGCCCTGCTGGTCGATGACGAAGTACTGCATCATCGGGAAGACGTTCAACGTCCCGAGGGTCAGCGAATCCGGCGCCGATCCGCCATCGCCTCCCAGACAGCCTGCCAGCCCAGCAGTCGCGCCGGCTGTGACTCCACCTGCGGTTCGCAACAGTTCCCGACGAGAGAGTCTTCGCTCAGTCATGTGTCTTATTTGGTCTCAAATCGCATTAGCGCTTTCACACCGAGACAGACTTACCGGTGTCTGTGACGGCCGAAACGGCGGGGATAGTCGATTTTCGGTGTCGAATTCGGAATTCGATCGTCGATATTCAAGTTCACAGGACGCCCAGCTGGAGCCAGACGCCGAAGACGGCACCGTAGATGAGGTGGAACAGAAGAAACATCGCGACCATCGGGACCTCGGGGTCGAGATCCAGGACGACGTTCATCCAGAAGACCGCCGCCCCCACGAACAGGACGAACCCGTACGCGAGTCCGAACAGGACCGCCATCGTCATCGACCCGATGCCGAGACCGATCACGGGAACCGCGACCACGAACACGAGCCCGGCGATGATCCCGTACAGCATGTGCAAGGCCATCCCCTGCATCATGTATTCGTCTGGTTCACCGTCTCCGACGTACTTCGACCAGAATAGTGCCGTCGGGGGCGGCGAATCGTCTCCCAACGTCATCATGAATACCGTCATGACGATCGTCGCGACCAGTCCACCAGCGAGTCCGTTGAGTATCGTGAGTTCTGCCATGTGTGTTTCCTTCGAAGTACATAACCCTTCGATAGTGGGTTACGTATAGTATCCATTCTCTGTCGAGGGTAATAACTGTACGCTGAGTGGTCTGAAATCGAGTTACCTGCACGTTACCCGTGATTCAGTCCTTCTCAATTGATTCAGTGTCAATTTCTGAATTCGAATGGGGTACGATATCAGATGCACAAGCGGCCAACTCTTATTTTTCGACTAGCCCAACCGGCCTTGGGGGCAGATTGTCACACGCTCCCCCCTTGCTTCCATGACATCCGACGGCGATTCCCTCGGTGCTTGCCCACGCTGTGGGACTTCGGTCGGACCCGCATACGTTCTGGTTTCGTACGAACGGTCGGACGACTCTACTAGCGTATTCGCAGAATGCCCCTCGTGCGGTGCCGTCGTGACCCCTGAATGACTGGATTCTCCCGGAAGGAGGTTCATCACTTCGTCATGGTCCGCTACCTCTATGCCGACCAAGTACCGATCATCTGGTTCAAGAACATTCTCTGCACCGCTGGCCAGGTTTCCGCTGGCATCGGCAATAATGTGGCTCCCCTTGGGGAAGTTTATACTATTGAGGCGGCAGCCCGCCGCAGGCGCCGCTGAGTTGATTTCGACTTCGAGTATCTCTAAATCACCGCCGACGGCTTCGATCGACCGGACGCCGCTATCGAGTACCTCGATGATGACGGCACAGGATTCGAATTCCTCGGGATAAACGACGCCGTCGACGAGGTCGTCATACTCTGCTACAGTGTCCGGATTGAAAACCTACATTACTCGACGGAAAATCTACCGAGAGGTCACGTTCCAAGGCTACGGTTGTTCGATCAGGGCCCCAACGCAGTATAGTTTTATATTCGTAAGAACAGAAAGATCAATATCTCGAACATGGTCGAAGAGGGAGACACCCCCGATACGAGAGTCGACGGCACAGGGGGCACCACTGAAATCGAACGACGGTACCAGAAAATCTTCGAGCATAGCAACGACGCCGTCATGATCGTCGATATCGAATCAGAATCGTTCGTCGATGTCAACCCCGCTGCCTGTGAGCTACTCGGATACTCCAGAGCGGAACTCCTCAAGATGGATCCGGCATCAATACACCCTGAAGATTTCGACCGAGTACGAGAGGAGTTCATCAGAGACATCCTCGAAGAAGGAACTGGATTCACCGATGATCTCCACTGTCTCAAGAAGAACGGGCAAGAGATTCCGACCGAGATCTCCGGAGCCGCACTTGATCCCGCGCCCGATGGAGAGCGGTCGAACCGGATGATTGCAATCCTCCGTGATATTTCCGACCGGATTGCACGGCGACAGGAACTGCAGGCCAAAGTCGAGAGACTCGATCGGTTTGCGAGGGTCGTCTCACACGACCTTCGGAATCCGCTTTCGGTCATTCGTGCGAACGTAGAACTCGCACGGCAAAACGATGAACTCGAACGATTAGACAAGGTCAACGAGACTGTCGACCGCATGGACGACATGATGACCAGTCTCCTCCAACTGGCGAAAGAGGGAAATACGATCTCTGATACGACAAAAATAGATCTCGAAGATATCGCTCGTAAATCCTGGGACGGCACATCCACAGACGAAGCAACACTCGCGATCGAATCTTCAGTTTCGTTCCAAGCAGACCCGGAGCGGCTACGTGAAGTACTGGACAATTTCTTCCGGAATGCAATTGATCACAATTCATCGCCGATTTCGATTTCGGTTGGAGCGATCGAACGTGAGTCTGTCAATGGATTCTACGTGGCAGACAATGGACCAGGAATCCCGGAGGCACAACAGGACGATATCTTCGACTGGGGAGAAACGTCAGTAGGCGATGGGACTGGTTTCGGACTCGCTATAGTTACCAACATTGTCGAGGCACATGGCTGGGAGATTTCAGTTACCGATTCCGGTGAGGATGGAACACGATTCGAAATTATCGGTATTAGCTAAAATTCAGTGTGTCCGGTGAGCAAGTCACAGACTCGGCCACCCGTGTTATACGGATAATTCATGTAGTCCGAGGCGAATTCGCGAGGGTACTGAAATCCTCGACTCTGATCGCTGAAGTTCGGAAGAGAAGATGTCTGCGATTGCTTCGACTCGGACTTCTCAGCGAGATTATCTCCCGAAAAAAGTCTCAGTACCTCACAAAGCATCACCAGTTAGGGTGGCCTGAGCCACCTGTTCTGTTGTGGTGAGTCGTCGATCACGGTTGAGCAATGCTGATTGAAGGCGGAGCTGTCGCTGTTGGTGGCGGTCAGCCGTCGACGCGATAGCGTTGCCACTTGCGGAGACGCTTGCTCGGTCGGTGACTACTGGTAGAACCGGTCGTCAGGAGGTCGGTTCGCGGGGACGGCCCGACGCACCGCGAGGGCCGTCCACACGGCCGTCGAACTATGTTCACGAACTCTTTGTACGGCCACCACCAGAGGCGACGCCCGCCCCAGCGGGGCATCGCCACGTAATCGTAGTGCTGATATCGCTATACGCTCCCTATCAGCAGACTCACCACAACGTACAGCAGTCTGACCGTCGCGTCTCGCGTCGTTGTCGGCGTTATCGCTTGCTCGGACGAACGATAGCTCGACTCGATACCGAAGCGTTTCGAGTAATGGTATCGAGCGTCGCGTGGAGTCTCGATGGACGGCGCGTCAGCGGCGTAGCCGTGACGCGCCACGCCGTTCTCGTTATACCGTCCATTCAGCTACGTACAGTCGACGTAGACGGGAAACTCGACGGTCCAACTGTGACCGTCGAGTTTCCCTGTCAGGTCATGCTGAATGACGCGGCTCCACCCTCCCGAGAGTTCCTGCTGAATCGTCTCACCCCATTGGATAATCGGGACAACATAGGCGTAGTAATGCGCCTGAAGCAACGTGAGACACTTGCTATCGTAGAATCCGCAATCAAGGTAGACGGTCTTGACTTCGGTGTCAAGGCCGTCGAGAATGCCAAGGAATTCAGCGAGGACACTGCTGGCGGTGTCGCCATCTTAGGCGTCCGTAGAGCGTCGCGTAAGCGTGGAATGCGGTGGTTCCCCGCTTCGCTTCCGAGTGGTAGAGGGCGTCTGTGTCGTCTTCGTCACCGTAGTGGGGCCGCAGGTGGAAATCTGCGCAGACCTCCACCTGCTCGGGAAGCAGTTCGACGACATCTTACCGAAGGAGTGTATTAAAGACTCGTTCGAGCCGTTCCGGCTCGAACTTCGTCCGGGGATAGTAGAGAATCGTGTTCGCCGATGGCGAGTTGTCACTGGAGTTGCAGAGCGTCGAGATCGAGGTTCCGTCGGCGGTTACGCCGACGAGAACCTCGTAGATGTCCTCTACATCGATATCAGCGTTGTTGGCGAGGTTCAGGGAAACTTCCTCGTCAAGCCGGTTAACGAGGAAATTAAGAAGCTGGTCTTCGTGGATTTCATTGTCTGCTTGCTGCTGGTACTTAGACACGTCTTCACCAAGCAGACGTTCTAACTAACCGGCTTGGTGAGGTACTGAAAATAGTACTGCAGAGCGTATCTTCCTCCGAATTCGAGTATGGCGGTCAATCGTGTTTGTTGTATTCTCCAGGAAGTACTTGACTAGGTTCGATTATTTCTCCGTGAATACATTCCACTACGCCACCGTAGCTGTGTGGGGCGTAGTACTTGACGCGTTTCCCATTCCCGATCGGACCAGGGATCGTGAGTCCGATGTGTCCGTCGTCACGGTATGACAGTGAACAGTCCGGCGGGTCTCGCGGCGGCTCTCCGAGATGCGGCTGCATAGGCGGTCGATCTACGAGTCGCTGGCTTTTGTCAGTAATCTCGCCGTCAGCGATGACCCATTGCGTGTCGGCGTTGATGGACAGCAATGCAATGTGCACGGACGTTGAATCACCGATGAATTCGCTTGCAGCGTCCCGAGACTCCTGAATCTCACCGTCAGGATTCGTAGACGTGGGCGACGTGACTTTCCCAGCAAGGATCGTATCACGAGAATCAGTCGCTGCACGCACTGCAATCGCATCACCTGTCTTGATGTCTTGTAGGTCGTCAACGGTGATGACTTGCTCTTCTGTTTCGTCTGCTGTGCTAACCCAGTGCGATCCTGGGGACTTGTGCTCGGGAGTGTTGTCGTCTGAGTGTTCGGTCATGATTATCGGGTAAGTGGTTATTTGAGAGGCTATCCGCTCACGAGAAGGGGCTCGCACAAGGGGTAAGCATGGCACATGGCTGATTCAAAGGTGGCCAGCTCGGTTCACCGCCTATGACGAGCGCGTGTCGGTGGCCACCCAGGAATCAAGCCGGTCAGGCGATGATTCCCAAGAAGCTAGCCGAAACGAATGTTCAACTAGCTGTTTGGGTGTGATCAATATTATACAGCGCGATTATAAAATAGCTTGGCCCGGTTGTCCGATCGTATTCAGTTAACGATGAGTAGTAAAGTGGGTGAATTCCTTGCTTGTCTATGCACTTTGGTATGTTCCTCATGGAGCAGTATTTCATTTACCTGTCCGAATTTGACAATGCTACCGTTCTCCCGGCCCCACAACTGGACGATATCGATTCAGCCCGATAGAACTCTCACCTCAGTGGTCCCTTTTTAAATTGGTACAAGCTCTGAAGAACTTCTCACTTTTCCGTTCCGACCAAGACAGTGTGTTTGGAATAGCTGACTATTCCCTATGAAAGCGCGCCCAGTTACTCCGGACGATGAACCTCTGTCGTTTCATACGGTGTTAAATCAACAGGAACGTCGTCGTTAGCGGCCACACTACCAGTGGAAAACAACTCTTCGACAGTGCTTTGATCTGTGTTCCGCTCGATATCGACTAATCGGTAGACGGCACGTCCTGTAAATCCGCACACACATCGTAGTTCCCCGTCAGCACCGTTTTCTGCGCCTTGCTCAACAGTGAGGGGCCTAACCGAGTCTCCGCAGTCAGGACAATTGAGACTGACCTGCGAATACAGATTGCCGTCGTACACGCGGAATCCGTCGGGATATATCCCGTGATCAATGAATACGTCCGCGATCGCTGATTTGAGTGCGTCTAAGCAGGAGTCTTTTTTTTCTCTCGAATCGGGGAGAGCACTGTTCTTTGCGACAATTATCAATGGATCACTTGGCATCGACACATTAAATAAACCGTCAGTCGCTTGTAAACCTCTGGCCTCAATAGTCGTACCACTCTGGCTCAGGCCGGTCCATCGCTTCGATTTGCCGTAGTTCGTCGGGCGTTGAGATACTAGAGTACAGATCGTTCCAAACGGCGATCTCGTCGTGGAGGTTCAGTTGTTTGAGCAAGTCGATCCCCCGCTTACTGACTGCGTAAAAGACAGACGGAAGATCCCGCTTCGTCTCCGATGGTGTCTCTTTCGTGAGAAGCCCTCTCACAACAAGTGTGTCCAAGTGGTACTGGAGGGTACTCTCGTTCACATCTGGGTTTCGAGCCGCCAGTTCAGCCCGACACAACACGCCAGAATCATGCGCAAGTGTCTGCTGCACGATGATGAGGCGCGTCCGATCTAACAGAGTCCTGAAGTCCTCTAATTCGTCCTCTGTCGGCACGGCATCCGCCACTGCAGCATCTCTTCTCTTCGCCGGTCCATCTGATTCGCTCATACGACAAGTGAAGGGGCAACGAGTGTAATTGTTTCCAATTTCACTATAACAGTTAGATTGGGATAGAAGCCTGTGAATGGTATTATAGATCTCTGAATTAGTTATCGAAGGCAATCCGAGCGAGGACTCGTTGGAAGTCCTCGCTCGGATACGTGCCGTTGTCCGCAACACCGAACTCAAGCTCCGGGAACAGCACCGACGAAGCGGCAAGACTCATTTGCCTCGGTTGTCTCGACCATATCGAGACAAGAACACCGACGCCAATCGACGCTTGGCTACTTCAGCAACTACTGTTTAGCCGTGGGTTAGCTTACTCTGCGGTCCCTCGCATCTTACGAGAGCGGGGTAATATCGCTCGAACTATTCGTCTCGTCACTGATCCTCTCCTCGTCGAGGAACTCTGGGTCAGTGAGTACTTCAGCATCCATGCGAACGAACCGGACGAGATTCTCCGCTGCGGCCAATTTCTCTTTCGCCCGCTGGAGATGCGTATCGACAGTACTCGGAGAGATATTGAGGATTGTAGCCGTTTCGTCCCGGCCGAATCCGGCTTTTTCGCGGAGCGCATAGGCGTGAGCCTGTTTGTGGCTCAGCGGGGTGAGGTCGCCAAAGTGCCAAGCTTGGAGGAGCGCGTTCCCGACACTCGAGAGTTCTGTCTCTACGTCTGCTATACTAAATTCTCGAACACAGGCGGACATGAGCCGACTCTCACGTTCGATGGTATACTCAGGGATGAACTCCCGGTTTTCATACCGTCCGATCAGGATATCTCCTCGGCCATGAATGTAGTAAGCTGCGAGACCGTCAAACTCGTCGTTGGCGACGACTCGCCCGACAAGAACTGCGTTCTGGTCTGGGAGTCGGCAAAGTAAACCGAACTCGGTTTCTTCGGAGGCGGTTGGCTGGTGGGTCAATGATTTACTACATATTTGTAGCAAACAGGCATAAATATGTCGCCGTATCTCGCTGTCGCCGAAATGCGGAAATTCAGATAGGAACAGGGCAAGTTGGAGGAAATCTCACACTGCTCCTGATGGTTGCGGAGCCAGATCTGGAAGGAATGATCTATAGTTCCTGTTGGACGATCTCGTCGATTTCTTCAAAGACATCGGTTAGGGCTTCATCACGTCGAGCAGTTTCGCACAGTGTGTCAAAGGCCTCACTGAGTGCATCTACTGTGTGAGCCGGTAGATTCCGCGGGTCCAGTATCGGGATGTCCTCAGCGTCGTTTGGCTCTAGTTTTCGCATCCCGTCTGCGTGGAGCCGCTCGTGTTCTCGCAGAACGTCAGAAACGATGTCGCTGTTGAGATACGCTAACAGTGCCTTTATCTCAGGATCTGTCAGAGTAACATCCAAATACATGGAGTGCAGGCTGTTCACGTTCCTGGCGTCCGCTTCATTCAGGATGAACCGACACCGGTCCCGGTTCACAGTGGTTACGAGGATAGGCGGCGGATCACGCAGATCTACGATGAACCATGAGTCACCGCGATCCTGAAACGTTCGATTCGGCAGTGAGACGGATTGATGCAGACTATGCTCCAAATAAGACAGGAGACGCTGGACGCCGTTGTCTTGAGCGGCGTCACTACCTAAGGCAGTTTCCGATGGAGGGGCAGTAACTGCAGACGCGTAATCTCCCGCCTTACTCGGAACGTCGATGTCATCAAGGTGATACAGTAACCAGACTTCTTTGTCGGCGTCACGATGTTGTTCCCAGTCCTCAACTACCATGTCGAAGTGGGGAACGTGGCTCCCCTTTCGGACGAGGCGTGACAAGTGCGATTTGTCCAGCTCGTGAGCTTCGACTGTGGACTGTGATACGCAAAATACGTCGTTCTTCCCGGTAAGAATGCCGCGATTGACCGTTGCAATTTCACCAAGTGTGGTGAGTTGTTCCGTGTCGACATCGATGGGGTCGAATACAGTCCGCCAGTTTTGCTCGGGCCCTAGCGCTGCTTGGTCGATGGTAGTCACAGAACCCCATTCCGCCTCGTCTTCGACTCCACCCTTCACCGCTGACAGCAGGTCCCCGGTTTCAGGCATCTCGTCAACCTGAATGAATCGAGTGTCGCCCTCTCCCTTATTATCTTCACGGCGTTCAACGAACGTGATCAGTCCCGTTGTCACCGCTTCGTCGAATACCGATACTTCTCCAGGATTGAACAACAGCAGCGCCTTGATGTCGTACTCAGCGAGCAGGTACTCTTTGAGCGCTTCTCCATAGTCTTTATCTAGATAGTTTGGAGTAATGAATGCAGCACGACCGTCTTCAGCCAGGAACTGTGTCGCATGAGCGATGAAATGAATATATAACGGCGCGTTCTTACTTAGATTCAGACCAGTCTCCTGTTCCACCGTCTGATGAATCGTATCCGTATATTCCGTTGAAAGCTCTTCAGAGCGAGAATACGGCGGATTCATGACGACCGTATAGTCGTCGTCCAATTCGTCGGGATCGAGCGTTAGAAAGTCATCTTTCCGAATGTCCCGCGACTTACCGTGGATAGTCATCACCGCCGTTCCAAGAGCGATTCCGAGCTGACTGCGGTCAATTCCGGTCATCTGTGGAGGGTCACTGCTGGACTCCCAGGAGGCGAATGACGGCGCTGACAGCGCACACGCGCCCATCCCAGGGTCGAGGACAGACGTTCCGCCAGTCGTTGCCCACGTCCGCATCAGGAATGCGATATCACGTGGAGTTCGGAACTGCCCGAGTTTCTGGCGACTCTCTTTCGGTGTAATTGCTTCGAACAGTCCGCCGATATCTTCAGACGGGTACTCAGACGCGACTAAGCGATGGCGCTGTTCAAGAACTGGCTCAAGCGTGCTCTCATCCGCGAGTGCTGCTACTTCATCTAAAACACATTCGTCGAACGCGGGACTCCCAGTCTGTTCTCCCGCTAATTGGAATGCTTGACGGATATTCACTGAGAATTCGGGAAGTTCATCATCTCGATAATACCGCTCGTATACAGTCGCTTTCACCAAGCAATAGAATACGGCGTGCCGTGCAATGATTTCAACCGGATTATCGAGGCGGTGGAAACCGTGCTCATCGCACCAGTCGTCAATTCGGGACTGCAGATTTGAAGACCCTTTCCGGAGAACAGGTGTGATCGTCTCCGCTGCGGCATGGATCAGACTAGTGAGCTCGTCACCGATGACTGGAACAAACCGTTCGAGTGTATCGTCCCACTCATACCCGAGTCGGTCAAGCACGCAGGTTTCGAGTTGATTCTTCGTCTCTTCGTCCCAGACGGGAATTCCAACGATAGCAGCGGAACGGAATAGCTCCCTTCGCGTAAATGAGTAAGGAAGCGGTTTATTAGGCTCGGATAACCGGTCGAGTGTTTCATCCACGTAGCTCTCCCACTGGGCCTTCATATTTACAGGACCAATCGGGGAATCGCTTGGTTCGCCCTGCACAAGCTCCGGTTTCCTCCCGCTCTTGGACGAGTACGTGTCGCTCTTGCCACGTGCAACTACAGATCCAATTGTACGTTCCTGTTTTTTGTTCTCCACCGGGCGTTCCGATTGCTTTTGCTCAGTCAAGTCTTGATCCTCGCGCTTCTCCGACTAACCTCGTCATTTTTAAACCCTTGTCAGACATCAGATCTGGCCACGCAACTCTTAGAGGCACTACTCGGACCTGTGTATTTCCTCTCCAAAATCTGGCTACTAAGCGAGGGGAATTTTGTGCCGGAATTCCTGAATTCGAATTCCAGCGACCAAAGAATACGAGTTCAGGTTCCTTCCAGCTCGCGGTACCGTACTCCGAGTCTGAAGGCGACGATCGCTATCGCGATAAGAATGGTGACTCCAAGAACAACATCTGACTTGATTACTCTCGTCAACGTTAGGCCTGCAACAACAGCTGTGCCCAGTAGCGTAAAGAGATACACTACTCGTGCAGTGTTGAGTTTGGACATGGAGTATTTTCATCGTGAAGTCACTAAAGAATCTGTATAGTTCCCTACTTGACACCCCCCACCTCTATCGACAAGAGTTCGATCCGATCAGTGCTTAACCTACACGGAGGTCGCCACCCCTTCGGATGTTGGTTAAGACTGCCGGTCGAGGCGGCGGTTACGGTGGCCGGGGTCGGCCCGGCCATCCCGGTAGTCCGTTTGCGAAGATGCACACGCCTCAGCGGACATATCATCTCCACAGTATAGTCTCGGGCATGAGGCGGCCGTTCCGCAGGTTAAACCAACTGCGGAAAGGGGTAACGCGCTGGTGAGCGGGCATTCCGGGGGTCGGGGGTCAGACCAGTTATAATAGTGTATAGTGGCCCATTTAGGGGAGAGAAGTGTGAGGTGCGGAACGGGGATTTACCAGTTTAGTGATTTGATTTGCGACGGCCTGATGTCGGGGCCATCGGCCCCGAGCGTGAGACGCCACAGGACATCAGTCGTCGTCCAATCTCCAACCCGCCAGCGGATGTGCTCGTTCGAATACGCGTCCTGCACTTTGCGTCGTCCCCACTCGATCTTCGGATTGGAATCAAACGTCCCGGTCGGGAGTTCGACGAGCCCCTCACGGATCCAGTGGTTCATGACCGCATACGCAGTTGACCGGGAGTCGAAGACCGCGTAGGGGGTAACTCCCTGTGAATCCAGGTCTTTCATTTTTCGATACGTCTTGCGGTGATACTGCCAGTTGTGATGCCCGGTGATGACCTCGCCAGCGTAGACTTGACCGTTATCATCCCGACTGGCCACGTCAACAGAGTATCCCTTCAGACCGTGGTATGTCGCCGTGTCTCTGCCTTTTAGTTGCTCTCGGATGAGTGCGAGGCCGACAGTGACTCGGTGTGATAGCCCCTCCATCGAGTCGCCTGTGAGAGTCGGGAAGGCGTCGTTCTGGTTGATGAGAGTCCGGCCTCTCTGTGTCGGCGCGTACCAGACCTTCTTCCTGAGGATCCGTTGCGGTGACGCGTATACCGCCTGCTCTTCTTCGTACCAACTGTGCTCGGCGAACGTTTCTGCGAATTTGTGGTCGGTGGAGGGGTCAACGACGATGCGGCGGAGTTCTTCTTGATTGAGGTCGCCGAGGAAGTCCATCCAGGCGGGGCACTTATCGAGGAGAAGATGCTTGCCTCGCACGTCCTCGCCATTCCAGAGCCGGGCGATGCGAGTGAGTGCCTTCTTCCGGTCTTCAGTGAGCGTCATCCGGTCGGGACTGCTGTTCGTTGCCACGACCTCTACATCGCCCTCCTCCTTCGCGTCGTCTGGCTGGTGCCACCAGGGCAGTTCACTTGTTTGTATGTTCTGGCGGACGGGGTTGTAGCCGTAGCGAGCGGTCAGGTACTCTTCGGTGACCCACGCTACGTGCGGCGCGGGGAACGACCCTCGCCAGCAGATGAGGTCATCCACGTCGGCAGGATGGCCGGGATCGTAGTCTTCGAGCGGCCAGATGTCGGGGTCGGGGTCCTCTGGATCCGGGTCGAAGTCACCGAAGTCGGCGGGCTGGTCGTGCGGCTTCCGAAATGGACCTTTTTCTTCGGGGAAGATGATTCGGATGTCGCGCTCTGGGTAGTCGAGTTGGGTTGTGTACTCTCTCCAGTCGGGCCACTCGTTGCGGCTGCTGTCATCAGGCGAGAAAGGCGGGCCTCTTGACATGATTTATGTTTTTAACGGGTCCGGATAAACCTTAGTCAGCCACGTGTCTGACGTGAGAAGCCTGCCGTTCAGGGTTCCTCAGAGCGCTGTCGGACGCACTCCTGTGCGAAGGTCAAGATGTCGACCCAGCCGGTGCGGACGCTCTGGCCGCCGGGAGCTGCAGTCCTCGACACCGTCTAGCTCTCTGGCCCGTCGATGTGCATCGAATAGAGAACGGGTTCGCCCTCGTCCGGCCAGAGCGGCGCGTGATCCCTGTGCGGCGGCGCATGCGGCGGCTCGTCGCGGTCGCCGACCGTCTCCCGTTCGCGGTCAACCCACGATCGCGTCGAGGGGTAGCTACACTCTGGGTCGCTAGTGATCACGCGGCGGATGCAGGGCGTTGGCGCTTCCTTCTCGACGCCATAATAGCTCTTGAACTTCTCGCGTAGGTAGTCCTCAACCGCGTCGGCGAGCGCTACTGTCACGCTCTCACCGGGCTCATGGGTGACGGCCGCGTACTCTTAGACGGCCTGTACGAACTCGGTGTCCTCTGGGCAAGTGCGGCGGTTCCGAACCCGAAGGCGAGCGTGAGAAAGCCGACCGGCGCGTAGACAAGTAGCGCCATGCCGTAGTGTCCTGGCCGGTGCATAGGTTACCTCTATCGGGAGGTCTCAACGGTCATGTCTTTTTTTCACGGACGCCAGCGCCGTCGCGGGTCATGTCCTCGCAGTGGGGGCACACTCTCGGCGTGTCGATCTCGTCGGGGGTAAACACCCGAATGTATTGCTCGGTGACGTGACTCCCGCAATTTTGACACTCCGGCATGATTAGTACCACTGACAACCCTGGAACAGGGTGTAGTGATCGTCGAAGCACGGATCCTCGGAATCAACGTTCTCACTCATCTACGCGGACCCTTCCCGGAACAGTTCTATTAGACTGTCGGAAATCTCGTCGCGGGCATTGTCGCCGCCAATCAGGAGAGTTGTCTCGACGTCTTATAGGGTCGCTAAGCCCACTCCCTCAAACAGCACCGCGGTCCGTACCAGTGGATAAGGAGCGCCGTAGGGATAGGATACAGCGCCGTCTTCGTCTGACCGGTGGTTCTAATAGCTGGCCCACAGGTCCACGGACAGACTACTGTCACCCCGGATGGTAAACGTTGATTCGTCAGTCCGTTCTCTCTGAAAGGGCGTGGAATGAACTTCTATCTAACATCGTTGTTTGATGGGTGATCTTCGAACTGTTATTTGGAAGTTCGAATAACAGGCTAAACATAGACTCTTAATGCGAACGAAGCGAATCGAAGCAAATCTACCACAGACTATTCGTGTGTTATTTACATCCGCTATATCCTGAAATCATATTCAAACCATGTATTTGCTATCCCCTCCAAAACTGCAGATTATTCACTACTAACGCGGTCTGGGTTCCCTTCCAAACAACAATGTTAGATAGGATGACTCTCATTCTGGATTACCCTCGTTGTGACTTTGATCTCCCTGACTCGTATTTGATGGATTAGTGTCTGCAGAATCACGACCATCTTCAGCACCACTATTCGCGTCATAAACCTGCTTTATCCGCTCTCTAAACGACTGCTTCGAGGCTGCAAGTGCGTTTGGTCGGCCCGAGCGAAACTCAATGTTTACATGGGTACACTTTCCAATATTCTCACACTCGCACTCTTCCAGTTTGGATAGGCGTGCGACTTCACGCATGGTTCGCGCAACAACCTGTGAGCGGCTTGCTTCTTTGACATCCACAAGAAGATTGCTACTATCCGAATCATGATTTCCCAACAAGACTTCCTCAACCGGCCCTGATGTCAGCGTATAGCTCTGGCCTGCAGCATCGATCTTATTGGATTCGCCATTAACGACCCTTTCAAGAAACAGCCCAAATATCCGAGCGGCCCTTTTTTGCGTTTCACTTAGTGAATGATTGTTATCTGTTATAAGATGAGTATACATCCTATGGCCAGGCAACATCTCTTCTTGATTTCCAGTGACTTTTGGTTTGGTACTTAGCTCCTCTATTTCCTCTTTTAAATCTTTAAAACGGTCTTTGTTCCTGTTTGCTAATTTACCAACAGGTGCGCCTCCAAGGGTTACTTTTTTTAAACCGGCCTCCTCTGGAGGGGTATCTCCAAGTGTCCCAACTAATTTTTCTAGATCATCAACTCGTTCTTCTAATTCACGCAAGCGGCTAACCTCTTCCTCCAATTCTTGTCGAGATCGACTTTCAGGCGGTTGTGGTACTTGAGTCATTGGAACCATCTCTGTATACACTAATTCTACTTTGCTTAGCCTCTGCAACAGTCGAGGTATCTTGTTCTAACATCAGATGTGGTTCTAAGTATGATCTGCCCGTATTTAAACCTTTAGCAAATAGCTATTAGATATAGGGATTAACCAGAAGCGATTCAAAATCTATGGGAATAAATAAGAGGGCGTGGCTGCTATTCTGCATAACTCAATGAGCCCGCCTCCTGGAAAACTCACAATGCCAACAGATCGCAAGATCTTGTTGGAAATGATGGATAGAAAGCGGTACTCGCCAAAACTTATTGGCCTCCTCCTCGACAAAGATTCCAGTTATATAGCCACTCAGCTTCGCAAACTGGAACAGAGAGGCTACGTCCAAGACCCCGCAAGGAACTATGAACTTGACGAGGACGCGCGCAGTCAAATGTATGAATTGACAAAATTAGGGGTGATTGTGACCTACCACATTTCAAAATATGTTCGAGACTCCCACACTGCATTCCATCAATCTTCATTATACATCCTATCTAACCAACCTGACCAGGATCAGTTCTTTCCTGATTTAGTAGCCCTAAGCGACATTGATCGGTCAGCTCTGTATAGCCTACAGGGTCACGACGGTATGACAATTCCGAGTGACTTTGAGCTGGAAGTTGCCAACCGTAATTTATCACCGCGAACAACTCATGAGGCACTATATTCGCTCTACTATCATAAACTGGCTACTCGGCACGAGAACATGTCTGTATACAAAATATCGGACCGAGGAGAGAGAGCTATTGATTTGATAGATGATGGGATTACCGACCCCGTTGATTTATCCTGTAAACTTCGAGAGACGTACTCTAAGGATGAACTTGATTGGCTCGATCAGTTTATTAAATAATAGGCGCTATGGAACGGTTGGCACACTTATCACCAAGCGACGGACGCTGACGAGACAGTCTCCGATATCTGCGACATTTTCGCGGCGTTTGACCGTCTCAACGCCCAGCGCATTGCCGACCAAACGATCGTCAGAGAGTGAGGTGAAGGACCCAGGCAGCCGACCAAGACCGGTCGCAGCACTTCGCACCTCGATACTCCCCTCCCAGTGGAGCAAATCGATTCAGCACCAGCAGACCGACACCCAGAGAACCCAGCTGAGTCTACCCCCCTAGTTAGCCACAGCTCATTCACGGTCCATCGCCCTCAAGAGGGACCGCGCTCTCGGCGGACCGGTTGTCGACAACTAGTCGGCAGGTGTTGATATCGATCCAGCCCTCTGGAAGACTCGCTCAGCGTCAAGAAAGGCGGTCGGGCTGGTCGGGCCAACAATCGAGGTGACCGACTGAGAGAACGACCATATTGCACGAGATATTAGTTCTGAGTGTTGATATATAGGGGTGTACGAGGCTCGTTGCAGCTCCGCTTTTTCGTACACCCCTTCCAAGAACCTGTCGTACACTCGTACACACCTACGTACACCCCGGTCATCGGCAAACCTTCCTTTCACGCACAGTGGAGGTGTACGGCACAGTTTATTACTGTTCCACCCCCCTGAGTAATGGGCCAGAGTGTGGGCTCTCTTTGTTTGTTTCTTATATTATATTACGCTCTGTCACCCACTCATTAATTTCGACAACATCTGCTTGGAGCATCCCGGGAATGGTCCAGCAGACATCATGTGACTCGTAGTCTTGCGGGCCGTCGCGGCTCCGGTCGAGGCGGTCGTTGACCCGGACTGGTGACCACCGCTTTTTTTCTTCTCTTGTCCGCCCATTGAATCGACCGCCGTCAAGTTCAAACCCGTTTCTCACCAAGTGATTCCAGAACTTGATCATCGCCGGTCTGTTTTCGAACAGCCAGATCGTCGGCCACGGCTGATCGGTTCTCCATGCATGGAACTTCTGCTCCCACGTGTCTGAATTGCCGTGCTCGGTTAGGACTTCAACCTGGGCCAGCGGCTTTGCCCGTGTCCCCCACAGGTGGACGTCTGGTCGCTCTGGTGACTGGACTCGCGGGTAGAGCTCACAGTGATAGTCGGGTTTTAGCTTCTGCAGTGATTGTGCAGCGACCATCACTCCTTTTCGGTGCTCCATCAGCTCAAGTCCATCACGGTAGACTGGGGGACCAGTGTGATCTTGTGCTGCCCATTCTGGTCGGAGGCCCTTTGACTCGTCGAAGATATCCTCAATGATTGTCATACAGTTCGATTTTGGAATCCAATCGCAGCGCCGACCCGCGATATAGACATCTTCGTCTCGCTCAGCAGATTTGAAGATTCCGCGTGATTTCAACGATCTGTGCACGTCATCGTGTCTGTCACCCCAGTTTCCGACGGTATCACACAGTTGACGAAGCGGCGGTTCGTGGTGTGTTCCGATTGATTTTGACTGCCCGTGGATGTTGAAGGACATTCCTACAAACCACCCGGACACACACGCAAGAATCTCTGCTGCAGGTACTTCGAGACCGTATTTTTTCGCCTTCTCTGCGGGCGATTTCGATTTACTTGGTGTTCCCATCAGGTAGGTTTTAGATAGAATTGGTAAATATCCTAGCCTGAAAATAGAAGACTGTTCAGAGTAAATTCAGATGGTGACTGTAGATTCGGTATTTAACGACCGCAAGGACCGCTTTTTTACTCAATGCCGGTGCGCTGAACCCCCATTCATCGATACAGGGATTCCCCTCCAAGTAGTCCGAAAGAAATCCTGTTCAGTGCTCGGTGCCCACTCTTTCGCGCGTTCGTCCGGAAGGACGGAAATGGGCGTCCCGACCACGTCCGTTGCATCGTCTTTAACCGTCGGTGGTGCTGCCGATTCTTGGGGGGGATGAGGAAGCATACGTTGCAATCCGACCACTACCAACATCGGCCCGACAATCGAAAGAAGATTGAAGTGATCGTTGGTTATGAGTTTGGGCACATGGATGACCGTCGGTTCGTGAAGAACGCTTATGACGAGTTGGCTGAAGACAGCGTGTCATAGAAACGTTCTCAAGCCTCGTTGTGGTCAGCTGTGAATGCTCAGTACAGAGGATAGACTTATCAGTCATTCAAATGATGTAGGGCATATGTCTTCCCTCCGTGGGAGGCCTTCATCGCTGGGAGGCTGGAAACGGCCTCTCTTAAGCGCGGGCCTTGCCAGTATCGCCTACGCCAGTCTTGTCATTGAATATAGTATCCAATCTCCCACCATCCAAATCACGGGTTCAGTCTGGTCATCGTTTGGTCTGGCCGTGGTCTTTGCGTTCGGTACTCTCGGAGCTCCAATCCTACTCTGGATGCGGTATCAGATTCGAAGTCCAGCGATAGTCATGGCGCTCGTTCTGCTGTTCTGGTACGTCTTGATCCATCTGCCTTTCCTCGGGAGCGATGGTGGTGATGCGCCTGCATTCGCCCTCGTCCTTTTTTGGGCCCCACTCTATCTCGTCACCTATGCGCTTCTCACTGGTGGGGAATACTGGCTCCGCGCACGAAACATCTCTGTATCCGCCCCCTCTCTGTAACGGGGTAGTAAATACGTCACCTCTACCGTGCACTTCGACTAGTCGGTCTCGTTTCGGAGTACGAGGGCAGTACGATCAAAGCAAGCGACCGGAAACTGAAGCCAAAAGACGAAACCCATCGGAAGCACACGTACTACGTGACGACCGATCGTGGCGACGAAGGCCTCTGACAACTGTCGGACTGACGGACGCGAGTAGAAGAACAGTTCGAGGAGAGAATCATCACACCGCGGAGGAGGCAGTCAGGCAGGGATTTCGTAGCGGCAAATCTCACTAGCCCCGCACTCGGGACACTGGTCTGTCCCAGGCTCGACCGAATTCCCGCACTGTCGACACTCGACGACCACAATCGTCCCGTCACCGGGCAGTAGCCGAGTCAATACCCCTCTGACGCCCATCGTCTCTCAGGGTACACGTGATAGTGAAATAACTATGCCGGACAACGGATTTCAGCGGCAACCCGACGAGCTTGAACGGCAATCCCGCCAAAACCTTACGTTCAACAACACCTAAATTACGAACGGAAGGACCAGTGTCACACGCTCCTTCCACCCCTTTCCATGAACGCCGACGAATCGTCTCTTGGTCGTTGCCCGGAATGCGGCGAGTGTATACCCAAAACGTGGCTTCTGATCGAGTACAAGACAGACGATAACGAGACAGATCTCTGGGCTGAGTGTCCAGCTTGCGAAAGCGTCGTTGCTCCAGAGTAGTAGACATCCCAGTCAGTCAGTTTAAACGGGTTTGACCTTCCTCGCTCTGTGGCTCTGACTTGTCGTAACCGCCACCAACCACGAACATGGGAACGATCCTATCCACTCCATTTCAAACGCAGCCACATACCATTCCAGATTAGCCCGAATGCCTGTCAGCCGGTCGTTTCAGCACTCTCGCGCCGCCCCCGGCGCGAGAGCATTTTTACAGGTTGAGAAACTACTAACGGCAATTCTTATTGCTGCCTATCAATAGTCTATTTGCCTGCATGTATCTACTGCAGTTGCCCGTACATGCAGGCGTCTACCGGCGTTGGACACGCCCCCCGTGTCCATTTTCTAGATTCACAATCCAGTCGCTCAACGGCAGACCAGACCGAGTTCTACAGGTGGAACAGACCAAGCACCTCGAGGCTTGACTCCGAGAATGAAGGCTGTGCGCTTCAGTGAACGACTCCAACCAGCACACACTCCTCGAAGTTAATTCCCGAATTAAACTTGGAGACGAACCTCCTCACCATCTTGTTCCAGGATTCCCTTTTCAACAAGGCGGTCGAGCGCGGCTGAAACCGCGTCATCATCGTCGATCGAAAGTGCTCGGACGTTCGAGAGCACATGTTCCTCGATCACGTCCGGACTCTGAAGGCCGTCTTCAATTCCTCGTAGAACGATGTACTCAGTCTCGAATTCTGTTGCGAGCTCTGAAACACGGTCCATGAACGAATCGGGGAAACCCGAAAGTGACTGCAGAGCCATCTCGATAGCAAACAATGGATGCGAGCGAGCACGGATGTGTCTCGCTTCCGTTGAACCCGTATTGAACGGGCGCTGTTTCTCAATCTCTTTAAGGATCACGTCGAACGTGAGGCCACGCTGCGCGTATGTCCGCATGTCTTCGATGTCCCGATGTCTACCAGCCCCTACATCGCCACCGGATACTGCTTTCAGCAAGAACATGTCCTCGTCAGAGAGGACGTATGCCGTCGCACGCTCCCCGGCCCAGAACTCTGTTGCGCGGTCGTGCATTCGCTCTGTAATCCACACTTTCCCGACGACCTGCCGCTCAAACAAGTCAATCTGAGTTCCTCGATCAGGATGGTGTAGCTCGACTGTTTTCCCGACGTCCTCGAACGCCGCGGTCGGTTCGTTCGTCGCTTCGAAGCCGTGGTCCCGGATCACACCGTAGACGTGCTCGAATTCAGTCGTCACGGCCAGTCCTAAGTCAATATCTTCAGTTTGGTCTTTCAACCCGCGAGCCGTCATCGCGGACCCGCCAAGAAGGTACATCTCCACTGATTCTGAGAGCCAAGAGTCACACTCCGCAAGAAACTCCTTGATCGCATCCCCGCCGTTGAACACGGCCATACTATGCAACCCCGTATTGGTCTTTCAGCGCCGCGTATTCCTCAGCACTCGGTAACGGAACCCCTCTCTCCGTTCCCTCCATCGTATCGAAGTCCTCGTCTATAAACTGGCACATCGAGGATATCATTGATTCCATATCGTACCATGTTGCGGTCTCAGTGAGGGCCTCCCGATCGATTTGCTCTGTCTCGATGAGCAGCATCGCATAACTCACTCGCCGAGAGTCAGCGTCAAGGGCGAGTGTGTGGCACACAACTTCAGCAGAAGTCAGGTCATCGTCCGGCGCGTACCAGAATGCCGGTTCGCCCGCGAGGAAAAACTGCAGACCGTACATTTCGAATCTTGCCAACCCGGTTACATCCCATTCTTCAGTTGCATGGAGTGCGTCCGTATCTTCAGAGTCGTGTACCTGAACGAGTGCGCGGTTCGGGTCACACCACGCCACGGTAGCGCTCGGAGCGATCTGTCGAACCCGGGTGCGGTGCTCATGTTTGACCACCGCTCGGGAGAATTCAAGCAACGGATAGATATCATCTGCGAGCGCATATTCTGGCCCAGACGGAACGAGCATCATCCGGTTCTTTAGCGGTGACAGTGCCTTGTGAACGGCCTGCCGGGAAATTCCTAATCGGTCAGCGATCGTCGTGACACAGCGTGGCTGATCAAGATACCAGCAAACCCGAATCGTAGCCGGTGTGAGAAGCTCCACCCAGTCAACGTGGTTTAGTTTCGATATGAGGGTCCGGTACGCTTCGACCACCGGATCACTCGTCACACGCACGACACGCTGGTTGCGTTGCACCCGGGACTCACTCAAGAGTCCGGCGTCAAGAAGTTCATCCATGACACGGTAGACTTGTTTCCGACTATACCCCGTTTCGCCAGCCAGCTCCTGTGGCGTTGCCTCTCGACCCGTACTCAGCACGTCCAGAACAGCGAGACCCGCTTTCGTGAACACCGTTGTAAACAATGGTGTCCAAACTCTTATAAGGGTTTTCTCTAATAAGTTTACAGACGGATATATAGTTGGAACGTGTTCATGAGATTCTTCCAGCTCACACTGCAAGGCAAACTCACGCCAACCTCAGACGCTGACCTGTGAGCAACAGAAACTCAAGTTGATGTATAACAAGTACCACCTATGTCTTCCGGCGTAATCGCTATATTCCTTGACCATTAGCTGGCTCAGATCATAGGATACTGAGAATGTCCGATATTGGTGCCGTCAAAGAGGAAGCGGGAACCGACCTTGAGAACCTAACCGGGGGATCATTCTTTCAGTGAAACCTGGATTGGATCGAGACGTACTGATAGTGGAGTTACCGCAGATTATCATGCGAAACCATATCCATTGGGTCAACGGATTCCGGAAGTCCGTTTTCACCCAGTGGTTTGAACTGAACTGAGTCATTGAAGTAGTCGTTTTCAAGGCCTTCTCGAAGCTCAGCCATCGTCAATCGCTTGCCTCGATAGATTTTCTCACGCAATTCAAGTCGGCGTTCACGCGGTAATCCATGCATCAAGTCGAGTTTAAAATCAAGTAGTTCTTGATCCTCTGTAAGCCCTTTTTTAATCCCGCTTTGCAGGAGTTCTCGAAACCGATCCTCAGCAGAATACCCCGTTTGATCCGGAGCCTGAGCACACAAACGGAAAAGAAATCCAATCACGTCCTCTGCGGCCGTAAACACTTCCTCATCAGCAACACCATCCGTTGTGGCGAGTTGCGCGACATCTCTCTGTTCGAGAGAGCCCCTCAAATATTCAAAGTCATACAGCCCGTTCCGCACTCTATTACGAATCCTGTTTCGAGAGTTCCGCTCACTGTCACTCTGAAGGTTTTTTCGACCCGTCAGATAATCGCGGTCATCCGTCGTCAAGATCCCTCGCTTTCGATCTGGACTAGCCATAGTTCCGTTTCGGGTACCGCGGCCTATGATATAAGTATTTATTACAGATCGTATTCGGAAATGGATGACACCCTTCCCGACTAGGTTATGTCATCCTCAAACTATTTCCACATCACGGGTCGCATAAAAAATACGCGACCCGCGCCAACCATGGAATCAAAAAATAGCGTTGAAGAAGCATTCGCAACGACTTCCCGCCGCTACGGGAACGACAAGACACCAGACGAAGTGTTTGACGACCGACTCCGCCCTCAGCCATGGGAACTACGAGATGCACTAGCTGAAACAGAGCACCTCTCCGAACAGGAAGCTGCAGGAATTGTCAAGAAACACACGACAAGTTCGCTGTTAAAGGTAGAAGGCGAATCCGAGTACTTTGACAACGAAGAGGAATTCGAATCGTACGCCCTGCAAGGCCGATATAAAGTTGCGCAAGCAATCTGGATCTACGAACTCATCGACGCATACCGGTTCCCTGACTTCCCTGACGAATGCCGCGAATGCGGGACCCCACTCGGTGGTTCCTGGGTCGGGCATCCAGACACGGGTGAGCCAGGCGTTCTCTGTATCAACTGCGCAGATATTGACCAACCTACGGATCTACGACAGGACTATCATAAAACCCAGGAGAATCGATAAGTCGAGATATGGCATCAAACACACCTGTTACGGCTAGTCCATTCTTGTCGAGCTAGAGCTCGGTTGCGAATTTTTTGATGGAAGGCTCGATGATGGCATTGTGGTACTCAAAGATATTATCGACTGGGTGCAGAGCCTCATCTGTGTCGTCTTCGAATCTCAGATACGTATCGGTGAAGGAATCCGTCGCTGAACGGTGTTGCGGGTCGTATCCTTGGAGAGCTTGGTCTTGGTCAAGCTGGTTTGGTTTGATCGAAATGAGTACCGTATCATTGGACGCGTCGTAGTCAAGTTTGAATCCCTTGAGAGATGCGTGAACTGCCGCATTCCGTATCCCACGGAGATAGGTAAATCACCAGTCCACCCTGATGTACATACGCGGCAAGAGCTATTTCGACCTCAATAGAAGTGGCTAAGAGTATAGCTCCGGTGTCTCACGGTGATTTTCGACTATATGCCGATATTCACGGTTTATATAGTATAGATAACAGGCCGTTTCAGAGACTTCTTCGGCGAGGTCCTGAATGGTTTGTTCTGGTGGCTTTTTTGCAAGGTGGTCAACAGCATTCTGTTGCCGGTCGGTAAGGTCAGTGTTGGATTTTTTGTGCGCAGCTAATTCACCTCTGCGTCGGTCAAAGTCCACATATTCAGAAAGAGTCTGTTGAATCGTACTTTGGGAGACGTTTACACCGTTGTCGGCCAACTTCTCATGGAGTTCACGATCAGTGGGCCTCTCATACTCTTCATAACCACTTATAATGAGTTGCTGTGTTGTAGACCAGCTATCGTCGTCTAACTCGTCCCGTATCTCAAACGGGACCGGGTCAAGAGAAATCTGTTTCCGCGTTAGTGGTAATTCCTCAACTCTATTTTGAAGAATATGCGGGAATGAACTCCTCACATAGCCGAGCGTGCCCCTAGGTATATCGGTTCGGTCAGCGACCTCATCAAGGCTCTCATCTTCCCGCTTGTCACTTAGTGCATCAACCGCCTGTTGCTTCACGTCTGTCAATTCTTCATACTCCTTTGTAGTCCAGCCATCCAGCACACTATGGACTAAGGATTCAGAAACATCCACTTCGAAAACATCAACCAGCGTTGCGTGAACTTCACGTCCTATTGGGTCGTCTAACGCTTCATATATAGCAATAATTCGCTGAGCGTTCTCACTCCAGTAGTCGGGGATCGCATCGGTATCAAAGGAACCGATGTCTTTCCCCGATTGATCATCCGTCTGCGTTTCTGTGTCAGTACTGGATTGTGGATCAGCACTTTCCGATTCTCTACCATAGTCGGGCGCAGCGGTGAATGGGTTCTGGATTGCTGTCGGGTCCGGCTCAATATCTTCTCCCGGGGAATCCTGTGAGGACGTGCCTGTGTCACTCGCTTCGTCGGGAACGTTTTCAAGATGCGTCTGGATAACTCTCCGGACGGTGCTATCAGTGTACTTGATTCCTTCCTGATGTGCCATTTCCTGGAGCTCAGTGTAGGCTTTCTCAGGATTCTCATACGCAAGTTTGAGAACAACCTGTTTCCCGTGATTTACCTCGTCAGTAATATGATTAATCTGTACATCTTCCAGCGTGACTTTATTCTTATTTTCATATGAGTGGAGCTCACCACTCTCATCAGGGACTTCAACACCGATCACATACCCATCAATACCGTCATGTTCCCCATGGTCTGCTAATGTTATGTGAGAGCGGACTTGCCGTTCTGTCGGCGCGCTGTACTCGCAGGCATCATACGGGCAATAGTATTCACCCGGTGTACTATCGTTGGTCATTCCACGATATAATCGTCTGTTTGATTCTGGCTGGATTGCTGTTGTGAACGGGCTCTTTGGTTAGTCATAGCTTGTTGATTTGTTTCGTCTCAATCCACAGGCGCAGGTAGTTGATTGATGGTTATATCTCTTCCCCTTATTTTGCCACAGACGTTTAGATATACGATAGATTATGGTGGGTTTGGACAAGGTTTTATATATAACCGGTTTCGAATTCAACGATCTGCGCAGAAGTACGTTTCAATACAAACACGTCCTGCGAAGGCTGCTACCCGCAAAACGACAGACAAACAATTGTCCATATGTCTCGCCCACTAAGCAAGAGTTCAAGTGTTAGCTACAAGCCGGGACCCCAGTCAGACTCACCACCCAGTGACGAACAGCACAAAAACTGCGACGATTTCGGCACCATCACACCCCTCTAAGAGTACTCTCAAGTACGCCGTCACCTCCCGTCGCAGTCATCGAAGCCAAAGGCGACAACGCCGACCCGGCCGCAGCCAACGTGACTCGCGGTATCAACCAAGCCCACGCCCACCTGTCAGAAGTCAATCTCGGATACCTCGCCGCCCCCGCGCCAAGCATCAAAACGTCGTGGGCCTCCCGGGTAATTGCTTCCCGCATCTCCGGCGCCGTCGAGATCTGGTTCTGCAGCTTCTTTTCGCCCCGCACGTACTTGATCCAGTAATACCAGAGACTTCTCGCATCCGGACTATCTATGTTCAACTCACGGCGCCGGTCCGCCCGCTCGTCAAACCGGTCCTGCATCTCGTCGTGTGAATCCGACCCGTCCGACAACGTCCCCATCAGGAGATCCCGGAACTCGTCGAACAATGCGTGATGCCGGTTCACCGACTTCCGGAACCGTTCCGACCGCTGATCCGGCTTTGCCGCACGCCGATACCCCGTGATGATCGCCATCAACCCCAGTATGGCGAACGTCGTCCACGCCGGCCACACCGTCCAGAGGGTCTGCGACACCAGCAACAGACTCGCCGCGAACAACACCGTATCGAGAAACCGGTTCAGCCACCGGTAGAAGTTCGCCCAAAAAATGCGGGTTATACGTGTGGTTCAGCGAGTCGACCTTGATCAACGCACTCCGCTTGATCCGGTCCCGGACCGTGGCCGGTTCGTCGTCGGTTATCGCACCTCCTCGCCGACCGCCTCACTGTACGCCTCGTCCGCCGCATCCGTATTGCCTTGTCGTCGAAGCCGATGCGCCCGCCGCACGTGCTTCCATGCCTTGCGGGCCGCCTCGATGGCGTCACGCCGCTCCTGCGTTGGTCACTGTTGTCCTCGCCATGGGCTGTGGTAACGGCGTCAGCGGCTGGTGTGCTTTTGCTGTTGCCGGTCGGGTTTTATTTGTCTGGGCTGTGGGTCGACGTGCGGGAGCAGCGGCGTCGGTGCCGAAGCTGAACGCGGAGACGGACCGGATGGGCCGCCGGTGACTGCCCTGAGACACGGGATGTCACATCAGATTTACAGATGCGAGCCCAGGGAGACCGGTCTATTCTAACTGCGTCTGGTTCTCCTGCAGCAGCGACTCGAGTTCATCAAGCGAGTCTGCCACCTCCTGGAGGGTATACCGATAGAGTTCCAGGATATCTGGATTATCCGCCATATCCAGTTCCTCCAAGGCCTCTGTCCAGCCCGGTTGGACTCTGTCATGACTTTCTTCGTTCCGGAAATAATGGACTGCATTAATTGGCGTCATCAATTCTGCAGCACGGTCGGTATCAGCGAGGAACTCATACAGGTCAAAGAAGGCATTTTTTGTCCCACCGGCACTCTGCCCCGTGATAGATTCGATCGCACTCTGATTCACCCGTTCAACCAAGATATTATCCAGATCCTGCGTGATCTGCAGGAACTCATCCCGGTCCTCCCGCACCGGGGTAAGCAAATCCTCAGCGTTACGGTCCAATGGGATATCCCGGAAAAGTGACTCACTGCGGAGCGACTCGAACAGGGAATCAGCCTCTCGCATACCGTTGAGAACGGCCTGGGCAGGAGCGAAGGTATCGACCGGCTCTGCGTACACATAGTTCTGTACCATCTCCTTCGGCACCTCTCCTACAGGAGTCACATTGTGCTGATGCCAGTGCGAGAGTTCCGTATCTCCGATGCTAGTAAGATCGTCAACGAGCAATACAAGCTGTTCATTGTCGCTGCGATAGAGTCGTACTATCCACCGGTCTAACCAGTCGACTGTCAGCCCTTGTTCGGACCACTCCTCTACACCCCCTCGCGGGTCATTGCGGTATCGTTCTAGGACTGCCGGGTCGAAGTGTATGTAGTCGTGATCCTCGGGGCCAGCGGGCGGGCGGCTGATCCCTATCTCTCGGAAGGCGGATCCATCGTCGACGCCTTCCTTTGTGACGGAGTGACCGTTCTGTGTCCGGAAGGGGAGGTGTTCCCGTTGTTCGGCCAGTTGCGCCTCGCGTGACTGAGGGATATCGTCCGGGAGTATCGGGCACGTCCAGTAGAACCAGCAGGAATGACCCAGCCCGGGCATTCGTTCGGGGTGGAATTCTCGTTTCGAGGTGCCGTCCGAGACTGGCACTTCCACCGATTCATCGATGGCCACGGCGTCGCTCGGCTCAACGGTCCGGCGCTGCAGGTACGAGAGTACGAGCGCCATCCCACGTTCTTCCAGATACTCCTTCAAGAACGATGCGCGGACACGTAGCTCTCGGACTGAGTGCTCGGTCGGATCAGCTGTCAGTCCATGTTTGGCTCGCCAGACATCTGCATTGAACTGGACCGCGAGATCGTCGGATTCTAGCTCCTTGAACTGGCGTTTGTCGGTTTCGACCAGGTTGTGGTACTCGATGAACCCGGTATCGATGAGCGGTGCCTCGTATTCGAAATTCATGATGAACCTCGACACCGGGATCCCGTTGACTTCACGCGTCACGTCCTCTTCCCAGTACGGCTCCATCGGATCATCCAGCGACTCCCGCCGTCGCCCATATCGCATCGGATTGAACACGATATCTCCCATGTCCGTGTCCGGGTCGGCATCGAGGATGGGATCCAGTTCGTCGACGTCGACGAGGAACGCCTGGGTGTCGAAGGCCTGCGTCAGTTCACAATTTTGGGTCTGTATAGAGGCCTGACCTCGTTGGTAGGGGTGGATCCAGCCGGCGTCAACGGGGGTTTCGTTGAGGTCGCCGAAGGCCAACCACGTGGTTGGATCTGTTCGTGGAGGGTCTTCTGAGATGGTCTGGTACACGTTGTAAGAGGACACTAAGACAGACTAGTTGATAGTTCCGCTAGCCGCCTGTTCTGGCGAGGTTCGTCATTAGCGACGTGATTAGAACCGCTATCGAGCACTCACCGTGTTACCATCGAACGAGCAGACAGAATGAGACTAGAAGCTACTGGAGGACATCGGTCGGCGCATCATCCGTAGGATACCACTGCTGGCCGTCGTTACGGACCAGATCTTCGCTCTTCAGCGACCACAGTAGGCCCTGAACTTCCTCTCGCTCGTCGTTCCAGCCGTCCTCCTGCGAATATCCTTCGAAGGGCGTCCCATCGAGCTCGTTCACTGTCCGGTGGATAACACGCAGGGCGGATCCCGGCGATTCCTGGACGGCTGCGAGAACGTATCGCCCTTCATTGGTCAGGTCGATGGCTATCTGGCCTCCGTCGTCTCCGTCGGCGTCCACGCTTACATCGACGTCGCCTTCTAGCGTCGATAGTGCGTTGACGATCAGGGGCAGTTCCGATTTGTCTGCGGTGATAGTCAGTTCTAACCGCATTGTGCTTTCAGTCTCGACTGCAGCCTCAGCTGTAATAAGACAAGTGGTGATAGTGAAAATAAGAGAAGACAGTATCATTTAGAAGTACGCCTATTTCCTAGAAGCTATAGGCAGTTGGTAGTGGGGATATTTGATGGCAGTGAGAAGTCGCGGCAAGGCGTACCGTATACCGAAGATTTCGATATAGCGAAATGTTTAGTACGGCCGGCGGTGGCTTTATTACGGTCCGTCTGATTACGCGGTTTCCGCGATGCCAGAAGATAGCGATGCATACCGATTTAGAGATCGCCCAGAGAGTATCGATGCCCCATCGCGCCAGTCGAAGTTCGGGACGGTTGTCGACGAGGTCGGCGTGTACCAGAACGGCAGCGGGAAGGACTACTGGAAGGTCATCCAGCGGATCGAGAATGACGACGAGGACTGGGAGACCCATATCCGGGTCGGCTACTACGCAGGGACCGATGGTGAGTGGTCGTGGAGTTCACGTCCGATGATGCTCCAGACGCAGATGTTGAATGAGCTGTACGCCCAAGCGGTTTCGGCGGGTATCCTAACGGACTGACCGAGCGTTCGAACACCCGTATCATCTTTTATCCGGGGAGAGTTGCGCGGTTCTGTTCCTCACGCACGTCCTCGTCGACGAGATGACCATACTGGTTGACGGTGGTCTCGACGTTCTCGTGTCCAAACAGTTTCGAGAGCTTCAGCATCGGGGTGTCTTTCCGTAGCATCTAGGTGGCGTAGGTATGCCGAAGTGTGTGCGGCGTCACGTGCCGATGTTCTGGAATCTCGTCGGTCAGGTTGTCAGCCGTGATGTGTGGCGGGTAGAGATCGACATCGAGCGCCCATTGTCGCACCCGGCGTTGGAAGGTTCGCTATGAGATGTGGGTACTGCGACCGGGGAAGACGTAGTCGGTAGGTGCCTTGTCGGTGACGTAGTCCTCGAGTTGGGTGGCGAAGTCGTCCGCCACGGGGATGGTCCGGTCTTTGCGGTATTTGTTTTCCAGTATCTCTATTTTCCGCTGGGTGAAGTTGAGGTGCTATCGTTGGAGAGTGACCGCCCCGCTGTTTCGAAGACCTGACCTGTCCCAGCTAATCGAGGCCACGTTAGAACGTCAGCCAGTCGTCCTCCAGGTCTTCCTCCGGGAAGAAGCTCTCTCCGTCGGGGAACAACGGGTTCGACCCGGTCTCGGCATCGAGGCCGGACAGACCTGCCGCTTCGTCCGCCGGCTCCGCAAATCCATCCAAGCCCAACATCTCCGCACCGACATCCGGATCTATCACGGGTTTCTCGATCGGCACCTCGGGCTCCCAGTCAGACATTCCAAAGCCAAGATCTGACTGTGCAACGGGTTCGAACACGGGTTCCTCGGGCTCGGAGAATCCCGAGTCGACGTCGGCCAGTCCGAAGGGATCGGCATCCCACTGCGGCGACTCCCACTGCGGCGGTGAATAATCCATCCCCACATCGGCGGCCGGCTCATCAGCTCTACTTGTATCCTGCAGTCCGATCGGTTCCTCATCCATGCCCGGCTCCCAGCCAAGTAAGCGACGGTTACCGGAACGTCCACCGACAAATACACCCATATCCTCCCGGTCACCGTAGCCGGCTGTGTCAGCGGTGTCCCGGCGGCTATCCACTGGTTTCCGGCCGAATGACCCCGGCCATGTCTCTACCGGCTGCTGCCGTCTATCGGCGGCTGTCAGCGGGTCACGGGGCCGGTCCACGTGCCGGTCCTGTTCACGGTACCACGTCTCCTGATTATCGCGAGTAACCTGTCTCCGCCGGGCACGGGTATCGTCTCTCCGGTGACGTGCGCGGCCGTCCGATGCATCCACGGATTGCGTCGTCTCGTCCCAGGCATCGGCGCCAGCATCCTCCGGCGAGGGCGTGAAGAGCGATTTGATGAACGAAGAAATCTTAATCTCGATCGGACTGCGAACCAGCTCATGGCTCACGGCACTCGGCCCGACATCGACCTCGACGAGGTCCGGGACCGGGTCGAGACCGATGAACTCCGGTTCCCAGTCGACGTCGAGGTAACTGAATCTCGTGTCGACTTGGATGAACTTGATCTCGCGGCTCGAATCGACTGGCTTGAAATATGGGTTGTCGGTCCCGGTGGATAGGTTCCGGCGTGGCGACGCTGTGGAGGTGACGTGTCTTTGCCGGTGGGTAGACGTGCTCGTCGTTTTCCTCGTCCGCGGGGAATCGGTGTGCGAAGCGGTTCGCTGCGTCGTCACAGTATCGGCCGGAAGGGACTGCTGCTTATTCACCGACGTCGACGGCGGTTCTAGTTGCTTCGATATCGGTGGCTCCGGTTCTTTCGATGTCGACGGCTTCGGCGGATCCGGGTCGTTGTCGCCTGCTGGCTCAGGTTCCTGCTTGGCCGATTCTGTGGACTTGACCGTCTGTTCTGTATCGGCCGGCGATGAATCGGCCTGACGCGTCGGTGAAGCCGTCGTGGACTCGTCGGACGTACTCGGAGAGGTAGGTTCTGGAGCAGGCTGCGGACGCTGTGGTGACGGCGACAATATCACCGTGTACATGACTATCATTGTCCCGGCGATGATACCTGTGGCCGTGTACCAGAGACCGGGGGGAGAACGCAGGCCATCCACAAGTAGAAGGGCGGCCCCGCCGAAGACCACGAACAGGATGCCAAGACGGCCGAACACCGTCATTTCCCTACAGTACGTCAAGTTTACTTAAATATCTGATCCAGACACAAACATACTGTCTCCGCCTGCAAGCAGGATTATTGCCGGAATAAAACTTATACGCATTTCAATGGTTAGTTAATATATCAGATTTCGCCGGGCCTGCTCAAAGCACTGTTCCAGACGGCGAACTACTTCCGGAACTGGCGGAAGGGCGATCCCGAGAGCGCCACGGAACGCGGCCGCAAGTTCCTGTTATGGATACTGGTTGGTGGCGGTGCCACCCTGTGGGTCCTCTACCAGCACGGTATTGCCGTCCCGGTCGACTTCGCCATGTTTGCCGGCGGCCTGCTGCTCGTCGATATATTCCAGTTCGGGACGCTGCTCCGGATCGGGATGGCGGTCGACCCACTGGTCGGCGGTATCCTCGGCATGATCGGACTCAGCACCCTGGCGAAATTCTTCCGTGACCTTGGCGGGCTATCTGCCGCCATCAACTATTTCTTTTCCATCCGGTAAGCGACTACACCTTCACCAATTCAGACACTGCATTCCGGGCTAAACAGATCGAGACCCCAATCCAACGACCACAACGACTCTTCATTAAGACTCTCAACCGTCTCAACATTCGCCTCATCCAACCAATCATACTCCCTGGCAATCTCCCGCGTCACCGCCTTTATCGCCGAAAGCACCTCACTGATACCCGACAGCGTGTACAGCTCTCGCAACAGCACCAGGTACGTCTTCAAACCAAGTGTCCGGGCCACGAACCCGAGCAAGTACTTGTGCGCTAGTCCCACCACGAACCTAGCAGCCCTGCCCGCCCCCCCGAAGTAGGCAGCCACGAGATCCGCGACCACGATATCGAGACTCATCAGCATATTCTCTACATCTTCAGTGACTTCCGCAGGCTCCGCCTCCGCAACAGTACACGCGTCATTGAGCAACTGGTCAAAACTACTGGCCACTGGTAGAACGAACATTCCCCACCTCGTCCACGCCGACATCTGCGTGGTGAGCCGCCGTCGAATCGACGGATCGAATCCGAGCTGGTTTTCCAGGATCGTGAGCACGATGTTCACGCTGGACACCAGTTGGCCAGCTTGGGGCGCAACATCATTAATCTCCGAGACAGAGACGCCTTGGAACGCATCCGGGGCCTGGGAGCAGATAGCCCTCGCCACGTTGACGGCCGTCTCCACCACCGGTGACCGCTGGTCGGCTACCCGACCGTACAGCAGCTCCACCGAGGCCGTGGCCGTCTCTTCGATCACCTCCTCGTCGATCGGTTCGGTAGCCCGCAACGATACCTGTACAGACACCCGTTCCGTGTCGGGTTCCTGGGGAATGTCGTCAGTCCAATCGAATACGAGATAGTAATTTCCGAGTTCAGGCTTGATAATCCGCCGTATTTGAACCGCGTCGGATGAGGAGTAAGTGAGGCACTCGATAGTGTAATAGTCAACTAGCTTCTGCTCCTCGCCCCAGTCGTTGAGGCTTCGCCCCTTCTTCGGGATATTCTTGAGGTGAAAATTCTCGCCATTGTAGCCGTACGAGAACTCCCATTCCCCGTACCACGGGACGTTGATAACTGTCGAGGAGATCAGCGGTCCATCCATAATCGGATACGAATTAGCTCGAATCTGGTACTCTTCCAAGCCCAGGTCATCGACAATGAGAATACTCGGTGCTTTGGCATCATCTTCCGGGCGGACCTCGTATTCGATCCTCACTAGGTCTGAAGTCGAGCAGATGGGCCAGATCCAGTATGGGCAGTCCGGTGAGAGAACCAGTTCACCGTAGACTTCGTTGATCACGACCTTGTTCAAGGATTCTTCTGGCGGCGTAGGTGTCGGAAGATCATATTTGCGATCCTCATAGCAAGAGGGCGGATCCGTGGAGTGGGCTATGGACGGCTGAGTGAGGAGGGGTGCGCCGGCCGTCGTGGCGGCGGCAGTGAAAAATCGTCTCCGCGAATATTCCATCTACCTATACTTAGTCTCCAGTTGATAGACGGACAATCCTGAATCTACTCGGTAATCGAATTTAAATATGAGTTCTGGATCATAGACAGTTCTCAAACTATCGAAATCAGCCAATATAATTTACCAAGACAGTGAGCTGGTTACTCCTCGCTATGACCCTCAATCGTCCATACCAGTGAATTTCCAACTCTTTGGGAATTAACTTCTCCATCTTCTTCCATCCGTTTGAGTTTCTTGTAAGCGGTTTCTCTGATAACACCAATTGACTCTGCAATATCAGACGTTCCGGCCATCCCTCCGTTTTTTCGAATCGCTTCAAGAAAATCCTCCCGAGGGTATTTGACGGTGAATTTTCCCGTCTCATTATCTCGCTCGGGGTTCCCCATTAGTTAGACACTTTGTGCCTTGCCCTATGTAGGTAGCGGTAGCTCAGCCATTACTTTATTGAGTAATGGAAACGCTTAAGCCATTACTCATACAAGTAATGGTCGGGAACTCGGCCCCATAGGGCTGGTCCAGCGTAAGGAAAGCCGCGTGTTAGGGCACGCGGGCTGGGTTCCACCAGAGAGGCTAGAACCCATGGAAGATACAGAATCCAAGCAAAAAGAACCTGTCGTTGGTTCGGTGATTGAAGAGATAATCCAAATTAATATAGCTGCACTCGGGGCAGGGGCGGTATTCTGCCAGGTGTGCGGTGGTCGCGTGCGGGAAGGCGGACGGGTGTCCGCGTATGCCTTCCGGCGGTGCTGTGAGTCACGCTGGGTGGTTGGGCAAGCGCGGTGCCCGTCACATCCGCTGGCGTTCTCGTCGCTTGCGACGCTCGGTGTTTGTGAACTCGTTGTTGAGGGGCGTGTTGGGCGGTGCGTGGATCAGGCTGTACAGGCGAATTGGCAAGTGTTTCTTGCGCTGGAAGTTTCGGCGGTGTCGCCGCGGCTCTCGCGGGAGACGGTTGCTGTCTCGAATACGGATACTCGAACGGAGTGGCCGGAACAATGCTCACCACAGTACTGTCCGGTGTGTGCGGTGCCGGCTGAGACTGCAGACGCGATGACGACGGAGGGCCGGTAGCGATGGCGCTGTTCGAGGAGTCTGAGACTGACGTGGAACTCGACTTACCGGTCGAACCGGACGAGCTGCTCTTCCCGGACGTATACGTCGGCCTCGAAATCGGGCTGCTTGCGCCTGGGGACGGGATCGTCACGGACCGACATCATGCGTCGTCGGAGCGGTATGAGGCGGATGATCCGCAGAATCAGATTCGCGGGCAGATTTCGCCGTTCACGTTGTCCGGGTGGCTACGCCACGGGTGCGAGCAAGTGGTGCAGGTTGCGGGCGGGTCGGCGTGTCATCCGGGGCCGCAGAACGCGGACTTCATGCGGAGCGACGTGTATGAGCGTGACTTGGAGTCGGGGTATCACGAGAAGGGCAGTTGTACTGACGAGACGGATGCTGGCTGTGTGGTCTACGATTTGTTCGGTGGGTTTCAGGATCGGCCGGGGAAGTTGTTGCGCCGCCCGATTCGGTTCTCGCCGATCCGCAGTCAGGTGGACGTCCTCAACGGTGAGGCGGAGGCACACTATCGCCAGATCAGTAATCAGGTCCGCTCTAGGAACGCGGAGGATGGCGGGCAACCACTCCGCCATGCTGATCGGGATGTGGTCGGGAATCTGTCTGGGACGTGGAAGTTGACGCTACGGGAGTCGAAACCGGAGTTCGTCGGCCTCCTGCTCGAAGCAGTGGCGTTTCTTGATGCGCATGCTTCTGAGTTCGAGTTCCAACTCGGCGGCGCGCGGAATTTCGGGGGCGGGATGGCTGACGCGTGGGTCATCAACCCGTTGTACTCGGAACGGGAGGTGCGTCGCGTGTTTAACCAGGCGCAAGGGGCGACGCAGGCGATGGCCGAGAAGGATGACGTGTGGACCAAGGAGTGCCGGGATGAGTTTGTGCGGGCGCTGCAGGGCCGTGTGGCGGCGCATGATGGTGATGTCCCAATGCCGGGAGGTGATGGATAGATGCAGCCTGGCGACTCGGGGGACCGTGGTGGCGGGGAGCGATGGGTAGTGGATGCTGCTGAGTTTTGTGAATCGCGTGCGGGCGGCGAGGGGGCGAGCGGGATGCTCGTCCCATATCGCCACGGTACGCATAAGTTGCGTGGCCGGACGCATGAGAACGCGGATTCGGAGTACGCTGGGGTGCGGGTGAATGAACAAGTACCGTTGCATGCTGACCGGGATGCAGCGTTGCTGTCGCGGCCTGCCGGGGAGCCGGAGTTGACGGTGGCGAATCACCGGTCGCCGTACCGGCTGTCGCTGGTGTCTGGTGACGTGGCGGTCGGGGATGTTAGTGCGGCAGAGATCGAGTCGGCTGTGGAAGAGTTAGTGACGGTTGCTGATCCTGTTGCCCCGCATCAGGCGTGGCTGGAGTCGTGGGTGGCGTCGCTGTTCTCTGAATCGCTCTACTTCCCATACACGTCGCTGAAGTACCATACGCTGCTCGTGGCGGCGTTGCTGTCGAATTACCGGGCCGGCGTACGGTTTGAAGAGTTACACTTGGTTGTAGAGAGTACATCTCGGGACCCGACGCCGCATCGAACGGTGCTGCAGACGGACCAGGTGTCGCTGCGAGTGTCTGTGGACCCGGGTGACCGGCCGGCAGCTCGGCTCGGTGCTGGGCCGGCGCGGTCGTTCGCTGACGTGTGGTCGCGGCTCTCGGAGCATCCGGGTGATGCGGATGGGTGCCGGGCGTGGCGAGTGCTGGATGCGCAGTTGCGTCGTATCAGGTCGTGGTCAACGGCGCTGCAGTTCATCGAGGACTTCGTCGCGCGACGAGGTGAGGACCTGTGACGCTCGTCCAGGAAGTGTTGCTGCAGTTGGAGCAGGACTACATGGGCCACCCGTATTTCGTGTCGGGGAATGCGGTGTTCACAGCGCTCGCGCGAGAGCTCGACGATGCGGCGACGAACGCGGTGCAGGCGAGCACCGGGGTGTTCGTTCCAGGGACGCATGGTGCGTTCCCGGACGAGCATTCTCAGTCCGGGGGGAAGCCGTATTTCGGGACGAGCCTCAGGCCGGTCGAAGCGTACGAGGATTTGTTCTTGTTCCGCGACGCGGCCCAACGGTGGATTGGTGATGCGGGGCCGCGGGATGCGGAGAACACGCACGAGATGCGGTCGTATGCGGGCCGAACGGGGTTCGCGCCGGCGTCGTGGTTCGGGAAGCCGGTGGCGGCCCACGGGCGGAAACGAACGGTGAACTCGTACCTGCATTGCTACGTGCACGCGGCGGGCAGCCGGCAGGATGTGTTGCCGCTCGATGACGACGTGCTGGATGGGCTGCGTGTTGGTGGGGCGCGGAATCTCGGGCTTGGTGCGACGAGTCTCGCTGATACGCAAACGGTCGTGTTGGAGAATTTGGAGTACTCGCGGGTCCGAGACGCGGATGCGTTGCAGGTTGAGTTGGTGTCACCGTACGTGTTGGAGACGGACCACCCAGCGGCAGATGACCAGTCAGTGCCGTGGTGGTGGGGTGTCGACGACGAGTCGCTGCGGCGGCGGGAGTCCCGGCTTGTCCGGGGCGGTGAATCGTTCGAGCTGACGACAGTGGATCACGGGCAGGTCGTTCCGTACACGGGGAGTGACCCGGTGATGACGGCTCAGCAAGGCGTGCTTCGCGTCGGGTCGCATTCGAAATTCGGTTTCGGGGAGTTCCGTGTCAGGCCGGCGAGTGAGGATCGAGTGCAGGGGAGAGCGAGCCCGTCGGGTGACGTGCGGGAGGGTGGTGCGTGATGGCGGGTGAGTTGGCGCATGTCCCGTTCGATATCGAGACGACAGGGCTCGGAGCGGCTGATGAAGTGACGGTTGTCGGGTTCGGGCTTGACCTGGGGTGTCGCGTGTTTTACCAGACGGGCGGCCGCCCGCATGACGGGTGTGAGTCGGCAGTGAAAGACCGTGCTGATGAGCTGGTGAAAGTGTCTGCCCACCGGTCGGAAGCGGTGTTATTGGAGGCGGTGTCGGAGTTCGTCGCGCAGCGATTACGGTCGGATGACGTCCTATTGGTCGCCTACAATGGTGAAACGTGGCGTGGCGGGTTCGACCTGCCGTTCCTCAGGACCAGGTTCGCGGCGCACGACTTGCAGTGGCCGTTCGAGGATGTCCCGTACGCTGATTTGCTGCCGGTCGTTCGTGACCTGTTCAATACAGTGGTTGACGGGGATGACGCGGCGGATCTTGACACGGCGTACGAGGTGTTATGCGATGGTGCATACGACGAGTTCGACCCGTTCGAGGACAGTGCTGAGGCTGTGTCGGCGTTCGAGGACGGCCGTTTCGAGGACGTCGTTCTGCATAACGTGTCGGATGTGTTTCGAACAGAACGGTTGAGCATGCTTGCTCAGCGGGGTTGAGCATGCTTGCTCAGCGGTACTGTAGTAAGTCGGATTTCAATTTGAAGTCGTTGACGGCGACGGTGGACGAGTACGGGTGATGCGAGGGCAGGGCGCGAGTCGTTGCGGGTGCGGTGTGCGGGCGGCTGACTTCATTGAAGCGATACACCACGTTCAGCCGGTCACTGGATCGCCGCGGAATCGATTACGGGCAGTCTGTGAACGAGAAACACGTATGATAGGATATCACGGATTCGAGGTGTCGGAGCGTAACTGTACAGGGAGTCCCGGAGTTCGCGTGGAGGTGCGAGGATGACCGGGTCTGAGCGTGAGCAGTGTCACGAGCCGGTTGATCAGGCGACGCGGGCGGAGATGCTTGAGGCGTACGAGTACCGGTGTCAGGCGTGCGGGCGGTGCGGGCCTGAGGCTGGCGGGCTCGCTACGCTGCACGTGCATCATATTGAGCGGGATCCGGACGGGATGGGCGAGCATGACGCGGCGAATTTGACGGTGCTGTGCCGGGCGTGTCACTCCTGGCAGCACCAGCAAACCCCAGTTGATGACGTGCCGATTGAGGTGACGGAAGCGGATCAAACGGAGTTGCTGCGCCAGGACATGGAGATCTTGAAGACGGTCGTTGAAATCGGGCCAGCGACGACTGGCGCGATCGCTGGTGCGTTGTCGATTGACTTGTCGCCGTGGGCGGTCCGGGAGCGACTGTGGGTGCTCATGGGACTGGACAACCTGGTTGCTGGGCGCGAGACGCAAATTGTTGACCAGGATGCAAAAACTGGTGAATGGGGAGTGCCGGAGCAGATTGCGTTGTCGGCGCGTGGCCGTGTGCCGAGCGACCCGGGAGAGTTGCTGCAACGCATCGAGGACGAGTATGTCCGCCGGGCGCTCGACCGCGGGTGTGATCGTGACGCGGTCGCTGCGGTGCTTGACGTGTCGGAGCGCGCGACGTTCTACAAGCACAAGCGAGCGTGCGCGTTCGATGTGCCGCTGGATGCGATTGACCGGCGCGGTGGACGGCCTGTCGAGGACAGCGATGACCAGCGTGCAGGCGCGGCGAGCGAGCCTGATGAGCGTGCGGGAGGTGATGTGCAGCAACAGTTGGACGTCGTTGCTGACGGGGCAGGCGCGTCGACGGATAGTCACGGTGAGGAAGACTGTAATTCGGAGTCGTCTGAGGTGGGTTCGGGTGGAGGGTCGAACGGAGGCCAGGTGATCACGGATAATGAAGCCGTGCGTAAAGAATTACGACGGGCGATCTCAGCGTTGCAGGAGGTTGATTCGGCGTTATAACGCGTAGCGTGGCGGTTTTGAGGAACGCGGAGTGACTGTGGTACTTTTTTGCCCCGGTTTATGATGCGGATTCGCCAAGTTGCGTATGACGCCGGTTTCAGACCCCCGAGGTTCTGACACCGTCGCACCGGGTGGGAATTGCACAGGAGACGTTTGCGTTCAGATTGTCGCGTTAATTCATGGCAACCAAGTCAACGACCTCAAGCCCCGCACCCCTGTTCGGTCACCGTAGAAATGGCGGTCTTGTTGCTCGAGAAAGGTGGTCGAAACGAGACCCAGTCGGCATCCAGCAACTGCTACGAAGTCGAGTTCGTTGGCGGATCTGTATCTGCCCAGATTGGCAGCAGCGCTCCCCCGCCGGCGGATGCAAGCACCTGCGTCGCGTTGATCACGAAATCAAGCGTGGCCGAGCCCCGCGACCTGATGGCCGACTCCCGGCTGATGCGATTTATCCTAATTAACCAACAGACTATCCAGTTCATCCCTTGCGTTGGTTAACTCAGACGGCCTCATCGCCGTCACGGGAGCTCTTCTGTGACGTCGACGAGTTCCTCTTCGGTCTCCCAGCGGTACAGTCGTCCTTGCTGCTCGAACAGCTCGAAGACGCCGTCCTGCATCCAGCCGAAGGGGTGCTCCTCGTCCTTATATACCCGCTTGAGGACGTGGCTTTTCGCGAAGAACTCCGTCGTGCCGACGAAGAGGCCCTGTTCAACGAGGAAGTCACTCGGTTCTTTCTCGGCGACGCCAACGAGGTAGGTCACGATGTCGGCGATCAGGCAGAACTTCTGGATGCTGTTGTCCCACTCCCCACGGATGTCGACCATCCGGAACGCGTAGGCATCCCGCCGGCGGTTGAGCCGGTCGATCACGAGGTTCAACCGCCGAATCGGTTCCCGGTCGTAGTTGCCCAGCACGAAGTACGAGCGCTCGTTTTCGTAGACGGGAGTCAGTTCGCTCAGGGCGTGGAGGATCTCCTCGTTGTCCGCCAGCGAGATCTCCTCGTCGGCGAGTTGGTCCTTCGCACTCGTGAGGACCTCCTCGGGGACGAGCGGCTCATCCTCGGGCATATATGATCTCTATCAGCGTCGTGCGATATGGTTTATGAAGTAAATCACCAGCTTAGTCAGGTGTGGTCTACTCCAGAGTGATTTACCCAAGGGTAAATTACTTGCCGGCAGGCCGCGTATCGTGTGGTATGAGCACCGACCTGGGGACTGCTGAGGGGATGGAATCCCGCGAACTCGTCCATTTCGTCACCCAACAGACGCGGTTCGCGCTGATCAACAACATCCTTCAGCATCCCGAGCAGCTGCCCTCGATGTACGAACTCGAGGAACTCAATCTCAGCGTGAGCGATGCCACCGTCTACAAGCACATCCAGAAGCTCATCGACGCCGGCATCGTCAAGGAGGTCGCCCTGGACGATGACCAGCGCCGACAGGGCTACCCTTGGAAGTTCTACGGCCTGACCGAAGAGGGTCGGAAGTTCCTAGAGGAGCACAACCTGCTCGCTGCTGAGGAGACGCTCCAGCAGATCTACGACACCATCTCCGACAAACCCGAGAAGATGGTCAAGTACGAGAACGCTCCACGTCCGGACGGCGCGTAACTCCTGTAGAATCTGACTTGTGTCAGCACTCGGTCAGGATTCGATTTTGTAATCAGCCGCCAGCTTCTGGAACTCGTCCCACTCCGGGAGCCAGTCATCGTCAACCTCGCCGTGTGTCTCGAGGTAGCGGAGCACAGCGTCGATTTCGTCTTCGAGGCCATACTTCGCCGCCTGCTCTCGGAGGACCTCCTCGTTGACGTCAACGTGGCTGAGCAGAAGGAGACAGTACGAGCGGTGGCGGCTGTCGTCATCGATTAACAGCGTGTGACAGCAGAGCTCAGCCGGCGAGACTGCGTCGAGCTCCTCAGAGTAGAAGTAGTATCGATGGGCAGTGAGCAGGAACTGGAGGTCGAAGGCCGCGAATTGAGCGAGTCCCGTCTCGTGGAATTCCTCGGCGTCAATCTCCGTTTCGGCTTGAGCCAGAAATTCGTCGTAGTCCTCCCAGAGAATCGTACCCTTCGGGGCGACGGCTTCGAGGCGTTGGCGATGCAGATGGTGTGCGAGTTCCCGGGCGAACTCGTGGAGGCGGTCGAAATCGGCGTTGAAGTCATAGCGGCCGTCGGCCGTCCCGACGAGACCACGGTCACGAAACCGCTTGAGGACGCGGTTGACCGTGTTGCGGTAGTTGTCGCTCCGGTCGGCGATCTCGGAGACGGTTCGCGGCTGGTCGAGGTAGTACAGCACCTCGAGTGCTTTTCCGGTCAGCAGCTCGGGGAACTCGATGTGGGAGTGCTGGCGGACGAGGTCCCGATAGAGTTCGACGGCGCGAGCATCCGACGGGACGACTCGTTTTCGACGGCCATCGCGTTCCGTGTAGACGAGCCCCTTCTCGATGAGGTCGGCGACGGCACGAGAGAGGTAACTCTCGCTGTGGTCGAGCTTCGTCGCGAGGTCGGAGATCGTGTCGCCGCGGTCGACCGTGGCGAGAACCTCGAGTTCGATGCGCCGGAGCACAGTGTAACATAGTACGAAACTTATATATAAAGAAGTTTCGAGTAGTGTTACAGACCGAGAGGGGCAAGAGCTTCCCCCATCGTCTTAACCAACAAAACTATGGTTAGAGAGTCCATGTTGGTTAACACGGAGAAAGTCAATGTCCTACGAACCACCGTCCCCACCGGCGAACCTCCCAACGGAGATCGTCAACACGCTCAACGAAGCCACATCGGAGCATCTTCGGGACGTTGCCAGCTACGCCGAGGCGTTGGCCGAATACAAGGAGCGTGAAGCTCGTCTCGAGGAGGAAGCGGACAGCGCCGGCGTCGAGGAGCGCCGCGATGACCTCCCAGACGACGTGCCGGCGAAGGCGACGATCACGATCAAGGAGATCAACGACAACCGCTACTACTATTGGCAGTGGCGGGAAGGCGATTCGGTGACGTCGAAGTACAAAGGGCCGGTGAATCCCGACGAGTAGACGAGATGGAACTGTAGCCTGATGTTCGTTTCAACGTGATCCGGAGCGTAGCAGATGACACCCCCCAGAGTGTGAATGGGATCGGTTTACCCGACACCCCTCAGTGTGAATGGGCTACCAACCGCCACTCTCTAACGAGACTTCCCGCCGAGAGAAGACAGAGCAACACGCGGATAGATTACGCCTCGTTTACCCCCACACCCCTCAGTGTGAATGGTCCACCACCCAGGGTACCGCGATTAAGAAGTCCTTAACAGCAGAAGTCCTCTCGCCGTAGGGAGGTTCTCGCCTCAGTGACGAAGCATCGGCTTCGGCGCAAGGCCTCGCCTTTTAGAATATACCCATTCGGAGGGTTGTTTAGACTGTAGTATAATAAAGATAACTACAACTGCGGTGCGGGGCAGTAGCGGACCGGGTCAGCTATCGTGGCAGAACGTGTAAGCCGCTCTCCGTGGCGTAATAGGACCTCAGCCGGACGAAACAGCTTCTACGGGCCGAGTCCAGCTCCGTCTTTACTACAGCCGTGACCTATGGGGGACCATTCACACCGAGGGGTGGGGGTGTCACCATCCCATCAACGTCTGGAGTTCCGGCGTCGAGTTGATCAGTCCAGTTCGTGTACTCTCAACGTCTCCTTGGAGCGAATACGACCTGAACTTCCCCTGATCTCCGCCTTCCTTCTTTTTCGATTCGAGAACTCCTGTCGTCACGTGCTTGTTCAGAAGCTCAAGCGCACGATTGTACCCCTTGGGCTCTACTTCGACGTCTCGTGCTACTGTTTGGTAAACCTCGTGAATCTCTGACGTCCGGAACCATTCTTTCTCCGGGTTATTCCGGTCAAGACGCGTGAGAGCAAACAGAAGTAATTTTCCGGACAACGGAGTCCCTTTCACCATCTCCATAAAGAGTTCAACTTCGACGAGTTCGTCAGCTTCGAGAACGTGATTCGCGGCCACGATATCGTCGCCTTCTTCCTCGGCGATCTCGCCCGCATTCCGGAACAATCGCACTGCCCGTCGAGCGTCACCGTGTTCTTCAGCTGCGAGTTCAGCTGTGGTTGGAATCACCTCGTCATCGAGGACACCGTCGTAAAATGCGTCCCGTCGATTTTCGAGGATTGCAATGAGCTGGTCTTCTTCGTACGGTGTGAACGTTCGGTGTTCTGGCTGGAGGGTCGATTGGACCCGTGACTCGATTTCTCCTTTGAATTCGATGTCGTTCGAAATCCCGATTGTAAGTACTGGGAAGTCAACGTCGTCTTTTGATTGTGTCCGGGATAATGTGTAGAGGACTTCGTTGACTTCTCCGTGCTTGTCGATTTCATCGATGATGACGACGAGGCCGCCAGAAAACTCCCGCTGAACAACGGGCCACAATTTCTGATCCCGATAATGCTCGGCTGAGAGCCCCTGATACGGGACATCAAGCGGGTTCTCTGCCTTTTCGTTCACCTGCTCTGCGATCTTTCGGAAGGTAGAGGTATACGTAGAGATGGGGTCCGGATTAATGTACGCAGTAACGATCGGGGAGTCCGTTCCTTCAGTTGCTGCTTCGAGCCGCTCGCAGACGTGTCTAGCAACTAGTGTCTTCCCCGTCCCGGTTTCGCCCCATTCCAGGACGTTATCCGGGACACTGTTTGTCCGCATCTTCCGGAGATTCTTGGCCAAGAACGTGATATGGTCGTCTCGTCCGACGATTCGATTGGCGTCAGGAACGTTATCGATCTCGAGCAACCACGGTTTCTCAAATATATCCGATTCGTCTTCGCTATCCCCCTCGTCGACATTTAATATCTCATCGACGGTTGTTTGCGTGGAATCGTTGTTTGGCATGGACGGACCAACTCGCCCCATTCACATATAGGTTGTCCACCCTCGGTGTGATTGATTTTCCTCCATTCACACTCTGGGGGGTCTTGCTCTATGGAACACCCCCCAGAGTGTGAATGGATTCGACCTCGTCGCCCACTTGTGATTTTTCTCACCTCAAGTGATATCTGACTTCATTTAGTCGTTCCGGGCCGCTGTGAACTCCGTCAACTCTACCTCTCGTGTCTCCGTGAGCCTCCGTCGAATGTCTGTACGATCCCACCCAAGCGGCAACAGCACGCTCTCGACAGCTCGGACCAACTGCGTCTCGTAGTACGAGGCGTCGTAGGTCTCGCTCGCTTCGTGGGCGAGGGCGACCCGATCTCGCGACGATTTCTCGTCGTCGACGACCACGTACTCGATATCTTGTCCCGGGTGGATCGCCAGATTTTGGTCGCGAGCCCGTTTCAAGACGGCCACGTTCTGAGTATTCTGAGAGTAGCCTTCCAGCGGCTTGGAGACACGATTTCGTTCGACGAGCCGCTCCACTACTACGTTGCCCGCCTGAAGTTCATTGATCGCTCGCTCGAGACATCCGAGCACCGCGTCCGGTGACCGCGTGGCATTGAGCCGTTCGAGACAGTCCCGCTGGACGTCCTCGATGAACGGTAGGGTTGAGCGCTGTCGGGCTTCGATGCCTCTGATCTTGAAGTCGTCGTCGCCGGCGACCTTCCCGAAGTACTTCGTCAGCGCGCCGGCGTCGCTCTCGCGTTGCGGCACGAACGCCACCCAGTCGTAGTGATCTTCGTGTTCGAGCCGAATCTCCACGCGCTCCGTGATCTCCGTCGCAAGCGTCTCGAGGTCCTCGCGGTCATCGTCGTCGACGTCGGGGTCCGGGGTCACCCAGATGGAGTCGACGATACCGTGGACGACGCGCCAGCCGCCGGTTTCCAACCGCTGTTTCGCCGTCAATAGAATCTCACGAGCGAACGCGTTGATCGCTTCGTGGCACTCGATGCGGCCAAATTTCGCGTTGCTGAACCCCTGGTAGCCGAAGCAGGCGACGAGGATCCACTTCAGCGCTCCCGACCGCCCCTCGAGTTCTGCCAGTCGGTCCTCGTCGGGGTCGTCCCGTTCCTTCTCGCGACGGATGGCCGCCTTGATCTCGTCGCGAGCGTCGATGATCGGCTGGAGGACATCGACGAGGTAGCCACGGTCGTCACAGATCGAGTACCCGAGGCCGGGGACGTCGTCGCGGTCGCTGTGGCAGTCACACCGAATGACGTCCGGCGAAACGTTCCGGGTACAGATGATGTTCGGATACAACGAGGTGAAGTCGAGTTCGTGGACGTTCTCGTGGAAGCCGACCTCAGGTGCGAAGATGAAGCCGCCGCGGTCGGCGTCGTGGAGCGTCCCCATCGGCTTGTAGAACTCGTGACGCCAGGAGTTCCACGGCACGAGAACGCCGCGGTCGTTGGCCTCGCAGATTTGGATCGCCGTGAGCACGTTCCCGATCGACGCCCACGCGAGTTCCTGGATGGGCTTTTTCGAGCGCGAGACCAGGTCGAGGACGCCGTCAAGGTTCGTCTCCCCGTAGAAGAACGTGTTCGACTTGTCGATGATCGCCCGGCCGGGCACGTTGTACCGCGCCGGCGAGTGGCCGACGCGACCGTAACTCGAGTACGTCGACCGGCTCGCCAGCTGTTGGTAGTCCACATCCGGCCACCGACTCAGCGAGAAGTCGTCGACGTCGGCGTCCGTCGCCATCTCGTGGAGGGTTGGGACGATCTCGCTCGTCGAGCAGACCAGGACGTCAGGATCGTGTGCGTCGAGCGCCCCCTGGACGGCGGTCAGGATATCCGTCGGCGAGCCGGTGACGGTGTCGCCGGCAACGGACAGCTCCCCATAGACATCGTTGCTCGTTTCGGTCACCGGAACGCTGAACCGGAGTGTCGACAGCTCGCTCGCCGGCGTCGGATCGACGCCGGTCTCCAGACAGTATCGGAACTCTCGCGAGAAGTCGACGTTGAAGCAGGCGAGATCCCCGACTGGATAGGCCGACAGCTGGCGCGCCTGCCGGGCGAGTGGGGTGACGCGATCGATGTGGGCGACGTCGACGGCAAGGAGTGGTTCCTTATCTCGCCGAAAGCCTGGCTGTCGCGCAACTATCTCGGTCGCGACGACGTCTGGGTGCTGATCGTACACTGACTGGAGTGCGCTGAGAGTAAGGTCAGCGTCAGGATCACGAGGAGCCACGTAGAAGCGGGGGGTGTAGTCATCACGCTCGGTCATAACGGCGCCGTCGGTGGTAGTGTCCCACTCGAGGACGCGCCCGTCGTCTAGGAAGTCGATAGTGAACGACATCTACGGCTCTTGCGCCTCTACCGAACTGGATGGTTGCGTGTCTAATAAGCCGAAGCGTGTCGTTTCCGAGTTTCAACCGACTAGCATCAAAACGCCTCTGACACCCATCTCTTCTGTTGTTTTGCCCGTCCTCTTTCCCTTCCGGGATGATTTCCGGGATCACTGGCGAGCATTAACCAATAACCCCGGATATTGGCATTATTTGTTGGTTAAGAACTAGATTTGAGGTGGTCGTATGTCGGCCTTTCATACCACCAGAGATTTTGCCATTATTTCCGACCCCAACCAAGCCCATACTCTGGGTATATACAGACCAAAGACTTTTCTGGTATGTGGGGTATGATGTTGATGTATGAGGCCGAACGTTGATATTCCGTGGTCCATCCACGGGAGAATCAAGGAGCACGCAGAGCAGACTGACCAAACAATCGAGGAAGCGTATATTGAGACCCTTGAGAATGGAGTCCAAGATCTCCCCGAACAGCGGGGAGAGGTCACTCTTCCAAGTCCTGATTACAACGACTTTGGGCCGCGGCTTATTCGAACGCAGGGAACGGACTCACCGGACATCAATGACTCAGTGACGTTCCATCCGTTTTTCCACCTCGGTGAGAACTCAATGGAAATCCGAACACGGATGGATGATATGGCTGTCGATGAGTTCACAGATCGATTGGCAAGACTCCACAACGTAGGAAGACTCAGCACGTCTTGGTTCACCGTTCACCAGCTAGGTGGGGCACTCGTCGGGCGGGGGTCTGCTAACCTTGCCACGGCGGTCAGAGAAGCCCACGCCAGGTTCGCTGATGAGGACATTCCGACCTACAAGAATGGACACCTCATCTATATTGCCAACCTCGCCTACGAAGACGAATACTTGCTTATCAGGGCGGAACTTCCCCGAGCATCCCGTGACAAACAAGTCCTTTCAAATGTTGAACTCCGGTTCATCACGGAAGGCGTTCCCGTCACTGGAGCACTCTATCAACGGTTGGCTCGCGCCTTTGGTTTTAATGAACTATTCAATGCCACAGCATTCGATCTTCCGCGAACCGGATTCAATGCACCAGATGGTAGCACACCAGTTGTCTCCGAACAAATCACTACGGACAAGGAGAACTACGACGACCCAAGTGTTAACGGGCTTATTATCGAGAATCCATTACAGAACAACGACGACCTCCTTTCTCATCTCAAATCGGAACTTAGCGGACCTGATCGGTCTAAATCAGAAGCAGAACACCATATTGAGGTGTTAGCAAATTACGACGAGTTGTACTGTGATCTCACCCACAACCACGGATTGTCTGAGGATCGAGAGTATGAATTCAAGGGATTATCTGCGACATACATCAAACCCCTATTCAACCGAAACAGTACGTGGAATCTCACAGCCAGTGTCGACTGGTGATCTCAGGGCGAACATCGGTTAAGACGTGTTTCTTTAAAAAGAGGACTATGGTCTCTGAGTAGAAATTTTGCCTCTCTATCCAAAGACCTCCTCTTAACAGAACTCTGGACCGCGGAGATGTAGGTATCATTCGACGGGACCGATCGAGTGCATCGTGAAATGGGATTTCGAGTATCGTTATTGTCTTTCCTGGTCGTGATCGTCGTGGCGTGACCGCCTCTCGTGGTTCCCTTCTCTCTTCTCGACCGCGGCTTCGAGCTCCTCGAGGCGTTCCTCGTGGTCGTCGAGGCGGGCCTCCTGTTCGAGATCGATGCTGAGCAGCGCCGGCAGGAGCGGGTTCTGGTGGTTCAACAGCCCGCCCGCGTCGGCGTGTTCGCGGGCGTACTCGAACAGCCGGTCGAAGCGCGGCTGGTCTCGACGACGGAGTGCCCGTTGGAACTCCGCCCAACGCTCTTCGATGGCCCGGAGCGCATCCCGGTACGTCGGGTTCGTGCGCCCCATTGCTATCGGCCTCCTGTACCGCTCGCCGTCCACGCATCGAGCAAGGGATCCGCGGTGGCCGCCACCGTCTCACCGTCAGCGGTGACGCCCGTCCCGACACCCTCCGGAGTCGGCGTCGACGGCGCCGGCGTCGTCGGTTCCACGCCGACCTGCGTGGCGCGTGCCGCGAGCAGCTGCTGCCAGTATGCGAACGTCGTCTGGTAGTACGCGCCGTCGTCGACGGGATAGACAAGTGTCTCGAAGTCCTCGCCGACGACCCGTGGGCCCATTCGGGTCTGCTTGCACTCCAGGTGGTGGTCGGCGACCGTCGCGACTGGCTCGGTGAATTCGTTTCGTTCGTTTCGCGTAACGAGCACCGGGATGTCGTACCCCTCGGCGAACGTCGCTAACCGGGCGAGCGTTCGAGCCTGGAGGGTTTTCGCGTGGGTTTCACCGAGAGTATCGTCGGCACGGTACTGGACGTCGACGGCCGGTGCGACGATGAGGGCGGGCGTGTAGGGCGACGTGTCCTCGTCGCGACTCGGTTCCCCTCGACCGGCCGCCCCGGAATCTGCGGTGGACGTCCGGATCGACTTGTTTACTGCCGTCGGAAGATCACAGACGGCGCCGTAGTGCTGGTAGGCGGTGAACCCACGTGCGACGTGAATCCGGTTGAGTAACCGCTGGCTAGGGGAGACCTGGGCGAGTGTCGTCGTCGTCGCGTGTCCGTTTGCGTCGACCCAGAAGGCGGGTCCGTCGTTGAGGAGGAGGTGGTCGAGCACGAGCGACTGCAGGATCGGGACGCCACGGCCTCCCTCGACATCGAGCAGCGTGATGCCGTCGTCGAGCTGTGGCAGCAGCATCTCGTCCGTAGCCGGATCAGCTTGGTCCGCAAGGGACCGATTGCGGTCAGCGCCCCGTGTCGGCTGGTCCACCGCCAATCGGTTCGATGTTGAGTGTTCTCCCATACCTGATTAGTTGTCTACGTTCCCGATAAGCCGCGGCGTGGCGCTTCCGCGTTTCAGGGAAGGGCTGAGAGGTGTGTAGAACCGAACCCAGGCAGCTGATTTCTGCTATTGTCCGACCGTTTCCGAGAACGTTTCCAGAGTGGGAGGCGGATAGTATCGTCGGATTAACCAACGATTCGGGTACTCCCGGCCCAATTGTTGGTTAAGGATATTCTCCGCCTCCAGTACAAGTTCACGAAAACTTCCTCGCAAATCAGTATACGAGCCTACGATCTGATGTGATCGACGATTGTTTTCAGTGCGGTCACATCGTCGTTATTGTACTGTTTGAGCTGATCCCAGTCTGGCTCTTCGCCGTCGAGGAGATATCGTGTGTACTTGCTCCCGACGACAAATCCATCGACGGTCGGGTCTTGATATTCAAAGCCGAGCGCGCTTGCTACGACGTCCAATTTATGCCGATTGAAGGGGCCGAAGAGTTCCTGTTGTGCGGTTATCCCGAGGTCGTGTGCCCGCTCCAGATGATTGATCCCTTCAGGGATGCCGTGTTCCTCGAATCTTCGACTAAGACACTGTTCGTCGAAGTAGTTCCCTCCGTAGTAGATGATTGGCTCAGAGCCATGATTATCAAGGTACTCAGACAGCTCCTGAAGGAGTGCTGACTCGTCGTCCGGATCGAAGAATTGTCGGTACGCATCGTTCTGGTAACTGTAGGTGCCGACCAGCCAGATCCGATCCTGCTGAAGGTCCGTCTCTATGTCCAAGAGGAGAGGTTCCGCATCGTGAAGGTCGTCGAAGGCGGACTTGTTTAGAATCACGACCTCATCGTTTTCGAACGCCTGTCGATGAGCAATCCACCGGTCCACGTGCCATGACGAGGCTCCGGGGAGGGCTTCGAGTTCGGAACGCCGTTCTTCGGTAATCTCATCTGGGCTAGTGATCCCTAACTCACTGAACTGTTCCACTCGGTTTCTCCCGACCTGGACGAGATCAGTCAGCCGGCTTCCTAGCAGATGGCGAGTGTCGTAAAACTCGTACTCGATAGACGCGTTCGAGGCGTCGATGGTGATGAGTGCGTACCTTCCAGGGTCGTCTACTCCGTCGTGGGACGCGATGTTGATCACCGTGCCGTACTCGAGGGTTTCAGCTCTGCCTCCGAATTGATGGCAATGACCGCAGACGGTGACTGGGGGCTGGATGTCGTCTATGAAGCTCCTGACGGCCTTCGACCCGATATGTTGTTGCCCGAATCGCTTCCCGATATCGAGAATGCCGAAGGGAGGTGTGTGAGTGACAAGAATCGGAGTTCTGTCTTCACAAGCGGCGCGTTGTTCGGAAAGGTGTCGCTGGACGTCGTCCTCGGTATAGGTGATGAGACCAGGTCCCTGGGTTGATCCTTCCTGACCGATGAACACGAAATCCTCGTAGGTGTATGGAGTCCTGTGGAGGTCGGTGGTAAATTCCGAATCGAATTGCGGACCGGTTGACGGGGGGAGGTCGTCGTTTCCTCGGACATAGAGTGATTGTTGGTGCTTCGTGAGGCAAGCAAGTTCTGCAAGATGATCTGTGTCAGTATCGGCGTTTTTGAAACGTGAGAGGTCATCACCGGCATACAGTAGTAGATCTGGAGTTGGTTCTACAGTTTCGAGCATGGTGTAGAGATCGTCAATAGGTTGAGAGCGCCAGTCAGATACGGCGAGAATGTGGGTCATTTTGTTTGAGCGTAGTTAGTGTAGCCTCTTCTATCGTTTGTTTAGGTGTACCGTTTGTCATTCCCAGATTCTCCGTCCCTTGCCGTTAACCAACAACTCAGGCTCATCGGGACAATCTGTTGGTTAACATCGAGATTCCTGTGCGATTACGTTGAAGACGCTTCCCTCCGAACTCCTCGGTATGTGCGGCCGAAACTCCCTCTTCATCGACCAGGCCGATCTCGAGGCTCGCTTCGACGCCGAGGTCGTCACGGACGGCGGGTACACACCCCGGTACAATATCGCGCCGGGCGACGACCTACACATCCTCACGAACGAGGCTCCAGACGAGATCGACGCCTACCACTGGGGGCTGATTCCGTTCTGGGCGGACGAGCCCGAGGAGGGCATCATCAACGCTCGCTCCGAGACTGCCGACGAGAAACGAGTCTTCGAGCGGGCGTGGGAATCACGCCCCTGTCTTGTCCCCTCGTCGGGCTTCTACGAGTGGAAAGCACCGAACGGCGGGGCCAAACAGCCCTACCGGATTTACCGCGAGGACGACCCCGCGTTCGCGATGGCCGGCCTCTGGGACGTTTGGGAGGGTGAGGACGAGACGATCTCGTGCGTCACGATTCTCACGACGGAGCCGAACGACTTGATGAACTCCATCCACGATCGGATGCCTGTCGTCCTCCCGCAGGATACCGAGTCCGACTGGCTCACCGCAGATCCGGACACTCGCAAGGAACTGTGCCAGCCGTACCCGAAGGACGATCTGGACACCTACGAGATTTCGACGCGGGTCAACAATCCCGGCAACGACGATCCCCAGGTCATCGACCCGCTGGACCACGAGCAATCGGGCCTCGGCGAGTTCAGTTCCTGATAGCTGACGGGGTCACGGTCACTGCATCGGCGACGCAGCTGCCGAATCAACGAGCTAGTACTCTCGATCCTGGATGGTACCTTCTGCCCGTGAGGCGGTCTCCGAGATGCTTACGCTCGGTCCTATCCAAGTGTGCCTTCCGCTGAGAGAGCAGCACGTACTATGTGACGATGACCCGTCTGTTATCGAGCTAGCTATCCTGATCATCTGATGCTGTGTCCGAGGGCCATGTTGGACCCTCTGGGCGGGGGATCTTCTCTACCAAACCCTTCTCGAACTGCGAAGCTCTCCAGGCTATCACGTTCTCCTTCCGTTGGACGTACTTTTCGTCAGTATCCAGCCAACGGGCAATCTCCTCGTAACTGTGACCAGCACAGAGCAGCACCATCAACGCGAAATCGAAGCGATCGAGATTGCTCTCGTTCGCATCGGCATCAATCCGGTCGAGGAACGCCTGTGAGGCATCACCGACGAACTCTATCAGTATCTCATACAGCTCTTCGTCATCAAATCCATCAAATGTGAATCCCTCCGTGATGTTATTCCTAGGGTCACTCTCTTCGGTATCCCAGCGAATCTCTTCGAGGGTTGCTCTTTCACAGTTGCGAAGTCTCGATAGGCGCTCTGGATTCTCCTGCTCCCAGGTTGTGATTGTGTCGGCTACTGCCTCAGATTGAGCGTGTTCGATATATGGCTCACACCCCCGCTTCGCGATGACTGACTCGATGTTCTTTCCCGAGATTGTCAGTAGGACGGACGCACATCGATCAGTCTGTTCGAGGATCTGTGCGACTTCGCGACGCGATTCGAATTCGTCGAGGCCTGCACGTTTCTGCGCGTCGTGGACGAGGTTGTTTCTGCGTTCTTTGACCTCAACAAGCGATCCGTGGTCACCCCCGGTCAGTATTTGGATATCACAGAGTTTCTCTAATCGCTTCGCGTGCCCCATACTCCGAACGTGCTCTGTGATGCTGTCGAGACGAGCTTCCTCGCGAAAGAGTTCGTTGAGGACCGTTTCTGTCGTCAACTCTTCGATGAGTGCCGAGGCAAGGAGTAGATACGAAAAGAATGACCGCTCAACGTCGCTGTCGAACTGGTCGGTGGACCGGAGTTTTTCAGCGATTTCAGCACGCTGTTCGAGATAATACTCGAGGACGTTGTCTGAGTGCCCGACGAGAGAGTTTTGGCGTTCTACGTAGGCAACTTGGAGGAGTAATTCCTTCTCGAAAGGAGTGCTCTCACTCAGCTTCTGGCACTTCTGGAGCGAAGTTGTGGGGAGATGGCGAGTCAAATAATCGATGTCGTCGTAGACGAGCGGCGTATTCGTCGGACAATTGTCTACGATTGACTGAAAGTCCTCGTTGTCAGCGAGCTCGCTGAGTGCAGCACGTATCTCGTCGACGCTAAGTTCTCGGACATCTTCTGACGCGTCTGATTCTTCACCGACCGGAACGACGCGGTACGACGCATCTCCAACGATGACGACCGGCCCTTCCAGATCGAGAACCTGATATTCCCCGATAGGGCTCAGAGAAACTGTCTCTGCGTCTATTGCGAACGATAAGTCGAGATCAGTATCGTCGCCCACGCGTCAAAAACAGCAAAGAGCTCTATTCGACTTGGGCTTCGTACTCGTCCCAAAGCATGTCGATGTCCGTGCCGGTCTCCTCAGAGATATGGCGCAGTAACTGCGCCCTGTTCTCGAACCGACGGAGCTGGCCTTTTGCGCTCATAGTAGGACATAATCGCTCCTGCAGTAATAAATCACGGGGGTGCATTCTCTCGGTCAACAAAACACGACCTACCAGTTCTTTAATCACCTCGCAGAAGACGCACTGGTGCGGCATGATCGAGTCGATGCTCTTCTGGTAGTGGGCACTGATTTACTATTGATCTTCTGAGGCGGTGTCTGAGCCATCTGAAAGTGAGTTATTCTGTAATCGACCAGAGGGATAGTATCGACCCTCGTCTTTGCTGTAGAGGTAGGTCTGGATCGGTCTAAGAGTGTTTGAGTTTCGCCCGAAGAGAAAGGCGAGCCCCATCGGACCAGCTATGAAGAGATGAATAGTCGATGTTTTTGGCAGTTCTTTGATTGCGTCTCGTACCTTGGTACGGAAAACATCTGCAGCATGGGCTGCCTGTGCCGGGGACAATTCCACACCAGGCCCATCTTTCGGTGTTAATCTGAGAATACCATTGAAATCCGGAAGGTCGTTATGCATTTGGTCTATCTCTGGTTGCACATCGGCAGCGATGTTGACGAGCACCGCCAGCTCCGATCCGTGATTCGGTTGTCGCTGGAGATCTCCTTCTAACCCGCTTTCCTCTTGGTCGATATCGAGTGTCCATTCTGTCATCGCGGCAGGGCCGGTGGGTTGCATCCACGTTGCTTGGATACGACGTGTGGTTGGAAGACAGTAACCGGCCGCGAACGCAGCGGGAAGATGCGTTCGACCACGGAAGCGGAGGGGGCGGCCCGAAGCGTTTTGAATGAGACTGTCCGTTACCGTGGTTAACGCCGGGAGTAGATGCTGGTTCCATACTTCTTGGGATGGTGGACCATGTTCGAACGATCTTGACCAGTCAATAGCAATCGCTGGATCGATGTCGTGAGCCGGCGATTCGTAGGTGTCAAGTGAACATTCGAGAGGCTCACCATCCGGTAAATACTCATCTATCTGCTCGATCCGCTCTGATAAGACGGTCTGGACGATATCTGTAGCTTTGTCAGACGTGGCCGCCTCTAGGGGGAGCATTTTCCAGGCGGAAAAGTCGTGGAGGATCGGTGCCTCATTGAGTATCGATTTCGCTTCTCCAACGCTGATCTCGGGACATGGCACCACGACCACGAAAAACTCGTCATCACTGTCCCATCGTTTGTTGAACCCCGGCAACTCGTCGTTGAGAATGATGTCGGAGTCGGCTACGCCCTCACTGACGAGCGCAATACCACTGGCTGTTTCCGGGTTCTCCAACTGGTCAATAATCTCATCTCTGAGTGGTTCCGGCTTCAAATCGAAGATATCCCGCCAAATCGGCACCCCGTGTCGCTCCAGTTCCGTTTGTAGGAAGTTGGCGACGTCCGTCTGTTCGTGCTTATAGCTGAGAAATACACGGCCAGTTGGATCAGTCATATATCGTCACCGACGTTGAGAGTTGAAGCAGCATCTGGGTTGTCAATCCGTTCTAACTGCTCGTATTCCTTACTATCGTGGAAGAGATAGGCGTTGATCGTGAATTGACCTTCTTCGTCCTGACCAACGATGAAGAGGAGCGGATGCGGACAGTCGTAGCCGTCGTCGTTGGCGATTTCATTCATCGCAGTCCGATCGTCCCGACTGATATCGGGTGAAGTGCCGGGATGGTAGTGCCATTCACCGAGATAGTCGATGCCGATGCTCTCCCTGGTGTCTTTGAGCCACTCCTCGACTTTGTCGGTTCCGCGGAGGAATCGAGTTGGTTCGTGAATGGAGTCCCGCGGTGGGTCGCGGGCATTAACTACCAGTGCTGGACCATCGAAACGGTCGGTTCCAGCCAGAATACCGCCCGTCTCACAGGGATGTTCCTTTCGGCAGCGCTCATACATCGCTTCAAGACACGTGGCCGGAATCTGGACGGTAATTGGCGATTCCGGTGCTCGCCATACTGTTCCGTCTTGGAAGGGAGGTGTGGCCTGTGAAATGGTCGGCGGCTCGTCGTCACTACCGGTCTCGAGTACGGTGAAGTGATTCTCGCGCAGGCTCAATGACGTCGCCTGATCGAGAAGTCGTGTCACTGTCCCAGCCCACGTCATCACCCGGTCCGTTCGGATAACTGATGCTGGGTGCCAGCAGCCGACTCGCTCGGGGATGGCATCGTCGTCTTCGTCCCATTCGATCTGTTCTTGCAACCGCCATGGATCGAACGCTTCGTTGTAGTCGCTGTACGGAAAGGTATGTGAGTAAGCTGTGAAGCAGAACAACCGGTTCGCTCGCCGACCCATAGCCGCAGAACAAAACACGACCGGGTGATTCCATCTGATCGCATCAAGAGCGCGACGAACTCCTCGTGACGCGGTACAGTCAATTACTACCTCCGCTTCTCTAATTGACTCCGGTAACTCACCGCTTGGTGGAAAGGCAGTATCCACATCAAGGACCTGGGCGTACGGTGCAATGGATTCGAGCCGATCCGCGATTGCTGTCGCCTTGTTTCGTCCCACCTCATCGATTGTTAGTGTGTGGCGAGCCACGTTGCCGATCTCATACGTGTCGTTGTCGACGATGGTAAACTGCTGACAGCCGGCTCGAACGAGATTCTCGGCAACCATACTGCCGAGCGCTCCCGCTCCGATGAGTACGATGTTGCGATCCAGAAACCACTCCGTTATATGCCCGCGTCTGGTGAGCTGCTCATGCGACCAGTTGTCCGAGTCTAGCCACCGAATCTGTTCCTCTCCGGCCTCCCGCCGTTCGGCTATCTCAGGCCCCTTTCCCGTATCTCGAAATCCGCCGGAGAGGTCATTCGGGTCTTTGAACTCCCGTATCTCGATTGGTTGCCAATAGATGATCTCGGGGTCGCTGTCGACCGTTGCTGGGATAGGGAACCCGATTAGAAGAATCTTGACCGGTTCATCATCCAATACGGGCTTGATATTTGCCCGTAGTTCGTACGGGTCGGTCTCAGTCCCATCAAAAAACCCTTCCAAATCTTCCCACGCATCAGGGGCCTCCCACGGGGGCTCAATCGGCACCTCTTCTAATAGTGCCCACGCCCCGGAAACAGAGACATCAGGATTCGAATCGACGTATCCGCCCCATTGTGGCCGATAGACGACTTCATCGTCGCTGTCTTTGAATGTTCCAGTCGCGTATGTCTCTTCAGCAGTTGGCAACGAGCGGAGATTGACCGTCCCCCACTGTCCATACGTCTCACTCCAGTCTGAGAACGACTCCTGCGTCTCGTTGAATGCGATGGTCGGGGCCGAAGCCGAGTTCGTATCGAAAGCCGGAATTTCAAACGGTTCGTCTGGTTTCCGGAGTTCCCCCTTCGCAGCATTACTTAGCCAACGCATTGCTCGGTCCATATGCCAACAGAGTCGATCACGGCTTGTGCTGGGTTCACCGGTGGCCCCCGTTTGACTGAGGGTGTGCCCATACCGAGCAACACAGATATCGCCTCGTCGCCACGGGGTATCGTCGCTCCCAGCCACGTTCAGCTTCTGGTGGGGGAATGTGGCGGTAATGGTGTTCTCTTCTTGATCCGCAGGGTAGATCCCAATTGAACCGGCGGGGTACGTATCCCGTAGATGGAGATACCAGTCCGTCTCGCGTGGCACGTCCGGATGGGGTTCTAAGTCGTCGAGACACAGTCGGATTTTAACGATCCACCGCCCGTTGCTATCGTCTCGATATGCGTCTTTGAGGACGGAGACTCCGTCCCGTTCGGCAATAGCTGCGACGGCTTCTGTAATTTCGTGGGGAGGCATTTATACGTCAGCTGTCAGACTCGGCGAACTGGTGGTCAGATGGATCCTCTACCTGTGAAGACGACCCCACTGACATCGCTTTCTCCCCTTCATCGTCAGTGTCGTCGTCACTTCCGAACGGAGGGAATTGCTCACCGAAGAGCTGGTACCAGTACTCCCTCGATGTTTCTTTGTCCTCCTCATCCAGTGCTGTCCGCGCGAGCGCTGCGGCATCCTGGGCCTCATCGTAGAACGCCGCGAAATCTTTCCCGTCGATTTGTTTGAGGACGTTATTCTCGGGGGTTCTCGGGAGCCCGTGAGCCGGCAAGACGGGGGTTTCCTCAGCCATTGCGTCGGTCTTGAACTGCCGTGAGAGTTCTTCGAGCGTCCTTGTCACGCCTTCAGCGACGCTGTCGATATCATCAGGACAGCACTGGCCGACGAGGTGTTCGAGGGGATAGCTTGTCGGTCCTTCGACGTCCGGTGTCTTCGTTCGCCGCCACCATTTGATGGCCTTGACGACGTTTACGTAGTGACCATCCGTGATATCGTTCTTATTTACGGTGAAGGCGATAGTCGCGAGGGGATGGGTATTCTCCCACTCGTTCTCATCTCGATGTGGGATCTTGAGCGGTTCGTTCTTCCACTCGTCGTCGCCATCTGCCGACATATTGAGGGCTTCCGCCACGGTCGAAAGGTCGTCTGGACTCAGGGCTGTACCTACGTCCATTGAACCCAGTGATTTGACGGCTTCACGTGTTGCCTCGCTAGGTGCTACTGTCAAGACCAGGTCGATTTCCACCTCCTCTTCCTCGATCTTGTAGGAATGCGCATTCGGTTCCCACTGCCCCTCATAGTGTTCATCTAGGAACGGCTCGCATTTTCTTAGCGCAACATCGGTATCGAGATCACTGCTGACATCAGAGACAAAGACGACGTCAACGTCGGATTTCTCGTCTTTTTGGGGTCTGAGTGCTGTCCACCGACGGTAGCTCCCCTGTAGAAAGTCTGCAACGTAGAACTCGTTGATGTCATCGTCATTCTGCAAGTGATCGCGGAGGGTTTCGTGGCCCTCCTTGTAGGCGTCATTGTGCTCGTCCTGCGGGCGGATCTCTGACAGGAAGGTCTCGAACAGTGTGGGAAGTGTGGTCATAGTGTATCGATGTTCTGGGACATTTTAAGTGGTTGTTGCAGCAGGCGGTGACTCAATGATCGCGTATTCTCGATCCCGGCTCGTACCCTCTGCCTTGAGGAGGTTGTACTGAGCCATTTTGGAGAGATAGGACCGGACTGTCCGTTTCGTCCGGGGATCGTCTACCTCTTCCGTATAGTGGTCGTGAATCTCGCTCGGGCCAAGCGGGCCGTGCTCACGTACGATGTCGTAGACGACGCGCTGGTGTGGCGTGAGTGAATCGAGGCTCTTCTGCTTAATCTGGGCCCGAGCGTCTTCGGCTGAGTCGAGAAGGATGTCATCAGTAATTCGCTCGCGATTTTCTCGGTCGGCCTTGCTAGCGGCTGTCCGAAGGACACCGATTGCGAGGCGGGCGTCGCCGGCGGCCGCGTCGGCGATGCGATAGAGCTGGTCGTCGGTGATGACATCCTCGTCGAGGCCCCATTTTGCCCGAGCACTCAGGATGTCGTACAGCTGCTCGTCGTGGTACTTGTCCATCCGGACGTGCTCGCTGGAGCGCAGCCGGCTCACGAGCCGGTCGTCGACGCGGCTGAACAGCTCCTCTTCCTTGTTCGCAATGCAAATGATTGCGAACTGTGGGAGGCTGTGGAGGTCGTAGATGACGCTGGGGTCTTCGAGCTGATCGACCTCGTCGAGGATGACGACTGTTCGAGGGCCCTCGTACTGCTGGAGGCGGTCGACGAGTTCGTCGTGGGGTGTTGACTGCCGGTGGATGTCGATGGTGGCGCCGAGGTCGTCGAGGATCTGGTAGAGCGTCCGGAATCTGGTGTAGTTCCGCCAGCAGTTGACGTAGGTGGCCTCGACGTTGAGCACCTCTTCACGCAGGCGTTCGGTGACAAATTGCGAGATGCACGTCTTGCCGGCGCCGCTGGGACCGGTGACGATAGCTGTGTCGGCTGGTTCTCCGTTCGTGATGGGCTCGAGGACGCTAGAGAGGTGGTTGACTTCGGCGTCGCGATGCTCAACTTCCCGAGGGACGAACCCGGCGCGGAGTACGCGAGCATCGCGGATCATTATGTTAGTAAGTGAGTGGTTCTGCGCCAGGCCATAAATACGTGACCGGGTTGTTTCCGGAAAGCAAATCTCACCAATTGGCCATCGTTGAATACCGGTTCTCTTTGTGGTGATCCGGAAGGAATCTATCGTGGTGGCTTTTCGGAAGTTTACGGAAACACGAACCTTCCTGAATAGCAAATATCCCCTTGGGTTTAAATATCCAAATTGCGATGTATCGCCTGTGACACCCAACGAAAACGACCCTGTCACCAACGCCCCAACCGTCGAGGTGCAAAGCCCCACCGGAAGCCTTGACGTGAATACCCTTATCAAATCAAACGGGGAAGACGATCCGTTTGCTGGCCTGTTCGAGGACACTACTGACGGCTCCGATACAACATCAGTTCCAACCGCAAACCAGCAAAACCCGGATGTCGTCGATCTCGGAAAAGACCTCCTCGCCGGATATGCCGACTGGAAAGGTGGACAAGTTGAACATGATCCACACGATGATCCACTTCGTTACCTTTGGCACGACGCCCCTGAACTCATTATCGCTGCCGCAGTGGCAGGCTATTTCACATACAAGGGTGCTCAAGGACTTGGTGGTCTAGTTTCATCAGGTTCAACAATCGATGAGACCGGCACGTCGACGCAGCCGCGTCTCCCTCTGGAAGATCGGCCGTATCGGGTGTTTGTGAGTCACTCGTGGAAGTACTCCGAACAGCGTGAACGCATCGAGGAGTTCCTTGATGATGAAAATCGGCTGGACTGGCAGAACTTCAGTGTCCCAGAGGACGATCCGATGGAGTTTGAAGATAAGACTGATCTTCGTCAGCAGCTCTATCAGCAGGTTGGGCAGGCAAATGTGGTTGTCGTCGTCGCTGGGATGTACGTCTCGCACAGCGAGTGGATCGAGGAGGAGATTGAGATGGCAGACCATTTCGAGAAACCTATTATCGGTGTGCGACCGAACGGGAACGAGCGACTTCCAGCTGTGGTAAAGGAGGAAGCCGATGAGATTGTTGGTTGGCGGCAGAAGTCTATCGTGAACGCCATCGCGAAGCATGCATGATTCACCCTCGGTCGAGTATGGCCCAAGACAGAGGGATGGCAGTACACGATCTTCATCCAGACGGCCAGAGCGTGATAAGACGCTCATCAATCAGTATAGGCACTACGCAGAAAGCGCAATGGCGACCGAACAGCGTTTGGAACTGAACTGTTTCTACGGTCCCCTATTCTTAGGATGGCACAAAGCATCATTCGCCGACACCTTAGCGAAATATGTCTGAACCAACTGACGAGACCTCTGGCGAGAGCGAGCCGAATAATGTAAGTCTTGGCGAAAATACCGAGGACAAAGACACGCCTGAAACAGAGCCGGAACACCCCGAAGAGGTTACTGGGGGAGACCCGGCTGAATCGGCTGAGCCCAATACCGTGGAGAATGGGCCGTTAACGAATCTGAACGACGAAGAGACGGATCGCTTGATGGATCAATACATCCACTATGGGGAGATGGCAATCGAGACTGCGAATCAGCGGGTTCAGATGAACCGATTTTTCGGCTTGATTTTGACGTCGATACTAGCCGGACTCTTCGCTCTCGCCCGAGGAAATTTGACGACTACGAGTGCTGCAATCGTTCTATTCGCCTCTGTATTTGGAAGTCTGATCTGTTACTTTTGGTATCAGAGTTTACAGTCGTATCGCCGGCTGAACAAGGCCCGATATGCTATTCTCAACCAAATCGAATCTGCCCTTCCTGTCCGAATGTATCTTGATGAATGGCGATACCTCAAACGGGAAAAGCCCGATCCGGAAATCGTTGAGTCGCGACCTGATGAAGATCCAGATCACCGCTCGCATACGATTGTCGAACAGTGGTTTGTCCGTCTCCTCGCCGCTGGATATCTTACTGTCGGAGGATACGCTGGCGGGTTCGTTCTAAGTCCTTTGCTCACGAGTGCAGGCTATTCCCTGCCGTCTCCGACCATAGTCGGGCTAATAATCGGTGCAACCGTTATGGCTGGTTCGATAGGGATATTTTGGATTCGGAGCTGATGACACCTACTATGAAACGATTCGATATTGGAGACACGGTCCGAATCGATATCCCGGACGAGACAGATCCAGATCACGAGCGCCTCCATGGACGTCGAGGAACAGTCGTTGAGATCATCTCAGACGATGCGGGAGCTGTGACTGATGATCAACGAGAGGGCTATCTTTTTCGGGTTAAACTCGCTAATGGTGACACTGTTGACGTCCGCTGGCGGGATCTTCGGCCAGTTTGATTGGATATTGTCTGGTGTCACCTCTGTAGGGAGGTCACTAAACACTAAGTTAGCGTACTGAATACATCTCGACATTACGATGCTCTCACTTCCTCCGCTTGTCGATAACGCCAACAGAACACTAGAAGACGCTTACAAGCGGATCATTCCCCAAATCGAGGAAGGCCGTATCGCAACTGGCTACTTTTATCTCTCAGGATTCGACCTCTACCGGGAAGACCTTGAAAACCTGGCTGACCCCGATGAGCTCGGCCACGCTCCGCTTCGGATTTTGATGGGGCGTCAGACGAATAGGGGAACTGCTGACGAAATCGGTGAGGGGCAGAATCTCAAAGAGGAACTCAAAAGGGAGGTAAGAGAAAGCATCTCGGAGCTGAATAACGCTCAGATCGGCCGACTAGACCGGCTACGAGACTTTATCGCCGAAGGTGAGGTGAGCATCCGTGTGCGAAATCCTGAAAACGGTTACTTCCACGCAAAGGGTGCATCATTTCGAGCGCCACTCGAAGATGACGAAGATTGGGGACACGACGGGGATGAAGACACCCGCCCATGTGCTACAGTTGTCGGCTCCTCGAACTTCACCAAGAGCGGCCATCAGAACAACATCGAGCTGAATCTCACGAGTCAGGATCGACACAAGGCCGAAGCGTTCGAGGAGTGGTACGACAACCAGTGGGCCAACGCCGAGGAGTTCAGTGAGGAGATCATCCGAATCATCGAGAACAGCGAGGAGTACCAGGACTGGAAGGAACAGCAGGAGGACGAGTCCGACCAGGAGACGTCATCTGAGGAGCTGGGCACGTATCTCGAACCGTTCGAGCTCTACAAGCTGCTCGCCTTCGACGAACTGAGTGGGAACGTCAACATCCGTGACAGCCCACTGTACTACTTCCAGAAGCTCGGGTACGAGAGCGCGAAAGAGAAGCTCTCCCAATTCAACGGGTGCATAGTCTCCGACTCAGTCGGCCTTGGAAAGTCGTTCATCGGCGGTGAACTCCTCCATGACTACCGCCAACGTGGCGACCACTGTCTCCTCATTGTCCCGGCCAACCTGACTGATCAGTGGGGAGACCTCCTCCAGGACGACACCGACGAAGATGGCAATCCGTACTTCGGGTTAGAGGTGGACGGCACGCACCTCGACGTGATGAGTATCAGCAAGTTCCAGAATCTCTCCTATGACGAGGTACAGGACCTCAAAGGCGAGTTCGACGTCCTGCTTATCGACGAGGCTCACCGGTTCCGGAACTACGGGAGGTGGCGACCGAACCCGGACCACGATGACGACTACAAGGGGACGCGGCGACACGCGAATCTCAGGCAGCTTCGCGGAAAGACGATGATTATGTTGACCGCGACCCCGATCAATAACAGCGCTACTGATCTGAAGAACCTCATCAGCTTGTTCACCAGCCCGGAGGAACTTCGGAACAAGGCGTCACTCGACTTTGATGCGTTCGACGAATATATCGAACTCTCGGAGACGCGAAAACGCATCGCAGCCGGGAAAGAGGAGGTCGGCGACGACGAACAACAAGAAATCACCGAGCAGCTCCAGCGACACTCCTCTGAGATTTCGAATATCCTGAACGAAGTGATGGTTCTCCGGACGCGCAAACACGTCAAAGACCAGATTCAGGACAGCGAAGACTTCGAAATGAGCTTCAAGCCGCCGAAACTCAACAAGCAACAGTACTCCCTTCCGGCGGCCTACCAGCCAGTATATCGGATGCTTCCCGACGTGATGGATGCCCTCCACTTACCCCACATCACAGTCAAAAACCCGAAAGCAGGGAGCACGCTGAAAGCTCTCTACAAGCTGAACCTCCTCAAACGGCTCGAGTCCTCTACGTACGCGTTCGTCCAGTCGATCGAGACGCTGCATCAGAGTGAACGCCAGCTCCTCGGCCTTCTTGATGAACTCCCCGAGGACGAAGACATCGATATGCTCCGAACTGTTCGGGAGGGGAATGACTCTGAAATCGGTGACTTTGTCGAAGGAGCAGACGCTACTGAAGATCTCGAACAAACACTCGAAGAATTCGGTTTCGATACCACCGCTATTCAATCGGAAGAAGGAGCTGATACCGAGGGAGATGAACTGGCAGACGCCACCATCGGCGAGGTGAAGACGTACATCAGAGAGGACCTCACCCTTCTCTCGTATTTCCTCTCGCAGTTCATCGGTGATGTCGCCCGTGATGCGGGTGATGTGAGCGATTATGCGGTTTCCACGCGGCAATGGCTCGCTGACCACGACGCTGGTGTCCTCCCAGATATTCCTGAAGAAGAGACGAATCCGATTCTCTACCCGAATAGTGATCTGAGCGAAGTCGACCTTGCCACACGCGACTTTTATGAGGCCGTCTTTTCACTCCGCGAGTTCCGCGACCCAAAGATCGACCGACTTGCAGATGTCCTTACTAGTCACGATCAGAAGGTGCTCATCTTCACGCAGTATCGGGCAACTGCAGACTACGTCTATCGAACCCTCTGTGACAACGCGGACTCACCACTCACAGAGGCGAACAGTGCCGTCGTCAAGGGTGGTGACGAGAATAAGCAGGACATCATTCAACGCTTTGCCCCCGAGGCGTCAGGTTATCAGCAAACGCTCGCCGAGTCGGGGGACTCAGAACTACAGTACGTAGTGGCCACTGACACGCTGAGTGAAGGGGTTAATCTTCAGGACGTTCATGTGGTTGTCAATTACGACTTGCCGTGGAACCCGATGCGGATTGTCCAGCGTGTCGGGCGGGTCGACCGGATCGGGAGTACCGCCGAGAAACACGTTCACAACTTCTACCCCGACGGCGACATCGAGGCGGCCATTAAGCTCCTGAAACGGCTTCAAGCAAAAATCAACGATATCGCGCTCATCGTCGGGAAGGAGAACAATATCCTTGACCCGAACGAAGACCAGATTCTGGAAAAGACAGGTGTGGACACGGAGAAGACGATCGGGGAATTGCAGGTAGATGAAATCGAGGACTCCCTCCAGAAGTCCCGTGAAATTGACGACGTGAATGAACTCGACGACACGAGTAAGAATCCGCTCCTCCGCAATGCTGGCAGCAATGAACACGCTGCGTTCGAACGGTATCTTCTGAAGCGAGAACTAAACGAGGATTACGATCTGACCGCGGAAGACTTTGAGTACGCTGAGGACTTCTTCGACGACCCGCCTGAAGAGCGGGAATTCCTCTACACGAATGTAACTGACCACGATGCCGGCCCCCGGCCGGGCGTGTTCGCCCTTGCTCACCTGTGGTTCGACGATGATGATCACGAGTCCCCGCTTGGACGCGTCCGTCGTGCTTTCTACTACAAGCCCTTCGCCGATGAAGTCAAAGAGCGCCCCGTGAGTACGCTCAACATTGACCCTTCAGTTGACGGCGAACCGATCACCGGAAACCCAGATACGGTGTTGTCGAACCGTGAGGAGATTCAAGCAGTGCTTGACGAGCGTCTTGAGGTGATTCGAGAAGGCCAGGTTGAGGGAGCTTTCAAACAAGGTGAAGCCTTCTCGAAGGAACAGGAGACGCTCCTCGATTTCATCAGCCGCTACGTTCAGCCGAATTACGGCGATGAGCCGGCTCCTATCGAAGAGTTCGAGACGCTAGGAGAATGGGCGAACGACATCGAAGAGCGGTTGCAGGAGGTAAAGCTGGCGAACACCGATGAAGACCGAATTCTACGCGAGATCTTCCGCCAGGACGAGCAATACGACTCTTTCCCAGAGTGGCCGACTGTGGAGTTCCTCAGTCAGCTTGAGGAGTTCTTAGAAGAGAATGTCGAAGCCTCCACTGAATACCAGACAAAACTGATGGGGGAGAGTGATGTTCAAGCGAAGCTCGTGTGCTGGGGGGTTGTCGGACAGTGATTCGGGAGCTACGGTAGGGGCCCCTTCTGATCCAGCAGATCATATTTTTCCAAGACCCGATCGAAGTACATCTCGTCCATCAGCTTCGGATTCTCAACGCGATGGAAGTCGTCGAGGACAAACTTCACGTCACGACGTTCCAGGCCATACGCGTGGAATGCGGCCGCGTCGAGTTCAGCCTGTAATTTTCTACGTTCTTGGTCTTCTACCGCTGCCTCGATTCCACCGAGTCGCTCACGCATTTCTTTGAATTCTTTCCCGTAACAGTTCAATCGGGCCGCTCGTTCAGCGATATAATGGAACCAGTCATCTCCGTCGGTGAGCCGTGGTAGCTGGGATTCCAATAGCTCGCGCTTGACGATGTGCGTCTCGACTTTGGTCCGCATCAGGAAATCGAACGCAATGCTGTTCAGGAGCCCCGTTGCCACGAAGAGTTCTTGATTCGTGAATCGCCGGACGTAGGGTGACCGAAGTGGGGACTCTGTGAGGTGTTCCTCTTCCGGCTCAATAGCGAACGGCTTGAACGTGTTAATGGTGTGGAGACAGATGACGTCCTTCGGAAGTACCGTAGCTATTATCGTCCGCTCGTCCCGGGAGCGAGAAACGTCTCGAATGCCGATTCGGTATTCAGTACAATCGAGCAGGACATCTTCTTCCTCAAGCCCGTGACCACGGTGTTCTTCGAGTAGTTCATCTACGAATTGAACTTGAGACTTGCTCGTCTCTGAACCTCCAAAGGCGTCGTAGATTGCCCGTTTGAGATCACCTCTGTTGAATTTCTTCTCTCGAACACGATACTGAGCACTATTCGGTGAATCGTACATCCCCCGACTCCAGTACTGCGGTCCATCTAACGCATCTGTGTGGGTATTATCGTACTGGAACTGGTGGATATTTTTGCCGCCGTAGACGGGATAGTCGGCCTCCCCCGGCGATGTCTGAAGCCTATCCTTATCAGTCGATTCAACGAACTCCTTAGTGAGCATATCAACTGTCCAAGTCCCCTCTAAATCTTCACCCAAGGAAGGCTGCTCAACTACCTTCTCCAAGACGCTTACTTCGATCTGCGAGGTGATGGATGGGAAGATTCCTCCCTCTGGAGAATAACTGACAAGTACGTCGCGCGGGATGTTGACTGCCTCATTTTCGATCCGGTAGACTATATCCATGTCACGTTGGTTGAATATCCCCCGAAGAGCTGATGTCTTCCCCCCATATTCGAACGTCAGAATCGCGAACCGGTATCTATCGTCGATGGCCCCGAAGATACCCTTGTTCTCGAACCCGATGAGATTCTCTACGTCCGTGTGGTCCAGCAGATGCATTCGGAGGTCTTTCCCCATCACTCCCCCGAAGATAGTCCCCGGGAGGAGCAGACTCACTTTCACGCCGTCTCTGGAGAGTCTGAAGACCCGCTCTAGAAAAAGAGCCGAAAGTTCATTCTTTGTAGGCATCGTCCGACCGCCCACCACCGGGGATTGGAGCTTGTAGACATCTCCCTGCGTGAAGAAATCTGCCTGAGTTTCCATCGATTCCTTGTAGTCCTCCCATTCCCACGCAACTTCGGGGTCTGAGAGGAGGTCTTCCATCACACCGTCTTTTTCCTCCGACGGATAGGTACGGAACTGCTCATCGTAGCGGATGAAGAAGTCGTCGCGATTCGCGTAGAGCATATCCCACGGTGGGTTCCCGATGAACACGTCGAATCCACCTTTCTCGAAGACGTCGGCGAACTCCAACGGCCAGTGGAAGGGGGTCCACTCCCGAATTTCCTCGATCGTTATGTCGTCAAAGCCAGCGTCTTGGAATTCTCGCCGAAGGATTTCGTCAAATTTGTCCCGGTGTTCCTCTATTCTGTTTTCTGCCTCCTTCCGCCATTCTTGAGCTTCAACACTGGTCTCCGCTTTCTTGTGTTTCTTGATGGCCTCTTTCACGTCTTCAAAACGGGTTTTCACCTCCCAAGAATCGAGATCGCTGTCTCCGTCTTCGTTACTCTCGATGTCCGTATCGAGTTGACCGATTAGGCTGTTGCCCTGTCGTACATTGAAATCGATGTTGGGGAGCGGCTCCACCTCGTCTGGTTCATCCTCGATATCAGCGACCATCGACAACCAGAGTCTGAGCTTGCAGATCTCCACAGCGCCCTCGTCGATATCGACTCCGTACAAATTGTTGAGGATGGCCGTTCGCTTTGCGTACAGTGATGAGGAGCCTTTTCCAGACTCGATTTCCTCTATCTCTTCTCGCGTTCTGGATTCTAGCTCCCATCCTTGCCCTTCAGCTTCGAGTCGTTGGAAATACTCAATGCATTGCAT
>NZ_AOIU01000042.1 GCF_000337455.1 Halosimplex carlsbadense 2-9-1 | reverse complement strand
ACTCGTAGAAGACGAGTTCGATAGACTCGGGGTGTACGCACCGAGGCAACGAGGTGTTCAGCCCGCGAGTACTAATCGACCGAAGCCACCAATCATACGCACTGCGACTCGTTGAACGAGTCCAGGCGCAATCTGGATCGCACGTACACACGGTTCCCATCGACCACCGATACTGGTATCCGAACGCGGTGTTCGGACGCGGTTCGATTCCGCGGATCGGCGTTAGGGCGGCCATAGCGGCGGGGCGACACCCGTACCCATCCCGAACACGGA
>NZ_AOIU01000041.1 GCF_000337455.1 Halosimplex carlsbadense 2-9-1 | reverse complement strand
TTAACCTGCTTCCCATTTCGTCTCATTCGAATTACGGTGAGACTTAGGACCGGCTAACCCTCAGCTGACGAACAGTGCTGAGGAACCCTTGCCCTTTTGGCCGTCAGGATTTCAACCCGACTTTCGCTGCTACTGTGACCAGGATTTTCGTTTCAAATCGGTCCACACGAACTCTCGGCCGTGCTTCCACCCGATCAGAACGCCGACCTACACAATTGCTCTGTAANAGTCACTGCGACCTGCCTCTTCCCGAGGCAGGCATCCCTTCTTCCGAAGGTACGGGACTAGATTGCCGAATTCCCTAACGTCGGTTGTTCCCGACAGGCCTAGGCTTTCTCCGCCATGGGCACCTGTGTCGGTGCTCGGTACGGACATCGTTCTCGTCTTTTCACGGGCCCCAGGTTGAACCGAATTGCTCTATCCCGCCGTTCGTCCGCTTCGTGCCATTACGGCTTCCACGGAGTTGGACGGTTCGACCGGGCGATGGCCCGGCTCGGTCTACCCCAAGGCGTCGACTTTCAATGAACGATGGCGCAGGAATATTAACCTGCTTCCCATTTCGTCTCATTCGAATTACGGTGAGACTTAGGACCGGCTAACCCTCAGCTGACGAACAGTGCTGAGGAACCCT
>NZ_AOIU01000040.1 GCF_000337455.1 Halosimplex carlsbadense 2-9-1 | reverse complement strand
CGGGTGGGAATGCAGCTGCACCTACCGGCAGCGTCGAGGAACTCATGCAGGTCGCCGAAGACCAGGGCTCAGTTACACCGGCGGAGATCGCCGACATCCTGGACGTCGACGAACTCCCGGTGACCCATACGCAAGAGTGGTCTGTCGGTGACGAGTAACAGCGCTGCGGCTGCCTCTGAGCCGAGGTTTTATCATAGAGGGTTCAGATGGTCGGAACGGATGTCCAATCCTGCTGTTTCCTTCTTCATCAGAAGCAGGTAGCTCACTCAACTTCGTCAGGCACCGCGAACCACACTCAACAGTAGTCTCCCGGCAAAGAGTCATAGCGATACTGTGGCAAATACTTATATGAAACCGCGGGATAGCAAGAAGTGTCCAACTCACCTGCTGTTTCCTCGGTCGTCAGCAGCGGGTGTATAGGTTCTCGACACTGAGAAGCTTCCAGTTGCTCAGAGTTATCAGTAGTCTTTCGACAAGCGGTACCAGCGCTACGGCTGTTTCTGAGAGGTAGTTTTATGAAAACGCCTTCCAATGAAGAGAGTGGATGACCAGTCCTGCTGTTTCCTCCTTCGTCAGCAGCAGCGCTTCGGTCAGTTGAAAAGAATAAAAAGAGGTCTCAGGCCCAATCGTGATCTTCCCAACCCTCATAGTGTTTCAATCGGCTCTTGATCTCGAACGGCTCCCACTCGCATTCGTGGTAGAGCACATCAGCGAGCGCCCCGAACTCGCTGTTGTTCAACTCGATTCCTCGGTTTCCCTTTGACGTGATATAGTCCTCGCTGCGCAGCTCGTTGTAGACCTCGCTGGCCAGCGGGTAGTTGTTCGGGTCGATAGCAGAAATCGAAAGAAGATTCTCCTCGACGATAGGCGAGCCCCACCGATGCTCAGCTATCATTGCGGCGAGGAGGGCACATTTGACCGACGGCTTGAGCATATTCCCTTCTCTTACCCCCGGTTTGATAAAAGTACGTTAACGAGCGTTTACGCTCAGGGAAACATCTATGTGTGCCGAATGGCACACAGTATGTATGAGCGAGTCAACACGCAAACACCCTGCGGAGGAAAAGGACACTAAGGAAGCGCGCCTTGAGAACCCGAGCGGCGTCCTTCACCTCTTTCAGCACGAGAGTGTCCCCATCCTCCTCGATGCTATCCTCACCCTTCCTCCGGGTCGAGAGTTCACCAAGACGGAGTTCGCTGAGCACGCCGGCGTCACCCGGCAGACGGTGAGCAACTACATTGACCTCCTGCTGGAAACCGAGGTCATTGAGGAGGTCCCGAACACGTCACCCCGCCGCTACCAGCTCGCCAATAGCGAGGTCGTCCAGGAACTCTTCGAACTCAACAGCGCGCTGAACGTCGCCGGGGAGTAGCCGTACTGCCGCCCATTTAATCGTCGAAGCGATGAAGGAGGTTTAGAAACCCACCTACTCTGGCGAACACTTTTCAGATAGGTACCAGATAGACAGTTCCATGTCCGAGGCTACGGAGAACGAGCATCCGACGAAACAAGACCGGATACTTGCTGGTGTGATCGCGGTCGCTTGGGTGGTAATGGGAACGCTTGGATCAGTCAGTTCAACCAGCGGTACTGCAGGAATTAGCGAACAGATGGGCGCGCTCGCAGGGACGCTCTTCGTGGCGGCAGTCATCTACGTCATTCTGGTTAATGTCATCAAATGGTACCACTCCTGAATACACCAGCAGCCATCTGTAGACACTAAACCGTATATCGATATAGGAATTATTCAGCAACGAGGAGATTCTTGGTTACGTAACCAGTAATCAATTACTGGATACAGAGACGGTAAGCGATTTCAGAAATCGTCTGTCTGTTCGAGCACGGCCTGTCGTCGCGCTTTGGTAGCATCTTCGTAGACCTCAGGAAGCGTCTCCTGGAGACCGACGCGCATCAGGAGGCGGGCAACATCGCTCTGTGTGACATCGCTCGTGTCGGTATCGGTGTCGAGTACCTCACCGAGGGTGCCGGCGATCTCCGGAAGCTCGCCAGCTTCTTCCAGCCCGACCAGCAGCGCTTTGAGTCGTGCATCCCGGACGTTGATGTTCTCAGGAGAGTCTCCAGCTTCGATGGCCAGTAGCGCACTCTTGATTGCTTCAGTCCGGTTCTGTCCTTCATTATCTTGAGAAGGAGCTGCCTCAGTGTTGGTGCGGTGCTTCTGTTTCGATTCTTGCAGAAGTTCTTCTGCTGCTTCTTCGTCGTTAGTCATGGCTGATTGCTTCGAGGAGGGTCGCTGTATTCGTCCGGTAGGCATCCCGCGCCCGTTTACCTGTCGCGTATAGCTCATCATCGGTGGCTGCGAAGAGTGTCTTCCCCTGACCTTGGAGATTACTGATATTCTGAGATTTGGCGACTGGTTCGGCAGCCGCTTCAGGATAGGCGGCCTCGATCTCCTCGACGAAGTCTGCCGATTGCTTCGTCCGAGCGGTGATCATCGTCGGGATCACCATGGCGAGGTGGGGGTGGACATCGCGTGTGTCAAGAACGTCAGCAAGTTCATCCCGGATGCTCTCCAGGTCCTCACGAAGGTTTTCGAGCTGCCGACGTTCGAACTTCCCCGGGCAGAGAGGCGTGACGATGTGTTCCGCTGCGAATATACCGTTGAGCGAGACGTTGTCCTCTTTCCCGGGCAAATCGAAGATGACGAGATCGTACCGGTCTGTGAGGTGAGTCTCGACAAATTCAGCGAGTTTGAGATACCGTTCTTCGACAGGGGCGGAAGCCAGGTTGTTATCTGCACCCGATAGCCCGGAGTCTGACGGGATCAGGTCTGGCCCTTCAGCGGTCTCGTAGACCATGCGGTCAACGATATCAGGGATGTTCTCGGCGATGAAATCCCAATCATCACCGAAGACCGCTGAGATTGGTGCATCCGGATCCTCAATCGAATCACCCAAACCGAATTGCGTCGCTAAATCGTTCTGCGTCCCGGAAAGGTCGATTAACACAACATCGAGGCCGTGCTCACGGGCGGCCGCGACACCCATGTGAGCGGCCGATGTCGTCTTGCCAACACCGCCTTTCCCGACGTAGAACGCCGCCGTCTTTGTGTTACGCATTACGGTTACAGTAATTGATTACTGATCACATAAAACTACGTCAGACAATCAGGAGATTATCCAAAAGGGGAGCGTTGCGTGGGTCAGCGTAGCAGCTTGTAGATGTGCTTATTGTAGGTGGTTCGAACCTTGTCGCCCCAATTGTGGGTATAGTCGTCCATTGCCTCCTCCCCCTTATCGCCACGGATGAACTGAACGAAGACGTCGTCATTTGTCCGGTCTCGCATGTAGGTCGTGAAGAAGTGCCGGAAGTAGTGTGGACTAACGTTCATGGCCTTACTGTTGTCTGAGTCCCACCAACCCCGCTCTTCGGTTGCATTCGTCACTATCGTGTGAACTCGACCGTTACTCATCCGGTCACCAACCTGAGTGCGAACGTGCCCAATGAGTCGGGTCACGAATGGATTGCCAGGATGGTTTTGCGGTTCTGGTCGGATGGCCAGCCAGAAGACCAGGACCTTCTTCAGCTCGTCGTCGATGGGAATAATCGTTGCTCGCTTTCGTTTGTTGCTCGCCACGCGGCGCTCTCCGTTCGTGACCTGGCCAGCCTGCATGTTGGTGTGGGCTTCGATGTAAATCGAGTCCGGTTGGTCCGCGATCTCCGGCCGGAGCGGTGGGAAGAGGTCCTTCACACGTGGGTCATCGATATGGACATCGCGCATATCGATATTACAGAGTTCGCCAACTCTGATGCCAGTTTTAATCAGAAGCATGATTACAACCAGAGTGATCGGGTTGTCGATCTGCTGGATGAACTCACGCATCTGCGGGATGGTGATTTCCCGCTTGTAGTCCTTCGAGGAGTCGCCGAAGTCATAGTTGTCCATAGCGAGTTTCATCGGGTTGACCTCAAACGTCCCCCGCTCGTTGAAGTGGCCGTAGAATCTACTCATCACGCCAGCGTACTTCTCAGCAGTATCAACGTCCAGGTCGGGATCGTTCACCATCTCCTCGATGAGTTCTCGACACTCGTGTCGCGTCGCATCACCGGCCTCTAAGCCCCTTTGCTCTAAGAACGGACGAAGGTGATTGTTCAGCACTTGTTCGTATCCATCGACGCTGTTCTTCCCAAGGCCACTGCTCCGGAGGTTCTCCACGTACGCGTCGATGGGGTCATCCGGTGCTGGTGGATCAGCGGCGCTCATTCCAGATAGTACCCCCCGTGTGCGGCCGAGTGTTTGATACGGTCGTCACTATCCAGCAGCTCGAAAATTTGTTGTTCAACCTTCGCCAGGACCTGCTCGGAGATCTCCTCGTGAGAGAGGGCCCCGTCGGCGTCCGTGGGAACTGCATCGAGTACTTCCTGTTCGAGAGCGAGGCCGCCCTTCCCCTCCATCTCCTCTTCAAGTGCGACAATCTGCTTCCGGCCGGCGATGAGTGTGATCCGACCGTACTCGCTCATCGTCATCGAGCGCTCCTCGGCTTCCTCTCTCACGGTCACCTTCATCTCTGGCGACATTGCAACCGCCAGATTGACCGACTTTACTGATCGTTCGGACATACGGTTGTTTTGAGGTGTTTCTTTATAAAACTCAGTAAAACGATCCAGAAAGTTGCTAAGAACTCTCGGGGGATTTTGACCTCAGAGAAATATATGCTCATTACCCGAGAGTTCCTGCTTTAGTCGAAACCCTAACCGCAAGACTGCAACGGTATACGATGTGTTGATCATAGCATATAGACCAGAATATTTCGTGCACTATAGAATCGGTCGTGCTGTCAGTCGGAGGACCATACTATCAGTAGGAATATGATAGAATCGTCGTGCTATTAGTCGGAGGACTATGCTATCAGTAGGAACTAACAGAATACTGTTGTTTTGAAGGGGCGGCGCTCACAGCATGCTGTACACAAAGTTACCGGAACGAAAAATCGAGACCAATTCACTACCACCGTATCATCAACTACGAGATCTCCGATCGGCAGAGCTGTCTGTCGAAGTGTTTGCCGGACTGGATCAGAATCGGCTCGGGTTCTGAGCTGCTGGTTCGCGTGAGAAACCTTAGAAGACCCATCTCCGACACGTTAACCCTACCCCCTACATCCAGAGAAACAGCTGCAAACCACATTCTATGTTCCGGATAGCCGGGTTTGAGCCTCTTCGGCCGCCGCCGGGAGTCGCCCGATGCGTACTGACCTGGCGTCGACGGAGTCGGCCTTGCCTGACACCGGGGCATCGACGAGCCACTCTGACCCCGGAGAGTCGTCGAGGTACGCTGCCGCCGGAGAATCTACAGGTGCTTGATGCGCGAAGACGAACGTCGCCCACTGCCGGAACAGCTCTGACTCAGACAGCAGGTGCTCGTAGTCCGGTGGCCAGTCAAATAGCTCCCAACTCCCGTCTCTCCCTAGGAGCTCCCTCTCCTCCTGGATAGCTGTCCAGAAGAAGAGGTCCACCCCTCTGACCGGCGTACGAGGGGGTGCGTCCCCATTCACGTACGAGTCTTCGTCGGTGCGCGGCTCGTCGAGGTCGCTCCCGGCCGCCCACCAGGGCTCGATGTGCGCCTCCCACTTCCGGTCAGAGGTCGGCTCGACCACGGCGTAGGCGGCCAGTTTCCCGATGTGCCGGCCGTACGAGGAGCCGGAGATGCCCGCTCGATCGATGATCTCCGACCGCCCGAGCGGGTTTTCAGCACCGAGCAGTACCGACACCATCTCCCGGGCGGTCTTCGGGAGATCGGGGAGCAGCCGCTCGGCGGGCAGTTGACTCAGTCCATACGCGATGTCGTCTACGGTCAGCACGTCGCCACCCCGCTGGCGACCGATGCTCAGCATCATTTCCGCCACGTCGTACGGTGATGCACCCCGGTCTTCGGAGCCGAGGGTGGCGATGCACACCCGGACGAGACGCCGAACGTCGCGGATAGCCTCGCTTCTGAAGTCCTTCTTTTCGGCGTACTCCTCGATCACGTTCTTGATGGCGGCGTAGGAGTTCCCCTCGACGACCGGTACCTCCAGGACGGGAGCTTCCTCGTTTCCGTTGAGGATCTGTTCCCGGACATTGTCCGCCTCTCGCTCAATTGCTTCCTGAATGTCCTCCGTTAGAAGCGTCGCGTCAGGTCCCGAGACCACCCAACTCGCAGTCAGGTCCGCCATCGGATCTTCGGGTGAGACCTCACACGGGAGGCGGGCCCGTAGCTTCTCAGGGTCATCCTCTAGGAGAAGACGATACAACGAATGACAGCCGTACACGGCGTTTTTCGGTGCTGTATACTGGAAGAAGTCGAGGAAGTCCCCGTACCGCTTCTCGTCTGCGAGCAGCTGGTAGGTGTCCGGCATCCGGATGTTGATCGTCACGTCGATGCCGGCCGCGTTGTAGAGGTGCGTAGCCGAGGCAAGCAGTCCGTGGAGATCTCGGTAGAGGTCCTGCCGCTCCTCGTACTTCTTCGTCCCGGCAAGGTCTCCGAGACGTTCTAAGCACAGCGATTTGACCTTCCCATACCGTTCGCGGAAATTGTCATAGTCCAACTCGTCCTCCGAGAACCAGCCGATTTGGGCACCCCGCTGGATGACACTCTCCACGGCCTCCTCGAAGGCTCCCTCGTACACCTCCTGGAACTCCTTCCCGAACGCTCCCTCGGTGAGGACCTTCCCCATCGCCTTGTCAGAAAGGAGCGCGCCGGCGATACGAGCGAGTGTCGGCAGCGACTTCCCCCACTGCGTGGCGACGAGCATCGTGTCGTCAAAACACGAGAGGTACGCCACGCGGCCGTCATCGAAGGGATCGAGTTCGTGATCCACGCAGGTGACGCCCTCAACGCGACGACCTGCGAGAAGGCGATGGTGCATTGCCCAAGCGTCGAGCCGATCTGACGGGCCGTCCAGCCACTGGACGTACTCTGCATCCCCTTTGGGATCGCCTGTGTCGGCCAGGTGACCTTCTGCCGCCGGGGTTGGGGTGGCGGGGGGGGTCATGTCGCTGTTGGCGCGACACACTGTACTTGTGCGCAGCTGAGGGGTTCCAGTAAGGCCGGTCCGCAATCGGGAGTGGAGAGGGTGCCGAAGCCCGTAGTCAGACGTTATGAGCCGCTCTACAGCCACTTCACCAATCTCAGTGAGTTCCACCTGGTTGTACTCGCCATCCGTGATGGCAACGAGACCGCGCTCTGCGAGGTCCTGGACGTACGGGTCGATGGAGCTGGCCGACAGCCCGATCTCATCGTCACGGCGGAGGTCACGTACCTCACGGCTTTCTCCAGGGCGTAGGTTGGCAAGCAGGCGAATCTTCCCCTTGCGCGGGGGTAGGTCCTCGATGGCGTTCCACGCCTCGATGACCGCTTGCTCTTTCTCGCTCGCTGCCGCGGGGGAGGACACGTGGGAGGACCTCTCCTCAGCCTCAGTAAGACAGATATTCGCCTCATGCCAGTTGCCGAACCGTCGCTGCAGGATGTTCTCGCAGCGTGATGAGAGTGCCACACGCACGTCGAAGCCCGCACCGAGAGCCGAGATGGTGGCGAGCGCACGAGCGCCCGTCTCGCGGTCCTGAAGGTCCTGCCAAGCGGCCCCGTCGAGGAAGAGAACGATGGGCGTCGGTCGGTCGTCAACGTGCTCGTGGAGGCGGACAGGTCCCTTTGCGAGAGCTTCGACGCCGGCGTTGGTCGCCCCGCGACCCGTGCCGATCTGCGTGGCGTTCCGCACCGGGTCGTTGCCGAGCCGGTCAGCCATCGCCACGATCTCGTCCTCGTTGAGGACGTCCACCAGCCGAGCCCCACCCTCGAAACGGTCGTGCTGCTGGTCGGTCAGCTCTTTTCTCAGTGTGCTCTCCGGGAGCGTGTCCGCCAGCGCTGCCGCGCGGTACTGGAGCAGCACGTCGTCACCGGGCTCCACTTTGTCGCCTACGAGCGCCAGTTGGAACAGGTCGAGAGCGTACTGCGCGGCCTCGGCCTCTCCGTCGCTCCACCCGCCCGTCTCCTCCCAACGTCCGCCCATTGGCAGGTCAAGGATCTCCTCCTGGAGCACTTCTCGACCGAACGTCCCGAGACGTGTATCCGCATCCTCGCCGCCAGTATGCTCCGCGACGAGCTCACGGACCGCCCGGACGCTCGATGGCAGGATCTCCTGGAGGAGACCCGGCAGCCACTCGGTAAGCTGCGGCCCCACGTTAGTGATGCGCAGCGCTTCATCTGGAGCGGGGTCACCGGCCCCGATTCGTCGAACACCACGATTCGGGACCGATGACAGCGTGCTTTCTGCCGAATTCTGTGGGGGACTTGTACCGCTCATCGGTCCTTGTCCACCCCCTGAAGGAACCGCTCAAAGATTTCACTACAACTGCTGCAGACCGTATAACTCGCGTTCAAATCGAATTCTGACTTCTGAACGTTGAGCGAGATCTCGATGCCAAGGGCAGGACGCTCCAGTTCCTCCTCACAGGAACAGCATTCATCTACAGAATTAATGTAGGTCTCGTAGACCGGGACCCTGAGTCCGTATTCCTCCGTAGGAGTCCGTTCCCAAGAATGCGTGAGGTCAAAGACCCTATCGCCACACTCCTCGCAAAGTCGTACATGAGTGGCTGGCGTGCCCGGGATAGTAAATTCCAGAGAGGGCTCAGGATAAACAGAGAACCAATATCGGTCCTCTCCTAACACATCCGAACATAGTGGGCAGGTCTCGGCCCAATCAACGAGTTGGACTACCTGTTGAGGAGTTGCTTCTTCCGGGTCTGCTAACTCCACGAGTTCAGGGATGAGCTGCAACTCGACCTGCGAGGAATGCTGCACGCTCATCTACCGACACCTCGCGTGCAAACCGCCGTTGGGTCCTGCAGATATGACTCTCTAAACATGGTGGAGATCGCGCGTCCGTGGCAATGCTCACCCCTCGTAACGAGCGACGTAGCTGTGGCTCGCCGGCGAGGCGAACATTTTTCACCCGGCAACGAGAAGGAAGAGGTGTTCAGGCTTCTCCCTCTCTCAGGCCGAGCAGCGGTGGGTTCGTCCTTCGTTTCTTTGTGTATCAATAGATGCGGGTTATGTAAAAGGCTAAGGTTAGGCGTCATACATCCCTCAGATATACTAGATGATCGGCTTCCTGCAGAAGAGGGACTCAATCCGCAAATCACTGCACTTCCCTCCCGTAGTCCCGATCTTCGCTGTCGGTTTCAGCGGGCTGGATTGCCCTCCCCTGGTTTCGCTGTTTCGAGCAGCCGAGATCTCGAAACGCTCCCTGCGACGGGCGCACGGCCCCGCACCTCACGCAAACGAACTCGGTCAGCCCGTGGACTTGCTGTTCTTTCAAGAAATGGCCGTTGCGGGCGTCGATATCTTCATTGAGGAGTTTCGGTAAGCCGTGTCTCGGGGGGACCTGTCCGGACTCTTGCCCGTTCGTATCGTCGTCGGAATTGGATTCGCGCTTGATCATGGATGTCTCGTATTCCACAGAGACACCGCTCACAGAGCCAGGGCTAACCGTGGCGGAACGCTTATGTTAGCGGCGTGAAAACCAGTAGGGTGAGTGACTCCCGGTTTTCACACCTCGTAGCGGTGCGTGTGGTTTGCTTCTTTCTTCTTATGATATCAGGCCTCGCTGTCTAGAAACCCCGGGTTGACCTGTACAGCAAGATATCACCAGCATCCACACTGCGTAACAGTAGCGTAACAACAGCTTATAACCTAAGCTCCGGGATTTTTGCCGCCCGATACGTTCTGATACGGTGTAGCGATGTCTCCCCGGCCACAAGTCAACACTCGGCTGCCAGAGGAGCTTGCCGACACTCTCGAAGATTTCGCCGATGAACACGACCTGTCGAAGGCAGAAGCAGCACGGCGGTTCATCAGGGTGGGAATGAGCGAACATGGGTGCGCTCCAAGTGCCCTACCAGCAAGTAACAGTCCGGCCACTTCTGAAGAGGGTCGAGGAGTTGCTTCAACTCTTGCTGATGAATTCATCAACTATGCCCTGCTTGGCGCAGTAGGGGTCATACTGGCATTCATTTCCCCTGGACTAGTACTCAGTTCATTCGGATGGGCGATGGGCTTCCTAGGTACTTCTGTGGCGATCGTCGGTCTAATCGCTCGGTGCACCCGTGCTTGGAGTGGGTTCGTGTCTGTGGAAGACGTTCTTCCGACGATCAGCAGGGTGAGTGAGTGATGTGGGATAGTTCTGACGACGAGGTTGACTCAGTCCAACAGCAAACGCTCCGCCAGCTCGTCAACGCCAAGGAGGAGGCACGGAACGCTGTGAGGACTGCCCAAGCGGAGTGTGAAGAGAAGCACGGCCAGGACGAGAACGATATGTTTCGGGCATGGGTGAATGGGGAGATACGAGCCTTCTTACGGGAACTACGTGCTATTAGGCAGAATTTCAATGAGGATGGGTTGGAGGAGGATTATTGGGACGGTTTCCCAATTGGGACCTGTGAGCTCCCCGATGGGAGGGCAGTCACATTCAGCGGTATCGATGATGTTGTAGCGCTCGAACATCCAATCCAAATAGAAGTTGAGCAAAGCAGTCCTGGTTATGGTGGCGGAACCGAAACTGTCTCTCAGAAGTACTACCTTCCGACTCGTATCTACGTAGAAGCCTACTACGCGGGAGTTTCATGGATGGCGGACGTTGGCCTACTCCCTGAGAAAGGCATAGCAGTCGGTCCCGAAGCCAATCCTGTGGACTCTGCAGGGAGATTCAATGGTTGATAGCTCTCCATTCCCATCAGAGAGCAAACGACGTGATCCTATAACCCCCCCACACACCCCCGCCCCCCACCACCAGGAAGCCCATCAATTCAATTTGAATATCGTATGGGGAGGGGGAAATCGGGTCGTGGTGTGGGGACCGGGAGGAGATGAACGAAAACAAAGATCGATCAGGATCGACGTCGACGAACTGAGAAGCCAGAGAACGAAACCACGCCGAGTCAGTACGCCGTCGAGATCGTCAACGCCGAGAGTGGGGCTCAACGTCGAGTCCATCGCGTGTGCGGATGAGTTGTCTCAGGAGGGGTCGTTGTGAGGACGTTATACCCGGTTACATTCATCATCTCGTTAGCGGTCGCTATCATGATCATCCAGATGAGTGGTCTCACCTCTATTCTGATGGGCGGGGACAGCGTTGGGATGATTCGAGCTGACGACGAACTCTCGGAGAGTGTTGACAACACCTCTATGAATACTACTGGATCACCAGATTCCTCCAGCAATGGTGGCTTTTTCCAGTTCGTTACGGGCGGGCTGACGAAGTTGATCAACTTTGCCGAGATGGTGTTGATCCTACCTGAGACCCTGACCGCACTGCCGCTGTTTCCGTGGTGGTTCGCGTACCCGATCGGGATCGCCGGCGAGGCGGTCGTAGTCATCGGTATAGCCGAAACTGCAGCCAATCGGGAGTGGACCTAACAATGCCAAGATTCGGACTACCCGGCCCAATCCAACGACGGATCGATCGACTTCGGAACGGTTCCGACGACAGCTCGAACAGCAGCGACAGTGAGGAATCATCCGGAGGTGATGAGAACAGCGGGTCGAACTCGACATCATCCAGTTCGACATCAAGTCCATCTCCGGACCCGGGGAGTTCTCTCCCCGATAGGGCACCCGATCGTGTGCGCGAACAGATTGACCGACGGACTGGTGGGTCGGGCACGACGGGTTCCAGTGGATCGGGCGATTCTTCGAGTTCGTCATCTTCCTCTGGACGGTCAGGGTCAGCCGGTGGAGGGTTCGCTCCCGCACCTGACGTTGACCCCGTCGCGCCGGAGCCCGAACCTGATTCTGAACCGGAGCCGACACAGCCCGACGATGGCGTAACGGGTGGCGGCTTCACTCCGTCTCCGGACGTCGATCCTGTCTCTCCCGAGCCCGAACCAGAACCCGACCCGGAACCCGATCCCGAACCTGAGCCAGAATCGCCCGATACCGATGGTAGTGCTGGTGGCGGGTTCGCTCCCGCACCTGACGTTGATCCCGTCGCGCCGGAACCCGATCCAGATCCTGAGCCGGAGCCGACACAGCCCGACGACGGCGGAACGGGTGGCGGCTTCACTCCGTCTCCGGACGTCGATCCTGTCTCTCCCGAGGCCGAACCAGAACCCGACCCGGAACCCGAACCAGAGTCGCCCGACACCGATAGTAGTGCTGGTGGCGGGTTCGCTCCCGATCCGGACGTTGATCCCATCGCACCGGATACTGGTGAGTCGCAGAGCGGTTCTGAAGGGACAGACAGCGGGAGTGGCGATGATACGAGTGGATCAGCTGGCGACTCGGAAACACCACGAGCAGATCAGGGCAGTGCGGGCGGTGGGGTCGCACCGCCTACAGATACCGGCCAAACCGAGACAGAGCCAAACGAACCGGATGCACCCGAAGGTGCCGGCGAAGCCTTCGAGGAGAACCGCGAGGTAATTGACGCCCTCTCAGGACAGCGGACAGCACAGCAACAGGAAACACAACGTGCTCTTGCCGATGCCCGTGAGAATTTCCTTCCAGACTATAATGAGCGCGTGATTGACGAGTTGAGCGGTTTCAGAACCGCCCAACAGCGCGCAAAAATGCAACTCCGCGCGCCGGATGTGGAGGTGGTTGAGCCGGGTGTGGGCGAGCTGAATCAGCAGCAGAACAACACTGGATTCCTTGCCGGTGTCGGCAATTCGCTGTTCGGCAATGCCGACCGGATCAGGACGACCACGCGATCCACTCAGGCACCGGAGCCGGGCCTGTCCGGTGACGATATCGTCGAGGCGACCGCCCCCGGTGGAGAGTCGAACATCGAGTTTGACACAGAGATTACCGACGATCTCACTCGCGGCGGCATTCTTTCGGAGCGGCCCGACACCAGCGAGGGGCTACTGCCCGGCACGGTCGGCCCGATCAACCTCTCCGAACAGGGCTTTCGCACCGCCAGCGAGAATGTCAGTAGCTACACCGAATCCTTCGAAGAAAACGAGCCGGTGACTATCGCCGGCAGCGAGCTGCCCGAGAACGTCCTCCAGGGGCTGGCCGGCGCTGGCGTCGAGGCGGCGGCAGGGATCACACAGGCACCGGCATTCGCGGATACCGCGGTCGAAATGGCGACGCAAGCACCTGGCGAGGTGCGCGAAGAGGGTGCCGTCGACGTGGCGCAAGCCGTCGGCCGACTCGGGCTCGTCACCGGCCAGGAAACCGTGCGTGGGGTCCGTGAGAACCCCGTCGAAAGCACCGCGACGCTCGTCGGGAGCGCGGCGGTGAGCGCCGGGACTGGTGCCGCGTTGGGCCGTGGCAGTCGGGTGTTCCGCGATCGCGTTCGGACGCTCGGTGGCCAGCGGCTCGACCTGGAAGACCTGACGCCGGAGTCTGTCGCTCGGTACCAGCGGACTGGCGGTGCCGAGGGTGAGCGGTTCCCCGGTGCCGAAGACCCGGACCAGTACCAGTCCGATCCTGCCGAGGCGGTCCGCCAGCAGGCCGAACAACCCGAAGCCGTGCAAGACCTCTTCGACGACGACGGCACGATCTTGACCAAGGCGCTCGGCGTCGAACCCGAAGGCCCCGGCCGTGGTCGCGCCGGCCAGGGCTTCCAGTCCGTGCCTGGCGAGAGCCTCGAAGAGTTCGACTATGAGACGCCGGGCAGTTTCGTGGGACCGGATGTGTCGCCGAACTTCCTTGGCATTGAACAGCGCGCCGGATTCAGCCTTCGTCCCGGGCTGCCGGGTCTCGGGAGCCAACCGACCGGCCTACTCGTCCGAACGGACGTTGAGAATCCAGATGCTGATACGCTCGACGGGTTCAACCAAGAGATGATCGACCGCGGTGGAGAAACTACCGCCGTCACCAAGCCTTCAGATGAAGTGAACCCCGGCGAAATCGAGGCAGTAGTGCCGCCCGGTGCGGAGTTCGCCGACGTCGGGGGCGGCCCAATTCGAAACACGCTTCGAAGCCTTGGGATCGGGTCAGACCTGTACACTGAGGTTCAGGGCCGACGAGTCCCGCTACGTGGTGTAGTTCCCGATGCAGACGCCGACACCGACACGCCACCCACTCAGTTCGGTTTCGACAATCGTGCTCAGGCCGATCTTTCAGGTAGACGTGGCCCCGGACCAGCTTTCACTGGAACGCTCGACGAGCTGAGTGGAACGTATCGACGCGGGACGGATCGACCGTTCCCTGTTGTTCCTGTCGAGCAAACCAGTACGCAACCAGCTGAGTCTCCGGAAGACTTAGCAGAACTGTCAAACGCTCTCTCGGAGTCATCTGAATCCTTCGATAGTAGTGGTTCCGTGCCCGATCCATCGACCGCTCCCACCAGCTCGTTTGATGGGTCGAGTGTTTCTCCATCTGGTGGATTGTCCGATGGTGGAACAGGAAGCTCACCCACCGAGCCGAGCTCTATCCCGAGTGGTGGGTCGGGCGGTCCGCTCGGAGGTTCCGGCGGTAGTAGCACACCGAGCGATCCGGGAGAGCCGACGCCACCAACGAGCCCGCCGAGTACGCCCCCGAGCGAGCCGGGAGAGCCGACGCCACCAACGAGCCCGCCAAGCACGCCCCCGAGCGAGCCATCGGATTGGCCACCGTCATCGCCACCAGGACCCCCGAACCCACCGTCATCGCCGCCAGGGCCACCGAACCCACCGACGGAGCCACCAACACGCCCACCACGATACCGTCCAGAGCGTGACGGACCAGATCAACCAGATGTCTTCAGGCAGCGGGATGTTGATGAGAAGTCTGAGCTCATCGACTCCGGGATCGCATCGCCGGAAGAGTTGCTCGGGGGGTCAGTATTCGGCAGCGCAGAAAGTGATAGCGAGACCGTGTTTGGCGGGAGTGGTGATGTCTTCGGTAGGAGTAACGGTGAGCCGTTCAGCGGCAACGACGGCGATGTGTTCGGTGGAGGCAACGGCAACGTGTTCGGCAGCGACGGCGACGTATTCGGCAGCGGCGGCTTAGGTGAGGAGTGGGAGTTATGAGCCTCAGCGAAGACGAACGGGAGTCTCTCGATGCACTCCTCAGCATTTTCATCCATACGATCGCTGAGAACGAGGAACTACACGACGACCGCGTAGTAGTTGACCACCGGATACGAGATCTCGCTATCGGCTTCTGTGCCGGGTTCCTCTACTATCGGCGTCGAGGCCAAAACGTGGGGACCAGCGAACTCAACGAGATCGAGGAGCTCGTGTACGACCGATCTTCAGACCTACGACGAGCAATTGAGCAGGCAGGGGCTCGTAGCAGCCATCTTAACTAAAGGACATCTGGCAGCTCAAGTCTTCAGAGCAGCCGTGAGAGTAATCCTCCATCATCAGATTCACTCGTCTGACTTGACTCGATATAATCGTATACATCTTCACGGATCGACGGGTGAGCATCCAGATACTCCTCGACAAGCCACACAGAGCCAGTTTTCTGATAGACAAACAGCCCCGGTACTTCATACGCATTCATCGCTTTCATCCCCTCACCAAGAGCCTCTACTTGGGTCTGTGGATTGCGATTGTCTCTCCAGCCTCGGCGGGTTTCACTATCGACTTTCACAGCCACCTCGTATGGATATTTCCGAAACTCCCGGTTTGAGTGTCTACTACGCACCATGACGCCAGATTCGTACACCTCACGGAACTCTGCTTGACACTCCTCGCAGTACTTATATTCTCGATTAGGTGCTATGAAGGGGTAATCTGCATCGGTAGCACCACACCTGGCGCATTAACCCATAGGATCTCATTACACTGGCCTATCATAAATTTGCAGCACACTTGAGATTACAGATGATGAAGAAGTATACGCCAGTTTTGATCTCTGTTAGCTTAGCAGTTCACCGTGGTCGAGGCGGTCCCTCACCGTTGGACCGATGCTGCAGGTAGTATCTCCCGGCGTCAACCCCGGGGTTCGCAGTCCGAAAGACGGGTTCCAGCGGCGAAAAAGAAGCTATCGAGGGATTACTCGCCGATTGCGCGTTGCGCGATGGTCAGTGCAGCCGACCGGTCCCGGCAGACCTCTTCGACCGGGCAGTCGGGCGTAGTACATAGGAGGGTCTTCTCGCGGACCTCGCCGGCCTCACTACACACATGGCACTGTTGGGTCGAACCTTTCGGGTCTACATTGGCGACCGGGAGGCCCACCTCGTTGGCTCGGACGACGAGCGCCTCTCGGAACGCCGGGAGCAGCCACGCACCGAGTTCTCTAGAGGTTCGCTGCTCCCATAGTGCGACCTCGCTGTAATAGAGGTCCTCCAGGACGAGCAGTGGCGTCGGGAACTGGCGAGCGTACTCCACGACCTGTTCGACGCCGTCGGAGATCTCGGCCTGCATCGATTCCCAAACCGCGGCGACGAGTTGGCTTTGCCCCCTCGTGGTGTCGAACGTGGCCTCCTCCAGCGCGTGCGTGGCCCCGACGAGTGCGGCGTATTGTTCACGAACCTCCTCCCCGGAGACGACGAGTGCTTCGTCCGGCTCGCGGCCAGCTGGAGCAGCGACGGCAAGGTACCACTCGCCGAGATCGACACCGACCGCAGTGTAGCCCGTCCCGTGCCGACGTGGGGGCGTAGGCGACTCGTGAGCGGGATCAAGAGCGGCAGCCGTCTCCTGACCCGCCTGATCGGCTCCGGACATCACCGTCCCTCCAGAAGCGTCTCGACTGCTTCACGAGAGCTGTAGCCGACACCGCCGACCTCGTACTCGGTATGCATCTCACCGTTCTCGGTCCGGACGATACGCGCAGTCACGCGAGATTCAGTCGTCCGCATTGGCCACCTCCAGGCGGCGTTCGAGTTCTTCACCGGCTTGGTAGAGCGAAGCACCAAGCTCGCGTGCTTGTTCTGGAGTGAGTTGGATGAGACCACCAGCGCGAAGACCGCCATCACCGGGATCGCCGTCTCTGCCTTCGAAGCAGAGGTTGACGTCGGTGGTGTCGTAAAAAACGGTCACGGTCCGTTCGGAGAACTTCTCGTCCGGGAAGGCTCCGCCACTGAACTCATTCCCCCAACTCGTAGTGAGCGTTGACGGGGTGAACTCACCAGTGGTGTATCCGCCGTCTTCGAGAGGAGCCCACTCTTCGACGTTGTCGATGTCGTAGTCTTCCTGCTCCCACCGGGTCGCAGCGAGAGCGGCTACCGAACTCAGGAAATCCCGTCGATGCATCAGGCATCACCCCGTTCAGTGTGGTGAGCGGCTAATATGAGGTCTTCTGCAAACTGACGGGCGCGTTGCGGTGAAAGACCGAGCCAGAGAGTCACGGCCTCATTGTAGGCGCAGACCTCCAGAGTTGACTCATCAGCTCCATCGTGGTGGGTCGCAGTAATGTCGATTTGCGCATCCTGGCCCTCGCATTTAATCGCGGCATCGGACCAAACCGGTTCACGGGAGTCGATCGACATTCGGCTCCCACCAAGAGGGGTTACGTCGACGTCGATTCTGTCTCCCTGTGGCGATGCATCATCGCTGTCGGGACCTTCAAGGTCCCGTGAGTTGGATTCGCACATGCTTCGTTGGTAGCGAAGCACGGTCGAGGGCGCTCCTACGCCCCGGCCACTCTCTACGGTGAACCGTCCCGTGCTCAGTGACTACTCATTCATCCACCCACTAATAGGTTTGCTTTGTTGCTAACGTTGTTGCCATAGCTAAGTATTATGTAGCCGTCAAAGCTAATGTCCAAGTGAATGCCATCCGACCAGCTGACCGTGAGTCAATATCGTGCGGTCATGACAACTACGGATCGAGAGCGAATCGCCGGGGAAGCAGATGTTGATGACTCAAAGCGATATCAGGCGATTACCCGAGTCCGCAATCGGATCGAGGAGTTAGAAACTGACGTTCAAATTCTCGAAGAGCACCACCCCGACCTCCTCGACGAGCTCCGCGGTGTCGTCTGTGGCGATAGCCCGGCTGACCTCAGCTTCACCCCGCTCGGGAGCAAAAACGTTAGCTACGGCCCAAGCTCGCGCGCTGACGCTGCCTTCGTCCTCCGCGTGGGTACTGAGGACGGCACTGTCGAACTCCACCTGGACGAAGATGAAATGTACGAGCTCTGGACCGAGGTTCAACACACACCCTGGCCGGATACTCTCGACGAACAGGAGGAGGCCGGTAGACTCCGGCAACGGCTCGTCGATCTCGCTATGGGCGCAGATGAAGAGATGCTTCGAGACGCGCTCAACGCGCTTGATCCCCACTGGCGGGAACGATGAGCGGCTCTGATCAAGATGGAGCTGGCATATGGCGAATCGCACCATACAAGAAGCAATGACTGAGAGAGAGCAAGAACGTGCCATCGCACGTGTGGTGGCGAACATCGATGGCGTCAGTGACCGTATTATCGACGGTCTCGACGAAGAGTTCAGTACCCCGATGGCGATCGCAGAAGCATCACCAAACGAACTGCAACGAGTTGACGGAATCGGTCCGGCTATCGCCAGGAGGATCTATCGCCGAACTGACTCTGCGCGGAAGCATCCGGAGCTACACACCACCGACATCTACGGCGGGCGACGGGAGCGTGGTTTTCGTGGCTGATGAATCCCGCGACGACCATGAGATGCGAGAAGAGGAATATCCAGTCGAACCACCGACCGACCACGAGGAGTTGGTTCAGGACATCGAGGAGCTCCAAGATGATAGGGAGTAACTCGGAGGAAGGTGGGTTTCGGGGCGACCGCTCGGGGTCACGCGTCGACGAAAGCCGATCCCCGAAATTGCACACGTGGCACGAACCGGCGTGTGCAAATCGGTCGGACTTCGAGGTTCGAGCGGAACGGGGATCGACGTGATCATGCCGGGGGCCACACGGGAGTATATAAACAAGAGCCGTTTCAGTAACTCGCTCACAACCCGAAAACACGAGCGTGTGCAAAAATGAGGATTCGAGATACGGATAAGCGGCAGCGCGAGTGGGAGATGCTCCAAGAGGCGACCGGCGAGAAAACGCGCTCCAAAGCGATTGATGCTGCCGTACGGTACTACCTAAAGATGGCGGGTGGGAATGCAGCTGCACCTACCGGCAGCGTCGAGGAACTCATGCAGGTCGCCGAAGACCAGGGCTCAGTTACACCGGCGGAGATC
>NZ_AOIU01000039.1 GCF_000337455.1 Halosimplex carlsbadense 2-9-1 | reverse complement strand
CTCGATCCCGGTCCATAGTAGCACGAGAGACAAGGTCAACACCCTCAAACGGGACGGTGAGACCTGGACTCAGACGATAGAACGGCTGGTTGACGGCCACTCTAATCAGGGGAACGACTAAGAGGGAAGCGACAGAGATGGCACTTAGAAAGGTTGAACCGCGTCACAACGGGCCCCTTCCCACTTGGGAAGGTCGTCCGGGTGTATCCAGCACCCGGCCGCAACGGCCCGTTGTTGCATTGAGGCAGTGTGGATGGAGCCGGCGAGCAGGGCTCGGCTCTCGTTCGCCCATTAGCAGTCGTTGCTAATGAGCGTTCGGGTCCGTTCTGCTCAATGGTTCCGGGCTGACCGTCCTTAATCGGTCGCTACCCGGACGATGCAAGCCGCACACACCACGAGCACGAGTACCGAGACGCTACAGCAACCGCTGATCGAACCCGGTGAACCCGACCTGCAGGCGTTCCTCAGGAACGTCTCCCGCCTCAACGGGGTCGAAGGCGAACCGCAACCTGAAGCCCGGGTCTGTACGGCTCACGGGTGCCGGCTGAAGGAACATCTCGCTCAGCTGCGCATCGACGGCTTCGGGACGCGCGTCCTCTGTCCAATACACGTCCTCGACCTCGTAGAGCGGGAGGTCGGTCTCAATGAGTAAGGCGCTGCAGGCCAGCGAAACGCTTGCTGACGGGCTGAAGGACCGAGAGCGAGAGATCCTCGCTATCCTCGTTCTGAACGGCGGGAGCGCCCGCCAGAAGGAGATCGTAGACGAGGTGGGGATTGCCAAAGGGGAGATCTCCCGGCGTATCAGCGCCCTTGATGACGGCGGTCACATAGAGAAGGTCGAACTCGGCCTGGAGAACGTCCTGTATCTGCCGGGCTGTGAGCCTGAAATCGTTCAGTCGTCTCTCGGGAGGAGCTACCGATGAGTGACGATGTCCGCGACTACGTCGCGCAGCACCGAGATGACCTCCACTACGCCCTCCAGGAGGGCGACCGGTGGACCCGCACCGTCGTGATCGCGGCGCTACTCGCTGCGGGGGATGCCGAGGGGGAGCTCGCCAAGCGAGAACTCGAAGCCGCGAAAAAGGAGGGGTCGGCGTGACCTCAGTCGCCGAGGTCGAAGTCGAGACTGTCGAGGAGGTCCGGGTTCTCCTGAAGCAACCGCTCAATGACAGTGGCGGTGCTCATCTCGTCGAGGACACCGTCCATGTCGGCGAGGTCTTCGGCGGTCTCTTCAGGGTCCTGGATGTCTTCTGGCGGGACGTTCTGTGCGGCTTCAACATCCAGGGGGTTTCCGCAGGTCTGGCAGTATCGAGCGTTCACACGAACGGTTTCACCGCAGACACTACACTCTCCGAGGCCATCACCGGGTTCAGTACCCCCTTCTTCGTCCTCGAAGTCCCCGGGGTCGTTTGCGCCGAAGGCGATTGCTTGGCTCTGGACTTCCTTGTCCTCTTCAGGGTTGTCGTAGATATCGAACATATCCGTTCCTTCGGCCCACTTCACGCGTTTCTGGATTCGGTGATCCGGAATCCCCTGGAGACGCCACCGGGTCACAGCTGTGTGCCGGAAGTTGTGCAGGTTCGCTCGGTCTCGGTCGATTCCTGCCTCTTCTGCCATGTCCTTGACGATGCCTCGAATCCGGTCCGTCGAGAGCGCACGGTCACCGTCCTCATACTGCTGTTTCTTGTGAATGAGCGGTACGTCGTCTCTCTCAGGACACGGGTGGTCTCCGCGGAGATAGCTGGCGACGTATCCGCGCGCGAAGGTCAGCGGCGAGGTTCCCTCTGCGCCCTTCGTGTAGGCGTCCTCGTTGAGGGTGACGGTCGCGGTCTCTCCCTCCAGGTCAGTGTCTCCGGTCAGGATACTGGCGATAGCCGATGCGCGCCAGCCGAGGGCGGCATAGAGGGCAGTGACCGCCTTTCCACGGGCATCGCCTTGTTCCAGCATCGCGTCTATCTCATTACGGGTGAACAAGTCCTCAGGGTCGAGGTCCTTCCCCTTTTCATCGGCCGTGGCGAAGGAGATCTCTTCGTACCACGAGCGGTCGAGCCAACGGAAGTACTTCCGGGCAGCCGACTTGTAGTTGTCAATCGTCCCTTCCGACAGCCCGCGGTTTTCTTCGAGTTCTTCGACGACGAACCGGTCCCAATCCAGGTGACCCATCCTGGTGAGGGGCATATCGGCACGCTCGGAGGTCAGACGGAGGTCTCGGATTCGGTCGGCCATCGTGTGGCGCTCGATGTCCCCGTCGGATTTCATGTGAACGAGAAAGTCCTTGATGCTCTGCTTATCGACGGGTGCGATGTGGGCCTCATCGAGGAGGTCCTCCTGTCGGGGCAACTTCTTGTCGTTCCCCGAGGGGTCGTCCACGTTCATAACGTCAGGACCCTCTCAGGGATTTCGGGTAGGACGCCTACGACTCCTCGTGACGTTGTAGTGACTCGTCTCACTGTTCCGTCACCTTCTTTGAGTCGCCGAGGAGGGGCTGAGTTCAGAAACCAGACCGAACCCGCACCTGATGCTTGCCGCACTATACTTTACCGTGCCGGGATGCAACGTCCCGGTGATGGGGTTGCTTGCCATAAGGGGGCAGCACCTCATCAACTGACGCAGTCACGGATAAACCCTTGCCGTGAAGTAGAGGGCTTCTCTACGGCGAATTCGGGAGAATCACCCACACGTATATGGCCCCCGTCCTTAAGAAACTCTGCCCCGGCTGAAGGGGGTGCATCGGCGTGAGCGACCCCGCACAGAACGGCGACGACGGGGCCGAGAACTCGCACGCGGACGGCCTCGATGATGACGGTCCGCCGCTCACGACGCGGGACGGGGAGACCGTCAGGGACCTCGGCGTCTACGTCGAGGCGATCAGGACTCGGCTCAACAACCTCGAAGGCCAGGTAGAAGACCTCCAGGACGACCTCGACGAGGAGCGTGAAGAGCGCCAGCGTCTCGAAGAGGAGAACGAGGAGCTGCGCGAGAGGCTCCAAGAGGTGGACCAGCGGACGGACCTCCTCCGGATGGTGAAACAGAACACCACTCAGGAGCCCGCCGAACGGCAGGCTGTCCTCATCCAGACCCTGATCAACGAGGCTCAGCAGAAGGCGGAGCGTGGCGAGTCTGCGAAGGCCTCTCTGACGCCGAAGGAGGGGCGTGCAGCCCTCGGGAACAACAACCACCGGTCGCTCATCTACCAGGACTTCACCGACGCTGTGGAGGCTGTCGGGAACGAGGATGTCCTCTGGTACCAGCCGGAGAGCCGCGGCCAGGGCAAAAAGTCGCGGCTCCGCCTGAACCTCGAAGCGGGAGACCTACCGAACGAGATCGCCGGCTACGCGGTTGACACAGGGAGAACGTAGTGTTATGACTTCACAACACTGGAGAAGGGGGAAGCCCCCGCCGAGACTCTCCGGAACGAGCGAAACCCTCGCTACCCTTAGAATTTGCAGGGTAGAGAGGTTAGTAAGAAAAGGTCGGTTAGCTGATGGTCCGCTCGAAAACCGCTCGAACCGCTCGAATCTCCCACCCAATCACACCAGGGAAGCAGTGTTGTGAAACCGTAACACCGGTGCCAAACAATGAGACACCAAGGACTCATCGACGACGTGATAGAATTCTTCCGGGACTACTACCGGGAGGACATCGCACAGCTCGCTCAGAAGTACCCCCGCGAACAACGGTCGCTGTACGTCGATTACGACGAAATCTTCCGGTTCAGCCCGGATCTCGCGGACGACGTTCAGAATCAGCCGCGGGAGATGCAGAACCACTTCGAGGAGGCGCTGCGACTCTACGACCTCCCGATAGACGTGAAGCTCTCAGGGGCGCACGTCCGCATCTACAACCTGCCGGAGACCTACGGCGTCGGCGAGGTCGTCCGGAAGGACCACATCGGCGATCTCCTCGATGTCCGCGGCCAGGTGAAGAAGCCCTCCGCCGTGAAGCCGCGGGTCGTGGAAGCTGTCTTCGAGTGCCAGCGCTGCGGGACGCTGACCGACATCCCGCAGTCGGGCGACAAGCTCCAGGAACCGCACGAGTGTCAGGGCTGTGAGCGGCAGGGCCCCTTCACGATGAAGTCCTCCGACAGCACGTGGATCGACCACCAGCACGCCCGCATCCAGCAGCCGCCGGACAAGACCCGCGGCGGGTCCGGTGACACCATCGACGTTCACCTGAAGGACGACCTGATCGAGGAGTTCGATGCAGGCGACCGCATCACTCTCACCGGCGTTCTCGACGTTGAAGAGCCGGAGAACGACCAGACGCGGGACTTCGACACCACCGTAGACGGCCGGGCGGTCGTCCGGGAGGAAAGCGACTACGAGGACATCAACGTCGAGGAGCACCTGGACGCGATCGAGGCCATCGCCGCCGGGGAGAAGGGCGACCCGTACGAGCTGCTCGTAGACTCGGTGAACCCGAAGCACCAGGGCGACGAGGACGTGAAACTGGCTCTCGCGCTGCAGATGTTCGGTGCGTGGCCGCGAGAGCATCCGGACGGGAGCCGAGATCGTGGCGAATGGCACATGCTCCTCCTCGGTGACCCGGGCTGCGGGAAGAGTACCTTCCTCAGGTGGGTCGATGAGACGGCCCCTCGCTCCACGTACGCGTCGGGGAAAGGGGCGTCCGCGGCAGGGATGACCGCAGCGGTGGTACCCGACGACTTCGGGGACACGGAGTGGTCGCTCGAAGCGGGCGCTCTCGTGCTCGCTGACGGCGGCGTTGCGTGCGTCGATGAGGTAGACAAGGTCGATGAGAAAGCCGTCTCGTCGATGCACGACGCCCTGGAGAGCCAGGAGGTCCACATCAACAAGGCAGGCATCAACACGACGCTGAACGCTCGCTCGGCGCTGCTGGCGGCCGGGAATCCGAAGCACGGCCGGTTTGACCCGTACCAGCCGAAATCCGAACAGATCGACCTCGGGCCGACGTTGCTCTCCCGGTTCGACCTGATGTTCATGGTCTCGGACTCGCCGGACGAGGAGAAGGACCGGGAGGTAGTCCGGCACATGAGCCGCTCTCGGCGGGCTGTCGCCCGCGAGAACCGCGGCGAGGAGTTGACGGAGGAAGAGCGTGAGGCCGTGGAGCCGGCCATCTCGAAGGACGTGCTGCGGGCGTACATCGCCCACGCGAAGGACACCTGCCAGCCGTACCTCGAAGACGACGAGGTCGAGCAGAAGCTCATCGACTACTTCGTGAACTTCCGGCAGGCGAACCAGAACGAGAACGAGGACAACCCGGTGCCGATCACCTACCGGAAGTTCGAGGCCATCCGGCGAATCGCGGAGTCCAGCGCCCGTGTCCGCCTCTCTGAACGGATAGAGATGCAGGACGTAGAACGGGCCATCAACCTGGTGGAGTCGTCGATGCGACAGGTCGGGTACGACCCGGAGAAGGGGCAATTCGACGCTGATATCATCGAGACCGGCCAGTCGAAGAGCCAGCGCGACCGGGTGAAGAACATCCTCTCCCTCATTGAGGACCTCGACAGCCCGTCCCGAGAGCAGGTTATCGAGGAGGCTGATGAGATAGGCATCGACGCCGNGAAGAACATCCTCTCCCTCATTGAGGACCTCGACAGCCCGTCCCGAGAGCAGGTTATCGAGGAGGCTGATGAGATAGGCATCGACGCCGAGAAGGCGAACCACGAGATCGACCGGCTGAAAGAGAAGGGGAAGGTCGTCAAAGTCGGTGGCGGCACCCTCAGGAAGGTGTGACGATGAACGGAAACCCCACACACCGCGAGAAGGCCGAAGAGAACGTGCGAGAGCACGGAACACAGCACCCGGAGACCCTACTCGCGGCCATCATGGAGGAGGTCGGGGAGATCTCCCGCGCCTACCTCGACGCGACGTACTTCGATGAGGCGGACCCGGGGGACCTCGATGAGGAGATAGACGACCTGGCCGCGCTGCTGGTGCAGCTGCGCTGGTCGGTCGAAGACCATCCGATGGCCTTCGAGCCGTTCCCGACGGCCGAGGAGATTGAAGAGCGGAGGGGACTCGGCTCCGGGACCGATGAAACTGACGCTGTGGATGTCGGACTACGCCAGTCGAAGAGTGATCGGAGTTGGACCAAGGACGTTCTGGAGATCATCGAAGACCTCGATAATCCGCCGCGAGAGGCGGTGATAGAGAAGGCTGAGGGGGGCGGTATCGACGAAGAGACAGCAGAACACGCCCTCTCTCGGTTGAAAGAGCAGGGTCACATCGTCAAGGACAGTCGGAACAACCTCAGGAGGGTGTGACGATGGAGTACGACCGCAGTGACCAGGTGCGCTCCATCGTCGAGGACCACGCCGAGACGACGGTCGGGGAAGTCGCGGACATCATGCTGATGAGCGAAGGGGAGATCCGCGACTACGTCGAAGACCTGAAGAACCGCGGTGAGGTCGCCGAACGAGACGGCAAACTCCGCCCTACGTAGTCTGCAGCGGCTGATATCGACGGAAACCCCGGGGTTCGACCGGTGAGATGTGGTCTGTAATCGGGTTATAGAACAAGGCGCTTAGAATCACCCCGATATCGGGTCGATATCGTACCTTCTGAGGGTGAACCATCGAAAGAACTAGGCGGCTTCTCTGAGAAATCCGTTTATGGTTCGAGTAGACGACTCGGGGGAGGTCACGAAGTGCTGGCTGTCACCGGACGAACTCGATGAACTGGAACGTGTAGCTGGCTCATGGGATTGGGAACGAGAAGTAGCCGTCCAGCTTCTCGGACGGTGTGGTCTCCGCGCTGATGAGGTCCCCTATCCGAGCGACGACGATCTCCGCTGGTCCGAAGATGGAGACGTGTGGCTCTTCGAGGTACAGGGGAAGAACACGAAAGGCGGCGACCCGAAGACGCGGGACGCCTGGATGCCCGAGGACGTGGCTGACGACATCCACAAGTACAGCCGCGAGCGTGGCCTCGACGCGTCCACGCCGTGGGTCGATGCCTCGAAGTCGTCCGTCCGGCGGTGGGTGAAAGAAGCCGCTGACAAGGTCGCAGAGCGGAAGGACGCTCCCCGGTGGCGTGAAGTGTCCAGTCACGACCTCCGGCGCTCGTGGGCTACGTACCACCTCGTAGAACGGCAGGTAGACGTTCGGACGATGATGTCTGTCGGTGGGTGGAGCGACTACAGTGCTATCGAACCGTACCTCGCTGAACCGACCGAGACGCGCATCGGTGAAGCGATGCGGGTATGATCTCGGTGAGTCTTCGAGATACATGACAGAGAACGATATCGACCCTGAAAACCCGCGTCCAGAAGGTCACTATCCTCGGTTCCGAGAGAACACCTGGCACTACGTCCCGCCGGAGCTCGCGCAGACCATCAGCCTCGGACCGGCCGGCGAGGGCGAACCCGGGCAGGATTGGGTTCTCACGTACACGCCGGAGAGACGGGAGGAGAGCGACCGAGAGAAGGTGCTGGTCCGCCTCACACCGCGCGCCTTGCAGGAACTCTACACCGAAACGCGCGGTCTCACTCCTGACGATCGCCAGGCGGGACACAGCGCCGAGTGCGACCTCTGTGGAAACAGCGTCGCCCTCGATGAGGCTGTCCCGAACCCCCGCGGTGAGCCCGTCCACCGCTACTGCTACGTCGATGCGTACGGCGGTCCCGAGTGGTTGAAGGACTACTGAGGCGTCCAGAGCCGGCGCACTCTACTGGACCCGCGGCCGCTCGCTCACATTCGTCGACCAGGGTTCGGCCGGCACTTGGTCGACGTCGACGCGCTCGCTCGTTCCTGCGGGTCGGGCGTCGGCGGCGCGACTGTCGGCCCCTCGCCCGTATCTGTCGGTCGGCGTTAGTAACTAATCAAGCAAGTTAGTTGATTACCAACAGACAGAGAGGGAACTATCTCGCGGCTTCGCGCCCTCTGTCTGTGGTGAGATATCTTCACTCCGCCACTCTGCCACATGTGAAGTAACATGTATAAGGAGAGGGGCTGTACGGTCAGGTATGGCTACCGAAGAAGCTTCTGAGGAAACGAAGGTCAGCGACCGAGGGATGGTCACCATCCCGGCAGACATCCGTCGGGACCTCAACATCGGACCGGGCGACAAACTCCGCTGGAACACCGACGAGGACGGGGACCTGACGGTCGAGATCATTCACCAGCGAGAGGGCGTCTTCGACGACTTCGAGCCTGTCGATGCTGGCGAGACGAACGCCGTCGAGGTCGAAGGCCAGTTCGGAGCTGAGTGATGGCGGTCGCCCTTCTCGACACGAACGTCCTGTTCGCCAGCGCCAGTGCCCGCGACGAGTATCACGACCGAGGCCGGCGCATCGTCCAGGCAGTAGACCACGGCGATCTCCCCGAGGTGGTGATCACGAACTACGTCGTCGCTGAGATTCTGAACCTCACCGGCGAGAAACTCGGGCCAGAGACGGCGAACGCGATGTTGGACCGCCTCAACCAGGGCGCGCACTTCGAGGTAGAACACGCCCCGCAGTCTGACTTCAACGCTGCACAGGCGCTTTTCCGCCGGTATTCTGGCCTCTCGTTCGTTGATGCGACTCTCGTCGCCTACATGCAGCGCGAGAACATCGAATACCTCTACTCGTTTGATGACGACTTCGACGAAATCGACGGCGTCAGCCGCCTCGAAACGGCAGACAACCCCTTCAACTAACGATGACCAGCACCGACGACAGCACCGAAACCGACTCCGAGAACGGGGAGTTGTTGCATACGGGTACCATCGAAGATGGCCACACGTACGTTCCGCGACAGATCATCGAGGACCTCGACCTCGAAGAAGACGGTCTGATCCGGTGGTATCTTACCGAAGACGGTGACGTGAGTATTGAGTTCGACCACCAGCGCACCGGCGTCTTCGACGATGACGATATGAAAGCGCCGATGGGCGGAGACGCTCTCGAAACGCACGATCTCGCCGGAGAGGAGTCGCGGTCAGCTGGACGCGGGATGCTCGTAGACGATGACGTTCCTGAGGAAAAGCGCGAGGAGGTCGCACAGGAACTTGAGCGCCGGGTACGCGAGCAGCGGAAGACCACCGAAGAGAGTGACTTCTCGGATGGATTCGGCCGATGGGAGGACTCTGAGGACCTGTTTCGGGAGTGTCCGATCTGCGGAACTGAGGTCTACGAGGGGAAGGTCGGCGGCCACCTCGACCAGCATTGGGACGAGATAGTCGAACTGGTTGAAGACCGGTGAAAATGCACGCCATCGGGCGTTGCCCTCGCAGCAGCAGAGCGGGTTCGCAGGGCCCACTGGCTCACCCGTGCCGGGCCAAGTTTACTGCCTCCGGTTTCTATCCCGGAAACGCTCGGACGCAGCCCTGAACGCCTGAGATTTCGGCTTCGAGCAGTCCGCGCCGAGACGGAATCCCGACAGTCGGAACCCGCACCCGCGACCTCGCCAGAGCCGCGCTCTGTTTTCGTCCACGAAATTGACCCGCAGACTACTACCGTCGCACGTCACGGCGGGCGCGCATTTTTCGGTGACGGACTTCGAGGGGCTGTACTCCCTCAGACGCCTATCTGGACGGACGCGGCAAGGAGTAAGAAAAGGTGGTGATGGTTCAGTTCTCAGCCTCGTCGAGGCCGCGGTCCTGCTCCCACTTCTCCCGGGCGTTGTAGGCTCCGCCCTTCGAGGAGTACCCTGTCCGCTCGGCCAGCTGCGACGCGGAGATCTTGCCGCCGGTCACCTCCAGGAGGAGGTAGGCCTTCGCCTGCCTCTCTGTGAGATTTTGAACGTTCAATTCACCGTTCAATTCCCCGTTCAATCCGCTACTCTGTCTCTCTCTATCGATAGAGCCAGCGCTCTCTGTGGTAGAGCCAGTAGAGGACGATAGAGGCGTAGACGCCGTCTTGCGATTTGCCGCCCCTCTATCGATGTCTCTATCACGGGTAGAGGAGGGCTCTGTCTCCGCTTGGTCGCGTTCACTTTCTCGTTCAGTCGGCGCTACGCGCAGCTTCTCCTCCCCCATCCAGACCCTGACCTCGGGTGCCTGGCGGAGATGCTTCACCACCGTCTGACCGAGTTTCTCCTCGGGAGACGGCGTCTCGGCTGTCTCTGTCTGGCTCTGCCGGTTCGGCGGGTCATTTTCGTTGTCCTCATCGGGAAAGTAGACCATCTGGCTATCCGTTGAACGGCTTCTCCCGTAGTTTCTTCGACGTTGGTAACGTCTCGCGGCGGTTCTCTATCGTCGGTCTGAACGGGAAAACGGACGCCTGCCCCGGGGTTCGAACCCGGACGATGGGGTTTCTCCGGCGGCGTCAGCCGGCCTCTGGAGTTTCGACCGCGCCGATGGGTGGTCCCGGATACTCGCCATCGTGTGTCCTGCGGCAGGCAGATAGGGGGGTTCGGGGGCTGCTGGAGCGGGTGTCTGCCGGTCGTTCAGCGGTGCTCTTCGACTTCGGACCGGCGGCGCTCTACCTCTTCAGCGTACCTACGCTTGCCGTCTTTGTCGAGGAACTCGTCCAGACCGGGAACCGGCGTGTCCTCTGGTGAGACCTCGGCGCAGACCTCTACGAGTTGGGAGGCCTCCTGGAGCGCTCGCCGCATCTTGTCGATGTCCTCGCGCCGGAGCTCCTCTCCGGCCTGGATGCGGCGCATCGCGTCCACGAAGGCGTGTTGGAGCGTCTCTCGGCCCATCACTTCGAGGTCTTCAGCGAGCAGCTTGCGCCCGACACTCTCCCACCGGTCGCGGTCGGGGTCGTTAGGAGTCATCTTCCTCCACGTTGAACGACCACGAGAGCTGGATGTGGTCCATCAGGTAGTCCTCGAAGGTGACGCTTTCGGGGATGTCTCGCTGTTCTTTCGCTCGCTCGAACCGCTCGCGGGCCAGTTCCTCGATGTCCGCCGGCACATCGATGGTGAACTCCACGTCAACCGTCGGGAGATCTCCCACGAGGTCGAAGTCATCGAGGTCCGAGCGGTCCTCACTCATCGTCCTGCGGCCTCCTGAAGTCGTAAAGGGACACCTCGACACCGGCACGTTCGGCGGCTGCCTGGACGCGCTCGTTCAGCGCAGGCACGGAGAGACCGTCGTTACGGTCGCGTTTCGTCCAGAGGGCGACATTCCCGGTGTCGTGCTGCGGGCGGTATCGTAACCAGTTCCGAAGGAACGGCGCGGAGGCGACGATCTCGACGGAGTAGACCGGTCCTTTCCCGGACATCTCCGCCTCGAAGCAGTATCCGGTCTCGGTGATGTCGTCCACAGATAGGGTGGCGACCTCGCTCGGGCGGGCACCGGTCTCCCACAGAACAGCGATGTAGGCGCTCGTGAGCGGACTCTCGCATTCCTCGATGATCGGGCGGACGGTCTCGTGCCAGATGGGATTTCCGTCGGTCATGGACGACCACCGAGGGCGTCCCTGAGCGCTTCTAGAGAGTGGTAGACGCGGCCGCCGATGCGGTACTCCCGCCGGGTCGTTCCGTCGTTTTTGCGGACGATGCGCGCCGTCACACGTTGGTTCTGCAACGATTCTCCGATGCTTTCATGCCCGTTTGAGCGGGTAGTGTGTATCGCCGTCATTGCTCTGGCGGCACGGTCGAGGGCGTTCCTGCGCCCTGGCCTTCTGAGGAATCCGATCGTGATCTTGGATTCCACGAGCCATTCCGTGCACACAACAATGTTTGTGCCCTGTGACTTAATCCTTAGGGTCTATGGGTTATGGCCTAAGGATTAAGTCCTATGCCACTATTGCTTAACTCATGGGCGCAAGCACAACATCCTCAAGTACAATGCTTGAGGAAAGTGACCTCGGCCCGGCTGATGAAGCGCTGCTGGATTTACTCCAAGAAGGACGCATCACCGCCCCGTACGCAGCTGAAGAAGCAGACTACAGCCTTCAGTATGTACGTGACCGGTTAAATCGCCTCGTTGAACACGGTAACGCTCGGAAAATCTACGAAGGCCTCTATGAACTTGTTGAGGACCCTCGTGAGAACGCGGAGACGGATCATATAGCGAAATCTGGTTCATCGAGTCCTGAAGAGTCCGTTGAGCGGGAACCTGACGAAACGTGGGAAGACACCGTCAGCGGAGACCAGGAGATGAACGATCTCCTCAACGCTGGAATGGACACCGAGACAGACTCCATCGAGGGAGTTCTGGAAGGCTGGCGACCGGGTCGAGGTGGCGAAGAGCGAGAGCAGCGACGAAAGGCGGGTCGTGCGGCTCTGGAGTGGCTTCGAGACTACGACGGGCGCGCCAGTGGTGGTGACTTCAAGAACGCGCTCTACAAGCAGCACGCGCCCGACGACCAAGGCGAAGACACCTTCTGGCGTAAGACCGCCCGTCCGGCAGTGCAGCGGGCAGTAGACGCAGACCTGGTTGAGTACCGGGAAGGCCACCACGACTACCGGTGGGTGGGCGATTCCGATGAGTGACTACCCCTGTATCCGGTGTGGCCGCGAAGCGGCCAGTTTCAACGATCACTCAAAAATCGAACTGCACAGATTCTTCCGCGGCAGGTCAGAGGGCGCTGGACACAACCCGGTGTTCTTCGTTGTTTGTCGGTTCTGTTCGGAAGATTTCGAGGCCTGGATACATGGAGACGATCCCGAGAACTCCGGGTATTTGGGAGTCGATGACTGGCATATCCCGGACAAGCAGAGGGAGGAATGGGAGATGTCTGATGGCGGAGACTCCGCACCTGAGCGACTTCCGAACCCCGGGATTGCGGAGCTGACCATCGACGGGCGTCTCATCCACCGCACAGAGCACCGGGACCGCGACCTCACCGAACTGGAGGCTGCGGCCATGGTCGTCTCGCTGCGGGACCTTGCGTCGGAGGTTGAAGAGACGGTCCTGGACCGGCCAGCCGAGGAGATCGTCGAGGAGAGCGACTACGAACTTAGACAGCACGACCTCGACAGTCAGGTGGCTGACGATGAGGGAACAGCAGACAGCGGAACCAGTCCGCTTCCGCGACGGTTTCACCCGTATCAGAGGGACACAGTTCGAAGCCGAGTCCGGAACTCGGGTCCGTGTAGGCCGTCAGAAGCTGATGCACAACTTCCGCGGCGGATACAAGCCCGTTGGCCCGGAAGTCCCGATTTTCCAGGGGACAGAGCGAGACGCGAAGTACCTGTACCGGGTTCTCGACCACTGGTTTGGAGGAGAGACCGATGAGTAAGGAGTCATCAACCGAGACTGAGCGCGTGATGGTCGATATCGAGACATTGGGTCTCGAACCCGGGTCAGCCATCCTCAGCCTCGGAGCGGTAACGTTCTCTGAGAACGGACTCGGCGACGAGTTCTACCGTGTGATCAGCCTCGAATCTTGTCAGGAAGCGGGCCTCAAGATCGACGCTGACACCCTCGAATGGTGGCTCAGTCAGGACGACGCTGTCACCGGGATACTGACCGGCGGCGACCCGCTTGACGATGTTCTGAGGGCGTTCCACTCCTGGTTCCCTACCGACGCAGAAGTGTGGGCGAACTCGCCGTCGTTTGACTGTGAGCACCTCGAAACGGCTTTCAGCGCGGTCGGGATGACCGAACCTTGGCAGTTCCGGGACGAACGGGACGTTCGTACGCTTCGATCACTTCCCTGTGCTGCGGAGGTCGAGATGGACGGGGATGAGCACGACGCCCTCGACGATGCGAAGTATCAAGCCCGGATTGTGAGCGAAACCCTTCGCTCACTGCATACGGACGCTGGTGTTACCGAGGGGTAGAATATGCCCTTCACAGCCGTTGATGATGGAGATGTCGTCTGGCCCGACGACGTTGATGATGGGGCCTCAGTGGAGTGCCCCAACTGCGGCGATGGGATGCACGTCCGGAGCGGCCACACCACGGAGGACGGCGTTCTCAAACCGCGGTGCTTTGTGCACAACCCGGATGCCTCTGTCGGAGGGTTGTGTCCTGGCGGTGAGAGCGACGAACACAAGCTGATGAAATACGTCGCCAGCCGCCGTCTACGCCGGATGTTCGACCACGGAACTGTTCAGCGGGAGAGGGGGATTCCTGAAACAGAGCGCGTTGGTGACGTTGTCGTGACCTTTGAAGAGTCCTTCCAAGAGTTCGGTCGCGGGATCGTCGCAGAGGTACAATATCGACACGAGGACAAGGACATCGAGGCTGTAACGACCGAGTACCTCCAAGCAGGATTCTCGGTGTACTGGCTCAGTGAGTCCCATTTCGGCGAGAACTACGAGACTGTCGGGTTTCCGGACCTCATCACAGCCTGGCCCAACGCGGTCCCCTCGGTGACCGAATGGTCCGGTATCGAGTATCCGGAAGAGCAGCTCGGTGAGATGGGGGAACGGCACCCAACGGAGGCCAAGTTCCCGCCCGATTTCGTCGAAGACCACCGTGAGACGCTGGAACGCTGGTGGCGGATGGGCGCGAGTGAATACGATTTCGACCTCATTCGACCGCTCTCAGCGAACAACGCGGGACGGTCGTGTAGCATGTGCGGAGACCCTGCAGCGGTGTATCTGTTTCAGGATGGCGTGATCTCCACGTTCCGGTGTGAGCGCCACCTTCCGGAAGGTGTCGATGAAGAGTTCGGGAAGACTACCTCTCACGGTGGTTTTACCCGTTCTGACAGCACAAGAGGAAATAACAATGAGCAGTGAAACAGTCGATTGGGACGCAGTCGCAGCGATTCGGTCAAGCAAGCGGCGACGAGAGGTCGTCGACGCCATCCGAGATGACCCGAAGTACGCGAAGGAGATCGCGGACCAGATGGGCATCAAGCGAGACACGGTGAGCAACCACCTCCTGTGGCTCAAACGGAACGGCCTCGCCAAGTGCCTCACACCCGAGCGGTCCCACCACCGTATCTACGGTCTCACAGAGAAGGGCGAGGCCGCCGCCAGAGAGGCGTAACCCCAAGCCACCGATCCAGACGACCCGGCGGTAGGTGGCCCCTTGGCCCGCTCGCTGGCTGGTCCGCTGGCTGGTGCCTTCGCTGGTCTGCTGGCTGGTCCGTCAACGCCGGTCGTCCTCGACCGAGCGAAGAGGCCGACCCGGAGAGCCAGCAAGACCACCCCTCTGGCCCCCTTGGTCAGTGGCTCTTAGTTCGCCTGCTGTCGGGGGATTTGCCCCTCTGTTTTGGGTCTTCTCTGTAGGTCGGTCCTTGGCACGGTCCTTGGCTGGTCCGCTGGCTGGTTTGCAGGCTGGTTCCCTGGCTGGTACCCTGGCGTCGGTCGTCTCTTCCACCGACCCGGTAGACCAACCTAGAAAGCCAGCGAGACCACCCCTCGAAGGGGTCACTCTCCACCACCAGAGAGCGCTTACGTCTGTTGATTCTGGCTCTCTCTGAGTCTACCCGTCAAGGAGGGGTGTAGGCGGGGGACCTGACTGGTTTGCTGGACGGTCTGCTCGCTGGTTCGCTGGCTGGTTTGCTGGCTGGTCCGGTGGCGTTGGTACCCCGGCTCAACGACCTAGACGACCAGGATAAGCGACCGAAAGGTCCGCTCGAAGCGAGCGGGGATACCTTTTGAAGCAACCGGGAGGACCTACGATGGTCACTCCTCACTAATCTCCTCGTCGTCGCCCTCGTACTCAGGCAGGCGGTCCAAGTCCCGTGGTGGACCGTCCGCGATCTCCTCCCGAATGTGCTGCCAGTCCTCATCATCTAAGTCGCCATGTCGGACGATCATGCCCAATTCACGGTCGGTTAGCGTGTCCCCACTCCGGAGTTTCTCCATCAGCTTGTCGTTGCGCCAGGCGCGTATCTCCCATTCTACGTTGATATCTACGTCGGCCTCCGCGCGCCACTGGTGGGGTCCGCGCCGGCGTTCACTACTTCGACGAGAAGAGGTCTCAATCGCTTCTTCCAGGAGATCATCAAATTGGTCGTGAGAGAATTCAGTGACGCCGAAGTAGATGAAAGCGAGTGCACTCAAGACGCCGTCGCGGACTTCCCGCGCCGGCGAGTCCACCATCTGAGTGGGCCCTGAAATCTCACTGAAGATGGTCTGAACGTCCCGGTCGTCCAGACAGTACAGCAGAACCTCGAAGTCGAGAAGCCCGTTCCGTACCCGGTCGCGCAATCGCTGGCGCAGCTGCGCTTCAGCCTCTTCGGACGTATTCTTCTCTCCGAAAAGATATTTCCGGTCATCGTATGTAAGTATTCCAGGATCCCTATCCCGTGGATTTTCGGTGTGTAGAGGTCTTGGACGGCGAAAAAACGATCCCTCATTATCGCCATCCTCTGAATTCCGAGGCATTATCAACGATTAACCATCGGAACGTACTAAAATTTAATTAATCTGGAGTCCTGAGTGGGTGGTATGTCGGCTAACACCGACGCGGACTGGACCTCGATCCCGGTCCATAGTAGCACGAGAGACAAGGTCAACACCCTCAAACGGGACGGTGAGACCTGGACTCAGACGATAGAACGGCTGG
>NZ_AOIU01000038.1 GCF_000337455.1 Halosimplex carlsbadense 2-9-1 | reverse complement strand
CGAGTCGCCACGGCCGCACGTCACTCACGTTGACCGCGACTGCTCTGGTCACCGTGTTCGAGGCGTTCCAGGCCGGGTCCGCGCGGGAAGCGAACGTGACCGCCGGTGGCGCTTCGTCGAGCATCGTCAGTGCCTGCTGAGCCTGCTGCCAGCTCGTCCGCAGGGTGCGGATGGCCTGGGCGTACTGACTGGTCGCTCGTCGGCCCTCGGATTCGTTCGCCCGCTCCAACTGCCGTTGGGCGCGATCGAACTGCCGTTCGGCGTTGTCGAAGTGTGCCTCGGCGCTCCGTCGGAGCCCCTGATTGTCGAGGGTCCCCTCGGTCCGGTCGAGCACTCGTTGTGTGTCCAGAATCGTCTGCGCGACCGTTCGGTTGTCCGCGAGCGCGACGTACCGACTCGCTCGCAGCGCGGTGTCGTTCGCCTTTGAGTCGGCGAGTTTCGCCAGTGCTTGCACGCCCACCGCGTCGTCGGTGAACGATCCCATCGACCGCAACCGCACGGGATCGCGATAGTCGTCCAGCGTCCCGTTGATGCGGTCGTAGGCGCGGTCGCGTGCCGACGCGAAACGGTTCTTCTCGACGCTCGCGTCGCCGANGCGAGTCGCTGTCAGGATCTAACGGGTCCGTTCCGGCGACGTTTCGTTCGTAGCGATCCGATAGCCGGTCGCCGTCGAGTAGCAGGGTCGCCCGTGCGCGGTCAATCGCGCCTTTCGACTGCGTCGCCGCCCCGCCCGTCACGACGACAGTGATGTTCGCGGTCGCTGTGTCGAGTTCGACCGGCAGTCGGAGCGTCGTGTTCTCCAGCGGTGCGGTCTCGGCCGTCCGGATCGGCCGGTCGTATCGGGTGTCCCCGTTGACGAGTACCGAGACGTTCTCGAGTCGCCACGGCCGCAC
>NZ_AOIU01000037.1 GCF_000337455.1 Halosimplex carlsbadense 2-9-1 | reverse complement strand
CCCCAATCCGGTGTAGTGACCCCATGGCACCGACAAACTTACCGATTGCATATATTTGTTTTCCCGACTACAAGTATGGCCGATGATTACGGTCTCGGAACACGTGGGTATCGTACCAAGTGTGTCCTGGTGCCCAAAGCCTGGGGCGTATCAGGACGCATCTTGAAGCGTCGTCGCGTCGACCGCAATCCAGCGAGGCCCGTCACCGACTACCCGCTTCGGTGCGGACCACCTAGCCGCGCTGCTTGGATAGTAGTGAATGTCATCGTTCGAAGAGTTCGTCGCGCAGGTCGTGACAGACGGGGTTGGAAAGACAGATCTGGGTGTCGGAAACGTAATGACAGTTATCAAATAATATTTTCGCCCTCCGCGTGTGGTCACTGAGACACGACTCGCGTCGGACCAGCGACGACTGAGTGCCACGGAGATTCAAATAGTGAGTCTGATATGTGTAACGAGAGCGTGTGCGCTTCGAGGCGTGTCCTCTACATATATCGATTTGATTAGATTTGAAGCCACGCCAAGTGAACGACACGGGTATTCCCGATGGCCGCCACGGCGCTACTGTTCCCGGGCCGGTATTTACGGTCCTTGACGTATTCGCGCTGACCGGGATCGATTTCTGCCCGCCACAGCACTGGCCCGACGGGCCGGCTACCGGGTTGCGAGCAGGTGTCGTCGGTGTGTGTACGAGCCCTCAAGGGGGTCACAATTCGGATTTTCGCAGATACATCCGTTTCATATCGGTGATTTCGACAGGTACACCCTGGGCAAATCACCGCTATTAATGGCGTGTGTCCAACTGGATCGCGACTAGATGGATTCGAGTTGTCGTTCGACGAATGGGGCTGCCAGGGCTGATACCCGTGGATATCGCGGAATGCTGAGCGACCGGGGGAGGCCCCCAGCCTGCGAAACCCATCTAGAATCGGTCATTCTGTGGGTTATCTAACCCCCGAAATCCGTCATACTTAGTCGTAGAACTGCTTACACGCTATGTCTGATCCGTTCCGGATTGCGTATGTGTCTCAAAATGGATGGAAGTTCCACTCTCTTAGCGCCCCGATATCCACCCGTTCAGCCCGGCTGGCAGGCCCTGGCTGGCTTCACGTCCGCGAATCCGACAACTAGTCTCGCTTGGGTCTATCCGTCGAATACAATAGCGGCCGGCGCGCTGGTATGATATCGCCGAAGACATCACTTAGGCTGCAATATTTCCACATCTGATGAAATCAAGTGGGTGCAGCGATAGCGTCAAACAATTACCGTGAGATGGCTGCGTTGGTGGTGTAGCAGGAGTGGTTCAATCCCGGAAAACTCTTGCTCAAGAATATTTACAATATTTGAATTGTTGTCGCAGCTGTAGCCGATATCGAGGCACCGTTCGGAACGGTCTCCACGCAGAGACTACGGACACGTTTTGGTTTAATATCCGATATATTTGGCACCACTCAAGCCGCGCCCAAGAGATACGCTTGGCTATGCCACAACCAATCAAAATCTGCAAATGATGTAGGGTGATGAGCTATCCGATCGACCGTACCCTCAGATTCAATTATTCCAAGATATCACGCCTGTTCTGAGACATACTATTCCCGATTGGATCCGAAGTCTCTGCCCGTTGGCCTTGGAGACAGAGACGCAATGGGCCGCCGATAGATGTATAATACTCAGAATAAGACCACATCACAACCGGCTCGATCCGTCGTGAAATAGACCACCGATTCCCTTCCCGTTTAGTTGGGCACAATGGTGAGCAGTGCTGTCACTCAGCCCCACCACTGAAACAGCGGGTGTTCGATGGCTCTCAGTTACCGCACTACCGAGAACGGATACGAATCCTAAACCGAGGCACTAAGATCGGAGCGCTGCGGGCGACGCAAGCCCCGCACCATAGGCAGCGTCCCCCNTCTCAGTTACCGCACTACCGAGAACGGATACGAATCCTAAACCGAGGCACTAAGATCGGAGCGCTGCGGGCGACGCAAGCCCCGCACCATAGGCAGCGTCCCCCACCTGCCGGCCCCGACGATAGTTTTTATCGGGGCACGAGGGAGTGCCCCCCTATGTCGACCGAAATCGCCGGAGAACACGGGGACGAATCGTTCCAAGAAACCACAACAGGCTCCTGCGAGCTGGCGGCCGGCGGGTTCACGCCGGAGACGGAAGTCATCACGGCAACGGGCCCGGTTGCGGTGGCGGATCTCGCTCCGGGCGATCTCGTCTACACGCTCGACCTGACGACGCAACTGGCGAAGTTGAAACCGGTAACGAACGTCCAGCAGGTCGCCTACGAGGACGACCTCGTTGCACTCGAAACGAGACGGTGTGACTTTCTTGTCCACCCAGATCACCGAATGATCTGCCGGACAAAGGGACAGGACGATCTGGAAATTCGAACGGCACGGAATCTCGACGCGTTCGAATACTACAAGCTCAGCAACGAGTGGCGAACGATCCCGGGAGAACGGCTTGGGGAGGTAGACATCACTGAGTTTCTCGACGACTACGAGATGTGTGCCGCGACGGACGTACATGGTCACACCGTGCGGCGAAAACTTCCAGATGGGTGTGAGCCGATACGGCGAAGCTCACATTTTGGATACTTTTTCGACCCGGAAACGTTCGAGCGATATCGGACCGATATCGAGGCGATCGCGACGGAAGTGACCATCCACGCCGGACCGAACTGCCATCGACGGCCGTATCGGTTTGACGGAGACGATTTCATCGAATTTCTGGGGTGGTTCGTTACGGAAGGAAGTGCAAGTGATTCGACGACCAGCGATACCATCCGGATACAGATCGCACAACAGGATCCCGACCACCGGCCGGCGATTCGCACACTCCTCGAACGGATGGGGTTGCTCGGAAGGGCCGACGACCAGGCATTCTCATTCTCGTCGACGGTTTTCGGCCGACTATTTCGGTCGCTGTGTGGAACTGAGTGCCACGACAAACACTTACCGTCACTAATCTGGCGGGTCGCACCGGACCAACAGCAACTGCTCTACGAGACCCTACTCGCAGGCGATGCGGATGGCGACGAGACCTACTATACGACAAGTGACCAACTCGCCGCACAGGTGTGTCGACTCCACGTCGAACTCGGCCTGAAGCCGCGGCGCTCGATCCGACGCGGCACCTGGCGAGTGCGCGGTCGAGCGGTGAACGATGGGTTTCAATCATCGCGGCACGTCCAGTACGTGCCGTATCAGGGGGACCTCTACCGACTGACTGTCGCCGACTATCCGTCGGTGTTGGCTGGCCGGAACGGCGTCTTTCAGTGGACGGGAGTGAGTGGGGTAGCGTAAGGTTCCATCGCGATTGGAGACGACTGTTACCGTCAGGACTGCGATTCGGGTTCAAGTCGCCAGAAGACCCTTTTGTCCATAGAACAACAGTTCTAGGTGGCGTCTCACGGAGTCACTACCATGAAAATCGGCTGTTTCGCCGTCGTCGATCCGTTCGAGACGATCGACCACCAGTTGGATAGGGTCGCAGAAATGGGCTTCGAGTATGCCGACGTAACTGACAACCACCCGGGTGGGTTGCTCGGTCGAGAGTTTGGGTTCGCGGCCTCCGTCAGCCTCGACGACAATCCCGACGATGTCAAGCGCCTGTTCGAGGAGCGCGGACTGAGCGTCACGTCAGTGTGCGCGCACGCGAACCTCCTCGACCCCTCGGCGCCCGGGCGCTACGCGACAGAGGAGGTCATGAAAGCCATCCGTCTGGCGGACGGCATGGGCGTTGACCACGTCATTACGACCGAGGGCGAGCCCAAGACCGAGTGGGGCGAAGGGCTCTCTCGTGACGAACAAGCCTTAGTCGTGGCGGAGAAACTCCACGAGCCGGTCCGACTTGCGGAGTCACTTGACGTGGAACTGCTTATCGAACCGCACGGGGAACTGACCGATCCGATCGAGGGGATGGAAACCGTCCTCGATGAACTGGGTCACCCCGAAACCGTAGGAGTCAATCTCGATACCGGCAACACCTGGCTCGGCGGCGCCGATCCCGTCGCATTCGCCGAACGGTTCCACGACCGCATCCGGCACGTCCACTGGAAGGACCTCCCAGCCGACTGGGAAGCGCGTCGCGGCGAGGAGTACGGCTGTGGCATGAGCCCCATTCCGCTCGGCGATGGCGTCGTCGACATCGAGGGCGTCTACCGGACACTAGCGGACAGCCCACACCTCGAACACGCGACACTGGAGATCGCCGGCGAGGACAACCTCGTTGCGAGCCGGGAATACCTCGAATCGCTCGGTGCCGAGTGAACCGGCACCCGCACAGTATTTCGCTGCCCCCCGATCAGCCCTCTCCGTGTTCGTGAATCCGAGAGGGTGGTGTCTCCAAAATCAGAATCGGGTTACCAGTGGCGATAGACCCAGAGCCCCAGCGCCGCCAGGCACCCGATACCGAGGAACGTGAGCCCCAAAGCGCCGAATCCGTACGCCAGCGCGACTGCAGGCGACCCCGGAAGGGCAACGACATAGATCATCGCTGCAACAGCAGCACAGATAGCTGCGAGCATCCCACCGAGAAACAGCGGGAAGTCGGGATCCAACCGGGCGGGCATATCGAATCCGTCAGCATGGCAGCCAGTAAAGACCCCGTTTCCGAACCCTCGTTCTCGCCGTCGGCTACGACCTCACAGTAACGACCGACCGCGAACGGGTCCGGCTCACCGTCGTCACGCGGGCGGTCGAGTGACGACCGGCATCCCTTTCGCAGCCGATGATGATACGAGTCCAATAGTGCCCCTCCAGTACCTCCTCCCCGCCATGGTCGCGTTTGTGTTCGTCATACTTGCGGACTATGCCGGCGCACTTCGGGCGTTGAATGTGTATTTCTATCCGGACCAGAACGGCGTCTTCCTCTCGGACGACTCCGATCCCCGAGCGACCGGTAGGTGTGACTAGCGCTACCGCAACGTCGGGGTGACAGCGGCGACATCGACCAGCAGGTCCAGCAGCGCGACGACGGATACCGGTCCGGTGACGACCATCCAGGGCAGACGGGCTCGTCGCCGGAACACTCACAGCACTCTTTATGACAGGTGGATTACTCTCGCTCGTCCGTCTGGTCCCTGATCTGATACGGATCGGTGTATGGCCGCCGCGAGAGTCGGGCTCCGATCTCCGCCCAATCGTCGTGATCGTCGTCTCCGTTCGTCCCGTCCGAGTATCCGAGGAACGTGACAGGCGAGTTGTAGTTCATGACACTGGGATACTCGTCGTGGTCGAACTCGTGCGAGTCGACACCGGCGGCGTAGATACCGAGGACGTGCCCCAGTTCGTGCATGACAACAGGCGTCGTCACGTCCGAGCGAGACTGGTCCGCGGCGTAGAACGAGTCGGTCGTCGCGAAACCGGCCTCTTCCATACCGTTATCAGGAACGTTCACCTCCTCGACGATCCGACCGTAATAGTAGCCAACGTTGTCGTGCCCACCACCGGAACAGCCGCGATCGATCGTTCCGGGAACTTCTTGGGGCGGTTCGGTCGTTCCATCACACTCCAGTTCATCGTCGAAGTAGACGTGGAGGTCGATACCGTCCCGGACTTGTGACTCGTCGACCGTCCCGTTTTCGAAAACCGCATCGACGCCGGTCGTCGTGTTCACCGACGCGTCTCTGAACCGCTGTTCCATCGCTTCGACATCCCGATCGGCGAGTTTCGTCTTGTAGTCGAGTTCGAGGTAGATGTCCTTCTCCAGCGGGTCGGCATCGGGGAACCGACTGGTCATGTTCACCTCGACTCCATCGGGGATCGAATCGCCATCGGTGTCCTGATACGCCGGCGCGGTCCCGTAGATCTCGATCTCGGCCGAGTCGTTCAGCGTGTCGCTATCGGAGTGTACGTCAGTGGGATCGGTGTTGTACCGCCGCAACTCGACGGTGTCGTTGAGTCCGTCTTCGTCGGTGTCGACCGACGCCGGGTTGGTCCGGTACTCCCGGGCCTCGGTTCCGTCGGCCAGTCCGTCGCCGTCGGTGTCGACCGCTGTCGGGTCGGACTCATACGTGTTGAGCTCCCGATAATCGTCCAGTCCGTCGCCGTCGGTGTCGGCCGCGGTCGGATCGGTCCCATGCTCAAGTTCCGCGCCGTCGTTGAGGCGGTCATCGTCCGTGTCCGCGGCCGCGGGATCGGTCTCGTGGACGCTGATCTCCGCAGTGTCGTTCAACTCGTCGCCGTCCGAGTCGATCGCCGTCGGGTCGGTACCGTACTCGTCGACTTCGGTGGCGTCGGCGATGTCGTCGTCGTCCGAGTGGACGGCCAGCGGGTCGGAGCCGTGGTCCTCGACTTCCTCTCTATCGGTCAGGCCGTCGTCGTCGGTATCGACGACGGTCCCGTTCGTCCCGTACTCCAGAACCTCCACTCCGTCTGACAGTCCGTCACCTTCGGTATCGGCCGTCGTCGGATCGGTTCCCACCGCCAGTTCCCTGCTGTCGTTCAATCGATCGTCGTCCGTGTCGACGCGGTCCGGGTCCGTCCCCAGCTCGCGCTCGCGAGCGTCGTTGAGCCCGTCGCCGTCGGAGTCCGGGACCGCCGTAGGGCTGGGCGTCGCGGTCGGACGCTGCGTCGTAGTCGTCGGCTGGCGGCCGCCTTCGGCAGTCGGCTGGTGCGTCGGCGTCGTCGAGGGGGTCGCGGCGGTCGTCACTTCGGGGGACGGCTGGTCCGGCACCCCGGACTGACCCCCCGCACCGAGGAAGCTACAGCCGCTGACTAAGAGTAACAGTACGACAAGTAATATCCGATACATGTCCTCACAACCTCGAACGAATCGACTTAAACGTTGGGAACGGTTAGAGCGTGACATTCGGGCGACACCGATCAGTAGAGTGATCAACGCGATACCGGATCCGCCACCCGCGGCGAACAGATAGACGTCGCAGCCGAGACCGATACCGCCGACGCAGACCAGCAACGGTCCCGCGAGCAGTGCCGCCGTCCAGTAGTCGATCATCGCGGTATGTGGTCCACGTCCGACCGAGTGACGACGGCACGACGGATCTCGAAACCCGGTTCCCTCGTAGGAACCCCTAAGAGCCGAGCGACCCAACGAACCGTATGGTCGACCCCGGCCGCGAGACCCAGTACACGGAATCGGACGTGATCGAGGTGTTCCGCGACCGCACCGACTACGCGGAGCCGCTCACCGCGAGCGAGGTGGCTGAACAGTTGGGCTGTTCCCGCCGTACCGCGCTCAACCGGTTGCACGACCTGCAGGACGAAACCGACGTGACCAGCAAGAAGGTCGGCGGCCGCAGTCGCGTCTGGTGGATCCCGGTCCGCATGGACGGGTGACCCGCTGGGCGGGACCCGTGAGGGATCGCCGCTCCGTTCGTGACGGTTTGTGGTTTCGGAAGATATTTTTCGCGCGGTAGCAAATTATGGCGTATGAGCGCCGAATCGACGGAAGAACGCATCCTCTCCGTGTTGGAGGAGGACGCCCAGGCCTCCTACGCCGAGATCGCGGATCGGGTCGAGGTATCCAAACCCACCGTCCGCAAGTACATCCAGCGCCTGGAGGACGAGGAGGTGATCGTCGGCTACTCCGCAGACGTGGACCCGAAGAAACTCCCTGGCCAATCCATCGCCCTCGTCGGGATGGACGTCGATAGCGGCCGCTACGTGGAGGCCGTCCGCGAGCTGAAGGAGATCGCGGCGATCGAGAAGCTGTACACCTCCAGCGGGGACCACATGCTGATGGCCGAGGTGCGCGGGCCCGACGGCGACGCCGTCGGCGACGTGATCGAGTCGACGATCAAGGATATCGAGGGCGTCACCGCCGCCCACCCCTCGTTCCTCCAGGAACGGCTGAAATGAGTCGGTGGCCGCCCGGCAGCGACCGCCACCTACGTAGTTAGGACCATCCATCATTATTATACCACCCGTCTATCGATCCATGTCGAAAGCACCCGATTCGATTCCGGACCCGGCAGACTACGAGTGGGAGTTCGAACAGGTCGACGACGTGGGGATTTGGTTCATGGAAGGCTGGCGTGGATTTGCCGACGAAGACCTCGAAGCGGCCAGCACGCACTACCGCGAACGCGGCGGTCGCGGGGACATCGACGCGACGATCGCGGTCTTCGGTGACGACACGAACCTCGGTAAGGAGACCCAGGAGTACATGGGCCGAGAGTGGTCGGCCAACGGCAAGCACACCGACGTCGACCGGATCGGATTCGTCTCCGAGGGCACTACGGCCATGGCGGTGGCGGCGAACGTGGACGTGTCCGGTGCGGAAGTCGACACGTTCGGCGACCTCGATGCGGCGGTCGAGTGGGCACAGAGCTGACCGCGACCGCGTTGGGTCGGTTCGCCCCTCGGGCAGTGCCCGCGCGCCACAGGGCTGGGAGGCGACCGGCGAACGAAAAGACGGTAGAGGTGGATTTTTACGCGCCGTTCCCCGAGAGGACGGTATGACCGCCCGCCTGGTGCTGGGGACCGGATCGCTGGCGGGGTCGCTCGTCGCCGAGTTGCGCGAGCGACGCAGCCGGCTGGCGGTGCTGGCCGACGACGAGAACGCGGTTCGGACCCTCCGCGAGGAGGGCGTCGTCGCCGAGGTGGGCGACCCGACGGACGAGGCCGTGCTCCGGGGGTGCCGGCGGCCGGACACGGTCGCCGTGGCGACGGCGAACCCTGAAACGAACGTGGCGGCCGCGGAGGCGACGGCGTCGGTCTACCCCGACGCGTTCGTGCTGGCGTACGTGCCGGCCGAGGCGACCGACGACCAGCGGGCGGCGCTGGCGGCGGCCGCCGACGAACTGGTCGACGCGCGGGTCGCCACGACCGACTGGCTGGACGACCGGGTCGGTGACGACGGACTCCGGACGCGGAAGCTGACGGCGGCGCTCCGGGACGTCGAGGGACGGCTCGCGATCGTCACTCACGACAACCCCGACCCGGACGCCATCGCCAGCGCGGTGGCGCTGGCACGGATCGCCGAGGCGACCGGCGTCGAGGCCGACGTGTGTTACTTCGGGAACATCACCCACCAGGAGAACCGCGCGTTCGTCAACCTGCTGGAGTTCGACCTGTCGCGCCTCGAACCGGGGGCGGACCTGGCGGCGTACGACGGCGTGGCGCTGGTCGACCACTCGCGGCCGGGGGTCAACGACGGACTGCCCGAGGAGACGGCCGTCGATATCGTGATCGACCACCACCCGCCCCGGTACCCCGTCGAGGCGCGGTTCGTCGACCTGCGCAGCGACGTGGGCGCGACGAGTACGCTGCTGGTCGACTACCTGCGGACGCTGGACATCACGCCGAGCCGCGAGGTGGCGACGGGGCTGCTCTTTGGCATCCGGATCGACACCGACGAGTACACGCGCGAGGTGAGCGTCGCGGACTTCGAGGCGACGGCGTATCTCGTCCCGCACGCCGACGCGGGGACGCTCGACCGCATCGAGTCGCCGAGCATGAGCGCGGACACGCTGGACACCATCGCGCGGGCGATCAGCGGCCGTCAGCGCCACGGACCGGCGCTGCTGTCGGGCGTCGGTGAGCTCACGGACCGGGACGCGCTCGCACAGGCGGCCGACCGCCTGCTCGACCTCGAAGACGTGACGACGACGCTCGTCTACGGCATCATGGACGGGACGATCTACGTCTCGGCGCGGGCGCGAGGGACCGACCTCGACCTGGGCGAGACGCTCCGGGACGCCTTCGGACAGATCGGGAGCGCCGGTGGCCACGCCGACATGGCCGGCGCGCAGATCTCGCTGGGGCTGCTGGACGCTATCGACGCCGACGACGAGTCGCTGTCGGAGATCCTCGACGCCATCGTGACCGACCGCTTCCTCGACGCGATGGGGTCGCGGAACCACCGCGTCCTGACGGGGCTCTACCCCGACGACTACCACGGGACCGGGCCGGGCGAACCGCTGTCGCTCGAGCGGATCGCCGGCGCCGCAGTGGGGAGCGACCGAGCCGGAGACGGCGACGACGACTCGGACCAAGCGGACGCGACCGACGACGACCCGGCGGACGGCGAGTCGCGGTAACGGCGGGCGGCGCCGTCGGTGGGCGGCGCCGTCGGTGGGCGTCGCCGACGGCCGGCGGCGTCGCCACCGTGCTGGAGCCGGTGTGTTTTTGGGTAGCGGACGCCGACTTCCGGGCAATGGTCGAGGAGGGAGCGCTGACGGTGAAAGACTACATGACTCGCGAGGTGGACACGGTGTCGCCGGACGATACCGTCGGCGACGTGGCCGCGCGCATCGCCGGGAGCACGGAACACAGCGGCTTCCCGGTCACCGACGGCCGTCACGTCGAGGGGTTCGTCAGCGCGCGGGACCTGCTGCAACAGCCGGACCACGAGCCCATCTTCAAAGTGATGAGCGACGACCTCCTCGTCGCGCACCCGGAGATGGACATCGACGACGCCGCCCGCGTCATCCTCCGGTCGGGCATCCAGAAGCTCCCGGTCGTCGACGACACCGGCAACCTCGTCGGCATCATCTCCAACGCCGACGTGATCCGCTCGCAGATCGAGCGCGCGACCCCGGGGAAGGTGGACAACCTGATGCAGACCCTGGAGAACATCCACGGCGTCGCCGTCAGCCAGGAACGGCGACAGGTCGCGCTGGCCGAACTGACGCCGACCCAGGCGAAGGTGTACGCCGACGAACTGGAGGGGCGGCGATACGAACTCGACCGCGGGCTGGCCGAACCGCTCGTGGTCATCGATAACGACGGCGACCTGTTGCTGGCCGACGGCCACCACCGCGTCAAGGCCGCCGCTCGCCTCGGCATCGACGAGATGGACGCCTACGTCATCGTCCTCTCCGAACGGGTGGACCTGGGGATGGCCAAGACCGCCCAGAAGGAGGATCTGTACTCCATCGACGACATCGCGGTCGTCGACTACGCCCACCACCCGCTCGTCCAGAAGACCAAGCGGCTCCAGGACTGAGCGTCGGCATCGGGGCCGTCCGTGACCGTCACAGAGATGCAAGGAGGAAGCCCACGACTTTAGTCGTGGGAGGAATCCGACAGGGGAGCTACCTGCTCACCCGGGCGATGGAGGAGGGGCTCCGCCTCTGGGAACTCCCGACCGGCGACCTCGCGCTGCTGGTCGGGACCGCCGTCGTCTACGTCGGCCTCGGCTACGGGCCTTCCAGTCGATGAGCGCGCGGGCCCGGCGCCAGGGACTGATGGGCCACTACTGAGCGCGATCCGGAGTCCGTTCGCTCTGGCACCGCCGTTCGGCCGGCTCACCGCGTCGGTAAGCCGGGATTACGACCGTTTACGGGGCGGTCGACCGCTCGCCACCGACGCGCCCGCCGTCCTGTCTCGGCGCCGCCGTCCCGCAACTACCCCCGAGCATCCGGTACGAAATCCCACGCGTCCGTCCACCGAGTCGCAGGAACCGTTTTGCCACTAGCTCGGTCTTACTCGGTCATGTCGCGGACACCCGCCCAGACCAGCCCGGGTTTGGGTACCCCTTCTCGTCCGGCCGCATCGCGGACCGGCCCGACCGCCCGGCACTCGCTCTACCGCACCGAATCGACCGATACACCGACCGTAGGACGACGTTATACCAGGCGTTCCGACCGGGTAAGGCCGTCGTACGGGGGGCGGTGACCGTGGCGGCCACGGTCCCGAAGTCGGACGGCGACCACGGGGAGTGTCTGCGAGCGGTTCGCGACGTGACTCTGCCGGACCGCGTCGCGTCGCTGGCGGACGCCTACGAGCGCCACTTCGAGGAGCGCGACCGGTTCCTCTGGCGGTGGTTCTACGCGCTCGCCCCGTCGTTCACGCTTTCGACCGTCGAGGAGTGCCACGCCGCGCACGTCCGCGAGCAGAAGACGATCCTGACGATGTACGTGACGGTGCTGGACGACCTGGTCGAACACCACGGCGACCGGGCGACTTTCCGGGAGACGCGCCGGTTGGCCTGCGACACGGTCCCGGCCGACCCCGAGCGGGCGGCCGTCGGCGCCGAGACGTTCGCGTTCGTCGAGCGCCTGTGGACCGAGTTCGAGGACGGCCTCGCCGAGGCGCCGCGGCGCGGGGAGTTCGCCGACCTGTTCGCCTACGACTTCCGCCAGACCGCCGACGCCATGGAGTACAGCGCGCTCGTCAGCGACACCCCGCACATGGCGAACCTGACGGGCGCGACCCGCTACGACGCACACAACATGGTGCTGTTCTCCTACGCGGACGTGGACCTGATGTTCTCGCCGTCGTTCGACCGCCGGGACCTGGGGAGCGTCCGCGACACGCTCTGGGACCTTCAGGAGATGGCCCGCATCGGTAACTGGCTCACCACCTGGGAGCGGGAGGTGTTCGAGGGCGACTTCTCGGCGGGCCCGGTCGTCGCCGCCATCGAGGGCGACGTCGTCTCACCCGAGGCGGTGGCCGCGGCTGACGACCCCGACGCCGTCGTCGAATCGATCCGCGAGAGCGGCCTGGAGGACCGGTTTCGCCGCCGCTGGCAGCGGATCCACGACGACGTGCGCTCGCGCGACGCCGACGCCGAAAGTGTCGACGTCGACGCGCTGATCGCGGGGATGGAGACCGTCTTCGAGTTCCATCTCGCTACGAAGGGGCTGAAGTAGTCGAACGGACGTTCCGCGTCGCCTCTTCGTCGCGAGCAGTATAGGGCATCTCGTTATCGCTGGTAGAGTAGATATCCTGCAACCAGAACGAAGGAAATGCCGACGACGAGTGGGGCGAGAACGAAGAGGGGATGCCATGGCGCACAGCCATCGCACCGTCCGGTTCTCACCTGTGCGGCGACCGTGAAGTGGGTATAACTTCCATAGCTAGCAAGTCCGAGGCCTCCCACGAGAAGCGCAGCTGTTAGGAGATCACCACTCTCCCAATCGCCCTCTGATAACGTTTTAAACGGTACCATGCAGCGAATTATCCCAGTGATATATGAATATCTTGTGAAAAAACAAGTAGTGGTGATACTGACACCCACGCGAGACTGAACGCGGGGATCCACCTCCCCCGAACCCTTATGCGCGCTCCGGCAATATTTGCGAGCATGTTCGACGACGACGACCTCGCGGCGATCCGCGAGGCCCGCGAGGAGTGGGAGTCCGAGACGCTCGACCCCGTCCTCGACGGCTACGGCGAGCGCTCCGAGCGGTTCGCGACGGTGTCGAACCACGAGGTCGACCGGCTCTACACGCCCGAGGACGTGGCGGATCTGGACTACGACGAGGACCTGGGCTTTCCGGGCGAGCCGCCCTACACCCGCGGGGTCTACCCGACGATGTACCGCGGTCGGACGTGGACGATGCGGCAGTTCGCCGGCTTCGGGACGCCGAGCGAGACCAACGAGCGCTTCCATTACCTCATCGAGGAGGGCCAGACGGGCCTCTCGACGGCCTTCGACATGCCGTCGCTGATGGGCCTGGACAGCGACGACCCGATGAGCGACGGCGAAGTCGGCCGGGAGGGCGTGGCCGTCGACACGCTGCGGGACATGGAGATCATCTTCGACGGTATCGACATCGGCGAGGTCTCTACATCCTTTACTATCAACCCCAGCGCGCCGGTGATCTACGCGATGTACGTCGCCATCGCCGACCAGCAGGGGGTTCCCCGCGAGGAGATCCGGGGGACGCTGCAGAACGACATGCTCAAGGAGTTCATCGCCCAGAAGGAGTGGGTCGTCCCGCCCCGTCCATCCCTCGATATCGTCGTCGACACCGTCGAGTTCGCCGTCGAACAGACGCCGAAGTTCAAACCGATCTCGGTGTCGGGCTATCACATCCGCGAAGCGGGGTCGACGGCGATCCAAGAGCTCGCCTTCACGCTCGCCGACGGACTGGCCTACGTCGAGGCCTGCCGCGAGCGCGGGCTCGACGTCGACGAGTTCGCCCCGCAACTGTCCTTTTTCTTCAACTCCCACAACGCTATCTTCGAGGAGGTCGCGAAGTTCCGCGCGGGCCGGCGGATCTGGGCGCGGCTGGTCGAGGAGTGGTACGGCGCCGAGAGCGACGCGAGCAAGGCGATGAAGTTCCACACCCAGACGGCGGGCCAGTCGCTGACCGCCCAACAGCCGCTCAACAACGTGGTCCGGGTGACGATTCAGGCGCTCGCCGGGGTACTGGGCGGCACCCAGAGTCTCCACACCAACAGCTTCGACGAGGCGCTAGCCCTGCCGAGCGAGGACGCGGTACGGGTCGCCCTGCGCACCCAGCAGATCATCGCCGAGGAGTCCGGCGCGGCCGACATCGTCGATCCGCTGGGCGGCAGTTTCGCCGTCGAGGCGCTGACCGACGAGATCGAGGCGGCGGCGATGGCGTACATCGAGGCGATCCGCGAGATGGGCGACGGATCGATGCGCGAGGGCGTGCTAGCGGGCATCGACGAGGGCTACTTCCACCGGGAGATCGGGGACTCGGCCTACGAGTACCAGGAGCGCGTCGAGGACGGCGAAGAGGTCGTCGTCGGCGTCAACGCCTACACGGTCGCCGAGGACACCGAAGCGGAGATCCTGCGAGTCGACGAGGAGGTCCAGGAGAAACAGCGCTCGCGGCTCGCCGAGGTGAAAGCCGAGCGCGACGACGAAGCGGTCGAGGACGCCCTGACCGCCCTCGACGACGGCATCGAGAGCGACGAGAACGTGATGCCCGCTATCGTCGACGCGGTTAAGACCTACGTGACGATGGGCGAGATCATGGACCTCTTCGAGGCCCATCACGGCAGCTATCGGGAGTCGATCGGCGTCGCCTGATCGAGGAGCCGTGCGTTCGGCCGTTCGACGAGCCCAACTCCGGCGAACGGATTCCTACAGCACGTCCTTGTTCACGAACAGGAGGTAGCCGACGACGGGGACGACGACCAGCCAGACGGCCAGCGCGGCGACGGCGTACCACTCGGAGACGGCGAGATAGTCGAGTTCGCCCGCCTGCGGGTTGGTGATCAGCGGGTGGAACTGGTCCTCGTTGAACAGCACGTTCACGACCTTCACGTAGGCGTTGAGCGGATCCAGCCGGCCGAGGTAGAAGTACCACTCGGGGTACGGTCTGAGACCCAGTTCGCCGTCGGGACGGGTGAGGTAGAGGCCGGCCCACTGCATGACGAGCCACAGGCCGCGGAAGAGAACGTAGGTGGAGATGATCCCGGTCGTGACCTGGGTCTCCGAATCCAGCACCGCCGAGAGAGCGAGACCGACGCCGACGAACAGCAGCCCGAACGCCAGCGTCGCGACGGCGAACAGGAGGAACGCGACGGCGTCGGGCTGGCGGAGGATTCCGAAGCCGACGGCGGCGACGACCAGCAAGCCGAGCGCCGTCGCGGCCGAAAGCAGCAGCGACCGGCTGAGGTACTTCCCCAGGTAGGCGTCGAACCGGGAGTTCGGCAGCCCGAGCAGGAACCGGACCGACCCGCTCTCGCGTTCCCCGATGATCGCGCCGTAGCTGCCGAGCATCGCGATGAACGGAAGGATCAGCGAGAGCATGCTCCCGATGAGGAGCATGATCGTATCGAACGATGGTGGCTGGCTTCCGGGCGACCAGAAGTCCGCGAGCGCGACGAGGATGGCGATCCCCGCGGTGACGAGGAAGACGGTCGCCGCGACGCCCTGGCCCAGTCGCGACCGCCGGACACCCAGCAGGTCGTCGCTCATGACGGTTCGCCAGGTCATAGCTCACCCTCCGCGGACGGCTCGGCGGGAGCGCGACCCCCGCGGCCGCCGCGCCCCTCGCGCGGGCCGAGCGTCGCCACTTCGAATATCTCCTCCAGCGACGGGTCGTCGGTCGTGAAGTCCGCGAAGCCGACGCCGGCCCGCTCGACGCGGTTCAGCGCCCGCAGCTTCGCGTCACCCCCGCGGGCGGAGACGAGGACCTGATTGTCGGTCGCCTCGACCTCCTCGACGCCGTCGATCCCGCGGAGTTCGGAGAGCAGCGACTCCGGCGGGGCGCGCTCGACGGTGACGGTGACGGTCGCGGCGTCGAGCTGGGCGCGCAGGTCCGTGACGCTGCCCTCGGTGACCATCTTCCCGTCCTTGAGGATGCCGACGCGGTCGCAGACCGCCTCGACCTGGTCAATGAGGTGGCTGGAGAAGAAGACGGTCGCGCCGCGGCGGTTCTCCTCGCGGATCACGTCGCGCAGTTCGCGGGTGCCGTTGGGGTCCAGCCCCGTCGACGGTTCGTCGAGGACGAGCAGGTCCGGGTCGCCGACGAGCGCCATGCCGATGGCCATCCGCTGGGCCATCCCCTTCGAGAAGCCGCCGGCCTTCCGGTCGGCGGTCTCCGGGATGCCGACGCGTTCGAGGATCTCGTCGGGGTCGTCGTCGGCCCCTTTCGCGCGGATAGCCCGCTCGACGTGTTCGCGGGCGGTGATCCGATCGTAGACGCCGTAGCCCTCCAGCAGCGCGCCCGTGCGCTGGCGGATCGCCTTGCTCTCGGCCTGGGCGTCGTGGCCGAACACGCGGGCCGATCCGGCGGAGGGCTGGGTGAACCCGAGCAGTACGTTGATCGTCGTCGACTTCCCGGCGCCGTTCGGGCCGAGGAAGCCGAATATCTCGCCCTCGGGGACCGAAAACGACAGGTCGTCGAGGGCGGTCACGTCGCCGAACCGCTTGGTCAGGTTCGAGATCTCGATTGCGGACATGGATGGAGGGGGAGACGGCGGGAACCGCGCTCGTGATCGAGATCTCTCGGGCGGCTGATAAGCGTACCGGGGATCGATCACGGTCGACTGGATTAAATTGATACGGGAGACACGAGAACGGCGTACCGAGAGGAACCAGAGCATGTCTGACGAATCCCCACTGGAGTCGCGGCTGACAGAACAGGAGTACTTCCGACCACCGACCGACTTCGTCGGTCAGGCCAACGTCAGCGACCCCGACATCTACGACCGCTTCGACGAGAACTATCCCGAGGCCTTCGAGGAGTACGCCGAACTGCTCGACTGGGACGAACACTGGGACGAGGTCCTCGACGACTCGAACCCACCGTTCTACGAGTGGTTCTCCGGCGGCCAGCTCAACGCCTCCTACAACTGCATCGACCGCCACCTCGACGAGCGCAAGAACCAGGCGGCGTTCATCTGGGAGGGCACCGACAGCGACGAGCGCCAGACGATCACCTATCAGGACCTGTACAACCGGGTCAACGCCACCGCGGCGTCGCTGCGGGACGTGGGCGTCGAGGAGGACGACGTGGTCACCTGCCACCTCCCGATGCTGCCGGCCCTGCCGGTGACGATGCTGGCCTGTGCCCGCATCGGCGCGCCCCACTCGGAGGTGTTCGCCGGCTTCTCCGCCCAGGCGCTGGCCGACCGCATCGACGACGCCGACTCGGACGTGGTCGTCACCTGCGACGGCTACTACCGCCGCGGCGAGTTCCTCAACCACAAGGAGAAGTGTGACGAGGCCCTGGAACTGGCCGAGTCCGACGTGGACAGCGTCGTCCTCTGGACGCGCCACGACGAGCTCCACGAGGACGTCGAGATCGACGGCGACGACCCGTACGTGCTGGCCGACGACCTGCTCGCGGAGAACGAACGCGCCCGCGTCGACCCGGTCTCCCGTGACGCAGAGGACCCGCTGTTCCTCATGTACACTTCGGGAACGACGGGCCAGCCCAAGGGCTGTCAGCACCGCACCGGCGGCTACATGTCCTACGTCACCGCGACCAGCAAGCACGTGCTGGATATCAAGCCCGAGGACACCTACTGGTGCGCCGCCGACATCGGGTGGATCACCGGTCACTCCTACATCGTCTACGGCCCGCTCGCCCTCGGGACCACTTCGGTGATGTACGAGGACACCCCGGACCACCCCCACAAGGGTCGTATCTGGGAGATCGCCGAGCGCTACGACGTGGACATCTTCCACACTTCCCCGACGGCGGTTCGGATGTTCATGAAGTGGGGCGCCGACTACGTCGACGAGTACGACTTCGACTTCCGACACATGACCACCGTCGGCGAGCCCATCCAGCCCGAGGCGTGGCTGTGGTACTACAAGCACATCGGCGACGAGGACGCCGTCATCGTCGACACGTGGTGGCAGACCGAGACCGGCGGCCACCTCATCACAAACCTGCCCGCGCTGAAGGACATGAAACCCGGCTCGGCCGGCCTGCCCGCGCCGGGTATCCAGCCGGCGCTGTACGACGACACCGGTGAGCCGATGGCGCCCGCCAGCGGCAAGGCCGGCAACCTCGTCATCGAGAAGCCCTGGCCGGGGATGCTCCAGACCGTCTACGGCAACGACGAGCGATTCATCGACGAGTACTGGCGGGACTTCTCCGACACCGACAGCGACGACCCCGAGGACTGGGTGTACAAGGCCGGCGACGGCGCCGTCCACGAGGACGACGGCTACTTCCGCGTCCTCGGCCGCCTGGACGACGTCATGAACGTCGCCGGGCACCGCCTCGGGACGATGGAACTCGAATCCGCCGTCTCGGAGGTGCAGGACGTGGCCGAGGCCGCAGTCGCCGCACGCGACCACGACGAGAAGGGCGAGGTGCCCGACGTGTACGTCGTCGTCCGCGAAGGCGTCTCCGCCAGCAACGAGGAAGTCCGCGACCGCATCATCGAGGCGGTCGAGGAGGAGATCGGCAAGTTCGCCCGGCCCGACCGCGTCGTCTTCGTCGAGGACCTCCCGAAGACCCGCTCGGGCAAGATCATGCGTCGCCTCCTGGAGAACATCTCCAACGGTGACGAACTCGGGAACACCACCACGCTGCGCGACCCGTCGGTCCCCGAGGAGATCCGCGATCAAGTCCACGGCGACGACTAGGAACCATCTTTTTCCCGTCCGGGTTTCCTCGGTCGTGGTCCGAGAGAGCAAAGCTCTCTCGTCATCTGCTCACGGACGCTGCGCGCCCGTTCGCAGGTCCGTGGGACTCCGTGAGTCCCACGCTCATGACGAAAGAGCGCGTAGCGCTCTTTCGAACGACTCCGCTCACTGCGGGAACCCGGACAGCAAAAACATGGGCGAAAACACCGTCAGAGCTCACTCTGACGTTGGCGACTCTCGTGTTCCTCGTGAGTGGAGCGAACGAGGACTGAGGAGAGCAAGCTCTCCTGGCGGACTAAACGGGCGAGGCACGCTCGCGACGGTCTCTGCGGTCTCGGAAGTAAATCTCGCTGACACGATCTGGACTTTTCCGTCTCGACCGCCTCTAGCCGATCGAGATGAACAGGATCGACGGCGCACGGCTCTTCGTGGAACAGGCGTTCGAGACGGACCCGAACATCTCCCTCAAGGCGTCGCTGGTCGTCGTCACGGTCGCTCTCCTCGTCGCGTAGTCCGGTCGGAGTCGGGTCAGCCCAGGTACTTGTTCTCCGCGTCGACCGTGTTGGGCAGCCGCTCGGTCGAAGAGCCGAACGTCGCCGCCGCGTCGTGGGCGTCGAACGGCTCTATCGGTGCGGGCTCGTCCGCGTCTCGCTCCCGTCCGGTCGTAGTTTCGTCGGTCGGACTCTCGGCTGTCGGTGCGTCTCGGGTCTCGGGGGTCGCGTGTGTGCTCATCTGCTGTGTGATGTCGAAGGCGGTCGGCGAACTGGACGACGCTGTCGAGGGGAGAGAATCAGCGTACTGCTACTACGAACGTCGTCCGTGACATCTGTCTACCCCAGTCGAGGACGGCATATATAATAAATGTTCGTGATTTATTGCCGTCGCCAGCGAGGACCGTCCGTCACTCGTCGGTGACCGGCGCTTCTATCCCGCTGACGACGATCGATATCCGGTTGCCGGTGTCGTTCGTGGTGTGGACTTCACCGGCGACGACGAGCCCCGCCTGGGCGGTCGGCCCGACCGCGATGGGGTCGCCGACGTCGACGGAGGGCAGGGCGGTCTGGAACTCGATCCACGCCCGGCAGTCCGACGGGTGATTCACGTTCGTGAAGGAGACGCTCTCGACGGTCGCGTCGACGCGCTCGAAGCCGTGGGCGACCGTCACCGACTCGCGGTCGGTGTCCGGATCTCGGTCCAGCACCCGGAACGCCTTCTCGGTCGGTTCGTACCCGCCGGTCGGGCCCGCGACGCCCTCGACCAGACCCAGCGATTCCAGCTGGGGCATCTTGTTCCTGATCGTCCCCGGCGTTCTGTCCATCCGCTCGGCGAGGACGCTCGAGTTCACCGGTGAGTCGCGCTGTTGATACTCGTTGACCAGCACTGTCAGCGTCCGCCGCTGGGTCTCGTACAGGTCGAGGGAATCTGCACTCATCTACTACCGTATCCGGGCCGCAGCCCTATCGATATTTGGGTCAACCCGCTTTTTGCGCTCGGGGGCATCGCGAGCGCAGCGGCGGGACCACTCACGCGTTCTCGGATCACGCCCGGGGGGCCATCCCAGAGGGACGGTCTCGAACCGGTTCCTACGATATCAACTAAAATAATCAGAGAGACTGTTCAAAACAATCGATCCGAGTACGTCTCCGCGGTCGGTTCGGTGCCCCGTGTCGATCCCGTTCGTTCGGCACCCCTCTTTCGGAGCGACCCGTTCGACCCGCGGCAGTCGGAGTATCGGATCTGAAAACGGTGAACGACCGCCGGCGGTTAAGACGGGCGCCCGCCACCCACCAGTGGATGACGCACACGAATCGATTGCTACGGCGAACCGGACTCGCGGTGCTCGGGGGTACCGCGGTGGGGTCGACCGTCGCCGGAACCGCCATGGGGGCACCGGTGGTCCAGTCGCAGTCGCCGGATATCTTTTTCGCCACGAGCGAGATCGCACAGGTGATGCTCTCTATCGCCGCAGTGAGCTTCGCCGTCCTCGCGGCGCGGATGTACGGCGGGGAGATCGGGAAGGCGATATACACGGTGAGCGGCGGCGTGATACTGTTCAGCACCTGGCAGCTGTTGAACGGCGCCTCCCAGCTCGCACAGATCCAGGGACCGCCGGCTCGCTTCGGCAGCACCGTCAACCTCGTCGTGACGATCCTCCTGCTCGCAGGGTTCTACATGCTTTACGAGACCATCAACAGCGCGACCACCACCTGACATGAGTTACGAACACCTCGCGGGACGGCTCATCGAGACCCAGCGGTCGATGCTCGGGCCCTCGGCGGTCGACATCGCCCGCTCGATCGGCGGTATCGCCGTCGACGACGACGGCACCGTCACCGAGATCGGCGACGACAAGCGGGCCGCCGTCGACACGCTGGCTCGGCGATACGTGGACATGCTGGGCGACGCCGCCGAGTCGCGACTGCGCTCGGCGGCCAGGGAGTTCGAGGACGAACTCCTCCTGCCACCTTCGCTCGGCGGCCCGGACCCCTCCGAACGGCCACGTCACGACCGAGCGGCCCCGGGACCGGGCACGGCCGCATCCCCGTCCGCCGGGCACGCCACCGGTGCGGTCTCCGACGGCGGTACCGTCGCCGTCGGCCCGTCCCCGACCGATGACGAGTTCTCCGACGCCATCGACCGGACGAACGGCGTCGAATCGGGGGGGCCGTCCGGGGACGACTCCGAAGTCGACACCGTCTCCGAACCCGTCACGGTCGAGTACACCGTCGCGAGCGACCTCAGTGGCGTGGTCGCCGACGACCTCGACTCGGTGTACCTGCTCCCGGAGTCCGGCGACGGCTGGCAGGCGCCGATCAGCGTCGAGAGAGCCGTGGTCGACCTCGTCTCGGAGACGGCGACCGTGAGCGACGCGACTGTCGCCGGCGTCGTCGACGCCATCGACCCCATGCGCCTCGTCGCGACGCTGGACGGGGACGCCGGGGAGACGGTGTCGTTCGTCCACGACGGGATCGCCGTCACGTTCCACCGGAGCGGGTCGCTGGCCGTCCACTGAGCCGTCGTTCGAAACCGGCACACGCGCGGAGAAGAAAGCGAACGCCGCGTTACTGATAGTCGACTTCGCCGTCGCCCTCGCCGATCCACCCGCCGCGGTCCGGCTCGCGCGACTCCAGCGGGTCGATGTCCTTGTACCAGGGAACGTTCTTGAGCTGTTCCTTGTCGAGGACGAACTCGTCTTTGGTGTCGGCGGTCCACTCGAAGTTCTGCGTCAGCAGGATGGCGTCGACGGGACAGACCTCCTCGCACAGGCGACAGTAGATGCACTGGCCGATGTGGAGGTTGTACTGTTCGCCGTTGCGCTGGTCGTCGGTGACGATCTGGATGGTGTCGTTCGGACAGACGTTTTCGCACTGGCGACACCAGATGCAGCGCTCCTGGCTGAACTTGTGGACGCCACGGAAGCGCGGACTCACTTCCGGCGGAGTCTCGGGATACTCGACGGTGAACGTCTCGCCGTCGAGCGCGTGTTTCATCGTCGTTGCCATCGACTTGAGGATGCCTATCATTGGGGGTCACCTCCGCGGGTCACCGGTGTCGAGGTCATGCGTTGACCACCCCGACGATGACCGCGGTCAGGATCAGGTTGGCGAACGAAAGGACGAGCATGCCCTTCCAGCCGACCTGGATGAGCTGGTCGATACGCAGCCGGGGGATCGCCGACCGAGCCCACTGCGTGAACAGGTAGACGGAGATCATCTTCAGGAAGAACCAGACGACGCCCGGGAGTACCGGCCCCGAGGCGCCGCCGAGGAAGATCGTCGCGATGATCGCACCGCCGAGGAAGATGTGGATGAACTCGCCGAGGTAGATGAGCACGAAGTACACCGAAGAGTACTCCGTCTGGTAGCCGGCGACGATCTCCGTCGGCGCCTCCGGGATGTCGAACGGGTTGCGCCCGACCTCCGCCAGGTTCGCGATCAGGAACAGGACGAACGCGAAGGGGTTGACGAACGCGTACCACGACGGGATCGGGATCCCGCCGAGGTTCACCAGCGTCTGGCGCTGCATCTCGACGATAGTCGACATCTGTAGCGAGCCGGCGAAGATGACCACCGACGCGCCCGTCAGCACCAGCGGGATCTCGTAGGCGAGGTTCTGCGCGACCGCGCGCAGCCCGCCGAGAAACGAGAACTTGTTGTTCGACGCGTAGCCGGCCATCAGCAGGCCACCGGAGGCGATCGACGCGACCGCGAACACGTAGGCCAGCCCCGTCTCGGGGTCGGCCAGCTGCAGGTTGTTCCCGAAGGGAATGACCGCGAAGCCCAGCAGCGCCGAACTGGCGATGACCAGCGGCGCCAGGTCCCAGGCCGGGCGGTCGACGTCTTCGGGAACGATGAGCTCCTTCGAGAGCAGCCGCACTGCGTCGGCCGGAATGATCAGCAGGCCGTAGGGCCCGTGGCGGTTGACCGCGATGCGGTCCGTGAACGCGGCGGTGATCTTCCGCTTGCCCCAGATGCCGAGCACGGCGGTCATCGACAGCAGGACCGTCGCGATGACGCCCGCGGCGGCGATGCTCGTCACGATGATGACCCACGTCTCGTTGATGTCGAGGCCGAGCAGGTCGGCGATGATCTTCGGGAACGGCGTCGCGGACTGCAGCGGCGCCATTACCGGTCGACCTCCCCGAGGACGATGTCGAGGCTGCCGAGCGAGGCGATCATGTCCGGGATGTACTCACCCTCGGACATGACCGGCAGGGTCTGGAGGTTCGAGAAGCACGGACTGCGGATCTTGAAGCGAGCGGGCTTGTCCGTCCCGTCCGAGCGCATGTAGATGCCGAGTTCGCCCTTGGCGCCCTCGACGGCCCGGTAGATCTCCGTGTCGGGGTCCGGGCGCAGCGTGCGCGGAACGTTCGACTGGATCTCCCGCTCGTCTTCCGGCCAGTCCTCTAGCAGGTCGACGCACTGCTCGATGATGCGGGCGGACTGCTCGACCTCGCGCATCCGGCAGAGCAGGCGCGCGAAGTTGTCGCAGCCGTCTTCGGTGACCACGTCCCAGTCGAGCTGGTCGTAGTAGCCGTAGGGGTCGTCCCGTCGCAGGTCGTAGTCGATGCCCGACCCGCGAGCGACTGGCCCCGTCGCACCGTAGGACTTGGCCTCCTCCGGCGGCAGGACGCCCGTGTCGACCGTCCGCATCTGGAGGATCTCGTTGGAGGTGATCATGTCGTGGTACTCGCCGAGCCGCTCGGGGAGCTCGTCGACGAAGTCGCGGATCTTCTCGAAGAACTCCTCGCGGGGCTCGGGCAGGTCCCACGCGACGCCGCCCAGCCGCAGGTAGTTGAACATCAGCCGCTGCCCGGTCAGGTCCTCGAGGATGTCCTGGACGACCTCGCGGTCGCGGATGGCGTACATGAAGATCGCGGTGAAGTCGCCGTAGATGTCCAGCGCGAACGTCGCCAGCGCGAGCATGTGGCTCGCGATCCGGCACAGCTCCGCGGACATCGTCCGGACGACCTGCGCGTACTCGGGCACCTCGATGTCCGCCATGTCCTCGGCCGCGCGGGCGTACGCCCACTCGTTGAGGATGCCCGCCGAGATGTAGTCCCACCGGTCGGGGTAGGGCATGATCTGGTGGCGGTAGGTGCCCTGCTGGCACATCTGCTCCTCGCAGCGGTGGAGGTAGCCGATGTCGGGGTCCAGGTCGGCGACCTGCTCGCCGTCCAGCACCGTCTCGATGTGGAGCACGCCGTGGGTCGCCGGGTGGTGGGGACCGATGTTGAGGAACATCGTGTCCGTGTCGTCCTGCCCGCGGTGGTCCTCCTGGAGCGGGTTCGCGTGCTCGCGCAGCGTGACGACCTGCGGCTCCTCGCCGCTGAAGTCCTGGGAGAGCGGATGGCCCTGCCAGGTCTCGGGCAGGAGGATGCGCCGCATGTCCGGGTGGCCCTCGTAGTCGATCCCGACGAGGTCGTAGGCCTCACGCTCGTGCCAGTCGGCCGTGCGGTAGACCGGTTCGGCGGTCTGGCTGACCGGATCGTCTTTCGGCGTGGGGACGACGACCGACACCTCCTGGGTGGGGTCGTCGTACTTCTTGAGGTGGTAGATCGACTCGTAGCGGTCGTCGTACTCCTGTGCGGTGACCGACGAACAGTGGTCGAAGCCCGCCTCGTCACGGAGGGGGAAAAGGGCGTCCTGTACCTGTCTCTTATACACATCTCTGAT
>NZ_AOIU01000036.1 GCF_000337455.1 Halosimplex carlsbadense 2-9-1 | reverse complement strand
TGGCGAGTCACTCCAGTTGTACCGCATGACCAGGTCCTCCTCGTCGATCTCGTCGGCGAGCTTGTCGACCAGTTCGTCCTGTTCGAGGTCGCCGAACTGCTCCAGCTCGTAGGGCTTGACCGTCACCGGGGCGGACTCGCCGTTGGCGATGCGCTCCTGCAGCTTTGCGACGCCGTAGACGAGCGCCTCGGGGCGCGGGGGACAGCCCGGGACGTGGATGTCGACCGGGATGACCTCCTCGGCGCCCTTGATGACGTTGTAGCCCTCCTGGAACGGGCCGCCCGAGATGGTACACGAGCCCATCGAGACGACGAACTTGGGCTCGGGCATCTGGTCGTAGACGCGCTTCATCCGCGGGGCGAACTTCGAGACGATGGTGCCCGGGATGATGATCACGTCGGCCTGTCGGGGCGAGGCCCGCGGAACGCCGGCGCCGAAGCGGTCGAGGTCGTGTTTGACCGCGTAGGTGTGCATCATCTCGATGCTGCAGCAGGCGATCCCGAACTGCAGCATGAACATCGACGAGCCGCGGACCCAGTTCATGAACTGGTCGAACTTCGTGAGGATGAACGGCGTCGAGCCGAACGCCTCCCGCAGCGTCGAGTTGAAGCGGTCGTCCGCGCCCTCACCCAGCCGCGCCTCCTGAGTCGATTGCGTCTCTATGCCGTCGGCCGTTGGTGTGTGGTCGCTGCTCATGATTACTGTTCGACCCGCTGTGCTTGCGCGCGCGGGCTGCGGATCCACTTGACCGCGCCGTTACGCCACGCCCAGCCGAGTCCGATGACGAGGATACCGACGAAGACGAGCATCGGGACCAGCGCCTCGGCGAGTCCGACGTTGGCGACCGCGTCGCGGTAGATGACCGTCCACGGGAAGATGAGGACGGTTTCGATGTCGAAGACGACGAACAACAGCGCGACCATGTAGTACTGAATGTTGAACTTGATGCGCGTGTCGCCCGTCGGGACCTCGCCGCTCTCGTAGACGGCGCGTTTCCCCTGTTCCGGCACGCTCGGCCGCAGCAGCGCCGACGCTACCATCATCGTGATCGGGATGGCGAGCGCGACGACGGCGAGCGCCCCGATGGCTATCCATGGGTTACTCATGACTCTCTATCGTTCGACGGTTTGGTGTGGTGCCATATAAGGGTTGATTGTTGTCCTCGGGCGCTTTCGGGCCGCGATTCCCCGGAACCCGTTCGACCGACGGTACGGCTCACTTACCTCCCCGCTCGGACCGACACGCTCTTTCCTCGCCGGCACTACATAAGGGACCCCGTCATGGCCCCCGACGACCCCTTCGCGAGCGCCGAATCCCACTACGGCGAGCACCGCCCTCGCTACGGCGATCGCCCGCTCGACTCCCTCGTCGACCGATTCGACCTCGATAAGTCCTCGCGCGCGCTCGACCTCGGCTGTGGCACCGGCCAGATCGCCGTCCCCCTGGCCGCCCGCGTCGGCCGCGTCCTCGGGGTCGATCCCAACGAAGCGATGCTCGATGGCGCGCGCGAGGCGGCGAGCCGAGCGGGCGTCGAAAGCGTCGAGTTTGTTCGCGGATCCGACGCCGATCTCAGGGGCTCGCTCGGCGACGGTCTGGGGCCGTTCGACCTGACGACCGTAGGACGCGCGTTCCACTGGATGGAGCGCGGGCCGACCCTCGACCGCGTCCGCGAACTGACGAACCCGGGAGGCGGCGTCGCGGTCTTCGGTGACACCGAGTGGCTAACCAAGGGCCGCCGTGGCTGGCAGGACGAGGTGTACGACTGCGCCGCGTCCCATCTCGACGACCTCCCCGAACGGACCGGCCCGCGAACCGAACCGTACGAGAACCCCTACGACGAGCTGTTGACCGACCACGGGTTCGAGGCCGTCGAGACGGCGACGTTCGAGCGGACCCGCGAGTGGAGCGTCGACGGTGTCGTGGGGTACGTCTTCTCGCTCTCGTTTTGCTCGCCGGCGAGGTTCGGCGACGAGCGCGAGGACTTCGAGACCGAGGTTCGCGAACGGCTCGACGAGCTGGGCGGACCGTTCGGACAGGACGACGAAGTACGGGTGATCTCCGGGCAGAAACCGGACTGACGGACCGACTACGCAGTGGCCGGTCGCGGCGACGGGCTACTCCTCGTCCCAGTAGTCGTCTTTGAACCCGGGGGTTCCCATCTCGTGGAGGTCACGCGAGACCTCCCCCACGTCCTCTTGCAGGCCCCGATGATAGTCGACCAGTCGCTCGCGGATCTCCGTGTGCTCCCGGGAGAGGATCTGGGCCGCCGTGAGCGCGGCGTTGAACGACTTGCCGGCGTCGACAGCCGTGATCGGCGCCCCCTGGGGCATCCCGATCACCGAGTCGACGGACTTCTCCTGGACCGGGACGCCGATGACGGGCAGCGGATAGGCGATGGAGGCCGTCATGTTCGGCAGGTCGGCCGACTTGCCGCCCGCGCCGGCGATTATCACGTCGATGCCCCGCGCCTCGGCCGTCTCGGCGTAGGCGTACATGAGGTCGGGCGTGCGATGGGCCGAGACGACGAAGGTCTCGAAGGTGAAGCGGCTCTCGGGGGCCTCGGTGTAGTCGGTCTGCTCTTCGAAGCCGAGTTCCTCGGCCAGAGCGGCGTAGGCGCCCGGGCGCTTGCCTTTGCCGCCGGCCATCGTCGGCAGGTCCGAATCCGACCCCATGACGATACCCACGTCGGGCGTCGCCTCGTTCGGCAGGTCCATCTCGGCCTGTTCGTGGAGCTGGTCGATTATCGACTGGACGGAGTCCGCGGTCATGGACGAGTGTGCGCGGGGCCGGCCCGTAAGCGTGTGCGATCCGGGGCGGAACGAATGCGGGTGAGACGGTGGGGAGCGACCGGTCGCGACGAGTCTACTGGAAGGTCAGATCGTCGCGCAGCTCGCGCACGTCCGCCAGCAGTCGGTCGGTCCGCTCGTCGCCCTCGCCGACCTGCGTGACGTGGCCCATCTTCCGCAGGCGGTACACCTCCCGTTTCCCGTACCAGTGGAGGTGTGCGCGCGGTCGCTCGAAAAGGGTGTCCTCGCCCGACAGCGTCGCCGCCTGTCGCTCGTCTACATCGCCGAGGATATTCGCCGAGACCGTCGGCGCGCGCCGGCCGGTGTCGCCGAGCGGGCGACCGGTCACGGCGCGGACGTGCTGTTCGAACTGGGAGGTGTGACAGCCTTCGATGGTCCAGTGGCCGGAGTTGTGCGGCCGCGGCGCGATCTCGTTGAGCAGGATCTCGCCGTCGGCGTCTCGCGGGCCCTGCCCGCTCGACGTATTCGAGCCGCTCCGCGGCTCGCTAGCCTGAAACAGTTCGATACCGTAGACGCCCCGGCCCTCCATCACGTCGAGCACGTCCAGCGCGACCTCGCGAGCGCGCTCGCGGACGCTCTCGTCCGCTTCGGGCGGCGAGCGAGTCTCGCGGAGGATCTCCTCGCGGTGGACGGTTTCGGTGACCGGGAACGTGTCCCGTTGGGGCTCGTCGCCCTCGCCCCACTGCTCGCTGCCCAGACAGCCCATCACCGCGAGTTCGCGCTCGAAGTCGACCATCTCCTCGACCATGGCGACACCGCTCGGGTCCTCGGCGCTCCCGCCCTGGGCGGCGTCGACGATCTCGGCGAACGCCTCGTCCACGTCCTCGGGTGACTCGACCGGGACATTGCCGCGGCCGTCGTATCCCCCCTTGCGGGCCTTGAGCATCGCGGGATAGCCCAGGTCGTCGAGCGCGTCGCGGAGTTCGTCGACCGAGTTCACTTCGCGGAACTCGGGGACGGGGACGCCCGCGTCGGCGAGGCGGCGCTTCTGGACGAGTTTGTCCTCGATGAGCCGGAGCGTCTCCGGGTGGGGGTGGACCGGCGTGTCGGTCTCCGCGGCGACTTCTTCGAGCAGGTCCGGGTCGGTGAGTTCGATCTCGAAGGTGAGATAGTCGGCTCGTTCGGCGAGTTCCCGGACCGCGTCGTAGTCGTCGAAACCACCGTGGATCTGATCGCGCGTGACGGGTGCGGCCGGCGGGTCCTCCGTCGGGTCGCTGACGACGACCTCGACGCCCAGCGGCGACGCGGCCTCGGCGAGCATCCTGCCGAGCTGACCGCCGCCGACGACGCCGAGCGTCGGTCCGGGCGAGGTGAGTGTCATTGGGCCGAGATTGCCCACCGGACGGAATAAGCGTGTCTCTCTGGGGTCGGCGGTCAGCCGCCGGCGGTCGCGTTCGCCAGGTCGCCCCGGAGGAAGAAGTGCGTCCGCGTGTCCCGGTCGCGAAACAGGCGCGTCCGCCGCTCGTAGCCCGACAGCGCCGCGGGCCGGTCCGACACGTCGTCGGCCCGCGCGACGACCACCAGCGGACGCGCCCGCTCGACCGTTCGGGTCAGTGCCTCGGCCGAATCGACGCAGGACGCCGTCGCATCGGCCCGCTCGAAGTACCACGGCAAGGGGAGGACCTGCTGCCACGGGGAACAGGCGGGCCGGCGGGGACCGGTCGCGCCGGGCGCGTCGACGAAGTAGTCGCCGTACAGCACCACGTCCGTCCCCGCGTGGTCGGTCGCGGCGGTACCGACATCGCGCATCACCGGCTGGACGCCCGGCGCCGGCTGGGCGTACTGGACGAGCTGGTTGCCCTCGCGGTGGTCGGTCTGGTAGACCTGCCCGGCGCCCGCGACGGCGACCTGTGCGACGACGACGGCGAGGACCAGCGCGGCCAGCCCCGCGCTCACCCGGTCGTCGTCCCCCAGGGCGTCCCGGCCCCAGCGGACGAACAGGCCGAGCCCCACGGCGGCCGGGATCGCCAGCGGGACGACCGCGTGGACCGTCGCCCAGGGCGCCTTGATGTCCGTCGCGATCGGGTAGCCCAGCACCGAGACGACGCCCCAGTAGAAGGCGATCGCGACGAGGTCCGAGGGACCGTCGGACCGGTAGCGGTCGGCGACGAACCCAGCGACCGCGAGAACGCAGACCGCGAAGCCACCGGCGCGCAGCGTCGCGAGGAAGTGGCCGAGATACGGGAGATACGCGTGGTCCTGGTGGGGGCTGTTCACCCAGGTGTCCGCCAGCGCCGTGACGGAGCCGACGGTCGCCTCGCGGAGGGCCGCGGGCAGGAGCGACGGGTCGGACAGCGCCGCTCCGAGTCCGGGCCCGACCGCCGTCTCACCGCGCGGCGCGTAGAAGAAGCCGACGACGGCGAGGAAACAGAGCGCACCGAACAGGAGCGCGTTGGCGTGGCGCCAGCCGACCCGGAGCGCGCGTCGGCCGTGAGCGGTCGCGACCGCCGTCCAGTCCTCGCCGCGGTCGGCCGCGCGGAACAGCCGGTGGTCGAGCAGGAGTGCCGCGCCGCCGACCCAGCACAGCAGGTACAGCAGGGCGTTCTCCTTTGCACTGAATCCGAGCGCGACGAACCCGACGCCCGCGTAGAAGTACCGGCGCCGACCGGTGTCGGCGGTCCGGACGAACAGTGCGAAGGCTGTGACCATGAACGCCGCGACCAGCGGGTCGCCGCGCATGAACCGCGAGTAGTAGAGGACGACGGGCGTGAACGCCCAGAAGGCCGCGAGCACGACGACTTCGATGTCGCGCAGTCGCTCGCGCAACAGGAGCGCCGCCAGCGGGAACAGGCCGGTGACCACAGCGACGACGACGCGCATCGCGAAGTCGGTCGGGCCGAGGACGCCGAAGATGACCTCGTTGACGTGCTGGAGAAACGGCCCGTGGATTATCGGCCGGTATCGGAAGTTCCCGCTCGCGGCGTAGTCGAGGACCCAGTAGGCGACGCGACCCTCGTCGAAGTGTGCGGTTCGGGCGCCCAGTCGGTAGAACCGGGCGGCGAACGCGGCGACGACCACCGCGACGACGGCGAACGTGACGCGGTCGACACCGCTGCGGGCTCGGAGCCGAGCCGCGACCGCTCGTAATCGACCTCCCCCCTCCGTGGCTGTCATCACTGTCGTCCTCACCCGGCGGGGAAAGAGCGATTCCGGTTGGAAAAACAACCGTTTGAGACACCGAAACCGGGTCGGTGCGGTCCGGGGCTGGCGGCCGTCAGGCGGTGGCGGGCGGGGCTGGTTCGGTAGTTCTTTTAGGCGGGCTGGCTTCGCCCCGCGTATGGTACAGCTCGGTCTGGTGGTCGCCCAGTTCGACAAGGAGGGCTCGGTCATCGACGGGATGGAGGCCGCTGCGCGCGACGCGGCGGCCGAGCGCGACGCCGAGGTCGCGGCGACCGTCGAGGTGCCCGGCTCCTACGACACGCCGCTGGCCGCCGACCGACTGGCCCGCCGCGACGACATCGACGCCGTCGCCGTCCTCGGCGCGATCGTCGAAGGCGACACCGACCACGACGAGGTCATCGCCGACGCCGCCGCCCAGGGGCTCACCGACGTGAGCCTCGACCGTGATACCCCGGTCACCTTCGGGATCATCGGCCCCGGGATGAGTACGGCCGAGGCGAAGGCCCGCACCGACTACGGCGCGACGGTCGTCGACAGCGCCGTCGACCTCGTCGAAGCACTGCCCTGAGAGACACCGCGGACGACTACATCACGACACAACCATGGACACGGACTTCGCAGCACGCGTCGGCAGAATCGAACCGAGCGCCACCGTCGCGATCAGCAACAAGGCATCCGAACTGGAGGCCGAGGGCGTCGACGTCGTCGACCTCTCGGTCGGCGACATCGTCGACTTCGACACCCCCGAGAACGTCAAGCAGGCCGGCAAGGACGCGATGGACGCCGGCCACACCGGCTACACTCCCTCGAACGGCATCCCCGCGCTCAAAGACGCCATCGTCGAGAAGCTCCACGACGACGGCCTCTCCCAGTACGGCACGGAGAACATCGTCGTCACGCCCGGCGGCAAGCAGGGCCTGTTCGAGGTCTTCCAGACCCTGATCGACGACGGTGACGAGGTCGCACTCGTCGACCCCGCGTGGGTCTCCTACGAGGCGATGGTGAAGCTCTCCGACGGGAGCCTCACCCGCGTCGACACCGCCCAGTACGACTTCCAGCTCGAACCCGCGCTCGACGACCTCGCCGAAGCGGTCTCCGACGACACGGAGATCCTCGTCGTCAACTCCCCGGGCAACCCCCACGGCGCCGTCTACTCCGACGAGGCCCTGGAGGGCGTCCGCGACATCGCCGTCGAACACGACGTGACCGTCATCTCCGACGAGATCTACAAGGAGATCACCTACGACGGCGTCGAGGCCACCAGCATCGGCACGCTGGAGGGCATGGAGGACCGAACCATCACCCTCAACGGGTTCTCGAAGGCCTACGCGATGACGGGCTGGCGGCTGGGCTACTACGCCGCGCCCGAGTCGGTCGTCGACCAGGCCGGCAAGATCCACGGCCACTCCGTGACCTGCGCCGTCAACTTCGTCCAGCACGCGGGCGTCGAGGCCCTGGAGAACACCGACGAGGCCGTCGAGGAGATGCGCTCGGCGTTCGAGGACCGCCGGGACATGCTGGTCGACCTCTTCGCCGAGTACGGCAAAGACGTGCCCACGCCCGACGGCGCGTTCTACATCATGCTGCCCGTCGCCGACACCCGCGTCGAGGGCGACGGCGAGGAGGCCCAGGACGTCGCGTGGGCCGAGGAAGCCATCGAGGAGGCCCACGTCGCGACCGTCCCGGGCAGCGCGTTCGGCACGCCCGGCTGGGTCCGTCTGGCCTACGCCAACGACGAGGACCGCCTGCGCGAGGGCGTCGAGCGCCTCGCCGAACACGACCTGCTGTAGTACCGGTTCCTGCGAAGCGTCGGTTCCGTTTTCTCTACCGACCGCCGGCCGGATTCGCGAGCGGCGGCGAACGGTCAGAGCAGTCCGAGGTGCGTGTGGCGCTTGTAGACGTAGTAGCCGAAGTAGGGGATCCAGAGGACGACGAACAGTCCGGAGAACAGCGCCGCGAGGAAGTGATTGATCGGGTTCGGGTGCCACTCGCTGTTGAGGCGGACGTACGTCGCGTCCCTGTAGAGGCCGATGGCGAACAGCGGGAGTCCGAGGTAGATCACCGGGAGCGTCCCGAACAGCCCGGCCGCGAACGACAGGACACCGACCGCGAGTCCGCCCGCACCGACCAGCGCGCAGTACCACCACGCCTCCGAGCCGACCCAGTCCACGACGTAGGTGTGGCGCTTGTAGAGGTACTCCGCGACGACGAGCCAGCCGAAGACGAATCCGAAGATTCCGTAGAGTATCGAGTTCGGCTCCCAGTCGATCTCCCGGCCGGAGAGGCTTCGGCTGTCCAGATACACGAGCGGCGGCAAGAGGAGCCGCCCGAAGAATCCGAGCGCGAGCACCCCGACGTATCCGACGCCCAGCGCCCCGAACGAGAACGGACTACCGGCCATCGGGCCGTCGAGAATCGTAAACAGACCGAACGCGAACAGCGCGACCACCACAGCCGGCCCGACCACCAGTAGTTCCAGCCCCCGGTACGCCCACGACGGCACGTCGTCCACCGTGACCCGTTGCATACCCTCCCGGCGCGTGCCGGTGTGAATTAAACTTTGTGACGATTACACGTTCTGCCAACACTCCGGGGAGCGCGTTCGGCGACGCGAAACGGACACCTACCCGCGTTCGTCGAGGATCCGATCGATTATCCGTCCCGAGGAGAGGACACCCTCGTAGTCGGGCTCGTGAGCGGTAGCGCGGCGGACTTCACAGTCGATGCCGCGGTCGGCCAGCGCCGCTCGGATCCCGTCGGCGTCGTGGTGCTGGTCGTAGCCCAGCGCGATGACCGCGGGGTCGAGTTCCTCGATGGGTGCGAAGATGTCCTCGGGGTGGCCCAGTCGCGCCTCGTCGACGGGGTCGAGCCCGGCGACCATCTCTCGGCGCTGGGGGCCGGGGACGACGGGCGACTCCTTGTGCGTCACGTTCGTCGAGCGGGCCACGATGACGACCAGTCGGTCGCCCATCGCCTTCGCGTCCCGGAGATAGTGGAGGTGGCCGGGGTGGAGGATGTCGAAGGTGCCCTGGGCGACGACGACGGCGTCCGAACCGGGGTTCGCGCCCGATCGGTCGCCGGTCATCGCTCGCCCCACTCGTCGTCGGGTTCCGAGCGGAAGTCCGTCCCCTCGGCGCCGTAGTCGCGTTCCTCCATGAGTTCGGCGTCGATGTCCTCCTGGGAGAAGTCGAAGAACTCGTCTTCGGGCATCTCGATGTCGAGCACCGGCAGGTCCACGGGGTTGCCCTCGCGGTCGAACGCCTGCCAGTCGGACTTCCGGTAGGGTGCGCCGATGATAATGTGGACCTTCCCCTTGCCGAACGTCTGGAGGTCGGCGTCGCTCGGGCGGAGCACGCCGTTGGGGTGGGAGTGGATCGACCCGGCGGCCCTGGAGCTGTTAGGGATCATGCTGGAGTCGACGGTCGCGCTGACCGGGTTCGACTCGGTCCCCGGGATGACGAGGATGTCGGTCAGGACCGTTCCCTCGTAGTCCAGGTCGAACTTCCGGGCGTCCTCACCGCGCAGAAACCCCATGTACTCGTCGGGGTGGGCGTCCTCCGAGGCCTCCAGCGCGAACTCCAGAGCGGCCTCGGCGATGCCGACCACCTCGCCCGAGCGGAAGATTCCCATGTTTCTCTGTCGGGTAGCCCGCGTAACAAGGCTTTCCAAACCATCTTTTTCGCGAGGGGGTCGCCATCGGCGACCCCCTCGCCAAAAACATGGGTGAAAACACCGTCAGAGCGAGCTCTGACGAGGTGCTCGAAAATCGGAGATTTTCGGCATGACGAGACAGCAGAGCCGTCTCGAACCATCTCGTTCGCTTCGTTCACGAGACAGGCCGAACTCGCGCGGAGCGCGAGTTCGGTGAACCGGCGCCTTCGGCGCCGGATGCTCAGTGCAGCGGACGGATCGATCAAACCGGGCGACTCGGTCGGTATCGAGTGAAGTGGTTATGACCCGGTTGTCGCGTTCATCGCCCAGTCTGGTTTCTCGACGTTAGTGGTCCCCACGTCGGAGAGAGTGTATGTCCGCGAATACCTCACATTATCTAGTAACTCGGGGGGTCTGACGAACTTGTACTGGTAGTGGCGAACGATGCCGTCTTCGTCGAGCAGGAGTGTCGCGGAGAAGGTCTCGTAGTTCCAACTCGCGTTCTCGCTCGGTGCCCACCCGCCGGTCAGTGCGTCGGGGCCAGTAGCCTCGTACCGCATCACTGGAACACCCTGGAACATCTCAATGCCCTTCCGTTCGTAGGTGGCGTTGATAGCGCCGGAATCGTATTCGTCGCCGAGGAGCCCACCGCGCCAGAGATAATTCTCCCCTGACTCGTTGAGCACCGACGTGATGAAGACGGGTTGCACGGTCACAGTTGTCTCGTTGTTCTCCTGTGCCAGCACGTATACCGTACTTCCGTTCGAGTAGGTGCTCCCGTTCACCGAAAAGTAGCCGGTGGTGTGGACGAGGTACTGTGAGTCGCTGGGCTCGGCGAGATACTGCGCCGTCTCGTTCTTGTACGAGAAGTTCTTCTCATCATTCCATGGAACGCGGTCCTTCTGGACCATCTCGGTCGTGAGGGTAAAACTCGTGTTGCCCATCGCGGCCGCGTGGGTGTCGAACACGGAGTGGTCGATGGCCGACGCGTTCGGGAAATCAGAGGGGGACGCATCAGGTGTCGGTTCGCCCTCGCCCGTGACTGGGAGGCCACTACAGCCTGCGAGGACAAGGAGGGCGACGACAGCAAACGTTGAGAGCGGAGCCGCTCGCATGGAGTAGTGTTAATAAGTACATAGTTAACGCTTTGCTTACGTCCACCTCTCAGAGAGAGGGGAGTGCCACCCGAGTCCGGTGTTGTGACTCTCAGGAGAATCAGTCCCAAACCGATTGCAAGAGACGCGCCCTGTATCTCGCACACGACTCTACATCTCAACTGGTCCTGATAGAATCACCAGCGGTCAGTACGCAACCCCCACTGAGCAGGTGATTCATCCTCAGCGGACTCGAAATCAATCAGCTTGAACTGTTCTGTGACATTCTACAGCGCCGTTACTATCCGCGCGAGCGAACCGAGCGAGGACACTCCTCCGTGAAAAAGATGCTGGCGGAACGCTTTCCGAAGGTTAAACTGCCGGCGGAGCGGTATCGAGTACAAATGGTTCCTGTACCTGACGCCGGGGATTCCGGCGTCGCCGTCCCCGACGGTGGGACGACCGTCTACGACCTCGATTCGAACTGCGACTTCGAGTACGTCTCCGAAGGCGACCTGTACCTCGCGGAAGTCAACGGCGTCGTCGAGTACGGCGTCTTCGTCGACCTCTCGGACGACGTGTCCGGCCTCGTCCACGGGTCGAACCTGCTGGGCACCTACGAGGTCGGCGACGAACTCGTCGTCGAACTCGAAGAGGTGCGAGACAACGGCGACCTGGCCTTCGACGAGGTCGACCTGCCCGACTACGAAGTCGAGACGATCGCTCGCGACAGCCACGCCGTCGCCGACCTCGGCGACGTCGTCGGCGAGTCGGTCACGCTGGAGGGCGTGGTCGTCCAGATCAAACAGACGGGCGGCCCGACCGTCTTCCAGGTCCGCGACGCGACCGGCATCGCGCCGTGTACGGCCTTCGAAGAGGCCGGCGTCCGCGCCTACGAGGACGTCGAACTCGACGACGTGGTCCGCGTCGACGGCTACGTCGAGACCCGCGAGGGCGCCGTCCAGGTCGAGATCGACGACCTGCAGGTCCTCGACGGCGGCGACGCCGAGGAAGTTCGGACAGAGCAGGCCGACGACCTCGACGAGATGGCCGAACCCCACGACCCCGAACCGCTCGTCGAGTGGGCGGCCTTCGAGAAACTGCGCGGCGACCTGCGCGCCGTCGCCGAGCGCCTCCGCCGGGAGATCCTCGAAGGGCGTCCGATCCGCATGCGCCACCACGCCGACGGTGACGGCATCTGCGCCAGCGTCCCGATGCAGGTGGCGCTGGAGCGGTTCATCGAGGACACCTACGAGGACCCCGACGCCGCCCAGCACCTCCTCAAGCGCCTGCCGAGCAAGGCGCCGTACTACGAGATGGAGGACGTGACTCGTGACCTGAATTTCGCGCTCGAAGACCGCACGCGCCACGGCCAGCGCCTCCCGCTGTTGCTGATGCTCGACAACGGCTCGACCGAGGAGGACACGCCGGCCTACCGCAACCTCGCCCACTACGACGTGCCCATCGTCGTCGTCGACCACCACCACCCCGACCCCGACGCCGTCGGCGGCCTGCTCGACGAGCACGTCAACCCCTATCTGCACGACGAGGACTACCGCATCACGACGGGGATGATGTGCGTCGAACTCGCGCGGATGATCGACCCCGGCATCACCGAGGAGCTCCGACACGTCCCCGCCGTCGCCGGCCTCTCGGACCGGTCCGAGGCCGACGCGATGGACGACTACCTCGAACTCGCCCGCGAGGAGGGCTACGACGAGGCCGAACTCCGCGACGTGGGCGAGGCGCTCGACTACGCCACCTTCTGGCTGAAGTACGACGACGGCGGCCAGCTCGTCACCGACGCGCTCAACGTCGACTGCGACGACGAGGCGCGCCATCGCGACCTCGTCTCGTTCCTCGCGACCCGCGCCGAGCGCGACGTGGAACGGCAGCTCGACGCCGCCATGCCCCACGTCGACCACGAGCGTCTCGACAACGACGCGCACCTCTATCGCCTCGACGTGGAGAACCACGCTCACCGCTTTACCTACCCCGCCCCCGGGAAGACCACGGGCAAGGTCCACGACTCCAAGGTCGCCGAGACCGGCGACCCCGTCATCACCATCGGCTACGGTCCGGACTTCGCCGTCCTCCGCTCCGACGGCGTCCGCCTCGACATCCCGAACATGGTCGAGGAACTCAAAGAAGAGGTCGACGGCGGCGGCGTCAGCGGCGGCGGCCACCTCGTCGTCGGGTCGATCAAGTTCGTCCGGGGCATGCGCGAGACCGTCATCGACGCCCTCGTCGAGAAGATGGCCGACGCCGAGATCGACGAGGAACTCGGCAGTTCCGCCGCCTTCGCCGAGGACTGAGGTCCCGTCGCGCTCGTCACGTCCGGCCACCGACGCCCACGTTCTCTCCGAAGTCGATCCGCCGGGCGACGAGTGTCGCGAGCACCAGACAGCCGGCGACTCCCGCGACGATCCCGACCGGGAGCGACGACCCGCCTCCCCCTTCGCCCCAGTCGGCTCCGAACGCTTCGCGATAGTACTCGCCGACCGCCGCTCCGTCGAGCGAGAGGACGACCTCGCGATTCTGCCGGACGGACTCGCCGTTCCAGTTGAGGCTGCCCACGAGTACCCGGTCGCCGTCGATCACGACGCCCTTGGCGTGGATCTTCTCGAAATCCCCCTCGGGCTCGGCGAGTCTCGCCGACAGGGGCAGCTCCTCGCGTTCGGCAACTTCGCGCAGATGCTCGACGAGCCGTCGGTTCTCATCCTCGACGTACCACGCGCTACTCAACAGGACGCGCACGTCGACGCCGCGGCGGGCGGCCCGGACGGTCGCCCGGAGGAAGCGCTGGTCGGGCCCGTCGATACTCATCTGGATCACGTCGATGGAGTCGTCGGCGTCGTCGAGCGCGGCGGTGACCGCCCCGCCGGCGTTGTCCGGTGCGACGAGCAACCGGGTTCGGTTCACGGGGACCGTCTCGGGCGACCGGTGGCCGGGATAGGAGCCGTTCGCGACGGTCGCCCGTTCGAACGACCGTCCGCGTCGGACCTGCGACCAGGGGCGAGCGCCGCGCCATCCGGCGTCGGCGTGGAAGGTCTCGGCGAGCCCGTCGACGATCCGGGGCTGGGAGACGACGGCACCCCACCCGCGGCTGGCGTGGCCGCCGGTCCCCGCCGGCTTCCAGTTCTCGGTGAGGACGACCGCACGGTCGTCCGCCACGGCGTATTTGGGATGGTGGAACGCGTATCTGCCGTGGGGGCCGCCGAGGAGCTTCACGGTGACGCCGGCGTCGACCAGCACGTCGAGCAGCCGAGCCTGGCGGCGAGTGATCCCATCGACGGGCCCGCCGTCGAGGAGGACACGCACGTCGACACCACGACGCTGTGCGCGTTCGAGCGCCCGCGCGACCCGCTCGGAGGTGAACGTGTACCCCGCCAGCAGGATCCGGCTGTCAGCGGAGCGGACCACGTCGAGCGGAACCCCCGGTGCGTCCGGGAGCGTGAACGCCCGCGCCTGGCCGCCGGTCGCCGTGACGACCGAGCGGTTCGTCCGCCCGAGCGGTCGCCACGCGAGCGCGCCGCGGTCGTCGAAGCGGCCGATCTTCCCCTCCGGCGCCTCGCGATACCGGGCGCGTGCGACCGTGGTGTTTCCGCGGCGAAGGCGGAGCCGTTCCCCGCCGTTTGCCAGCGCGACGCTCCCGTTCGCCGCGACGACCGTGAGACGAGTGAGGTTCCGGACCGCCGCCGGAGCCGTCGTGACCGCGACGCGGCCGGTCACCGTTCGATTCGGCACGACGAGCGCGCTGTCGCCGTCGGAGAGTCGATACCGGCCGAGGTCCGTCCCGTTCGGCGCGTCGACGACGACGAACTCGCCGCGGTCGCCGTCGGCGACGGGGTTCGGATAGACCGCCACGATCCGCGGTCGAGACGGTTGACGGGCGTCCGTCGCGTTCGACGGGTCGGTGGGGTCGAAGGCCGCACTCGCCACTGGTCCGGCCGCTCCCGCTCCGACTGCCAGGTCGGTGATACCCGTTCCGACTGCCGGCGCGAGGGCTCCCGTTACCAGTAGACAGACTACCGCGAACCGCGTCGTTCCGGACACGCGAGTGGCTGGTCGCCCACCCGGATATAAATGTCCGGACCGATGGGGGTGTCTCTTCGGGAACGAGTCGCGACGAACGCGGCGACTGGGTCGCTCCAGTCGGCTCCGAAACGAGGATGTCCGCTGTGTTCGTCTCGATGCGCCGCGGAAGACGGCCCAACGGTTAACCGCCGCCGAACCGACGGTCGAGCCATGCCAGGGCGCTACTACGAGGAATTCGACGTGGGCGAGACCGTCGCCCACGACAAGCGTCGCACGGTGTCCGAGTCGGACAACCAGCGCTTTTGCGACCTGACGATGAACCAGCAGCCGCTGCATCTGGACGCCGAGTTCGCCGCCGAGACGCGCTTCGGGGAGCGGCTGGTCAACGGCCTCTACACGATGAGCCTCGCGGTCGGGCTATCGATCCCCGAGACGACCGACGGGACGATCGTCGCGAACCTCTCGTACGACGACGTGGAGCATCCCGAACCGGTCTTCCACGGGGACACGCTCCGCGCGGAGTCGACGGTCTCCGACAAGCGAGAGACGAGCGACGGCGAGCGCGGCGTCGTGACGATGCACGTCGAGGCCTATCGCGTCGAGAACGGCGCGGACACGCTGGTCTGCGAGTTCGACCGGACGGTGCTGGCCGAGAAGCGGCCCGACGAGTAGCGACGCGTCGGGGAGCGACCGAACCAGGGGCGTGTCCGCCTGTGGAGAGATGGGGGAGCCACTGGGACGGATCCCACGGCCGTCCCGGGCGTTCGGACACGCTCGCTGGCGGTCAGACGGTCGCGAGTGCGACCGCGTTGACGAGGACGGTCACCGTCCACGGGAGCGCGAGCCCCAGTGCGATGACAGTCCCGTATCGGGGGCGAAGCGTCCGGAGCGCGCCGGCGCCGCAGACGACCAGGAGTTTCGCCGCGCCGAGCGCGGCGATCCCCAGGCCGCCGATGGCCCAGCGCATCACCGGATTGCCCTCCGAGAGCCCCATCGACAGTCCCAGCCACGTGGTGTACACGTCGAGTGCTACCGACGCGGCGACGACTGCCCACAGCGCTCCCTCGACGACACGGTCGTCGGCCGCGAAGCCGAATCGGTCGCCGATCCCCCGCGATCTGTCTACACTTGTCAGTGGTGTGCCGCGCATCGTACCCACCGCACGCCACCCCCCACCCAGAGGGGTGGATCGTGCGTTCGCCACGTCGTAACAGACTGTCAAAAAAGGATCGTTTCGTATCAAACTCGCACCGCCGGCTGCGGTCGCGGGACAGCGGACAACGCGTGGACCGAACGCCCCTGAAACCTCGAAGGGGTACCAGATCGCGAAATCCTGTGGTGGGATCCAGCGGCGTTCAGGCCGCGAAAGGGGTCAGAGGGGGGGAAACGCGGCCGTGACGGGGTGGGCCGTGACGGGAGCGCAGTCGTGACGGAAGTGTCACAGCGACGCCAGGAGCGTGGCGTTGATGAGTACGGCGAGTATCCAGGGGATCGCGAGGCCGAGCGGCGCGACGATCGCGTATTCGGGCCAGAGAAAGCGAAAGACGAGCGCGACGGCGACGGCGCCGGCCTTCGCGAGTCCGAGCGCCGCCAGGCCGAACGTTTCGAGCGCCTGTCTCATGAGCGGATTGCGTTCGACGAGACCGATCGAGAGGCCGTACGCGGTCAGAACGATATCGAGCACCAGCGCCCAGCAGACGAGTACCCACAGCAGCAGTTCCAGGTCGGACACGGAACCCGGAACGGTGCCGAGGTACTCGTCGAGGGCCGACGAGTCGATGGCGGTCGGATCGGTCGTGACGAGCGGCATGTGTGTGGAGTCGCGACGGGTTGGTCGGTCGCCGGGGGCGGATCGAACCTCCCACCCGCCGTTTGCTATCGCGGCCGACACGCCCAAGAGTATACGTCGCCTATGCGGCCTCTCCCCCGGTATCGAGGAATTACCCGATCGAAAACGCAACCGAACCCACCCTGGCCCGTCCGAGCCCACTCGCCGGGATCGACGGAGACACCGCCACGTTCGCCTCCGTCGCGGATCGCCCGAACCCGGTGGTACCCGTCTCGCACGCCGTTCGTCGGCCCATCAGCCGCCAGCACGTTTACGGTGATCCGGTCCAACCGAAGCGTATGGATTACGAGGTCGACGTGCGGAAACTGGAGCTTTTCAACGACATGGCCAAGGAGGGAGCCACGACCGTCTCCGAACACCTCAACCAGCTGTCCGGGCTCCACACCGAGATCGAGGTCTCGAAGATCAACTTCCTCGATATCGCGGACGTGCGAACCCACCTCGGTGAGCACCAGCAGGTCGGCATCTACGTCGAACTCACCGAAGCGCCCTACGGCTACATCCTGTTCATGCTCGAACCCGAAGGGAGCAAACGGCTCGCCCAGGGGATGGTCGGCGATATGGGCAGCGGCGAGGCCGACGACGGCTTTTTCACCGACATGGAGCGGTCGGCGATGCAGGAGATCGGCAACATCATGACCTCCGGCTTCATCGACGGCTGGGCGAACGTCCTCGACACCACCATCGACATGTCCACGCCCTCGTTCGTCTTCGGCCCCGCGAGCGACATCGTCGACGAGATGGGCGGCTGGCCCGACGAGGAGATCGCCTTCGTCGTCGACTCCCACATCGTCGCCAGCGACGCCGACGTGGAAGTCACCGTCTACACGTTCCCGCAACTGGCCGATCTGGTCCAGCTGATCCAGAACATCGACGTGACCACCGACGTGGGCACCGACACGGCCGCCTCGGACGTGCTCTGACCGGCGAGCGATGCCCACCGACAAAGAGCCCCTCCGTCAGCGCGTCTGGGACCACCTCGAAGAGAGCGGCGAGGCCCGCTTTCCCTTCCCGCCCCACGGCCGCATCCCCAACTTCGCCGGCGCCGACCGGGCCGCCGAACGCCTGTCCGACCTGTCCGAGTGGGACGAGGCCGAGCGGATCAAGGCCAATCCGGACGCCCCGCAACTGCCCGCCCGCCGGGCCGCCCTCGACGCCGGGACGACCGTCTTCATGGCCGTCCCGCGCCTGCGCGACGAGCGCTGTTTCTACCGCCTCGACCCCGGCGAGCTCGCCGACCCCGACGCCGCCGCCACGGTCTCCGGCGTCGCCGACCACGCCGAGCAGGTCGGTCCCGACGCAGTCGGCCGGATCGACCTCGTCCTCGTCGGCAGCGTCGCCGTCTCCCCGTCGGGCGCCCGCGTCGGCAAGGGTGAGGGCTACAGCGACCTCGAGTTCGCCGTCCTCTCGGAACTCGGCCTCGTCGACGCCGAGACGACCGTCGTCACCACCGTCCACGAGTCGCAGGTCCGCGAGGGGATCGACCCCGACGCCCACGACGTACCGCTCGATATCGTCGTCACCCCCGAGCGGACGATCCGAACCGATTCGCCGTTCGAGCGCCCGGGCGGCATCGACTGGGCGGCGCTCGACGACGAGCGGGTCGAGGAGATCCCGGTGCTGGAGCGGTTCCGGCCCAGTTAGCCCGCCGGCGAATCGGCGTCGGCGAGGTCCGGAGTGTTCGTCCCCGCCCCCGTGAGAATCGCCACGACGGTCGCGAGCGTGAGCGCCCGGGAGGTCGGGACAGAACGTCTCGACGGCGACGGCACCGACCGGGAGGCCGACGAACAGCGGATTCAATGGAGCGCGACTTCGGTGACCGCGAGGAAGGCGGCCACTCCGGCCGCCAGCGCGAGCGCACGAGCGTGCATAGCCTTCGTCTCTCGCGGCCGATACCGAAAGTGAGCGCGTCTCGGTCGAGTGGGTCCGGGAGGCGATGCGGCCGTGTGTCCGGAGGGGTCCGGGTGAATCCGTAGCGCCCGTATTCTCAAGGACGGTGGAGGCGAACGACCGCCAGGATGCTTCGCCCGCCCGCAGTCACGGAACTCATGGAGGACGCCGAGACGGTTCGGCCGGACGAGCGCGTGCTCGCCGTCGCGCGTCGGCTCGACGAGCCCGGCGTCGAGTCGGTAGTCGTCGTCGACACCGGCGAGGTCGTCGGCATCGTCACCGAGGCGGACGCGGTCGCGCTGCTGGTCGAGGGCCGCGACCCGGCGTCGCTGACGGCCACCGCCGTGATGTCGAGCCCCGTTCACACGGTCGGTCCGGGCGAGTCCGTCGTCGAGGCCGCCGAGCGCCTGCGGACCCACGGCGTCGAGGCGCTGCCGGTGGTCGACGACGGCGACCTCCTGGGCGTTGTCACCACGACGGCCTGTTCGCAGTACCTCCCGCACGTCCGCCGGGCCGCACCCGACGCCGACGGAGACGACGGCCGCGTCCGCGAGACCGAACGCGCCGATACCGCCTACGAGAAGGCCGACTGGTCGTTCGAGTACGTCGGCCACCCCGAACGCATCGACGTGGGGGACGTGGTGCGGTTCTCGAAGCCGCTCGACGGAGCCGAGGTCGAGGAGTTCGCCGACGCCAGCGGCGACACGAACCGCCTGCACCTCGACGACGAGTACGCGAAGGGGACGCGCTTCGGCCGGCGGATCGTCCACGGGACGCTCGTCGCCGGCGTCGTCAGCGCGGCGCTCGCGCGACTCCCCGGACTGATAGTCTACCTCTCCCAGGAAGTCAGCTACCTGGGACCGGTCGATATCGGCCACCGCGTCACCGCCGAATGCGAGGTCGTCGAGGTGGTCGGAGAGGACCGCTACCGGCTCACCACCGTCGTCACCGACGGCGAGGGCGAAGCGGTCGTCGACGGCGAGGCGGTCGTCCTCGCGGATCCGATCCCCGAAACCGCCTGAGTGGCGCCGCTGTCCGCGGCGCCGCTCGGCTCGGGTCACTGCTCGGCTCGGAGCGTCGCTCGACTCGGATCATCGCTCAGTCGCGGCGAGGGCGTGGGCGACGCCGGTCCCGTCGCCGACGTAGACGCGGCCGTCGACGACCGCCGGCGAACTCGTCACGCGACCGTCGAGGGCGATCCGCCAGCGTTCGGTCCCGTCGGTGGCGTCGAGGGCGAGTACCGACCCGCCGTCGGTCCCGACGTAGACGCGGCCGTCGACCACGGCCGGCGAGGACCTGACGGCGCCGTCGACCTCGTGCCGCCAGCGTTCGGTCCCGTCGGCGGTGTCGAGCGCCAGCACGGCGCCCGCGTCGGTCCCCACGTAGAGTGTCTCGTCGGCGACCGCGGGTGAGGAGAACACCGGCCCCTCGGTCTCGCGACGCCAGCGCTCGGTCCCGTCGAGGGCGTCGACGGCGAGGACGCCCTCCAGACTGGTCCCGGCGTAGACGACGCCGTCGGCGACGGTCGGTCCGGACCACGCCCGCGTCGCCGCTCGCCCGGCGTAGTACCACCGCTCGCGCCCCGTCTCGGCGTCGAGAGCGTAGAGCCGCCCGGCGTAGCTTCCGGCGAACACGCGTCCCTCGGCCAGCGCGACCGGAGCCGCGACGCCGAGGAACCCGCCCGCGTCGAAGCGCCACCGCTCGGCGCCGTCCGCGGTGTCGACGGCGTAGACTCGGCCGTCCGTCGCGCCGACGTAGGCGGTCCCGTCCGCGACGACCGGCCCGCTCCGCACCGCCGACGGCCCGGCCCGGTCGCCCGCGACCGCGAACGACCACCGCTCGCGCCCGTCGTTCGCGTCCAGCGCGGTCAGCGTTCCGCCCTCGTCACCGCAGTAGACGACACCGTCGGCGACGGTCGGCGTCGCGCGCACCGCCGTCCCCGCCTCGTAGGTCCAGCCGGCGGCTTCCTCCAGCGCACGCGTCGGATCGCTCCCCGACGCACCGGGACCCGACACCGACAGCGCGGCGACGACCCCCGATTCGCTCCCGACGTAGGCGGTCCCGTCGGCCACCGCGACCGACCCCCGGACCGCACCGCCGATATCGGTCGACCACACCGACCCGACCGGTCGTTCACTCGTCCCATCGCCGGATTCCGCTCCGCTATCGGCCTCGCCGTCGGGGTCGGGCGCCGCCGTGCTCTCGGGGCCCGTCCCGTCGGGTCGCCACCCCGTTCGGGCGTCGTCGGCCTGCAGGACCCGCCAGCCGTCGGTCGGGACGGGCGTCGCCGTCGGCCGGTCGGTTCGGCGGTTCCGCGGCGTCGCCGTCTCAGGTCGTACGTCGGCCCCGTCCGTCACGGTTCCCGGCCGTGCGGCCGGTCCGGCGGCGGTGTCCGTCGCCGTGCGGTCGTCGACCGGGGCCGACGTGACGGTCGGTTCGTCGCCGTCCGGCTCGTCGAACAGCGAACAGCCGCTCAGTGCGCCGACGCCGAGCGCGAGTCCCCACCGAAGCACCCCCCGTCGAGACCGCTCCCGACCACCCGCGTCGTCGTCCACACCCCGAACCATGTGCGGTCTCTCGCGGGCCGCGGGCAAAAAGTCGCGGGGCGCTTGCAGCGGTCCCGAACAGTCCAACGAGTCCGAGCGACCGCACCGCTGAAACCGGACCGCCGCGAAGCAGCGGCTACGCGGCGGCGAAAAACGCAGAGAGAGCGGTCGCAGTTACAGCAGCCCCGTCTTCTGGAGCTTCATCAGGTCCTCGGTGTCGAGGGTCTCGCCTTCCGAGGTCTCATAATAATAACGACCATNAGATGTGTATAAGAGACAGGGCCTCGCGCTCCTCTTCCTCTTCTTTCTTGTCGAGTTCGCGCAGGCGCTTCTGGACGCGCACGAAGTCCTCGTGGTGCTGGTCGGCCGCTTCCTGGGCCTCCACGAACTTCTCGTGCATCTCGTCGGCCTCGTCGCGGATGTCGTCGGCCTCGCGGTAGGCCTCGATCATCTGGTTGTGGTGCTCCTGTGCCTCGTCGGCCAGCTCGGTGACTTTCTGGTGGTGCTTGGAGGCTTCAGAGCGGATCTCCTCGGCTTCCTCCTTGACCCCTTCCAGATCGCCCCCCTGGTTGAGCTTCTCCTTCTTCTCGGCGAGCTTCTCGCGCTTGTCCTCGATCTTCTCGATGAGTTCGCGCTCGTCCTCGGCCGAGAGGACCTCGGTCTGCTGTTTGAACTCGAGGTCCTCGATCTCGTCTTCGAGCTGCTCGATGTCTTTCCCCTCGTCGAGCTCGAGCTCGTCGCGTTGCTCCTCGACCTCGTCGAACAGCTCGTTAGCCTCGGCGTTGAGCTCGTTGCGCTTCTCCTTGTGCTCCTGGACCTGCTGGTTGAGCTCGTCGCGCTGCTCGCGGTGTTCCTGGGCCTCGTCGACCTTCTCGCGGGTCTTCGCGTTCAGGTCGTCGCGGTCCGAGGCGCGCTCGGACGCCATCTGGTTGAGATCGTTTCGTCGATCTCGCAGCTGCCCGGCGAGCTTGATGAGCTCGCCTTTGGATTTGTTCTCGAGGTCGTCGTCTGTCACCGATACGTTCTTGGATTCGTCTATCGAGTCTGCCATAATTGTACCTCTATGCCATACCCGCTCCGGCGAGAAACAGGGCAACCGCTACGAAGTGGCTGACGCCGACAACAAGGGTGTCCTGTCATGCTGGTCGAAGTGCGATACAGCCGGAACGCCGGAGACGTTCTGGTACCAAAGCCTTGCGTCTCCCCCTGTTTAAATATTCCGGTGGTCCATGTGGCTGTTTCACAGTCACACGGGCCCGATAACGTCACGTCAGGGATTACCACACGGTAGCCGATGCTTATAAACGATAGACGTTCTCGACGCTCGCGTCGCCGACCCGGACGGAGAGTTCGACCGAGGAGGCGGATCCGGGCACGTCGATGGTGTCGACGACCGCCCGGTCGCCCGCGTCGACGGTCGCCTCGACCTCGCCCGACTCGTCGCCAGCCTCCCAGGTGACCGTCCCCGAGATGGTCTCGGGGGCGTCGTTGGCGACGACCACGTCGCACTCGCCGGCCGAGGCTCCCACGAGGAACGCCTGGACCGGCTCGAACGCCGTTGCGAGACTCTCGACCGCGTCCTTCGGCGTCCCGTCGCGGGCGTAGACGCCCATCCCGGCGTCGCCGGCGTCCCGGAGGGCGTTGGCGACGGCGACCGGCACGCCGTCGGTCCGAAGCCGCTCGGCGACCCCCCGGACCAGTTCCGCTTGGTAGGCCTGCGAGGCCGCGGGGTCGTCGCTCCCCACGACGGCGTCGTGTTTCGCCCGGTCGAACCCCGCGAGGTCGGGACCGCCCTCCTCGCCCGCCTCGGCCGGGTCGACGCCCTCCGGTAGCGACCCCGCGCCGAACTCGCCGACCGCGCCGTCGAGGTCGTAGCGCTCGCGGACCCACTGGAGGTCGTCGACGCCGCCGTAGTCCCACCCCGGATAGAGCGCCGCCGCGTCGGGGTCGGTGCCGGGCTCGCCGACGACGGGGTACACCGCGACGCCGTCGGGGACGGCCTCGGCGACTTCCGCGGCGGCGCCGCGGTCGTAGCCGCTCCGCCAGACCCGGTAGCGAAAGCGCAGGCGGTCGACCAGCCCGGAGCCGACGCGTTCGGCGAAGGTATCGGTGGGCTCGTCGTGGACGCCGACCGCCGCGAGGCTCGGGTGGTGAGCGTACGTGCCGACGAGCCGCTCGGCCACTTCCTGTCCGCGCGCGATGTCGAACACGCCGGGACCGGTCAGCGGCAGGTCCTGCCAGACGAGCAGGCCCGCCTCGTCGCAGGCGTCGTAGACCGCCTCCGGGAGCGCGTGGGCGTGCGCACGCACGAGGTTCGCGTTCACCTCGGCCGCTCGGTCGACGTCCGCGACCGCCGCGTCCGTCAGCGCGACCCCGCGGACGGGCACGTCCTCGCCGTTGACGCGCAGCCCGCCCGCGTCGGTCCCCTCGACGGTCGCGATTCCGGTCGTGCTCGTCCGGGCGGCGTCGCCGAGCTTCGCGCGCACCTCGTAGCGGTGCTGGCGCCCCATTCCGCGGGGCCACCACAGCGACGGGTCCCTGACGTCGATGGACTTCTCGACGACCGCGCGCTCGCCGGCCGCCGCCGAGACGCTCGCCCGGTCCATCATCCCGCGACCGCGTCGGTGGCCGGCGGGTTTGGTCGTGAGCGTCAGTCGGTCGTCCAGCGACTCGCTGGCGTACACCTCGACGGCGGCGTCGATGGTCGCCCCCTCCGCGGTCGCGCGCGGCCGCAGGTCGACGTCGACGACGAACGGGTCGGGCTGGCCGGTCACGTCGACCCCCCACCAGATCCCCGGCACCGACCGCTCGACGGGGACTCGGTCGGTGTCGTGAATGCCGCCGAACCGATCCTCGGGCGCTCGGCACTCGACGACGAGCTCGTTCTCCGCGTCCGGTTCGAAGGGCACTCTGATGNGTGTCGGACTCGGCGACCAGCTCGTCGTTGAGCCACACCTCGGCACCCGCGTAGCACCCGCGGATCGCCAGGAGCGCCAGGTCGTCGTCGGGGTCGCGCGGGTCGTCGAAGACGGTCCGGTAGGCGACCCGGTCCTCGCCGGCGAACACGGCCGGCCGGCCGGGGACCTCGACCGGCTGCCACTCGCCGGGCGCCGGCTTGCCGCCGCCGGGGTCGACCGCCGCACCGCTCCACTTGCTCGGCATACCAACGTCCGCGTTCCCCGGTGGTATATCAGTTACGTCGGACGGACGCGCCGGCGCGGCCACCCCGTTCGGACCCCGTTTCACTTTCGCGCTGAAGACCGCCGTACGGGAGGGGGTACCCCACCGCAGTCTTGCGTTTATACTTTCACTCAGGGTACGGCTCGGGTTCATATGTCCCCGGGTCGAACTCGAGGATATGTTGAGCGAGATAGCCTGCCGGTGCGAGGCGGCGAACTGCTCACGGAGGCTCACCGACGGCGACTGCATGCTCGTCTTCCGCACCAACGGCGGGGAGCGGCGGGCCTACGAGTGCGACTGCGGGCACGTCACGATCACCGTCGCCGCGCCCAGCGAGTGAGCCGGCCGCCGAGCGGGTCGACTTCGACTCCCTGAAGTAGCGGCGTCCGAACCCTCACGCATGAGCGACGACGCCGCAGTCGGGGGTTCCGGGACGGCCGACGAGTCCGCCGCCGAGCGCGACGGCGGGAAACTCGTCGAGGTCGTCCGTGCACAGGGACACGAGAACGTCACCGCCGAACACGTCAGTACGCTGGAGTTCACTAGCGACGACTTCCTCACGCCCGCCGGCGACTGCATCCTCGCGATCGAGGCCGACCGTGTCCCCACGGACTTCGACGACGCGTTCGTCGAGGCATGTCAGGCACACGGTGCGACGATCACCGCCACCATCGAAGCCGGCGGCCACACCCACGAGGTGACCGGGCGCGGCCACCCGGACTTCTCTTTCGAGAACGAGCGCAGCCACGTGATCCGCACGAGCGACTACGTCGACGACCGCACGGTTCTGGTGGGGGCGTCGGGCGCCGCGGCCGACGTGGACCGCGAACTGGTCGCCGCGCTGGCGGACGGCGCCGACGCGACGCTCACGCTCGAAGTCGAGCCTGCCTGACCGGGCACCTCCCGAACCGACGCCCGAGCGACGCTCGTCGTTGGGCGCCGCCAGCGCGTCTGCACCGTTAAGGGCCTGCGGGACTCGGTTCCGGATATGACCGAGGACCCCGAACCCGCGGAGAACATCAGCGGCGGAACCGCCGGCGGCGGCGAGGCCGCCGCCTTCGAGCCCGGCGACGCCGACACCCGCGCCGAGGCCGTCGTCGACCGCCTCGGCGACATCTACTGGCAGAAGGCCTACGGCGGGCGCGACGGCTTCGAGTGTCTCGTCCGCACGATTTTGAGTCAGAACACCTCCGACGTGGCGAGCCAGCCGGCTCACGACGCCCTGATGGATCGGTACGGACCCGACGGCGAGGCCGTGAGCGCCGCGGCCGGCGGCGACCTCGCCGAATCGCTCGCGGCCGCCGACCAGCAGGAACTGGCCGAGACCATCTCCTCGGCGGGGCTGTACAATCAGAAATCGGAGCGCATCGTCGCACTCGCCGAACGGATCTGCGAGGAGTACGGCGGCGCCGACGGGTTCGACGAGTTCGTCAAGACGGGCGAGCCGAACGTCGTCCGCGAGACGCTGCTGGACATGAACGGCGTCGGGCCGAAGACCGCCGACTGCGTCCTCCTCTTTTCGGGCGGTCGCGGTGGGGTCTTCCCCGTCGACACGCACGTCCACCGCATCGCCCGGCGGATGGGGTTGGCGCCCGCCGACGCCGACCACGAGGGCGTCCGCGAGGCGCTGGAGGCCGCCGTCCCCGAGGAGAAATGTGGCTTCGGTCACACCGCGATGATCCAGTTCGGCCGCGAGTACTGTTCGGCGCGGAAACCGGCGTGTCTCGACGACCCCGAAGCCTGTCCGCTGGCGGATCTCTGCGACCAGGTCGGCGTCTCGCCCGGAACGGGCGAAGTCGTCGACCCGGCGGAAGCCGCCGGGGACTAGGAGGAAACCGGTCGGCGAAGTGAAGGCGGAAGCGGTCGGCGGGGACGGCGGACTGGAGAGGGGTCCGCGGCGGGGCGGGTGCGAGGGTTAGCCGGCGGCGATCGCGGCGGTGGCGTCACCCGCTGCAGGCTCGTCTCCGGCGGTCGCGTTCGCGGCGGCCGTCGCTTCTTCGATCGGGTCGTCGGTGTACCACACCTGCAGCGAGCGGTAGGCCGACGCACGGGAGGGCACGTCGGGCGCGTCGCCGCGGTAGAGGTACGCCCGCAGCCGACTGGGCGCGTCGCCGGCGGCCGGTTCGGGGTCGAACTCCAGGTACCGGACTGCGTCGTCGCGTAGCGAGAGGTCCTCGCGGGCCCGTTCGGTCGCCGAACGAACGACGGTCACGTTGTCCCGGCGGTCGACCGTCTCGCGGACGAGCACGACGGTGTAGTCGGTGCGTTCGCCCTCGCCGTTGATGACCTCGACGTACATCGGCCGGTCGGCCTCAACGGCGCCGGTGTAGTTGGCGGTGACGTACTCGCCGGAGGCGTTCTGGGTCAGCGCGGCGAACTCGGTGAACTGTTCGTCGGTGCCGGCGGCGTTCGTGTCGGTCGTCGCGAGGACGGCCGTCGCGCCGACGGCGCTGGCGACCAGCAGGAGCCCGAGCACGAACGAGGCCGAGAGCCGCGGACGGAAGACGCGAGCGGCCGATCCGAGTCGAAGGGACGGGGCGTAGCGACGGTGCGCGGGCACCCGGTTGCGGCGGTAGGCCGCGACGGCGACGGCGGCCAGCGTCGCGACGGTGAGCCACGCGAGTACCGGGAGCGCTGCGATGCCCCAGGGGCTCGCGTTGACGGCTAACGCGACGGCCGCGACGACGGCGACGCTGGCCGCGACCGTCAGGCCGGCGCGGACGGGGGGACTGATAGCGTCGACCGACGACCCGTTCGCGGGCGAGGCGGTTGCGCGGGGCCGCCTGGGGTCGGAGCGGCTATGCCCGCGGGGGTACAGCGCGGCGACGACCGCGTACCCCGGCGCCAGCAGGACGACGGGGAGCCCCAGCGCGACGCGCAGCGCCGGGATATCGATCGACAGCGCGACGACGATATCGAAGACGGCGACGAGGACGACGACCAGCGCGAGGTCGGCGAGGCCGCCGAAACGTGGTGAGGACTCGTGGCTCATGGTGTCAGGCCCCCGGTCGAGTACACAGCTCGGCGTTCTGGTTCTGGTAGACCCGGTTGCTGCCGCCGGGACAGATCTGGTCGTGGGTGACTCGACGGGTCACGACGGCGCCGCCGGTGGTGACGAACTTCGGCGCGCCCGTCGACTGGTAGTCGCGGTAGACTACCCTGTCGTACGGCGGGTCCGTCCCGTCGACGCGAGTGAGGTTGATCGTGTCGCTGAAATACGCGCCGCTGCTCTTGAACGCCGTGCGCCAGGGGTGGTCGGTGAACACCGCGCCGGCGCTGGCGGGGGTCGTCTCGCCGATGGTCCCCATGGCGGCGATCTCCGACTCGGAGTAGGCGTACTGGGACCACTGGTCGTCGAAGGTCGGGTCGTCGAGCGTCGCCTTCTGGCCGGCGACCATCGCGAACGGGAAGACCAGCAGGAGGACGACCAGCACGGCCGCCGCGGCGCGGGCCGAGAACGCCGCCCCGAGGTGGTGCAGACCGACGGCGCCGACGACGGCCATCAGCGCGTACGCGAACGCGAACCACCGGCCGGGGAGGAACGAGCGGATCCCGAACAGCGGCAGCCCCAGCGAGAAGAAGAGCATCGCGCCGATGGCGATCACGAGGGTGTGCGAGGCCTGTGGCGAGCGGTGGCGTCGAACCAGCGCGAGGCCGCCCAGCACCGCCGCGAACAGGAGCACGAGGAAGCCGACGGCGTCGACGTAGGTCGCCACGCGGGTCATCAGCTGCGACGCCGTCTCGGTGCCGACGGCCGCGGTGGCGGCGCCGCCGCCCCCGCTCCCGGCGAGGTTCAGGAATCCCGCGGAGTTCCGTAGCGTCAGGACGACCAGTTCGACCATCCGCGTGAGGAACGGCTGGCCGTTCCAGGGCGTGGCCGCCCAGACCGCCCCCGTGAACAGGAGGTGGAAGGCGAACGCCCAGTGGAGGCCGACGACGCCGGGCGACGTTCGGGAGGCGCCGTCGGTGATCGGGTCGCCCGACTCGGCGCCCAGATCCATCGAGCCCGCGATCCCGGCCGGGTTCGCCCAGCCGGCGCGGCCGACGACCAGCTGGGCGACCACCGCCGACCCGACGAACACCAGCGAGACGAACGCCGACACCTGATGGGTGAGCGTGACCGCGACGATCGGCCCGCCAAGCAGCGCCCAGTCGGCGTAGCCGGTCTCGGCGTGGAGCAGGCGCGCGACCGCGAAGACGACGCCGAGGAAGAAGACGAGCCCGAGGCTCGTCGGGATGATGTGCATCCCCCAGCGGATCGCCTGGTCGGTCATCGCGAAGGCACCGGCCGCCACTAGCGCCCAGCGGGCGTCCACGAAGTAGCGGGCGGTCCCGTAGACGAGCAGCACCGAGAGTGCGACTGTACTCCCGACGACCAGGTACAGCGAGAGGCGTAGCGGGACGCCGAGCAGGTCCGAACCGACGACGGTCACCAGGTGGTGAAACGGGGCGAAGAAGTACTTCGCGCCGGCCAGCGGCGCGAGCGAGTCGGCCGCCTGGACGGCCGCGGCGTACTGGGTGACGTGTTCCCAGCTGTCGACGCCGACGAACCCGGGCGTCGTGAACAGGCCGGTGAACCGGACCACGAACGCGTGGGCCAGGATCTGGGCGAGCACGAGTCGTTCGTCGAGCGCGTCGTCGGCCAGGAAGACGGTCTGTAACAGGATGAACGCGCCGACGGCGCCGCTCGCGAGCAGAATCCCGAGGGTTCGCGTCCCGGCCAGCGCGGCCCAGGTCGCGACGGCGATCAGCGCGATCGCGGTCAGTTCGGCGGCTGCGACGCCGCTGGCGTCGATCGTCGGCTGTCGCCGCTCGATGTCGTCGTCCCGGCGGACCGAGAGGAGGTAGACGCCACAGGCCGTGCCGAGAACGACCGGCACCGTCCGGACGTACAGCGACGAGGTCAGCACGGCCAGCGGGAGCAGCCCTATCGCGAGCGCGAGGCCGACGGCCGCGACCGCGACGTCGAAGCGAGTGTCGGGAAGCCAGGTCGTCGGGTGTCGGTTCACGCGGCGCTCACCTCCTCGTCGAGGGCCCGCTCGTAGACGCCGAGCAGGTCCTCGCCCATGCGGTCGAGCCCGAACTCGCGCGCTCGCTCGCGACCGTTCGGGTCGGTTGACGGGGCGAGCGCGCCGGCCAGCGCGTCGGCCAGGCCCGCGTCGGTGTCGGCGACGGCCGAGCAGTCGACGCCGTCGAGCAGATCGGGCACGTCACCGACCGGTGTCGCGACGACCGGCAGGTTACACGCCAGAGCCTCCTTGACGGCGTTGGGCGACCCCTCGCGGTCGGAGGTGAGCACCATCGCGTCGGCGGCGTTCATGTAGGTCGGCACCTCCTCGTGCGGGACGCCCGAGACCGCGTGGAGTTCGAGCGGCCCCTCGACGGCCCCTCGCGTCCGCTCGACGACTCGCTCGGCGCGGGGGTAGTTCTTCTCGGCGCGTTCGGTGTCGTACGGGAAGAGAACGTGCGCGGCGTCGCCGTCCCAGCCGACGGCGTCGACGGCCTCTTCGCGGGGCCGGGGGGCGAACCGCTCGGTGTCGATCCCGTGGGGGACGACCGTCGCCTCCCGGTCTAAGGCGGTCGCCATCTCGTCGGACATGACGACGATCTCGTCGGCGAAGCGCGCGCACCGCTCACTGACGGGCCCGTAGCGGCCCAGCAGGTCCGACCCCCACAGCGAGAGCACGACCGGCCGCACCGGCTGGGCCAGCGCCGCCGGCGCTGTCAGGCCGTAGTTGGCGTGGACGAGGTCGATCTCCGGACCGCGAGCGGCCCTGAGTACGCGAGCGTAAAAGCGGACGTACTCCGCCAGCGAGCGCCCGCGCCCCCCGCCCGGGACCGGGACGACGGTGCAGGAGACTCCGTTGCGTTCGAGCACCGCTACTTGCTGTTCGAAAAACGGTCTGCGCGACGTGACCAGCTGAAGCGTTCGAACCATCTATCGTTCCACCGTCCGTCGTGACCCTCGCGACGCGGTCGGCCTCCGGACGGCGCCGCCCCGGCCGGTCGGCCGGTTCGAACCCCTCGACTGTACTGTACGTTCGAACCCGTTCACACCCGATCGTTCCCCGGTTCGTCCATTGTAATGATGCGACTACGCCGTTTATCACCGCGACTAACGACGCACGCGTGCGTTCGCGATCCCGTGGAATCCGGGATATAAACCCCGCTCACCCTGTTGGATCTCGGCCCAATGCCCGAACGAACGGGGCTCACTCGAACCGTCGGTCCGGCCGCGGTCAGGACCACGAGCCGGTCACGTCTTCGATCGCGGTGCGCATCTCAAGGCGGATGCCCTCGTGGGCGAGCAACAGGAGCGCGTAGACGGCGACGCCCGCCGCGACGCCGACGGCGACGCGCTGCCAGCCGCCCGGGAGGTACGGTTGCAGGGCGTAGACGGCGAGTCCCATGGCCGTTGCCGAGCCGACGCTCCAGGCGATCCGTCCCCACGGGACGACCACGTCGACGAAGCGGGTGACGTAGGTGAGCGCGACGACGGCCGCGGTCGCCGCCGACAGCGTCGTCGCGACGGCCGCCCCGAGGATACCGAACTGCGGCACCAGCGCGAGATTCAGGACGAGGTTCGTCACGATGGCAGCCATGCTCCCGCGGTAGCCCAGGCTCGGCTTGTCCATCGCGAACAGCGACGGGCCCAACACCAGCTGGACCGACCGCAGGATCTTCTCGGTCATGAAGACGACGAGGACGGGATAGGCGACGACCGTCTCGGGACCGAACAGCGTTCCGAGGACCTCCCGGCCGAGGACGACCGCGCCGGCCAACGCGGGGATCGTCAGGTACAGCGGGATCTGGAGCCACTGCTCGAAGGCCGACTCGATCCGGTCGATGCGGTCCTCGGCGTGCCACTGGGAGATCTGCGGGAACAGCGAGGTGCGGATCGCCTCGGTGAGCATCATCGCGACGCTGGCGACGCGCCAGGCGATCTCGTAGGCGCCGACGAGGTCGACCCCGACGAACAGCCGGAGGATCGCCACGTCCATCCACTGGTAGACGAAGCCGCCGACGTTCCCGATGAACACGTACCGGCCGAAGTCGACGAGGCTCCGCGCTCGCGCGACGCTGGGCAACGCGACAGCGAGATCCATCCGGACGAGCGCGCCCAGCGCCGTGACGAATCGCCCGGCGATGTAGGCGACGATGAGCGCCCTCGCGCCCCAGCCCTGCACGACGAGCGCGACGCCGACGGCCACCCACGTGAGTTTGCCGAGTACCTTCAGCGCGGCGTTCTTGTCCACGCGCATCTGCCCGGCGAGCAACCGCAGGGTCAGCCCGCGGCTCTGGGCGGCGACCAGGCCGAGGACCACCAGCGGCACGACCCCGGCCACGTCGACGTACGACTCGACTCGGGGCGTCAACAGGACCAGCGCGCCGATCCACGGGAGCATCAGCGCGCCCTTCGTGAGGGCGGCGGTCGTCAGGATCTCGCCGGTCGACCCCGTCGAGGAGAGCTGTTTCTCGGCAGCCTTCGAAATGCCCAGGTCGATCGGGATGCCGAGCATCCCGACGACCGCCTGGAAGACGAAAAACGACCCCATCGGGCCGGTGCCGAGCGTCTGGGTGAACCAGGCGATCGCGGCGAACTCGACGAGCGCGAGGACGATACTGCCGGAGAACAGCTTCAGGATAGAGTCTCGCAGGTTCATGCTACGTTCCGGGGGCCGCGCTCGACCGTCGGCCCGTTCGGTGGGTCGCTGCCCGCTGTCGCCTCGCGCGAACCTGAGTCATTCGTCTCCCCCGTCCGCGAGCGCTCTCCCTTGTTAAACGGCCGTTACCCACGAGTAGGGTCGAAGTATCGGGGTTTACGGTCGTCATAGCTAATGGCGAGAGCCCGGTCGAGCCGCGTATGGACCGAGCGCGCCCCAACGTGTTGTTCGTCTGTGTCGACGCGCTGCGGAGCGACTTCGCGTTCGGGGACTACGGGGCGGACAAGCCGCTCTTCGAGTTCTTCGAACGCGAGGGAACGGCCTTCGACACGATGGTCGCCGCGGCGTCGTCGACGACGCCCTGCGTCGCCAGCTACATGACGGGCACCTATCCGCCCGACCACGGCGTCCTCTCGCTGCGTGACTTCTCGCTCGCCGAGGACGCGACGACGCTCGCCGAGGCGTTCGACGCCGCCGGCTACGACACCTCGGCGTCGGTCACCGGCCCGATCACCGACGACACCGGCCTCAACGCCGGCTTCGACCGCTACGACTACCGCGAGCGCGACACCACCGTCTACACCGACTGGTTCGACGAGTACCGACGGGAACTCGACGAGGCCGAGGGGCCGTGGTTCAGGTACCTCCACCTCTGGGAGGCCCACGTCCACAAGGACCTGCCGCCGGACGCCGACGGCGACGAGATCGACTACGACGCGGCCGTCCGCGGCGTCTTCGAGAAGGTCCAGCGCCTGCTGGAGGTCGTCGACCTCTCGGAGACGGTCGTGGCGATAACCGGCGACCACGGCGAGGCGTTCGCCGACGGCACGTGGCGCCACCGCGCCGCTATCATCGGCTTCAACCAGGTCCCGATCCCCTTCACCGACAAGCGCACGCGCAACGTCCGCAGCGACGTGTACGACCAGTACCTCCGGCCCCGGGGCATCGAGACCGAGGAGTGGTACAACTCCCTGCGGAAGGCCAGCGCCACCGAGTTCCCCAACGCCTTCCACCGCATCGGCCACGGCTACCACGTCTACGACTTCCTCACCAGAGTCCCCTTCGCCGTCGCCGGCCCGGGCGTCTCGAACGGGGGTCGCGTGAACGACCAGGTCCGCTCGGTCGACATCTTCCCGACGCTGCTCGACGCCGCCGGGGTGGACCGGCCCGACGGCGTGTCCGGCCAGGACCTCCTCTCGGGGTCGATCGACCACCGACCGGCCCACGTCCGCGCCGTGGGCGCCTCCGGCGAGCGCGAGCGCTGGCTCGACGGCGTCCGCTACGACGGCTGGAAGTACATCCAGGGACGCAACCGGGAACTGTGCCAGCTGTTCGACCTCGAATCCGACCCGGAAGAGCTTGAGAACGTCGCCGACGAGTTCCCCGAGGTCGTCGAGCGACTGCGCGGGATCGTCGACGAACACGTCGCCCGCGAGCGCCAACTGGAGACGACCGCCGTCTCGGAGGGCGCCGAGCAGCGGATGACCAGCCGGCTCGAGGACCTGGGGTACCTCTGAGCGGTCGAGAGAAGAGGAGAGAGACGGCGCGTCCGCGGAGAGCCCAAGCGGGTCCGTTCCCTTACCGCGAGTGCATGTCTGACGGTCCGGCCTCGGTGGCCCGGGGTCGGCTCCGCGGCGACCGGCGTCGGTTCCCGGCGGCCGTTTCCTTACCGCGGGCAGCCGACCGTCGCGTCGGACGGCTGCTTCGGGCCGTAGTGGTTGGTGTCGAAGTTCACGTTCTTGAACGTGTTCGAGTGGGGCTGGATGATCGACTCCGTACCGCGGCCCGGCGCCGGCTGGCGCGGGTTGTGGAACCAGTTGTGGTGGATGTCGGCCACGTCGTCGGGCACCCCGCGGATGCTGACGTGCGACTCGGGGTCCTCCCCGGAGTTGATGTGTTTGGTCGGGACGAACGTGTTGTGGTGGATCTTCAGCGTCGTCGCCCCGGGGCGGTGGGTGCCGACCTGGTAGGCGACGGCCTTGTCGCCGAAGTGGTTGTAGCGGACTTCGTAGCCGGCGGTGCCCTGGTTGGCGACGGAGTGGCGATTGTAATTGAAGCGGTTGTATTCGACCAGCGTGCTGTCGCCGCCGATACAGAGGACGCCGTAGCCCAGCCCGTCCATCGGGTTGGAGTGGATGTGCGAGTGGTGGATCCGCGCCGAGTGCAGCAGCTTCACGGCAGAGTAGGTGAACCCGGAGATCTCGACGTTGTCGATCTCACAGCCCTTCCCGTCGACGACCACGCCGCTGTGGACCGGGCGTCGGTACTCGATGTACTCGTCGTTCGGTGCGGTGACCCGCAGGCCCGTGATCCGAACCTGGTTCCCGGTGCGCAGCGGCCCCTCGCCGTGGACCTCGTCGGCGCGGATCTCCCCGCCGTTCGCGCCGTCGATGCCCCGGTTCGAGGCGAGCGTCACGCCCGAGGGGACGGTTAGCTCCCGCTTACCGACCGCGATCGTCGCCGACGGGGCCACGTAGACTACGTCGCCGCTCGACGCGCCGTTCAGCGCCGTTTCCAGCCCGTCGATGTCGGAGACGACCGTGGTGGCCGCCGACTGCGGCACCGCATCGGGGTACCCCGTCCCGCCGCCCAGCACGTCGCTCGCCGTCGGGAGCGAGTTCAGCGTCTCCTCCTTCGCGACGGCCGAGGGGTCGACCCGGACGCCGTCGACCCGGAGTTCGAACTCGCCCTCGGTCGGCGAGAAGCCGGTGATCCGGCCCTCGAACGTGTAGGTATCCCGGCCCCACGAGCCGACCGCGCCGGTCGCGGTCCGGGTGCCGTCGTCGTTCTCGGCGACCGAGTCGTTGCCTTCGGCGTCGCCGCGGACGGCTTCGACCGCGCCCGTCGCGGTGAACTCGTAGTTCACCGGCTCCGAGCCAGTGCTGTCGATCTCGATCCGGCGCCGGCCGCCCGACCCCTGCGCGGCCCGCCCGCTCCCCGCGACCAGCGGCACGGCCACAGCCGCGGCGGCCGCCGTCAGAAACGACCGTCGCCCGAGCCCGCCGGAACCGCCCGGTAGGGACCGATTACGTCCGTCTCGTGTTTCGCCACCCGTCGGTTCGCTCTGGTTTCCGAACACCATATCGCGGTAAGTCACTGCTTCTGGGATAAGGCTACCTGCGCTCGCGGTGCGTAGACCCCACGGTTGCGCGCCGCTTCCGTACCGGATCCGTCCGGTTAGTTGCGGCTTCCCGAGCCTTTGCGTAGGAACGGCCTACCCGAGACGGCCGACGAGCGGGGAACGCGCACTCCGGACCCCCTCGAACGAGGTCCGCGGTCGACCGGGCAGAAACGGGTGGTTACCTCGCGTGCGCGCGGGAGACGGGGGCTGTCGGAGGTCCCGACGCGGGCGGGCCCGAGTCGCGTCAGGGACAGCCGATGTCGTCGTCGGCCGGTTCGTCGCTCCCGTAGTGGTTGTTCCGGTAGTCGAGGTTGGTGAACTCCTCGACGTGGGGCTGGATGATGGACTCCCTGCCGCGGCCCGGGTCCGGGCGCCGGGGGTTGTGGAACCAGTTGTGGTGGATGTCGGCCACGTCGTCGGGCACCCCGCGGATGCTGACGTGCGACTCGGGGTCCTCACCCGAATTGAGGTGCAGCGTGGGGACGAACGTGTTGTGGTGGATCTCCAGGGTCGTCGCCCCGGGGCGGTGGGTGCCGACCTGGTAGGCGATGGCGTCCTCGCCGAAGTGGTTGTAGCGGACCTCGTAGCCCGCGTAGCCGCGGTTGGCGACGGAGTGGCGATTGAGGTTGAACTCGTTGTACTCGACGAGCGTGTCCCCGCCCTCCTGGTTGCAGACGATCCCGTAGCCCAGCCCGTCCATCGCGTTGGTGTGGATGTGCGAGTGGTGGACGTAGGCGGCCTCCTGGAGCTTGACGCCGGCGTAGCTGAACCCGGAGATCTCGACGTTGTCGATCTCACAGCCGGTCCCCTTGACCGTCACGCCGCTGTGGACCGGGCGGCTGTAGTCGACGTACTCGGTGATCGGGCCGCTGACCCGCAGGCCCGTGACCCGCACGTCGTCGCCGGTCTGGAGGGGGCCCTCGCCGTAGACCCGGTCGGCGCGGATCTCCCCGCCGTCGGAGCCGCCGATACCGCGGTCCGAGGCCAGCGTCACGCCCGAGGGGATCGTCAGCTCCCGGTCAGGGACATCGATGCTCGCCGAGGGGTCGACGTAGACCACGTCACCCCTGTCGGCGCCGCCCAGTGCGGACGTGAGTTCGCCGCGCGAGGAGACGACCACGTCGGCCTCGGACTCGGGGACGGTCCCCGAGTAGCCGTCGCCGCCGCCCATCACCACGGCCGGCTCCGGCGGCTCGTACCCGCTCAGGTCGACGACGCTGCCGTCGATACGCACCTCGGCGTGGTCGACGTCGGGACCGAACCACAGCAGCTCCCCGTCGAAGGTGTACGTGTCGCCGTAGCCGTTGCCGGTGTAGCCGTCGGCGGTCCAGGTGCCGTCGGCGTTCTCGCGGACCGAGTCGTTGCCGCTGGCGGCGTTCTCCTCGGCGTCAGTGACTGGCCGTATCTCACCGGTGGTCGCGAAGCGGTAGTCCAGTTCGGAGGGGTTCTCGGTCGTCAGGACCTCGATCGTTCGCCCCGCCGTCGCGGACAGGTCGGGTTCGGACTCGAACTGACTCAGGTCGATCACGGCGCCGTCGACCCGCACCTCGACGAACGCCTCGACGGGGCCGAAGTCGGTCAGCTCCCCCTCGAAGGAGTAGGTGTCGCCGTAGCCGTTGCCGGTGTAGCCGTCGGCGGTCCACGTGCCGTCGTCGTTTTGGGCGACGGAATCGTTGCCGCTGGCGGCGTTCTCCGCGGCGTCGTAGTTCGGGACGATCTCGCCGGTGGTCGTGAAGGTGTAGTCCAGCTCCGAGGGGTCTTCGGTAGTGAGCACCTCGATCGTGTGTCGGTCGGGCCCGGACTCGAACCGGCTCAGGTCGACCGCGGCGCCGTCGACCCGTACCTCGGCGAACGCCTCGACGGGGCCGAAGTCGGTCAGTTCCCCGTCGAAGTAGTAGGCGTCGCCGTAGCCGTTGCCGGTGTAGCCGTCGGCGGTCCAGGTGCCGTCGTCGTTCTCGGTGACGGAGTCGTTGCCGCTGGCGGAGTCGTCGCCGTTGTCGTAGTCCGGGGCGATCTCGCCGGTGGTCGTGAAAGTGTAGTCCAGCTCGGAGGGGTCCTCGGTCGTCAGGACCTCGATCGTGTGTTCGTAGTCGGTGACGACGTCCCCGACGGCGACCGCCTCGCCGTCGAGGTAGAGTTCGAACGAGCCCGCCGCCGAGAAGTCGACGATCCGGCCCGTCACGCTGTAGGCGTCGCCGAAGCCGTTGCCGGTCTTGCCCGTGGCGGTCCAGGTGCCGTCGTCATTCTGCGCGACCGAGTCGTTGCCTTCCGACGAGTTGCGGCCGTTCCCGGTATCGGGGACGATCTCCCCTGTCGCGGTAAACTCGTATTTGACCGCGAGCCCGCCCGTCTCGGTCGGCTCGTCCGTCGAGACGATCTCCAGATGACGTGTGGTCGGCGCGGCGGCGGCCTCGCCGGCGAGAAGCGTGCCGGCGGCAGCGGCCCCGGCGCCGAGCTTCAGAAAGGAGCGGCGGCCGAACTCGTCGCCCGATGGTTGCCAGGTGCGACGAGTTTCCTCGCTCGTGCTATCCGGTTCGTTCTGGTTACCGTTCACCATATCGCGGGTAAGCCGTATCTACTGGGAAAAGGGTACCTGCGGGGACGCTACCCGATACGACCGGATCTCCGACCGTTGCGTTCGGTTCCGTACCGATCGGTTGCGGAGTCCGTGCCACGTCGCGACGGATACGTACCGTCGAGCGCGGCTTGCGAGCGGGCCGCGACGCGGGTCCGTCCCCCCACTTCGGCGGGCGACACGCGTCGCCGTCACGCGTCACGGGCCCGGTAAGCAGTCGTTACCGGCCGGTTACCGGCGGGCCGGGGACCGCCGGCGGTGCGGATCAGCCGTCGTCGTCGACGGGTGCCACCGTGGCCTGCCCGGGTCGCAGGGTCTCGATGGAGAGGTTCCGGCGGTCGACCGAGGCGTTCTTGGTCTCGATCGGGACGCCGGTCACTCGGATCGTCGAGTCGACGACGGCGCAGTTCTCGGAGTCGACGAACACGATCCCGCGGCGGTCTGCCCCGGACTGTTCGATCCGGCAGTTTCGCAGCGTCGTCCCCGGGCGATCGGCGATGTCGACGGCCGCGCCGCCGCTGGCGCCGCCGGTGACGGTGACGTTCTCGAAGGTCAGCGGCGCCTCCGAGCCGCCGTTGCTGGAGTCGGTCGCGTCGATCGCGTTGAAGTTGTCGCGGTCGACCGTGATCGTCGTGTCGCGGACCGTCGAGCTCCCGTGGACCGGGTGGTAGGAGATCGCGCCGAACCCGCGGCCCGCGTTCGCGCCGATCCGGACCTCGCAGTTCTCGACCAGTTGGTCGCTGCGGGCTCGCAGCCTGATCCCGCGGACGTTGAGGTGGCTCCGCGAGGGGCTCGGCGGTACCTCGTCGACGACGACGGTCACGTCCTTGACCGTCGAGCCGGTCGAGCCGATCCGGACGTTGGCGATGTTGTTGTTCTCGTAGCGGCCGCCGCGGACGTGGATATCGCCGTTGTTCCCGGTGTAGCCGTCGAGGGTCTGGCCCGGCGCCGAGGCGTACAGCCCGTTGTTCGGGAAGTTGGCGATCTCGCAGTCGCGGAAGGTGAGCGAGCCCGCGTGGTCCTTGCCGACGTAGATGCCGACGCCGTTACCGCCGTCGTGGCCGCCGTCGCGGGCGACGACCCGCTCGACGAGCCCCTTGCTCTGTGGGTTCCGCACCTCGAACCGATAGGCGACGTGCTTGCGCTCCCTGTTCCGGTCGGGCAGCTTCCCGTGGGTCCGGAGGTTCCGGGCGATGACGTTCCCCTCGGCGATCGTCCTGACCGCTCCGCCGACGCCGGACTCGGTGAAGTCGAACTCCAGGCCGTCGAGGAGGATGTCCCCGACGCCCCTGAAGTCGACGAAGTGGTTGCCGATCTCGTCTATCGGTCCGTTCGGGACGATGACGGTCCGCTCGTGGGGGATCGAGACGAGTCCGAACCGGGAGACGTCCTCGATCTCCATGTAGTCGAGCGCGTAGCGGCCGGCGGGGAAGTACACGAGCGTGTCCTCGGCGATCGCGTCGGTGAGCACGTCGTTGATCGGCTCACCCCCTTCCGGGTCGGCCCCGGCGTCGGCCACGTTGACGATCGAGTCGAACTGGTCGCCGTACTCGGCGACGACCTCCGGGATCGGAGTCGCGGTCGGCGACCCGGTCGCCGTCGGCTCGGCCGTCGCCGTCGGCGCGTCCGTCGGCGTGGCCGGGTCGATCCGCGTCCCGGCGTCCTCACCGTCGGTCGGATCGCGCTCGTCCGACCCGCACCCCGCCGCGCCGACCGCTATCGCGGCCGCTGCTGTCCCTTTGAGGAATCGTCGTCGTGACAACCGATCGGGGGCCATTTGATCGTTCGTAGCACCTCGGCGCATTTGTTATGTCTCCTGTACTTCCCGTAGGAGTCGTTTACCCGCCGGTCAGGTGTCGCCGGGGCTTCTCGCCACCGGCGCCCCGCCGTCACCGCTGCTCGGCGACCGGCCGCGGGGCGTCGACCTCGGCGGCCGGTCGCTTGGCAGGGCTATCGGCGATCTGCGACAGGATCACGTCCGTCGTGTCGACGCAGTCGGCGAGCAACCGCTCCCGGCGCCCGGCCCAGTCGATCCCGTCGTGGTCGGCGAGGATCGAACTCGCCTGCCGTAGCGCCTCGGCCTGGCGGTCCTCGCCAGTCGTGTTGACCACGAGGCCGTACTCCGACTCCAGGGCTTCGAGGTAGCCGAGTTCGAGCGTCGAGGCGAAGACGGCGGGCGTCCCTAGTACGGCGGACTCGGCGGCCATCGTCGCGCTCTCGCCGACGAACAGATCCGCGTGGGCCAACAGATGGTGCATGTCCTCGGGCGCGACGGTCGCCCGCCGGTCGGCGAGATCCGGCGGCAGGTCGGCCTCGGCGGTGATCACCACCCGCGTCCCGTGACGTTCGAGCTCGTCGACGACCGCGCGGGCGTCCGCGAACCCGCCGCCGCCCACGTCGTGCAGCGCGTCCCAGGCGACCAGTCGCAGGACGACGAGACGCTCGTCGGGGTCGATACCGGCGTCAGCCACGACGGATGGGTCGGGTTCGAACCGGTCGGGGTGGAGGTAGGCGAGTTCGTGGAACCCGGGGTAGGTGACCTGCTCGTCGCCCAGGTCGTCCATGTACGCCTCGGGCGTGCAGACGCGGTCGGCGAACGGGAAGGTGATCCGGTTCTGCAGGGTGGCGTGTTCGGTGTCGGTGAACACGACCGACCGGCAGTCGAGCAGCGTCGAGAGGTGGGCGACCGCCGGCTCGCCGATGGCGGTGACCACGTCGGGGTCCTCGCGGCGCGCCCGCCGGAGCAGGGCGATCTCGTAGCGCAACTGCGAGCGCGCCAGCGAGGGGAGCGAGTCGCTGGTCGGGGCGAGCACCTCGTAGTCGATGCCGTAGCTCTCCAGCAGGTCGGCGGCGATCGCCACGTCGCGCATGAACACGGAGACCTCGTGGCCCGCCGCCTCCAGCTCCGCGATGGCCTCGCGGAAGAAGTGGACGTGGGCGGGGTGCTGGATCGTCACGAAGACCCGCATCGGTTCAGACCTCCCCGACGGCCTCGTAGCGGAGTCCGGCCGCCTCGACGGCCTCGGCGTCGAAGGCGTCGCGGCCGTCGACGACCGTCGAGACGCCCAGCTCGGCGAAGCGCTCGGGATCCAGGTCCGCGAACGCCTCGTGGTCGGTGACGACGACCACCGCGTCGACCGGCTGGTACGGCGAGTCGACCGACGACTCCGCCGCGAGGATGGGGTCGTACGTCTCGACGGTCACGTCGTAGTCGGCCAGCCCCTCGCGGACCCCGAAGTAGGGGCTGTTGCGGTCGTCCGCGAGGTCGGGCTTGAACGCGCGGCCGAGCAACAGCGCAGTGGCGTCCTGCGGGAGGACCCGCTCGCGGGTGAGCGCGTCGACGGTCATGTCCGCGACGTACTCGGGCATCCGGCTGTTGATCGTGCGGGCGACGGTCAGCAGCTCGTGAGTGAACCCGGCGTCCTCGGCCTCGCCGATGAGGAGGTGGGGGTCGACCGGGATGCAGTGGCCGCCGACGCCGGCGCCGGGATCGAAGCTCATGAACCCGAACGGCTTGGTGGCCGCCGCCTCGATGGCCGAGCGGGCGTCCACGTCCAGCGAGTCCAGCGAGACGGCGATCTCGTTGGCGAAGGCGATGTTGATGTCGCGGAAGGCGTTCTCGACGATCTTCGAGACCTCGGCGATCTCGACGCTGTCGACCGGGTGGACCTCGGCGTCGAGCAGGTTGTCGTAGAAGGCGGTCGCCCGCTCCAGCCCCGGCTCGGAGAGGGCGCCGACGACCCGGGGGATCCGTTCGAGCGGCCACGCCTCGTTGCCGGGGTCGACCCGCTCGGGCACGGCCGCGAGGTAGTAGTCGGTCCCGAGTTCGAGCCCGTAGGTGTCGAACACTTCGGCGATCTCCCGGCGGGCGGTCCCCGGCGGGATGGTCGACTCGACGACGACGAGGCAGGGCTCGGGCGCGTCGCGGCTCCGCAGCCCTTCGGCGATGGTCTCGCTGGCCGCCCGCAGCGGACCCAGGTCGACCCGTTCGGCCCGGTCGACCGGCGTCGGGACGGTGACGAGGCAGGTGTCGGCCTCGGCGGCGACCGCCGCGCCGTCCGTGGTCGCCGAGACGCGCTCGTGGTCGCCGACCGCGAGGTACTCCTCGGCCTCGATCCGCTCGACGACCGAGGGGTCCACGTCGACGCACGCGACCGACCGCCCGCGCTCGACGGCCAGCTCCGCGACCTCCTTGCCGACGAATCCGACGCCGTAGATGCCGATGCTCATACGCCACCTCACCGGACCACCCGGGAATGTTATTATCAGCCTATGGACTATTACGCGGCGTCGACGGCGGCGGGCGCTCCGGTATCCTTCTGCTAGCGCCGCGACGCACTCGGCGACCGACTACCGAGTGTGAACGGGTGGCGTGCGGGGTCGTTCGCGGTGCGGTCGTGGCCTGTGACGACCGTTGCCGTTCGATCCGGTCGATAGCCGTCGCCGGGCGACTGGCGACGACGGCGAGTTACCCGGCTCTTACTTATTGGGCGTCGGTCGGTCGGGTCGCCCGATGCCAGGTATCGCGACTCGCGGTGTCGTCGACCCGCGGCTCCCAGCAGCCGGCCGGTCGCGCACGACGACCGTCGCCGGTGCCCGCCGGACAGCCGCTCGACCGTATCGCGAACCACCGCGGCCGTATCGCGACTGGTCGGGGGTCCGCCGATGAGTCGGTCCGGCGGGGGCGGCGACCGCGACTCGGTGTTGCTCGTCCACCACCGCGAGATATCGTCGCCCTACAGCGCGACCGTCCCCCACTACCTCTCGCGGAAACTCTCGGCGGACCACACTGTCCACGTCCTGAGCCGGCGCTTCTCGGACCGCGACGAGGACGGAGAGTTCCCCGACAGCGTGGTCCACCACGAGATTTCGACCGGCGAGGTGCCCATCCTTTCGGGACTGCTCTTCCTCGTCGCGTCGACGCTGTACGCCGTCGCGCTGGGCGCTCGCTACCGCTTCGGCGCCGTCTACGGCTTCCAGCAGACGATCATCCAGGGGTGGCTGGCCGCCCGCGCCGGCGGCTCGCGGTTCGTCGTCGGGCTCCAGTCGGTCCCCGTCCGCCAGAAGCGCGACCTCTCGGACGCCGCCCACGGGCGACTGTCCCCCCGAAGGCGAGCCCGGATCGCGGTCAAAGCCAGGTACGCCTGGGCGGTCGGTCGCCTGCTCGACCGCACCTCGGAGGTGGTCTGTCTGACCGACGGGATCCGCGAGACGACCGAGCTGGAGTACGGCGTCGACCTCTCGGAGGCCGCCGTCATCGGGATGGGGGTCGACACCGACCGCTTCGCCGTCGACTCGACGCGCGAACCCGCCCGCGGCCCCGACGACACGTGGGTGATCACCTACGTCGGTTCGATCGGTCCGCCCCGCGGGCTCGAACACGTCCTCGACGCCGTCGCGGCGACCGACCGCGACGTCGAGTTCCGGGTCGCCGGCGGCGGTGGCGACGACTACATGGCGTCCCTCCGCGAGCGGGCGCGCGACCTCGGGATCGGCGACCGGGTCACCTGGCTCGGGATCGTTCCCCACGAGGCGGTTCCCGAGGTGCTCGCCGACTCCGATATCGCCGTCTCCCCGCTGGCCGACGTCGAGTCCTACCGTATCAGCTTCCCCGCGAAGCTGCTCGAGTACATGGCCGCCGGCACCCCCGTGGTCGCCACGGACATCCCCGCCCACCGACGACTGGTCGACGACGGCGAGAACGGCTTGCTGTACGACGGGACCGCCGACGGGCTCGTCGACGCGCTCGACGACCTGGTCGGCGGCGCGGTCGACGCTCGAGCGCTCGGCCGCGCAGGCCGAGTCACCGCCGGGGCCCACGACTGGGACGCGGTCGTCGCCGAACACGAGGCGGTGCTGTTCGACCGAACCGTTCGACGGCCGGCCACGACGCCGGTCCCGGCGTAGGCACACCCCAACTCGTTGGGTACTCCCGGTTACAACTCGACAACTGTGCGTAGGCGGAGCGCTACGCCCGATAGCTGAAACATACTTTATCCGGTGGCGCGAGTCGTTTGGTCCGTGATCCCGAGTGGCGAACCCCTTCTGTCTGTGGTCGGTCGAAGCGCGAGCGGACCCGACGCCGAGTCGCCCGTCGTCTCCGTCGATTCGGTCACCGCCGACGGCCCTCGTATCGAGGCGACCGTCTCCTACAGCGACGAGTTACGACCGTTCTTCGACGACTCCCCCTTCTACGCCGAATACGGTGTGGACGTGTCCGACCTGCCCGAATCGATCCTGACGATCCCGGTGCTGGCGCACGTCTGTCCGGTGGCGTGGGCGGCCGGCGCCGACGTGCGCGTCCCGGTCGCCGACCGCCGCTTTCTCGACTCGCTCGAGACCGTCGGTCGCGCGCTCTCCGAGATGTATCCCTTCGTCGAGGGCGGGCGCGTCTTCGTCGAGCGTGCGCCCGAGTGGGACGAGCAGGTGACGACCGGGTCAGCCGGCTCGGAGGCCCTCGCCGCGGGCGACCCCGCCGGTGCGGACGGCACCGGCATGCTGTTCACGGGCGGGGTCGATTCGCTGGCGACGTACGTTCGCCACCGCGAGGCGAACCCGACGCTGATCAACGTCAGGGGCTGGCTCGTGGGCGTCGACGACGACGAGCGGTGGGCACACACCAGGCGACGGATCGCCGACTACGCCGACCGCCTCGGTACGGACGCCCGGTTCGTCGAGTCGAACATGCTGGAGTTCCTCGACACCGCGATGCTCGACGCTCACTACAAGGCCCGTCACGACGGCGCGTGGTACAGCGCCGTCGGCTGCGGGCTGGGACTGACCGGGCTCTGCGCGCCGCTGGCCGTCGCCGAGGGGATGGAGCGGCTGTACCTCGCCGCGACCCACTGGGAAGGGTTCCCGACGGCCGAGCGGTTCGAGTACTGGGACGGCGGGGCGATCCCCTGGGGGTCGGACCCGGCGATCGACGACGAGATCGCCTGGAGCGGGACGACGGTCGTCCACGACGCCTTCGAGATCACCCGCCAAGAGCGCGTCGAGGTGCTGGCCGACTACCTCGGCGAGCACGCGCCGGACCTGCCGCTCCGGGCCTGCGAGGCGTCGGCGACCGGGAGCAACTGCGACCGCTGCGAGAAATGCGCGCGAACGGCGCTGGGGCTGGCGCTGGCCGGCCGCGACCCCAACGACCACGGCTTCGACGTGGACGCGGCCACCTTCGAGCGGGCCCGCCGGGAGATCGAGGCCGGCAACTGGCTGGTCGACTTCCACATCCTCGCCTACTGGCTCGACCTGCAGGCGGCGGTCGACCCCGACGCCTCGTACCCGCTCGCGGGCGTCGACGCGTTCGCCGACTGGCTGGCGACGGCCGACCTTCGAGCGGCGGCCGCCAGGTCCCGCCCGCCGGTCTCCCACCGGGTCGTCCGCGCCGCCGCTCGCGCGGTCCCCGCTCCGGTGTACGCCCGGCTGTCCCCCGCCTACGACGCCGTGCGCGAACTGTCTCCCCGGTCCTGAACGGTCGCGCCTCCCCGGCGGTCCCCGCCGAGACGGGCGCCGACCCCGCGAGAGCGGCCGTATCGGGCGCATACTTTATATCGGCGCACTACTGGTCGGCCGCGTGTTCCGAACCGCTGTCCCCCCGATCATCGCGGCCGTCGGCGACGCCGACGGAGCGACCGGGTCCGGCCCCGGCGCGGAGTCGCCGGCCGTCACCGTCGAGTCGGTCACCGTCGAGGGCTCCCGCATCGAGTCGACCGTCTCCTACAGCGACGAGCTGCGCCCGTTCTTCGACGACTCCCCCTTCTACGTCGAGTACGACGTCGACGTCTCGGACCTGCCGAAGTCGATCCTGGCGATCCCGGTGCTGGCGCACGTCTGCCCGGTCGCGTGGGCGGTCGGGGCGGACGTTCGGGTTCCGACCGTCGACCGGCGGTTCCTCTCGTGTCTCGAGACGGTCGGCGCGGCGCTCTACGGGATGTATCCGTTCGTCCGGGGCGGCCGGGTCGTCGCCGAGTCGGCCCCCGAGACCGAGCGTTCGACCGTCGACGGCGAGACCGGGATGCTGTTCACCGGCGGCGTCGACTCGCTGGCGACCTACGCCCGTCACCGCGAGGCGGACCCGACGCTGATCAACGTCCGCGGCTGGCTCGTGGGCGTCGACGACGACCGCTCCTGGGCGCACACGACCCGGCGGATCGAAGAGTACGGCGAGCGGTTCGGCGCGGAGACGCAGTTCGTCCGCTCGAACATGCTGGAGTTCCTCGACACCCGGCAACTGGACGCGGAGTTCAAACCCCACCACGACGGCGCGTGGTACAGCGCCGTCGGGAGCGGCCTGGGGCTCGCGGGGCTGGTCGCGCCGCTGGCCGTCGCCGAGGGGATGGAGCGGCTGTTCATCGCGGCGAGCCACTGGGAGGGCTTCCCGACGCCCGACCGGTTCGAGTACTGGGACGGCGGGGCGATCCCCTGGGGGTCCGACCCCGCCATCGACGACGAGATTGCCTGGACCGGGACGACGGTCGTCCACGACGGATTCTCGCTCACCCGCCAGGACCGGATCGAGGTCGTCGCCGACTTCTTCGACGAGCGCGACGACGACGTGCCGGTCCGGGCGTGCGAGGCCTCGGCGGAGGCGAGCAACTGCAACCGCTGCGAGAAGTGCGCGCGAACGGCGTTCGGACTGGCGATGGCCGGCGTCGACCCGAACGACCACGGCTTCGACGTGGACGCGGCGACCTTCCAGCGGGCCCGCCGGGAGATCGAGGCCGGCAACTGGCTGGTCGACCACCACCACGGCGTCTACTGGACGGAGTTCGCCCGGCGGGTCGACCCCGACCGCGACTACCCCGTCGACGGCGCCCGGGGGTTCGCGAACTGGCTGGCGGAGACGGACATCGAGGCCATCGCCGACCGCTCCGAGCCGCCGGCGGCCGACCGGGCGCTCCGGTCGGTCGCCCGCGCGACGCCGTATCCCGTCTACAAGCGCCTCTACTCGGTGTACGATAGCGTCAAGTCCTGACCGCGCGAGGGCGGCGACCGGCGGAGAGGCGGCTGGCGGAGCCAAGCGGGCGCTCGGTGCAGGCGTCGAGGACCACCGGCGGCAGCATCTTCGCTCGGGCGTGACGGCGCGGGTCAGCGTAGCGTGTTCAGCGCATCGCGGACGAACGGGCGCGGGTCGTCCAGACGGAGGTAGTCGAAGCGGGGGTGCTCCCGGAGCGACTCGGCGACCGCCGAGAACGCCTCGCTGCGGGCCGGCCGCTCGACGAGCTCCTCCTCGTCGAACAGGACGCTGTGGAGATAAGAGAGCTCGCCCCGGATGAGGTGGCCGGCCGTGTCGACCTCGTAATCGTCGGCGATCCGATCGCGCTCGCCGCGGGCGAGCAGCCAGTAGTCGTGGGGAAAGTCCGCGCCCGCTCGGATGGAGAAGGGGAGCGACGACCACAGCCGCGGGTTGATCTCCATCAGCCGGAACTCGCCGGCCTCGTCGCGCAGGAACTCCACCATCGCCAGGCCGTGCCACTCCAGCTCGTCCAGCAGCGCGCGACCGGCCTCGTCCAGCTCGGGGATCGAGACCGACTCGCGGAACGAACTCGGGCCGCCGGCGTAGTTGTACGCGCGGACCTGGCGGTGCTGGAAGGTACTGACCGGCTCGCCCTCGTCGCACAGCGCGAAGAAGGCGTACTCGTCGGTCGTCGGGAGGAACTCCTGGACGATCGGGGTGTGACCGTTCTGACGCCGGATCGTCTCCACCTCGGGTTTGTCGCCGTTGAGGTACTGCGTCGAGGGGGGGTCCCGAGAGCGCTCGGGCGGCAGGCCGTCGACGTAGGCGTCGGCGAGCAGGGTGTATCGGCCCTTGACCACCCACTCGCGGTCCCAGTCGTCGACCTCGTCGAGCAGGCGGGTGTCGGGGACGGGGACGCCGGCCCGTTCGGCGGCGTCGAACAGCTCGACCCGGTCCTGGGCCCGCCGCAGTCCCTCGGCGGTCGGCCAGGGCGTCTCGACGTGGGGTTCGAACGCCTCGCGGTGCTGTGCGAGGACGTACACGTCCTCCTCGCGGACGGGCAGGACCGTCAGCACGTCCGGCCGCATCGCGAGCGCGAGCAGGGCGTCCTTGTAGGCGACCAGATCCTCGTGGGGGTCGGGGACGACGACCGTCTCGCCGGCGTAACGCGACCGGAAGGCGGCGGCGTCCTCGTCTTCGGAGACGACGATGGTGTGGATCCCGCGCTTCCCGAGCGAACGCACGCAGGCGACGCTGCTCGGTGCGGCGATCGCCGGAACGACGACCGCGGCGGGCCCGTCGGCTGGATCGATACTCATCTGCCACCCGGTACGGCCCACCGCGCCCTTAGTATTCACCGCCGGACGGCGAGAAATGGGTGCTTAACGTCGGCGAACGGCGGGTTCAGACAACCACCGGACGCAGGGCCGACCGGCCGCCGTTGGCGACCGAAACGCCCCCGTCAGGCCTCGGTGGCCGCGTCGATACGGTCCCACTGGTCGTCGGACAGCGACACTTCGATGGCGTCGAGGTTCTCGTCGAGCTGGTCGACGGTGCGGGCGCCGACGATCGGGACGCACGTGAACCGTTCGTGGTCCATCAGCCAGCGCAGCGACACCTGCGCGGGCGTCGCGTCGACCTCGTCGGCGACGGCGCGGATCTCGTCGAGGACGTCCCAGGCCTGGTCGTCGAGATACCAGTCGGTGAAGTGTTCGTCGAGGTCGCCCCGCGACCCGTCGGGCGTCTCCACCTCGCCGTCGCCGACCCGTTCGTACTTGCCCGTGAGGAACCCGCCGTGCAGCGGCGAGTACGGACAGACCGCGATGTCCTGGTCGGCACAGACGTCGAGATACTCCGAGACCGGGTCGCGGTAGGTCGCCGAGTACTGGGGCTGTGTCACCGAGAAGGCCTCGTAGTTGTTCACGTCGGCTTTCCACAGGCCCTTCGTGAGCTTCCAGGCGTCACAGGAGGAGATGCCGACGTAGTGGACCTTGCCCTCGCTGATCAGGTCGTCGACCGCCCGAAGCGTGCGCTCGATGGGCGTGTCGTCGTCGAAGCGGTGCAGATACAGCAAGTCGAGGTAATCGGTTCCCAGCTTCTCCAGCGACCCTTCGACTTCGGCCTTGACGTTCTTCTTCGAGAGGTTCTCCTGGAAGCGAGACACGTCCGACCAGTAGCACTTCGAGGCGATCACGTAGTCCTCGCGGTCCCTGTCTTCGAGCCACTCGCCGATCCACTTCTCGGAACGACCGCCGCCGTAGCCGTTGGCGGTGTCGATGAAGTTGCCGCCGCGCTCCTCCAGCGCGTCGAGCAGTTCGTGAGCGTCCTCGCGGTCGGTCTCCATCACGCCGCTGTCTTCGTGTTCGAGGCCGAAGCGCCAGGTGCCGAGGCAGATGGGCGATACCTGCAGTCCCGTCGAGCCGAGTCGGACGTACTCCATACCGCGACAGTGTGAGCGAGCGGTGGTAACCGCTTGGGTCCCGGAAGCGCCTTCCGGACCGGAACCGGCCGCTCGTGCGATGCCGAGGGGTGGCACGGACTCGGCCCGGCTACAAAAACTGTTGGATAGTTGATCGCCGTTCCGAGACGGGTGGGTTTTTCTATCGGAACATCCTACGTCTGGCCGATGCAGGGAGGGGAGACGGAGTCATCCGACGGGTCCTCGGACGACAGAACCACGATCCTCGTTGTCGACGACGAAGAGGTGGTCCGCGAGTCGTTCGCGCTGTATCTCGAACCGCTCGGCTACGCGGTCCGGACGGTCGACAGCGGCGAAGCCGCGCTCGCGGCCGTCGACGACGATGTCGACGTCGTACTGCTCGACCGCCGGATGCCCGACCGCTCCGGCGACGAGGTGCTCGAGGAGATCCGCGCCCGGAACGTCGACTGTCAGGTCGCGCTGGTGACGGCCGTCGACCCCGACTTCGACATCGTCACGATCGACTGCGACGACTACCTCGTCAAACCGGTCGACCGCGACGACCTCGTCGAGACGGTCGAGCGCCTCGAACTGCTCGACGAGTACGACGAGGCCCAGCGCGAACTCAGCACGCTCCGGGTCAAGCGCAACGTCCTCGAAGTCGAGAAACACCCCTCGGCGCTGGAAGACAGCGTCGAGTTCCGCCGCCTCCAGAACCGGATCGACGAACTGGAAGCCCAACTCGACGAACTCGAGTCGGAGTTCGACGAGCAGCTCGGCTACGGGGACCCGACGTAGCGTCTCGACGCTCGGCGGCGTCGTCGCCCCGGCCGCGTCGTCACCGTTCCACGACGAACAGCCCCGTCACCGTCGCAGTGATCAGGCCGAACGCGATCAGCGACAGGTTCGGGATCGTCAGCCCGACCACGCGCAGCTGCACCGCCGCACAGCCGCCGCCGAGCCCGCACCGACCGCCAGCAGCGATCTGCAGCCACGAGTGGTACGCCGCCACGGCTACCCCGAGCGTCGACAGCGGGAGGACGGTGCGGTAGACGCCGGGACGACCCTCGACCAGCGCGACGCCGAAGACGACCACCAGCGGGTACATCAGCACCCGCTGGTACCAGCACAGTTCGCAGGGCACCAGTCCCATCCCTTCGGAGAGGTAGAGGCTCCCCGCGGTCGCGACGAGGGCGACGAGGGCGCCGGCGGCGAGCGGATACCTGGGGTCGAGGCGGTCGAAGCGCGCGCTCACGGACGGCCTTGCACGTGGCGGCGAGAAATGCGGTTCGGTTCGGCGAGTGCGGCGTCGGTCACCGAGGCGGAGGCCTCAAACGAACCGGAACGTCTCGAGGTTCTTCGGGGCGAACGTGCGCATGTTGAACTCGTGGTACAGCGCCGACGACAGGTCCTGTGTCGAGGACTCGTCACCGTGGACGCAGAGCACCTTCTCGGGGCGGGGGTTCATCGTGCGGACGAAGTTCTCCAGGCCCTGACGGTCGGCGTGGCCGGAGAAGCCGTCGACGGTCTCGACGTCCATGTTCAGCGAGAGGGTATCGGCGCGGCCGCCGCCGTCGTTGACGGGGATCTCGTCCCAGCCATTTTGAATGCGACGACCCATCGTCCCCTGGGCCTGGTAGCCGACGAAGACCATCGTGCCCTCGTCCTGGCCGCCGACGTGGCGGAGCCAGGACATGATCGGACCGCCCTCGACCATCCCGGAGGTCGAGAGGACGATGCAGGGGCCGCCGTCGGCGACCTCTTGGCGTTCCTCTTCGCCGCCGTCGATGTGGTTGAACTGGTCGGCGAGGAAGGGGTTCTGGTCATCGTGGAAGATCCGGTCGCGCAGGTCGTCCCGGAGGTACTCGGGGTAGGTCGTGTGGATGGCCGTCGCCTCCCAGATCATGCCGTCGAGGTGGACCGGCACTTCGGGGATGTCGCCCTCCCGCATGGCCTCTTCGAGGACGAGCATGATCTCCTGGGAGCGCCCGACGGCGAACGCGGGAATGAGCACCTTGCCGTCGCGCTCGATGGTGTCGCTGATGACCTCCTTGAGCTTGCGCTCGGAGTCGGCCTGGTCGGTCTGGTAGTCGTTGCGGCCGCCGTAGGTCGATTCGAGGACGAGCGTCTCGACGCGGGGGAACTCGTTGACGGCGCCGTTGAACAGGCGCGTGTCGTCGTAGTGGATGTCCCCGGAGAAAGCGACGTTGTAGAGGCCGTCGCCGATGTGGAAATGGGAGATGGCCGACCCGAGGATGTGGCCGGAGTTGTGCAGCGTGAGCTTGATGTCCGGCGCGATGTCGGTCACGTCGCCGTACTCCAGCGGGATGGTGTGTTTGATCGCCTCGCGGACCATCTCGGACTCGTAGGGCGGCGTCCGCCCTTCCTTCGAGGCCACGTCGAGGTAGTCCAGCGTGAGCAGCCCCATCAGGTCGCGGGTGGGTTCCGTGCAGTAGATGGGGCCGTCGTAGCCGTACTTGAACAGCAGCGGGATGAGCGCAGAGTGGTCGAGGTGGGCGTGCGTGAGGACGACGGCGTCGAGCGAACTCGGGCCCGACCCGAGCGCCTCGGGGACCTGGAGGTACGGTACCTCGTCCTCGGCGCCGGGCTTGTCGCCGCAGTCGATCAGGACGCGCGTTTCGGGCGTCGAGAGGATGAACGCCGCGCGGCCGACCTCGCGACAGCAGCCCAGCGTGGTGATGCGGACCCACTCGTCGTCGGACATCTCCTCGCGGTGGATCTGGCGGCCGATGCGTTCGAGGATGTCCCGGCGGTCGTCCCGTTCCTGTTTGAGGAAGTTGCGGACGTTCTTGACCGTCGAGGACTCGATCGGCGGCGTGCGGACGACCTCGGGCGTCCAGCCGACTTCTTGGGTGATCTCTCGGAGCGTCGAACCGTGGCGGCCGATGACCATCCCGGGCTTCTGGGCCTCGACGACGACCTCGCCGGTGTCGTGGTGGAAGTCCAGATCGGTGACGCCGGCGTCCTCGGGGATGATGTTCTCGATGGTCGCCTTCGCGTCGCTGGGCTCGGAGAGCTCGGAGGGGTCGGGCCGGACGGTGATGCGCTTGCGGAGCTTCGAGGCGAGCCTGCGGATCAGGTCGCCGTTGCTCGCGAACGTCTTCGGATCGCGGGTGTACACGACCAGTTCCGGTCCCTCGTAGGCGACTTCCGTGATGGAGATGCCGCTCGGGACCTCCTGTTCGATCTCTGCTCTGATATCGTCGAGTTGCTTGTCTACTTGACTCATAGCTGCGAAAACAGGGTCGGACCGGCCGGTCGCCGGGCGTCGGGAGCGCCTGCCCGCTCGCCGTCCCGCACGTCGCGGCGTGCCTGCCGGAGTCTGGAAGGAATATTCATAGGTCGGTTTTCCTACTGGGGGAATCCACTCCGGACCCTAGACGGAAGTGTCCGGAAAACCGGCTTACTTGGCCCTAACCTCCCGGCGTTATAAAAGCCTTCGCAAAACAGTAGACGTTCCGACGAGAGGGGCCGATATGCGAATCACACCGGCCGTCGTCGCCGAGGAGCGCGAGTGGGTCCGCGAACGAGCGCCCGTCGTCGTCGCGCTGATAAACGAGACGCGCGCCGAACTCGGCGAGCGGTTCGACACCGAGGTCGACGAGGTGACCGCCGAGCAGTACCGGAGCGCCGTCGACGAGGTGTTCGCCGACGGCGACCGCGCCGTCAACGTCGCCGCGCTGGTTCGCATCCTCAGAGACCTCGACGTGGTCGACGACTACCCCGGATTCGTCGTCGACGAACTGCTGGGGCGGGAACTCGCGGGGACGATCGCGGGGGACCAGCCGCTTCGACTGCTCGGCGAGGCTACCTTCCACTACGCGGACGTGGCCGTCGAGGAGACGGTCGGCCCCGCCGGCGTCGACGATGGCGACCCAGCGGGGCTCGACGACTTGGACGCCGCGCTCGCGGCGGGGTTCCAGACACGCCTTCCGGGGTGGGAGTGGCGCGAGGGCGACAGTCCGTTTGCGGTCGAGCGGAGCGACGGTACCGGCAGCGAGTAGCCGTTCGGCCGCCCGGCGGTCCTCACTCCCGCGACAGCGCGTCGCCGTGGCGCTCGCGTAGCCGCCGCAACTGCTCGCGCTGCCGGTCGAGGCCGTCTGGCATCTCGTCGTACACGTCCTCGAAGAGGTCGTCCGGGTCGGGTGCGGCCTCGGCTTCCGCCGCCTCGATGGCCTCGGCGACGCGGTCGTCGACGCGCGAGTCGATCGACTCGACCGCCGACTCGTCGAGCCGGCCGGTCTCGACGAGGAACGTCTCCAGGCGGTCGACGGGGTCCCGGTCGCGCCAGTACTCGACCTCCTCGCTGTCGCGATACACGTCGGGGTCGTCGGCGGTCGTGTGGGCGCCGTAGCGGTACTCGACGGACTCGATCAGCGTCGGCCGCAAATCCTCCGCGTCCGGGTCGAGCGCCTTCTCGCGGGCGTAGCGCACGACCGAGTACACCGCCAGCGGGTCCATCCCGTCGACGCGGATCCCTTCGAACCCGTAGGCGTCGGCCTTCTGTGCGAGCGTGGCGCTGGCCGTCTGGCGCGCCCGCGGCACCGAGATCGCCCACTGGTTGTTGTGACACAGATAGACGGCCGGTGCGTCGAAGACGCCGGCGACGTTGAGCGCCTCGTGGAAGTCGCCCTCGCTCGTGGCGCCGTCGCCGAAGTGGGTCAGCGCGACCGACTCGTCGCCGCGGTGGCGAGCCGCCATCGCCGCGCCGGTCGCGTGCGGGAGCTGGGTGGCGATGGGGATCGCTTCGGGCGCGACGGTCGGCCCGCCCGCAGATCCGACGGGCAGCTCCGCGCCCATCAGCCCGCGGAGGATGTCGGGCAGGTCGAACCCCGCTACGAGCCGGACGGCGTGTTCGCGGTAGGTCGGGAACACCCAGTCCTCGTCGGCGAGCGCGAGCGTGCTCGCGACCTGGCCGGCCTCCTGGCCGCTCATCGGCGCGTACGTGGCCAGCCGGCCCTGGCGCTGCCAGCTCACCGCCCGCTCGTCGAAGCGCCTGGCCGTCTTCATCGCCTCGTACATCGTCACCAGCGCCTCGTCCGAGAGGTCGGGCTCGGTCGCGCCCGGGAGGAGGCTGCCGTCCGGGTCGAGAACCCGTACCTCGCCGCTGTCTTCCGCGTAGTCGTTCGTCCGTATCAGATCCGTGTCTCGTATGGTGCTCATGGTGTGGTGGACCGCTCGTCGTTCGCAGTGCGTGCGCTGTCGAACCGTCGAGGTGGGTCGCGCCGCGGCCGGCGCGCCGCTGAGTCGAACTATGTTGTCGCGAAAGGCTCCACCGGCGGTGTCGGGAAACGTCGGGTCGGCGCGTCGCGTCGGTCTTGCAGCGAAAGGGGCGCCGTCCGCACCGGGCTGGCGGAGGACATACGTGAAGGGAAGCGTGGTTTATACTTAATTATTGTGTGGTATCGGACACCACACCGGACGAACGTCCGTCTTTTCGTCGCAAGAGCGCGGCGGGTGGGTTTGGCGGCGGAGACCCGTCGAGTCCGAACGGACTGCGCTCACTGGATCAGCGAGTGGACGCCCAGAGACCGGCGTAAAAGAGCAACGAGCCCACGTACGACGCGACGACTCCCCAGCCGATCACCAGCCAGACCACGCTGCCGTCGTGCGCACCGACGTCGACGAGCCGGCCGAACGCGAGGAGCCACACTCCGGTCAGAGCGGCTGCCGTGGCGGTCCACTGCAGTCGTGTGCGTGCTCGGTCGGCCACTGCGAAGCCGAGCACCGTGAAGGCCGCCGGCGTCGTCAGGGCCGCGATGTTCACCACCCATCCGGCGTAGGACGCAGTGTGGGCCGCGGCGAGAACGAGCGTCAGCAGCGCCGTGACCACGACAGCGGCCGCGGCGACCCGCGCCCGTTCGCGCGCTCGCGGCGTCGCGACGATGTCAGGGGCGAGCCGTCCGATCGTCGTCGCAGTGTCCTCGTAGTACACCCTCGGGTACTCGCCGTCGGCAGTCGTCTGCCCCTGGTCCCGTTCCGTTCCGTCCGCTCGCCCGTCGTCGCTCGGCTCGTCGGTGGCGTCCTCGGAGCGCGCGAGCGACTCCCAGGGGACGTAGCTGCCGCCGACGACCACCACGGCGACGACGACGGCGAGGGCGATCAGACTCCCGAGGGACTCCAGTCCGCCCCAGACCACGCCGACCCCGAGTGGGGCGAGAACGAGCGCCTGAAACCACCTGTCCGACCGCGGTGACCAGCCGCCGGACCGCTCGACTCGACCGGTGTAGTTGAGACAGAGCGCGAGCGTAGGCACGAGCACCACCCACGCGAAGGCCGTCCCCCAGGCCGCGGGGGGACCCGCCCACGCCAGCACGTCGAGTGTCGTCACGACGGTCGCGAGCGCCGCTGGCGTCCCGGGGCTCCCGAACACCAGATACGTTCGCGTCGAGATGGAGTCGTCCGTCCAGACCACGCGGCCGCCGCGGGTCGCCGCTCCGGGCGGTTCGACGAGCGGTTCGGTGCCCTCGGGGCCGTGGACGACGAGCCGGTCGGTCTCGATCGCGATCGGCTCGTCGAAGTCGGTCTCGTCCGCTCGACCCTCGCCGTCCTGGCGGTAGAACCGGTCGAGAAACACCGTCCCGCCGACGGTGCGTTCGGTCACCTCGGGGACCCGGTAGCCGACGACGAGGGTCCCACCGTCCATCGCCACCGAGATCCCTCGCCTGTCGAACGCCGGTCGGCTGTATCCGTCCTCGTAGCGCGCTTCGTCGGCGTTCGTCAGCTCCGTGGCCACCAGGTTCAGGAGCGTCTCGTTCGTGCGGAGCGCCTCCACGCCCGACCCGTCCAGGGCGACGCGCCCCTCGACCCACGGGTCGCCGCTCCGGTTCAGATACACGTGCGTCGCGCTCTCGCCGACCGCGACCGACCGGTTCGTCCGCTCGGCCACCGCGGACACCGCGTCCACGCACTCGTCACAGACCACCTCCGTCTCGGGAGCCGGCCCGGAACACCCCGCCAGCACCGCCAGCGCTGCCAGCAGTCCCACGATCGCCAGCCGACGCCGCCCCCTGTCCATGGCCCTGAATGTACCCCTAACTAACAAATGCCTTCTGGACGGCGGGTCCCGGAACGGTCACGAAGGACGACCGGTGTGAGACGGCCAACCGGGGCTTCTTGACATCCTCCCACGGCTGAAGCCGTGGGATTCCTCCGGTGGGGATGTTGGCTATGCCGCATCCACGGAGGCAAGTTTCCCGTCGCCGGTACTCCGGTTTGTGCGCTCCTCATTGGGACTGGCCCTCTCGGGAGAGCGTGATAACTCCGACCAGTTGTGGTCGTCCCACGTGAGACGCACGGGCCGTGCCATCGACCCGACTCCGAGTTCGCTAGCCTGTCGTTCGAGGAACGTCCGCGACGCATCGAGGTCGGCGTGCCCCTTGTAGCCACACGGACATCGGAACACATCTCCGTTGCGCTTCGTGTTCTCGCGCTCGCCACACGCTGGACACTCGACTGTCGTGTACGCTTCGGACTTGACTTCGACTGTGATGCCGTACTCCTCGACGGTCGTCGCAAGTCGGCCGATGAACGAGCGATACGCCCAGAACTGATGGGTCTTCTCGTTCACCTCGGCACTCCAGTGTTCCGAGAGCACGTCCGTGAGGTCGCCCACGTAGACCGTCGCTACGCCTTCGTCGTACAGCCGTTCCATCAAGTCGCGGACGAGCGCGCCCTGTGCGTGGTCGCGCCGTCGTGTTCGTTTGCGGTACAGGCGTCGAATTCGGTGACTGCTGTACCGTCCCTCGCAGAGATTGGATTGCAGGCGAGCAATTTCCTCGGTGGTTTCGCGGAAGCGGGCGAACAGGTCGCAGCCTTTGTAGAGGTACTGCTGGCCAGTTGTGGTAGTACAGGCGACGAGATTGTTCGCGCCCACGTCCAGAGCAGCCGCTTCGTCGGCTAGTGGTGAATCCTGTCGAGAAGCAGGCACGGTGACAGGTTGAATGGCCCTGAACGTGTCGCTCACCTCGTCGTAGTACAGTGCCAACCGGCCCTGTTCGCCCTTCCACTTCGAGTCGCCAGCGACTTCGAGGCGCAAGCGGTCGTGGTAGCCAAGCCCATACTCGTCTTTGAGGTCTTGGCCGACCGGAATTTCGAGGCGGCTCCGCTCGCCAGTTTCGAGGGTGTACTGGTCGTTGCGGATGTACGTCCGCAACTCCCTGCCGTCGTCTTCGTTGCCCCAGTAGCCGGGCGGGGCGGTGTCTTCGCCGTCTTCGCGGGCGGCGAAGAACGACCGCCACGCCTCGCTGTTCTTCCGGATGACCTGTTGGGCGGTGGCAGAGCCGAGGACGCCGACGTACTGCTTGCGGTAGTCGGCGGTATCCCACACAGAGTCGCCATTGAAGAACTGCTGACGCCGTTCGTAGTTCAGTTCGTTCCACAGGCTGGCGGAGGCGTCCAACAGGTCGCGGAGCAGTTGCTCGTCTTGCTCGGAGCGCGGGCGCACCGCGAACGTGTTGGTTCGCCTCACGACGACAGACATTTGTAACTCTATGTCTAAGTGTCTTTTGGACATAGACGATGCGTCCAAACATCGACATCTCGCACACGCTGAACGGGCGCGTGAAAGACTACGCCGAACAGGAAGACAAGAGTCTCGAAGAAGCCTATCGAGAGGTAATCGAAGCGGGACTTGAGGCGGCGGAACATCCAGACGAGGCGTAGCGCGTGGATTGATGAGCCGTGTTGTCGCTCACACCCACTCCTGAAGAGGTGGGCTTCCGCTCGCTACGTGTTAGGTTGCTTCGATCTCACGAGCGTCCGACTGGAACTCCGGGACACAGCCGCGTCCGGGGATGGTCGGGAGATTGTTTATGTATCTACGGGCGAGTGCCGGTCGGGAGAACACAGTCGGTTTAATACAGCGCGGTCTGAGTTTCAATCAATGAGTGGCGAGCAAGAGCTCGGTATCACCGAGAGCAAGGAGCATTCGACGGGCGAGTGGTACGCGGAAGTCGTCCAGAAGGCTGAGCTGGCCGACTACGCACCGATGGGCGGGTTCATCGTCACCCGGCCTCGCGGCTACGCGATCTGGGAGCGCATCCAGGACCACCTCGACGGCTGGTTCAAGGACACCGGCGTCGACAACGCCTACTTCCCGATGTTCATCCCCGAGAGCTTCCTCGAACGGGAGAAGGACATCGTCGAAGGGTTCGACCCCGAGGTCGCGTGGGTGACCCACGGCGGCTACGACGAACTCGAAGAGCGCCTGGCGGTCCGCCCCACCAGCGAATCGATCATCACCCCCTTCATCGCTGACTGGGTGCGCAGCCACCGCGACCTGCCCATGCGGCTCAACCAGTGGTGTTCGGTCGTCCGGTGGGAAGCCACCGAGACCAAGCCGTTCTTCCGCACCAAGGAGTTCCTCTGGCAGGAGGGCCACACCGCCCACCGCGACGAGGACGGCGCCTGGGACGAGACGATGACCCGCCTCGACCAGTACGAGCGCCTCTACGAGGACGTGATGGCCATGCCCGCGCTGAAGGGCCGCAAGCCGCCCCACGACAAGTTCCCCGGCGCCCACACGACGACGACCATCGAGACGCTGATGCCCGACGGCAAAAGCGTCCAGGCCGCCACCTCACACTACCTCGGGACGAGCTTCGCCGAGGCGTTCGACATCACCTACGCCGACGAGGACGAAGAAGAGCAGACCGCCCACACCACCTCCTGGGGCCTCTCCTGGCGCTCGATGGGCGCGCTCATCATGCTCCACTCCGACGACCAGGGCCTCGTGCTCCCGCCCACGCTCGCCCCCACGCAGGTCGTCATGGTCCCCATCTGGCAGGAGGACAACAAGGACGAAGTCGTCGAGTACGCCGCCGACGCCGCCGCCGAACTCGACGAGGCCGGCGTCCGCGTGAACCTCGACGACCGCGACAACCGCAACCCCGGCTTCAAGTACAACGAGTGGGAGCTGAAAGGCGTCCCGCTGCGCATCGAGGTCGGGCCCAACGAGGTCGACGACGACGAGCTCACCCTCGTCCACCGCCCCGACGGCGAGAACAGCGTCGAGGACCGCGCCGACATCGCCGAGACCGTCGAGGACCACCTCGATACGGTCTACGCCAAGCTCTACGCCAGCGCCGAGGAGACGCTGGAAGGGGAGATCCGCGAGGCCGACTCCCGCGAGGAGATCCTCGGCACGATCGGCCAGCACGGCGGCTACGTCAAGACCGGCTGGTGCGGCGACGAGGACTGCGAGGATCCGATCAAGGACGCGCTGGCTGCCGAGATCGTCATGGTCCCGCTCGACCGCGACGCGGAGCCGATCCACGACGACTGCGCCATCTGTGGCGAGGACGCCCAGGAGACCGCTTACTGGGCGAAGACTTACTAGACCATCTAGTTTCCATCTTTTTCGACCGGGGGTTTCCTCGCTCGCTTCGCTCGCTGTGGGAACCCCCGGTGCAAAAACATGGGTGAAAAAGCGGGACCTCACTGCGTTCGGTCCCGTGAATCGCGCGCCGAGGGCGCGCGAATGCTCAGTAGAGGGGGAGCCGTCCGCCGAGTGCATCGAAACGGATGACACTCGGTAGCGTCTTCTCAGCGACACAAAGCACTTACTCTGAACTCTTCCGTTTCACTGTATGGTTTCGTACCGCAGGCGGGCTATTTTGGCCACACTCGGAAGTCTCGCTACCCTCTCAGGCTGTTCTCTCAGTGAGACAGAGCGAGTGGGAGCACCGACATCGACGACAGAATCGGCTCTGTCGCCGTCACAGACTCCATCGAAAGAGACTCCGACTCGGACGCCGGAACCGTGTACTGCCGAAGACATCCCGAAGCCGACAGAACCGACAGCAGGCGGGATCGGGTCACTGGAATACCCCGAGTTTCCCGGGTCAGTGACCGAATCCTCGGTAGCATCGTGGGCAGAGGATTTCGAGAAAGTACTTCGACACAATCGCTACGTCGCCGAACCCACGGTACCCGAGACACCGTCGATTCTGACACGAACGGGTACTGCGGCCGTGTCAGAGATACCCGACGGGTACGTCGCGGGAGTCACCGGCCATTTGAGTACAGAAGCGGTAGACATGGAACCAGTTACAGCTACAGAGACGCCATCACCGCCCCCGATCCTGGATATGCCGTTCGGAGCGTGGTACCGGGTAACCTCTCGAACGATCGAGCGCACGGAAGGGGATTCAGAAATTGGATCAGCGACCGAACCGCCATCGTTTGAAACGGCCAAGACTATCCATTGCTACTGAAGCGGTGATGATACGCAACACGGACCGAACGCTCGGCCCTCCTCGGATCGTCGACGGAGTCGGAGACGGAAAGCCGATGGATATAACCCGAGCGACCCGCTCTCACACACCCATGGACGCGGCACTGGGTGCGCCGGCGAAGATGGCCGAGCGCGAAGAGGACCTGACGCCGATGATGGCCCAGTACTTCGAACTCTGTCGCGAGTACGACGACTCGCTCGTTTTATTTCAAGTAGGTGACTTTTACGAGGCGTTCTGTGAAGCTGCCGAGCGTGTCGCTCGCATCTGCGAGATCACGCTGACGAAACGGGAGGACTCGACGGGCGAGTACGCGATGTCGGGGATCCCGATCGACAACGCCGAGTCGTACATCGAGCGGCTACTGGAGTCGGGCTATCGCGTCGCGGTCGCCGACCAGGTCGAGGACCCCGACGAGGTCAGCGGCGTCGTCGACCGGGCGGTCACCCGCGTCGTGACGCCGGGGACGCTCACCGAGGACGAACTCCTGCGGAGCGCCGACAACAACTACGTCGCCTGTCTCACTGCGGACGGCCCGGGTGGCGACGCGTCGACGCGAGACACGAGCCGTGCGGGCGGCGGCGCGGGCGCTGGCGGCGACGGGGACGGGCCCTACGGCCTCGCGTTGCTCGACGTGTCGACGGGTGACTGCTACGCGACCGGTGCCGACCGACTGGACTCCATCGCGGACGAACTCGGGCGGTTCGCACCAGCGGAGGCGATCGTCGGTCCGGCGGCTCCGGCGGACGTGTTCGACGGCGACTGCATGGTCTCGCCCTACGAACGGACGGCCTTCGACGCCGAGCGGGCGCGCGAGCGCGTGGAGGCGTACTTCGGCGACCTCGGGCTGGCCGACGAAGCCGAGGTCCGGGCCTGCGGCGCCCTGCTGGCCTACGCCGAGTACACTCGCGGCGGCAACCCCGACGCCGGCGACATCGGTGACGACTCGACGGCCGAAGTGGCCGGCCCCGGTTCGACCGCGGGCGACGACGGTGTCGACGACACGGCGACGCTCGACTACATCAACCCCCTCACGCGGTACGACCCGCGGGAGTACATGCTGCTCGACCGGGTCGCCCTGGAGAGTCTCGAACTGTTCGACCGCCGCGCGGTCCACGGGGACCGGGCGCTCACCCTCGTGGACGCGCTGGACGAGACGGCCTGCGCGCTCGGCCGGCGGAAGCTCGACGACTGGTTGCGCCGCCCGCTGCTCGACGAGGACCGCATCGCCGCCCGCCACGACGCCGTCGCCGAGTTGACCGGCGACGTGACGCTCCGGGAGGACCTGCACGACCTGCTCGACGACGTGTACGACATCGAGCGACTGATATCCCGTGTCGCCCGCGGCCGCGCGACGGCGCGGGACCTGCGGTCGCTACACGACACGCTGGCGGTCGTCCCCGACGTGGAAGCCGCCCTGGCCGACGCCGACTCGGCGACGCTGGTCGAGCTGCGCGAGCACCTCGACCCGCTGACCGACGTGCGCGAGCTGATCGACGAGGCCATCCAGCGCGACCCCGACGCCGACCTCACGGAGGGCGGCATCGTCGAGCCCGATTTCGACGAGGAGTTGGCCGAGTTGCGAGCGACGGAACGGGAGGGCAAGGCGTGGATCGACGACCTCGAAGCGGGCGAACGCGAGCGCACCGGTATCGACTCGCTGAAGGTCGGCCACACCTCCGTCCACGGCTACTACATCGAGGTGACAGACCCCAACCTCGACAGCGTGCCCGACGACTACCAGCGCCGACAGACGCTGAAGAACTCCGAGCGGTTCGTCACGCCGGAGCTCAGAGAGCGCGAAGACGAGATCATCCGCGCCGAGGACCGGGCGGACGACCTCGAATACGAGCTGTTCTGTGCGGTCCGCCGGGACGTGGCCGAGGAGTCCGAGCGCGTGCAGGCGCTGGCCGACCGTCTCGCCCGGCTGGACGTGTTCGTCTCCTTCGCGAGCGTGGCCGCGAAGTTCGACTACACGCGGCCCGCCGTCGGGGCCGACGAGTTCGAGGTGGCGGCGGGGCGCCATCCCGTCGTCGAGCGCACGGAGGAGCGGTTCGTCCCCAACGACGCCCACTTCGACGACGAGCACTTCTTCGCCGTCGTCACGGGCCCGAACATGAGCGGCAAGTCGACGTACATGCGCCAGGTGGCGCTCACCTCCGTACTCGCTCAGGCGGGGAGTTTCGTCCCCGCCGCCGAGGCGCGCCTGCCGGTCGTCGACCGCGTGTTCACCCGCGTCGGCGCCAGCGACGACATCGCCGGCGGCCGCTCGACGTTCATGGTCGAGATGACCGAGCTCGCCGACATCCTCACCAACGCCACCGAGGACTCGCTGGTCCTGCTCGACGAGGTTGGCCGCGGGACCAGCACCGCCGACGGCCTCGCGATCGCCCGAGCGGTCACCGAACACGTCCACGACGAGGTGGGCGCGACGACGTTGTTCGCCACGCACCACCACGAGCTGACCGCCATCGCCGACGACCTGTCGGGCGTGTTCAACCTTCACTTCGAGACCGAGCGCACCGACGGCGAGGTGGCCTTCGAGCACGAGGTCGCGCCCGGCGCCGCCGCCGCGTCGTACGGCATCGAGGTGGCGAAGCTCGCCGGCGTCCCGGCCGAGGTAGTCGACCGCTCCCGGGAACTGCTCGGCGAGAGCGGTTCCGACGAGCGCGGCGAACCCGCGGCCGACGCTAACGGGTACGACCCCGGCGAGAACGTCCGCGTGAGCAGCACCGCCGACGAAGAGACCAGAGGCGGCGGTGACCGCCCGGCCTCGGATCTTGAGCGGAAGCTGGTGGCACTCGACGTGGCGACGATGACGCCGCTGGAGGCGATGAACGCCCTCGCCGAGCTGAAGGAGTCACTGGACGAGTAGCGGCGTGAGACCGCCGAGGAATGGCTTCGCGGTCAGTCGTCGGCGGTCCCGCCGGTCGGCGTCAGCGGCACGAACTCCAGCCCGCGCTCGGCGAGCAGCCGACTCGCGCGGTCGGTGACCGACGGCGCGACGAGGATGCCCCGCACCTCTCGGTCGGCGTGGAGGTCCCGCTCCAGCGCGTCGACGTACCGGCCGAGCTGGCCCACGGCATCGGGTCCGACCCGGCGTCGCTTGAGTTCGACGGCCACGGCACGTTCCTCGGCGTCCTCGCCGTAGATGTCGACGGCGCCGGCGGGTGTCCCCCGCTCGGTCGCCAGCGGGACGAACCCCTCCTCGATGAGGTGTGGCTCGTCGAGGATCCGCTGGCGAAGGTCCTCCTCGGTCCCCTCCAGTGAGAGGTCGCGTTCGTCGGTCAGGCCGTAGGCCGACACTTCCAGCACCGCCTCGAAGTCGACCCGGAGGTGTTCCTCCGGCGTCTCGCGGTGGCTCTCGACGACGAGGTGGCCATCCGCCAGGCGGGCCTCGTGGTCGCAGTCCGGCGGCTGCCAGTTGACCGGCTGCTGGCCCTCGTCGGTGTGGACCAGGGCGGCGCCGTCGGGCTTGAGCATCACCAGTCGCTCGCCGGGACCGAGCGTGCTCGACGCACGGCCCTCGTAGTCGACGGTGCAGCGGCCGACGACCGTCACGAGCGCGCCGGTGTCGATGGCCTCGGCCACGAGGTCCCGCGCGGTCCCGTGGCTCGGGCGCTCGCGCGTCTCCAGCCGGAGTCCGTCCTCGACGGCAGTCACGCCTCCCGGTTGGGCGTCAGGGGGTAAAAACCGCGCGACACGGGACGAGTCGGCGGGCTACGGTCCCGGACCACCTCCCTCGACCCACAGGATCGCGGCAGGGTCGGGCGTATCGGGGTGGCGAGCGATCCGGACGGCGAGATACTGTGTCGCCGCGGGAGCGGGCACCAGGCCGGCGTCGACCGCGTCGCCGAGCAGGTCCTTCGCGGTGCGGACGAACCGACGGAGCCGCTCGGCGGCGGCTTCGCCCGGCCAGGGAACGAGCGCCGCCGACTCGGTGCCGGTCGCGGCGACCGCATCGTCGTCCGCGGTCGCGGCCTCCCGACCGGTCTCGATGCCCAGCCGGCAGACCAGGTACGCCTCGGTCCGGTCGTCGGCGACGACGAACGCCTCGAACTCCCGGGGGTCGAGCGAGTCGAGGAGTTCGTCGGCAGACACGCCCGAGCGGAACGGCTCCGGGTCGACGAGGTCGGGGGGCGCCTCGTCGGCCCGGACGAGGTCGACGAGCCGGTCGACGTGCTCGCCGCCCCACTGCGAGCGGTGCAGGTCGTACCCGTCGGCGTCGCGCTCGATCGCGACCAGCGTGCGCGCTCCCACGGCGATGGTGAGTGGTCGCGGACTCCCTCATAAAGTATCGCACGTGGCGCTCCCGGGCGAGCGCGCCCGTTGCTGAGTCGAGTCGACGCGCTGGCGACCGGCGCGTCGACGGCCCTCGACTCAGCCGCCGTCGAACTCGACGAGGCTCCGGAGCGGGACGAGCCGGTGCTGGACCTCCGGTTTCGTGTAGCCCGAGGACTCCTCGGTGACGCCGGCGGTGTACACCGTCACCTTCTGCTGGAGCACGTGGGGCTCCCCCTGTTTGTTTCGGACGACCTCGACCGACCGCCACGCCTGGTCTTCCATATCACACCACGTGGACGGCCGACGATAAATCGCTTGTCCGCCGCGGGTCCGCCGGGTCCGGTCACTCCCGGACGTCGACCCCGCGGACTTCGAACCGGGCGCCGCCGGCGTCGCTGTCGGAGACCGAGACCGACCAGCCGTGGGCCGACGCGATCTCGGCGACGATCGCGAGCCCGAACCCGGTGCCCTCGGGCGACGTCGAGAAGCCGCTCTCGAAGACGCGCTCGCGGTCGTCCTCGTCGATCCCGGGGCCGTCGTCGGCGACGAAGAAACCCTCGTCCTCGGGAATGTCGCCGACGGTGACGGTGTCGCCGCCGTGTTCGACGGCGTTGCGGGAGAGGTTCTCGACGAGCTGCCGGAGGCGCGACCCGTCGGCGATGACGGTCGCGTCGGTCTCGACGCGGAGGGTGGCGCCGGCGGTGTCGACGGTGTCCCAGGCGTCGTGGGCGACGGTCGCCAGGCCGACGGGCGCCGGCGCGTCGACCGTCTCGCCCTCGCGGGCCAGTCGGAGGAGGTCGTCGATGAGGCGTTCCATCCGGTCGAGCGCGCGGTAACACCGCTCGAAGTGTTCGTCCTCGCCGGTCTCCTCCGCCAGCGGGAGCGACCCGACGAGCACCGACAGCGGGTTCCGCAGGTCGTGGGAGACGACGCTGGTGAACGCCGACAGCCGCTCGTTCTGTCGCTTCCGGGTCTGGGCCTGCTCGACGCGGTCGAGCGCCGCCTCGGCGTTGGCCGCGAATATCTCGGCGAGGGACACGTCCGAGTCGTCGAACACGCCGGTGGCGGTGTCACCGATCGAGAGCGTCCCGTGGTCACCGATCGGGACGTACATCGACGCGCGGGCGTCCTTCCGGTCGTAGCCGTCGTCGATCGCCCGCACGTCGTCGACGACGAGCGTCTCGCCGTCGGCGTAGGCGCGCCCGGCGGTCCCCTCGCCGACGGGGTAGGCGGGTCGGTTACCGAGCATCACCGCCGCGCCCTCCGAGATGGCGACGGGCCTGAGCCGGTCGTCGTCGTCGACGAGCCTGACGAGGTTGTTCGGGTAGCCCAGCGTGTCGCGGACCGCGTCGACGGTCAGCCGCGCCACCTCCGATTTCGTCTCCGCGTCGACCAGTTCGCGGGTCACCGCGTGCAACCCCTCCAGCCGGCGGCGCGTCTCGGCGGCCGCCTGGGCCTCGCCGACGGTGTCGCCGAGTTCCGCGAGCACCGCCCGCTCGGTCTCGCTCGCGGCGTCGGCCGTGTCCGCGTAGACGGCGAGCACGTCGTGGAACCCCGCGTCCGCCGACAGCGGGACGGCCACGACCGACTCGACCCCGTGACGTTCGGCGACGGTCCGCCAGGCGGCCGGCGTCTCGTCGTCGGGGACGCCCGCGGCGTACTGGACCTCGCCCGAGCGAGCCGCCCGGCCGGCCGGGCCTCGCCCCTGCGGCGTGTCGTCGTGACGGACCGTCACCCCGTCGAGGTACTCGTCGGCCCCGCCCGCGGCGGCACGCGTGACGATCTCGCCCGTCTCCGGGTCTGGCTCGCCGATCCACGCGAATCGGTAGGTCTCCGAGTCGGCGAACGCCTCGCAGACCGCGCGGTCGACCGCCGCGATGGTGTCAGCCTCGACCAACCGCCGGTTGATGTCCCTGACCAGTGCAGTGATGCGCTCCTGGCGTTCGGCCCGCTGCTCGGCCCGCGCCGCGGCGACGGCGTTCTCGACGCGGTTCGCGAGCACCGCGTACTGCTCGGTTCCGGTCTCCTTCTGGAGGTAGTCGGTCACGCCGGCCGACACCGCCTCGCTCGCCACCTCTTCGCTCCCCTTCCCGGTGAAGAGGACGAACGGCAAGTCCGGGTACTCCGCCCGCACCGCCTCCAGTAACTGGAACCCACACATCTCCGGCATCTGGTAGTCGCTGACGACGCAGTCGAACGACTCCGACCTGACCCGTTCCAGCGCCCGCTCCGGGTCCGAGACAGTCGCCACCGATAGCCGGTCGCTCTCCAGTTCGAGGTAGTCGCTCGCGACCGCCGCCAGGTCCTCGTCGTCGTCGACGTGCAGCACCCGCACGTCGCGTCCCATCTCCCCCATGATGTCTCCTTGTCAAGTGGGGGACCCGGTCGTTAATAAGCGTATGGCTCGCCCGTCCCGGGGCCGACGGTTACGCCTCGCCTCGTCGCAGCGCGAACCGTCGCGTCTCGCGGCCCGCGGCGTAGTAGGCCCGCGCGAGTGACGAGTCGTCGTCGACTGGCGTCGTGACGGTCCGGACGGGAACCGTGACGGTCAGCGGCGACTCGTCGAACGGATAGGGGTCGACCGCGTACTCCCCGGCTCCGACGCGGGTCACAGACAGCGTCGCCTCGCCGCGCGGCCCGCTCGTCGGGACGGCCTCGACCTCCCCGTACCCGGGCGGATCGTCCGTGATACAGAACGACAGCGAGAGGGCGTCCCACGCCTGGAGCCGGCGGTAGTCCGCCCACAGCCGCCCGTCGTAGTCTCCGGGCACGCCCTCGTCCGCGTGGAGCGAGCGGAGCAGGTCGCGGTCGGCCTCGCCCACCGGCCCGTCGCGGTCCGCTTCGCCTGCTCGGCCTCCACCGATCGCTTCGTCCTCGCCGACCGTTCCGCCTCCGCCGGTGGTCCCGTCCGGGTCGTCGAGGAGGCCGTCGAGCAGTCGACGCTGGCGCCGGTGTTCGCGCTCGACGAACTCGCGGTACTCGGCCGGCGTCGCGGGCCACTCCGGAGAGAGGCCGTAGCGGCGGTTCCGCAGGCCGGCGCCGTGCATCGAGACGAGCAGGCCGGCGTAGGCGTCCATCCCGACGACGGCGTCGGTCCCCTCGTCGTAGAGGTCGATCCAGGTGTCGGGAGGCATCTCCCGGAAGTCGACCGGGTCGCCGTCGGCGAGGTGAGGGCGACGGTCGTAGGTCCGCCAGCCCGTGTCGTGGGCGTACGCCGCGAGGACCAGCGAGTCGAAGGGGTCGGGGCGGTCGACCGACTCGGAGCCCCACGCGTCGGCGAACTGTCCCGCGAGGGCGGCGTGGTCGGGCTGTGTGACGAACTGATAGCCCTCGGCCGTCTCGGCGACTATCACGCCTCGGCGTTGGGCCGGCGCGGTGAAAGGCGCGTCGGCCGGTCACGTCCGGTCGCGCACCGTTTCGACCCACGCTTCGATGTCCGCACGGGTGAGGTCGGGCGACCAGTGGAGTTCGTCGCCGAGAAAGACGGGGTAGGGCTCGGTGTCGAGATTGCCGACGAACGCGTCGACCGTGGTCTCGATCGAGGCGCCGTCGCCGGACGCGATGACGTGTCGGCCGTCCTCGGCGGCGAACGGGACGGTGACGGTGCCGAGCGGCGCCCGCTCGGTCGGGAAACAGAACGGGACGGCGACGAGCCCATGGTCCCACGAGAGGCGAAACCCCAGAGGCGTGACCGATTCGTTCGCGGTCACGGCGACAGATCCGTCGCCGACGACGGTGTAGATCTCCGCCGGGAACGTCGTCGCGGCGCCGAGCACGCGGAGCGCCGAGGCCAGCGAGTAGCCCTGGCCGAGCAGCCGCGCCAGCGTCTCGCCGACGCGAGTGGCGACGCTATCGAAGACGTCTGCGACCGTCACGATCCCGCCGGTCGCCCCGCCGTCCACCAGGGCTCGTCCCTGGGCGAACGACGTACAGCCGTTGAGGAAGAACAGCTCGGTCCCAACGTCGTCGACGGTTCGAGCGTCGACGAACCCGTCGACGCACTCGAACCCGCGGTCGTCCACGTGGCCGACGTAGTGGAAGAAGTCCACGTCCGACGCCAGCGCCGCCCGGAGTTCCGGCGTGGACGGGTCGGCCAGGACGGTCGTGTCGAACGACTCCAGTCCCCGCCGGGCGTAGATGTCCGCGACCGTATCGTCCTCGCCGGCCCGGTCGCCGGGGCCGACGACGGTGACGCCGATCCCGGTGTCGTCGGAGACCTCGCGGTCGAACTTCCGCTCGTAGGCCGCCGGCGACATCTCGCTCGTTCCGACCGGGACGCCGTCGCCGAGGTACGCGTGTTCGACGCTGGAACTCGGCGGAGGATAAACGAGCGACTCGTCCCACGTCGCTCCGGCGGACCGCATCGACGCGCTCCCCGCACTCGTCCCGTCGGGCAGCCACCGCGTTCGGGACGGGTCGGAGTTCTCCGCTCGGCGCGGCGATCGGGGGTCGTCGAGCGTCGCGGCGTCCGGACAGCGCACCGCCGCCAGTTCGGCGGCCAGATGCGGGAGGGCCGCCAGCCGGTCCGCGCTCGGGACGACGTCGACCGTCAGTTTCCACCGCGGGACCGCGTCGGCGACCCGCTCGTGGGGAACGTCCATGTACGCGCCGACCCGGTCGGCGAGGTCCGCCTCGTACATCGCTTCGAGGTCGAACGGCAGGCGCGGTTCGAGGGCGTTCCGTTCGACCAACTCGAGGTCGAAGCGTCCGGCGGTTCGGACCACACAGTCGAGCGTCAACTGTCGCTGAAGGACGTCGGTGGCCGTCGCCGAGAGGTCGCCGGTCGCCGTCAGCGACCACTCCCGGCCGTCCGCGCGGAGGCGTGGCTCCGCTCCCACCTCGACCGTCGCACCGAGGTAGAACGCCAGCGGCGCGACCGCGAAGCAGTCTGATAGGTCGGGTCGAACCGTGATCGAGACGCCGGTATCCGGCGGCGAGAGGGAGTCGGGAACCGCCGTCTCGTCGCCCACCTCGACGAGCGGCGGATACCCGCGGAGCGTCGGCCAGGACCGCTCCGGAGAGGTCGTCTTCAGCGCCGTCCCGAACCGGGAGACGACCGCGGCTACCTCCGACGGGTCCGGGGTCGTCGTGACCGTCGCCACCGGCCGTTCGTGATAGCTTCGGGTACCGATCCGAACGCGTCTCGGCGACCCGAACTCGAACCCCGCGTTGTCGTCGTGGGTCCGGATCGTGACGGGACCGTCGACGTGAAAGTAGAGCTTGACCGGCGTCGTACCCAGTTCGAGCGTGTATCTCCCCGCGGAGAGTCGGCGCTCGTCCGACGACGACAGGTCTTCGACCTGCTCGCCGTCTCTCGTCCTGACGACGACGCCGACGTGGTGGGGGAACCGGATCGCGCCCGTCTCGACCGTCGTCGCGGCGTCTACGGGGACATCGAACGAGTCGGTGTCGACCGGTGTCGGCTCGACCCGCCGGTCCGTCCCCATCGCGAACGCGACCGACTCGACCGGGTCGACGATCCGGACCCCCGTCGGGTCCGTCGTCGCTTCGAACCGCGGGTCCACGTCCGTCGTCGAGTTCGTCACAGTCACTCACAGTCTCAAACGAACGGAAAAGTACCTTCCGGCCGCGGACACGCGACGGACCGCGCCCGAACGATCACTGGCGGTCGCGGTGTCTGTAGTACGACACCAGTCGCGCCGGAATCGCGACCAGGAAGGCGACGAGCGCCGAGAGAACCGTCAAGCCCGGAAACAGCCGGAAGACGGCTTGCATCCCCATGATGAACGCGAATAGCACGACGAACCGGCGGCGGCCGCTCTCGGCCCAGAACGAACGCGCCCGCTCGCTCTCGACGGAGAGGACGACGACCGCGGTCCCGACGACGACGCCGGCGAGCGCCGATCCAGCGACGGTCGCGGGTGTCGGGTCGACCGACACGAACAGCGGTTCGAAGACGACGAGCGACCCGAAGACGAGGACACCGGTGACCATCCAGCCGAGGTCGACGAGCGTCCCGTCCACGGACCCGGGGGCGGTCCTGTCGTCGGGGAGGGCGGCCATGTTGTCGGCCGTTCGAATACTCTACGGAAAACAGTTCGCATGGACGCCAGAAACGGAGAGAACGGAGCCGTTACAGCAGGTCTTCGACGTTGTCGACGACTTCCTCGGGGGTGTCGCCGACGGGGGCGCCCGCGGATTCGAGCGCGTCGATCTTCGATTGGGCGGTGCCCGTCCCGGACCCGGAGACGATGGCGCCGGCGTGGCCCATGCGCTTGCCCGGCGGGGCGGTGCGGCCGGCGATGAAGCCGGCGACGGGCGTGGTCATGTACTCGTCGATGTACTCGGCGGCCTCCTCCTCGTCCTCGCCGCCGATCTCGCCGCACATGACGACGGCGTCGGTCTTGTCGTCCTGCTCGAACAGCGCGAGCGCCTCGACGAACGAGGTGCCGATGATCGGGTCGCCGCCGATGCCGATGGCGGTCGACTGGCCGATGCCGCGCTGGGTGAGGCTGTCGACGACCTGGTAGGTCAGCGTGCCCGAGCGGGAGACGAGGCCGACGCGGCCGGCCTCGAAGATGTTGCCCGGCAGGATGCCGAGCTTGGCCTCGCCGGGCGTGATGACGCCGGGGCAGTTCGGACCGACCAGGTAGGCGTCGGTTTCCTGCAGGCGGCGGTAGACTCGCGAGACGTCCTGCGTGGGGATGCCCTCGGTGATGGTGACGACCAGATCGAGTTCGTCGACGCCCAGCGCCTCGAAGCAGGCGTCGCCGGCGAACGCCGGCGGGACGAACACGACCGAGGTGTCGGCGTCTTCGGCCTCGGCGGCCTCGGCGACGGTGTCGTAGACGGGGACGCCCGCGACCTCCTGGCCGCCCTTGCCGGGGACGGCTCCGGCGACGACGTTCGTCCCGTACTCGATCATCTGTTCGGTGTGGAACTTGCCCTCACCGCCGGTGATACCCTGCACGATGACGCGGCTGTCTTCGTCGACTAGAACACTCATGCTTCCACCTCCTCGGCGTAATCGACCGCACGCTGGACCGCGGATTCGAGGGTCTGCTCGACGGTCACCAGGTCCTCGTTGAGGATCTCCATGCCCTCCGCGGCGTTCGTGCCGGCGAGGCGGACGACGACGGGCTTGGGGATCTCGTCGAACTGTTCGAGCGCCTGGTTGATCCCCTTGGCGACCTCGTCGCCGCGGGTGATCCCGCCGAAGATGTTGAAGACGACGCTATCGACGTTGTCGTCGGAGAACACCATATCGAGCGCGTTGGCGATGCGGTCGGCCTTGGCGCCGCCGCCCACGTCGAGGAAGTTGGCGGGCTCGCCGCCGTAGTAGTCCACGAGGTCCAGCGTCGTCATGACGAGACCCGCACCGTTGCCGATGATACCGACGTTCCCGGAGAGACGGACGTAGTCGAAGCCGTACTCGTCGGCCTTCTGTTCGAGTTCGCTCTCGGCGAACTCCCCTTCCTCCTCCATCTCCTGGAGCTCGGGCTGGCGGAACATGGCGTCCTCGTCGACGTTGAAGACGGCGTCGGCGGCGATGACGTCCTTGTCGCTCGTGACCATCAGCGGGTTGATCTCGGCGTCGGCGCCGTCGCGGTCGTCCCACAGCTGGTAGAGCGTCGTCAGGACCGAGGCCACGTCGCGGGCGATCTCGCTGTCGACGCCGGCGTCGTAGACGGCCTTGCGGGCCTGGTAGGGGTGCATGCCGAACGCGGGGTCGATGTGTTCGCGGGCGATGGCGTCGGGGTCCTCCTCGGCGACCTCCTCGATGTTGACGCCGCCCTTCGTCGAGACCATGGCGACGGGCTTGCCCTCGCCGCGGTCCATCGTGACGCCGACGTACAGCTCGTTCTCGAAGTCGACGGCCTCCTCGACGAGGACGCGGTCGACGGTGTAGCCCTTCAGATCCATCCCGAGGATGTCCTCGGCGGCCTCCTCGGCCTCCTCGGCGTCGTCGACGAGCTTGATCCCGCCGGCTTTCCCGCGCCCACCGACGTGTACCTGTGCCTTGATGGCGACCGGATAGCCGATCTCCTCCGCCGCGGCGACCGCCTCGTCGACGGTCCCCGCGAGCTCCGATGCCGGTGTCGGGATACCGGCGTCGGAGAAGACCTGCTTGGCCTGATATTCGTGCAGTCGCATGTCACTCGAACTCGCGGTCGGCGAGCGCTTAAATCCCGACGGTATCGACCGGCCCGGAACCGAGTACACCGACAGACATCGTTCACGAAAATTGGCCCACGAGGCATCTATTGCCGGAAAAACCGATCACGCGTGTCGGTGCCGTACCCCCTCTTTCGCTCCACTGCACCCGCCCCATCTCTCCGGTTCCCGCCCTCGACAACGGCGACGCGTGCGGTCACTCACGACGCCGCTGGGTCGGTCGCGCCCAGGCGGTACCGGACCCGCAGCGCCGTCGCACCGGCGAGCAGGACGGCCTGATGGAGAACCGCGCCCAGCGCGACCGCTGCGACCGCGAGGCCGGCGACCAGCGGTGCCGTGGCGCCGTCTGCCACGAGCACCGCGACCACCAGCGCGGCGGCGGCGAGCCCGTTGCGGAGCGCGGCCGCGCGCTCCTGCCGGAGGAGTTCCCGGACGGAGCGCTCGGTCGCCTCCCCGTTCAAAAGCGATTCGTAGCACATGGGCCCGTCTCGGGCGTCGTCGAACTTAATCCTCCGGACCGGTGTCCCGACGGGTGACTTTTGCCGGTTTCGCCCCTCGGCGAGAACATGGAAGCGAACGACGCGGTGCTGTCGGCGCTGGCGTCCGAAATCGGCGAGGCAGAGCGCGCCGTCGCGCTCACCGGGGCGGGCGTGAGCGTTCCGTCGGGGATCCCGCCGTTCCGGGGAGCGCCGAGCGACGACGGGCCCGACCCCGTCTGGGAGAGCCACGACCCGGCCGACTTCCACCGGCGACGCTTCGACGCCGACCCCGAGGGGTTCTGGACCGACCGGCTCGCGCTCCGGGAGACGATGTACGGCGGCGGCGTCGAACCAAACGCCGCCCACGAGGCGCTGGCGGCGCTCGAAGCGCGGGGGCATCTCGACACACTCCTCACGCAGAACGTCGACGGACTGCACGCGGCGGCGGGGTCGGACGCGGTGGTCGAACTCCACGGCACGAGCGCCCGCGTGGTCTGTGACCGATGCGGCGCCACGGGGTCGGCCGGTCCCGTCCGGGAGCGCGTCCGCGACGGGGAGCGACCGCCGACCTGCGACTGCGGCGGCGTGCTCAAGCCGGACGTGGTGCTGTTCGGGGAGCCGCTCCCGGACGAGGCGTTCGACCGGGCCCAGACCGCCGCGCGCCGCTGCGACGTGTTCCTCGCGGTGGGGTCGTCGCTGACGGTGCGACCGGCGGCGCTGCTGCCCGAGGTCGCCGCGGAGTCGGGAGCGACGCTGGCCGTCTGCAACCTCGACGCCACGGACTACTCCGAGCGGGCGGACTACGACCTCCGCGCCGACGCGACGGAAGCGCTGCCGGCGCTGGCGGCGGCGCTCGACGGGTAGGACGACCGGCCGGGCAGCCGGCGCAGGCGGTGCGATCCCGAGAGCGGCTACAGCTCGACGCCGCTGGGGATGAGGCTGTGCTGTCGGAGGAGCCCCCCTTCGTCGTCGTAGACGAGCAGGGTCCGCTTCTCGTAGCTGGCGACTGCCTCGCCGTCGCGCTCGACGACGACGCGGTAGCAACCGTCGGCGTCGTCTGGGTCGTCGTCCCGGCGGGCGGCGTCGACGAGCTCGCGCACCGATTCGGCGTCGGCGTTGACCTCGACGACGAACTCCCCGGTCAGCCGGTTAGTGAGACTGAAGACGCCGGTCGCGTCGCCGTCGGCCGTCCGCAGGCGGAAGGCGATATCCACGCGCTCGCGGCCCAGCGGCTCACCCCCGGCGTCCGTGAGGCGCTCCTCGAGGAGGGTCGACGGACCGTCGTAGCGAAGTACGGCCGTCGGCAGGCGGTCGCCGTCCCGGTCGACGTGACGGAGTTCCAGCGTGACGTAATCGCGCCTCATTCGATATCCGCCACTAGGGAACGGGCGTGCATGAACGTAACGCCGACGCGACCGATGACCGCGCCCGCTGCTCGCTTCGACGCCGGACCACCTCGGCTCCGACGCTCCGACCCCGGAGCCGGTAGCTTTTATACCTGTGGCGACGCCGGGTCTCCCAGACCATGTGGGTCCGCTCGGAGTACGCCGGTGAACTGGCAGTCCTCGCGACGTGGCTGACCGCCCTCCTGCCGTGGTCGGTCTCGGTGCTGCGCGAATCGCCGTCGTGGATCGACGGCACGTTCACCGTCGTCAACATCCGCTTCGTCTTCCTCCAGTTTCACTATCTGTTCGGGATCGCCCTCGGCCGGCAGTCGCTGGACGGACTCGTCCAGTTCGTCTTCGAGATCCCCGGGTTCGTCCCGACGAATCAGGTCCCCGAGGGCCGACTCTGGCTCGCGACCGCCGCCTTCTTCGGGTGCATGCTCCTGCTGAGCGTCGTCTACTACGCGCGCGACGAGTGGCTCGAAGCCGCCGCCGAGCGGGCCGAGGTGCGGGTCGCCGACGCGGCCCCGGACGCGCTCACCGACGCAGTCCCCGCCTCCATCGCGGCCCGCCTGACGCTCGACCCGGTCCGCGTGTTCGGCGCGTGCTTCGCGGTGCTCGCGGTCGCGTTCTCCGTCTCCACCGCCATGTTCTTCCAGCACCAGCCGACCGTCCCCGTCGGCGCCCTATTCATGTGGGTGTTTGCCGTGATACTTCTGCGCGTCGAACGCGCCTGAAGCCCGGTCGGCTCCGGTCTCGACGCCCAGTCCGGCCCTGCTCCGTTCGTCGACGGGCGGGACACGGGCCACGACAACCCCCCCGCCTACCGGCTCACCGCGGAACCGCCGGAAACGGCACCGATCCCAGCGCCATCTTGTTGTTTGCGATCAAATCACACACTATTTCCGGCGAAACCTTTAAGTAGTTTTCGGACTTACGTGTTGTTAGGAAACGCGGCATCGGATTTTTATGGCTTTCGCCACCGGTGAGCCGCTCCGGAGACCAATCATGAGCGACACGACAATTCGAACCGGCGCCGAGGAACAGACGAGCGAACGACTGCGGGAGGAGACCGAGGAGTCGGCGAGCGAGCGAGAACAGGAGTGCCCCGAGTGTGGCGGTCGGCTCGACGCGGACACCGAGCACGGCGAGACGGTGTGTGCGGAGTGCGGACTGGTCGTCGAGGAAGACGAGATCGACCGCGGGCCCGAGTGGCGGGCGTTCAACCCCTCCGAGAAGGACGAGAAGTCCCGCGTCGGTGCGCCGACGACGAACATGATGCACGACAAGGGCCTCTCGACCAACATCGGCTGGCAGAACAAGGACGCCTACGGCAACTCGCTGTCGTCGAACCAGCGCCAGAAGATGCAGCGCCTGCGCACCTGGAACGAGCGCTTCCGGACGCGCGACTCCAAGGAGCGCAACCTCAAGCAGGCCCTCGGTGAGATCGACCGCATGGCGAGCGCGCTCGGGCTCCCCAAGACCGTCCGCGAGACCGCCAGCGTCATCTACCGCCGCGCGCTGGAGGAGAACCTCCTGCCGGGCCGCTCCATCGAGGGCGTCGCGACGGCGTCGCTGTACGCCGCCGCCCGGCAGGCCAACACCCCGCGCAGCCTCGACGAGATGACCGCCGTCTCCAGGGTCGAGAAGATGGAGCTCACGCGGACCTACCGCTACGTCGTCCGCGAGTTGAACCTGGAGATCAAGCCGGCCGACCCCGAGAGCTACCTCCCGCGGTTCGTCTCGGACCTCGAACTCAGCGACGACACCGAGCGCCGCGCCCGCGAACTCATCGTGAGCGCGCGCGACCAGGGTATCCTCAGCGGGAAGAGCCCCGTCGGCCTCGCGGCCGCCGCGGTGTACGCCGCCGCCCTGCTGACCAACGAGAAGGTCACCCAGAGCGAGGTCAGCGACGTCGCCAACATCTCCGAGGTCACTATCCGCAACCGCTACAAGGAACTCCTCGAATCCGTCGACGCCCCGGCCTGATCGGCGGGCTCTCCGGCTCGACCGCCACCCGTCGCTCGCGGCGTCCGCCGCACCAGTCTTTTTGTATTCGTCCTGTGTGATGATATCACACATGGAGGAAGCGTACGTCCGATTGCTCTGTCCCGAATGCACCAAAGACTGGGAGTCGACGCCGACGGACCTCCCCGAACACACGACCCTCTATCACTGTCCCAACTGCCACGCGAGCCGGCGGCTCGCGGAGTTCACGCGGACCGACCGCGACCTGCAGACGCTGAAGAGCCTCGGTTAGCCGCTCGTCGCCGAGCGCGCGCCGCAGGCCTCACAGCGCAGGAGCAGCACGCCCCCCTCGCGCTCGAAGTGGGTGTCGGGGAGCCCGCACTCCGAGCAGAGGACGAACTCGTCGGCGTACTCGTCGATGGCGTTGGTGACCCGACGGTCGCTGAACTCGCCGGTCAGGCGGGCGCGGCCGCTCTCGTCGATGTGCCCGCTAGTTCCCAGCTCGTTCTGGAGGAACTGCATGACGTGGTCGTCCTCGCGGCCGAGGCGATCGCAGGTGTCCTGGAAGTTCTCGTAGACGGTCACGTTCCCTTCCTGACGGATGTTCGGGTCCGGCACCTCGAACCGGTCGGAGCTCCCCTCGATCTCCGGCGTCTCCTCCATCGCCCGGTCGAGCATGTCGTCGTAGTCCATACCCGTGAGAAGCCCGTCCCCGCCTAAAAGTCTTTCAACCCCGGGCTCGCGGCGCCCGGACCCCCGAACCGATCGGCCCGAGGGCCCCACTGTCGGCTCGACCGCGCCGCCGAAACCGATATCGAGAGCCTTTTGTACACGGTTTTTATGCAGCGGTGTGTTAACGCGACTCAGGATACTACTATTACCCTCCAGTGGTTAGGACCGGTTGACTATGAAAAAGCAGGAGCTCATTCACCTTCACGGCCTGCTTGCTCAGGTGGAGAATCACTACGAGATGGACACAGGCGAGGAGGTAGAACACGACGAGTACACCTCCCTGGGGGTGCGGCCGACCTCGATCCATAAATCGAAGACCGACCACAAGAACGCCGTCTTCGCTCTGGCGAAGGGCATCACGTCCGAGATGGAGTCCGAGACGCGCGAGCGCGTTCCAGCGTCCGCCGACTGAACGACCCGTCCCGTTCTGTCGCACTCACGACCGCTCAGCAGTTGCGCAATTGTCCTCGGTTTCGTCGTGCGCGCGAACTGACGACGTTCGTCCCGGACCGGGGAAAACAGAGAACTACGGGGTTCGCTACGACTCGTCGATGAGCTCCTCGAACTCCGGCAGCACGTCGTCGCCGCGGTCGTCGTCGGCCCCCCCGTCGCCGCGTTCGTCGGCGCTGTCGCCGTCCGACGGGGGCGACTCGTCCGACTGTGATCCGCTCCCGTCGGCCGACGACTCGTCCTCGTCGCCTTCGTCGTCGTCGTCGGTCTGCTCGATCTCGAGCACTTCGAGCGGGATGTTCTCGAGGCGCTGGCCGATCTCTTTCCGGGCGATCCGGGCGGCGTGTTCCTCGCGCTCGACGTTGAACACCATTATCTCCAGTTCGAGCGCGACGAGGCTCTCGTCGGCGGCGAGGAACGCGGGTTCCAGTTCCTCGCCGCAGTGGGGACACGACCGCTCGCCCATGTTGATCTCGACGTAGTTGAGGTCCGGATTGAGCATCTCACCCGTCTTCGAGATGGCGATCCGGACCGCCTCGTCCGCCGTCTCGACGTCGTAGACGGGGACGGCGGCCTCGACGACGACTCTGCAGTCCATGTGCCCGCCTTCGATTCGCAGTGACATGAAGGTTCGCCTCGATAGCACGACACACACCGGTCGGCGGAGGGGCGCCTCCGCAGTGACCCGCCTCGCGCGCCGAGACGCTCTCGAAAGGTCGAAGACGGCTCGACGCCTGGCCCGGGTATGAGTGTCGAACGCGGCGCGATCGCCCTCGCGGAGTTCCCGGGGCCTTTCGACCTGCAGTCGACCGTCGAGAGCGGCCAGTCGTACCTCTGGGACCGCGCCGACGGCCGGATGTACGACGAGAGCGGCACCTACGGCGGCGACGCCTGGTACGAGACAGTCGTCCGGGTCGAGAGTGAGCCGGCCGTTGTCCGCGTCCGCCAGGTCGACGACCGCCTGGAGTGGGAGTCGTCGGTCGACGCCGCGCCGATACTTCGAGAGCGCCTGCGGCTGGACGACGACCTCCCGGCCATCCGCCGGGCGACGCCCGACGACGACGTGGTCGAGTCGGCCTTCGACGCTTACTGGGGGATGCGCCTCGTCGACGATCCGCCGTTCCCGTCGCTCGTCTCCTTTATCTGCTCGGCCCAGATGCGCGTCGCCCGCATCCACGGGATGCAGCGGGAACTCGAACGCGCGTTCGGTTCGACCGTCGAGTTCGACGGCCGGACCTTCCACGCGTTCCCGACGCCCGAGCAACTGGCCGAGGCGAGCGAGGCCGACCTCCGCGATCTCGGCCTGGGCTATCGGGCACCGTACGTCCGCGACACCGCGCGGATGGTCGCCGACGGCGAGGCCAACCCCGAGGAGGCGGTCGGGCTGGACTACGAGGACGCCCGCGAGTCGCTCACCCGCTTCGTCGGCGTCGGCGACAAGGTGGCCGACTGTGTGGCCCTGTTCGCACTTGACTACCTCGAAGCCGTGCCGCTGGACACCTGGATCCGGACGACCATCGAGGAGTACTACCCCGACTGCGACCGCGGCAACTACGCCGAGACCTCCCGGGCAATCCGCGCGGCCTTCGGCGGCGAGTACGCGGGGTACACGCAGACCTACGTGTTCCACTACCTGCGATAGCGCAGAAGCGGCTCCGGCCGCGCCGGACCGCTATCGCTCGTCGACGGGCGTCCACGAGCGGTCGCGGTCGCCGACGTAGGACGAAAGCGGGCGGATGAGTCGATTGTCGTCGAGCTGTTCGAGCGCGTGAGCGGTCCAGCCGCCGACCCGCGAGACGGCGAAACAGGTCGTGAACAGCTCCTTCGGGACGCCGACGCCGTCGAGCAGCGCGGCGGTGTAGAACTCGACGTTCGTCTCCAGGTCGCGGCCGGGCTTGTGCTCGGCGAGGACCTCGACGGCCACGTCCTCGAACTCCGTGATCGTCTCGAAGAAGTCTGAGTCGCCGGCTTCGTCGTAGAACTCCGAGGCGGCGGCCTCCAGGACTGCGGCCCGCGGGTCGCGGACGCGGTAGACGCGGTGGCCGAAGCCCATCAGTCGCTCGCCCGCCTCCAGCTTCTCGTGGACGTACCCCTCGGGGTCGCCCGACTCGTGGATCGACCGGAGCATGTCGAGGACGGGGCCGGGCGCGCCGCCGTGGAGCGGTCCCTTGAGCGTGCCGACGGCCGCGGTCGCCGCCGAGACCACGTCGGACTCCGTCGACACGACGGTGCGGGCGGTGAACGTCGAAGCGTTCAGCCCGTGGTCGATGACTGTGTTGAGGTACGTCTCGAGCCCCCGGACGGCCGCCTCGTCCGGCTCCTCGCCGTTCAGCATGTACAGGTAGTTCGCCGCGTGGCGCAGGTCCTCGCGCGGCTCGACCGGCTCGTCACCCTCGCGGTAGCGCCAGTAGGTCGCGACGACGGTCGGGAAGACGGCGATCACGCGCCGGGCGTCGGCCTCCGGGTCCTCCTCGCCGGCGCCGAGATTCGCCGCCGCCGCGCCCATCCGCAACGCGTCCATCGCCGGTTTCTCCTCTTCGGCCGCCCGCTGCAGGACCGCCCGGACCTCGTCACCGATCGCCCGACGACCGGCCAGGTCCGCCCGGAACTCCGCGAGTTCGTCGGCCGACGGCAACCGGTCCTCGAACAGCAGGAAGACGCTCTCCTCGTAGGTGGCGTTGCGCGCCAGCTCGTCGACGGGAAACCCGCCGACGGTGAGGACGCCCGCCTCGCCGTCGATGTCGCTCAGTCGCGTCTCCGCCACCCTGATTCCCTCCAGCCCGCGGTTCAGATCCTCGTCACTCATGCTCACGCCTCCGTGGGAAACCGTCAAAGTACTGTTGGAACACGTCGTAGTTTTGCGCGGCCGGGCGCGAACTTCAGACACTGTTCCGGCGAATCGATCCGGTATCGTCCAATTGTCGACGGGCATATCGACAGGTGTACAACCCACAGCGGCTCGTTTCACCGCGGCGGACCACCGGGACCGAGGACCGGTCCTCGTGACGCGTGTTTTTGAACGGGGGCGTCGTATCGGCGTGTATGACAGACCGGACGCGAGCACACGTGTACGTCACGGGGCGGGTACAGGGCGTCTTCTACCGGGCGACGACCCGCGACGAGGCCCGCGAGCGCGGGGTCGGCGGGTGGGTGATGAACCTCGAAGACGGTCGGGTCGAAGCGGTCTTCGAGGGCCCGGTCGAGGCGGTCGAGGCGATGGTCGAGTGGTGTCACGAGGGCAGCGACCGCGCACACGTCGAGGACGTGGAAGCGGAGTACGGCGAGCCGGAGGGACTGGACGGGTTCGAGATCCGGCGGTGACTGGGACCGTCCGGTCACTGTCGGGGGAAATCGCCGGAACGGACGGCCGGTTGCCCCCACCCTTATCCGGCGGGCGGGCGAACGCTCGTTCATGATTACGGGCAGCGAGATGGCCGTGGTCGACGAGAACGCCGCGGCGATGGGGGTCCCGCGCAAGCAGTTGATGGAGTCGAGCGGGCACGCGGTCGCGCGAGCGGTCCGCGAGGTCGCCGACGCGGGCGCGAGCGTCCGCGTCGTCGCCGGCCGGGGGAACAACGGCGGCGACGCCTTCGTCGCGGTCCGCTTTCTCGACGACTTCGACGTGACGACCAGTCTGCTGGGTCGCCCCGAGGCGATCGCGACCGACATCGCCCGCGAGAACTGGGACGCCCTCGCGGCCGGCGAGTACGACACCGAAACGGTCCGGGACTCCTCGGCGTTCGACCTCGGCGACCCCGACGTGGTCGTCGACGCGATGCTCGGGACCGGTATCGCGGGCGACCTGCGCGAGCCCGAACGCACCGCGGCCGCCGCGATCAACGACAGCGACGCGACCGTCGTCTCGGTCGACGTGCCCTCCGGGATGAACGCCGAGACGGGCGCGCTCGCCGAGACGGCCGTCGAGGCCGATAGCGTGGTCACGTTTCACGACACCAAGCCCGGGCTGGCCGATCTCGACGCCGAGGTGACCGTCGCGGACATCGGCATCCCGGCGGCCGCCGAGCGGTTCGTCGAGCGGGGCGACCTCACTCGCCTCGACGACCGCGACCCCGGGAGCCACAAGGGACAGAACGGCGAGGTGCTCGTGATCGGCGGCGGACCCTACGCCGGCGCGCCCGCACTCTCCGCGAAGGCCGCCCTCCGCGCGGGGGCGGATCTGGTCCGCGTCGCGTGCCCGATGGTCGTCGGCCGCGAACTCCAGGGCTTCGGTGAGGACCTCATCGTCCGGCCATACCAGGGCAAACAGCTCGAACCCAAACAGGTGGGCTTTCTCCTCCAGATGGCCCGCCACCACGACACCGTGGTCATCGGCCCGGGCCTCGGCGACGAAGCGGAGACCCTCGAAGCGGTCGAGGGGATCCTCTCGGGGTACTCCGGGACGGCCGTCGTCGACGCCGACGCACTCTCGCGGGTCCCGGACGTGGACACCGAGGCCGACCTGATCTGCACGCCCCATCAGGGCGAGTTCGCCGAAATGGGCGGGCGCGTCACCGACGACTGGGAGCAACGGACCGAGATCGTCGAGCGGTTCGCCGCGGATCTGGGCCAGACGGTACTCGTGAAAGGCGAGTACGACGTGGTCTCCGACGGCGAGACCACGCGAGTCAACCGCACCGGCAACGCCGGCATGACCGTCGGCGGCACCGGCGACGTGCTCGCGGGGATCACCGGCGCGCTCGCGGCGACCGAGGAACCGGTCCACGCCGCCGCGATGGCCGTCTACGCCAACGGCAAGGCCGGCGATCGCGTCTACGAGCGCCGCAACAACGGTCTCGTCGCCACCGACCTCCACGAGGAGATCCCGAGCGTCCTCTGGACCGACCGGGGTGGCGAGGCGTGAGCGAGGGCGACGGCGACACTGAATCGGCAGACGCCGACCTCACGCACACCGACGAGTCCGGCGAGGCCCAGATGGTCGACGTGGGCGACAAGCCCGACACCGCTCGTCGCGCCGTCGCGCGCGGGGTAATCCGGTTGCGCCCCGAGACCGTTGATGCGGTCCGCGACGACGCGGTAGACAAGGGCGACGTGCTCTCGACCGCTCGCGTCGGCGCGATCCAGGCGGTCAAGCACACCTGGGAGACGATCCCGATGTGCCACCAGATCCCGATCACGAACGTCGACACCGAGTTCGCCCTCGGCGACGACACGATCGAACTCACCGTCGCCGTCGAGACGACAGGGAAGACCGGCTGCGAGATGGAGGCCCTCGAAGGGACGACGACCGGGCTCAACGTCGTCTGGGACATGGTGAAGTCGGCGGAGAAAGACGCCGACGGCGAGTACCCCGAGACGGGCATCGACTCGGTCGAAGTCGTCGAGAAGACCAAGCGCCCCCTCTGACAGTCCCGGCTCACCCCCGTCGCGGCCTGGCGGCCGGCCTCGCCGGAGGCGCAAGCGGTATGTCCCGTGGTACCGACGAGTCGCCCGGATGACCGATACGTACCCGTCCGTCTCCCTGCACAACGTGGCCGAGACCGAGCCCGCAGACTGGGCCGACGGCGGCGACCGACTCTGTCGCGTCCCCGCGTCGGTCCGGGAGTCGCTCACCGAGATGGGCCGGGAACGGCAGTCCTGCGTCTCTCACAGCGAGGTCCGCTTCGTCCCGGACGGCGACGACGCCGAGGTCGAGGTGACCCTTTCGACGCCCGAGCGTGCCGAGATGCGCGTCTTCTGGGGGTCGTTCCAGCCCTGGCAGGCCCGCGAGATCGGCCCCGGCGAGGAGACGCTGACGCTCTCCGTTCCCGACCGCCTCGCCGAACTCGACGAGGCCGTCGACACCGGTCGGTTCGACCGCCGGGTCTGTCGGCTCGTCTTCGAGCGGTTCGTCCCGGTCGCCCTCCACGACGTGTCCGGCGACTGCCGGCCGCCCGAACAGGACGAACTCCCCGAGCGACGGTATCTCGCCTACGGCACCTCGATCACGGAGGGCGCCAAGGCGTCGGCGGCCCACCTGAGCTACGTCTCGCGGGTCGCCCGTAACTGCGGCCTCGACGCGGTGAACCTCGGGTCTTCGGGGTCGGCCCACTGCGAGCCCGAGCTGGCGGACTACGTCGCCGAGCGCGACGACTGGGACGTGGCGACGCTGGCGCTGTCGGTCAACATGGCCAACGCCGAGTTCACGACCGCGGAGTTCCGCGAGCGCGTCGAGTACTTCGTCGACACCGTCGCCGGCGCGCATCCGGACAAGCCCGTCGTCGCGGTGACGCTGTTCCCGTACTTCGCCGACGTGACCGCGAGCGGCGACCCCGACCGGGCCGGCGCGTTCCGCGAGGCGCTGCGCTCGGTCGTCGCCGAGTCGCCCCACGACAACCTCTCGCTCGTCGAGGGGACGGACGTGGTTTCGGCCGGTGACCTGACGTGGGACGTGCTCCACCCCGGCGACGAGGGCATGATGGCCATCGGGGACGGCGTCGCCGACCACCTCGAAACCGTGCTGGACTGACGGCGTCCGCGCTCGCCGAGCCGGTCGGTTCCGCCGCCACGACCGGTTCGACGGAGTGGCATCTCGCGATTGCGGGGACCTTCGCCTTTTTGCCTTCAGAGGACTCAGTGATACTACGTATGCGCGCAGCCATCTACCACGGCGAGCGGGACATCCGCGTCGAAGACGTGGAGCGACCCGAGATCGAGGACCCGAGCGACGCGCTGGTCCGGATCACCCACACCTGCGTCTGCGGGTCGGATCTGTGGCCCTACCGCGGGCAGAGCGACCGCGACACCCCCTCGCCCATCGGCCACGAGCCGATGGGCATCGTCAAGGAAGTGGGCGAGGACGTGACGAGCGTCGAGCCGGGCGACCGGGTGTACGCGCCGTTCGTCGTCAGCTGTGGCGAGTGCGAGTTCTGCCGGCGCGGCCTGCACACCTCCTGCGTGAACGGCGACGGGTGGGGCGGCGACAACGGCGGCGCCCAGGGTGAGTACGTCCGGTCACCTCACGCCGACGGGACGCTCGTGCGCATCCCCGACCGCCACGCCGACGACGAGGACACCCTCCGGTCGGTCCTCCCGCTGACTGACGTGCTGGGCACCGGCCACCACGCCGCGGTCAGCGCCGGCGTCGGCGAGGGCGACACCTGCGTCGTCGTCGGTGACGGCGCCGTCGGGCTCTGCGGCGTCCTCGCGGCCAAGCGCCTGGGCGCGTCCCGCGTCGTCGCGGTCGGCCACCACGCCGACCGCCTCGACATCGCCGAGGAGTTCGGCGCCACCGAGACGGTGCTGGGCGGGTCCGAGGGCGTCGACGACGTGGTAGGTCACGTCACTGACCTGACGCACGGCGGCGCCGAGCACGTCCTCGAATGCGTCGGCGCAGCGAGCGCGATGGAGACGGCCGCCGGCGTCGCCCGTCCCGGCGGCACCGTCGGCTACGTCGGCGTCCCTCACGGCATGGGTGACGGCCTCGACCTGTTCGACTTCTTCGGCGACAACGTCGCCATCCGCGGCGGCATCGCGCCCGTCCGGGCCTACGCCGACGAACTGCTCGCCGATGTCCTCCAGGGGACGCTCGACCCCTCGCCCATCTTCGACAAGACCGTCTCGCTGGAGAACGTCGCCGAGGGCTACCGCGCGATGGACGAGCGCGAGGCGATCAAGGTGCTCGTCGAGCCGTAACCGATCCGGGCCGGTACGGGACGGTCGGTAGACCGACAACCCTCCCGCCCGTCAAGGGAACTATGCCGAGAGTCAGCGACACCTACCTGGAGAACCGATGGCGCGTCCAGCCCAACCACGCCAACAACTACGGGACCGTCCACGGCGGCAACGTCATGAAGTGGATGGACGAACTCGGCGCGATGTCGGCGATGCGTTTCGCCGGCGAACCCTGCGTGACCGCCTCGATCGACCGGATGGACTTCCACCGGCCGGTCCCCACCGGCGAGGTGGTCGTCATCGAGGCGTTCGTCTACGACGAGGGCCGCTCCAGCGTCAACGTCCACCTCCGGGCCGCCCGGGAGAACCCCCGGACCGGCGAACAGGAGATGACCACCGAGTCGCAGTTCGTCTTCGTCGCCATCGACGAGGACGGCTCGCCCGTGCCGGTCCCGGACCTGACCGTCGAGGGCGAGCGCTGTCGGGAACTCCGGGAGCGGGCGCTGGAGTGGCGTCGGGACCGGGAGGAGTAGGCGGGTCGGGACGGTCCCGAGACCGACCGGCTCAGGCCGACGCCTCGACGAGCTCGCCCGCCTTCGAGCGCGACCGCTCGACGACCGCGGGGCGGGCTTCGAACTCGATGACGACCTGGTCGCCGTAGTCGACCGAGTCGACCTGGGCGTTGTCGTGGATCCACGAGACGACCGACATCGTGTCGTCGGTCATCGGCAGGACGAGCCGCTCGCGCTCGTAGTCCGGGAGTTCCGCGTGGATGCGCTCGCGGAGGTCGTCGACCCGTTCGCCCGTCCGGGCCGACACCGCGACCGGGTTGGGCGCCAGCGCCGACAGCGCGTCCCGTTTGCGGGCCACCTCTTCGTCGTCGACCGTGTCGACCTTGTTCAACACCGTCACGATGGGCGCTTCGTTGCGCTCGGCGAGCGTGTCGTGACACGTGACGAGCTTCTCGCGGATCTCCTCGACCGGTTCGCTCACGTCGACGACCAGCAGGACGAGATCAGCCCGGTAGACCGAATCCAGCGTCGACTTGAACGACTCGACGAGCCAGTGGGGGAGATCCGAGACGAACCCGACGGTGTCGGTCACGAGCACGTCCCGCTGGTCCATGTCCGCGCGTCGGGTCGTCGTCCCCAGCGTCGTGAACAGCCGGTCCTCGGACTCGGCGGTCGCGTCCAGGTCCGGATGCAGGTCCTCGTTCTCGTCCACGTCGACGTCCTCGGCCAGACGACGCAGGAGCGTCGACTTCCCCGCGTTCGTGTAGCCGGCCAGCGCCACCAGGTCGAACCCGGATTCGCGGCGCTGGGTGCGGCGATGCTCCTCGGTCTCTTCGATCCGTTCGAGTTCGTCGCGGATACGCGAGATCTGGGACTTGATGTCCCGCTCGCGGCTCTCGTCGTACTCACCCAGCCCCATGAACCCCGGTCGCTCGTCGCGCCGGGCGAGGCTGGCCTTCGCCTCCGCTCGCGGGAGTTCGTAGCGCAGCTCCGCGAGTTCGACCTGGAGCTGGGCCTTGCGGGTCTGTGCGCGCTGGCCGAATATCTCGAGGATGAGCCGGAAGCGGTCGAGCAGTTTGACCCCTTCGGGGAGTTCGTTGCCGATGTTGTACGTCTGATACGGCCCGAGCTGGTTGTCGAAGACCACGACCGTCGCCTCGGTCTCGATCACCGTGCGCGCGAGCGTGGCGACTTTCCCCTCCCCGATGTGGGTCGCGGGGTCCTCCTTCCTGGTCTGGGTGACCTCGCCGACCACGTCGTACCCCGCCGCGCGTGCGAGCTCGCGTATTTCCGTCGTGTCGGACCGTCCGCTGTCGACGCGTTTGGCGACGACAGCCCGCCGTTGGGATCCTGTCTCCGTCACTCGCGCGGGAGTACGGCGCCCGCGTATTTAAACTCTGGTCGGTCGGGACGGAGGACCCGCACGCGGGCGGCCCGCCGGACGGTTCCGTCCGAGATTCGGGGTCCGACAGCCTCTCACCCGCCGGGTAGACGGGGGTTACCCGGCCCGGCCGGCGGACACAAGAGCCTTATTCCGCCGCCGTCACCGAGACGGATATGGTAGACATCGGCCTGCAACAGATCGGGCTGGAACTGGGCTCGGGCGCGGTGATCGGGGGGCTGATCGGCTTCGCGGCGAAGAAAGTCGCGAAGATCATCGCGATCCTGGTCGGCGTCGAGCTGGCGCTGTTCAAATTTCTGGAGTCGCAGGGCATCCTCGTCGTCGACTGGGAGCGCCTCTCCGCGGGCCTGGTCAACGCGAGTAGCGCCGCGACGGACGTCGCGACCGGGAGCCAACCCCCCGGTATCGTCGTGAGCCTGCTGTCGGTCATCCCCGTCAGCGCCGGGTTCACCGGCGGGTTCCTCGTCGGTTTCAAGAAAGGATAACGGACCGAACGCGCCTCGTTCCGGGTCTGTAGCGGTCGAACGAGAGACGTGTCGGAACGCGGATCCGAGCGGGTTACGGGGTCGGGGTGATCGGTGTGGTGTCGCCGTCTCCGCCGCCACTGTCTCCGCCGCCGTTACCGAAGCCGCCGTTACCGTCGCTTCCCTGTGGCACGCCCTCGTCCTTGTCGCCGGAGACGAGGAACTCCAGGAGGTTGCCGGCGAACTGCTCGTTGTCGAGGTCGTACAGTTCGGAGGACTTGAGGAAGGAGGTGTCGGCGACCATCACCAGGTTACCGCTCTGGGCCGCGACGGGGTACCGGCTCGCCTGCCGCCGTTCGAGCGTCCGCGTGCCGGAGAGAGCGCGCATGTGAACCTGCGAGTCGTCGCCGGTCTGGACGACGTAGCCCGCCGAATCGAAGGTCACGTTCGAGACGCCCTCGGTCAGCGCGCTCGACCCGTCGGGGCTGGCGATGATGCTCTCGTAGTTGTTGTCGTTGCCGCCGTCCTCGATGTTGTAGAGCCCCTCGCCCCCCATCCGGAGGCCGAACTCCCCGACGAGATCCTGGGCGCCAAAGCGGATCTGCGTGACCTGTGCGCTCAGGCCGCTGCCCACCGACAGCTGGGGCGGCTCGGCGAGTACGGCGATGCGACCGCCGCCGTCGGCGTAGGCGCTCAGTCCCGCGATCTCGCCGTCGGAGAACGACGCGGTCGGCTGGACGATCAGCACCGCGTCGTAGTGGCGCAGCGTCGCGTTGTAGCTGGTCTCGCCGAACCCGCCGCCGTCGCCGGGCGTGCTCGGCGTGAAGTCGACCTCGTGACCGGCCTGGGCTAGCGCTTCGACGAGCGGCGCCAAGTCCGACCGCGAGTACCGATTGCTGTGGCCGCTATCGACGAGGATGCGCTTGCTCTCGCCGGAGCTGTCTATCGATATCTCGCCGTCCTCGGGCGCGCTCGTCGCGAGGACGTTCTCCGGCGCGAACTGACCGGGCGACTGTCCCTCTATCTCCTCGCCGTCGGCCGGTCCGGCGGATCCCGACCCGGCAAGCGTCCCCACGAGCGCCGTGCCCGCGAGGACGACCGCGATCACGACCGCGAAGACGCCGAGCGGCTTGAGTATCTCACTCGCTTTCATTGGTCACCTCCCCGGCGTCCTCGGTGACCGGGACGCCCCAGACCGCGTGGAACTCGTAGGGCTGCTGGAACTCCGTCCCCTCGTCGTCGGAGCCGTCGACGTAGACGATGTTCCCGTCGACCCTCGCGGGGTCTTCCGAGAGCACGATCGTGCCGCCGGAGGGGCTGACCGGTTCGTTGTAGGCGACGTCGTACTGGTCGCCGTCGATGCCGTCGGCCCGCGCCGCGGCGTCCGCGATGGCCGAGTTGAGGTCGCCCATCTCGTCGGCGAAGCCGTTCCGGATCGCGGTCGGGCCGATGTACGCGTCGCCGTGAGCGACGCCGCTACGGTTCAGCGACAGGTTGGCGCCGCGGTGTTTGACGATCGTGTCGACGAAGGCGTTGTGGAGCGTCTCCATCTCCTCGCGCAGCTGGTCTTTGTCAATCGTGGCCTTGTCCGGGCCCGTCCGGAGATACGTCTTGCTCTGGGCCTCGGACTGTTCGACCGTACTCAGCGGCGCGCTGACGATGACGCCGATTGAGCCGACGGTCGAACTCGGCTTGACGAAGATCTTGTCGGCGGGCGCGATGCCGAAGTAGCCGCCCGAAGCGGCCGTCCCCTCGACGTAGGCGACGACCGGCATCTGCGCGGCGGTCCGGTTGACCGCCAGGTAGAACTCCTCGCTCGACGCGACGGCGCCGCCGGGGCTGTCGATCCGCAACACGACCGCCTCGACGGACTCGTTGGTTCTCGCTTGTCTGAGGTCTTCCTTGATGTCGTTCACGGGGCCGGCGTCTGTCCCGGCCCGCAGCGTGATGACCGACACGGCGGGGTCCCCCGAATCGCCCGAAGCGGACTGCGTGGCACTCCAGACGACCGGCGCGAGTACGGTGCCAATCAGGACGGCGACGACCACGACGATCACGTACAACACCGTGGTCGTCCTGGTCGAGTCTGTTCTATCCACCATACACACCGGAGAACGGACGACCCCCTCATGAAGGTTGGTCAATCTCAAATTCCGTTTGACATACGGGTCGGCTGCGGTCGGCCGGCGCGGTGACGACTCCTCGGTCCCGGTCTCGGCGGTAGCCGCGGCCTACCGGGGTTCGCCGACGTTCGACCGGTCCCAACGGCTACTCGCCGACCGATCGTTTCGCTCGTTCGCGGTCGTCGGACCCGCGACGGCCACGCCCGTGTCACGCCGCCCGCGACCGCTCCGCCGGCGGCCGGTTCCGTCGAGGCGCTCCCGCGGTCGCGTCAGAAGATGTCTTCGAGGGCTTCGAGTCGCGCGATCAGGTCGTCGATGCCGTCGTTCATTCGGGAGAGGCGCTCGTCGAGCCCGTCCGCCGGGATCGCCCCGTTGGGGGTCGGATCGACCAGTTCGTCGTCCTCCAGCATCCGCAGGGAGTAGCGCACCTTGTGTTCGGGCACGTCCGTCTCCTCGGACAGCCGGACGATCCCGATCGGTCCCGACTCGATCACCGCTTCCAGAATCCGCAGGTCCCGTTCCTCCTTCTCGACCTGTTTGGTCAGTCGTTCCACCATGAAAGCCCACCGGGTCTATTCCCCCCGTCCGTAATAAATGTCGCAGGTGCCGAATCCGACGTGACGCGGTCGAGACGACGAGGGCTGCGCGCCACCGCCCGGACCGCGCACGTCGTCACTCGCGGCCCTACTCGTCGCCGACCGGCGTCCGCCGGAGTTCGTCGATCTGGTCTCGCAGTCGCCCGAGTTCGCTCTCCAGTTCCTCCTGGCGGTCGATGAGCGCGCCGAGTTCCTCGGTGTTGACCGAGTAGTCGTGGTCGAGCGCGCTGTCGAGCGAGTCGGTCGTCGCCTGGACGAGATACGAGGCGAACTGCAGCACCTCCTCGGGCGAGCCTTGCCCCTCGAACAGGTCCACCGCGCCCGATTTCGGCGTGTAGCTCACCACCGGGACCTCGGCCTCCCCGTGGTAGGTCGTCGTCGCTTCCAGCTCGGTCACGGGGTTGCGCCGCTCGCGGGTCTGTTCGGTGCGGACGACGCCGAACGGTTCGGCCAGCGCCGGGTACGTGTCGCCCAGGTCCCGAAGCGCGTCGGCGGCCTCGACGCCGAGTTGGGCCTCGACGTCGCCGTAGAACTGTTTCGACCCCGACAGCGACAGCGCGACCGCGTAGAAGACGTGTTGGTTGTTCTCCGCCAGGTCCCGGATGCGTTCGCGAACGACGTCGTGGTTGCCCTCCAGCGTCGCCCGCTCCAGGTCGTCGAGCAGCGTCCGTGTCCCCTCCTCGCGCTCGAGGAACTCCTCGACGAGCACGCGGGGCATCGCCCGACTGTCGATCTCGTCCATACCGCCCCATTCGCATGCAGGCTTATAGAAGTTACAAGGCTAAAACCCCGCCCTTCAGGGCGGGGATACAGCCGACAGCTCCTACACAATCCACTGTTCGATGGCAAAACTGGATATTCCACGTCAACCGACACTATTACCATAACGACGTTCATAACTGGTTATGAAGCCAGAAAATGAGTCGAACCGTCCGAACCTTCGAGGCCACGATAACGAACCAGCAACTGGTTCGGGACGACCTCGATCAACTCGGATGGGCCGCCTCGAAACTCTGGAACGTCGGTCGCTACTACGCACAACAACAGTGGGACGAAACGGGCGAGATTCCCGACGATGGGGAACTCAAAACCGAACTCAAGGACCACGAACGCTACACGGACTTGCATTCTCAATCCAGTCAGCGCGTTCTCGAAGAACTCGCTGAAGCGTTCAACGGTTGGTTCGGCAAGCGTCGGAGCGGCGACGACCGTGCCCGACCGCCCGGCTACCGCAAAAACGGAGACTCCCACCCACGCTCAACCGTGTCGTTCAAAGCGGCCGGCTTCAAGCACGACGCACAGTTTGCCCGCGTTCGCCTCTCGAAAGGTCGCAATCTGAAAGAACACCGTTCGGACTTCATCCTGTGCGAGTACCAAACTCGCCCGGATGTTGACCTGACCGAATGGGACATTCAACAGGTTCGCGCCGTCTACAAACACGACGAGTGGCGACTACAATTCGTCTGTCGCACCACCATCGACCCGGAACCGCCGGGAGACGAGGTGGCCGGTGTTGACCTCGGGATCTGCAACTTTGCCGCTGTTTCGTTCGGTGGTGAATCGGTGTTGTATCCCGGTGGCGCGCTCAAAGAGGACGAATACTACTTCGCCAAGAAGCGTGCCGAAACGGACGATTCGGCGTCACGCGAAGCAAAGCGTCTCGACCGAAAGAGAACGGGCCGTCGGACGCACTTCCTGCACTCCCTCTCGAAAGCCATCGTCGAGGAGTGTGTCGAACGAGGTGTCGGGACGCTGGTCGTTGGCGACCTGGGTGGCATCCGTGAGGATGACGAAAACGGCGAACCTCGGGATCGGGGCGACCACGGCAACCTCTACTTGCACGGGTGGGCGTTCGATCGCTTCACGACGCTTCTCGACTACAAGGCAGAAGCCCAAGGCATCGACGTGGCGTTGGTGTCGGAACGCGATACGTCGAAGTCGTGTTCGGCGTGCGGCCACACTAACGACGATCAGCGAGTTGAACGTGGGCTATACGTGTGTGAGGCGTGCGATACGGTGGCGAACGCGGACGTGAACGGTGCGGAGAACATTCGGCAAAAGGTACTCCCGAGTCTCGCCACGGATGGCGGTGATAGGGATAACGGCTGGTTGGCACAGCCAGCGGTTCACCTGTTCGACCGTAGTGAGGGCTGTTTCGCCCCACAAGAACAGGTTGCTAACCGCGAACCGTAATATCCCAACGCAGTCGGGAATCCTCGCCCTTCAGGGCGGGGAGGATGTCAAACCGTTTGGCGGACCCGCTCACCGACTCGCCGGGCCGCCCACCACAGAACGCGTGCCGCGACGAACACCGCCACCGCGAGATAGCCGCCGGTCCCCACGGCAGTGAGCGATCCCGACGGGAAGCCGAGAGTCCGGCGAACGACCCAGACGAACGCGACACACGCCGCGACCAGCGCGTAGAAGGCGAAACCCTGCACGGCCAGCGACCACCGGCTCGCGCGCTCGGCCAGCGACGACCGCCCGACCGGCCCGAGCAGCGCCGCGGCCGCGAGGGACCCGCCGACTATCCAGACCCTGTTGGCCGGAGCTACCTCGGGTGCGTTGCTCAGGAACAGGACGACCGCGACTGCGCCCGCCAGCACCTCGGTCCACTCCGGGGTCCGGTCGGGCATCCAACTCCGGGCGCGGCGCTCGTGTCCCATGTTCCGACCGTGGGACACGTCCAAGTTAAGTAGTTTGGTTGACACAACTCTACGAGAGAAAACTCTACGAGACTGGTCACAGCGGGCGCCGTCGCGCCGCTCTAACGCCGGTCCCGTCTCTACAGGCGGACACGCGACCGTGTCGGTGCTCGCGGGCCCGTTCACCACCCCTCGACGGTCCCCCGGGAGCAGACGTGGGTCGCCACGAACACCGCCGCCGCGAGGAGCATGCCGCTTGTCAGCCCGGACACGATCGCCTGGAGAACGCCCCCCACGTCGCGAGCGATCTGGGCCAGCGCGACGAACACCGCGATCAGCGCGAGGCCGACGAGCGACCCGCCGGTTCGCGACCACTCCCCCGTGCGCGCACCGAGCGACAACGCGGCAGGCCAGAGAACCAGTACGGTCGCGGCGAATCCCCCGGCGATCCAGGTCCATCCCGGGCCCGCGCGCGCCGCCAGGTCGTCCAGGAACAGCACCCCAGCCAGCCCACCGGCGAGCACCTCCGCCACGTCGGCGCCTGGTCGGGCAGCCACCGGCGACCGCTCTCGGACTCCATACGCCGACCGAGACGGGCTCGCCACATAGTTCGTTCGGCCGACAGGAAGCGTAGCGACGACGGACTGACTCACGACGGGCAACGATGTCTCCCCTCCGATTCGGCGCGCGCTGTCGCGCGCTCTCGTGCGCGCGACGGAACTGTGCGAGGGATGAGAAGCGCAACGAAGCGAGCATCGCAATCGGCTGGGGAGGTTTGTGGCCGTCTGCGGTGCTGTGCGGGGCGGTTGCTGTCCTGGTGGACTGAAAGGGCGAGGCGCGCTCGCGCTTCGTGGTCGCCTGACCGGGCACTATCCGAAGCGGCCGCAGGCCGCGAGGATATCCCGGTCAGCGACCGCGAGCGCGGCGAGGGCTTTCATCGCTTGCTGTCCGCTGCGGTCAAAGCGGTTGCGAGCGAGCGCGCTGAGGGCTTTCACCGCCTGCTGTCCGCTGCGGTCGAAGCGGTTGCGAGCGACCGCGACGGTGCGACCGCTGGCGAGTCGACATCGACAGAAGACGAGCGAGGCGGGACCGAGCGAACGCGGAGCGTTCGCGAGGGTCGAGAGACGCCGATGGCGTCTCGCGGGATTTGAACCACGCCCGAGAACCTGCGCCTCCGGCGCAGAACCTCGGTCTACTTCAAATCTCACGACGGCGCACACTGAATCCAGTACGCGGCGCGATGAAACGCGCCGCTCGCCAGTTGGATTCAGAGAAGCGCCCGAGGCGGGATTTGAACCGGAATCAGACGTGCTCGCTCACTACGTTCGCTGCGCGCGACTGATAGGGTTCAGATTCCGCGTTGAGTGCGTTTCGCTGCTCACGCTGGCGAGCACACGAGGTGCTCGCCGTGAGGTTCGCAGCAGAAGACGCCCGAGGCGGGATTTGAACCGGAGGCAGACGTGCTCGCTCGCTCCGCTCGCTGCGCGCGACTGCCAGGGTTCAAATCCGAACGGCGTTCCTCGAACTTGGTTGCTCGCGACACAGCAAGCTGGTCGCTCGCGGTTCGAGTTCGAGAGAAGCGCCCGAGGCGGGATTTGAACCCGCGTCACGACCGTGACAGGGTCGTATGATGGGCCACTACACCACCCGGGCTACACTCACATCTGCGAGGGAGACACGGAAAAGGCTTTCCAGTTACGACGGCGCCTTCGCCGGATCGCGGCGTCTCGGCTGTGTCAATACCTCCCATACCCCAACACCTATCAAGGACTTCCGCGTATCCCTGGGCACGAACCGAACACGTCGCGGTCTCACGACGATTGCTCGCGGTGCGAGTAGCTCCGCTCGGCGAACTTGGTAAGCGTTTTATAGCTCGCGGTTATAGGCGCCTGTAGTATCTCGTGACAGCAACTTCTCCCAGACAGGCCAACACATGGTAGACGTAAGCCAACACGAACTCGTTCCCGACCACACGGTCCTCGACAGCGACGAGATCGAGGGCGTGCTCGAGGAGTACAACATCAAGAAAACAGACCTGCCGAAGATCAAGCGGACCGACCCCGCGATGCGCGACCTCGAAGCAGACGTCGAGACCGGCGACGTAGTCCAGGTTACGCGGGACTCGCGAACGACCGACCGGGCAGTCGTATACCGACTCGTCGTAGAATAACATGAATATTCAGGACAGACGCGAGATATCGCGTGAGTATTTCTCGAGGGAACGGCTCGCAGAACACCACTTCCGCTCGTTCAACGCGTTCCTCAACCGGGGGATGCAGGAAGTCGTCGACGAGAAGGCGACCATCGAGACGGACATCGGCGACAAGGAGGGCGAAGAGCCCGTCTACGTCGAACTCGGGGACGTGCGGGTGGTCACCCCGCGCGTCCGGGAGGCGGACGGCTCCGAGGAGCTGCTCTACCCCCAGGAGGCGCGCCTGCGCAACATCACCTACGCCGCGCCCGTCTTCATGGAGATGGCGATCATCAAGGGCGGCGAGGAGGAGGAAGAGCGGGTGGTCGACCAGACCGAGACCAAGATCGGTCGCATGCCGGTCATGGTCGGCTCCGACAAGTGTAACATCGCCGGGTTCACGCGCGAGGAGCTCATCGACATCGGCGAGGACCCCGCCGACCCCGGCGGTTACTTCATCGTCAACGGCTCCGAGCGGGTGCTGATGACCAGCGAGGACCTCGCGCCGAACAAGATCCTCGCCGAGACGGACACGAAGTACGGCGACACCATCGAGGTGGCGAAGACGTTCTCCCAGCGCCGGGGCTACCGCGCGCTGGTGCTCGTCGAGCGGACCCGCGACGGGCTGCTCGAAGTCTCGTTCCCGTCGGTCTCGGGGAGCATCAACTTCGTGACGCTCATCCGCGCGCTCGGGCTGGAGTCGGACGAGGAGATCGTCCACCGCGTCTCCGAGGACCCGGAGATCGTGAAGTTCATGCTCGAGAACCTGGAGGCTGCCGAGGTTCAGTCGACCGAGGAGGCCATCGAGGAACTCGGCAAACGCGTCGCCTCCGGCCAGGGCAAGAACTACCAGCTCAAGCGGGCCAACTACGTCATCGACCGCTACCTCCTGCCGCACCTCCACGAGGACGGCGTCGAGGAGGAGGACGTGCGCATCAACAAGGCGTACTACCTCTGCCGGATGGCCGAGGCGTGTTTCGAGCTCGCCCTCGACCGCCGGGACGCCGACGACAAGGACCACTACGCCAACAAGCGCCTGAAGGTCAGCGGCGACCTGATGAAGGACCTGTTCCGGACGGCGCTGAACAAGCTGGCCCGCGACGTGAAGTACCAGCTCGAACGCGCGAACATGCGGAATCGACAGCTCTCCGTGTCGACCGTGGTTCGCTCGGACGTGCTGACCGAGCGCCTGGAGCACCCGATCGCGACGGGCAACTGGGTCGGCGGCCGCTCCGGCGTGAGCCAGCTCGTCGACCGCACCGACTACATGGGCGTGCTCTCCCACCTGCGCCGGCTGCGCTCGCCGCTCAGTCGCTCGCAACCGCACTTCGAGGCGCGGGACCTGCACGCGACCCAGTGGGGTCGCATCTGTCCCTCGGAGACGCCGGAGGGACCGAACTGCGGACTGGTGAAGAACTTCGCGCAGGCGATGGAGCTCTCCCAGAACGTCGAGGACGAACAGGGACTGAAACAGGAACTGGCGGCGATGGGCGTCTCGGGCATCCCGGGCATCGAGTCCATCGACCAGCAGCCAGCGGACGACTAACATGAGCCAGCAAACACGAGAAGCCAAAGTCTACGTCAACGGGAGCCTGGTCGGGACGCACCCCGACCCGCATCAGCTCGCAGACCAGATCCGACAGGCCCGACGGCGCGGTGACGTGAGCGAGATGGTCAACGTCTCGGTCAAGAACCGCACGCGCGAGGTCATCGTCAACGCCGACGCCGGTCGCGCCCGCCGCCCCCTCCTCGTCATCGAGGACGGCGAGCCGATCATCTCCGACGAGGAGGTCGAGGCCGTCACGGACGGCGACATAGAGTTCGAGGAGCTCGTCGAGCGCGGATACATCGAGTTCATCGACGCCGAGGAGGAAGAGGACATCTACGTCGCCGTCAACGAGGAGGAGCTGAACGAGGACCACACCCACCTCGAAGTCGACCCGCAGCTGATGTTCGGTATCGGCGCGGGGATGATCCCCTACCCCGAACACAACGCCTCGCCCCGGATTACGATGGGGTCGGGGATGATCAAGCAGTCGCTCGGGCTGCCGAGCGCGAACTACCGGATCCGTCCGGACACGCGCCAGCACCTCCTGCACTACCCCCAGCTCTCGCTGGTCAAGACCCAGACGACCGAGCAGATCGGGTACGACGACCGCCCGGCGGCGCAGAACTTCGTCGTCGCGGTCATGTCCTACGAGGGGTTCAACATCGAGGACGCCCTGGTCATGAACAAGGGGTCGGTCGACCGGGGCCTCTCCCGGTCGCACTTCTTCCGCACCTACGAGGGCGAGGAGCGGCGCTACCCCGGCGGTCAGGAGGACCACTTCGAAATCCCCGACGACGAGGTCCGCGGCGCCCGCGGCGAGGAAGCGTACACCCACCTCGACGAGGACGGCCTCGTCAACCCCGAGACCCACGTCGGCGAGAACGACGTGCTGCTCGGGAAGACCTCGCCGCCCCGGTTCCTCGAAGAGCCGGACGACATGGGCGGGCTCTCCCCGCAGAAGCGGCGAGAGACCTCCGTGACGATGCGCTCCGGTGAATCGGGCGTCGTCGACACGGTGACGCTGATGGAGGGCGAGGACGGCTCGAAGCTCTCCAAAGTGAGCGTGCGCGACGAGCGCATCCCGGAACTGGGCGACAAGTTCGCCTCCCGGCACGGACAGAAGGGCGTCGTCGGTCACATCGCGCCGCAGGAGGACATGCCCTTTACCGAACAGGGCGTCGTCCCGGACCTGATCATCAATCCGCACGCGCTGCCGTCGCGGATGACCGTCGGACACATCCTCGAGATGATCGGCGGGAAGGTCGGCTCGCTCGAAGGTCGCCGTGTCGACGGCACCGCCTTCACCGGCGAGGACGAGGACGAACTCCGCGGCTCGCTGGAGGACCACGGGTTCATGTCCAGCGGCAAGGAGATCATGTACTCGGGCATCACGGGCGAGCAGATCGAGGCGGAGATCTTCCTCGGGACCATCTTCTACCAGAAGCTCTACCACATGGTCTCGAACAAGATCCACGCCCGCTCGCGCGGTCCGGTGCAGGTCCTGACCCGCCAGCCGACCGAGGGGCGCGCCCGCGAGGGCGGCCTGCGCGTCGGCGAGATGGAACGGGACGTGCTCATCGGGCACGGCGCCGCGATGGCGCTGAAGGAGCGACTGCTCGACGAGTCCGACCGCGAGTTCATCAACGTCTGCGGCGAGTGCGGGATGACGGCGGTCGAGAACGTCGAGCAGCGCCGTGTCTACTGCCCCAACTGCGACGAGGAGACCGAGATTCACGAGGTCGAGATGAGCTACGCGTTCAAGCTCCTGCTCGACGAGATGAAGGCGCTCGGCATCGCGCCGCGCATCGAACTGGAGGACGCAGTCTAACATGTCCGCGCAAGGAACACCCCAGGAGATCGGTCAGATCAGCTTCGGGCTGATGGACCCCGAGGAGTACCGCGAGATGTCGGCCACGAAGGTCATCACGGCCGACACCTACGACGACGACGGCTTCCCCATCGACATGGGCCTGATGGACCCCCGCCTGGGCGTCATCGACCCCGGGCTGGAGTGCAAGACCTGCGGCAAGCACTCCGGGTCCTGTAACGGCCACTTCGGCCACATCGAGCTGGCCGCGCCGGTCATCCACGTCGGCTTCGCGAAGCTCATCCGCCGCCTGCTCCGCGGGACGTGCCGAGAGTGTTCGCGGTTGACCCCCGTCGACGGCCGCCGCGAGGCCGACGCCGAGCAGAAGGCCGAGGAGCGCAAACGGGAGTACCGCGAGAAGCTCGAACGGACCGCCGAGCTCAACGAGGACATGTCGGACGTGCTCAAGTCGGCCATCCGCGAGTGCCGCAAGGTCGACTACTGCCCGTACTGCGGCGCCAAGCAGTTCGACATCAAACACGAGAAGCCGACCACCTACTACGAGATCATCGAGGTCCCCCACGGGGAGCTCTCCAAGCGCCTCGAACGCGCGATGGACCCGCCGGAGGGCGAGGCCGTCCGGCCGAGCGATATCGCCGAGGAGCTCGACGACGACGACTTCGAGGCCGACCGCATCCGCGAGTTGCTCTCGGGCACCTACCGTCCGGACCGCAACGACATCGAGCGCCTGAAGAATCTCGGGCGCGCGCTCGGTCGGCTCAACGACCTCGACGAACTGGAGGAAGACGTCAGCTCCGCCGCGGAGTACCTCGTCGAGGAGGACATGGACAAGCTGATGCCCTCGGACATCCGCGACTGGTTCGAGGAGATCCCAGACGAGGACATCGAAGCGCTGGGGATCAACCCCGAGCGCTCGCGGCCCGAGTGGATGATCCTGACGGTGCTTCCGGTCCCGCCGGTCACCGCTCGTCCCTCCATCACGCTGGACAACGGTCAGCGCTCCGAGGACGACCTCACCCACAAGCTGGTCGACATCATCCGCATCAACCAGCGGTTCATGGAGAACCGCGAAGCGGGTGCGCCCCAGCTGATCATCGAGGACCTCTGGGAGCTGCTGCAGTACCACGTCACCACGTTCATGGACAACGAGATCTCGGGCACGCCGCCGGCCCGGCACCGCTCCGGCCGGCCGCTCAAGACCCTCTCCCAGCGCCTGAAGGGCAAGGAGGGCCGCTTCCGTGGCTCGCTGTCCGGGAAGCGCGTCAACTTCTCGGCGCGGACCGTCATCTCGCCGGACCCGACGCTGTCGCTGAACGAGGTCGGCGTCCCCGACCGCGTGGCGACTGAGATGACCCAGACGATGAACGTCAACGAGCGCAACCTCGAAGAGGCCCAGCGCTACGTGTCGAACGGCCCCGAGGCCCATCCGGGGGCCAACTACGTCCGCCGCCACGACGGCCGTCGCCTGAAGGTCACCGAGAAGAACTGCGAGGAGCTCGCCGAGAAGGTCGAGCCCGGCTGGGAAGTGTCCCGTCACCTCATCGACGGCGACATCGTGATCTTCAACCGGCAGCCGTCGCTGCACCGGATGTCCATCATGGCCCACGAAGTGGTCGTGATGCCGTACAAGACGTTCCGCCTGAACACGACGGTCTGCCCGCCGTACAACGCCGACTTCGACGGCGACGAGATGAACATGCACGCGCTGCAGAACGAGGAGGCCCGCGCGGAGGCGCGCGTCCTCATGCGCGTGCAGGAACAGATGCTCTCGCCGCGGTTCGGCGAGAACATCATCGGTGCCATCCAGGACCACATCACGGGCACCTACCTGCTGACACACACGAACCCGCAGTTCAACGAGACGCAGGCGCTGGACCTGCTCCGTGCGACCCGGATCGACGAGCTGCCCGCGCCCGACGGCGAGGAGGACGGCAAGGCCTACTGGACGGGTCGGACGCTGTTCTCGGAGCTGCTGCCCGACGACCTGAACGTCGAGTTCACCTCCTCGGCGGGCGACGAGGTCGTCATCGAGGACGGCCAGTTGCTCTCGGGGACCATCGACGAGGACGCGGTGGGCGGCTTCGGCGGCGAGGTCGTCGACACCATCGCGAAGGAGTACTCGAAGACCCGCGCGCGCATCTTCGTCAACGAGGTGTCGACGCTGGCGATGCGCTCGATCATGCACTTCGGGTTCTCCATCAGCATCGACGACGAGTCGATCCCGGGGGAGGCCGAGGGCCAGATCGACGAGGCCATCGACGACGCCTACAGTCGCGTCCAGAAGCTCATCGAGACCTACGAGGCCGGCGAGCTGGAGTCGCTGCCCGGTCGGTCGGTCGACGAGACCCTGGAGATGAAGATCATGTCCACGCTCTCGAAGGCCCGCGACACCGCGGGCGACATCGCCGAGGACCACTTCGGCGACGCGAACCCGGCGGTCGTCATGGCCGATTCGGGGGCGCGTGGATCGATGCTGAACCTCACGCAGATGGCCGGCTGTGTCGGCCAGCAGGCGGTCCGCGGCGAGCGGATCAACCGCGGCTACGAGGACCGCACGCTCAGCCACTACAAGCCCAACGACCTCTCCGCGGAGGCCCACGGCTTCGTCGAGCACTCCTACCGGAGCGGGCTCGAACCGCGTGAGTTCTTCTTCCACGCGATGGGCGGCCGCGAGGGGCTGGTCGACACCGCAGTGCGTACGTCGAAGTCCGGCTACCTGCAGCGGCGGCTGATCAACGCGCTGTCCGAACTCGAAACGCAGTACGACGGGACGGTTCGGGACACCAGCGACACCATCGTCCAGTTCGAGTTCGGCGAGGACGGCACCTCGCCGGTCGAGGTCTCTTCGAACCAGGAAGGCCCGGCCGTCGACGTGGACAATATCGTCGACCGCGTCGTCGACGCGGAGTTCGACTCCGAGGCCGACAAGGCGAAGTTCATCGAACGCGAGCCGGAGCCGACGAACATCTCCGAGCACGCCGACGACTGGTGGATGGAAGCGGCGGGGGGTGACTGACCGTGGAGATCACCGAGGACGTGCGGGCCCTGGTCGAGGACACGGAGCTCCCGCGCCGACTGAAAGACGACGTGTACGAGCGGCTCGAATCCCACGGCGACCTGACGCTCGAACAGGTCGACGACATCGCGAAGGCGGTCGAGAGCAAGTACGTCGACACGCGCGTCGACCCGCTCGACCCCGTCGGGACCGTCAGCGCCCAGTCCATCGGGGAACCGGGGACGCAGATGACGATGAACACCTTCCACTACGCGGGGGTCGCGGAGATCGACGTGACCCAGGGGCTGCCCCGGCTCATCGAGCTGGTGGACGCCCGGAAGGAGCCCGACACCCCGATGATGACGATCCACCTCGAGGACGAGTACGCCGAGGAGCGCGAGCGCGCTCACGAGGTCGTCTGGGAGATCGAGTCGACGAAGATCCTCCAGCTGGGCGACGTGTCGACGAACGTCGCCGACATGCTCGTCCAGGTCGACCTCAACGAGGACACCCTCGAAGAGCGGTGGCCGACCGCCGACAACCTCGAATCGGTCGTCACCGACATCGCTTCGACCATCGAATCGAAGCTCGGCGTCGAGGTGCAGACGCCGGCGCCGACGGTCGTCCAGTTCGGCCCGGACGAGCCCAGCTATCGCGACCTGCTCCAGCTGGTCGAGGAGCTGCGCGACATCGTCTTCAAGGGGATCGAGGAGGTCTCGCGCGTGGTCATCCGGAAGGAGGAGACCGACGACGGCGAGGAGTTCGTCCTCTACACCGAGGGGTCGGCCCTGGGCGACGTGCTCGGGCTCGACGGCGTCGACGCCTCGCGGACGACGTGTAACAACATCCACGAGATCCACCGCCAGCTCGGTATCGAGGCCGCCCGCGAGGCGATCATCAACGAGACGATGAACACGCTCGAAGAGCAGGGGCTCGACGACGTGAACATCCGCCACCTGATGCTCGTCGCGGACATCATGACCAACCGCGGCTCCATCGAATCGATCGGTCGCCACGGCATCTCCGGCAACAAGGAGTCCGTGCTGGCCCGCGCGGCGTTCGAGGTGACGGTCAACCACCTGCTCGACGCCGCCATCCACGGCGAGGTCGACGACCTCAACGGCGTCACCGAGAACGTCATCGTCGGCAAGCCGATCAAGCTGGGTACCGGCGACGTGGACCTGCGGATGGCCGCGGGTCGCGGCGACGGCGCCGAAGAGGCCGACTGATGACGGACCGGGACGCATGACCGTCACGCTCTCCGACGAGGCGATGGGACTCATCGCGCTGTTCGAGGACGAGACCGGCGCGACGGCCCGGGACTGCGTCGTCGACGAGGAGTACGACCGGCTGGTCTTTCTCGTCGCCGCCGGCGAGATGGGCGAGGCCATCGGCCCGGGCGGCCAGCACGTCCAGTCGGTCGAACAGCAGCTCGACCGGGAGATCAAGCTCGTCGAGGACGCGCCCACGGCGGCGGACTTCGTCGCCAGCGCGCTCTCGCCTGCGGCGGTGTACAACGTCACGATCAGCGAGAACGACGACCGGGTCGCCTACGCCGAGGTCGCCGACGAGGATCGGGGCGCCGCCATCGGCAAGGGCGGGCGCAACATCGACGCCGCGCGCGAACTCGCCGCTCGCCACTTCGACATCGACGAGATCGAGTTGACGTAGGGCGGCGCTTCCGGACATCCGCTCGCCGACTTTCTGCCCCCGACTTCTCCGGCCCGGTTCTCGACGGCAGCGGCGTCACCCGCCCCGCAGGCTCCCGTCCGCTCGGCCGACAGCGGTCGGTCGTCGGTTCTCGGCGTTCGACCCGTCCTCGGTGACGTTGCCGATCCGGAACGTCCAGACGGCGAAGTACTCGAGCTGGCCGTCGTACCAGAAGTCGCGACTGTCGAGTTGCTCGGAGATGGCGCGGCGCTGAGAGCGGTTGGTCCGCCACTCCGAGACGAGCAGCCAGACCTGGTCGCCCCGTGCGCGCCGTTCCGCGACGACTTCTCCGACGGTGTCGGCCTCGCTCGCCCGGACGGCGGTGGTCGACTCCCCGCCGGCGACGTGGACGGTGGGGTAGAACCGCCCGGGCACCTCGCCGCCGACGACGACGATGTGCGGGTCCTCGCCGTGTCGCTCGACGCCCTCGACCGCGCCCTCCCACTGGGGGTTCTGCGGCGAGCCCTGGAGCACGACGACGGAGCCGGCCATCGCCAGCAGGAGCAGCCCCGCGACGGCGAAGCGGCCGGCGCCGATCTGCGTCCAGCGGAGTTCGGCGATCCCGCGGGCGACGAGGAGGAACAGTCCGATCGACGCCGCGGCGGTGTACTTCGCCCGGTAGATCGGTTCGACCGTCAGCGAGACGACGAACGGGACCACGACCGGCACGACGAGGACGACCAGCAGGAAGGTCGCTCGCCGCGACGGAAGCAGTCGGTCGAGTCGTCCGGTCGGCGAATGCTCGGGGTCGGCGTCGCTGAACAGCGCCCAGCCGGCGAGCGCGAGCGAGGCGACGATGAACCCTATGGCCCACGAGTCCCACAGCCAGCCGTACTCGAAGTAGCGGGCGACGGTGTCGACGAGCAGGCCCGGCTCGGGGACCGGGATCCAGGTTGGCGAAGCGCTGTCGAACGGCGGGTATCCCAGCAGCCGCATCCCGAGCACTGCCAGGAACGGGCCGAGCAACAGGGCCGTCACGGCCTGCAGGCCGACCCAGTCCCGGAGGAGCTCGGTCGCTCGCGACCGCTCCGACCGGAGCGCGTGGACAACCAGATAGCAGTTCTGGGCGAGGACCAGGAACAAGCCGAAGACGTGCGTGTAGCCGAGCAGTACCGTCGCGGCGACGTAGCCGGCGACGGTTCGCCGGGAGCGGTCGCCGTCGAACACGAGCCGGACGTACCAGTACAGCGACGCGACCGCCAGCGCGGTGTACAGCGAGTACATCCGCGTGTCCTGCGAGAAGTAGAGGTGCATTCCCGACAGCGCCAGCATCGCTGCCCCGATGGTAGCGGTCTCGCGGTCGTAGAGGCGCCGCCCGAGCGCGAACAACAGGCCGACGGCCGCGACGCCGAAGACGACCGACAGCGACCGGGTCGCCACCTTGCTCGCGCCGAAGACCGCGGTCCACCCGCGGAGCAACAGGTAGTACAGCGGCGGATGCGGGTCTTCGAGGGGAAGTTCCGTCAGTATCGCCAGCGTCGAGCGCTCGGTCGCGTACGTGATCGAGTACACCTCGTCCATCCAGAGGCTCTCGGCCGTCAGCGCGCGGAGACGGACCACCAGCGCGACCACGAGGACCGCACCCAGGAGCGCGACCGACTCGAAGTCGTCCACTCGCTCGCTCACGTCGTCCGGGAGCGCCGACCGCACTGGATCTGTCACACCCATGACCCACCAATACTATTGGAAGACAATAAATTATTTTCTATTGTCTATTCGAACGGCACTCGCGAATCGGCCTCGGCGGGCGCCAGGGTCCGTCACTCGCCGATTCGTCGGAGTCGCGGTCGCACGTCGGTCTCGATCGTTTCGACCACGTCTGCGACCAGCTTCGGACGGAACGTCCAGAAGCCGGTGTAGGCGCCGGGGCCGTCCTTGCGGGCGACGAGCGCGCCGCCGCCCCGGTCGCTGTCGACGACGACGAACCAGTGGTCGCCGACAACGTCGCCGTCGTCGTCGGCGTGGACCGACAGTCCATCAGCCGTCGGCGGTCGCCAGTCGGGCACGCCGTAGAGGTTAGTGTCCATCCCCCGTTCGGCGAGCGTGAGGTACGTGTCCAGCGTGTGGCGTTTGTCGCGCAACCGGGACAGGCGCTGGAAGCCGGCGTGGACGGTCCCCTCGCCGGCGGCCAGCGCCCGCTGTTCGATGTGGCGTGAGACGCCGACCATCGGTGTCCGCGCTTCGCCGGTGACCGTGTACACCCGGTTGTCCAGGCGGGCGAGGGACTGCTGGACTCCGGCCACGTCGATCTCCGTGAGCGGGCCCACGTCGTTCGCGCCGGTCGGTGAGTCGCCCGCCGGGCCGCTCGCCTCTCGCTCGCCGTCGGTGAGCGCACCGGTGCCGACACCGGAGTCGAAGAGGTACGCGTGGAGGTCGCCGAGGTCGACGGCGCCCAGACAGCGGTCGCCGTCGGTGGCGAGGAGCGTCTCGGTGGGGAGCGCGGGGTCGTCGACGCGGGTCACGTCGGAGAGGTTCAACCGGTCGAAATACGCCATCACGTCGTCGAGCGGCGCCCCTTCGCTGGCGTTGACCGCGACGAGTTCGCGGCGCTCACCGGCGAGGCCGTCGATGACATCGTCGAGCGGACGGGACATACCTCGTGTGTGGAACGTCCAGCAGCAAAAGACCCGGTGTCGCCCGGGCCGGTGTCGCAGGGGTCGTCGAGGCCGCAACGGGTGGAAACCGCTCCGGCCGGGCCACGTGGGACCGTCACAGGCCACGCGCCGAAAGAGGACGCTTAAGTACCTCCGTCGGGTATCCACGGCCACTATGGCGAACGGCAAATACGCCGCCCGCAAACTGAAGAAGGACCGCCAACAGCATCGGTGGTCCGACTCCGACTACGCGCGCCGCGAGCGGGGCCTCGGACAGAAGTCCGACCCGCTGGAGGGCGCGCCCCAGGGGCGTGGCATCGTCCTGGAGAAGGTCGGTATCGAAGCGAAACAGCCCAACTCCGCGATCCGGAAATGCGTCCGGGTCCAGCTCATCAAGAACGGGAAGCAGGTCACCGCGTTCTGTCCCGGTGACGGCGCTATCTCGTTCATCGACGAGCACGACGAGGTCACCATCGCCGGCATCGGCGGCGCGAAGGGTCGCGCGATGGGCGACCTCTCGGGTGTCAACTACAAGGTCGAGAAGGTCAACGGCGTCTCGATGATCGAACTCGTTCGCGGCAACGCGGAGAAACCGGTCCGATAATCATGAGTGCTGACGACGAAGCCCCCGAGCCCGAGGCCCCGGCCGGGACAGACGACGAGGACGCGCCCGCCAAGCTCTTCGGCGAGTGGGAGGTCACCAACATCGACTACTCTGACCCCTCGACCGAGCGCTACATCACCGTCACCCCCATCGCCCACACGATGGGTCGCCACGCCGGCAAGCAGTTCCAGAAGTCCGAGATCAGCATCGTCGAGCGGCTGATCAACCGACTCATGCAGACCGAGGAGAACACCGGCGACAAGCAGAAGGTCATGCGCATCACGCGCGACGCCTTCGACATCATCCACGAGCGCACCGACGAGAACCCCGTCCAGGTCCTCGTCTCCGCCGTGGAGAACGCCGCCCCGCGCGAGGAGACCGTCCGCCTGAAGTACGGTGGCATCTCGGTCCCGAAGGCCGTCGACGTCGCGCCCCAGCGCCGCGTCGACCAGGCCCTGAAGTTCATCGCCGAGGGCGTCTACAGCGACTCGTTCAAGACGCCGACCGACGCCGAGGAAGCGCTGGCCAACCAGCTCGCCTCGGCCGCCAACGACGACGTCTCCGCCTACGCCGTCAACCAGAAAGAGGAGAAGGAACGCGTCGCCGCCGCTGCCCGGTAATCTCTCTCCGCTTTTCCGTCTTCGCTCGTCCGTGAGCCGCTGGTTCGTTCACGCCTCCGACTGCTCGAGCGTCGTCGCGAACTGCTCGTTTCCAAGGGCGGAGACGTGTCGGACCTCGGTGACCGCCGGGAGTTCGCCGGCGAAGACGACTTCGACCTCGTAGTGGATCCGCTGGACGAGGTCCATCACGAACTCCTCGCCGGTCGAGACGGTGCCCACGTCGACAGCGAGTCGCCGTTCGTTCGGTGCGTACGAGACTCGCCGGGCACAGCCCTCGTGGTTCGAGCCGCCGTCGAAGAAGACGCCGCTCACGGTGACCGTCGTCTCCTCGTCGTCGTACGCGACCGTCGCCTCGTCCTCGGTCGGCCACGGTCCCCCGCCGACCTCGTAGTCGCGCGTGAAACTCCAGCGTCGGATCCCCGAGTCGACCATGGGCGAGAGTTGGCCGGACCCGTCAATCAACCTGTGGTCGGCGTGGGAATCTCTCTCGTGCCTGGTCGATCGAACGCGCTCGGATAGCCCCACATCGAGCCCACGCCCACCGGTCCGTAAGACCCAACCGCAGGGCGGTTCCACGGCCGACAATGGTTCCCCTCCCCCTCCAGTCCGGCGGCGGTGCGGAACTGCTGACCATCCTCCTGTTCGCGACCGTGCTGTCGGTCCCGGTGGTGTTGATCGTCGGTGTCTTCCTGAAGCGCGCGCTTCGCCGGGACCGGGAGGTCGACGAACTGCAGGAGTGCGTCGAGGAACTGGAGTCCGAACGGGAGTGAGCCCTGAACCGGATCGCCCAATTCGCTCTGAATCGCCTCAACCGTGCTCGCTGGGGACAGCAGGCGCTGAAAGCCCCGCCCCGCTCGCTAGCTGGAGGAGCGACCGCACCTGACAGCAGGCGCTGAAAGCCCTCGGCCCGCTCGCGGTCGCTGAACGACATATCCTCGCGGTCGAGGGCCGCTTCGGATAGGGGTCGCTCAGGCGACCACGTGAACGCGAGCGGGCCTCGCCCTTTCAGTCCACCAGGAACCGCACGGCACCGCGGCAGCTACCGCCCCGCACGGCACCGCCGACGGCCACACACCTCCCCAGCCGATTGCGGTGTCTGCGGGCGACCCGCGAGTCGCCCGCATGGCCCGAGGGAGCTCCGCTCCCTCGCTGCTCACTCCGTTGCGCTCCTCATCCCTCGCACGGTTCCGTCGCGCGCACGAAAGCGCGCGACAGCGTGCGCCACTGTGGCTGATCTCCAGGTTCGGCCACTCAGATCCCCATCTCGTTGCGGAGAAAGAGGCCAGTGGACTTCAGGTAGGAAGGGCGGGCGATCCGGTCGCGCTCGTCGTCGGTGAGTTCGAAGTCGAAGATCGCGGCGTTCTGGCGGAGGTGCTCGCGGGAGGTGGTCTTGGGAATGGTGGCGACGTTCTCGAAGCCCGTGACCCACCGGAGCGCGACCTGGACGGGGGTCTTGTCGTGGCGCTCGCCGATCTCGGTGAGGACGGGGTCGTCGAGCAGGCCACCGTGGGCGAGCGGGCTGTAGGCCGTGAGCATCGTGTCGACTTTGGCGCAGTACTCGCGGAGCGCCCCGTGGGTGTAGAAGGGGTGGAATCGCACCTGGTCGGCGAGAATGGGGACGGTCGACTTCTCGCGGGCGCGCCGCAGGCGCCAGCGGCGGAAGTTGCTGACGCCGGCGTGGCGGATCTGGCCGTCGTCGCGCAGTTCGGCCATGCCGCGGGCGGTGTCGCGGAAGGAGACGAGCGGGTTCGGCCAGTGGAGCAGGAGCAGATCGACGTAGTCGGTTCCAAGTCTATCGAGGCTCTCCCGGGTACTCTCGACCACGTCGTCGCGGCGGGCGTTGCCCGGCGTGACCTTAGTCGTGATCCACACGTCCTCGCGGTCCACGGCCGAGTCAGCGAGGGCGCGACCCACTTGCTCTTCGTTGTCGTACATCTGGGCGGTGTCGATGTGGCGATAGCCGAGTTCGAGCGCGGCCGAGACCGTCTCGTAGCACTCTCGACCGGTGAGCTGCCACGTCCCGAGGCCGACAGCGGGGACCTCGACGCCCTGGACGGTGACGTGTTCCATGGGCCGACTGCGAACTGTCGGGAGGTAAATCCCCGGTCGGCGGTCGCGGCCGGCATCTGCCCGGCCGATCTCGTATACCAGTGACTATTTACCGGTTGACGGAGCAGGGTGGCCCATGGCACAGGAGTACGAATCGGTCGACCTCGTGGGCGACGACACGGTGCGAAACCTGGCGGGGGCGGCGGTACTGGCCGCGCTGACGGCGGCGCTCGCACAGCTGTCGATCCCGATCCCGAGCGTCGGGGTGCCGTTCTCGCTGCAGCCGTTCGGCCCCTTCCTCGCCGGGCTGGTGCTCGGCCCGCTGTGGGGTGGGTTCGCGATGGCGCTGTACCTCGCGGCGGGGACGGCGGGCGCGCCGGTGTTCTCGAACGGCGCGGCGGGCATCGGCCACTTCGGCGGGCGGACCGGTGGCTTCCTCGTCGGGTTCGCGCTGTCGGCGGTCGTCGTCGGTGCGGTCGCCCATCGTGGGATCGAGGTGCGACCCGTCTCGGAGCTGTCCGTCCCGGTCGAACTCGTGGCGGTGGCCGCGGGGCTCGTCGTCGTCTACGCGGTCGGTCTCCCGTGGATGGCGGAGGTACTGGGGGTCTCCGTCGGGAGGGCGGCCGGACTCATGGCTCCGTACGCCGTCCCGGACGTGGTGAAGGTGTTCGTGACCGTCGCCGTCGTCGAGGGCGGCGCCGTCGCCGTCCGGGAATGATCGAGACGGAGTCGCTCGTCCACCGCTACGGCGACGCCGCGGCCGTCGACGGCGTCTCGCTGACAATCGACGACGGCGAGGCCGTCGCGGTCGTCGGCGCCAACGGCAGCGGCAAGACGACGCTGGTCAGGCATTTCGACGCGCTGCTGGAACCCGACGAGGGGAGCGTCCGCGTCGACGGACGCGACGTGACCGACGACCCCGTGTACGCACGGACGCGCGTGGGGATGGTGTTTCAGAACCCGCGCGACCAGTTCGTCGCCGGAACCGTCGGCGCCGACGTGGCCTTCGGGCCGGAGAACCTCGGACTCGACCGGCCGGAGATCGACCGCCGCGTCGACGGGGCGCTCGAAGCGGTCGACATGGCCGGCCGCGGTGACGAGCGGATCGACCGCCTCTCGGGCGGCGAGCAGGCGCGGGTCGCCCTCGCGGGTGCGCTGGCGATGGAACCCGACCACCTCGTGCTCGACGAGCCGCTGGTCGGCCTCGACCTGTCGGCTCGCGAGTCCGTCCTCGGCCATCTCGACGCGCTGGCCGCCGAGGGGACGGGGCTCGTCGTCGTCACTCACGACTTGCGCGACGTGGCCGACCTGGTCGACCGGGTGGTCGGGATGACCGACGGCCGCGTCGCGCTAGACGAACCGACCCCTGCGGCGCTGGACCGGCTGGACGAGCTCGGGGTCCGCGACCCGCAATGTTGACCTACGAGCCCGGCGACTCGCCCGCCCACGGGCTCGACCCGCGGGCGAAACTCGCCGTCCAGTTCGGGCTCGCTATCGCGGTGTTCGCCGACCCGACCGCCCGCGGGTTCGCCGTCGGCGGCGCGGTCGCCCTGGCCGCGCTGGCGGCCGGCCGGCTCTCGCCGTTGCGGGTCGTCCGCACGTACTGGGCGGTCTTCCTGTTTCTCGCGGTCGGGCCCCTGCTGGGCGGCGTGGCGCTGGGCGAGCCGTGGTTCCGCGTCGGACCGGCCGTCGAGTCGCTGCGGTCGGTCGCGAGGGTCGTCCCCGTCGTGTTCGTCGGGGCGGTCTACGTGCGGACGACGCCGGTCCGCGAGACGCGGGCGGCGATCCAGCGGGTCGTCCCGGGGAAGGTCGGTCGGCTGTTCGGCGTCGGCGTCGGGCTGGTCTTCCGGCTGTTCCCGGTCGTGCTGGCGGACCTGCGGGCGACCCGGCGGGCGGTCCACGCCAGGGCGGGCGGCCGCCGGCCGCTGCGCGACCGCGTCCGACGGATCCTGACCCGGGGGTTGCAGCGGTCGTTCCTGCGTGCCGACCGGCTGGCGCTCGCGCTGCGCGCCCGGTGTTTCGCCTGGAATCCGACGCTCCCCGCGCTCGCCTTTCGGCGGCGGGACTACCCGGTGGCGGCGCTGGGCGTCGCGCTCGCGGCCTGGCCGCTGGTCGTCTACCTTCCCGGAAGATTCATTCCGGTCGCGTAATAGGAATCGGACATGCAAAGCGACTCGACGGACCGAGACGCGGCCGCCCGGGGGCGGTCGCGCCGGCGGTTCCTCGCGTTGACCGCTGCCGGCGTCGCCGGCCTGGCTGGCTGTTCGACCCAGACAGCGACACAGACGGACGGAGGCGGTCCGACCGACGGGAGCGGCGGTGACGGCACCGACGGTGACGGCAGCGGCGGGTCAGACGGAGACGCGGACGGCGGCTCGACCGGTGACACGACCACCCCGGAGTCGGTCGTCGGCACCCCGCTCGAATCCTGGTCGGGCTACGACCCCGGATGGGAACCGCCGACGAGTTCGCCGCTCGACGCGACGCTCGGCGCCGAGGTTCTCGTCGAGAACCTGGAGGTCCCGTGGGACATCGCGTTCGCCCCCGACGGGGACATGTTCGTCACCGAGCGCGTCGGACGCGTGTTGCGGTTCGACGGCGAGAACGTCAGCACAGTCGCCGAACCCACCGAGGCCATCGACGCTGGTTCCACGGAACCGGGCTCGGACGAGCGCCCCTGGTGGGTCAAGGGCGGCGAGGGCGGCACCCTCGGGGTCGCCGTCCACCCGACGTTCCCAGAGCCCGCGCACATCTTCGCCTACTACACCTACACGACAACGGAGAACGGCGAGCGGACGAAGTACAACAAGGTCGCCGCCTTCGACGTCGAGTCGGAGACCCCGGGCGAGCCGGTCTCGACGGTCGTCGACGGCATCCCGGCGAACAGCTACCACAACGGCGGGCGGATCACCTTCGGGCCGCGCAACTACCTCTGGGTCACCTGCGGCGACGGCGGCCAGCCCGACGACGCCCAGGACCCGAGCAGCCTCGCCGGGAAGATCCTCCGCGTGACCCCTTCGGGAGAGCCCGCGCCGGACAACCCCGACCTGGGCGGCGACGCCGACCCCAGAGTGTTCACCTACGGCCACCGCAACCCCCAGGGGGTCGTCTGGCTGCCCGACGGCACGCCGGTCAACTCCGAGCACGGCCCGACCGGCCGCGACGAGATCAACCGGCTGGTCCCAGGCGACAACTACAGCTGGAACGAGGTGTACGAGCCCGATGACTACCCCGGCAGCGGCTTCCACCCGCCGCTGTTCAACACCGGCGCCCAGAGCTTCGCGCCGACTGGGTCGCTGTTCTACACCGGCGACGCCGTGCCGGCGTTGCGGAATCGGATGGTCACCGGCGGCCTCGTCAGCCAGCAGTTGATCGTCACGACGTTGACCCCCGAGGGGGGCACGCTTCCGCCTGCCGAGGACGCCTACACCCAGGTGACCGACGACTGGTCGGACCAGGCCTACACCGCGACGGTTCACACGACGATGAAGAACGAACTCGGGCGCATCCGCCACGTCGAGCAGTCGCCCGACGGGGATATCTACGTGATCACGTCCAACCGCGACGGCCGCGCGAACGAGGGGTTCCCCCGCGAGCAGGACGACGTGCTCGTCCGGCTCACGCAGGAGTAGAGTCGCGGGCAGCCCAACGTTTTCCGGTCAGTCCGCGGCCCGCTCGCCGCCGGTCGCGTACGCTCGGGTCACGTCCACCAGCGCCTTCCGGTACTCGCTGTCGCCGGGGTCGCGCGCCAGCGTCCGAAAGCGGCGGGTGAACGACGCCACGTCGATCTCGGGGGCATCCTGTGCGGCCGCGTGCGCCAGGTCGTAGATCCGATGGTCGTCGTCGACGAGGTCGTGGCGTTCGACCAGTCCCAGCGCGAAGGCGGCGTTGACTGCGGTGATGTCGGGGTCCGCTGCCGGGGTGAGGCGGTCCCATGCGGGCGGGTCACGGGGTCGGTCCGCGACAGCCGCCGCGAGGCTGGATTCGAGGAAGGGCACGAGCTTGTCCGCCGGTGCGACCTCCAGCCACACGTCGTCGGCGTAGATGTCTTTCATGTGGTTGGCGATCTGGTAACAGTGGGTGAGCTTGCGCCGCTCGACCGACCGACCGGCCAGCGCGAGGAAGATGACTTCCTCCATCGACTGGGTGTGGGAGGGGTGGTCCCGCTCGTAGTGGTGCATGTGCGCGAACTCGTGAAGCGCGAGCTCGCGCGCCATCGCCGACGTGGCCGCCTGCTGTGAGATGACGAACAGGTGGCTCTCCTCGTCGTGGCTCACGCGTGTCCGCTCGTCGGGATCCTCGCGGATCTCGACGGTGACTGGCCGCTTCAGCGTCCGTTCGGTCTCGAAGAGGTCGCGCGCCCCGAGAATCGGCGCTTCGGGACCGGGGCCGCGCACTCGCACGTCCATACGCTCCGAGTCAGGGTTTACGCCAGTATTACTCTTGCGGGGAATTGGCACGGTTTCGGGCCGTTCCGCCGGTCGACGGGGCGCCGCTCCGCGTGCTTCGAGTTGTCGCACGCGAATGGAAACAGCACCCTTTTGACGCCCCCATTGATAGAATGCCGTATAATGGGCCGACGTAAGAAAATCGTACAGGAATGCGAGACACTGATGGACAAGCCGGAGCAGATCCGGAATATCGCCATCGCGGCGCACGTCGACCACGGGAAGACGACGCTGACGGACAACCTGCTCGCCGGCGCGGGCATGATCTCCGACGAGACCGCGGGCGAGCAGCTCGCGATGGACACGGAGGAAGACGAGCAGGAACGCGGGATCACCATCGACGCGGCCAACGTCTCGATGACCCACGAGTACGAGGACACCAACCACCTCATCAACCTCATCGACACGCCGGGCCACGTCGACTTCGGCGGTGACGTGACCCGCGCGATGCGCGCCGTCGACGGCGCGCTCGTGGTCGTCGACGCCGTCGAGGGCGCGATGCCCCAGACCGAGACCGTCCTGCGACAGGCGCTCCGCGAGGGCGTCAAGCCGACCCTGTTCATCAACAAGGTCGACCGCCTGATCTCCGAGCTCCAGGAGGGGCCCGAGGAGATGCAGGAACGCCTGCTCGCCGTCATCCGCGACGTGAACGAGCTCATCCGCGGGATGACCGAGGAGATGGAGGACATCAACGAGGACTGGACGGTCTCCGTCGAAGAGGGGACCGTCGGCTTCGGCTCGGCGCTGTACAAGTGGGGCGTCTCGATGCCCTCGATGCAGCGGACGGGCATGGACTTCGGCGAGATCATGGAGCTCGAACGCGCGGACAACCGCCAGGAGCTCCACGACCGGACGCCCCTCTCGGACGTCGTGCTCGACATGGTCTGTGAGCACTTCCCGAACCCCATCGACGCCCAGCCCCGTCGTATCCCGCGCATCTGGCGCGGCGACGCCGACTCCGACGTGGCCGAGACGATGCAGCTGGTCGACGAGGACGGCGAAGTCGTCCTGATGGTCACCGACATCGGGATCGACCCCCACGCCGGCGAGATCGCCGCCGGCCGCGTCTTCTCGGGCACCATCGAGAAGGGCCAGGAGCTGTACGTCTCCGGGACCGCCGGGAAGAACCGCATCCAGTCGGTCGGCATCTACATGGGCGGCGAGCGCCAGGAGGTCGACCGCGTCCCCGCCGGTAACATCGCCGCGGTCACCGGTCTCCGCGACGCCATCGCCGGATCGACGGTTTCGTCCATCGAGATGACGCCGTTCGAGTCCATCGAACACATCTCGGAGCCGGTCATCACGAAGTCCGTCGAGGCACAGAACATGGACGACCTGCCGAAGCTGATCGAGACGCTCCAGCAGGTCGCCAAGGAGGACCCGACCATCCAGATCGAGATCAACGAGGACACCGGCGAGCACCTCATCTCCGGTCAGGGTGAGCTCCACCTCGAAGTGATCGGCCAGCGCATCGAGCGCAACCAGGGTATCCCGATCAACACCGGCGAACCGATCGTCGTCTTCCGCGAGGCGCCCCAGACCGACTCCCGGGAGGTCGAAGGCATCTCGCCGAACCGTCACAACCGCTTCTACATCACCGTGACGCCGCTCGGCGAAGACATCGTCGAGGCCATTCAGCACGGGGAGGCCTCCATGGACATGCCCGAGCTGGAACGCCGCGAGGCGCTCCAGGAGGCCGGCATGGACAAGGACACTTCCCAGAACGTCGAGCACATCCACAACACGAACGTCATCATCGACGACACGAAGGGGATCCAGCACCTCAACGAGACGATGGAGCTGGTCCTCGAAGGGATGGAGGAGGCGCTCAACGACGGCCCGCTCGCCGCCGAGCCGGTTCAGGGCTCGCTCATCCGCCTCCACGACGCGCGGCTCCACGAGGACGCCATCCACCGCGGCCCGGCCCAGGTCATCCCGGCGACCCGCCAGGCCATCCACAACGCCCTCATCGACGCCGAGGTGCGCCTGCTGGAGCCGATCCAGGAGGTCCGCATCGACGTGCCCAACGACCACATGGGCGCCGCCTCGGGCGAGATTCAGGGTCGTCGTGGCCGCGTCGACGACATGTACCAGGAAGGCGACCTGATGGTCGTCGAGGGCGTCGCGCCCGTCGACGAGATGATCGGCTTCTCCTCTGACATCCGGAGCGCGACCGAGGGTCGCGCCTCCTGGAACACCGAGAACGCCGGCTTCCAGGTCATGGCCGACAACCTCCAGCGCGAGACCATCATGGAGATCCGCGAGCGCAAGGGCATGAAGCAGGAACTCCACGAAGCGATCGGCTACTTCTAACTCCGCACCCCGTTCTTTCGGTCTTCTCGCCGGCTCGGTGACTCCCGGTAGAAACTGTCTACAGTCGCGCTGGGTATCCGTCCGTCTCGCGAGCCCTCAGCGTCGGGGTGGTCACCGCGTCGCTCACCCGACCAGGTCGCGATAGATCGCGCGGTAGTCGTCGCTCCCGTCGACGCGCTCGTCGTAGCGCACGTCGCCGTCGGCGAGGACGGTCAGCCGGTCGAGCGACGGACCGAAGGCGTCGAGGTGGTGGGTCGAGACGACCACCGTCGGGTCGCCCTCGCAGTAATCGGCGACGAACCCGACGACGCGTTCGCGGGCGGCGTCGTCGAGTTCGTCGAGCGGTTCGTCGAGCAGGACGAAGGCGGGCCGGCGGACGAACGCCAGCGCCACGTCGAGCAGGCGCTGGTAGCCGCCCGAGAGGTCCGCGGCGACGCGCGAGCGAACCTCGTCTAGTCCAAGACCCGACCGGACGTTCGCGAGCCAGTCGTCGCCGGCGTCGCCCATCGCGGCGAACACCCGCAGGTTCTCGTCGACGGTCAGGTCGGTGTAGACGCTCGGCGTCTGGAAGCCACAGCCGATCCGGCCCTCGGGACGCGAGATCGTCCCCGAAGTCGGCCGGTCGAGACCGACCACGAGCGACAGCAACGTCGACTTGCCCGACCCGTTGGGGCCGACCAGCGCGTGGAGGTCGCCGGCCTCGATCCGGAGGTCGACACCGGCGAGCGCGGTGACGCCGTCGTAGCGCCTGACCACCCCGTCGAGGCGGATCTCGTGGGCCGGATCGCCGTCGGCCCCCTCGTGGCGGTCAGCCATCGGGACCCCTCCGCTCGTAGGCGACGACACTGGCCGCGAGCCAGCAGCCCGCCGCGACGGCGACACCGACCAGCAGGAGCAGACGGCCGGTGAACAGCCCGGGCGAGAGGCCCTTCAGCGCGACCGCGCGGACGACGACCGTCGCGTGGTATACCGGACTCCAGCCGGCGATGGTCCGACGGACCGCCGAGAAAAAGCCGGTCGGGTAGACGGGGTTCGAGAAGGCGACGACTCCTCCCAGGAGCGCGACGTTGACGAACCGGCCGGCGACGGAGAATCGGGTCGCGAAGGTGACCCCGAGGCTCACCGCGACGAGCGCGGCGCCCGTCAGTCCGACGACGGCGAGCGCCGCGGGGTCGGCGACCGAGACGCGATAGCCGAGGGCAACGCCGGCGAGGCCCATGCTCGCGACCGCGGCGGCGCCGAGCGCGGCGAACAGCGCGGCCTTCGCGGCGAGCAGCGCCCACAGCGACGACTCGACGCGCACGCGGTCGAACACCCGTTGCTCGCGGGCCAGGTGGTAGGGCACGTAGGTAAAGGCGTAGATCGCGAGCAGGTAGACGAGTCCGGTCGTGAAGAGGAACTCAGGGAGCGTCCGCTGGGCGCCGACGATCCGTCGCTCGACGGTCACCGTCGACGGGAACACGCCCGCGCGGTCGCGGAGGGTCCCCGTCACCGCTACCGACGGGTCGACGTAGGTGACCATCCCGCCGTCGACGGCCAGCGAGAGGGTGACGTTCGCACCGCTCTCGTAGAGGCCGTGACCGACGGTGAGGACGCCGTACACCCGCTCACGGTCGAGCGCGGTCCGCGCGGCATCGAGCGACTCGTAGCTCCGCGGCGCGGAGACCGTCCGCGCGAGGCCGGCGACGGCCTGCAGTTCGTCCTCGGTCACGGCGTCGTCGGCGGGCACGACCGCGACCGGCACGTCCTGGGGGACGGTCCGGTCGAAGGAGGTCGTAGCGACGCCGAACAGGGCGGGGGCGAGCAGGAAGACGACGGCGACGGCTCGCCAGTTGCGGCGGAGCCAGAACAGTTCCTTCCGGAGGAGCGGTGCGTCCATTCGAGAACAGTGAGACGGGGGACCGTCTTAAGCGAACTGTGCCGCGGCCGCCCCCGTCGCGACGCCGGTCGCCGCCGAGCTCTGGCCGCCGGTCAGGATCGACCCGTACCAGCGGATGAGCGTCTCGGCGGTCTCGATGTCCGTCTCCCGCGAGACGGTCACCGTCGTGCCGTCACGGCTCACGTCGGTTTCGCGGAGCTCGGTCTCCAGGGTCTCGTTCTGGATGGCGCCGGCCTGGATGGAGATGAACCCCTGCGCGAGGTCCTCGACGTCCCGGGCGGTGTCGGTCGAGTTCGTCAGGATGCGCGACTCGGTGCCCAGGGCCTCGCCGTCCTCGGTGATGTAGTAGGTCCCCGAGGTGATGTGGAGGTCGTTGTACGCCTCGGCGTACGCGGTGACGTTCAGGCCGGTCGACTGGCCCATCGTCCGGTTGATCTGCGTGACGTTGACGTTCTGAGAGCTCTGTGCGTACCGGAAGTAGCCGTCACGAGTGTCGTCGAACGCACGGCGCAGGTCGCCGTCGACGGGGTCGGCGTCGTCGACCTCGACGTCGACGGCGTCGGCGACGGCCTGCTCGGTGCCGAAGACGTATTCGTTACCGTCGAGGACGGCGACCCACTGGTCGGGCTCGGGCGGCCCGAAGGTCGTGACGTTGTCCTCCTCACGCTCTTCGGGCTTGTAGACGGTCACGCCGTCGACGGTCGTGTTGCGGTACGTCCGGTTGGTCTGCTCCGAAACCGCGTCGACCACGTCGGACTTCTGCCAGTCGGCCTCGACGATGACGCCCTGATAGGGGGGCGACGTGAAGTTCGCCTGGCGCTGGCTGTAGACGATGGCCTGATCCATCGCACGCGGGTCGAGGCCGGTCTCGTTCTCGACCTCGTCGAACGCGCCCGTCAGGTTCGCCGGAACCATCTCGACCGGCGAGGTGGTTGCCATCTCGTCGTCGGTCTCGTCGGCCTCGCCCGGCTCCGTCGCGTTGACCGAGCCGACCGTGGCGTTGTACCCCGTCGCGTAGAGGCGCTCGGCCGTGTCGGACTCGATGACGCTCGCGTCGAAGACGGCGACGCTGTCGACACCGTCGGGCACCGGCTCGAGCAGGGCCGAGTCCTGCGAGCCCGTGACGCCGTCGAGTGCGCCCATCTGTGCCGCGGCGACGCCGCCGACCGCGAGGAACGCGACGACGACGAGCGCCTTGGCTGCTGTACTGCTAACCGTGCCTGTCGGTATGGAGGGCATTCCGTTTACATCTACTCGAACATGTCAGTAATAAGTATCGGTTTCGCCGTGGGCGCTCGCGGCGCCGAGGTCGCGGTCGGGCGACCGGCGTCGGACGATCGGAATGGCCGGATTGATATAGCCGCCCGCTGTGAGTCTCCCCTAATGAGCGCACGTGAGCGCACCGAGGAGGTGATCGGGCGATGAGCGACTCGACCGACGAGGTACGCGCGTACACAGTTCGACTCGAACTCGTCGACGAGCCGGGCGAACTGCTGCGGGCGCTGCACCCGATCGCCGACAACGGCGGGAACCTCCTCTCGATCTTCCACGAGCGGGGCAACCTCACGCCGCGCGGGCACATCCCCGTCGAGGTCGACCTGGAGGCCACCCCCGAGCGCTTCGAGGAGATCGTCGACGCGCTCCGCGACGCCGGCATCAACGTCATCCAGGCCGGCGCCCAGCACTACAGCGAGTCGCTGACGATCGTCCTCTCCGGCCACATCGTCGACAGCGACCTCTCGAACACCCTCTCGCGCATCCGCGAGACGACCGAGGCGACGGTGACGGACCTCTCGCTGTCGGCGCCTGAGGGGACCGAGGACGTATCGAGCGCGCGCCTGCGACTGGCTACCGAGGAGGGGGAGACCGATTCGACGCTCGGCGCCGTGCGCGACATCGCCGCCGAGAAGGACCTCCGTCTGGTCGAGCCGCTTACCGTAGGTGATGCGGCGTGAGACTCGCGGTACTGGGCGCCGGCGCCGTCGGCGCCGCCGTCGCGGAGCTGGCCACCGACTACGGTCACACCGTCACCGCGCTCGCCGACTCCTCGTCGGCCGCCGTCGACCCCGAGGGGATCGACGTGGCGACCGCGCTGGAGTCCAAGCGGACCGACGGCGCCGTCGGAAGCGACGACCCCGAGGCGGCGCTCGACGGCGAATACGACGTTCTCGTCGAGGCGACGCCGACGACGCTCGGCGACGCTCAGCCCGGCTTCGGCCACGTCCGGACCGCACTCGAACGCGACCGCCACGTCGTCCTCGCTAACAAGGGACCGGTCGCCGAGCGCTACGGCGAGGTGCGCGCGCTCGAACGCGAGAGCGACGGGCAGGTGCTGTTCGAGGCGACCGTCGGCGGCGCGATGCCGGTCCTCTCGACGATCGCCGACTTCGACTCCGACCACATCACGGCCGCCCGCGGCGTCCTCAACGGGACGGCGAACTTCATCCTCACGCGGATGGCCGCCGAGGGGCTCGACTACGAGCACGTCCTCGCGGAGGCCCAGGACCTCGGCGTGGCCGAGGCCGACCCGGCGTTCGACGTGGAGGGGACCGACGCGGCGCTGAAGTGCGTCATCGTCGCTAACGTCCTCGCGGGGAACGGCCGCGAGTACACCCTCGACGACGCCGAGGTGCAGGGCATCGAAGAGATTCCCGGGAGCGCGCTCGACCTGGCGACCGAGGACGGTCGAACCGTCCGGCTCATCGGCGAGGTCACGCCCGCCGGCGAGGTGCGCGTCGGGCCGCGACTCGTCCCCGCGAACGGGACGCTCGCCGTGACGGGTACCGAGAACATCGTGCAGCTGGAGACCGAACACGCCGGACAACTCAACATCTCCGGACGCGGCGCGGGCGGCCCCGAGACCGCGAGCGCCGTGCTCGCCGACGTGGGCCGGCTGCCGGAGCGATAGCCAGAGAGTCTCGACCCCGCCGCGCGGCCCCGAGGGACCGAAACGCCCTATGCGGACCCGTCTGTTCTGGCGGGCATGAACTCGCGGATCCCCGGATTCTACACCGAGGACCGTTCCGAGCGGCTGTCGACGGTCGTCGAGCGCTGCGATCTCGACGCCGAGGCGGTCGACGCGCTCGACGCCGACGGCGCGGTCGGCGAGACGGTCGACGGCCTGAGCGAGAACGTCGTCGGGAGCGTCTCGTACCCGCTGAGCGTCGCGACGAACTTCGTCGTCGACGGAGAAGACCTGCTGGTACCGATGGCCGTCGAGGAGTCGAGCGTGGTCGCTGCCGCCTCGAAGGGGGCGCTGTTGGCCCGGCCAGGCGGCGGGTTCACCACGGACACGGACGGGCCGTACATGATCGGCCAGGTCCAGGTCGCGGACGTGTCGGATCCGACCGCCGCCCGACAGCGGGTGCTGGCACGGGCCGACGAGATCGCCGCCGTCGCCAACGATCAGGGCGTCCTCGTGAGCCACGGGGGCGGCTGCGAGGACGTGACCGTGCGGGTCGTCGATACTCCCGCCGGCGAGACCGTCGTCGTCCACCTCCTCGTCGACGTTCGCGACGCGATGGGGGCGAACGCGGTGAACACGATGTGCGAGGCCGTCGCGCCGGTCGTCGCGGACGCGACCGGCGGCCGCGTCTCGCTACGCGTCCTGTCGAACCTGGCCGACTGCCGACTCGCGCGGGCGAGGTGTCGCGTCGAACCCGCCGCGCTCGTCGAGGACGAGGACGACCCTGAGAGAGCGGACGGCCTCGACGGCGAGACCGTCCGCGACCGCATCGTCGAGGCGTGGGCGTTCGCCGCGGGCGACCCTTACCGGGCCGCGACCCACAACAAGGGGATCATGAACGCGGTCGACGCGCTGGCCGTCGCGACCTGCAACGACTGGCGCGCGCTCGAAGCGGGCGCCCACGCGTACGCTGCGCGGGAAGGGTACGGACCGCTGACGACCTACGAAGTCGGTGCGGACGGCGATCTGGTCTGTCGCATCGAACTCCCCGTTCAGGCCGGGACCGTCGGCGGCGCGACCGCGGTCCACCCTGCGGGCCGGGCTGCGATGGAGGTCCTGGGTGTCGAGGCGGCCGACGAGTTCGCGGGGGTCGTCGCGGCGCTCGGGCTCGCGGAGAACCTGGCGAGCCTGCGCGCGCTCGTCGACGAAGGCATCCAGGCGGGTCACATGAAACTCCACGCGGAGAACGTCGCTCGGCAGGCCGGCGCCCCCGCGGGGCTCGTCGCGGAGGTCGCGGCCCGCATGGTCGCCGAGGGAGCCGTCCGGGAGAGCCGCGCCCGCGAACTGATCGAGGTGCTCGGGTGAATCCCGGCGGCCAGCCGCCCGGGCCGCCACCCCACGGTGCACCCGTGGTCCGTGAGACCGGTTGTCAAATCGCAGGACGGCGTAGGGATCACGTGGAATCGCTATCGAAATGGTTTTAACACTAACCACCAAAAGAATCCCACATAGCGCCTCTGCGCGTGAGATAATCAATGAGCGACAAACCGCACCAGAACCTGGCCATCATCGGCCACGTCGACCACGGGAAGAGCACGCTCGTCGGGCGACTGCTGTACGAGACAGGCAGCGTCCCCGAGCACGTCATCGAGCAGCACAAGGAAGAGGCCGAGGAGAAGGGCAAGGGCGGCTTCGAGTTCGCCTACGTCATGGACAACCTCGCCGAGGAGCGCGAACGCGGTGTCACCATCGACATCGCCCACCAGGAGTTCGACACCGACGAGTACTTCTTCACCATCGTCGACTGTCCGGGCCACCGCGACTTCGTCAAGAACATGATCACGGGCGCCTCGCAGGCGGACAACGCAGTGCTCGTGGTCGCCGCCGACGACGGCGTCCAGCCCCAGACCCAGGAGCACGTCTTCCTGGCCCGCACGCTGGGCATCGGCGAGATGATCGTCGCCATCAACAAGATGGACCTCGTCGACTACGAGGAAAGCCGCTACCACGAGGCCGTCGAGGAAGTCACCGACCTGCTCAACCAGGTCCGCTTCGACACGGAGAACGCGAAGTTCATTCCGGTCTCGGCCTTCGAGGGCGACAACATCGCCGACGAGTCCGAGAACACGGACTGGTACGACGGCGAGATTCTGCTGGAGGCGCTCAACGCGCTGCCCGAGCCGGAGCCGCCGACGGACGCGCCGCTTCGCCTCCCGATCCAGGACGTCTACACCATCTCCGGCATCGGTACGGTTCCGGTCGGACGCGTCGAGACTGGGATGCTCAACACGGGCGACAACGTGAGCTTCCAGCCCTCGGACGTCGGTGGCGAGGTCAAGACCATCGAGATGCACCACGAGGAAGTCCCGCAGGCCGGCCCCGGTGACAACGTCGGGTTCAACGTCCGCGGCATCGGCCAGGACGACATCCGCCGCGGTGACGTCTGTGGTCCCGCCGACGACCCGCCGTCGGTCGCCGAGACCTTCCAGGCTCGCATCGTCGTGATGCAGCACCCGTCCGTGATCACGGCGGGTTACACCCCGGTCTTCCACGCCCACACGTCGCAGGTCGCGTGTACCATCGAGTCCATCGACCAGAAGATCGACCCCGCGACGGGCGAGGCCGAGGAGGAGAACCCGGACTTCATCCAGAACGGCGACGCCGCCGTCGTCACCATCCGCCCGCAGAAGCCGCTCAGCATCGAGTCGGCCAACGAGATCCCCGAACTGGGGAGCTTCGCTATCCGCGACATGGGTCAGACCATCGCCGCGGGGCAGGTCATGTCCGTCAACGAGCGCGACTAACTCATGCAGCAAGCACGCGTCAGGCTGGCCGGCACCAGTCCCGAAGACCTCGACTCGATCTGCGGCGAGGTCAACGACATCGCCAACAAGACCGGCGTCGAGCTGTCGGGGCCGATCCCGCTGCCGACCAAGACGCTGGAAGTCCCCACGCGCAAGTCCCCCGACGGCGAGGGGACGGCGACGTGGGAGCACTGGGAGATGCGCGTCCACAAGCGGCTCATCGACATCGACGCCGACGAACGCGCGCTGCGCCAGCTGATGCGGATCCAGGTCCCGAACGACGTCTCCATCGAGATCGTCCTCGAGGACTAGAGGGGACGGTGGCACCGGCCACCGCAGTCGCCCGGTCGCCCGACGGCGCGACCGTGTGACCGATTGCCGAAGCCGCTCTCACGCGCAGGACTTATCCCCTCCGCGCTGCGAGCGATATACGCGGGCTCGTAGATCAGTGGCAGATCGCTTCCTTCGCAAGGAAGAGGCCCGGGGTTCAAATCCCCGCGAGTCCATCGCTGTGCGGCCCGTTTTCGAGGGTTTCGGCTTTTAGAGCGTTACCCCTCAGAGAGCTATCTTTCGGTCCGCGAATCCCGAAAGAAACCGACGCGGCAGATCCAGTGATTTACGCCGCGGGATTCCCCCCGACGCCGTCCGGCGTTGAGGCGAGTGATAGCGGGGGTGTCCGCCCATGAGTCTCGGCAGCCGCAGCTGGCAGCCGAGCGACGATCTCCCGAACCGAGTCGGCGGCCCGCCCACGCTGGCGATGCCCGACGACTGGACGCTCTCGACGCCGTGGGAGCGCGCGCAGCGGGAGACTGACACGGGCGCCCCCATCAACGACGCCGAGCGCATGGTCCGACTCAGCGACGGTGAGAGCGCACACAGAGTGACGTGGGCGCTGAAGGGCCGGACCCTCGTTGCCGACTGTTCCTGCAAGGGTCATCGGTTCAACGAGGGCTGGTGCGCTCACGTCGCCTCGCTGTGGTGGCAGTGGTCCCGCGGTCGGATCGTCGTTTCGCACCTCGATACTGGACGGGACTACCCAGAGCCACCAGCCTGGCTACGCCTCGACGACGACCCGGACCGCTACGACGACCTTTCTCCCGCCGAACTCGACGCCTATCTGACCTGCGATCTCGGAGAGATGGGCGTCCGCGAGTACGCCGACCTGAGCGGCCGTGCGCCCGGTACTGTCGGCAACCTACTCCGCTGGGCTCGGGAGAGCCTCGGAGGTGTCGGCCGATGACGGGGGAGACCCCGACCCCACTCTCTCGCAGAGGTGCGGGGGGGTGTCCGCCACCATACCGTCCACTCGAAGTGAACCCAAGGTTCACCGCCCCCCGGATGCGGGGTCACCGAACCCCCGTTTCATCTGTGTCCGCAACGGTCGGCCGATCTGCGGACAGGAGGGCGGCATGAGTTCGTCTGGTAGCCGACTCCCCGGCGACTCCGAGAGCGCCGACCGACACAAGAGCGAGGAACGCGCCGAAGCGCGTCTCTCTGGCGACCTGGCGGCCCGGTTCACGGACTACCTCGACGCCCACGGCGAAGCCAAGAGCGAGGTGGTGCGGGAAGCGCTCGACGAGTACTTGCCTGCCTCGGAGCGTTCGCAGTACGTACTGCCCTCTGACCCCGAGTTGGCGGACGCCTACCTCGCTCTCGCTGGCGAGGAACCGCGTACGCTCTCGGTCAACATGGCCGAAGATATCCTCTCTCGGGAGTCGCATCCGAACACGCCGAAGGAGCTGATCCGGAGCGAAGTACTCGACCCGCTGGCGGCGAGCGGGTTGATATCCGTACGGTGCGGGAAGGTCGGCGTTCGTCCGCTGACCGAGCGCGACGAGATCGCGGAGGGCATCGATGGTGAGTGATACCGCCTCGGACAATAGTGAGCGTCGAGAGGGTGCCGGCCAGTCCCAGCTCGTCGGTGACCTCGTAGAGGGGTCGGACAAGGCGAATACGCCGCTCGAATACGTCTCGGACATCTCCGAGATTCTCAGTGGCTTCGACCTGGACCCTTGCGCCTCGCAGTCGTCGAATCTCGCAGCCGATAACATTCGCGAGAGCGGCGGTCTCTCCCGTTCGTGGGACGATTACGGGACGGTCTGGCTGAACCACCCGTTCAGTGACCCCGGCCCTTGGCTTCGGAAGGCCGTCAAGTGCGAAGCCGAGACCGTTGTCGCCTTGTCGAAGTGTGACCCCTCGGCGGACTGGTTCCACGACTACGCGCTTCAGGCCGACCTGCTGGCGTTCCCCGACGACCGCGTGAACTTTATTGGCTACGAGTGGGACGCCGCGTTCCCCGTAGTCTACAGCGTCTACGGCCGCGTTCCGAACGCTCTCCGGGACTGGTTCGAGAAAAATGAGGAGTTCAGCGCCTGGGTGGTGGTTCCATGACAGACGGAACTGAGCGTTACCGAGTCGGTGGCGCGCCCACCGACCTGCGACAGCCCCACCTCTCCCGGTCTTAGTAAGTTAATTACTTATTTATTTACTTGCTAACAGGTTTTTTATCGGTAGCCGTCTCACTATTTGCTGTACCATATGTCAAGTGAGACAATCGGATTCTCGCTCTCACCGGCTCAATTAGAGCAACTCAATCAGAGAGCCGCTAGCGACGGCTATGTGAGCCGGTCTGAGTGGATTCGGGAGAAGTTAGGGCTCCGACCCTTTCGATAGCATGAGCACAGCCAGCAACAGCGAATCCGTCGATCCGCCGACCCCCGACTCTGCCGCCGAACTCGAATCACTGGACTACGGCGAAAAACAGAGTCTCGCGGCCGAACACGGGTTCGGTCGTATCGTCGGTATCGAGGAACAGGAGTTAGAGGACTACCTGACCGACACGCTCGACTTCGAAGCCACAGCGGAACAGAGCGAGACGGACGAGCGAGCGGAGGAACCAGACGAACAGGCCGGTAGCGAACCAGAGCCGGACAGCGAGAGAGACACAGTGAGCGACAGCACCACCGAAGACGCGAGTACAGCGGAGACAGACGGTCTCGGAGTCGGACACGAGGGCAAAGAGAAGCTTTCCCCCGAGAACGCCCCCGACGACGATGGGACGGCAGTAGAACCGCCCGAGGGGCTGGATCTCGAAGGTATCGGGCCCGACGACTTGGAGCCTCAGCCGGCGCCTACGGAGGAACAAGAGACAGAACCAGAGCCACAGCCCTCGGTGCCGGAGGAACAGAACGAGAGCAACCAGAGCGAGAGCGGCGGGCTACTCTCGAAGATCAAGGGCGACGACAGCGACGAACAGCGAAGTACAGAGGAAATCGTCGAGGATACGGATGACCCGGCGGAGCGGGAGCGCCGCGAAGACGTACTCAGCGCACTGAAGGGCTCGGACCCGGACGCGGGTGCCGCGGACCAGCCGGAGGAGCCCGACCCGACGCAGATGCAGAACGGCATGGTCGTCGACGAAAGCCTCGTTTCGACGCTTTTCGGGATGCCCTTCGACCAAGCCGCCCAGGCGACCGGTTGGGATGGCTGGACGCTCTCCGAATCCGAGAAACAGGCGAATGCCCAGCTGCTCGTCGCCTACTGCGACGAACAGAACATCGACCTGTCGACGGGCTCGCTGCTCGCGATGAGTTTGGTCCAGACGATAGGTGGACGGGCAGCGGGCTACGCCCGGTATCGCAAGCAGGAGAGCGACGATAGCAACCAGCGAGGCGAGCACAGAGAGCGGCCCGACAGAGAGCGCCAGAGGGACGACTCGGAGAGCGAGACCGACGACGAACCGGACGAGAGCGAAGACGAGCGCGAGAGCGGCGGAAAGGACGAATTCGACTTCGACGACTCGGACACCTGGAACTAACGATGGACGAAATCATGACTCTCGCCCAGGAAGCGGCGAGCGAGGCAGACGAGACGGACGAACAGCGCGCAGACCGACTCAGCACCGCGGCGGCCGGAGCGGGCGTCGACCCTGAAACACTCTATGAGCTGGAACAGGATATTCGCGGGTTCATCCGCTACGAGATGGTCCGCAACCCCGACGAGATGGAGGATCTGGAACAGTTCGCCGCGCAGTTCGCACCGTGGCTCGGGATCGACCCGACGCAAGTCGACAGTATGCTCGTCTCACTCGGCGGGCAGTACGCGACAGCGCACCCGGCGAAGACTGCCTATCTGGTTCGGACGCTCGACGAGGCGCTCACCCGGAGCGGGCTCTACGACGAACTCGACATCGAGACGCCGACGCGGGGCGACCTGCGCGACCCTGTGGATGTGGGAGAGTAGGGGGTGACGCGATGGACATCGACCTGAGCGAAATCACCGCCATCCTCGGACAGAAAAATAGCGGGAAATCCGTGCTGTTCGAGCATCTACTCGCCCAAACCGAGCGATTCATCTGTCTCGATCCGAACGCCGAACACGGCCCGCCGGGTGCGGTCTACCCGGACAGCCCCCGAGATGTGCTGCGGCACTGGGTCAACGGACGGACTCGGCAGGTGATCCGCGAAGTGCCGTTCACCGAGGACGTGCTTGAACAGTACTGCCGGGCGTTCGGCCAGCTCCAAGAGTGCTACCTCTACATCGACGAGGCGCACAACTGGATGGGAGCGAACTACATCCCCGAGATCCTTCAGCACCTCGTGAAGTGGCACGTCACGCATTCTAACTGCGGGCTCGTGCTTGCGGCCCACAAGGCGAAGGAGATTCACGACCAGATCTGGACGCAGACGGACAACTACATCATCTTCGCCTACGGCGAGCACGAAGATAGCAAATTCCGGCGCGTTAGCATCCCTGGAAAGGAACGAGTCACTCAGATGGACCCGAACAGCTACCAGTTCCTCTACTACAAGGACGTGGCCGGCGCCGAGAGCCACATCCGCGGTCCAGTTCCTATCCCGTCACATCTTCAATAGCGAAACGTAGCGTTTCAGGCGTTCTCGTAGGCGGTTCGCTATCCTGTTGACAACGAACAAATAGATAATCACACCCACCCGGTAGTAGGGGGTGCATGGCAGCGACCAACGACTCCCCGGATGATACCGGGGGCTCGACCGGGCTGATGGGCCAAGCCATCAGCTTCCTGACCGAACCGCTCGGCATCGGCCTCGTCGTCGGTGCTGGAATCGCACTGTTCCTCTTCTGGAGGGTGCTCTGAACGATGACTTTCAACGTCGAAGAGAAGCACGCAGTCGGCGGCGCTGGCGCCGCAATGGTCGTTCCCACCGTGGTCGACATGGTGGGCCTCGACGAACTACTCGTATCGCTCGCAGACGCCGTCTTCGAGGGCGACCGCGGCTCGGCCGCGTTCGTCACCGGAATCGGCTCGTCCGTCATCGGCGCCGGGATGATTCTCGGCGCGATCCTCTCGGACATCGACGACTGGCTCGGGGTCATCATCGCCGGGCTCGGTGTCGGGTTCACCGGTGTCGGTCTCCGCGCGTTCGGTGAGGGGGGTGCCTGAAATGGCAGACGAGACCCTCAGCACTGAGCAACGGGAGGCGACCACCGAGGCGAACGTGGCCGAGGACCCCACGCCGGTCTGTGTGTGGGAGGTGCCCGACGGCCAGGTGTGGGAACTCGTCGAGAACTACCCGATGATCCTGGACGTGGAGCGGACCGGCGGCGGCGACATGCCGCGGGGCGCTCGGCTCGGGCTCGGCTACCGCGAGCCCAACGACCCGCTCGGCGCCTGGACCGTGTTCGCGGAGTTCACGATGGCTCCGTTCAACACGCTCTCGCTTCGCGACCAGCAGAGCGGCGACAACGCCGAGCGCCGCCGGGTGACGTTCCACCCCGAGCGGGTGCCCGGCGGCAGTATCTCGCTCACCGACACCGACGAGGTGGCCCTACTCGCCAACTCGGGGACCGTCATCGACCCCGACAGCCTGTTCGCGAACTACCCGCTCAACGTCCGCGAGGAGTAACCCATGTCGAGTACCCAATCCGGCGAAGGACGGCCCGAACGGCCGGTGTACCTCGGTAACGACAAGTTCGAGTACTTCCCGTACTCGACGGGCTCCGAGGACATCGTGGCGACGGCGACCGTGCCCAAAAACTCCGTGTGGCGGGTTCCGGTCGGCGAGCCGCTGGTGGTCGCTCTCGTCGCCAAGCAGACGATCACAGTCGCCTCGGGCGACTCGGGCGTCTCGAAGACGCTGGACCCCGAGGCACCCGTGGTCGACTTCATGCCCAACATCGCGGACGGCGAGTACACCTCGGACGCCAACGTGGTCGCCTACTACGACGAGAGCGGCGACGGGTCGAAGGACACGCTCGTCACCGACTCGACGGGCGTCAGCTACTCCGGCAACGTCAGCTCGGACGGCGACTTCATCGACGCCGTCGAGTTCTCCGGCAACGGCGCCGAGGACGAGGACGTCGACGTGTACACCGTGGTCCGCAACGGCTACACCCGTATCCAGAAGCGGACCTCGGGGAAGGGCAACTCTGCCCAGGAACTCCAGACCGAGGACAGCATCACCTGGGCGTTCAGCAACCCGGATGACCCGAACAGCGACCGGCAGATCACCTGGGACCCGCGCAACTCCGGACTCCGGGGAGTGATCCCGCCCAAGTTCAAGCTGGACCTCGTGTTCTTCGACAAGGACTACGCGACCGCGCTCGACGCGGAGAAGGTCGAGGACGCCAACCTCGAGATCAGCATCCCGGTGCGTCAGCGTCCCGTCCGCGAGGACGAGGACCCCGCGACGCTCCGGCGCAAGGTCGCGAACAACATGAGCGGGCCGTAGCGGCTCGCTCTCGCACCTATGGCTTCTTTCCCGAACCAACAGACCACGACGAGCGACAGCACCGACACCGCCGCGGGCGACGACGTCAACGAGCCCGAGCCCGACGGCGAGCAAGACAGCGGGCGCTCGCTACTCGCGCGAGCGGCCGGCATGGCCCGGACGATCGCCGACGTGATCGCGCCGGTCAGCGAGCTGCTCACCGCGCTCGTCCAAGCCGCGACAGTCGCCGCGCTCATCCGCGGCCGGGGGGCGCTATGAACGTCGGACTCATCGGCTCCGAGACGCCGATAGACGACCTGATAGCCGAGTACTTCGGCGAAGGCCCGAACTCGCTACTCTACGAGGTGGCCGAGGACGAGGGCACCGCGCTGCTGGCGTGCATGCTCATGGAGATGCGCGGCCAGCGCGGCGAAGAGGCGGACGCTGAAGCCGCCTACTACTCGGAGACGGACGTGTCGGTGTCGACTACCGACGAGAAATCGATCGCCTGGGACTACTCGGCCAGCTCCGTACTCATCTACGGGTTCGATGCGCCGATCACGGTCGCGTTCAAGCCGCGCAAGCGGGCCGACCGAGACATCCCGCTCACGAGCGCCGAGGCACCCTTCTCCGTGGCGCCGCCCGGCGGACTCGGAGCGTCTGAACTGTACTACCGGAAGACCAGCGAGAGCGCGAGCAACACTTCGTTCAACATGGTGGCCTTCGAATGACCACGAACAGCACGCAGACGGCTGGAGGTGCCTGAAATGGCGTCGAGCAATCCCTCCATCAAGGCCGTCGACATCCCGACTGAGGTACCGCCGCGAGACACGTTCCAGATCACCGTCACCGCCCGGCAGGGTCGGGGCGGCGACCCCATCATGTCGTCGGGCGCCTGTCCGACCAAGACGGGTGACCCGACCGGATGGGTGACGCCCGTCACCCTCTGGGTCGACGGCGAGCGCCAGGGGACCGAGAAGCTGTGTCTCGCGAACGACAATGAGCGGGAAGCCATCTTCTCGCTCTCGCTCTCCCCCGGAGAGCACACCGTCGAGGTGCGTATCCATCAGGTTGGAGACGCGATCCCGCTCTTTCAGACCTGGGAACAGAACATCGAATCGAGCACCTACGACGACGTGCGCCAGACGGTCACTACGGACGAGAACGCGAGGGACCCGTCTCGGAAGACGCCAGCCGAGTCTCTCATGGGCTACGTCGAGAGCATCGCCAAGAGTCTCGGTGCGAGTACGACGATGCTGGCCGCGGGTGCAATCGGCGCGATCGTCCTTCTGGGGGTGCTGTGATGCCTCAGACGGTGCCCGTCGGCGAGCGCGTCGATGGCCTGAGCCCGCCCGGTCGGTGGGTGAACGCGGTAGACGTGACGCGGCTGTACACCCAGGAGAACCGGCCGACGCGCGGCGGTGAGACGAGCGTCGAGGTGCGCCTGACGAACCGGACCACGGAGCCGCTGGCGGTCCGCGAGCCCGTCACCGTCAACGGTGACGAGGTGGCCGTACTCACTCAGGCGCTGGACCCCGAGGAGACCACGACGACCGACGTGACGGTGCCCGTTCCGAAGGGTGCGGACGCGATCACGATCTCGGTGGCCGACGCATCGGACACGAGCAACACGAGCGGCTACCTCACGGGCTCGAACCTGAGTATCTCGCCGGATCCGCCGATGCGCAACCGCATGGCGACGGTCTCGGTCCAGTGGACCAACACGCTCTCGGAGCCCATCACCGAGGACCTGCCGCTCACCGTCAACGGCCAACGACTCGGTACCCGCCCGCTCTCGCTCGGCCCGAACGGGAGCGAGCGCATGGAGGCGGAGGTACCCGTCGGCTCCGGCAGCCGGCTCGACGTGGAACTCGGGTCGGCGTCGGTGTCGGTCAACACGACCACCGACGACTCGGACGATCCGACGCCCGATCCGGAACCGGAGCCGACGCCGGACCCCGAGCCCGACCCGAACCCTGGAAGCGGGGGCTCGCTCCCGCTCGTGGGTGCGTTGGCCGACATGCTCACCGAACGGTTCGGCGTCTCTCGGAACATGGCGTTCGGGGCACTCGCTATCGGGGCGCTGGCCCTGGGGGGTGTCGTCCTTGGTTAGAGTCGGCCCTGGCACTGGCCCCGGCGGTGGTGGTGGTGGTGGCGGTGGCGGTGGCGACGACGAACCGCCCGAGCCCCTGGACCCGGTGAACCTGACGGGCGTGAGCGCGTCGAGCCGGGAGGTGCGATCGCGGGAGGACGCCCGCGGCCGGGACCAGTACGAACCGACGTTCACGGCCACGCTGGACAACGTGACGGACGGCGCGAACACCGAGATGGTGGCCTTCTACGTCGGGGACTATCTCGTCGGCGAGCGGAGCCGGTCCGTGCCCCAGAACGAGACCGCGACGGTCTCGGTCCGCGCCTCGTGGGAGACGCTCATGGCGGCCGTCGGCACCGGCGAACAGACGCTCCGCGCCGAACTCCGTGGGTCGAGCATGGTCGCCCGGCAGACGATCCGCGTTCACTCGCTCCGCACCGACGAGGGCGACGACCAGGGAGACGACTCGGCCGGGTTCCCGACGCTCCCGGCCGTCGGTGGCCTGACGCGCAAGCAAACGACCGGCGCCGCGGCTCTCGTGGCCGCGGTTCTCATGGCGGTGGTTCTGTGAACCCCGCGAAGATGCTCGGTCAGCTCGTCGGGCTCGTCACCGGGACCGTTGGCCCGGCGGGGCTGATAGTCATCGGAGCGCTCGCGCTGGCCGCTGTGGGGGTGTACGTCCGATGACGATGGAAGGCGGGCAATTCCAAGTTGGCGACGGCCCTGAGTCGACTGGTGGGACGACTGTGGAGACGCTCGCGCCGCTACTGGCCGATGTGGCGGCTGACGCGAGCGGCATGTCTGCACTCGGGATCGGGCCGGGTGCATCCGGGAGCGGAGACGATTCGACCGCTGTCGGAGTCGATGCGGCGGCGACCTCGGTCGGGACGACCGCAGTCGGACACGAGGCAGAGGCGAGCAACATCAACTCACAAGCGTTCGGGATGCAGGCGGCCGCTACTGGGTTTTTCTCGGTCGCGTTCGGATACCAGGCGGCGGCAGACGGCTCCAACACCGTCGCGTTCGGCAATGCCTCTGCTACCGGCAGTGGTTCGATATCTGTCGGGAGTGGATCGACTCCGTCCGGTGAGACTGCCAACATCCTGATAGGCGACAGCGCCATATCGAGCGGCTCGGAGAACGTCGCCGTCGGTCCGTCGACGACGGTAGATTCTGGGTCAACTGGTCGGGGTGTCGCCGTCGGTTATGCCGCCGAAGCCTCTGCGGGGCAAGCGACCGGCATGGGCGACAAGGCCGTCGGCGGCGGCAATCGGTCGACTGCGGTCGGTGCAGAGACGAGTGCAGACGGCGCCTCGTCGACGGCTGTCGGTGACGGCTCGACAGCGAGCCAGGACGATGCGACCGCGGTCGGACCCGAAGCCACTGCGACCGCAACTGGTTCTGTGGCCCTCGGCAACGTCACGGCCAGCGAAAGCGACACGACGGTCGTCCGTGGCGGTGTCTCCGGGACGGATGACGGCATGGTCCCGCTCGGCTCTCTCGAAAACGGCGAGTGGGCTATCGGGTTCGACAGCAACGGCGACCTCGTGGCACGAGCGAAAGACTCCGACGGCAACACCGGGGAGAATACCCTGGTGACGACGTAGCCATGCCTGCGTTCACTGCCTACGCGGTGTCGGTCGCGGCCGCGGTGACAGCCTCGGCAGCGGTCGCCGCGGCCAAGTGGGCGCGAGACGCCGCCCGCGAGGCACAGACGAACTCGCGGATCCTCCGCGGTGAGGAGGAAGTCGACGAGTGGGGCGGTGTCGTCGACATGGTCCACGAGCATCGCGAGGCGCTCCGCGGCGCCGACCTACTCGACCCGGCCGACGCCGATCGCGACGAGGTGGAAGCATGACCCTCACGCTCACCGTCGTCGAGCTGGCCGCGGTCGTGATGGCCGCGGTCGGGCTGGCGGCGACCGACGCCTCGGCGCTGTCGCGGGTGTGGGTCGCGTGGCTCGCGAAGCGTCTCGGCGTCGAGCCAGCGGAGATCCGGGCGACCGACGCGGCGACGGACGGCGACGGAGGGACCCAGTGAGCCAGCGTCGCTATCCGAACGAGCGCCAGGGTGCCTTTGCCGAGCGGTACGTCGCCGAGAGCTACGGGCTGGCGCACGTCCCGAACGAGGCGGACTGGTACGACTGCGTGCATCCTCGCGGGACGAAGTACGAGGTGAAGAGTACCCACGAGACGCTTGCGAGCGGCGCCGCAGGCCGGTTCCGGCTGTGGGAGGACCAACACCGCTCGCTGACGGCGGCGGAGGGCGCAGAGGGCCAGACCGCCTGGTACGCGTTCGTGCTATTCGACGAGAGTGACGACGTGGTCGAGGTGGTCCGGCGGAAGCCGTCGACCGTCACCGAGATCGTCGGTGGCGAGTGGAACGACGCCGGGCATGCCCAGCGGAACGGGCGGCAGCACAAGGTCTCGTGGTACGAGGTGATTCACCGGTGAGCGACGTTTCCGACATCCTCGCCGAACTGGACTGGTGCTGAAAAGAGGCCTTATACCTGAAAGCGCAGGTCGGTGCCGATCGGGAGGACTGGAGACATCGAAAGATCGTGTCAGACTTGAAATGGTTGTCTGACGAGTAAGAACCGTAGCGGTAGGCTTCCTATACTTACATCTGTAAAACTATTATAAGATAGTAGCTGCTTGTATTGACTAGTATGTCTGCTCCCGAGGATTTGAAACCGACCATTAACCAGATGTATGTAAATGCGATATCTAGTACCGATGACGACCTTGGAATTTCTCTTTATGTAAACCTCGTACGCGTCGGCGTGTCACTAATTCTAGCAGCATTTGGGTTTTTGACGATTACTCTTCTTTTATTTGCACCCTCGTTTCCATTTTTGCCATACGGGCGCTTTACTCAGGTTCTATTAGGGGTGATTGGCTCTACAATTGCGCTGAAAATGTACAATTTTCTAAAAGTATCACATACCACGTTTCTGAAGGCTGGAAGAGAGTCAGATGGAAAGGATATCCTTTTAGAGAAACTCACCAAATCACCGTTCCGCCGATATTTCTCAACCGTTTTATCTATAGCGATCGCTTCAGTAATCCCAGTTCTTGCAGTGTATTTGTTGGGAACTTGGTCAGAGTCCACTATGAGTGGCGGGCTTCTACACGATTTCAGCAGTGAACTGCAATTTTTGATTCTTATCGGACTTATCGGCACCGAGATGGGCCTTATGACCACATTTGTCGGATTTACATTCCTGTTCTGGGCCTTATCGACTCCTATGAGGTTAGCGGTCGTATATTATTACCGTTATCTGAAATTTGATGTTATTCTTCGAGTCTCCAAAACTCTACAGTCATACCTCGGTATTGAACTCTACACAAAACCTGCCGTAATTTGTGAGACATGCTATAATTCTAAATTCAAAATAGTTAGCAGCGATGATGGTGAGTTCCTTCTTCAATGCACGAAGTGTTCTGATGGCCTATCTGAAGAAGTTGACCTTGAGTCGATTGGTGTAGAAACAGACCTTGCAGACAAAATCTATCTACTGGATCAAGGACCACCTGATAGATAATTGTCGCAGTCAGGTGCTATCGGTGTGGCGCATACTTTGACCCAAAGAAACGGACCGTCGCCAATGGATGAATTTGGATCCAAACTGAGCGCATAGCTCTCAAATATCCTTCTGAAGTTAGTGTCCGGTTCTGCGTCCAATCGCGGACACAAACTGTCCGAAAACGCACCCAAGCCAAGCCGGTCAAATAAAGGTGGGTTGGAAAGTTTATATATGCAGTCAGCCAAATGGTGTTCTATGCTTGACGAATATTTAGAAGCTGAAGAAGGGGATCTTGTGCAGTTTGAAGTGGAGGAACTTGGGTCCGCAAAAGGCGAAGTGACGTTGACTGAGCATCTCGCTGAGTTCAAAGATATAGATGTGAAGACGGAGGAACGACTTTGGTGTCTTCACCATTCTCTGGATGCAGAGAAGGTCACTGCTGTTGTTCACGAAGGGCTTGAACTGAACCCTGACAAAGAAGATGGAGAGGGTGAAGTAATCTCATTCAACAGGGTTTAATTGGATCTACTTTACTGATTCAGTTGTCCGGTTCGTACAGTCGCGGACATTAGAGACCGATAGAGGGGGGATTTCCACTATGACCACACCGATGACGTGCTGATGAGCGTCCGAAAGGCCGAGAAGACGGACACCCTATGGAGGTACTCAGTCGCCCGTCAGTCTGTCAGCGAGGTCGGAATATCCTCCCCTCTCTAGTTCCTGAGCGACTTCCTCATCATCCAACTCCTTGAGCTTTCGTGAGACGCTAATTTGCTGGTAGGGCATCGGGTCCCGTTCTGCATTCTGTTCGGCAGCTTGCTCAATGTCTCTCGGCTTGACCCTGTGGAAGGGTGGGGTGACTCCAAGGGTGACATCCATCTCCTCATCACACTCAAGACAACTGAGTTCGAATCGGGGAGAGTGCCGATTCATCGACGCTTTGCTACCACATTCTGGACAGTACAGCCAGTTCATGAACTCGTATCCGCCGGGTCGGTTAGGGAACTCGATATCTCGCATATTCAGACGTTCTAATATTTCGGCATAGGCTTTGTGTCTGTATTAGCGACAAAGCCCCTTCCACCACGAACCCACGCGGTTGCACGTCCGCCTTTTCGAAAGACCGGATCTGAACACATCGCCGAGACCCCCGTGTTCAATTTCTCCCGAGCGCCGGCCGAATCGGCCCGGAACCTTTCGCGAAGGTGAGAGAAAACGGGCGGATCCGGGCCGATCCACCCTTTCGAGTGAGCGCAAAAGTCTAGGATCTCGAAACTGTGTTCACATCTATGGCCGACTCAACCCGCATCCGACTCACCGACGCTCGCGAACGCAAATACACTAACCTCGAAGACGCCACTGGCGAGAGTACCCGCTCAGGCGCACTCGACGCCGCCGCAGACTACTACCTACGGATGGCCGGCGGTACGGCCGCGGTGCCGACGGGAGCCGTCGAGACTCTCATGCAGCGCGCTACGGAGAAGGGTAGCGTCACGCCCGAGGAGATCGCGGAGATCCTCGGCCAGCCCGAGCTGCCTGTCGAGTACAGTCACGAGTTCTCGGTCGGTGAGGAGTAACCTATCAAGCAGAAAACGACGCAGCGTGACTATTTCATCTTCTGACCGCCGTCCGTGAGTACTCGGTTCCGTCGGCGATTCACCATCTGAGAGAAAAGTACTCGGAGTGCCGCACCTTCACCAGCGAGAGATGCGAGTCGCTCCGGGTCCTCGACCTCAGTAGAGTCTCTGCGGAGCCACAAGACCGCCACAAGGACCGGATATACGACGGAAAGGGCTAAGATCCCCGAGATGTGTCTTAGTGGTGAAAAGACGATCTCTTGCAACACGACATCCAACCCTGCAATCGCGAGCGCTATCGCGAACACCGCGGTCAAAGCAGAGCCTCCGAAGATACTCAGCCCTGCCGTTGCGGCGTACATGTTGGTGGCTGCTATCGAGACGCCTAAGAGAAGCAACGGGCTTAGCAGGCCAACTATAGCGCCGCCAACAAGAACGACGCGACGAGCGAGGGGGTCGTTCATTACATCTAAGTCATCGCCAACGAACTCGCCGTTCTCAAGTCCCATCGAGGGCCAGTGCATTACGTAGGGGCTCATCGTTCGATGTTTCTCCACTCGGGTTTGTCCTGTAACATTACTTGGGCCGTTCCTCTTAAAATCTCTATGGTGAATGCCCCTTGCGCGAGCAACACAACTGGTAAGCGTGTACCCGCAACGGAGATCTTGAACTCATGTGGAATCATGAGGCCGACTACTGTCGCCACGCCTAATCCGAACAGAGGCGGTAACGTCACTGCGAGAAGCGCACCCAAAATGGCTGAAACCCTGAAAAACTGCAGATAAGCTGCCTCTTTCAATTCAGGTTCTTGATCCACCTCCCCACGAAACCTCTCTTGGGAATATGATTGTGAATCAGATTCTGAATCCTCTTCCATGTGTATCACCTCCAGAGCGCCCGACATTAAACCCGCCTACTGCCTGAGACACCGGTTGACCGTCGACATAAGGGAAGGTTTCCTGAGCGCGAAAAGGTCGAGTGACTCTAACTCATCGGTTTCCTAATTCTCTAAGGATCAGATCTTCTGGAAGCCACAACTGTGCTGAACTATATCCGAAACCTAACTGGCCCCGGGGTCCACCCTGGCGGGAAATCCCACCTGCCAAACACTGCACTCGCCTTTGGGAACGGTTGGTGACGAGCGTCGATCTCGCCGTCGAGATAAAGCTGACCCTCTATCGTGATATCGTACATCTCACCGTGGAACGGCTCTATGAACCCGGTATAGCGGAGGCGCTTGCACCGGTCTCGGATTACCCCCTCTGTCTCTGGGAACCCACGCTCACGAGCGAGCAAACGTGGCGACACCCATCCCTCGCGGTCGATGTACTCCATGATCCGCTCGTCGAGCTGCATCATCCAGTCAGCCGACTTTCGGTCGTCCACTCTTAGACCTCTTCGTGGTTGTTGCCTGCTGACGGGCCATTATCTTCGGACTCAGGGATCTCGTCCGGGACATCCTCAGACGTGTCAATCTCGCCGTCTAAGTACTTCTCCCCGCGCTCAGTAATCATGTACACGCCTGAGCCAACCTCTCTGAGTAAACCGCGCTCTACCATCTTTTTACATCTTCGAGAGATGTAGCTTTGTGAGTATCTAACATAGTCTCCATTCGCCATCTCAGTAGACCCCGCAGCCTCGTTCTTTCTGATGTATTCGAGTATGCGGTCGTCTGCGAGAACCATCCAGTCCCCGGAGTAGCGCATTATCTACTCGTTAATAACTAACTAAGCATTACTGTGGTGAATCAGTCTGTTAGACCTAACCTATTCGCATACGCAAAAATTTATGTGCATACGTCTTACTTGGTTAATAACGCATGACGCGCTCAGTGATTGCGTCCGTCTCCATGCCATCGGAGATGGCCGACGAAATCGACGAACACAGAGAACAGTACGGTATGGAGTTCTCTGAGTACGTTCGCCACTGCGTTCGGCAGGCGAACGACTCGCCCTTCGATACTCCGGAAACCGTGCTCTGCAAAGACGAGAACTACGAAAACGGCGAAACCGGTCGTCGAAACGAGGGGGCCGCCTAAATCATGTCCAGTGACCCGGAAGCCCCCGTTTCCGATACCGACGCGAGCGAGGAAAAGAGTGACGACGACGGTGATGAAGGCCCATGAGAGGGACGTACCGCTTCTGTCCCGACTGCGGGTGCCGTCTCGTCGCGCGCTCTACGCGCACCGGCGTCGCAAGCTACGAGTGCCCGGACTGTTCGGGTGGTCGGCGGTGAGCGACGACCTCGTACCGCTGGCGCCCGAGGAGGGCGTCGACCGGTTCCTACAGCATCGCGAGCCGTCCGTCCGCGAGTCGACGCTTCAGAACGGACGGACTCGACTCGCGCACTTTCTCGACTGGTGCGACGAGCAGCAGATCGACAACCTGAACGAGCTGACCGGCCGGCAACTGGCCGATTTCGTCGCGTGGCGGCAAACGGACATCGCGCCGATCACGCTCCAGAAGCAACTATCCACGATCCGGCAGGCGTGCCGGTGGTGGGCGGACATCGACGCCGTCGACGAGGGGCTGGCCGAGAAGGTCCACGCGCCCGAGCTGCCCGACGGCGCCGAGAGCCGAGACGTTCACCTGGACCCGGAGCGCGCCGAGCGGGCGCTCGCCTACTTCGGTCAGTACCAGTACGCCAGTCGCGATCACGCGTTGCTCGCACTCATCTGGCGAACCGGGATGCGGCGCGGCGCGGTCCGCTCGCTCGACGTGGAGGACCTCAGTCCCGACGATCACGCTGTCCGTCTTGAGCACCGTATCGACGAGGGCACGAAGCTCAAGAACGGCGAGTCCGGCGAGCGGTGGGTCTTCCTCGGCCCGAAGTGGTACCAGATCATCGAGGACTACGCCGCCAACCCCAACCGGACGCAGGGGACGGACGAGTATGGCCGGCGCCCGCTGTTCACGAAGGCCGACGGCGGCCGGCCGACCGCACAGTCGATCTACAATTGGCTGATGCGGGCGCTACACCCCTGCACCTACGCGAGTTGCCCGCATGACCGGACGCCCGAGACGTGCGAGGCGCGCGGCAGGAACAGCAACGTCGCCGCCTGCCCGTCGTCTCGCTCGCCCCACGCGGTCCGCCGCGGGAGCATCACCTACCACCTGCGAGAGGACACGCCCCCCGAAACGGTGAGCGAGCGGATGGACGTGTCGCTCGAAGTGTTGTACCAGCACTACGACGCCCGCACCGAGCGCGAGAAAATGGACGTGCGAACTGACCACCTCCCAGACGAGTAATATGGCCTCTAACACCCGAAATCACGCAGTAGAGCCGAGTTACACCTACCCCGCGAGTCCACTACCACCTTTTTCTGCCTCGGGTTTCCTCGCAGACCTGCGAGTCGCGACAGTTCCGGTCGCACCAGAACCGTGAGTGACGGGAGTCGGCGGCTGCCGTCCGTTCCGTGGGAGCTGTCTACTCCGCGTAAGCGTGGGCTTCGAGCGTCTCCAGACGCACCCGCTCCAGCGCTTCCTCGGCTGTGGCTTCGAGGACGATGGGCGGGGCGGCGTCGGCGGCCTCGGCTTCGAGCCAGCGGTCGATACAGAGACACCAGCGGTCGCCCGCTTCGAGGCCGGGGAACTCCAGTTCCGGTCGCGGGGTGATCAGGTCGTTGCCGCGTGATTTGCTGTACTGGAGGAACTCGTCGGTCATCACCGCACAGATCTCGTGTCGGCCGGCGTCGTTGGGGAAGTGCCGACAACAGCCGTCGCGGCCGTAGCCGGTCATCGGGTCCTCGCTACACGTCGCCAGTTCGGTGCCGAGTACGTTCCGGTCCGGTGTCACGCTCGCTCGTTGGTCGCCCCGCGGCTAATCCCTTCGGACTGGTGGCCGACCGGGACTACCCCCGCTGGGTCGACTGACCCGGCGTTCGCCCGAACGTAACTCAATTCTTATATAAAATATCGGCCCGTTCCGCGTCCGTGACACGCGAGGTGCGGTCTCCCTCGGCGATCCAATTATATAAGAACAATTATACACATGGATCTGTCCCCGTGGTGTCCGTTCACTGGGGACGGACGGACGTGATTTCCAGTCGAAACCCCCGATCGCTTCCACTGCAGATTCGACCGCTATCTATCGATCTTCGGCAATTCGGAACTACTTTCACCACGGTTCACCTACGTTTAAGAGGTAATCACCGTATGAAACGGAACGCACGGTTGCGTGACTGAGACGCCAGTAGCGACGTGACTACTCGGAATTCGGACATTCGAATCGAGCGACGAATACCCGCAAACCAAAGCGTTATTGTGGACCCAAACAAACAGAATTTCCGTCACAGATGATAGGTACGAGGCCACAGCGGACACGCTCTCGATCCGGCGCCGGTATCGCCAGTGGGAGGAACAGGACACATGAGTAGCGGCGATCTCGCGGTCGACGATATCGACCTGCCGATCAAGCGCACCGAGGGGGCGACGCTGGAGGAGCGTCTCACGGGGAACGCGTATCACAATATTCTGCCCGCGCGCTATCTCCGCAAGGACGCCGACGGGGAACTCGTCGAACAGCAGGAGGACCTGTTCGTCCGCGTCGCGAAGAACATCGCGCTCGCCGAGGCCGTCTACGAGGCCGACGAGCGGGGCGTCGAGGTCACGGTCACGCCCGACCAGCTCAAGCCCGACCACCCGCGCCGCGACGAGCTCGCCGAGGAGGTCTTCGGTACGGGCACGACCGCGGAGGACGACGCCGAGACGACCCTGAACCAGTACAACGTCAACAAGTTCGCCTACGAGACGGTCGTCCCGGAACTGCCCGAGGGGGTTCGGACCCACGTCGAGGAGACCGCCGAGGAGTTCCAGACGCTGATGGAGGATCTGTCGTTCATGCCGAACTCGCCGACGCTGATGAACGCCGGCGACGAGCTCCAGCAGCTGTCGGCCTGTTTCGTCGACTCGCCCGACGACGACATCACGAACATCCACCAGACCGCCAAGGAGGCCGCCGAAGTCTTCCAGTCCGGCGGCGGGATGGGCTACGCCTTCTGGCGCCTGCGACCGTACGGGGACGCCGTCGGGTCGACCGGCGGTATCGCCTCGGGCCCTATCACCTTCATGCGGACGTTCGACCAGATGTGCGAGACCATCGCCCAGGGCGGCGCCCGTCGGGGCGCACAGATGGGCGTCATGCGCGTCTCCCATCCGGACGTGATCCAGTTCATCCACGCCAAGAACAAGGACGTCTCGCTGGCGCACACCCTGCGACTGAACGACCCCGACGACTTCACGCACAACTCCTTCGCCGACGCGCTGGAGGAGGCCAGAGAGCTCATCGACGACGACGGCAAGGTGCCCAAACACCTCCGCAACGCCGTCGAGGGCCATCTCTCTAACTTCAACATCTCCGTCGGGATCACCGACGACTTCATGGACGCGGTCAAGGCCGACGAGGAGTTCACGTTCACCAACCCGCGGACCGACGAACCCCACGTCGCGACCGCGGAGACGAAGGAACTGTACGAGATGTTCGACCTCGGCGAGTACGTCGAGGTGGACGAAGTGCTCTCGGTGCCCGCCCGGAAGGTCTGGGAGCGCATCGTCGACGGCGCCCACGAGAACGGCGAGCCGGGGGTCGTCTACCTCGAACGGATCAACAAGGAGCACTCGTTCGACGTCGAGGAGCATCCGGACCACCGCATCCTCGCGACGAACCCCTGCGGCGAGCAGCCCCTGGAGGAGTACGAGGCGTGTAACCTCGGCCACATCAACCTCTCGACGCTCGCGGCGACGAACGCGCCGGACTGGCGCGTCTGGTCGGAGGCACACGCCGACGACTACGACTCCCTGGAGGACGCGGTCGACGCGTTCCTCGAGGAAGCCATCGACTTCGAGGCGTTCGACCACCGCATCGAGATGGGGACCCGGTTCCTCGAGAACGTGGTCACGATGTCCGACTTCCCGGTCCCGAAGATCGAGGAGACCGTCCGGGAGATGCGCAAGATCGGCCTGGGCGTCATGGGCCTGGCCCAGCTGTACATCCAGCTGGGCATGAAGTACGGCGACGACGTGTCCAACGAGGTCGCCCGCCAGCTGATGCGCCACATCAACCACGGCTCGAAGTCGGCCAGCCACGACCTCGCCACCGAGCGGGGCACCTTCGAGGAGTGGGACAACTCCAAGTACGCCGATCCCACCGAGTACCGCGAGTGGTTCGAGAAGCAGACCGGTCTCGACGCAGACGAGTGGGAAGACGGCTTCGCGCTGCGCAACCACAACACGACGACTATCGCGCCGACGGGCACGACCTCGATGGTCGGCAACACCACCGGCGGCTGCGAGCCCATCTACAACGTCGCCTACTACAAGAACGTCTCCGACGACGTGCAGGGCGACGAGATGCTCGTCGAGTTCGACGACTACTTCCTGCGCGTGCTCGAGGAGAACGACATCGACGTCGACGCGGTCAAGGAGGAGGCCCAGGAGCAGATGGCCGCAAACGAGTTCGACGGCGTGGATGGCCTCTCGACGGTCCCGGACGCCGTCGGCGAGCTGTTCGTCACCACCGGCGACCTCTCCGCCAAGCAGCACGCGGGCATCCAGGTCGCCTGCCAGGAGGGCGTCGACTCGGCGATCTCCAAAACTGTGAACGCCCCGAACGACTCCACCGTCGAGGACGCGGCCGAGGTCTTCGAGTACATCTACGACCACGGCGGCAAGGGCGTCACCTACTACCGCGACGGCACCCGCTCCAAGCAGGTGCTCACGACCCGCGCCCAGAACGCGGAGTTCGCAGACATGGACGCCGAGGAGGTCGTCGCCCAGATCGAGGAGGTCTTCGGCGGCTTCGACGCCTTCCTCGAAGAGGACGCCGTCCAGTCGGCCATCGACACCGAGGTCTCGGGCATCCTCTCGGCCGCCGACGGCGAGCGCCCCGACTACGCCCAGAAGCGCACGCGCCCGGACGTGCTCCACGGCGTCACCCAGCGCATCGACACCGGCTACGGGAAACTGTACGTCAACATCAACGAGGACCCCGAGGCCGAGCGCCCGTTCGAGCTGTTCGCCAACATCGGCAACTCCGGCGGCTTCACGGCTTCGTTCACCGAGGCGCTGGCCAAGACCATCTCGACGGCGCTGCGTGCGGGCGTCGACCCCCACGAGATCGCCGACGAGCTGCAGGGCATCCGCAGCCCGAAGGTCGCCTGGGACAAGGGCGAGCAGATCCAGTCCATCCCGGACGCCATCGGCACGGCCCTGCGTCGCTACCTCGACGACGAAATCGACAAGGGCTACCCCCAGCAGGCGACGCTGGAGGAGACCGCCGAGGAAGAGCGCCGGGAAAGCAGTGATCCGAACCAGGACGTCGGTACCGCCGAACCGGAGACGGACGGCGGGGCCTCGGTCTCGATGGGCGCCGCGCCCGGCAGCGACGCCGGTGAGCCGGGTCCCGACGCGGGCCAGGCCGCCGAGGGCGACCAGCAGGAGCTGATCGACGCCGGCGAGAGCCCGGAGTGTCCGGAGTGCTCGTCGCTGTCGCTGTACTACTCCGAAGGCTGCAAGACCTGCGAGTCCTGCGGCTGGTCGGAGTGTTGAGGTAGATGGACGAGGCCTCCGCGTCGTCGCGGGGGCTCGCCTGGCTACGGAGCGTGCCGGCGACGGTCTCTCTCTGCGGACTCTTCGTTTTCGTGTTCGCCACGGAGTGGTTCGTCTGGGACCGCTTTGGCTACCGGACGTTCGTCACGCTGTTCATCGCGACCCCTGAACCGTCCCCGGGCTGGCTGCTCGCGCCGCTGGCACACCTGCCGACGGACCCCCGGCACCTCCTTTCGAGCGTCGTCCAGCTGTTGCTGTTCGGCGGCGTCGTCGAGCGCCGGCTGGGCCGCCGGCAGTTCCTCGCGCTCGCGGCGGTCTCTGGGCTGGCCACGACCGGCGCGCAGGTCGCCTGGTACGTGTCGCTCGGCGTCTCGGGTCGGGTCGCGGGAACGCTCGGCGCCAGCGGCGTCGTGCTCGCGATGACGGCGCTCGTCGTCGTCGACAGCGTCCGGTATCGGGTCGCGACCGGCGGCTGGCACGGCGATTTCACCTGGCTGTGGGTCTTCTTTGGGACCGTGATCGCCGGCCAGGCCGTCTTCGGCCTGCTCGCGCTCGCGACCGGAACCGCGGAGGTCGGCGTCGTCGGCCACCTGACCGGCGTGGCGATCGGGGTCGGCGTCGGGCTCGTTCGACCGACCGGGGCGGTGCTGTTCTCGGGCGACGCCCGGTACCGGTCGTAGGCGTCCAGAACCCGCCGAGCCGGTTCACCCTTCCGGGAGGCGTGGACTTTTACCCCGCCGCCGTAACGCGGAGGGTATGACCTACGACATCGCGTTTATTGGGACGGGGCCGGAGCCGGAGAACCCGGTGTGGGGCGAGAGCGCAGCGATGGCCTACCGACACGCCGAGGGCTACCGCGAGCGCCAGGACTGCCGGATCGTCGCCGCCGCCGACATCGTCCGCGAGAACGTCGCCGCCTTCGCCGCGGAGTTCGACGTCGACGAGGACGGGATCTTCGAAGACTACGAGGCCATGCTCGACGCCGTCGAGCCCGACATCGTCTCGGTTTCGACGCCCGTCCCGACTCACGCCGAGATCGTGCTGGACTGCATCGAAAGCGGGGTCCCCGAGGCGATCCACTGCGAGAAGCCGATGGCGACGACGTGGGGCGACGCGCGGTTGATGGCCCAGGAGGCGAGCCGCCGGGACGTACAACTGACGTTCAACCACCAGCGGCGCTTCTCGCCGGTGTGGCGCGAACCCAAGCGCGTGCTGGAGGAGGGCGCCATCGGCGACCTCCGGCGGGTCGAGGTCGGCACGAGCACGCTGCTGGACAACGGCACCCACCACATCGACCTCGCCCACATGTACGCCAGCGAGGCGCCGGTCGAGTGGGTCATCGGCCAGGTCGACTACCGCGAGGAGTACGTCAAGTACGGCGCCCACAACGAGAACCAGGGACTGGTCCAGTGGGCCTACGACGGCGGCGTCCAGGGTATCGCGACGACGGGCTTCGGCGAGGACGGTGTCGGCGTCCACCACCGCCTGCACGGGACCGACGGCGTCATCGAGGTGACGCCTTGGAGCGAGGCCCAGGCCCGGGTCCGCCGCGACGGCGAGGGGTGGGAGACGCTGGTCTCGGGCGTCGAGAACGCGGCGGCGGTCCCGCCGGCCATCGACCACGTCGTCGAGTGCCTGCGTGACGGCGTCGAACCGGAGTGCTCGGCGCGGCGGGCGCTGTCGGTGACGGAAGTGATCTTCGGCGCCTGGGAGTCCGCGCGACGGCGCGGTCGGGTGGACCTGCCGCTCCGGGTCGACGACAACCCGCTCGAAGCGATGGTCGAGTCCGGCCAGCTGTCTCCGGAACCGGTCGAGGAGGACTGAGTCTATCGGTGGGCCGTGCGGTGCCCTCGCAGTGTGCGAGCGACCGTCGACCGCGGACCGACCGTCGAACGGGGCGCTCGCCCGTCGACCGCCGGCGGGATGGCCCGGAAGCTTATGGTCACGGGCCGGCCTGTATCCGGTATGCTCAGCGCAGTGGTACTCCAGTTAGACGTTCTCACGCAACCCGTGGGGATCCTCGGTGTCCTCATTCTGCTCGCGGCGATCATCCTGATCGGTCGATTCCTGCTGTCGATGGCCTGGCGGCTGGTGATCATCGGTATCATCATCGTCGGGACGCTGTACATCCTCAGCGTCCTCGGCTTCTCCGTCCTGTAGCGGCTCCCACCCGAGCGGGCGACCGACGGGTCCCGTCAGTGGACTTTTGCTCGCTCGCTCCAAGCGCCAGTCGTGACGCAGTCGTCCGTCCCCGACGGCCGCGAGCAGGACCGGCTGTTCGTCCGTCGCCGCGAGCGCCGAATGACCCGGACTCACGCCGCGCTGTGGGTCGTGATCCTCGCGACCACGGCCGCGGATATCGTCCTGACGATGGTCGGGCTGGCCGGCGGGCTCCCGGAGGGCAACCCCGTCGTCCGGGCGATGGTCGCGTCGTTCGGTCCCGCGGGCCTGTGGACGGTGAAGTTCGCCGCGACGTGCTGGCTCGTCGCCGGCTGGTCGCTGCTCTCGGACCGCAACGCATCGGTCTTTCTCGGGCTGTTCGCCGCGGTCACCTCGCTGGTCGTCGTCAACAACGCGGTCGCCGTCTTCGGCGCGTGAGTGCCGATTTCCGAATCTCGGACGACGCGCCGGAGCCGGAGAAGCAGGCGTCAAAACGGTTAGACGCCGTCGAGGAAGTTACGGATCACGTCGTGGCCCACCGCGGTCAGCACGGACTCGGGGTGGAACTGGACGGCCTCGATGGGGAGTTCGCGGTGGCGGACGCCCATCACCAGGTCGACGGTGTCGCCGTCGTCGGTCTCGGCCGCCGTCGTGGCGGTCACCTCGAAGCAGTCGGGCACCTCGGTCGCGACCAGCGAGTGATAGCGACCGCCGCGGATCCCCTGGTCGAGCCCGGCGAAGACGCCCTCGCCGTCGTGGCTGATGGGGAAGGCCTTGCCGTGGATGGGTTCGGGCGCGCGACCCACCGCACCGCCGTAGGCGTAGACCGCGGCTTCGAGGCCGAGACAGACGCCCAGCGTCGGCACGTCCGGGCTGATCTCGGTCAGCACGTCGTTGGTGACGCCGATGTCGCGGTCGTTCTTCGGGTGGCCCGGGCCGGGGCTGATCACGATGGCGTCGGGGTCGGCGTCGCGCACGTCGTCCAGCGAGGCGGTGTTGCGGACGACCTCGGTGTCGGCGTGCTCGCTGACGTACTCGACGAGGTTGTAGGTGAACGAATCGAAGTTGTCGACGAACAGCACCCGCCGCTGGTCGCTCCGCTCGCGCTGTCCGGCGCTCATCGGGACACCTCCTCGGGCTCGACGGTGTCTCCGGTCGCGTCTTCGCCGTCGGCGGCACCGAACTCGCCGTCGGGGACCTCGATCGCCTCCAGCGCGTCGAGGACGCCCTGCATCTTCTGCTCGGTCTCCTCGTACTCGCTGGCCGGATCGCTGTCGGCGACGATACCGGCGCCGGCCTGCACCGTGATCCGGTCGGCGCTGTCGGCGGCCTCGTCGGGGACACCGACGCCGTAGCGGCTGTCGAGGTCCTCGACCGTAGCGGTGCGGATGACGATCGCGAGTTCGGCGTCGCCGGTCCAGGTGAAGTAGCCGACGCCGCCGCCGTAGGGGCCTCTCGGCGTTCGTTCGAGGTCGTCGATGATCTCCATGGCGCGGATCTTCGGCGCGCCCGAGAGGGTCCCGGCGGGGAACGACGCGCGGGCCGCGTCGAAGGCGTCGGAGTCGTCGGCCAGAGTGCCCGTGACCGTCGACTCGATGTGCTGGACGTGGCTGTACTTGAGGACGCTCATGAACTCCTCGACGCGGACGGAGCCGGGCTCGGCCACCCGGCGCACGTCGTTGCGCGCCAGGTCGACGAGCATCGTGTGTTCGGCCCGTTCTTTCCCGTCGGCGAGCATCTCGCCGGCCAGCCGGCGGTCCTCGACGGGGCTGGTCCCCCGGGAACAGGTGCCGGCGATGGGGTTCGAAAGCACGCGGTCCCCGCGGACCGCCACCAGCGTCTCCGGGCTGGCGCCGACGACCGAGAGGCCGTCGTAGTCGAGGACGTACATGTACGGCGAGGGGTTGACCGACCGCAGTGACTCGTACAGCCCCAGCGGGTCCACGTCGCCGTACAGCTCGCGGGTCCGCGAGATGACGCCCTGGTAGATGTCGCCGGCGAGGACATGCTCCTTGGCCGTCTCGACGGCCTCTTCGTATTCGTCCTGCGGGCCGGCCGTCTCGGCGTCGCGGACGAACCCGCCGGTCTCCAGGTCGGTGGCGCCGTCGAGCAGATCGGCGACGCGTTCGACCGTCGCCGCCAGTTCCTCGTAGCGTGCGGCGGCGTCGTCACCCGGTTCGAGGATGGGCGTGCAGACGAGCGAAACGGTGCCCTCGACCTCGTCGAAGACGAGCGTGGTCGTGGTGAGGACGAACTGGGCGTCGGGGTACCGGGAGTCGGGATGTTCCAGGCCGACCTCGTCGAGCCAGCAGTCGTAGACGGCGTCGTACCCGACGAAGCCGAGGAGACCGCCCTCGAAGTGCTCGCGGTCCATGTCCGGGAACCCGCGGCGCTGCACGTCGGGCATCGCGCCGCGGACGCTGTCGAGGGTATCGCCGCCGTCGGCGTCGAAGAAGCTGTCGTAGCGGTCGTCGAACGTCTCGACGGACGCGCCGTCGGCGTCGACGGTGACGACGCCTTTCGGGTCGTGGCCGACGAAGGAGTAGCGTGCGTGCCGATCCTCCGTCGTCGGGGCGAACGCGCCGTCGGGGTCGCTGGAGGCGACTTTCTCGGCGCTCTCAAGCAGGAACGTGTAGTCGGCGCCCTCGATGTCGGTCGTCCGGCCCGACAGCGCGGCGTATGCCTCCAGCGGCTCCAGGTCGGTGTCCAACTCGACCGCGGCGCGCACGACGACGGGGCCGTCGGCGTCTGCCAGTTCGACGAACTCCTCCTTCGACGGTTCGAGTTCGAGGGCGGCGTCGCTCACGCGGCCACCTCCCGCCGCGTCGCCGCGGCGACAAACTCGCGGACCGTCTCGGGGTCCTTCTCGCCGCCGACGCGGTCGCCGTCCTCGACGCGTTCGACGCCGGTCGCCACGTCGACGCCGAACGGTCGAACGGTCTCGACGGCCGCGGCGACGTTGTCGGGGGTGAGGCCACCGGCCAGGACCACCGGGACGTCCAGGTCGGCGACGATCTCGCGGGTGCGCTCCCAGTCGTGGGTCTCGCCGGTGCCGCCGCCGCCGGCGGCGTCGACCGAATCGACCAGCAGGGCGTCGGCGGGGTCGGCGTAGTCGGCGATGTCGTCGGCCGCGGCGTCGACCGCGACGATGACGTCCTGGCTCAGTCGGTGGCCGAGCGCGCCGAGTTCGCCCGGCGAGAGGCCGCCGTGGACCTGCACGGCGTCGGGGTCGACGGTCTCGACCAGGTCGACCGCTTCCTCGACGGTCGACGGCATCGTCACGAGCACGCCGGTCACGAGCGGCGGGACGCCCGCGAGCAGGTCGGCGGCGGTGTCCGCGCCGACCTCGCGGGGCGTGTCGACGGGCACGTCGCTGATGACGCCGACGGCGTCGGCGCCCGCGGTGACGACGGCCTCGCGGTCGGCCGCGCGGGTGACGCCGCAGACCTTCACGCGGGTCGCCGACCCTCCCGAATCGGGGCGGTTCACGTCGCTCATCGGCCCCCGTCGGCGGCGACGCGACGGCTGACCTCCCGGAGGTCGTCGAGCTTGCTCGCGGCGTCGCCGGAGTCGATACCGTCGGCGACCGCCTCGACGCCCGCCTCCAGCGAGTCGGCCATGCCGGCGACGTAGACGGCCGCGCCGGCGTTCGCGAGGATGATGTCGCGTTTGGCACCGCGAACGTCGCCCTCGACGATGCCCAGCAGGTCCTCGGCGTTTTCGGCGGGCGTGCCGCCCGCGACCGCCTCGATGTCGTGGGTCTCCAGTCCGAGGTCCTCGGGCGTGATCGTGTACTCGGTGACCTCGCCGTTCTCGACCTCCGCGACGGCGGTCTCGTCGTGGACCGTGATCTCGTCCATGCCCGAGCCGTGGACGATCAGCGCGTGGTCGACGGGCATCTCGGCGACTGCGCGGCCGATGAGCCCGACCAGGTCCTCGTCGTAGACGCCCATGACCTGCGCGTCGGCGCCGGCGGGATTCGTGAGGGGACCGAGCACGTTGAAGATGGTCCGCATTCCCACTTCGCGGCGCGGGCCGATGACGGCCTTCATCGCCGGGTGGAACGCCGGCGCGTGCATGTAGCCGATCCCGGCCTCTTCGATGGTCGCCTCGACGGCTTCGGGCGCGGTGTCCATGTCGAGGCCGACCTCCTCCAGCACGTCCGAACTCCCCGACGACGAGGAGACGGAGTAGTTGCCGTGCTTGGCGATCGGGACGCCGGCGCCCGCGGCGACGATGGCGCTCGTCGTCGAGACGTTGATGGTGTCGTAGTCGTCGCCGCCGGTGCCGCAGGTGTCGACCAGCGGCGCCCGGTCGGGGTCGATAGTCCGGGCGGCCTCGCGCATGCCCTGCGCGAAGCCGGCGATCTCCGCCTCGGTCTCGCCCTTCGCGCGCAGCCCCGCCAACAGCGCGCCGATCTGTGCCTCTGTCGCGCCCTCGAAGACGGCCGTCGCCGCCTCCCGGGCCGCTTCCAGCGTCAGGTCTCTCCCGTCTGTGACGGATTCGATGTATGCTTCCATGTGTGTCACCGATGGACTGTTTCGTTCTACGATGTACGAATCAGTACATTAACTTAAACGTGTCGGGCGCGACTCGAGCGACAGCCGGTGGGACCCCCGGGCGACGGGACGGGTGGCGAGACCAGCGACCGGTCCGAGAGTGGATCCCCGGGCGTCGCGCGGTCCGCGTCATCCCATTCTCAAAGATTGTATCGCGGGAGAAGGGACTATATGAGTGTTCGATATACCGTAGGGATATGCGACCGACCCTCAAGCGACGGATCGGGTTCGCGCTGGGCGGGCAGTTCGCCCACGCGTGCTATCAGGTGGTGGTTCTCCTGGCCGCGCCGGACCTGTGGCCGGCGCTCGGCGGACTGGGGTTTCTCGCGGCCGCGGCGGGGACGGCGTACGCCTACCGCGATATCGGCGGGGCGCTCGATGACCGGGCGAGCGAGCGCCGGGAGCTGCAGACCGTCGTGGCGGAGACCGAGCGCGAGCGCGACGACCTCCGGTCGCGGCTGGACGACGCGGAATCCGACCTCGCGGACCGCCCGGCGGGACCGGACGCTCGGCCCGCCGCGCCGGTCGTGGCGGCTCCGGACGGTGGCGTCCAGACCGCCGACGACGCCGCGCTCGCCGACTACGAGGGGAGCGTCCGGACCGTCGGGACGGCGCTGGACGCCTTCGGTGACGGCGACCTCACCCAGCGTCTCGACGCCGACGACGACTCCGAGGCGCTCGCGGAACTCGCGGCGGAGTTCAACGAGATGGCCGCGACCTTCGAGCAGACGTTCGACGCCGCCGCCGGCTTCAGCGACGAGGTCGTCGGTTCCTCCGAGCAGGTGACCACGGCGACCCAGGCGGTGACCGACTCCAGCGAGAAGGTCGCCCAGCGCATTCAGGAGATCGCGGACGTATTCTACGATCAACACCAACAGATCAGCGGGATCTCGGACGAGATGTCCGATATGTCCGCGACTATCGAGGAGATCGCCGCCTCCTCGGACGAGGTCAAGGAGAAGGCCGACCAGACCGAGCGCTCGACCGTCGAGGGGATCGAAGCCGGCCGCTCGGCTCGGGACACCATGGACGAAGCCCAGGACCAGATCGAGGGCGTCGTCGAGACGGTCACCGAACTCGACGAGCGGATGAACGAGGTCGGCCAGATCGTCGACCTCATCGACGACATCGCCGAGCAGACCAACATCCTCGCGCTGAACGCCTCGATCGAGGCGGCCCACGCCTCGGCGGGGGCGAACAACAACGGCTTCGGCGTCGTCGCCGACGAGGTCAAGAGCCTCGCCGAGGAGACCAAAGACGCCACCAACGAGATCGAGGGGCTCATCGGCGAGATCCAGAACCAGACCGACGAGACCGTCGACGAGATCACCGACATGCAGTCGACCATCGACGAGGGCAAGGAGACGGTCGGCGAGGGGCTGGACGCCCTCGAATCGATCCTCGAACACGTCCAGCAGACCGCCTCGGGCGTCACCGAGATTTCCAACGCCACCGACGACCAAGCGGCCAGTTCCGAGGAGGTCGCGGCTATCGCCGACGAGGCCGCCGAAACCAGCAAACAGAACGTCGAGGAGGCCGAGCAGGTCGCCGCCATCGCCGAGGAGCAGAACCTCGCGCTCTCTGAGATGTACGTCAACGCGAAGATGCTCACGATGCGCGCCGAGCAGCTCTCGGCGCTGTTCGAACGCTACCAGACCGAGTAGGGTCGGTATCGGCCGCGAGCGGCCGTCTTCCAAACTATTTTGTGAGTTCTCTATTGCAGTCTCAGACGTGATGACTCGCGCATCGATCGTAGTGTTCTTGCTGGTGATCGTCTCCGCGACAGCGGTCGCGCAACCGGCGGCCGGGACCGACGAGTACCCCGCCGACTGCGATGAGGCACCGCTGGTCGAGACGCCGACCACGCTCCGCGGGACTATCGACGTCGGTAGCGACGTCGACTCGGTCCGGCTGGAGGCGCAGCGGGGCGATTATCTCTCGGTCCGGGCCATGGCCGGCGAGGGCGCGGACACGTTCGTGGTCTCCAGTCCGCCGGACCCGGAGATCAACTTCCGGAACGAGTCCGGAGCGGTCGAACACATCGACCTCAACACCTACGACTACGAACGGGAGATCGCCGCCGGCGTCGAGGGGACCTACGAGGTCTGGCCGCAAGCCGACGGGGTCCTCTGTCTCCAGATCGACGACGAGGGAACACCCGAGCGTCTCCCGTACGACTGGCGGCTCTCGCTCGCGGAGAACGACCCACAGCCTCCGGAGTTCGTCCCGGCGTCCGAGGAACTTCGGGACCGGGTCGACGCGCTCGGCTCTCGCGTCGACGAGCAGCAACAGCGTATCGAGCGACTCCAGTCGCTGCTGGACGCGCGCAATCGGACGGTAAGCGAACTCCGATCGCGGCTCGCGGCGAAAAACGAGACGATCGAGGGGCTCCGGTCGCAGTCCTCGGGGGACGACGTGACGATCGACGTGACGGTGACCCCGACGGACGGGGGACAGACGTTCGTCAGCGGTGAGAAAGCGCGCGTCGAGGCCGAAGCGGACGGAGCCGCCACCGCCAATCTGGTGGTCGAGTACGGGAGCGGCGTCTACGAACTCGGTGGCGCCGGGTCGGTCGCGGTCCCGCTCGCGGAGACCGGCGAACAGTCGTTGACGGTCCGGTACGGCGAGACGACCGAGACAGTCTCGATCGACGTGGCGTCGTCCGATCCGCAGAGCGCGGCCTCGACTCCGACGGGGACAGCCGGTAGTGGCCCCGGGTTCGGCCTCGTCGGGGCGGCGGTGGCGCTCCTCGCCGGGGCGTTGTTCGCCCGGCGCAGATAGCAGCCGTCGACGCGCGGAGCGCCACAGCCGAGTGGCACCAGGGCGCGCCTCGCGACGCCTTTAACTCCCGCTGTCGAGCAGTACCGAGCATGTCGCACACCGACGCGGTCCGCGAGCGACTCGACGCGTATCTCGCCGACAACGACCTGGAGGCCGTCTGGTTCGCCCGCCCGCCCTCGTTCGCGTGGCTGACCGGCGGTACCAACGTCGTCGACCGCGCCGCCGACGTGGGTGTCGCCGCCGCCGGCTACGACGGCGACGGCCTCGTCGTCGTCACCGACAACATCGAAGCGCAGCGGCTCGTCGACGAGGAACTCCCCGACGACGCGACCGTCGAGACCGTCCAGTGGTACGAGGCGGACCTCCCCGAAGCCGTCGAACGGTACAGCCCGACACCGGCCGCCGCCGACTTCGACGTGCCCGGGTTCGCGTCGGTCGACCCGACGGGGCTCCGCCAGCCGCTGACCGACGCCGACGTCGAACGGTTCCGGTCGCTGGGCGCGGACGCCGCCGAGGTCGTCGAGACCGTCGTCCGCGAGGCGAGCGCCGACGACGAGGAGCGCGAGGTGGGCGGCCGCCTGCGCGACCGGCTGTTCGCCCGCGGCATCGACTCGCCGGTCGTCCTCGTCGGCAGCGGCGAGCGGACCCGGAAGTACCGCCACTACACCACCCGCGACGGCGAACTCGGCGACTACGCGCTCGTTTCGGTCACGGCCGTCCGCGACGGGCTCCACGCCAGCATCACCCGCTCGGTCGCCTTCGACGCGCCCGAGTGGCTCGACGAGCGCGCCGAGGCGGCCATGCGCGTCGAAGCGAGCGCGCTCGCCGCCACGCAGCGAGTCGGTCGCGAGGGCGGCACCGCGGGCGACGTGTTCGACGCCATCGAGGACGCCTACGCCGCGGTCGGCTACGAGGGCGAGTGGCGCAACCACCACCAGGGCGGCGCCGCCGCCTACGCCGGCCGCGAGTGGTTCGGGACGCCCGACTCGGCGGCGTCGGTCCACCTGCCCATGACCTACGCGTACAACCCGACGGTTCAGGGCGCGAAAAGCGAGGACACCCACCTGGTCACCGACGACGATATCGAGCTACTGACCGGTACCGGAGACTGGCCGACCGAGACGGTCGAACCCGTCGGTGACGGCCCCGAGATAGAGCGCCACGCGGTCCTCCACCGCTGAGCGTCGCGGTCCGCTCGTTTTCGCCACGATACGCACGGCTCGCGAGCGTCGCGAGCGGACAGAACGAGCCTTCTCCGAATCAGTCGTCGTCGGCGACCGCGCCGACCGCCGCCGACTCCTCGGCTGTCACGCGATACGCGGGCTTTCGCACGATCTCCGTCCGGTGACAGCGAGCGCAGACGTACTCCGTCAGCTTCGTCGTCTCGTCGTTGTGGCTCATGCGCTCGCCGCAGTTCGGGCACTGGGGCATTATATTCCTAATACAGTGGGGGACAGTATAAATAGTTACGCTCCGGCGCCTCGTCGACGATAGTCGCGACGCTCGGGGCCTACAGGTCGTCGGGCTGGCGAAAACGCCGGAGAGAGTGCGATTCGTCGGCTTCGGTGCGAACCGCCGGCAGACGCGCGTCTGACTGAGTTTTACGTGCGATCTTTCGAAAGAGGGCCGTGGATGGCACGATTCACGATACAGTTGCCCGCGGAACTGGCGGGCGACGGAGCGGATTCGGGCGAGCGGACGGGTGCGGACGACAGGACGGGCGCGGACGGCGCGGCCCGATACGACCGGCGGACCGACGACGGCGAGGTCGACGCGGCGACCCATGGGTTCGTCTCCTGGGTCGAGTGCTGGGCCGGCGCCTGACGCGGGGCCGCTTGCTCAGACGGTGTCGACGAGGCGGCCGGCGATGCGCTGGGCGCCCAGCGACGGCGAGATGTCCGGGTGGTCTGCGGCGACGGCCTCGACCTCGCGGTCGAGTTCCTCGCTGACCCGCTTTTCGAACTCGGAGACGATGCCGGGGATACAGGCCATGCCGCCGGTGAGGACGATGCGGTTGTCCAGCGCCAGCTGGTAGACCTTCATGTAGTCGTTGGCGAGCTCCGGCAGGAAGGTGTTGCAGAACTCCTCGACGGCGTCGTCGAGGTACTCGTTGCAGGCGTCCATCACGCTGCGCTCGATGGTGAACTCGTGGGAGCCGCCGCCGGGCTGCTGGATGATGTCCGTGAACGGCTCGAAGGAGTCGAAGTCGGCGTGTTCCTCCTTGTACTCCCGGGCGGTCTGGGTGTCGATGTTGACCCGGCCCTGGGTCTCCTCCTCGACGTAGTTGGCGATCATCCGGTCGACCTCGTTGCCGGTGACGGCGCCGGTGGTGAAGGGTGCGAGCTGCTCGCCGCGGCGGTAGCCCGACGCTTCGAGGTTCGTCGACCCCATGTTGACGGCGACGAAGATCTCCTCGATCGCTTCGAGGTCGTCGCCGCGGGCGGGGATCGCGCCGCAGAGCGACTCGGGGTAGCTCTCGACCAGCGCCGACCCGATCGAGGAGTCCTCGATCACGCCTTCGAGGTTTTCGAGGCCCTCGGGGTTGTCGATGGTCGGGATGGCGTAGACGACGCCGGAGTTCTCGGGCACGTCGTTGGCGTCGATGACCTCCTCGAAGAAGGTCTTGGTCAGCTCCGCGCGCTCCTCGTCCTCGGGCAGGCCCGACCGGAGCATGAACTGGACCTCGTCGGGGTACTCGGTGGCCGCCTCCTCGCCGTAGAGGACCCGTTCCTCCCCGGTGAGCGCGTCCTCATAGGTCGCCAGACAGGTCAGCGTGCGGATGGTCTCGATGTCGCCGTCGTCGTCGGGGTAGGCGATCACCGTGCGGGTACTGCCGAGCTTCACGCCGATGGGCACCGGCTCGTCGTCGCTCATGTCCCCGGCTTTACGGTCACCCCGGATAAATGTACCCCGTACATTATCGTTTCTGCGAACGTCGAACCCCTCGGAAATTAGGGATCGCCGGTTCGGAAATTAGGGGACAGGGACACTTCGGCCGCTATCCGTCGGCCGGTCCGACGTTTCCGGTCGGGACTGTCCCTCCGACGACGCGACGCCCGCGGTCGCTTCGGCACGTTTAAGCAAAGCCGTTAGTAGGATACTACCAACAGAGCTGTTCTTGATGAACGCAGATAGATCGAGAGACCGACGGAGGGACCGCTGATGGTCGGGATGGACGACGTGGCCGACGCGATCGTCGAGCACCGGCGGCTGGTGGTCGTCGCCCTGCTCGTGGTGATCGGTGCGGTCGGCGTCGGCGCGGCGCAGGTCGAGGACTCGGCGTCGCTGTCGCAGTTCGAAACGAGTTCGGAGGAGGCCGAGAAGCTCGCATACGTCGACTCGAACTTCGGGTCGAGCGGGAACACGACGACCGTCCAAGTGATCGTCCGTGAGGACAACGTCCTCGCGAGGGGGTCGCTACTCGAACAGTTGCGCTTCGAGCGCGCGCTCGCCGAGGACGACTCGATAAACCGGACGCTCTCGACGTCGCAGGCGCCGGCGGGGATCGCCAACGTCGTCGCGACCGCCGCGATCCGCGAGGAGCAGGCGGCGACTCTCGCCGAGCGCGGCCGGGCGTTGCGGGCCGACCGCCAGCGGCTCAACGCGACGGGCGAGCGGCTGAGCGACGCCCTGAACCGGACGCGAGGGCTCCAGGGGGAGTACGTCGCGCTCAATCGCTCGTACGCGCAGGGCGAGGTCGACGACGCGACCTACCGCCAGCGGTCGGCGGCCATCGAGCGGAACCTGACGGCCGTCCGGACCGACGCCACCGCGGGGCTGTCGGCCAACCAGAGCGAGATGTTCGCGAATCTCACCTCGCAGGCGCGGACGCTGCAGTCGCAACTTGCCTCGCTGAACGCCTCCTACGGGCAAGGGGAGATCAACGAGTCGACCTACCGCCAGCGGTCCGGTGAGATACAGCGCCAGTTCGGCGAGGTGTACGCCGGTATCGAGGGCGTCCTCGCGCCGGACGCACGCGCGCTACAGGAGCGGGCGTCGGCGCTACAGGCCGACCGGACCGCGCTCCGGACCGCCGTCGAGAACGGGTCGACGCCGCCGCTGACCCGGCAGATCGAGCAGATCGAGTCGATGAACGCCTCGGCGGTCGAGGCGGGCGTCGAAGGGGTGCTGAGCGAGGGCAGCGGAGCGGGCGCGTTCGCGCTGATGCCGACGAGCTACGAGCTCGGGTCGACGAGCGCTGACGCGACGATGGTCGTCGTCACGCAGACGACCGAGTCGGCGGTCGCGCAGGGCTCGGCGAGCGCGCGCATCCAGGACTCCCAGACCGAGATCCAGACGATCGCACGCGACCGGCTGGGCGGTGACGCGATGGTCTTCGGCGCGGGCATCATCGCCGACGAGACCAACCGGTCGATGCAGGACAGCCTCACCGTCGTCGGACCGTTCGCGGTCCTGTTCGTTCTGCTCGTCCTGACGATCGCCTACCGCGACCTGCTGGACATCCTGCTGGGCGTGTTCGGGCTGGCGCTCACGCTCCTCCTGACGTTCGGCTACATGGGCTGGATGGGGGTCGCGTTCAACCAGCTGTTCGTCGCGATCCCGGTCCTGCTGATCGGGCTCTCGATCGACTACGCGATACACGTCTTCATGCGCCACCGCGAGGAGCGGGGCACCGAGGGTGACAGCGACGGGCCCGCCGCGGTCGCCGGCTCGATGCGGACGGCGCTGGCCGGCGTCGGCACGGCGCTGGTGCTGGTGACCGCGACGACGGTCATCGGCTTCCTCTCGAATCTCACGAGCCCCGTCGGCCCGATCCGGGAGTTCGGCGTCGTCAGCGCCGTCGGCATCGTCGGCGCGCTGGTCGTCTTCGGCGCGCTGATACCCGCGCTCAAGGTCGAGGCCGACGCCTTCCTCGAAGGCCGCGGCTTCGACCGCCGCAAGCGGGCGTTCGGCACCGGCGGCGGCGCGTTCGGTCGACTGCTCGAAGTCGGCGCGACCGCGGCCGACCGGGCGCCGTGGGCGGTCATCGTCCTCACGCTGCTGATCAGCGCGGGCGGCGCCTACGGCGCGACCAACGTCGACACCTCCTTCGCCCAGACGGACTTCATCGCCGAGGAGCCCCCCGACTGGATGGACAACCTCCCCGAGGAGATGCAGCCCGGCGAGTACTCGATGCGGGCGACCTTCGAGTACGTCAACGACAACTTCCTCCGGGAGGACGCCACGGCGGAGTTCCTCTTCGAAGGTGAGGTGGCGACCGCCGACGCGCTCGAACGGGTGGACAGGACCGGCGAACTCGCCGCCGAGAAAGGGGTGACGGTCACCCTCTCGAACGGCGAGGCGGACGTGCGGAGCCCGCTCACCGTCATGCGGTCGGTCGCGGCGACCAACGAGACGTTCAACGCGACGCTGGCCGCCAGCGACACCGACGGCGACGGCGTCCCCGACCGCGACGTGGCGGGCGTCTTCGACGCGCTCTACGAGACCGCACCCGACCAGGCCCGCCAGTACGTCCAGCGAGAGGGCGACGAGTACGAGGCGCTGTTGCTCACCGCGTCGCTACGCGGCGGCGCCTCCGGATCGGCGGTCACGACCCAGATGGACGACGTCGAGTCGGCCGTCACCGGCGGCGACGTGACCGTCACCGCCACCGGCCGGCCGATCGTCAACGAGATCGTCCAGTCGGACCTGCTCACCACGGTCGTCGAGAGCCTGATCATCACGCTCGTCGTCTCCTTCGTCTTCCTGATGGTCGTCTATCGGGTCGCGGAGGGGTCGGCGACGCTCGGACTGGTCACGCTGCTCCCCGTCGTCTTCAACGTCTCGTGGATCCTCGGGACGATGTACCTGCTCGACATCCCGTTCAACGTGCTGACGGGGATGATCACGAGCCTGACCATCGGGCTCGGGGTGGCCTACAGCATCCACCTCAGCGAGCGGTTCAGTCTCGAGCTCGGTCGGACCGGATCGGGCAGCGAGGCGATGCACACCGCCGTCACCGGGACCGGCGGCGCGCTGCTGGGGTCGGCGGCGACGACCGTCGGCGGCTTCGGGGTCCTCGTCTTCGCCATCCTGCCGCCGCTCCAGCAGTTCGGCTTCATCACCGGGCTCACCATCGTCTACGCGTTCCTCGCGAGCGTGTTCGTGCTCCCGAGCCTGCTGGCGGTGTGGAGTCGCCACCTCGGGCCCGCCGGCGCCTTCGACGCGACCGGGACCGACGACGGACCCGACGGCGACGCGCTGACCGCGGATCCGATCGGCGGCGCGAACGGTCAGTCCCCGGCGGCCGGCGGATCGGCCGGGAGCGGTGACGGCGTCGCGACCGGCGCGACGACCGACGCGGCCCCGGGATCGAGCGCGGCGACTACCGGGGCGGCTCCGACGGCCGGCGCTCGAACGAACGGCGACGCGGTGCCCTACGCTACTCGATCCGTCGAGCCGACCAGGGTCTATCCCGGCGGGACCGCACGCGTGACGGTCACGCTCCCGTCGGCTTCGGGCCGGGTCGTCCTCCGCGAGACGCCCTCGGTCGGGTCGGTCACCCTCGACCGCGTCTCGCCCGACCCCATCGAGCGGGTCGCCGCCGACGGACGGGTGTACGCCGTCTGGGAACTCGACGAGGAAGGGAGCCAGCCGGCGGAGCTCGAGTACACGCTCGCGGTCCCGGCGGGACTGGCCGACGGCGAGACCGTCGTCTTCGACGGCGAGTTGCTCCTGCCCGACCACGCCGTTCCGGTCGCCGGCCCGGACGCGGCGCCGGTCACGACCGACGTGGCGGGGGCCATCCTCGCCGACGGCCCCGTCGAGGAGCGCGACATCGCGGACGTAGGCCGCCACCTCGCGGCCGGCCGGCTCTCGCCCGAGGCGTTCGAACGCGTCGCTCACGCGTGGCTCGACGAACACGCCAGTGGCCCACCGACGGGCGGCCCGGCCGCGAACGGCGCGGACGCGAACGGGGCCCGCGGCGACTCCCGGGCCGAACCGCGCCCGGACGACCGTCGGACGGAGGGAGACGATGACTGACGACGGCGAGGCCGAAGCGGTCGAGGCGCTCCAGCGGCTCGGCCTCTCGAAGTACGAGGCGGGCGTGTTCGTCGCCCTCGAACGGCTGGGGACCGGCACTGCCCGCGACGTGGACCGGATGACGGACGTGCCCCGCTCGCAGGTGTACGGCGCCGCCGAGAACTTAGAAGAGCGCGGGCTCGTCGAGGTCCAGCAGTCGAACCCGATCCAGTATCGCGCGGTCCCGCTGGAGGAGGCCCGCGAGACGCTCGCCGAGCGCTTCGAGCGCGAGCAGGACCGCGCCTTCGACTACCTCGAACGCGCCCGGGACGGGGCCGACCACAAGGACGAGCATCAGGAGGGCGTCTGGACGGTCCACGGTCGCGACAACGTCTCCTCGCGGATCCGCCAGATCGTCGCCGACGCCGAGCAGAGCGTCCTCTACGCGGGCGGGACGGAGTTGCTCGACGAGGAGGTCGCGGCGACCCTCCGCGAGCGTGCCGACGAGATCGGCGTGTGGGTCTGTAGCGCGACCGTCGACGACCCCGAACTCGTCGAGGCGTTCGCCGACTCCGCGGTGACGCTCGCGCCGTTCCCCGACGATCCGACGGCCGACGGGGCCGGGCGGCTACTCGCCGTCGACGGCCACACCGTCCTGCTCAGCGTTCTCGGCGGCGAGGAACTGCCGGGGATCCGCACCGAAACCGCGATCTGGAGCGCGGACACGGGCATCGCGACGGTCCTGCTGGAGCTGTTGCGCAGCCACGTCGTCGACGATATCGAGGCAGAACTGTAGCGCCGGTCACCCCCGCGACCGGTGCGGTCGTGGTCTGTGCGTGCGGTTCGGTCTTCCTTCGGAGTTACTGCATCCCGGTGAGCTTCGCGACGTACACGAGGCTGAGCATGTGGTCGTCCACGTCGAGGTCGTTGCCCTCGTTCGAGCCGGTTTCGTCGATCCCGAGCAGGTAGTCGTTGAGCTGGCCGGCCACGTCCTCGGTGATCCAGTCGATCGACTCGTAGTACCCCAGCGCGTCGGCCGCGCCCTTGTAGCCGGCGTGCATCAGCATGAACTCCAGCCACTCGAAGACGACGAACTCGGCGGCGTAGGTGTCCGGCACCGACCGTAGATACGGTTTCTCCAAGTCGTCCTGACCGCCGACGAGCGGGAGGAGTTCGCGGTACAGCCCCGCGCGAAACGAGTCACCGGCGGACATGCTCGCGTCGCCCATCTCGTCGAGGGGGCCCCACTCACCCTCGCTCGGGTCGTCCGGTCGCGGGTCCTCCGGCCGGCCGTCGCTCGACCGCGGGTCGTCGAGGTCGTCGCGCTTGCGCGCCATCTCGCGCAACTCGTTCAGGTCATAATCTCGGGGGTTGATAGTCATCGTTGCTAACCTATTCCGCCCCGTCCTGATAAATCTTGCACACGGTCAGACGCCCGTCTGACGGCGTCTCGGCGCCGCTGGCACCGCTCTCGTCCGTCGATTGCCGGCGACCCCCCGGGCGGGCACCAGTCGCCGGCGGTCCGGCGGCCGGGCGCCGTCGGCTGATTTCAACGTTTGATAGCCCGGCGCGTACCTTTTTGAGGTGGTAGCGTCGACTCGGGGACAACGTGGCGAGACGTACCGGACCGGCGCGCATCTGCGTGACCAACGCGAAGGGCGGGACCGGCAAGACGACCGTCGCGATCAACGTCGCGGGAGCGCTCGCCGAGCGCGGCCGCGACGTGTTGTTCGTCGACCTGGACCCGCAGGGTAACGCGACAGAGGGCCTCGGCCTGCTCGAGGAGTACGACGCGGCACCGCCGACGCTGTTCGACGTGCTGACCGACGGCGGCCAGCGCGACCGGATGAGCGATCTGGTGGTCGAGCACCCCGAGATGGACGTGGTCCCGAGCAACATCGACATGCTCCAGGCCGAGCGCGAGCTGACCATCGCGGACCTGGTGGCTCGCGCGACCGAGGGCGCGGTCGACATCGACCCGGCGGCGCTGTCGGCGCTGGCGGTCAACGTCACTCCCGACACCGTCGCCGGCGGCCACGCCCTGGACACGCTCGACGACGCGCTCTCACACGTCGAGGACGACTATGACTACGTGGTCGTCGACTCCCCGCCGTTCTACGGGAAGCTCACCGACACCGGCATCTACGCGACCCGGAACATCCTCGTCCCGGCGCTGACGGAGGCGACCTCCGAGCGGGCCATCGAGCTGCTCATCGACCAGATGGGCGCCCTAGAGGGGCAGACCGGCATCGCCGTCGACACGCTCGGCGTCGTCGCCAACCGCGTCGAGACCACCGGCGAGGACGAGACGATGCTGGAGTGGTTCGAGGCGGTGTTCGCCGACGACCCGGTGTGGGAGGTCCGCAAGCGCGTGGCGCTCCAGCGGGCGTTCTCGGCGGGCCAGTCCATCTTCGCCTACGACCCGTCGCTCGACATGGCCGACGTGTTCCTCGACATCGCGGCGGATCTCGACCGGCAGTTCGGCTACGCGGAGGTAACAGCATGACCGACGACGAACGCATGGACCGGGCCCGGCGCATCCGCGAGATGCGCGAGGGATCCCGGCCGGACGACGAGGCACAGGGCGACGACCAGGACGACGCGGACGAGGGCTCCCCCGACGGCGCGGGCGACGCGGACGACGACCAGTCCACAGCGGACGAGCCGACCGTCGACGAACCGGCCGAGCCGGCCGAGACGGAGGCAGACGGCGGCCCCGAAGCAGACGACGACTCCGGCGAGCCCGCGGCGGCTGACGACCCCGGCGAGTCCGCGGCGGCTGGGGAGGCGACCGAGACCGCCGACGACGCCGTCTCCGAGGCGGCCGCCGAGGCGGTGGCGGACCTGAATATCGACGAGGGCGCGGTCGGCGGTGGCGGGGACGCCGACACCGACGACGGCGACGGCACCATGCACATCCCCGGCGCGGACGTGGGCGACGTGGACGTCGACGTGGCCGAGATGGCGCGCCAGGCCGGTCTGAGTGCCGCGGACTCGGCCGCTGGCGACGACGCGGCCGACGACACCGAGGCCGCCGAGATGGGGATCGGCGCGGCGGGCCGAGCCGCGGCGGCGGAACAGGAGACCGGCGAGGAGACCCGGGTGCTGGAGTTCGCGCTCGGCGACGAGCAGTACTGTCTCGACATCGAGTACGTCGAGGAGATCGTCAAGCGCGAGACGGTGACCCGGGTCCCGAACACCCCCGACTGCGTCGAGGGCGTCGTCGACCTGCGCGGGCAGATCACGACCATCCTCGACCCGAAGATCCTGCTCGACATCGACGAGGCGGGGAGCAAGGACCTCATCGTCGTCTTCGACCCGGATGCGTTCGACGACCAGGGCGCCGTCGGCTGGGTCGTCGACGACGTGAACCAGGTGACGCCCATCACCGAAGACGAGGTCAACGACTCGCCCGTCGACCAGGACCACATCAACGGCGTCGTCGACCGCGACGGCGAGTTCGTCATCTGGACGACGCCCGAACTCGATCTGGACGAAGTGGCCGGCTAGTCGGCGGTCGTCCCCCTCAGCGGTCGTCGTCGACCGCGAGTTCGTCCCCGTCTTCTTCCGCTTTTTCGATCTCGTCGGGCCACCCGACTTCCTCCCGCACGAGGTCGGCCGCGTTCTCGACGGCACCGACGCTAGAGAGGTAGCCGGCGCCGACGGTCGTCTTGAGCGCCTTCGCCGAGCGGCCGCGGAGGACCTTGGGACCGACCTGCGCGACGGCGCCGTCGCCGACGCTCACCAGCCAGCCGAGCGAGTCGAAGCGGTAGCCGTCGAGGCGGGGTTCGAAGCCGCCCTCGCCGGACAGTTCGTGGTCGACGAGGCGGACGATGTTGTCGGCGGCGACACCGGCCTCGCGGATGGCCGCCTGGGCGCTGGCGGGGACGGCCTCGCCGTCGGTGTCGACGATCCGCCCGGCGTCACCGACGACGAAGGTGCCGTCCTCGTAGCGCAGGTCGCCGCGGACGACCGGGCGCTCGCCGCGGAGGGCGTCGGCACCGCGGATGCCGCCCGTCCAGACGAACACCTCGTAGTCCTCGGCCGACCCGTCGGCGAACGCGATCGTCTCGTCGTCCGCGTTCGCCACGGCGCGGCCGGTCTCGACGCGCACGTCGCGGGCGTCGAGTTCCTCGCGGACGGCGCGCTGGAAGTTCTCGGGGAAGTTCGGCGCCACGCTGTCTTCCTGTTCGAGGAGGACCACCTCGACGGCGTCGCGGGCGCCCTCGTCGCGGGCGAGCGCGGCGAGTTCGCCGGCGACCTGCACGCCCGACAGCCCCGCGCCGCCGACGACGACGCGGGCGGGGTCGTCGACCGTCCCCGCGTCGACGGCCTCGAGGAAGTCCGCGCGGACCGCCTCGGCGTCGGCGAGGCGCTTGAGCGGCGTGGCGTGGTCCTCGACGCCGTCGAGGTCGTAGTAGTTCGTCTCGGCGCCGAGGCAGACGGCGCCCGCGTCGTAGGACAGCTCCGTGGTCCCGCTCCCGTCGTCATCGCCGTCTCCGCCCTCGTCGAGCGTGGCGACGCCGGCCGCGGTGTCGACGTCGGTGACGGTCGCCTCGCGGACGGTCGCCCGATCGAGTACGTCGTCGAGTTCGACGACGATCTCCTCGGCCAGGCCGGGGCGACGGACGACGCGGTGGAGTTCGTGCTGGACGAGGTGACTGGCGTCCTCGTCGACGACGACGAGGTCCACCGCCTCTGGGAGCGACGATTCGAGCTGGCGGGCGAGTGTCAGGCCGGCGTATCCGGCGCCGAGGACGGCGACGCGCATGGCGGGACTGCGGGCCGAATCGAGAAAAGCCCACTGACGGCGCCCCGGCGAGCGGGCGGCGGTCCCGGTCGCGATCCCCGCCGCTCGGGAACGGTCGCTCGGTTTCAAATACCGTCGCGTCGAACTATCAGCTATGTACGAGACGATCCTGGTGGCGACCGACGGGAGCGCACACGCCGAGCGAGCGGCCCGCCACGCGGTCTCGCTGGCCGAGTCGTTCGACGCGACCGTGACGGTACTCGGCGTCGCGGACCTCCAGCGGGCGGCCGGGGCGTTCAGCGCCGGCGGCATCGACGACGAGTTCCGCGAGCGCGTGCGGGCGGGCTCCGAGTCGGCGGTCGAGGACGCGGCCGCGCTGGCCGACGACCGCGTCCCGGTGGAGACGGCCGTCGTCGACGGCGACCCCGCCGAGGCCATCGTCGACTACGCCGACGACGAGGAGTTCGACGCCGTCGCGATGGGGACCCACGGTCGACGCGGCCTCTCGCGGCTCGTCTTCGGGAGCGTCGCGCGCTACGTCGTGAGGCACACGACGCGACCGGTCCTGACCGCCCGCGAGACCGACGGCGACCCCGTCACCGACTACGACGACGTGCTCGTACCGACCGACGGCAGCGACGCGACCGAGGCGGCGGTCGACCACGGGCTCGCTATCGCCGACGCGTTCGGCGCGACCGTCCACGCGGTCAACATCGTCGACCTGAGCGGGATGGCCGCCGGGTCGGGCGTCGAACCGCCGACCCAGCAGCTGGAGCGATACACCGAGGCCGGCGAGGCCGCCGTCGACGCCGTCGCCGAGCGCGCTCACGAGGCGGGCCTGGACGCGGTGACGAGCGTCGAGCACGGGTTCCCCGCCGCCGACCTGCTCGGCTACGTCGACGAGGCCGGTGTGGACCTCGTGGCGATGGGGACTCACGGCCGGACCGGGATCGACCGCGTCCTCCTCGGGAGTACGACCGAGCGGATCCTCTCCCAGTCGCCCGTACCGGTGGTGGCCGTCCACCCCGACGACACCGAGTGATCGTCCGGCAACCGACCACTTACCCGTCTGGAGGCCTCCAATCCGGTAGATGTCGGACGAGGAGCCTCCGTGGTCGGACCCGGACGGACGCGGCGACCGCTCGGTCGTCGACTGCGACGCCTGCCAGTCGGTGATGGACGACGAGAGCGACCGGACCGTCTCCTTCCTGCTGCTCGACCACCTCACGATCCCGGTCCGAAGTTGCGAGACGCATCTAGACCGATTCTCGACGATCTGCGGGCTGACCACCGAGGACTCCGCCCGCGTGCTCGACCACTACCCCGCCGGCGGGGNGGGTCGCCTGTCCCGCCTGCCGGAACGCCCGCTACGACACGACTCGGCCGATGGTCTCGGTCGAGGGCGGCATGGTCGTTCTCACCGCCTGTCCCGAACACCAGTCGCAGATCCTCCAGCGGTTCGACACGGGTCTGGAGACCCACCAGCAGCTGACGGCCAGCCTCGGCGGCAGCGATGCGGTCTGATTCGGGGATGGCCCCGGCGGCTCAGAACAGCGCCTCGTCCTCGTCGAGGATCTGGGCGGGGCCGCCGACCGTCCAGACGCGGGTGTCGACGCCGCAGTCCGCGACGACTTCCTCGACGCGGTCGACGTGTTCGGCGGTGGTGTTGACGTAGGTGCTGGCGCCGGTGTCGACGGAGAAGTAGACGGGGACGCCTTCCTCGCGCAGTTCGCGGACGGCGTTGAAGATCTCGATCGTGCGGGGCTGCCAGTACACCCACCCCGAGGGGCCGGTCATCGTCGTCGCCGCGAGCGACAGGGAGTCGTGTTCCGCGCGCTCGAAGGCGGCGTCGAAGTCGCCGTCGCGGAGTTCGCCGCGCATCTTCGCGATCTGGCCGTGGATGTGGGCCATCCGCCCCTCGAACATGTGGCTCTCGGCGGCCTCGGCGTGGGCGGAGTCGGTCTCCTTGTAGCTCGGGACCATCCCGGCGACGACCCGGACGTCGTCTTCCAGTTCGTCGGCCACGTCGATGCGCTCCGAGCGGCAGTCCTCGTCGTCGGTGCCGGTGCGCAGGTGCGAGTAGGCGCCCGTGACCGCGCGGGCGGCCGAGGCCGAGCCGCGCCGGGCGATCGCCGAGACTTCGGGCCTGGTCAGGTCCAGTCCCGCGGCCTCCGAGAGGGCCATCGCCGCCGCGGCGAACCCGGAGGCCGAGGAGCCGAAGCCGATGTTCGTCGGGAAGGAGTTCTCCGAACGGAAGCGGACGCGGTGGTCGACGCCGGCGCGGTCGCGCACCTCGTCGACGACGGTGCGGATGCGGTCGGCGCCTTTCCCCTCGACGGGGTCGCCGTCGACGACGTAGTCGTCCTCGTCCAGTTCCGGGTCGAACTCGACGGTCGTCTTCGTGTGGCTCGGGGCGGTACAGAGGCTGATGGAGTCGTGGTACGGGTGTCGCAGTTCCTCGTCGCGCATCCCGTGGTACTTGACGAGCCCCTGGATCGGGTGGGCCTTCGCGGTCGCCTTCATACCCGGGGATCCGCGGGTCTCCACTTTGCTGTTGTGGCTCCGGTCCGTCGGAGCCGGTTCCGTGGTTTGTGCGAGCGGGCGGGGGGCGTGTGAAGATTATTTATCGCGGCCGACGAAAACCGTCCATGGACATCGATCTCGACAGCTTCAGCGCCCGCGACTGGGAGGTACCCACCGATGCCGACCCGGTCCGGCTCGCCATGGTCGGACTCGGGTGGTGGACGCGCGAGCAAGCGCTCCCCGCCGTCGAGGACGCCGACCACTGCGCGACGACGGTCCTGGTCAGTTCCAGTACGGAGAAAGCCGAGGATGTCGCGGCGGACATGGAGGGGATCGAGGGAACGCTCACCTACGACGAGTACGCCGACGGCGCGGCGACCGACGCCTACGACGCGGTGTACATCTGCACGCCGAACGGACTCCACCGCGGCCACGTCGAGGCCGCAGCCGCACACGACAAGGCGGTCCTCTGCGAGAAGCCCCTGGGGGCGACCGTCGAGGACGCCCGGGCGACGGTCGACGCCTGCCGGGAGGCGGACGTGCCGCTGATGGTCGCCTACCGGCTCCAGACCGAACCGGTGGCTCGCCGCGCCCGGGAACTGATACAGAACGGCGCCGTCGGCGACGTCGTCTCGATACTCGGGCACATGTCCGACACGATCCTCGACGCCGCCGACGAGACGAGCTGGCGGTTCGACCCCGAGCTGGCCGGCGGGACGACGCTCAACGACATCGGGATCTACCCGCTGAACACGATCCGGTTCGTCCTGGAGGAAGACCCCCAGGCGGTGTACGCCCGGACGGAGTCCGAACAGCCGGCCTACGAGGGCACCGACGAACACGGGGCGTTCCAGCTGGAGTTCCCCGACGGCACGCTCGCCTCGTGTACGGTCACCCACAGCGCGACGGTGACCTCCAGCCTCCGGTTCGTCGGCACCGAGGGCGAGCTGACCATCGAGGGGCTGTTCTTCCCGAACACACGGAAGGTACTCCGTGTCTCCGGCCCGGACATCGAGGGCGAGTTCCGGCCGGAACCGGTCGACCAGATGCGCGAGGAGTTCGACTACTTCGCCAACTACCTCCAGCGCGGGCTCGACCCCGAGCCCGATGGCGAACACGGGATGGTCGACATGCGCGCTATCGAAGCCCTGTACGAATCCGCCGAGAGCGGCCGGCGCGTCGAACTCGACGCGTGAAGCGGACGACTGCCGGTCGGGATACCTGTCAGTACTGATTATCCAACGCCGAAGGCACCGGTTCACCGCATCGAGGCCAGCGAGGCGGAAACGCAGTGAGCGCCTCGGAGGCGAGCGACTACTCCAGCTGACTTCGACGCACGTGGCCGACGGCCGCTGTGCGATCCGGTACGCCGTCGCGCCGCTCGACCTGTCCCGAGCGAACGAGCGACCCGTCAGGCTCGGCGCCCAGCGCCGTGCTCAGTCGTCCTTCCACTTGATCGAACAGCCCCGGCTGGGCAGGAACTCGTCGTCGACCGTTTCGCCGGCGAGCACGCGGTCGATGATGTGCTTCATCTCCCGCTCGGTCGGCTCGTCGTCGGGGTTCGTCGCGTCGTCGAGGCGACCGTGATACGCCAGGCGGAACTCGCCGTCCTCGCGGGCGAACAGGAACGGGTCCGGCGTACAGGTCGCGCCGTAGGCAGCGGCAACTTCCTGGCTCTCGTCGCGGAGGTAGGCGTCGTACTGCACTCGCCCGTCCTCGACGTACTCGACCATCGTTTCGAAGGAGTCCTCGGGGTACGCCTCGGCGTCGTTGGGGTTGATCCCGACGACGGCAGCGTCGTCGTACTCGGCGGCCAGCGCGTTCAGCTCGTCGAACTTCGCCTGCGCGTACGGGCAGTGGTTGCAGGTGAACACGACGAGCAGGGCGTCGCTGTCGGCGAAGTCGTCCAGCGCGTGTGTCTCGCCGTCGACGCCGGGCAGTTCGAAGGCCGGTGCGGCGTCGCCGCGGTCTAACGCGTCCGCCTCGGAGTCGAGTGCGACCATGACAGTCGACGATAAGGTCTCCCGGAGAAAGTCGCTTTGGGTGTGGAAATCGACGACACTCCGCTCGTATCGCGAGTTGCGTGGTCGTCACCGTCGGTCGACGCCGGCCTCGAGCGGTCGCGGCCGTCGGCGACCCGCAAAAAGGCGATACCGGCGACTCGACGGCGGAATAAATCGAAGGAAGGTGTGGCCGGAATCAGCCGAACAGCTCGCCGAGGCCCTCGCCGCTGGCCTCGTCGTCCTCGTCGTCGTCGTCGTCGCCGCCCTCGTCGGCCTCGGCTTCCTCGGCCTCGTCGTCGTCGTCGCCCTCGTCGGCGGACTCGTCGGCGCCGCCGGCGCCGCCCGCGGCCCCACCGGTCGCGGCGGGGACTGCGGCGGCCTGCTCGACTGCGTCGTCGATGTCGACGTCTTCGAGCGCCGCGACGAGCGCCTTGACGCGGGACTCCTCCACGTCGACGCCCGCGGCCTCGAGCACGTCGGTCAGGTTTGCTTCGTTGATCTCTGCGTCCGTCTCGTTCAGGATGAGTGCTGCGTAAACGTATTCCATTGTTGTTAGAACATGGCTCCCATGGCGTCGCCGACGTCCTCGTCGTCGTCGTCATCGTCGTCCTCGGCCTCCTCGGCCTCGGCTTCGGCGTCGTCGTCGGACTCGTCGGCGCCATCGTCGCTGTCGGTCTGGTCGTCTGTCGATTCGGCTGCGGCGGGCTCGTCGACGTCCTGAAGCTCCTCCGGCAGGGCCTCGGGGTCGTCGACCTGCGCCGCCAGTGCTCGCACCTGTCCGTCGGCCTTCGAGACGAGGTCGTCCATGACCCCGGGGCTCTCGATGGCGCCCTGCAGGGCGAGGCTCTTGGCGTCGCCGCGGGCCTTCTGCAGCAGCGTCGCGGCCGTGCGGTCCGTCGGGTACACCGCGTTGACCGAGAGGTTGCGACCGCGGGCGGCCGCCGCCTCGATGTCGGCGCGGTACTCCTCGACGTCGAGTTCGAGTTCCGCGGGCTCGAACAGCACGCCGTCCGCGAAGACGGCGCGCAGGTCCAGCCCGACTTCCTTCGGCTCGATGCCGAGTTCGTTCAGGACGTTCGCGAGGTCGTTCGAAACCTCCTCGCCCGTCTCGAGGACCGTCGAGTCCGAGAGCACCTGGATCGACCCTTCCTGGATGCGGGCGTCCGCGCCGACCTGCTGGAGGTCGCCGACGAACGGTCCGGGGTCGATGCCCGTGTCGCCCTCCGGGATGACGATGTCGTTGGGGGCGACCTCGCCGGCGTTGATCGGGGCCGGCGTCTTCGAGGCCTCCAGCTGCTGGTAGAGGCCGAAGGGGTTCTCGTTGGTGCCGATGAGGCCGACCTGGCCCGACACGTAGTCGGTCAGGTCCTCGAGACCGGCGTCGACCTCAGCGAGCGCGCGCTCCATGAGCGTGTTGCGCGAGACGCGGAGTTCGGCCGTCCCGTACAGGTCCCGGCGCATGTCCTGGAGCTGTCGGGAGGGGATGCCGGTGATGTCGACGATGCCGACGCTGTCGTACGATTCGATCATCTCGACGACGTCGGCGACCTCCTCCTGCTTCCACTGCGGGATGGTCTCGGTCTTGCGTTCGGCGCTCATGTCAGGCGACCTCCACTGCCGGACCCATCGTCGTTTTCACGTAGATGGTGTCGATGTTGAGCGGACCCTTCTCGAGGTCTGCGTGCAGGCGGCGGAGGATCACGTCGATGTTGTCGCCGATATCCTCGGCGGACATGTCCTCGGCACCGACGCGGGTGTGGAAGGTGCGTCGGTCGCCGCTCCGGATGGTGACGGAGTTTTTCAGTCGCTCGACCATCTCCACCACGTCGTCGTCCGGCGCGATGGGGTCGGGCATCTTCCCTCGCGGACCGAGGACGGTCCCGAGATAGCGACCGATGTCCTGCATGAGCGACTCCTCCGCGAGGAAGAAGTCGGTCTCGTCGGCCAGGTCCTTGGCCTCGTTGTCGTTGTCTCCCAGGTCGGCGAGATCGTCGCTACTGAGGACCTGCTCCGCAACGTCCTCGGCGCGCAGGGCGGTCTCGCCCTCCGCGAACACGACGATCTGGGTCTCCTGTCCGGTCCCGGACGGGAGGACCACGTCCTGGTCGACGCGGTTCGACGGATCGTCTAGATCGATGTCGCGCAAGTTGATCGCGAGGTCAACCGTCTCCCGGAAGTTCCGGGCCGGACTGTCCTCGAGTGCGCGAGAAACTGCGTTCTCTATTTCCTGATCTGCCATTGTTCACCTCCGTAGTACGCCAGCGGCTCCTACGGGTCAGTGAAACAGGCGAAGCCTGTCTCGTTTCGGCGAACGCCGATGCGACACTTAAAGCCGTCGAACGCGCTCTAGAGCGTCACGCGTTGCCACTCGTCGGCGCCGGCTTCGAGGCCGTCGGCGCGGATCTCCGTCTGCCCACCCTCGCGGCGCAGTTCGACGCGCCCGGCGAAGGCCTTCTCCAGGCCCGCCGCGATGTTTCCCTCACGGTTGAGCGAGTCCCGGTCGGCCCCGTGGCAGCCGAGGAAGTTCTCCTCGTCCTCCTCGACCAGGCCGACGAAGGCGACCGGTACGTCGAAGTGGTTCGAAACGAGCGTCGCGATGCGGTCGGCCCACTCGCCCACGTCTATCCCGTCGAGGTCGTAACGGTCCAGCGCGCCCAGTCGTTCCTGCTCGTTGTCGGGGAGCAGGTAGCCGACCTGGCCGCTGTACTGGATCAGGTCCTGCACCGTCGCGGCGAGGCGGTCGCCTGGGTCCGCACAGAGACCACACTTACCGTTCACCTGTGAGCCACATCACTACCGATCAGTGACCAAGACCGAACAAAGTGTGGAGGTAGTAATTAGTGTCTGGTAACATAATTATAAATAATACTAAATGGCGCTGCTTGGTACCGTGTTCCATGTCTCGCGATAGCACAGACGCTACCGAGATCCGAGTGGGCAAGGGTGTATCGCGCCGCCAGGTCATGAAGCAGCTCGGTGCGGTCGCCGCGGTCGGCGGGCTCGGTGGGCTCGCCGGGTGTACCCAGGGAGACGATTCCACGGACACGGCGGGTGGTGGCGGTACCACCGGAACCGACGACGGTGGCAACGGCGGGGGATCCGGCGGAGCCCCCGAATATCAGCTCGTCCAGCTGAATCCGCCGCCGACGACGCTCGATTTCTCGTCGGAGCCCGGGTCGCGTCAGATCACGATGGTCACCCACGACGCCAGCACCTCCTTTTTCGACCCGACGATCGGCGGCCTGCACGACGCGGCCAGCCAGCTGGGCTGGGAAGCCACGTTCACCGGCCCGTCGAGCGGGTTCAGCGTCCAGGAGCAGGTCAACATCCTCGACTCCGTCGTCGACTCCGGCCCGGACGCCATCGCGACGACCATCGCCGACCCCGCGGCCTACGACGACGTGATCAGCCGGGCGCTGGAGAACGACATCCCGGTGGTGACCTACAACACGCTGGCGCTCGACCGCGAGCAGATGCGCGAGAAGTACGACCGGGCGCTGGCCTACACCGGCCAGGACCAGGTCGCCGCGGGCTACGTCTGCGGGCTGTCGATGCTGGACAACCTCCCGGACGACGCGAGCCGGGTGACGCCCGGTCTCTCGGACCCGGGCCACAGCGCCCTGTCGGCCCGCGCCGAGGGGATGGAGATGGCCGTCCAGCAGAACTCCGACATCGAGGTGACCGACCGGCTCAACTACACCGGCGACTCCAACGAGGGGGTCTCTCGGATCGAGAACCACCTCACCGCCAACCCCGACCTGGACGGCATCATGGGCGCCGACGCGTTCACCTGGTTCATCGGGAACGCGATCGCGAACCAGGGGATGGCCGACTCCGTCGTCGGCGGCGGGTTCGACCTGACCGCCGAGACGCTCGAACACATCAACAGCGGCAACCTCAAATACACGACCGGGCAGGACCCCTACAGCCAGGGGTACGTCCCGACGATGCAGATGTTCGCCTACATGGACCGTGGGATGCCCCCGAAGGACTACCCGACCGGTGCCGAGGTCATCGACGAGTCGAACATCGAGTTCGCCCAGAACCGCTCGGGCGGCTGGGGCCAGCTCCGCGAGTACCACGGCGCCTGACCGCCGAGCGCCGTCACCACGAGATTCTCCAGCAATGTCCCAACAGGATCCGATACTCTACACGGAACGGCTCACGAAACGGTTCGGGAACATCCACGCCGTCGAGGACGTGGACTTCGAGGTGCGGGACGGCGAGGTCATGGCGCTGGTCGGCGACAACGGCGCCGGCAAGTCGACGCTCATCAAGATGCTCTGTGGCGTCCACGAGCCGACCAGCGGGGAGATATTCGTCGGGGGCGAGAACGTGTCGTTCGACGATTACAACGATGCGCGCGCGCACGGGATCGAAACCGTCTATCAGGAGCTGGCGCTGGCGCCCAACCAGACCGTGGCCGCGAACGTCTTCCTCGGCCACGAACCGACCAGGATGGGGGCGCTCGGCCGCTGGCTCCGCCTCGTCGACGAGGAGCGGATGGTCGAGGAGGCGGAGACGAACCTCGACCGGGTGAAGATCCCCGTCGACCCCGAAGCGAAAGTCAAGAACACCTCCGGCGGCCAGCAGCAGGCGGTCGCCATCGCGCGCGCGCTCCAGTCGAACCCCGATATCCTCATCATGGACGAGCCGACGAGCGCGCTGTCGATCGAGGGCGCGCGCAACGTCCTCCGGGTGATCGACGACCTGCGCGACCAGGGGCTGACGATCGTCCTCATCAGCCACAACATCCGCCACGTCCTGGGGATCGCCGACCGGGTGTCCGTCCTCGCGCAGGGCCGGCTGATGGGCGTCCGCGAGGCCGACGAGGTCACTCGCAACGAGGTCATCGCGCTGATGATGGGTGCCGAGGACGAGTCCGAGTTCGAGGAGTTCGACCTCTCGCGGACCGTCGACTCGGAGGAGACCACCGCATGAGCGACGCCCGCGATACCCCGCCGGACCGGGCGGCCGCCGGTCCCGACGGTCCCGAGACCGACGGACACGCGGTCGCCACCGACGGCGGGACCGCCGACACCGGCGACGCCCGCGCGGTGAATCGCTCGGGCGACTCGCTGCTGGGACGACTGATCGCGCGGCGCGAGGTCGGCGTGTTCTTCGGGTTCTTGGTCCTCTTCGGGCTGATAGCGGTCACGCGACCGGACATCTTCTTCAACTGGGGCTCGATGTCCGGCATCACCTCGCGGTTGTTCCGCTCGGTCGCCCCCTACATCATCATCGGCATCGGGATGACCTACCTCATCATCGGCGGGGAGTTCGACCTGTCGGTCGGGTCGATGTACGCCGTCGGCGGAATCACCTTCGCGATGCTGCTGAACGATTTCAACCTCACCGTCCTCGCTTCCCTCGCCGCGGTGCTGGTGGTCGGCGGCATCGTGGGGCTGACCAACGGCGTCGTCGTCACGAAGGTCGGTGTCCCGTCGCTGATCACGACCATCGGGATGATGAGCGTCCTCCGCGGGATCGCCTACTACTTCACCCCCGCTGGGTCCAGACAGACGCCGGACCTGGCGCTGATCGACGTCTTCGGCGGGAGCGTCACGGTCGCCGGGCTGGAGATCCAGAACCAGATCTTCTGGGCGATCGGTCTGACGCTCGTCTTCGGCTTCCTGCTCCAGAAGACCCGCTTTGGCTACCACGTCTACGCCACCGGCGACGACCAGGACGCCGCCGACATGGCCGGCATCGACACCGACCGGGTCAAGATACTCAACTTCGTGCTGACGGCGGTACTGGCGTCGTTCGCCGGCGTCGTCGCCATCTCCTACTTCGGGTCGATGTTCGGCTCGGCCGGCATCGGCTTCGAGTTGCTCGTCATCGCGGCGGTCGTCATCGGCGGGACCAACCTCTTCGGCGGCGAAGGGACCCTGCTGGGCATGTTTCTGGGCTCGCTCGTCATCGGCGTCATCCCGGTCCTGCTCGTCCTCAACGGGATGCCCGTCGAGCTACAGGAGTTCCTCACCGGCGTCGTCATCATCGTCGCCGTCGTGCTGGACATCTTCATCCGCCGCTGAGGGCGCCGCTGTCTCTTCCGTCCTCGGACCGTGACCGCCCTTTTTGCTCTCGGCCGTGGTACTCGATGGCATGAAACGCGACCCCGACAGTATCCTCAACGCCGAGTTGAGCCACGCCGTCGCCAGCATGGGCCACACCGACCACCTAATGGTCGTCGACGCCGGGTTCCCGATCCCGGCGGACGCCTGGCGGATCGACCTCGCGCTCACCCGCGGGGTCCCCGAAGTGGCGACGGTCCTCGAAGCGATCCACGACGAACTGATCCCGGAACGAGTGGTCTACGCCGACGACGTACCGGAGATGAACCCCGACTTCGACTCGTTCCTGCGCGACCTGTACGACGGGTCGGGCGCCGACCTCGAAACGGTCCCCCACGAGGAGATCCTCGACCACGGCGAGGGGGCGAAAGCCGTCGTCCGGACGGGCGAGTTCCTGCCCTGGGGGAACGTCGTGCTCCAGTGCGGGACCGACCCGAAGCCCTGGTTCGACGGCGAGAACGTCGCGATGCCCGAGGCCTACCGCGAGCGCTACGAGGAGATGTACGGCGAGTCGCCGTGAAACAGGTCGCCCACCGTCGCCCGACCGCTCCGACGCGCGCGGCGGTCACCAGGACTCGGCGACCAGGTCGTCGACGGCGCCCCGCTCGGGAAGGCCGGGGACCACTTCGGGAGCGGTCACCGCGAGCGCGCCGCCCGCGCAACCGAACCGCACGGCCGCCCGGGCGTCCAGCCCCTCCGCGAGCGCGACCGCGAGAGCGCCGTTGAACGCGTCGCCCGCGCCGGTGGTGTCGACGACCTCGACCGACGGCGCCTCGACTCCTTCGACACCGTCGTCCGAGACCAGCAGGGCGCCAGCGCTCCCGCGCGTCAGGACGACGGCACCGACACCCAGACCGAGCAGCTCGCGAGCGACCGCCTCGTCGGTGATGTCGCTGTCGCTGCCCGTCTCGTCGTCATCGCGGGCGACGCCAGCCAGCGTCCGGGCCTCGTGTTCGTTCGGCGTGAGGTAGTCGACCTGTTCCAGTACTGCGGGCGGCAGTTCCCTGGCGGGAGCCGGGTTGCAGACGACCGTCGTGCCGGCCTCGGCGGCCGTCTCGACCGCCGCACGGACCGGCTCGTCGCCGATCTCCAGCTGGACGAGCAGGCAGTCGGCGGTCTCGATGGCCGCCGCTCGCTCGCGCACGTCGGCCGCCGAGAGGCGGTCGTTGGCGCCGGGCGCGACGGTGATCTCGTTCTCGCCGTCCTCGTCGACGACCACGAAGCCGACGCCGGTGTGGGCCGCGTCGTCCCTCCCGACCGCCTCGGCGTCGACGCCCTCCGCCTCCCAGAGCGCGACCGCGTCGTCGCCGTAGCGGTCCGCACCGACTCGGCCGGCGAAGCGCGACTCGGCGCCGAGTCTGGCGGCGGCGATGGCCTGGTTCGACCCCTTGCCGCCCGGTCCCTCGGCGAACTCGCGGCCGACGACGGTCTCGCCGGGCGCCGGGAACGCCGGGACCTGCATCGTCAGGCCGACGTTGTAGCTGCCGACGACGGCGACGACCGGGTCAGTACTCGCCATCGCCGACGGCTCCGGTGACGATCTCGACGCCGCTCGAGGCCCCCAACAGGTCCGCGCCCGCGTCGAGCAGCTCGTTCGCGCCAGCCAGCGTCTTGATCCCGCCGCTGGCTTTCACCTTCACGTCCTCGGGCGCGCGCTCGCGGAGGAACTCGATCCGCTCGACGGTCGCCGTCCCGCCCTCGCCCCAGCCGCTGGAGTTTTTCACGTAGTCGAAACCGGCGTCGACGGCCAACTCGACGACCCGCTCGGCCTCGTCGTCGTCGAGCGCGCCGAGTTCGAGCATCGCCTTGACCGTCGCGTCGCCGCTGGCCTCGACGATCAGGTCCATCTCGCGACCGACCGCCTCGAACCGACCGGATTTGACGAACCCGATGTTGGGCATCACGTCGACCTCCTCGGCGCCGGCGGCGACGGCGTCCCGGATGGCCGCGGCCTTGGATATCGGGCGGTCGCCGCCCATCGGGAAGCCGACGGCGCTGGACACCGTCACGTCGGTGTCGGCGAGTCGGTCGCGCGCCAGCGGCGCCCAGCACGCCTGTACCATCGCCCCGTCGAAGCCGTACTCGATGCACTCCTCGCACAGCTCCTCGATGCGGTCCTGGTCGGCCGTGGGGCTCACCTCCGTGTGCTGGATGCGCCCCGCGACCTGCTCGGGAGTCCGTGTCATGTGGTACCTCCACACAGAATATCGACCGTGGCGCGTATAACGTTGTGGCCGGCAGCGCGCCGTCGGCGAACTCGCAGGCCGATCGGAGCCGGATAGGCCGAGCTACGAGGTGCGGAATTCCGGAAAACTCGTCGGACCGGTCGACGGCCCGTCGAAACCGTTAGGCGGCCGCTTCGTCGGCGAAGTGGTCGTCGTACTCGCCGTCGTCGATGAGCTGTTTGAACTCGCGGGGGTCGTTACCCTCGATGGTCACGCCCAGCGAGGTGCAGGTCCCGACGACTTCCTTGGCGGCGTTTTTCGTGTCGTAGGCGAGCAGGTCCGTCTGCTTCTGCTCGGCGATCTGGATGACCTGGTCGACCGAGAGGTCAGCGACGAAGGTCTCCTGGGGTTCGCCGCTGCCCGTGTCGAAGCCGGCTTCGTCTTTGATGAGCTCGGCCGTCGGCGGGACGCCGACCTCGATCTCGAAGCTCCCGTCGTCGTCGTACTCGACGGTGACGGGGACCTCGGTGCCGTCGAACGCTTCGGTCTGGTCGTTGATATCTTGGACGACTGCCTGCACGTCCACGGGCGTCGGACCGAGTTCCGGCCCCAGCGGCGGGCCCGGATTGGCCTGCCCGCCCGGGACGAGCACTTCGATAGTTCCAGCCATACACGACGAAACCGTCGGGGCGGGTTTAAGAATTGCTTTTCGCAGACGACATCCGGAGAAGGACACATGTTGGGTACGACAATCAATACCACTGCCCCGCAACTCCGACTCGGCGACCCGCCCGGACCGATCGGTGGCCGTTCGCCGCCCGGACCGGCCGTCTACGACGCTGGCGGTGCTGTAACTACTTCTGTAACAACTACGCAGTAACTATTTACGTTAGTAGTCCATAGTATCGAATGCGAACCACGGGTCGGCGGCGACACGTCGTCGGTCCGGACACATCATGACAAGCACGAACCAGCGAGTCACGGGCCGTCACGTCCAGCCCATCGAACGCACGGACGAGGAGACCGAATCGGGGTCCGAGTCGGAGCGCGAGCGCGACGAGTGCCCGGAGTGCGGTGCGGCGGGGATCACCGACGAAAAACGGGGCGAGACGGTCTGTCAAGAGTGCGGCGTCGTGCTGGAGGAAGACGTGGTCGACCGCGGGCCCGAGTGGCGGTCGTTCGACGCCCGCGACAAGGCCCAGAAGAGTCGCGTCGGGTCGCCGACGACCGAGATGCTTCACGACAAGGGGCTGTCGTCGGTCATCGACTGGCAGAACAAGGACGCCAACGGCCAGACGCTCTCGGCGAAAAAGCGCGAGCAGATGTCCCGACTGCGCACCTGGGACGAGCGGTTCCGCTCCCAGAGCGCCCAGGACAGGAACCTCAAGCAGGCGCTCGGCGAGATCGACCGCATGGCGAGCGCGCTGGGCATCCCCAAGGACGCCCGCGAGACGGCCAGCGTCATCTACCGGCGCGCCCTCGACGAGGAACTCATCCCCGGCCGGTCCATCGAGGCGATGGCCACCGGGTCGCTGTACGCCGGCGCCCGTCAGGCCGGCGTCCCGCGGACGCTCGACGAACTGGAGACAGTCAGCCGCGTCGACCGCAAGGAGTTCGCGCGCGCCTACCGGTACATCGCGCGCGAACTCGAACTCGCGATGGAGCCGACCGACCCCGCCCAGTACGTCCCGCGGCTGGTCTCGGACCTCGACCTGCCCGAGGAGACCAAACAGCGGGCGGTCGAACTGCTCGAAGCGGGCAAGCGGGAGGCGGTCCACTCCGGGAAGAACCCGGTCGGGCTCGCCGCGGCGGCCATCTACGCGGCCGGTCGGCTCACCAACGTCGACGTGACCCAGCACGAGGTCGCCGACGCCGCCGACGTGTCCGCGGTGACGATCCGCGACCGCTACACCGAACTGCTCGACGCCGCCGACCGGGTCGCCTGAGGTGACGACCGTGCCGACAGGCGACCGAGTCGAGGCCGTCCAGCGTCGCGCCGTCCCCGGCCGGCGTCGCGAACGATCACCGTTATACCACCGACCGCGCAATGTCCTCTGAGAGAACCCGCATGTCCCACGACGAGTCAGCCGTCGGCCCCGACGGAGACGACCTGGTCGCCGAGACCGCGTCGCTGCTGGAGACGTTCGGACTGACGAGCTACGAGGCCAAGTGTTTCGTCGCGCTGGTGCGCATCGGCCACGGCACCGCCCGCGAGATCGCCGAAGTCGCGGACGTGCCGCGCCCGCGCGTCTACGACAGCGTCGAGTCGCTCGCCGACCGCGGGCTCGCCGACGTACAGGACGCCCAGCCGCGACGCTTTCGCGCCCCTGACCCCCGGGACGCCGTCGAGACCATCCGTCGCGAGTACGGCCAGCGCCTCGACCGGCTCGAAGGGCTGCTCCCCCGACTCCAGTCACCCGAGCCCCGCGACGAGCGGGCCGGCGTCTGGGTCGTCGAGGGCGACGACGCCGTCAGCGACCGCCTGGCCGCGCTGGCCGGCGACGCCGGCGACGAACTGCTCGTCGTCGTCGCCGTCGAGAGCCTGCTGACCGACGAGGTCCGCGACGCGCTCGCCGAGGCCGACGAACGCGGCGTCGAGATAACCGTCGGCTCGCCGAGTCCCGACGTTCGCGACGCCGTCGCCGACGCCGCCCCCGGCGCGTCGGTCGTCGAGACCTGGACCTGGTGGGATACCCACCCTATCCGCGCCGGCGAGATCAGTTCGATCCTCATGGCCGACGGTCGCGAGCTGATCGTCAGCTCCGACCTGGAGACGGACCTCCCGGGCGTCGACCGCCACAGCGCCGTCTGGACCGACGACGAGCGCGCCCCGCTCGTCGGCCTCATGCAACCGCTGCTCGCCGAAGCGATCCGCTCCGGATCCCCGGCTCACGAGTCGGCGTAGCGCCCGAAAATCGACCGCGGCTACTGCCCGCCGTCAGGCGACGGAGATACCGTTGCGCGCCAGGAAGTCGCTGGCGCTCTTTATCTCGACCGGGCTCCCGATGATCCGGACCCGACACTCTTCCCGGCGGATCGTGAGCGTGAACCGCCGCTCGAGGTCCTCACGCAACCCCTCGATGGCGTCCGCTGGCAGGAGGATCTCCGTACTGTCACGGAGCCGGTCCGGATCGGACATGATCGATCCTCATCGGCGCTCGTCGTATTAGTTTGTCGAAACGCGATTCGTCTCGGATCGAGAACATTTTCGCGTGACGCGTCGGTCCGCGACCGCTTCCGACGGCGACCGGGGCCGGTGGCCGACCGCCGCGGTCGCGACCGGGTCGGAGGAACACCTTTTTCGGTACCGGTTGCCGACTCCATCGTAATGGGGCTCGAAGAGGAGATCCGCGAGATCGAAGAGGAGATCGCCGAGACGCCCTACAACAAGTCGACCGAGGCGCACATCGGTCGGTTGAAGGCCAAGCTCGCGGACAAGAAGGAGAAGCTGGAGAACCAGTCCTCGGCCGGCGGCGGCGGGGGCTACGCCGTCGAGAAGACCGGCGACGCCACCGTCGCGCTCGTCGGCTTCCCCAGCGTCGGCAAGTCCACGCTGTTGAACGCGCTCACCAACGCCGAGAGCGAGGTCGGCTCCTACGAGTTCACCACCCTCGACGTCAACCCGGGCATGCTCAAACACAACGACGCCAACATCCAGATCCTGGACGTGCCCGGGCTCATCGAGGGTGCCGCCGACGGCCGCGGCGGCGGCCAGGCGGTCCTCTCGGTCGTGCGGACCGCCGATCTCGTCGTGTTCGTCCTTTCGGTGTTCGAGATCGACCAGTACCAGCGTCTCTACGATGAACTGTACAACAACAAGGTCCGCCTCGACATCGAACCCCCCAACGTCTCCATCCGCAAGAAGCACAAAGACGGGATCAGCGTCACCTCCAGCGTCGACCTCGACCTCGACGAGCGGACCATCAAAGATGTCCTGCGCGAGCGCGGGTACGTCAACGCCAACGTCAACATCGGCGAGCAGGTCGACATCGACCGCCTCCTCGACGGCGTGCTGGACAACCGCGAGTACCTCCCCTCGCTGGTCTCGGTCAACAAGGCAGACCTCATCGAACCCGACTACCTCGACACCGTTCACGAGCAACTGCGCGACTACGATATCGACCCCGACGAGACGATCTTCATCAGCGCCGAAGAGGAGAAGGGCCTCGACGCGCTCAAGGAGGCTATCTGGGAGGAACTCGGGCTCATCCGGGTCTACATGGACAAGCCCGGTCGCGGCGTCGACTACGACGAGCCGCTGGTGCTGCGGGAAGGCGATACCATCGAGGACGCCTGCACGAAGCTCGGCGGCGAGTTCGAGGAGCGGTTCCGCTTCGCCCGCGTCTCCGGCCCGAGCGCCAAACACGACGAACAGCAGGTCGGGATGGACCACGAACTCGCCGACGAAGACGTCCTCCGAATCCTGACGACCCGATGAGCGCCCGCCGGACCGCCGTCGCGTCGCTCTCCCGGTACCGCCGTGCGCTCGCCGTTCTGGCCGCGGGGGTCGTCCCCTGGCTCGTCATCCCCTACGAGGACGCCGTCGGTCTGGTCTTCTCGGTGACGCTCGCCAACACCGAGACGCTCGCGACCACGTCCGTCTATCACTACGTGTTCGTGTACACGCGCGGGTTGCCGACCGAGCTGTTGGCGTGGCCGACCGCGACCCTGCTGTACGGAGCGGGGGTCGCCAGCGCCGCGCTCTCGCTGGTCGACCGCGAGGACCGCCGGGTCACCGCCGGGCTGTTCGCGCTCGCGGCGTTCGACGTGTGCTACGCGGTCCTCGGGTTCTCGTCGTTCCGGGCGGGGACGCTCGCCTATCCGCTCGGGGCCGTCTTCCTCGCGTTCGCGGCGTGGGCGAGCCGTCCCTGACGTTCCGCGTTCGGTATCCTTTTCGAACTGGCAACCCTCCGATCGCGTATGGACGCCACGCTCGATCACGTGATGATGCGCGTCGAGGACCTCGACGAATCGCTCGACTGGTACACCACACATCTCGACTACGAGGAGAAGGGTCGCTGGGAGGCCGACACCTTCACCAACGTCTTCCTCGGCCCCGAGGACGTTCACGACGACGGCGCGCTGCTGGAACTCACCTACAACCACGACGGTCGCTCGTACACGATGGGCGACGGGTGGGGCCACATCGCGGTCCGCGTCGAAGACGTCAACGACGCCTACTACGAACTGATGGACGAGGGCGTCGAGGACTACCGGCGGCCCGAGGACAACCCGGGCTACGCCTTCGTGAAGGACCCGGACGGCCACGAGATCGAGATCGTCGAGCGCGACCACGGCGCCCGCTGGAGCATCGACCACACGATGGTCCGCGTCGAGGACGCCGACGACCACCTCGGCTGGTGGAGCCGCAAGTTCGAGTACGAGCACACGGGCCGGTGGGAGGCCGACAGCTTCGCCAACTACTTCATGAAGCCCGAGGGCGCCCCCGAGGAGGCGATGGCCGTCGAGCTGACCTACAACTACGACGGGCGCAGCTACGAGCTGGGCGACGCCTGGGGCCACCTCGCCGTCCGCGTCGACGACCTCGACGACGGCTGGGACACCCTCATGACCCGCGAGGCCGAGGATTACCGCGACCCCGAGAGCTGCGACAACAACTACGCGTTCACGAAGGATCCGGACGGCCACGAGATCGAAGTGGTCACGTCGTAGATCACAGCACGGCCGCGAACGGAGTGAGCGGCCGCCTTTTTGCCCCATCTTTTTCGACGAGAGGTGCCCACAGGGAGTGCGAGGCCGAGTAAAGCGAGGCCTCGATGCGAACGGCGTCTGCGGGAGCGAAGCGAGCGCAGGCTCGAAAGACGAGCGAAGTGAGTCTTTCGGTGAAGCCGTGAGCACAGCGACCGAGGACACCCGAGGAGAAAAAGGTGGTCGGGAAAGACCCGGACGGCCACGAGATCGAAGTGGTCACGTCGTAGCTATATTTTCGTTCGGACGCGAGCGAAGCGAGCGTCCGCTTTTTGCCCCATCTTTTTGCGCGAGTGGTACCCGCAGGGCCGGAGGCCCGAGGATACCCGACGCGGAAAAAGATGATCGGGAAGGACCCGGACGGCCACGAGATCGAAGTGGTCACGTCGTGGTCGGCCCCGTTCATCGCGGACGGCCCAGTTCGTTTCGGACGGTTGCGTTGGTTCCGGACGGTCGCATTCGTTCCCCAGTGTCGTAGGCGTCCTGTACCGCCGTTTTTCCGGTATTTAATACGCCGTCCGTCAGCGGTGCGTGAGACAGGCGTCTGACACGAGCTACGAGTGCGTGAACCACTCACAAACGCGTTCTGCGGGCCGATCTGCGGCGGGGGGCGGCCCTTCTTCCTTCGGGTATGACCACAAAGCATTTATTACATCCGCCGGTGGTTTCTACCGTACCCCTACCCATGGCTGCAGTATTGAGTACACCATTGCTGGTTCGGCGTGGCCGACTGATGGTCGCGTGTCCGCGTGGTCGGAAAGCTGCTGTGGCCGCTGACAGACAACTTAACAAACTATGACAGGAACTAACGACAAGCTCCGCAGCTTGTTCCTGGCGATGCTGATGGTCACGTCCGTCTTCGCGGGCACCATCGCATTGACCGGGTCGGCTGCTGCAGCTGCTAACTCCTCGTCGTTCGACACGCTCGATCCGAGCACAGTGAACGACGAAGAGACGGTAACGCACGACTATCAGATCAATATCGACGATCTCCAGGCCGACGGGAACACTGACACGCTGACTGTCACGCTTCCCTCCGTCGCCTCCTTCGACACGGGCGCCTCCAACACGGCGTCCGTGACCGAGGCCGGCCAGGACAACGATATCGCCGTCGACGACGTCAGCTTCGCTGACGCCAACGGCGGCACCAACAACCAGCTGATCGTCACGATCAGCCCTGAGAGCTCCGACTTCGACACTGGTACCCCGTACGACATCGAGTTCTCCGGTGTCGTGACGGTCCAGTTCCCGGCCGTCGACTCTCAGACGACCGTGGACGTGGACTACGAGTTCACCGACAGCGGCGGTAGCGACGTGAGCGGTTCGACGCCCGTCACCATCAACGACGCTGCGCCCGCCACGCCCGAGGTCCTGCAGGCCAACGAGGACAACGGCGACCTCTTCGTGACGTTCAACACTGACACCGTCAACGCCTCGACCGGCAGCGCGATCGGCAGCGCCGCGGGTCAGGCCGAGGTGTACGTCCGCCAGCCCGGTGACGACGCGGACGACTACACCGAGTACGAGGTCGGTAGCGCGGACGTGAACCCGTCCAACAACGGGAACAACCTCCGCTACACGATCGACACCGCCGGTCTGACCGGCTCCGACATCTCGCCGGCCGCTGACGTGCTCGTCGACTTCGGTACGGTCCGAGCGCAGGCCGCGAGCGCAGGCAACAGCGAGGAAGACCTCGGTAACGTCTCCGTCGACCTGACGTCTGCGACGGTCGTCGACACCTCGGACACTGGAACCGACTCCAGTCCCCAGCGTATCTACGCTGGCTCTCCGATCCGGATCGTCTCCGACACGACCGGTGAGCCGTTCGAGCTCTACAACAACGACACGGACACGCTGCTGCTCGACGCCCGGATGAACACCGGTGCGGAGAGCATCGTCTACGATTCGAACAGGCTCCAGACTGACACCACCTACCGCGTTGACTTCGGTGGTGGCGACTCGGAGTACTTCCGAATCAACCCGCTCGACTTCAACGCCGACCTCGAAGAGGACGGCACGCTGTTCGAGCACAACGAGAACGCCGAGATCACCGTCTCCGGTAGCGCCGTTCGCACGAACGCAAACGGCGTCGAGGTGACGGTCGACGGCCCGTCGACGCAGTACGACACGACCGGCTACAACAACCTCGGCGAATTCGAAGAGACGTTCAACTACACGACGAGCCTCGACGCGGGCGACTACACGGTCACCGTGACCGACGTCGCCACCGGCGCCGAGGTCACTGCCGGTGAGTTCTCGGTTGACGAGTTCCCCTCGGCTTCCTCCGCCTCCTTCGGTGGCGGTGTCTTCGAGGAGGAGCGCGGTGACGTCGTCAGCATCCCGATCGAACTCTCCGACAGCAGCGAGGGCGCTCAGGCCACCGTCGCGGTCGGTGACCTCAGCGACACCAACTACATCACGAACGTGACCGTGGCCGACGAGGACGGTGACGGTGAGGTGAACCTGCTGTGGAACACCTACATGTCCGGCACGGGCGTTCAGGACCGTATCTTCACCGCCGAAGGTGAGGACAACGTCACGGCGTTCGGCGGCGAGCGCGGCGGCTTCGTAACTGCCGTTCGCGGCGGCGAGAACGTCGGCTCCAGCCTCGACTACGCCGGTAACGGTATCCTCGACTCCGCCTCCTACGACCTCATGGTCGCGGCCAACACCGAGGACGTGAGCGAAGTCACGGAGCGCGGCGACTACAACTTCAGCGATAACGGTGTCGACCCCGAGGACGTCGGCACTGTCTCCATCAACTCCCGCGCCACTGAGAGCAGCCAGGTGTGGGTTGTCCCGTCCGAGAAGAAGGATCAGGTCGACCTCGAGTTCATCGACGAGAACGTCGACAACACCGAGGACCCGATCGACGGGAACCTGACCCAGTCTGACCTCGCCGCCGAGGACGAGATGGTCGTTCACCAGATCTCGGCCTCCGGTATCGAGGGCGTGCTCCGCAACCGCACGGACGCCGGTGACAACGAGACCATCGCGTTCCTGCGCGAGGAGCAGAACTACGCCGACACCAACAACCGCCAGAACACTGGCGTGTTCAACGCGACGTTCACCCAGGAGAACCAGGTCGCGAACCAGATTCGCGAGAAATTCAACCTGAACGTCGACAACACGGCCGTCATCCCTGACTACGACAACGACACCTACTACGTGGCTGTCGACCTCTCGGAGGTCAACGAGGACCTGCTCACCGACGAGCGAGTCTGGAACGCCTCCTTCGAGTTCGAGAGCTACAACTCCATCGGTCCGACGATCGGTGGCGAGGGTGAAGGGACCGTCAGCTCGCTGTGGACCTACGAGGACGCGACCGCGTCCATCGACACCAACAGCGAGGACGAAGTCATCATCCGCAACCAGGCCGGCCAGACCATCCGCGGTGACACGAACGTCGCCCCGGGTACCCAGCTCGGCCTCCGCATCAACAGTCAGTCGGACACGAGTCCGTTCCTGATCACGCTGAACACCCACGTCACCGAGGACCGCACGTTCGCGGCGACGGGTGACTTCAGCAACCGCGGCTCCGGTATCAACTTCACCGTCCAGACGCGCCGTGGCGGCACCCCGCTCGGCAGCGCCTACGACGGTATGATCCTGGCCGAGGCGACTGCCACGGTCACGTTCAGTGACCAGGCAGTTGTCGAGGGCAACCAGGAAGTCGTCGTCGACTCCGTCACGCTCTCCGACGGTGGCTTCATCGCCATCCACGAGGGCAGTGCCAGCGGCGACGTAATCGGCACCAGCCGCTACCTCGAGGCCGGCCAGCGCTCCAACGTGCGCGTCGACCTCGACAGCCCGATCAACGAGACCACCACGCTGGTCGCCATGCCGCACCTCGACGACAACTCGAACAACCTGTACGACTTCCCCGAGGCCGACGCGCCGTACACTGCCGACGGTAGCGCAGTGACCGACAGCGCGTCCGTCTCCGTGGGCAGTCAGACGGCTACCCCGACCGACTCCCCGACGCCGACGGCAACGGACGAGCCGACGCCGACGGCAACGGACGAGCCGACGCCGACGGCAACGGACGAGCCGACGCCGACGGCCACCGACAGCGGCTCGCCGACGGCCTCGCCGACGGAGGAGCCGCCGGAGACGCCCGAGCCGACCACGACCGGTGACGGTCCCGGCTTCGGTGTCGCCGTCTCGCTCATCGCCCTGCTCGCGGCCGCGCTCCTCACGGCGCGCCGTCGCGACTAACGGCAGCACTATCGGGCTGACGCCCGACCCCTAACCGCTCGACATTTTTTCGGACGCTACACCGGATAGCGACGGCTCTCTGTCGTTTTCGTATCCCATGCGCTCGTGAGTCACCGGGCGCGCAACGACAAAGCATATACTCCCGATCCCGTTACGTTGAGTCAGTACCGATGCTCGACGCCGTCCTCTCGGGTCTGGACTGGGCCACGCGCTTTTCCGACCCGCTCGCGTGGCTCGTACTCGGGACGTTTCTCGCGACGACGGCCCTGGAGCTGACCGACCGCCGCGAGCGCGCCCGACAGGCGGGCGTGGCGGCGTGGGGACTGTTCGGCGTCTTCTGGTTTAGCCTCATCTACCACTTCGCGGTCGTCCAGCGGAGCGTCATCGAGGGGGTCGGGACGCTCGTCGCCGTGCCTGCCTCGTTTTACGTCGGGTATCTGCTGTGGTCGGGGCGGGACTCGCTGTTCGTCCTCTCGCGGGCGATCCTCCTGATGGGCGTGGTCTTCTTCCCGTTCGAATCGATCCCCGTGTTGCGGCAGTTCCTCATCGAGACGGTCACGAACCAGACGGCCGCCCTGATCTCGCTGATCGGGTCGAGCCCCGATCTCGTCACGGGATACGGGGCGGTCGTCGACGGCCAGTCGGTCGTCGCGTACGACGGCTACATCGTCGGCGAGAAGGAACACCTCTATCGCAACACGTTCGTGTTCGCGGACGGGGAGAGCCCGATCTTCTACACGATCGTCATCGCCTGTACCGGGATCGGGAGCATGGCGATCTTCGTCGGGCTGATCGCCGCCGTCGAAGCGCCGCTGCGCCGGAAACTCCGCGCGTTCGCGGTATCGATCCCGGTTATCTACGCGCTGAACCTCGGACGGAACGTCATGATCGCCGTCGGATTCGGCGAACAGCGCTTCCAGCTGTTCCCGGGCCTGATCATGTCGGTGTTCGGGCTCTCGGACCCGCGGCAGGTCTCCTACATCGTCGTCGATCGGATCGTCGCCCAGAGCCTCTCCGTGGTCGCACTCGTCGGGATCACGTACCTCGTCGTCCGCGAGCTCCCGGAGGTGTTGACCGTCGTCGAAGACCTGTTGTTCGTCCTGACGGGCTCGGAGTACGACCTCCGAGCCGCTCTGGACGTGCCAGCGGCCGCCGAGGGCGAGCCGGAGGCCGGTGCGGAGACGAGCGCGAGTACCCGTTCAGACGACTAACTCGTCGAGGAGTTCGGTCGGGGCGTCGCCGAGGGCGGCGAGCGCGTCGCGCTCCATCAGGTGGAGGTCACCGGGGATCACGAGCAGATGGAGCGGGTCGCCGAACGACCTCTCGGCCAGCGCCGAGAGCCGGTCGGCGCGGACGACGGGGTCGGAGCTTCCCGCGCGAGCGACGACGACGCCGAGGGTGTCCTCGTACGCGTCGGCCAGGCGCGCGGCCGCCCGGTCGGCGCGCATGTACGCCTCGTTCTCGCCGTCGATGTCGAGGAAGACGAGCGTGTGGAGCCCCCGGTCGCGGTTCCCCTCGACGGTGGCGACGACGCTCCCAGGGAGGTCGTCACCGGCGTGCGAGCGCTCGAAGGGCAGCGTCGTCGCCTTGCCGAAGCGGTAGTTCTGGAGGCCGGTGAGCGAACTCGCCGCGGCCTGTGCGGTCGTCCCGTGGACGACGCGGGTCTCGATACCCCTATCGTGGGCGCGCAGTCGCAGGTCGGTGTGGGTCGTCGAGATCATCGTGTCGCCCGCCGTGCAGAAGACCACCTCTGAGTCGGCGGCGTCGTCGAGGATGTCCTCGGGCGACTGCTCGACACCGGCGCGGTCGCGGACTTCGATCTCGGTGTCGTGTGCGGTTTCGAGGTCGGCGAGCGTCGCGCCGGCGAGCGTGCTGGTGTAGAACTCGGCGACGACGCGGTCGGCCGCGCGGATGGCCTCGCGGCCCGCGACAGTGACCGAGCGCTCGTCGTAGAGCCCGAGTCCGACGAAGGTGAGCATACCCCGACTCCGTCGCCGAGGGGATTAAGCCCCGCGAAGCGCTCGCGACGTGGCCGGTAAGGCGGGCGGGGCGCGGTCGTGAGCGACGGCGCCCGAAGCGTCAGGCTTACCGCGCGACGGCGACCTACCTGAGCTATGGAGGTCTCCTGCGTTCGGGTGCCCCGCGAGGAGGGGGAGGCGACGCGTCGGCGGCTGGCCGACGCCGACCTGATCGACGAGGACTACGAGATCGCGGTGAGCGACGGATCGCTCTACGTGCCGGTCGCCGACCCCTCGGCCGTTCCCGACGAGTTCGAACTGGTCAGCCGCGAGGCCGAGCCGCGGGAGACCCAGACGATGCCGGCGGATCTGCTGTCGTTCGACCCGTCCTACGAACGTCTCGGCGACGTGGTCATCGTCGACGAGGACGACCCCGAGCGCGCGGGGGCGCTCGCCGACGCCATCGTGGAGTCCGCGCTGCCGGTGAAGACGGTCGTCAACCGCGCGTCGAAAGTCAAGGGAACCGAGCGCGTGCGCGACTGGGAGGTGCTGGCCGGCGAGAGCACGGAGGCGGTCCACCGCGAGTACGGCTGCGAGTTCGCGCTCGACCTGGCGACGGTGTACTTCTCGCCGCGGCTGGCGACCGAACGCCACCGGGTCGCCGAGCAGGTTGCGGACGGCGAGCGCGCGTTCGACATGTTCGCCGGGGTCGGCCCCTTCGTGGTCCCGTTCGCGAAGCGCGGCGCGACCGCTGTCGGCGTCGATATCAACGAAGACGCCATCGAGTACCTGCGGGAGAACGCCCGCCGAAACGGCGTCGCCGAGGCCGTGACGGCCATCTGTGGGGACGTGCGGGAGGTCGCCGCGGAGTACGAGGGGTGGGCGGACCGGCTGGTGATGAACCTGCCCCACAGCGCCGACGAGTTCCTGGACACCGCCGTCGCGCTGGCGAGCGACGACTGTGTGGTCCACTACTACGACATCCAGCACGAGGACGACCCCTACGGCCCGGGCGAGCGCGCGATCCGCGAGGCGGCCGAGCCGGAGTACGACGTGACCGTCGAGCGGCGCCACACCGTGCGGTCGTACGCGCCCCACGAGCTGAACGTCTGTCTGGACGTGCGACTGCGCCGAGCCGAGTGATCGCCTCACAGAGTCGCCCCGATTCGCAACCCTTATTGCGGTTATCGGCGGTACGTTGAAACGGAGTCACCGAACGCGCCGGTGTAGCTCAGACTGGCTAGAGCGAATCCTTCGTAAGGATTAGGCCGAGGGTTCAAATCCCTCCACCGGCTCTTTCCTTCGGAATAGGCAAGTGGACAGACAGCGACCCGCTTACCGGAGTCTGAAGAACGTCTTGTCTCCTTCGCGGAGGAAATCGAAATCCATCACCAGATACAGCGGTGACGACCCTCTGGTACCTCGAACGCGATCTCTCCTCGCCGCGTACTGTTGGGTGCGATGGGATTCCCCTGTGAAAAGCCGCGATCGATCTCGGCCAGCGCGGAGATCGATACGCCGTACGTCCGCCCTTCCTGGTCTTTCAGATCCGTCTGAAGGAGCGTCGAGATCGCCAACTCTTGATCACTGGAGTTCTCGACAGTGATATCGACGATGACGAACTCGTTGCCTTCGTCGGGGCCGAAATACTCCCCGCCGGTGGAAGTGCGTACCTCGTTCGGAGTGAAGCGGGTTTCGCGGAACTCGACGGTGTCGCCGACCGCGTACGTCTCGATTCGGAGGTTCTGTGTGAGGGGTCGTCCCGTTCCCTCGGATTCGAGGTCGATTATCGCTCCGTCGTAACTCCACAGCGATTCGCTGAGATCTACGTGTAGCGACAGACCCGAACTCTCCCTCGGGACCTCGAAGACGATGGTCCCGCGCGTGAGCTCGCCCGGGGCGAGTTCGCCGCTGGCGAGCGCGTCCGCCGAGCCCGTTATCGACTGGTCGTACTCGTAGGACTCCGAATCTCGAAGCGTGACTTGAAACAGCGACGCGAAGCTGATGAACTGCTCGCTACTCCTGTTTTTGGCGGCCATGTCTACGACGACGAACTCGTTCCCGGCGTCGGCACTGGTGAACTCGTCGATAGCGGTCGTCCGCTCTACGCTGTACGCGACGATGCCGAGCCGGTCGTCCTCGACGACGTCACCGAGGGCCGCGTCGACGGTTCGGGGCGGCTGTCGCTCGGTGCGTTCGTCGGTGGCCCCGTTTTCGCTCCCACCGGACCCCTCTTTCCCACCGTCGCCGGACCCCCCGTCAGCGTCACCGCTGCCGTCTGGATCGTCGGTCACCTGTTCCGGCGAGTTAATATCATCTCCAGAACATCCTGCGAGCGCGACACCGCCAACGAGACAACCCATCGAACGGACGAATATCCTCCGGCTGCTACGCTGCGAGGAAGAGACCGACTCAGAACTGTTCGAGCGATTACTATTTTTCACGGCCGTACGTAGTCGAGCGATACGAAAAACCCACTGGTCGGTACCGGTTGTCGCGTCGGTCTCCGCTATCGGAATTGCGATCGAGACCGACCGGGGAGGCAGGAGTCTGGGAGCGGGATAAGCGGTGGCACCGTCTCATGGACCGGTAGCATCAAGCCCGTCCGGTCGGTGGATCACGGTATGCGGTCAGAGGACGACATCCGGAAACGGATCGCCGAACTCGAGGACGCGTACGACAGAACGGACCCACCGACCTCGGAGCTGGAGGACGAGGCGGAGGTCGCGATCCTCCGCGCTATCGAGGAACTGGAGTGGGTGCTCGAAGAGCACGACGCCGAGTCCGGGTTCACGACCTGAGCGCCGCAACTCCTATTTTCGCCGACCTCCCCGATCCACCCGTGCAGTCGACGACTCGCGATGCGCTGCTGGCGACCGGGAGCGCCGGTGCGCTCTCCGCGGCCCTCTCGTTGACGGAGTCGCTGTCGCTGCTCGCACGGCCCGCGGTCGCCGCGGCCGGGATCGCGGCCGCGCTGGCCGTCGAGTCGCTGTTCGTCGCGGAGACGCCGGCCACGGAGCTGTGGGAGCGGCCCGCCGTGCAGGTCGGGAGTGCGGTCGCGCTGGTCGGCGGTGCCGTGGTCGCGCTCCTGGCCGGTGGCCCGTGGGTCGTCGCCGCGGCCTGCTGGGGGCTAGCGACGTACTTCCTCCTGTTGGCGCTGGTACTTGCGGGCGTCTGGAGTCCGGGGTCGGCCTGAGCGAGCGAGACGCGGGCCGCCGCAGTGGGTGCGGTGCAGTCAGTGAGTCAGGAGCAACACCTGGTCGTCGGTGCGGACGACGCAGAACGGGCCGCCGGGGCTCCCGAAGGTGTTCTCGCGCTTCTCGGAGACGAACAGGTCCTCGAACGCGTCGCCGCAGGCCGGGCAGGCGAACCCCTCACGGTTTTCGAGGTGCATCGTCGCCCGGTCCTGACTCACCAGTTTCAGGCCGTGGCGGTACTCGTGTACGTCGAAGCGTCCCTCGACGTCGAGCGGTTCCATACTCGCAGAAAGAGAGACGCGGTCTTGAAACTCCCGCTCAGATCTCGGCGCCGACGTAGAGGACGACGACGAGGAACACCCAGACCACGTCGACGAAGTGCCAGTACATCGAGGCGGTGCTGACGGAGGTGTGCTTCTCGGCGGAGTACTGGCCCTTGAGGCCGCGCAGGAAGACGATGCCCAGCAGGACCGCGCCGAGGCTGACGTGGAGGCCGTGGAGGCCGGTCAGGCCGTAGAACGCGGAACCGAAGGCGCCGCCGGTGAGAGTGAACCCTTCGTGGACGATGAACTCGTAGTACTCGTAGATCTGACCGCCGATGAACACGACACCCAGCAGTAGGGTCAGCCCGAGCAGTTGCAGGAAGCGGGTGCGGTTGTTCTTCCGCAGCGCGGTGTGTGCGAAGTGCAGCGTGAAGCTGCTGACGATCAGTATCGACGTGTTGATGATGATGAGGCTGCCCAGCAAGTCCGGGAAGCCCTCGGTCGACCACGCCCCCGCGCGGATGAAGAAGTAGTAGACGAACCCGGCGCCGAAGGTAGCGATCTCCGACCCGAGGAACAGTATCATCGCCAGCCGGAGGGTGCCGCTGCCGTGTTCGTCCGTGCCGCCTTCCCAGAAGTTGACGACGAACGCGTGATACAGCCAGCCGTAGAGGCCGACGAGGAACAGGCCGACGCTGGCGACGACCGCGACCGGGCCGTACATCGGGTCGACGAGCGGTTCCTGACCTCGGCCGAGCACGAACAAGGCGGCGGCGACGTAGATGCCCGCCGCGCCGACGGCGGTGATGAACGGCCACCAGCTGGCCTCGCCGAACCCGCGCGGCCAGTCCTCGACCGCCGGCAGGTGATGCCCGCCGTGGTCCCCGTGGTCCTCTGACGTATCGTCCGCGAGACTCATACTCGGGACTTGCGCCAGCAACACTAAAAAGCCTCCCAAACCGTCCGGACCCGGTGTCGGTAGCCGTCCGTTCCCGCGGTTTTCCGAAGGCGTTCGCGGGCCGTTGCGGGCGGTGGCGCCGTATCGCCGAGGCAGTGACCGCGGATCGCCGAGGCGGTGACCGCGGACCGCCGGGGACGGCGACTCCCGTGCGGTCGGGCTTCGATACTTTGACCGGGAGGGGGGTCTAAACTCCGGCAGATGGACAGACGACGGACTCGAACGGTCGCGGCCGCCCGTGCGGTGGCCGCGGCCGCGGTCGTGCTCGCTGCGACCGCGGCCGCGCGACCCGTGTTCGCCCACGGCGGCTCGCTGGGGGGGTCGGCTCGCGAGTCGCTGAGCGTGCCGACGTGGCTGATGCTGGGGACCGGCGGCGCGGTCGTCGGCGCCTCGTTCCTGCTGGCGACGTTCGCGACCGACCGGTCGGCGCTGGACTGGCTGGTCGACGCCCGGAGACGGTTCGCGCCCCCGGCCCCGACCGCGCTCCGGTGGGCCGCGGGCGCTCTCGGCGTGGCTGCGCTCGTCGGCATCGTCGTCACGGGGTTCGTCGGGCCGACGGACCCGCTCTCGAACCCGGCCGTCGTGATCGTCTGGGGCGGCTGGTGGGCCGGGTTCGCGATGAGCACCTATCTCGTCGGCAACTCGTGGCCGGCGGTCAACCCCTGGCGGGCGATCGCCGAGGCGCTGCCGGACCTCGGTCGGGAGTACCGCTGGACGCTCGGCGCCTGGCCGAGCGTCGCGGGCCTGCTCGCGCTCGTCTGGATCGAGGTCGTGAGCCCGCTGGCGGACGAACCACGGATCCTCGCGGTCACGGTCGTGGCCTACTCCGTCGTGACGCTGGCCGGTGCCGTCGTCTACGGGACCGGGACGTGGTTCCGCGAGGCCGACCCCGTCTCGCGGGTGTTTCGCTACTACGGCGCCGTCGCGCCGGTCGGTCGCGACGACGACGGGTCGCTCTCGCTGCGATTCCCCGGAACGGGACTCACCGCCGACCGCCTCGACGGCGTCGACGAGGCGGCGTTCGTCGTCGCGATCCTCTGGGTGACCACCTTCGACGGCTTCGTCGCGACGCCGGCCTGGCGAGGTCTCGCCCGGTCGCTGGTGAACCTCGGCTTTCCGATCCCACTGTTGTACCCGAGCGCGATGGTCGTCGGCTTCGCTCTCTTCCTCGGCGTCTACCTGCTGGCCTCGCGGCTCGCCCGCCGGACGGCGCCGACCTACGTCGCCAGCGGGACGCTCGCACGACGGTTCGCGCCGCCGCTTTTGGCCATCGCCGCCGGCTACCACGTCGCGCACTTCCTCGGGTACTTCCTCTCGCTCGTCCCGGCGCTGGTCGCCGCGGTGACCGCGCCGATGGCGACGGTGAACCCGGGGCTGATCGTCGTCCCGGGCTGGTTCGGCGGCGTCGCCATCGCCGGCGTCCTCGGCGGACACCTCCTGGCCATCCTCGCCGCCCACGTCACCGCCTTCGATATGTTCCCGGGGCGCCTGCAGGCCATCCGCAGCCAGTACCCCTTCATCGCCGTCATGATATTTTACACGATGGCGAGCCTCTGGATCGTCACCCGACCGGACGTGCCCCTCCCCTACCTCCAATGACCGAGACACAGACAGACCCCACGGGTCCGAGTACCCCCTCCCGGGGACCGACCGGTACCGACGACGACACCGCCTACGACGTGCCGCCGGACGCGCCTGTCGCCGAGTGCGAGTACTGCGGACGGCCGTTCGAGTCCGCGGGACTGCTCGCGCTCCACCGCGGGCGCGCTCACGAGTCGACGCTCACCGACGACCAGCGGGCGGCCTACGAGGACGCCTACGAGGCCGAGTCCGGCCAGTTACAGCGGTTCCGTCTGAAGGCGCTGGCGCTGCTGGTGTTGCTGTATTTCGGCCTGCTGATGGTGTACGCGGTCGTATAAGCGCGCTCGCCGGCGGTCGTCGCCGGCCCGTGGTGACGGGACGCTCGGGCGGCCGGAACGTAAGTTTCATGCGCGCGAGGGGGCTGGATACGCGTATGGAACTGCGGGTCATCGAGAAAGAGCCGACGATGATCTCTATCGAGATCGCCGGCGAGAGTCACACGTTCATGAACGTGCTGAAGGGCGCGCTGCTTGAGACCGAGGGGATCACCGCGGCGACCTACGACGTGAACCCCGAGCAGTCCGGGGGCCAGACCGACCCCGTGCTGACGCTCAAGACCGACGAGCAGACCGACGCGCTCGACGCGCTGGAGGCCGGCGCCGAGCGGGTCATCGAGAAGTCCAACGACTTCACTGACGCCTTCGAGGCCGCCGCGTAGTCGCGGCGGTCGGTTTCTCTCGCCGTCGCCACGACTCGCCAGCGGCGGCCACACGTTTTTGCCGCGGTCCGCCGATGACGGGCACATGACCGAGCGGGACGGGCGCCCCGGCGACGAACCGGAGCCGGACATCGACGACGTGCTGGACGACCTGGAGGCGCTGGAGGAACTGGTCGACCGGCCCGAGGAGCGCGAGCAGGTCCGCGAGACGATGCGCACCGCTCGCCGGGCGAACAGGCCGCGCGTCGTCGGCCGCATCCGCGACGCCTTCGACCTGCGGGACGCAGGCGAGGCGGTCGTCGGCGCGTTCCTCTTCGGCATCCCGATGATCGTCGAAGGCGGCACCCAGGAGATCGGAGAGGCGATAGCCCACTCACCGGTCGCCGTCGCGCTCACGGGCGCGTTCGGATTCGTCGTCGTCCTCGGCGTCCTTCACGCCGCCCAGTTCGGCGCGGTCGAGGCCGACCTGATCGCCGGCGTCGTCCCGCGGCGACTGGTCGGTATCCTCGCCATCTCCGGGGGGATGGCCGTCGGACTCATGACGCTGTGGCGGCGGGTCGACTGGAGCCAGCCCGAGGTCGCCGCGGCGCAGTGTCTCGTGACCGCGGTGGTGATGGGCGTCGGCGCGTCGCTGGGGGACGTGCTTCCGGAGTGACGGCCCGTCGACGGATACTCCGAGTCAGTCGGCCCGTTCGGGCTCGGGCACGGCGTAGCCGTCGTAGGCGTCGGCCCCTTCGGCCTCGCTCCCCATGCCGGTGGTGACGATCATCCGCATCCCCTCACGGACGCTCATGTCGGTCTCGTGGATCTCCGACTCGGGGACCATCACGAGTCGGCCGGCGGTCGGATTGGGGCTGTTGGGGAGGAACACGGAGTGGGCCCGGTCGCCGGTGGTCTCGTCGAAGCTGGCCGTACCCTCGCCGGTGACGAAGCCGATCGAGTAGATGTCCTCGCGGGGGTACTCGACCAGGACCGTCCGCTCGAACTGCGACCCGGTGTCGACCAGGGAGGTCGCCACCTGCCGGACGCCGCCGTAGATGGTGCTGACGAGCGGGACGATGTTGATCGTCCGCCCGAGGTTCCCGAACAGGTGTCTCCCGATCGACCACTGGGCGAGGAGGCCGAGGCCGGTGACGACCGCGACGATGAGGACGACTGCGAGTATCTGCGCGGCGAGTTCGACGTTCGCGGCGGTCTCGATCAGCCCGAGCTCGGCGACGAGCGGGTCGATGAACTGCAGGGAAAAGGAGACCAGGATCCGGAAGATGTAGAGGGTGACCGCGAGCGGGGCGACGAGAATGAGTCCCGCCACGAAGCTCTCCTTGAGTCGGCCGGTCAGTGCCATACCTCGGGGTCGGTCGCGGCGAGGAAAAAGCTGGGGGCCCCGGAAGGAGTCGGTTACCGGCGGGTACGCGATCGATACCGGGCGGTGGTCCGTCGCGATCGACGGGTTCAGTGCCCGGATCGACGGATCCGAAGCCGGGGTCGTCGGACTCGGACGAGGGGCCTCGTGCCCGAGGCCGGGTCGGGCTCGTCCGGCCGTATGGGCGACCCTGATCCGAGCGGTCCGGGTTCGAGCCGGAACGGTTCGAACGGGCGAAACGGAGCGTCGGCCGAGCCGTTCCAGAGGTCGTTACCTCGCCGTTCAAGGTCCCTACTCGCCGCTCGCGGGGTAAACGGTGTGGGACGTTCAAGAGCGTCCCGGGGCTTGTCCGACCCAACCGTGACACGAGACCGCTCGCACTCGGAGACGACCGACCGCCCGGCGTTCCGGGCGTGGATGGACGCGACCGCCGACCGCTTCGAGTCGGCCGACGAACGACGCGTCGAAGTGTTCGTCCGCTCGATGTTGCCGCCGCTGGGCGCCAAGTCGAGCCAAGAGGCGCTGATCGCTCGACTCGACGAGCTGGCCGACGAGTCCTCGCTCGACGCCGTCTCCGTGACGGTCACCGGGAGCCGGCTCTGTCTCTGCGAGACCTGTTCGGGGACCGATACCGAGAGCGAGCTTCTGGAGCGCATCGCCGAACTCGACGAGTGGGGCGGGGACTACGACGCCACCGCGAGCCCCTTCTTCGAGACCAGGGAGCTCGACTCGGCGATGGCCGAGGAGACGGCGCGGGCGCTCGTCCCGCCGCGCGTGACCGCCGCGCTCTACTGCGACGACGCGCTCGCCGGCGTGTTCCCCTGCCGCATCGACGGGCGAAAGTACGCGGTCGCGGACTTCGCCGACGCGCTGGACCACTTCTGCGAGGAGCGCCAGCTCGTCGTCGAGCCGTAGTCGGGTTCGGCGCGGACGGCCGTCGCGCGTATCGAACCCCTACCCCGCGCTCGTCCCGCCAAGTCTATACATAACAATGTCACGTTCTCGGCTAGGCGAACGCATGACAGAGTCGCCTGTCGCACGAACCGATCGGACCGAGACCGGCGGAGCGGTGCGAGCCGGCCGGAGGTGGCGCTGATGTGCGGCATCACCGCTGCGGTCGGCGCCGACGACGCGGTGTCGACACTGCTGACCGGCCTCCAGAACCTCGAGTACCGGGGGTACGACTCGGCGGGCGTCGCCGTCGCCGACGGCGGGGGCGTCGAGGTTCTCAAGCGCGAGGGGAAAGTCGACGAACTCGCCGACCTCCTCTCGCGGAGCTCGATGGCCGGACGGGTCGGGCTGGGACACACTCGCTGGAGCACGCACGGCCCGCCGACGAACGCCAACGCCCACCCCCACACGGACTGTTACGGTGACCTCGCCGTCGTCCACAACGGTATCATCGAGAACCACGGCGAGCTACGCGAGCGCCTCTCCGAGATGGGACACACCTTCTCCAGCGACACGGACACGGAAGTCGTCCCGCACCTCGTCGAGGCGTACGTCGACGAGGGCGAGAGCGTCGAGGGCGCCTTCAGGCGGGCGATCGGGGACCTCTCGGGCAGTTACGCGGTCGCCATGGTCCACGAGGACGAGGAGGCCGTCTACGCCGCCCGCCAGGGGTCGCCGCTCGTCTTCGGCGTCAGCGACGACTCGTACTACCTCGCGAGCGACGTGCCGGCGTTTCTGGAGTTCACCGACGACGTGGTGTATCTCGAAGACAGCGACGTGGTCCGGGTCACGCCCGAGGGATACGACATCACTGACATCGACGGCACGCCCGTCGAGCGGAGCGTCGAGACGGTGGACTGGACCTCGGAGGACGTGGAGAAAGGGGCCTTCGACCACTACATGCGCAAGGAGATCGACGAACAGCCGACGGCGATCGCCCAGGCCGTGCGCGGTCGGGCCGACGGCGACGAGGTCGCCTTCGAGTCGCTGTCTCCCGGCGCCTTCGCCGACGTGGAGCGGGTCCACTTCGTCGCCTGCGGGACCTCCTACCACGCGGCGCTGTACGGCGCGCAACTGCTGCGCGACCGGGGCGTCCCGGCCCGCGCGTACCTCGCCAGCGAGTACGCGGTGACGGCGCCGCCGACCGAGGACGGGACGGTCCTCGTGGGGGTGACCCAGAGCGGCGAGACCGCGGACACGCTCGCGGCGCTCCGTCGAGGCGCCGCGGAGGGGCTGGGGACGCTGGCGGTGACGAACGTCGTCGGGTCGACGGCCGCCCGCGAGTGCGACGACACCGTCCTGATCCGGGCCGGGCCGGAGATCGGCGTCGCCGCGACGAAGACGTTCTCCTCGCAGGTGGCGACGCTGGGCCTGCTCGCCGAGCGGATCGCCCGGGAGGTGGGCGGGTCGGGATCGACTCCCGCGGGGCTACCGGCCGCGCTCGACGACGTGCCCGACGCCGTCGAGACCATCCTGGCCGACTCCTCCGCGAGCGCGCTGGCGACCCGCTACGACGACAGCGACGCCTACTTCTTCATCGGTCGCGGGACGGGCCACCCCGTCGCGCTGGAGGGGGCGCTCAAGCTCAAGGAGATCTCCTACGAGCACGCCGAGGGGTTCCCCGCCGGCGAACTCAAACACGGGCCGCTCGCGCTCGTGACGCCCTCGACCCCGGTGTTCGCCATCTGCACGGGCCAGCACACCGAGAAGCTCGTCGGGAGTATCGAGGAAGTGAGCGCGCGGGGAGCGCCGGTCGTGGCGGTCGCCCCGCGCTCGGAGAGAGACGTCGCCGCGGTCGCCGACGACGTGCTGTGGGTGCCGGAAACCCATCCCGAGCTCGTCGGCGTCCTGGCGAACGTCCAGCTCCAGCTGCTGTCCTATCACACCGCGACGCTGCTGGACCGACCCGTCGACAAACCGCGCAACCTGGCCAAGAGCGTCACGGTGGAGTGACCCGCCGCTACTCGTCGCGCTCGTGACCGAATCCGCGAGCCATCGTCGCCCGTCGGCTCATCGCTTGTCGGCCAGGTCACACACCGCGCTCTCGCCGGAGACGATGAAGGCGTCGTCCCGCAACTGCTCTTCGGAGTCCGGCAGGAAGATGACCTGGTCCGGGTCGTCGACGACGTTGATCTTCTCCCACGCGATCAGCTCGTAGCCGAGGTTCTCTTCTAAGTCGGGGTCGACGGGCTGGTCGCGCCAGTCCGCCGGGAGGGTCTGTTGCCCCCGCGACTTTGTCTGTCCGTCCGTCCACACGTCGGCGTTCTCGTTGTCTTCGGTCATACTTGCTCCGTGGCTCGTCCCGCGCGGCGGCCGCAGCCCGCCACGACTCGGGGTCACGTTTCCGGTAGTGCCCACCTACTCGTATAACGCTACTGTCCGTATGAAATGACTTGTCCGATAGACGGTTGCGTGGTGCTATCGAGACGGTTACCGGATACGTACAGTGGTAGTCGATACCATTGCTCGCTCGAACCGATGGGCGCGTCCGGAACCGAGCGGTTCAGACGCGCTCGAACGGTGTCGTGGGGCGGCGTAGGACCCTCTTACCTCGGAGTAACTCGGGTAAAACTCAACTGGGTGTCGCCGAGATGACGTTCGTGAGGTGGTCGTTCGAACGCTTGTCCAGAATCATTGCGAGGACGAGAAAGCACAGGCCGAACCCGATGGCGGCGGCGGTGGGGCCAGCTGTCCCGGTCAGCAACGGGAGCAGACCGGCGCCGACCCCGGTCGCGAGGCCGCCGGCGCCGAGCAGGTAACACAGGGCGACCGGGTGGGGGCGGTCGGCGACGTACTTGGCGCGCAGGCGCCACAGGAAGTTGCCGAGCAACATCGCGGAGACCCGGGGGATGTACGTCGAGTAGTCGATGTGGCTCTCCTCGTCGCCGTAGACGGCGGGCGTCGGGACGTCGACGACGCGCATGTCGGCGACGTTCAGTCGGACGAGCAGGTCGTTGCAGTACCCGTAGAACTCGTACATCTGGTCGAGGTCCGCGGCCTCGATGGCGTCGGTCGAGATGGCGGTGTAGCCGTTCTGGGGGTCGCCGATCCCCCAGTAGCCGCTGGCGATGCGCGTGAGGTACGTGAGCATGACGTTGCCGACGTAACGGAAGGCCGGCATCGAGTCGTGGTGGTCGTCGGTGAGGAGGCGGTTGCCCTTGGCGTAGTCGGCTCGACCGTCGACGACCGGGTCGATGATGCGCTCGATGACGTCGGGGTCCATCTGGCCGTCGCCGCCCATGACGGTGACGACCTCGACGCCGTCGGCCACCGCGCGCTGGTAGCCGGTCTTGATGGCGCCGCCGACCCCCCGGTTCTCGCTGTGCTGGATCGGGACGACCCGTCGCTGGGTCCCGCCGTCACCGACGAGCGCCGGCGTCGGCGTGTTCTGTCGCTGTGCGTGCTCGCGGATCTCGTCCCAGGTCCCGTCGGTCGAGGCGTCGTCGACGGGGTAGATGCGGTCGACGAACGCCGGGATCGAGTCGATGACGTCGCCGACGAAGCCCGCTTCGTTGTACGCCGGCACGACGACGCCGATTGTCGTGTCCTGATACATATGCGTGGTGGTCGTCGGTCGGCCCTAGGCGAAGCGCGGGTTTTGTTATGACTCTCATACGGCGGCGGAGACGTCCGGAGCCGACGGTTAGCTCGGGACGGCCGCTCGGTCGACCAGCGTCGCCAGTCCCGTCTCGAAGTCGTAGGTCGGCTCGTAGCCGAGCCGGCTGCGCGCCCGTCCGAGCGCCGCACGGCTGTGTTTGATGTCCCCTTCGCGGGGGTCCCCGTGGACGATCTCGCTGTCCGAATCGACCAGTCGGATGACGCGCTCGGCGACCTCCCGCACGGAGACGCCGGTGCCGCTGCCGACGTTGTAGGCCCGCCCGGTCGCGTCGGTCGTCGCCGCGCGGAGGTTCGCCCGGACCACGTCGTCGACGTGGACGAAATCGCGCGTCTGCGTCCCGTCGCCCTCGACCGGCAGGACGCTGTCGGAGCGCGCCCGTTCGAGGAAGGTCCCGACCACGTCGTCGACGCCGCTCCGGTGGCCGGTCTCTCCCGGGCCGTAGACGTTGAAGTACCGCAGCGCGACCGTCTCCATGCCGTAGCGGTCGGCGAACCGCCGGGTGTACTGGTCGGCGGCGAGCTTGTCGATCCCGTAGGGGGTGAGCGGGGTCTTCCGGTCGGACTCGCGGATCGGGAGCGTGTCCGGTTGGCCGTACACCGCGGCGCTGGACGCCGCGACGACCCGCGCGTCCGCCCGGCGGGCCGCGTCGAGGACTTTCACCGTCCCCGACGCGGTCCGGCGGTGTCCCTCGATCGGCGACCGGACGGAGGCGCCCACGTCGGCCAGCGCCGCCTGGTGGAAGACGACATCGACGCCGTCCATCGCCGGTTCGAGGTCGGCCGGGTCGCGCACGTCGCCGCGGACCAGCTCCGCGCCGTCGGGGACGTTCTCGGCCTCGCCCGTCGAGCAGTCGTCCAGCACGGTGACCTCGCAACGGTCGGTCAGCGCGGCCGCGAGGTGACTTCCGACGAAGCCCGCTCCGCCCGTCACGAGGACCGACTGCCCGTCGAGACCGCTCGCGGGGTCAGTCGCCACACCGGGTCACCCCCGTAGCGGGCGTTCGCTCGGTCGACGGATCGGGTCGATACCGCTCTCCGCTGTCCGGGGTCGGGAGTCGCGACCCGGGACGGTCGCTGACACGCATTGCCTTGATTCGGCGCACCGTACTCATAGTTATGTGTCGCCTGAACCGTTCGTAGCGACCGACTTCGCGAGAATCAATCGTCGAAACGGACGCTTGAGGCGGTCTCGGGTCGACGGGCGCGGAGCGGCGTTCGCCGGGGAGGCGCCGAGTGTCCCGCCGTCGAGCGGGGGATCACTGCACCTGCTGGGGGCGCCGCCGGGCCGCGACTTCGGCCATCGTCTCGACGGGAACGGCGGCGCGGCGTTCGTCGACGGCCCGGAGGACCGCCTCGATCCGTTCGACCGCGGCGCCGTCGACCAGGTTGTTCGGATGCAGCCAGAGGTGGAGAACGCCCTCGCCCTCGGCCGCGGCGTCCAGCCCGCGCTCGACGAGTTCGACGACGGGGTCGCCGACGAAGGGCTTGCTCGCCCGCAGCGCGAGCCCCTCGAAACTGTAGAGGAACAGCGACGCCGGCAGGTTCACGAGGCCGCCGTCGGCGACCGTCGGCCGGACGAGCGGGGGGCGGCCGTCCCCGAGGGCGACGGTCCGCAACTTCGCGGGAAGCGACCGGCGTTCGACGGGACGGCGCCCGCGGTAGGCCTCGAAGCCGTAGTCGGGCAGCAGGTCGAGGTGGCCGACGTTGTTACGGGGGAAGACGAACGACCGCCCGTCGATCCCCCACTCGTCCATGAGCACCCGACTGCGCTCCAGCTCGGCGGCCGCCATCGCCCGCGTGGTCCCGGGGGCGCCCAGCTCGACGTGCGAGTACGTGTGACAGCCGATATCGTGGTCGACGGGCGACGCCCGCAGCGCTTCGACGAGCTCGGGCCCCCGCGTCAGGTCGGGCCGGTCGGCCCACTCGTTGCGCTCGCGAGCGAACCACCCGGGGCCGATCGGGTGGTCGGCGTGGCGACCGTCGCAGTCCTCGTGCAGCAGATGCGCGACGACCGCCCAGGTCGCCGGCACGTCGTAGCGCTCGCAGAGCCGTCGAAGCGTCCGCCACCCTTCCCGACCGCTCTCGACCCGATCGCTCGGTGGGTCGTCGTAGTCGACGAACCCCCAGGCCAGCTCCGCGTCGACCGAGAGCACTACCGATCCCACGACTCGCCGCCCCCTTTCATACCGTAGCCGAGGCCCCGTGCACGGATTGTTATGGCGCGGCTATTCGCGGCCGCCGCCGCGCCGCCCCCGCGCTCGAACCGACCCGCCGAAGTGTAACTTGTGGAGTCATACAATTTATACAGATATGAGTGTATAGTTATAAACTAGTTCGGGTCAAAATCGGGCCAGGTCAGCTCGGAGCAGAGAAGCCGGCTCTGAACCCGATAAACCGTAGATAGAGATATCGATTCGGCGCTCGGTGGCCTGCCGAGCGTATCTTCCACACCAGTAAAATAACGTGCTTTTAGCGGCTAAAAGCGTATTTGGGTCGACTTGCGAACGTCTCAACGGAACGAATTCTGTTCGGCGTTACATTACCAAAATCTGTCTGTTCTGGTTTCTAGATCTGATTCAGTAAATTCTGTTTCGACGGACGTATCGGCAGGTTCCGAACCGGGAAACCGTGTCGGGCCGGGCGAGTCGACGGTATCGAGATCGATGTCGCCGACGAGGGACCGCAGGGGCCCCATAACAATAGCTGGCTGCGGTCACGTCAGGGACATGACGGGACTGATCGGACGGTCGGCGGGCGACACGGAGCCGGAGGAGATGGCTGACGCGATGGTCCGCGAGGACTGGTACGAACTGGAGAGCGCGAGCGAGGGCGCGGCGGCCGTGGGCGTGCTCGAACACGGGACGCGCGACCCGGACGCGAACGTCGTCTGGCGGGGCGACGGTATTCTGGGGGTCGTCTACGGCGTCGTCTCGAACCGCGACCGGCTGGCGCTGTCGTGGGGCGACCTCTTCCGAGGGATCGCCGACGACTCGCGGGAGACGCTGGCGCGACTCGACGGGCCGTTCGCACTCGCCTGCGTCGACACCCGCGCGGGCGCGGTCCACCTGGCGACCGACAAAGCGGGGAGCCGCCCGCTCTACTACGCGCCCGTCGGAGATACCGGTGGGGCCGACGGGCCCGGCGAAGTCGACGGCGTCGCGTTCGCGTCGGAGCTCGGTCCGCTGGTCGCCGAGCGGGCGGACCCGACGCTCGACCCCCGGGCGGTGGGGGACCTGCTGCTGTTCGGCGGCGTCGTCGGCGAGCGGACGGTCCTCGAGGGGGTCGGGAGCCTCCCGCCGGCGACGCGGCTGACCGTCGACGACGGGCTGTCGACCGAACGCTACTGGGAACCGGCCGCCGAGGGGCTGGCGCCGTCGGGGTATCCGGACCGGTGGCTCGCCGACTACCGCCGGGCGCTGGCGGACGTGGCGACGACGGCGCGCGACCGGACGCTCTGGTTCCCGGGCGACGCCGACAGCCGGATCGCCGCGGCGGTGCTCGCCGACCAGTCGTCCCCGATTCGGACGCTCGCGTGCGCCAGCCACAGCGGCGGCGACAGGGAGACGGCGGCGCGGGTCGCCACGAATTTCGAGACGCCGAACGCGGGGATCCACGGCGATCCGGGCCGCCATCTCGTCGACGCCGTCGCCGACGCGGTGGCGGCGACCGACGCGATGGTGGCGTGGTCGGCCGTCGACGCGCTCCCCTACGTGACCGACGGGCTCCACGAGGACGCCGACGTGCTCGTCCACGGTGACGCCGCCCTCGACGCGGCGACGTGGGCCGGCGCCATCGGCGCGGACGATTCGGCGGCGAGCGCGCTCTACGAACACGAATCCGTCCTCCCCGCGGACACGGTGCGAGACCTGCTCGCGGCCGACGCGGACCCGCTGGACGCCGTCGACGCGGTCGTCGCGAACAGCGTCGACGGGCCGGCCGAGCGGACGGCGGTCGACGCGGCCGCCCAGGTCCGGGCGGCGACCGAGTTGCGGACGCGCGCGGTCCAGCGGGGACAGGTCGGCACCAGGACGCTCGCGAGCGGGTCGCTGCTGGACACGGCCGCGCGCATGCCCGCCGCCCACCGGGTCGGGACGCGCCCCATCTCGGCCCCGGTCGGCGCGGGCACTCCACCGATCCGCCGAGCCGTCGCCGAACGGCTCGGCTCCGACCTGGCGGTGATCCCGACGGGGCCGGGCGGGGCCGACTCGACCGCGTCACGGCGTGAAGCGTCGGGCGACGAGCCCGGGGCGACGGCCGGCGACGCGTACGCCCGCCGGTACGCGACCGACGACCGCTTCCGGCGGTTCGTCGACGACCTCCTCGACGGCGTCGCCGAGCGCGCTCCCCTCGACGCCGACGCCGTATCGGCCCTGCACGAGCGCCTCGCGGCGCGCGAGCTGTCGACGTTCGCCCCGGTCGCGGCGCTGACGGGGCTGGAGCTCTGGGCGCGTCGGCACCTGGACGACGACACCGCCGCCCGCGGGCGGTCGGCCGTCGAAGTCCGATAGAAACCCGACCGCAACGCTTCGCTACTGCGTCGGATACAGCGCGAGCGCGTCGGCGATCGCCTCGCGGTCGGCCTCCGCGAGGCCGGGGTGGACCGGCAGGGAGACGACCTCCTCGGCGGCCCGCTCGGCGACGGGGAAGCGTTCGTCGACGCCCTCGTAGGCCGGCTGCTCGTGGATCGGCGTCGGGTAGTAAACCCCGGTGTCGACTCCCTTGTCGTCGAGGTGGGCGACCAGTCGCTCCCGGTCGGGCGTTCGGACGGTGTACTGGTGGAAGGCGTGGTCGAGTCCGTCGGGGACCGTCGGCGGGTCGACGGGGGCGTCGGCCAGCGCCTCGGTGAGCGCGGCGGCGTTGTCCCGGCGGGCGCGGACGAACCGCGACAGGCGCTTGAGCTGGACGCGACCGATCGCGGCGGCGATGTTCGTCATCCGGAAGTTGTGCCCGAGTTCGACGTGCTCGTACTGTTCGTTCCGGCCGTGGTTGACGAACCGCGCGGCGCGGTCGGCGACCGCCTCGTCGTCGGTGACGACCATCCCGCCCTCGCCGGTGGTCATGTTCTTCGTCGGGTAGAACGAGAAGGCGGCGGCGTCGCCCAGCGACCCGACCGGCTCCTCGCGGTAGCGGGCGCCGTGGGCCTGGGCCGCGTCCTCGACGACGACGGCGTCGTACTCCTCGGCCAGCCCGCACAGGTCGTCCATCGGCGCGGGCAGCCCGTAGAGGTGGACCGGGAGGATCGCGTCCACGTCGCCGCCGCGGATCTCGATGGCCTCGCGGACGGCGGCCGGATCGAGGTTGTACGTCTCGGGGTCGACGTCGGCGAAGACGGGCTCGGCGCCGCAAAAGCGGACGGCGTTGGCCGTCGCGACGAACGAGAACGGCGTCGTGAGGACGGTGTCGCCCTCGCCGATCCCGCAGGCCCGCAGGGCGGTGTGCAGCGCCGTCGTCCCGTTCGAGGTGGCGACGCCGTGGTCGACGTGACAGGTCGTGGCGAACTCCCGCTCGAACGCGCGGACCTCCTCGCCGTCGGCGATCATCCCGCTGTCGAGCACCTCGGCGACCCGCTCGCGCTCCTCGCTGCCCAGGGCGGGTTCGGCGATGGGGATCTGCCGGTGGTCTTCGAGGCTCACAGCTCGTTCCCTCCGACGAGGTCCTCGGGCAGCGGCTCGTGGCCCGCGGGGTTGCCCATCGCGAGCGTCCCCGGCGGCACGTCCTCGGTGACGACCGCGCCGGCGGCGACGAACGACCCCTCGCCGACGGTGACGCCGGGGAGGATCGTCGCGTTCGCGCCCACGGAGACGTTCGATTCAAGAGCGGCGCCGACGAGTTCGCTCGTCTCCCGCACCGGATACGGGTCGTTCGTGACGACGGCGTGGGGACCGAGGAACACGTCGTCGCCGACGGTCGTCTTCGGCGGGAGGTAGACGCCGGTCTGGCAGCTGACGCGCGACCCGAGGGTCACGTCGCCGTCGAGGACGGCGTGGCTCCCGACGAGGACGTCGTCGCCGACGGTGGTGCCGCCGCGGACCAGCGCGTGGTGACCGGTCGAGAAGCCGTCGCCGATCTCCACGCCGGTGTAGACGATGGTGCCGCCGCGGACGGTGGCGTCGTCGCCGATTCGGGTGTATGCGCCGTCGGAGCCCCCGGGCTCGCCAACGACCGCCGTCTCGGCGATGTCGCAGCCGTCGCCGGTCCGGACGGTCGAGAGGTCCTGTTCGCTCATGTGTCGCTCGACGGTCGGCACGGGTCGGCCTTTGTTATGGAGCGCTTGCGGCGGTCCGTCGTCGCGACACGGCGGCCGCGTCTCGCCGGTGGCTACGCGCTGGCGGCGGCGATCGGCCGCGACCGCGTCACTCAGCGGAGAACTGGTCCATCGCGAGTTCGAGATACGGGACCGCGACCGCCGTCGCCTCGGTCGCGCGGACCGTCCGCGTCTCGCGGTCGTACTCGATGAGGCCGGCGTCGTCGAGCTTCGGGAGGTTCGAGTGGACGAGCCTGGTGGCGATCTGGTCGCGGAATTCGGCCGTCGAGAGGCCCGCTGGTGTCTCCGCCCCGTCGACGACGGTCTCGACGAGGTCCCCGTAGGGCACCGGCCCCTCGGTCCGGCTCAGATACGCCAGGGTATACCTGTTGCCGGGACGGGCCAACAACTCGAACAGGTCGTCGACCGACACCGGCCGCTCGCGGACGGACCCGCGGCCCCCCCGTTCGGTCGCCGGCGGGTTCGTCGCGTCCTCGCCGGACGCGTCGCTCTTCCCCCTGGATCCGCTCGGATCACCGCCTCGTCGCCTGTCGTCGTCACTCGGCCGGCTCTCCGATGGCTGCTCTGACCCCATACCACTTGTTCTCACTCCCCTGTTATATATTCTCGCCTCGATAACACGATCGACTCGCGCCGGGCGAGCCGGCCGGAGCGTCCGGGTCGGAACGACGCCGCGTGCGTGTGCGGCTCCGCGCGAGCCAGGGGGATCGTTATGCCGAGGTTACGCGCTCGACCGGTGGGTCGTGACGGCGGTTTAGATCGCCGTAATCGCAGTACGCAACGCGAAATTTCTGGAGCGTCGAAACCTCTTTACGTGGTAGCCGACTCGGTGTGAGTACAGCGGAAAGTGGGACGCAAGCGGGTCCCGACGACAATGTCCGCGTGAGTTCCCGGTCACCGACCGGCAGCAGGATGCACCCGTCCGACACTACATTGCAACAATGACCACAGATTGGGACGACGTCAGCTTCGTCATCAGTTCGCGGTATCGCGTCGCAGTTCTCAAGCGACTCGCAGACGGCCCCTCGACGCCGTCGCAGATCGCCTCCGACGAGGACGTGGGTATCGCGCACGTCTCGCGGGCGCTTCAGCGCCTCCGAGAACGGTCGCTCGTGGACCTCCTCGTCTCCGACGACCGAAAGAAAGGCCGGGTCTACGGCCTCACAGAGCAGGGACGCGACGTGTGGGACAAGATCGAAGCCGAGAACATGGTGTGAACGATCCCGCCGGTCCGCGACCGTTCGCGAGCTGCCGGCCCAGCCGTCGGTCGGCGACACCCTGCTCCGCTCCGTCACCGTGACGACCGGGTACGATCGCCCACCCACCGAGTACGGTACCCTTACTCCGACGCCGTCCGCTCCGAACCGCCCCTTCTCGCGCTCGGTCGCCCGTCGAGCCGTGGCCGACTTTACAGGCATAGGTTTGTAATGGGTACCCGCCGAGTAGGGTGGCCGTTACGGAATCGTCCGACTCGGAACGCGCCCCATTCGCGACGGTGACGGGGCGTCCGGTCACCGTTCGGACGGCCCTGTGGGCACGAGCCAGTGGAGCGACGGGCGGTGTCGCGCGCGGGCGCGCCGCGCCGCGTGTCGGGTGCGTGCGGGCCGGAAGCGACCACCTTGCGACTCGGCTCCGCGATGTCGCGTCGTTCCGGCCGGGTGGTCAGCGCATTCTTGCGAGTCACGTGCCGAGACACCGCCTGACGGTCTCGTAGCGCGAAGCGGCTTTAGGGGCCGGATTACTATCGGTCGATGGAACGGGATCACACTCGATGACGGAACACATCTCCGACAGCGACCTGGAGCGAATCGCCCAGTTCGTGGACACGCCGGCCTACGAGCGCGAACCCGAGCAGTTGCTGCCGGAAGACATCGAAGAGGAGTAGTCGCCGGCACCGTCGGCCCCGTCACTCCTGGCGCCGCCGTGTTCTGGCGGCCCCGCTCCGTCCGGTCAGCGACAGCCCCGGTCGACGCCCTCGTCTCGCCGGGTCGATGTCGCCGCTCGTGGGCGCGCTCGCGCGATCCGGAAGCGGAGAGCCGGGGCCGTCGGGTCCGAGTCGATACGCGGTGATCGCGACGAGCCGCCGGCTCGTCGGAACGGGCCGGAACGGACACTGATGGCTCGTGAGCGACTCGACCAGGCGCGGGTGCCGCGCGAGGCCTCAGGAGTGTCTGCGGAGGTCTTCGGGGACCTGACGGCGGTTCATGGTCCACACGACGATGTGTGCGCCGACGGTGAGGAGGAAGCCGGAGAAGATGATGACGCCGAGCGTGACCTCGGTCATGTTCGCGAAGATCCAGACGTTCAGGTTCGACAGGGCGACCAGGGCGACCCCGAGGAGCGCGAGCGGGAGATACAGGTACTGCCAGGGCACCTCCCGCTCGCCCGGGTTCAGGTACTGGTCGACGTCGTTGGCCGCCTGCGTTAGCTCGACGTCGCCGGTGTCCTGGTCGTAGCGAACCAGCCCGGCGTCCTCGAGCTTGGGGACGTGGGTCTGGTACAGCGAGACGTAGACGCGCTTTCGCTGCTGTTTCGTCAACTCTTCGACAGTCGTGTCGTTCTCCCAGGCCGCCACGTCCTCGGCGAGCTCCGTCAGTTCGACCGGCGCGTCCTCGGTGCGGAGCAGATAGAGTACGTAGCGTCGTCTGGCGCTACTGAGGATGTCGAAGACGACGTCCTGCGTGAGCGCCTCCTCGTCTGTCGACATCCACCATCAGCCCTCGCGTCGGTCTGTCGGTGGGCTGTCACTACCGTCAGCCACCCCATTGTCGTATCTCGACACAGACAGGCAAATCAGCGGGTCTCACTTTGTTACGAACCGGTTACCCGATCCCCGGTCGACCGGTATCGGCGGATCGGTCGTGATAGGCGCTCTGGGCCCCGCTCCGGGGAGACTGCGAGCGACCCGGCGGCCGGGACGATCCGTATCGGCCGGCTACCAGTCAAAGGAAACGCATAACAAAGCCGACGCTCGGCGCTACCCCCGGGTGATTCATGAAGCACGGACGGTCGACACCGGCGGTCACGTCCCCGTTGCGCAACCGGGCCCGGAGCGCGTCGGACGACGCGCTCAGGCGGGTCGAGCGATGGTCGAAGTCGGTCAGCGCGCGCCGCTGCGGCGCCGCCGGAGACGGGGGTCGCTCGTGAGCGATCAGGTCCGTACCGGCGTCGTCGGCGTCGGGAACATGGGCCGCCACCACGCGCGGGTCTACAGCGAGCTCCCCGGAGTCGACCTGCTCGGCGTCGCCGACGTCGACGCCGACCGCGCCGCCGAGGTCGCCGCGGAGTTCGACACGGCCGCCCGCGACCGCGAGACGCTCCTCGCCCGGACGGACGCCGTCTCGGTGGTCGTCCCCACGCGGTTCCACGAGGCGGTCGCGCGGGCGGCCATCGACGCCGGCACCGACATGCTCGTCGAGAAACCGTTCGTCGCCGACCCCGAGGTGGGCCGGGACCTCCTCGCGGCCGCCCGCGAGGCGGACTGTCTCGTGCAGGTCGGCCACATCGAGCGGTACAACCCCGCGGTCCGCGCGTTGGGGGACGTGATGGTCGACGCCGACCCCATCGCCTTCGCCGCGCGACGCCAGGGGCCGCCGGTCGACCGCGACAGCGTCGACAGCGTCGTCTTCGACCTCATGATCCACGACATCGACGTCATCTGCTCGCTGACCGACGAGCCCGTCACGGACGTGGCGGCGTTCGGCGCCGCAGCGGGTGGCCACGTCGTCGCCCAGCTGGAGTTCGCCGACGGCCGCGTCGCGTCGCTGACCGCCAGCCGCGTCACCCAGGAGCGGGTCCGCGACCTGGCGGTCACCGCCGAGGACTGCCACGTCGAGGTCGACTACATGGACCAGTCCGTCGAGATCCACCGCCACTCGCTGCCGGAGTACGTCGCCACGGACGGCGACGTGCGCTACCGCCACGAGAGCGTCATCGAGCGGCCGACCGTCGAAACCGGCGAGCCGCTGAAAAACGAACTCTCCTCGTTCGCCGAGTCGGTCCGCGAGCGGACCGAACCGGAGACGACCGGCGAGGACGGCATCCGCGCGGTCGAACTCGCCGAGCGGATCGAGGCCGCGACCGAGCGCGACGCCGACCTGGCCCCCACGGAGGTGCCCAGCCCATGAGCAGCCAGCGCTCGGAGCCGACGGGGCTCTACGGGGCCGACGCCGACGAACCCACACAGCGACGCGCGTTCACCGGCGGCGCCGTCCCGGTGGCGGTGTACGGACTCGGCAAGATGGGCCTGCCGCTGGCCGCCGTCTACGCAGAGGTGTCCGGCGCGGTGACCGGCGTCGATATCGACCCCGAGGTCGCTCGGGCGGTCGACGCCGGCGAGTGCCCCGTCGAGGGCGAACCCGGCCTCCCCGGGGCGGTCGAGCGACTGACCGCCGACGGGTCGCTGTCGGCGACGACCGACGCGGTCGGCGCCGCCGCCGAGGCGAGCGTCCACGTCCTCATCGTCCCGACGCTCGTCTCCGACGACCAGCCGGATCTCTCGGCGCTGGAGGCGGCGGTCCGGTCGGTCGGCGAGGGGCTCGACCCCGGCGACACGGTGGTCGTCGAGTCGACGGTCCCGCCGCGGACCTGTCGCGACCGCGTCACTCCGTGGCTCGAAGCCGAGAGCGGGCTCGAACTCGGGGAGTTCGGCCTCGCTTTCTGCCCCGAACGGACGATGAGCGGTCGAGCGCTCGAAGACATCCGGGGCGCCCATCCGAAGGTCGTCGGCGGCGCCGACGAGGAGAGCGCCAGGGTCGCCGAGCTGATCTACGGACAGGTCACCGACGCGGAGGTCTACACGGTGAGTGACTGCACGACCGCCGAGTGCGTGAAGGTGTTCGAGGGGCTGTACCGCGACGTGAACATCGCGCTGGCGAACGAACTCGCGACCCTGGCGGGCGAGTTCGGCGTCGACGTGCCCGAGGCGATCGAGGTGGCCAACACCCAGCCCTTCTGCGACATCCACGACCCCGGTCCGGGCGTCGGCGGCCACTGTATCCCCTACTACCCCTACTTCGTCATCTCGGAGTTCGAGAGCGCGACGCCGCTGCTGCAGACGGCCCGCCACGTCAACGAGTACATGCCCGAGTACACCGTCGACCGGGCCGCTGAGGCGCTGGCCGACCGTGGTCGTGACCTCTCCGACGCCACAGCCGCGGTGTTCGGGCTCGCCTACCGGCCCGGGGTCGACGAGACGCGCGCCTCGCCCGGAGTCGACATCGCCGAACTGCTCGCCGACCGCGCCGAAACCGTGTACGCGGTCGACCCCGTCACCACGGACTCGCCGCCGGCGGGCGTCGAACGCGTCTCGCTGGCGGACATCGGCGCCCGCGAGCTGGACCTGGCCGTGGTCGCCACGGCCCACGACGAGTTCGAGTCGATCCCCTGGACGGCGTTCGACGACTCGGTCGTCCTCGACGGGCGCCGGCAGCTCGACGCCGACGCTATCGGGCATCCGCTCGTCCGGTTCGGCGACGGGTCGGGAGAGAACTAGCGGGGGTCGATCTGTCTGACCAGGACGTCGCCGTTCGACTGCACCGTCACCTCGTGGGCGCCGAGCTCGAACACGACGCGGCCGGCCAACGCCTCGCCCTCGCGGTCGGTGAACAGTCGGTCCAGCGCGTCCGGGTCGACGGCGTCGTACAGCGTTGCATCCATCTCGGTCGGCTCGACGGCCTTCGCCTCGGCGATCGCCTCGATCACGGCGATACTCAGGTCCGTCTCCCGGTCCCGGTCGGCCGCCCGCGAGTGAACCACGCGCGGTCCGCCTTCCCGGATCTCCACGGGGTCGTCCCCGTCCGCTGTTCGTTCCGCCATCGTCACACCACCCAGTGTACACCAGCAGTCGTTTTTGATACCATTCGAGTACAACTCGGGGATCCGACCCGCTCATAAAGAAGCTTCGGGATCGCGACGCGTCCGTCGCGAACCACCGACCACCGTCCCGACCGCATCGCTCGGACCCCATGGGGCAATCGCCCGTCGGGAAACGACTCGCCGATCGGATACGTTCGCGGGGGGCGACGGCCCGTTCGGGGTAGGTCGGACTTGCGACGGTCGACCGGTCGGGACCGGCGCGGAGGGGGCCGGCGGCGAGGCGGGAGCCGGGACTCCGGGTACGGTTCCCGTTCGGGCGGTTCGCCGGCTGACGCGCCGCGAAATCCCCTCCTTACGACGGGAACGGTCCCTATACCGCGGTCGGTTCGTCCGTAACGTCGGCCTTACTTCCGAGCGTCCGAGACGGGGAGGGGTAACCACCGCGTTATGCTCCCGTTGCGGATTGTTCAATCAAGAAAGATTAAGTGGCCATGAGCCATCACGGACAGACGGCGCAACGCACTCTGTGGAGGGGTCTCCAGCGCCGGGGGTACGGACACATGAATGCCGACATATCCCACGAACCGACCGCGAATCGAACGCTAACTGTCACGGACACGTTTCGGCGGGCGACTCATGAGTGAGCGCCCGCGATCACGTCTCGCCCGAAGCGTGACCGGGGATCGGAGCCGCGACTGTCCGGAGGTGGCGATCTGATGTCGTCGACGCCCCAGCGTGCGGGCGAGAGCGACATCATCGCCGAGGAAGCCGACGAGTCCGAGCCGGAGGAGGTCGCGGAGACCGAATCCGTCCCGGCGGAAGAGGCCGACGCCCAGTCGGTCGCCGACCTGCCGCTCGATCACGTCTTCGAGATCCTCAAGAACGAACGACGCCGGACGGTGCTTCACTACCTGCAGGACCACGGCGGAACGGTCTCGCTCGGGGAGCTCGCGGAGCACGTCGCCGCTGTCGAGAACGGGACGACCGTCGCACAGGTGACGTCCAACGAGCGCAAGTGCGTCTACGTCGGGCTCTACCAGTGTCACCTCCCGAAGATGGACGACATGGATATCGTCGAGTTCAACCAGAACCGCGGCCGTATCTCGTTGGGCCCGAACGCTACCCAGCTCTACGAGTACCTCGAGGAGTCCGACGACCCCGACCGACCGTGGCCGCTCTACTACGGATCGCTCACGGGTGCCGGCGTCCTCGGGCTGGTCGCGAGCCAGCTCGGCGCCGCCGCCGTCGGCCTGACGCCGACCGTCGTCGCGACGGTCGTCCTGGTCGGGCTCGTCGGTGTCTCCGCCGCGCAGACGCTCGACCGCCGCGACGAAGAGTAGCGTCTCCGTCTTCTCTCCGTTCTTCGGCATTCGGACAGCGACGGCCATCGTGTTCCCCAACGGCCGTCGAAGCGAACGAGCCCGGAGAAAGAGACCGCCTCGCGACTCAGCGGACCGCGCCGAGTTCGACGAACGCCGGTTCGGTCGCGGAGACCCACGTCGCCATTCGCTTGTGGTCGTCGACCCCTGCGGGGTAGATGGTACACTCGTCCGGTGCGTCGTCGTAGCGCTCGACGACCGCTCGTAGCTCCCACGTCGGCGCCTCGCGTTCGCCGTCGGTCTGGCGCGTCGTGTCCGTCGACATACCTCACGGGAGGCGGCCTCGACTCATTGTAATTGGTCGTCTACAGCGGCAGATAATCGCGTACAGGACGGTTAAAACGCCTGAACTGGGAACAACTGTCGAAACCGTCACGTTCGACGACACCTCCGCCCTCCGGCGGTCGCTATCCCTCGCCGGTCATCGCCAGGAGCTGTCACCGTCCGCAGCGGTACACTTCGCGTCCGGCGACGACGGCGCGAGTCACGGTCGGAACGGGGTCGGGGTCGACGACGACCAGGTCGGCGCGCGCGCCCGGCGCGAGTTCGCCCCGGTCGTCGAGGTCGGCGACGCGGGCGGGTTCGCTCGTGACGCGAGCCGCGCGGCGGGCGAGCGGTTCGCCGGTGTCGACGAACACCGACGCCAGCAGCGCCTGGGGGCGGTAGTCCGAGCACAGCAGGTCGACGACGCCGGCGTCGATCGCTTCGCGCGCGTCGAGGTTGCCCCAGAGGCTCCCGCCGCGGACGAGGTTCGGCGCGCCCATGGCGGTCGCGGCGCCGCGCTCGCTCGCCCGCCGGGCGGCGGCGAGCGACACCGGATACTCACAGAGGTCGACGCCGTGGGCCAGCGCGTGCTCGACGGCCGCGGGGTCGGCGTCGTCGTGGGAAGCGACCAGCACGTCCGCCGCCGACAGCTCCTCGGCCAGGTCGGCGACCCGATCTCTGACGGTCGTCTCCGGGATGGCGCGCCGCTCCGCCCCGGCCCGGGCGGCCTCGTCGGCGGCGGCGCCGCGGCCGTCGGCGTAGCGGCTGGCGAACGCCGCCTCGTCCTCGAACTGGCCGCGACCGGGCGCGTGGGCCATCAGCGACGCGATGTCGACGACCGGCCGCTCGACCAGGTCGCCGACGACCGCGACCGAGGCCGGGTCGGTGACCTCACACCGGGCGTGGACGCGGTGGTCGGCCACGAGGTCGACGCCCGTGTCGACGGCCTCCAGGAGCTCGGTCGCGCCCTCGATCGACCGGTTCTTCTCCGGGGCGTCTTCGAAGGCGATGGCGTCGAACTTGGTGGTGACCCCGGCCGCGAGCGCCAACCGGTCGGCTGTCGCCAGCGCGGTCGCCGCGTCGACGCGTTCGCCCGACCGCGGGAAGCGATAGCGTTCGACCTCGTCGCCGTGGAGGTCGATCAACCCCGGGAGGACGACCCGGCCGGTGGCGTCGAGGCACCGCTCGGCCGTCGTTCGGTCGTCGCTCCCGCCGGCGGGTTCGCTCCCCTCGACGGCGGCGATCCGGTCGCCCTCGACGACGACGCGGCCGTCGTCGAGCACGGCCTCGGGCGTGACAACGGTCCCGCCTTCGACGACCAGGCGTTCGGTCCGTTCGCTCATCGTCCGTCCGTCAGGGGGTCGATACGGATAGTAATGGGTCGGCTAAACGACCGAGGCCGGCGCCGTGTCGCGCGAGTGGCCGTCGACGCTGCGACCGCTGTCGAACGCGGCGCCGGTCGAAGTGGCGACCGTCGAACGCGGCCGCTGTCGCGGTCGGCCACCAAAGAATGGAGCAGGGTATCAGGGCGGCGCCCGCCGTCGTCCGGGACGGGCGTCGGCCCGGCGGCGGGCGTCCGTGCGGTCGAATGGACGGCGGTGGGGTTTCCCCCGACCCCCCGTGTGGAGACATCGGCGGGTCTCACTTGGTTATACTCCGCGTACGGCCGCTTTCAGACCTGATACCGCGCCCGTGGCTCCGGGAACCACTCGGTACGGCCGGGCGGCCGCCGTGCGCTCCGTGCGGGCGAGTCCGTCGCCCGGCCGCGGCGGCCGGAAGCCGGTCGCTACCCGAACGACGCGGTCGAAAGCGCCGCCAGTCCCCTCGTAGCGGCGCTTTACGGGGTGCGTACTCGCGTGAACGATTGACCCGGTTTAACCGTCTCACCCCCCTCCTGTCGAACGCCGTCGACCCATCGACCGGAACCACCTGACACGCCCGAACCCCTGTGCATCGCCGACGTGACGCCCGTTCCCGTCGGCTTCCCAGCCCACCGGTCGGCCGCTCCTTCGGTGTGGCGTCCCTGCCCGGGCGCTACGCGGGAAGACGGCTGCGTCTACCGGCGGTCCACGGACGCGACGCCGGCCCGCCCAGCCCGTGACCCGACGGGTCGGGGCCGCGTCCGGTTCGACCGCGTTTCTCGCCGACTGACTTACTCGACCACCGATAGGTATACCACTGCGCCCCGAGAGCCCCGCTCATGGAGTCGGACGACGCGCCCGAGGGCAGACGGAGCAAAGTCGAACGCCTCGTCGCGGCGTACGGGCTCGAGGAGATGGGTGACAGGCTGGTCGACCGCTGGACGGGCCCGACCGAGTCGCGGACCAGCCTCCGGGACCTGGCGGACGAGTTCAACAGGGCCGTCCTGCGGTCGGCCATGCGCAGCGCCGACCGCAACCCGACCGAACACGCGGTCGCCGACGCCTACGAGACGCTGACCGACGACGATACGAGCGAGGGGCGCAAGGCCGAGATGCGCACCGATCTCGCCCGCGCCGGCGTCGACGTGGACGCGCTCGCGGCGGACTTCGTTTCCCACCAGGCCGTCCACACCTACCTCACCGAGGTCAGAGGGGTCGCGCCGCCGGAGTCGGCGACGGACCCGGTCGACACCGACGTGGAAACGCTCCAGCGGCTCGTCGGGCGGACGACCACCGTCGCCGAGGGGACGCTCACCCGTCACCGGGACGCCGACCGGATCACCCTCGGGGAGTTCGACGTGTTCCTCGACGTACGCGTCATCTGCCACGACTGCGGCGCCGACCGGGACGCGGTCTCGCTGCTCCGTCGGGGCGGGTGCGCGTGCGAGTCCGAGGACGGCGCTCGCTGAGATATGAACGCATTTACGCGCGCCGCTCCCTGGAGCGGGCATGGACGGTGACCGCTCGGAGTCGACGGTCGACGACGGGGCGGGAACCGCATCGGTCTCGGTCCGGAACGTCGGCGGTATCGAGGCCACGACGGTCGACCTCGACCCGGGCGTGACGGTGCTGGCGGGCCGCAACGCGACCAACAGGACGTCGTTCCTGCGAGCGATCCGGGCGGTACTCGGCGGCGAGGCGACGCCGCTGCGACGCGGCGCCGACGCGGGCCGCGTCGAACTGACCGTCGGCGGTGACACGCACACCAGGCGGTTCGAGCGGACCGACGACGGCGTGGTCGCGGCGGGCGACCCGTACCTCGACGACCCGCGACCGGCCGAAACCTACGCCGTGTTGCTCGAGGACAACGACGTTCGGCGGGCGGTCAGGGCCGGTGACGACCTGGCCGAGGTGGTGATGCGGCCGGTCGACACGGACGCCATCGAGGCGGAGATCGAGCGGCTGACCGCCGAGAAGCGACGGGTCGACGAGGACCTGTCCGGCCTGGAGGGCCTCGGCGACGAGCGGACGGAACTGGCCGCCGAGCGGCGCCGCCTCGAAGCGGAGATCGAAGGGCTCGAATCCGACCTCGCCGATCTGGAGGCGGCGATCGAAGCGGCCGACGCCTCGCTGGACGACGGGATCGAGCGCGACGAACGCCTGGAGGCGCGACTCGACGAACTCCGGGCGGCGCGGACGGACCTCGAATCGGTGATCGAGGACCTGGACGCCGAGCGGGACACGCTCGCGGCGGTCGAGCGCGAGCGCGAGGAGATCGAGCGGGACCTGGCGGCCGTGTCGCCGGTCGACGAGGCCGAACTCGACGCGCTGAGTGCGGACATCGCGGCGCTGCGCGAACGCAAGCGTCAGCTGGACGGCGACGTGAGCGCCCTCCAGGGGATCGTCCGGTTCAACGAGAGCCAGCTCGAGGAGGGGCGCCTCGCTGACCTCGCCGAGATCGGCCGGGGCGAGGAACTCCGGAAGGGAGACGACCCCACGGGCGACGACGCTCGTGCGGACGACGACGGCCTCACGGGCGACGACCTCGCGGGACCCGCGTCGAGGGACGACGAGAGACACGTGACCGACCGGCTGGCGGGGACCGACCGGGTCACCTGCTGGACGTGCGGGTCCAGCGTCGACCGCGGGTCGATCGAGGAGACGCTCGACCGGTTGCGCGACCTCCGGGAGCGGAGGCTCTCGCGGCGTCGCGATCTGACCGCCCGGATCGACAGGCTCGACGCCCGGCGCGAGCGACTGGAGCGACGGCGCGAGCGGCGAGCGGACCTGCGGGCCGAGCGCGACCGCGTCGAGTCCGAGCTGTCGCGCCGCGAGGAGCGGATCGGCGACCTCGAACGGCGGCGTCGGGAACTGAACGATCACGTCCGGGACCTGGAGGCGACCGTCGAGGACCTGCGGACCGAGGACTACGCGGACCTCCTGGACCTGCACCGGCGCGCCAACGAGCGCCAGGTCGAGCTCGAACAGCGGCGGTCGGACCAGGCGGCCGTCGAGTCGGAGCTGGCCGCCCTCGACGAGCGCCTCGACGAGCGCGACCGGCTCGAAGCCCGCCGCGAGGAGCTCCAGTCCGACCTCGTCGAGCGTCGGACGCGACTCGACCGGACCGCGGCCGAGGCTGTCGCGACGTTCAACGACCACGCCGACGCGCTGGTCGACGCCCTCGACTACGGCAACGTCGCCCGCGTGCGCCTGACGCGGACCACTGCGACGGCTGGCACCGGCCGGTCGGGCGCCGACGTGGGCTCCTTCGACATCCGCGTCGTCCGCGAGGGCGACGAGGGCGCCTTCGAGGACTCACCGACGAACCTCAGCGAGAGCGAGCGGGAGGTGGTCGGGCTCGTCCTCGCGCTCGCCGGCTACCTCGTCCACGACGTACACGAGCGGTGTCCGTTCCTCCTGCTGGACTCCCTGGAGGCCGTCGACGCCGAGCGGATCGCGGAGCTGGTCGACTACTTCGCCGACCACGCGACGTACCTCGTCGTCGCGCTGCTCGAAGCGGACGCGTCGGCCGTCGGGACGGTCCACGACCGCGTCACGGAGATCTAGACCGTACTCCGTCCGTGTCCGTCACGCGCGCCGCCGGGCGTCGGTCGGGTCGGCGCCCTCCACCAGCCGGACGCGGTCGTTCGTGCTCTCGGCGACGCCCGTCCGGTCGATCGTGACCGTCGTCCGCGACCCGAGCTCGCCGGTCGGATCGCCCGGTTCGAATCGCTCGGGGTCCAGGAGGACGCGCGCCCGGTCACCGTCGGTCCGCACGAGCGTCCCGACCGCCGTCCCGTCGTCGGCCACGACTCGCTTCCCTCTATCGGTGCCCTGAAATTTCCGTCTCATGTGTCGTTCAGCCACCCGCGAACGAAGGGGGAGGCGCCTTCCACTAGCCGAGTCCCGAGCATAAATCCGGAACCCTGTCCCACTCCCGACGCCCCACCGTTTCGACCGTCCCGCTCGACGCCCCACCGGTAACACCCGCCTACCGCAACGGTCGTCGTCGCTCTTTCCCACGGATTAGAAATATCATAGATCAAATGAGTGTGGAAACGTATCGGATTCGATTTTTCACTCCGACAGATCCCATTCCTCCGGTTACACGCGATTCGAGGGGCCGAATACCGATATTAGTCGCCGCTTCCGGCGCTCACGAAATGCGACTCTGTCAAGCACCTGATCGGACGTACACCGACAGATAAGTTTCTCTAATGGCGTTTCTCCAGTATCAGTTGTTCAAGCACAGTATTTCATATTGGAATACTCGAATTTTGGTACGAGAGCCGAACTGCCCGGTGTCACGCGAGGGCAACGGAGTCAGAAGGCGCCGACGAGGTCAGGGGGCGCCGGCGAGGACGAACGTGCTCTCGGCGTCGCCGTTCTCGATCCGTCGGCGCTCGTCGGGGTCGATACGGAGGGCGTCCCCGGGTTCCATCGATACGTCCTCGTCGGCGACGGTGACGGTGGCCCCGCCTTCGAGGCAGACGTACACCTCTTCCTGTCCGTCCTCGGCGTGGTCGTGGGGTTTGCCGGTCCAGCCCGGTTCGCACTCCAGCACGGAGACCCCGAGGTTCTCACAGTCCAGCTCGTCGCGGAGAAAGTGGAGTCCGCCAGCGACCGCGTCCACGTCCTCGTAGTTCACTTTCGTCGGCATCGCCGCCACGTACGCTCGCCAGCCGCAAGTGTGCTGTGCCGGTCGAGACGGTCGGAACGCGAGTCATCCGAACACGTCGGTCGTCATCGTCCCGTTTCGGCTCAGCGAGTCGAGTTCGACCGTCTCGGTGCCCCGTGGCGTCTCGACGGTCGCGGTGACGGCGACCGAGACATTCGTCGACTCACCGTTGCGGACGTGCGTGACCCACCACTCGTCCATCCGGCCGTTGTCGAGCGCCATCTCGAAGCCGACCGAGCGGCTCTCGCCCGGCGCGACGCGGTAGGTCTCGGGAACCGTCCGGTCGGCGAGAACCACGTCGTTGAGCGCCACGCGGTAGTCGATGGCGGTCACGTCCACGGGGGCCGCCCGCTCGTTCGCCAGCGTCGCGTTCACGAGGATCGGGGCGGTCTCGGGAGTGGCGTCGCCCCACTCGGCGGCCTCCGAGTTGACGACCAGGGCGGGCTCGCCGCTGACGGCGACCGTCTCGGACTCGCCGCCCATCCCGACCAACAGGTCGGTCCGGACCTCGCTCGTTCGGTTCGGGACCGCGACGTCGAACGTCGTGAACCCGAGGTCCGCGCGGACGCTGGGCGTCGTGGTGATCGTCGAGCGCTCGCCGGCGTCGAGGTGGCGCGCCCACCAGGCGGGCACCTTCGAGTTGTTCATCTCGGAGACGAACGCGAACGCCGACCGACCGGCGTCGAGCCCCTCCGTCCGGTGGCCGCCGCGCGCGACGGTGATATCGTTGATCGCCGTCCGCTGGGCGGTGTCGAGCGCGAGCAACTCGTTGAGCCGCTCGTCGTCGTTGGGGTTGTCGATGGCGGCCCTGGTTCGGATCGCGGTGGTCGCGTCGGTGACGGCGCCCCACTCGCGGTCGGCGGCGACGATCCGCGGGCGCTCGAACTCGGTGTCTCGCTCGGGCGGACTCCGGGCGCTCACCGACGCCGCGCCGCCGCCGAGCACGTCGGTCTCCAGTTCGAGCGAACGCTCGTACACCCGGATCGGCACCCGCTGGTACTCCCCGTCGCGCTCGACGAGGCCGTACAGCTCGACCGAGAGGGTGCTCCGCTCGTCCGCCCGAACGTGGGTGGCCCACCAGTCGGCCATCCTCGCCGAGTCCAGCCCCATCCGAACGTCGAGGGTCCCCGTCTCGCCCGGTGCCACGTCGACGCCCGAGCGCTGGCGCCCCTCCGCGAGGGTGACGCCGTTCATCTCGACGGCGTAGTCGACGCCGTCGAGCGCGACGGGGTAGTCGTGGACGTTCTCGACCGTCGAGGTGACCGACAGCGGGGTCACGGACGCGTTCGCGTCGCCCCACGCCGCGGTCTGGTTCCCGACGACGAGGAAGGGGTCGCCACGGAACCGGACGGTCCGGTCGCCGTCCGTCGCGAATCCGCCGAGGAGATCCGTCTCGACCGTCGAGCGCTGGGCCGGGATCCGCCGCGAGAACCCGGGCCCGGAGACGGTCGCCGCGACGCGCAGCTCCGAGGTCTCGCCGTCGGTGACGTGGGCGACCCACCAGTCGGCGATCCGGTCGTTGGCCATCTCCGTCGAGAGCCGGAGCTGACTCGTCCCCGCCGGGAAGCCGACGCCCGAGCGCTCCCCGCGAGCGAGCACTACGTCGTTGAGCCGCGCCTCGTAGGCCACGTCGACGACGCCCGGGACGCCGACGGGGTTCGGATTCGTGACGGTCGCGGCGGTCTCGATGGCCGTCGCGTTCGCGGTCACCGTCCCCCACTCGCTTTCGACGTTTCCGACGGTGGGCGCCGCGAGGACGCCCGTCCCGACGAGGACGGCGAGCACGACCGCGAGCGCGAGGCAACCCCCGGCCGCGCCGGCGACGAACCGTCCGATGCGGCGTTTCGAAACCATTGGCACACCATGCCCTCGGACCGGTAAAAGCGTTTAGTCCCGAGTCTCGAAGCCGATAGTCGGGCCGCCCTCGGTCGCCCGAACACGAGCGAACATCCAACCGGGGGTGGGCCCCGAACATGTTTGCACGAGGACAAATTTTTGTAGCCGGCGGGCGGACGGCGTCCCATGTCGACCGACGGACTCCGGGTCGAGATGCGCATCACCGATCCCGGCCACTGCACGCCCGCTCGCGCCGCGCGGACGACGGGCGCGAGCGTCGACGCCGTCTCGCGGACCGTCGACGACGGGCGGCTGGTCCAGGAGTTCACGCTCCGGGGCGACGCCGCGGAGATACGCGAGTGCGCGGCGCCGGACGACGACCTCGAACCCGTCTTCGAGTGGGACGAGGGCGTCCGCTACCGTGAGCGCGGCGTCGACGAGTCGACCTGCGTCTGCGGCGTCCTCTCCGACTTCGGCTACCCGCTCGACGAGATATCCGCCACCGACGACGGACTCAGGCTCTCCTTCTACACCCCCGACGCCGACCGCCTGGAGGAGGTCGTCGAGGTGTTGCGCTCGCGGTTCGGCGGCGTCGCCGTGGTCGGGCTCGAACGCGACTGCGACCTGACCGACCACGACCCGGTGGCCGTCGACCGAGCGGAACTGACCGACCGCCAGCGCGAGGTGCTGGAGACCGCCTTCGAGATGGGCTACTTCGAGACGCCCAAGCGCGCCAACGCCGGCGAGGTCGCCGAGGAACTCGACGTGGCGCTGTCGACCGCCTGCGAACACCTCGCGACCGCCCAGCGGACGGTCCTGTCGATGGTCCTCGACTCCGACTGACGGCATACGCGGGACGAACGTGTTCGCCGGGGGTTCCCGGACAGTGAAAGCGCCGAACGGGGTTCTTTTGGAGAGGGCGCCACCCGCCGCACATGGGAGTCGAATCGGCACGTGGCATCCAGGTCAGGCTCGCGGTCGAGGCGGCCGACGCCTGTCCGGTGGCGGCGGCGACCGGCGGCGACACGATCGCCCGGTCGGCCAGGTGGAGTACGGTCGGGGAGGGCGAGGTCGTCGAGGAGTTCGACCTCGTCGGCGACGCCGAGGCGGCGGACCTCCCGGACGAGGCATCGGTCGTCTTCGAGACCGACCGGTCCGACCGGGTGCGGTTCACTCGCGAGACCGGCGACTGCATCTGCGAGGCCGTCGAGCGGCTGGGCGCCCCCGTCACCGACGTGAGCGCTTCGCGGGGGACGCTCCGGCTGAGCTTCCACGCGACCGACGTGGAGACCGTCCGGGCGGCGGTCGACGACCTCGACGCCGCCTTCGGGTCGGTCCGCATCGACCGGCTCGCTCGCACCGGCGACGGCGAGGACGACGACCTCGTTCTCGTCGACCGGGGGCGGCTCACCGACCGCCAGCAGGAGGTACTGGAGACGGCCATGGAGATGGGCTACTTCGAGCGGCCCCGCTCGGCCAACGCGACCGAGGTCGCCGAACGGCTGGACATCTCCCCCTCGACGTTCGCCGAACACCTCGCGTCGGCCCAGTCGAAGGTGCTCGACTCGCTGCTGGAGGGGGCGGCGTGACGGGTCCGAGCGCACGCGGCGCGTTCGTCGACGGAGCGTCGCCCCGATCGCAGAACGAACGGTACTGTCGCTGTCAGGCGGTTTTCGGCGGGGGTACAAGTACGACCAAAATATTCTGGGTGAACCGCTATCCGGGACGGCGGGGCATATCCGGTGTGATGTCTCGTCTGCCGACCGACCGACCGGGGCCGCGGCGTCCGGCGGGTTCGGACGCTCGCGGGGCGGCGACCAGGGGCACCGATCGACAGGAGGGAGCCGGCGACCCATGAGGCGCAACGGCTACCTGATCGTCTTGCTGGTCGTGATGACGCTGCTGCCGATGTGGTACGTCGGGTTGCACGGCGAGCCGCCGAGCGAGGAAATCGCCATCGACCAGAGCGTCTCGGAGCTGCGGCCGCTCGACGGCTTCCTCGACACGCCGAACAAGCTTTCGCCGAGCCAGGTCGGCGTCATCGTCTGGGTGGCGCTGCTGGCGCTGGTCGCCGTCCTCTCGGCCGCCCACCGGTTCATGAACCGCGCCGTCAGGCCCGAGGAGCCGGCGGCCGCGGGGGGGACCGCGACCGACGACACGGCCGTCGCCGACGGCGGCCGGGCCGACGCCCGGAGCGACGGTGGCACCGTCGGCTTCCCGTGGCTCTCGACCGAGGAGCGCTGGGTCGTCGAGTATCACGACGCGAGCGGGGCAATCGAGGGACTGGTCGCGATGGGCGGGCTGACCGTCCTGGCGATCGTCTTCGCGGCGCTGTTCACCGGCGAGTACCTGACGCTGGCGCGCACCCAGTACTTCGGCCTCTACGCCGCCGGGATGTTCCTCTCGCTGGCCGGCTCGACGGTCGCCTACTACGCGTGGTTCATGCCCCACATCGAAGTCGCCGAACGGAGGGACCACTGATGTATCGTCCGACCGACACCACCGCGGTCCGCGGAGGGAGCCACCGATGAGCGACGACTGTGACACCTGCGACGGCTGCTGCGGCGACGAGGAACCGACCCGTCCGAGCATCTACACCGACGCCCGCGCCGAGATGGAACGTCGAGACTACGCGAAGGTGCTGGCGACCGTCGGCGGCCTGACCGCCGTCGGCAGCCTCGCCGCGCCGCTGATGGGCCTGACCCGCGTCTTCGAGCGGGGATACTCCGGACCGGTCTACTCGGACGGGGTCGCCCTGGTCGACGGCGAGGGCGAGCGCGTCACCGAGGACACGCTCGCCGAGGGCGAACAGCTGACCGTCTTCCCCGAGCCCAGGCCGGGCATCGCGGACGCGCCGACGCTACTGGTCCGCTACCCCGAGGACGCCTACGGGGGCGAGACGGCCATGGAGTCGACCGTCGGCGGCTACGCCGCCTACTCGAAGGTCTGCACGCACGCGGGCTGTATGGTTTCGGACACCGAGGGCGAGACGCTGGTCTGTCCGTGTCACTTCGGGAAGTTCGACCCGACCAGCGGCGCCTCGGTCGTCGGCGGCCCGCCGCCGCGGGCGCTCCCGCAGCTCCCGCTCACGCTCTCCTCGGACGGCCACCTCGTCGCCACCGGGGACTTCGAAGGGCCCGTCGGCCCGGGAGGTGAGTGATGGCCGAAAGCGACGATGGCGAGGGGAGCGGGCGGCTGGGCCGCGCCTACGGCTGGGTCGACGCCCGCCTCGACCTCGATTCCGACAGGGACGTCCTCGGCAAGGCGTTCCCCGCCGAGGACTCCTTTTTGCTCGGCGAGGTCGCCCTGTTCTGTTTCCTCGTCCTCGTACTGACGGGGATGTTCCTCGGCTTCTTCTTCGAGCCGAGCACGAGCGACGTGACCTACGAGGGCAGCGTCGAGCGCTTCCAGGGCCAGGACGTGCCCGAGGCGTTCGCGAGCGTCCTCAACATCACCTACGACGTGCCGTTCGGCATGCTCCTGCGCCGGATGCACCACTGGGCCGCCCACCTGTTCATCGCCTCGATGGCGTTGCACATGCTCAGGGTCTTTTTCACCGGCGCCTACCGCAACCCGCGCGAGCCCAACTGGCTCGTCGGTACCGGGCTGGCGGGCCTGTCGATGGGCGCCGCCTACACCGGCTACGCCCTGCCGTTCGACGAGTTCGCCAGCACTGCGACGGGGATCGGCTACAACCTCGCCAGCTCGATCCCGCTGGCCGGGGGGGCGCTCTCGAAGCTCGTCTTCGGCGGGTCGTTCCCGTCATCGGCCACCATTCCCAGGTTCTACTTCCTGCACGTCCTCGTCATCCCGCTGGCCATCGCGGGGCTGATCGGCGTCCACATGCTGATCCTGATGCGCCAGAAACACACCGAGGCCGAGCGCGACGAGGACGTGCCCGGGCCGGCGCCGCCGGCGGAGGGCGCGGCCGCGAGCGGCGGGACGGCCGCGGTCACCGACGGCGCCGGCGACGGGCCGGCCGCCACTGACGGCGGCGTCGCCGGGACGGTCCGGGCGAAAGTGGCCGGCGCCGTCGATCGCAACGACGACAGCGTCATCGTCGGGCTGCCGGCGTTCCCGAACCAGGCGGCGGTGAGCGCCGTCGTCTTCTTCCTGACGCTGGCGACGCTGGCGCTGCTGGCCGGGTTCCTCCCGGTCCACAACGTCGCCGAGTACGGCCCCAACGACCCCGCGGGCACGCCCGCGCTCATCATGCCCGACTGGTTCCTGATGTGGGTGTACGGCTTCCTGAAGCTGCTGCCGTCGTGGCTCGCGTTCCACGTCCCGATCCTCGGCGAGGTCAACGCCGAGTTCGTCGGCGGCATCCTCATGCCGGGACTCGTGTTCGGGGCGGTCGCCGCCTGGCCCTTCGTCGACTACTACCGCGACCCCGAACACTTCGCGCTGAACCCGCTCGACCGGCCGAAACAGACCGCCGTCGGCGTCTTCGGCGTGACGTTCATCATGGTCGCCTCCATCGCGGGTATGAACAACATCGCCGCCGACGCGCTCGGCACCGAGACCGGGGCCGTCAACGCCGTCCTTTGGTGGGCGCTGCTGGGGTGGCCGACGCTCTGTGCGGCGGTCACCTACGGCCTGTTGGGCGGCAACGACGCCGACGAGCCCGAGGCCGCGAACGGGGGAGCGGACGCAGGGAGCGACGAGCGGCCCGAAACGGAGGGCGAACGATGACGGCGGTCACCGTCACCGAGCGCTCCTATCGCTGGATCGACCGACTGAGCAAGCTGCTGGGCGTCGCGCTGATAGCGATCGGACTCGACACCGGCGGCGACACCGCCGCAGGGATCGCCTTCGCGGCCGCCGGCGTCGCCTGCGGACTCGCGACTATCTTCGTTGCCAAACAATGACCGACGACCACTCGACCGATCTGACCGACGACCCGCCGACCGACAGCACCGACAGCGAAGCGACCGACTCCGACACGGACGTGAGCACCGACGGGGTCCCCGCAAGCGGAGCGAGCGGGGGCTCGTCGGAACTCCGTTCCGACGGCGGCGCCGGCGTGGACGTGTCGCGCCGGGACTTCCTGAAGGGCGTCGGCGCGGCCGGCGTCGCCGGCGCGGGCGCCTCGGGGACCGGCCTCGCGCAGGACTTCCTCCAGATGACCCGGCTGCAGGTCGTCAACGACCCGATCGGCGACTACCCCTACCGGGAGTGGGAGGACCTCTACCGCGAGGAGTGGGACTGGGACTCCAAACATCGTTCGACGCACTCGGTCAACTGCACCGGCTCGTGTTCGTGGAACGTCTACGTCAAGAACGGCCAGGTCTGGCGCGAGGAGCAGGCCGGCGACTACCCGAACTTCGACGAGAGCCTGCCCGACCCGAACCCGCGGGGCTGTCAGAAGGGAGCCTGCTACACCGACTACGTCAACGCCGACCAGCGCATCAAGTACCCGATGCGCCGCACCGGCGAGCGCGGCGAGGGCAAGTGGCAGCGGATCAGCTGGGACGAGGCGCTGACGGAGATCGCCGAGCACGTCGTCGACGAGGTCGAGGCCGGCCGCTACGACGCCATCTCCGGGTTCACGCCGATCCCGGCGATGAGCCCCGTCTCCTTCGCCTCCGGGAGCCGGCTCGTCAACCTCCTCGGCGGCGTCTCCCACAGCTTCTACGACTGGTACTCGGACCTCCCGCCGGGCCAGCCGATCACCTGGGGTACCCAGACGGACAACGCCGAGAGCGCCGACTGGTACAACGCCGACTACATCATCGCGTGGGGGAGCAACATCAACGTCACCCGCATCCCCGACGCGAAGTTCTTCCTCGACGCCGCCTACAACGGCACGAAACGGGTCGGCGTCTTCACCGACTACTCGCAGACCGCGATCCACACCGACGAGTGGCTCTCGCCGGAGGGCGGTACCGACACCGCCCTCGCGCTCGGGATGGCACAGACCATCGTCGACGAAGACCTGCACGACGAAGCGCACCTCAAGGAACAGACCGACATGCCGCTGCTCGTCCGCGAGGACACCGGGAAGTTCCTCCGCGCGAGCGAAGTCCCGAGCGTCGGCGACGACGTCGACCGCCCCGAGAAGACGTTCGTGATGGTCGATTCCGAGGGGAGCCTCCGGATGGCCCCCGGGTCGCTCGGCGACCGCGACGGGCAGAACGACCCCGAGTCGTCGATCGAACTCGACTTCGACCCGCGACTGTCGGTCGAGCGCTCGGTCGATCTGGCCGATGGCGCCGACGCCGACAGCGTCGCCGTGCGCTCCGTGTGGGAGAACCTCCGGGACGAACTGTCGGAGTACACCCCGGAGTTCGTGACCGACGAGACCACGGTGGGCGAGGAGACCTACCAGCGGGTCGCCCGCGAGTTCGCCGAGGCCGACAAGGCGAAGATCATCCACGGCAAGGGCGTCAACGACTGGTACCACAACGACCTAGGCAACCGCGCGATCCAGCTGCTGGTCACCCTCACCGGCAACCTCGGCGAGCAGGGCACCGGCCTCGACCACTACGTCGGCCAGGAGAAGATCTGGACGTTCCACGGCTGGCAGACCCTTTCCTTCCCGACCGGCAGTGTGCGGGGCGTCCCGACGACGCTGTGGACCTACTTCCACGCGGGCATCCTCGACAACACCGACGAGGACACCGCGGCGAAGATCCGCGAGTCGATCAAGAAGGACTGGATGCCGGTCTATCCCTCCGAACGCGAGGACGGCTCCCGACCGGACCCGTCGACGATGTTCGTCTGGCGGGGCAACTACTTCAACCAGGCCAAGGGCAACGTCGCCGTCGAGGAGGAGCTGTGGCCGAAACTCGACCTCGTCGTCGACATCAACTTCCGGATGGACTCGACGGCGCTGTACTCCGATATCGTCCTCCCCGCGGCGAGCCACTATGAGAAGTACGACCTGTCGATGACGGACATGCACAGCTACGTGCATCCGTTCACGCCCGCGGTCGAGCCGCTGGGCGAGGCCAAGACCGACTGGCAAATCTTCCGCGACCTCGCGGAGAAGATCCAGGAAGTGGCACAGGAGCGTGGCGTCGAACCGATCGACGACCGGCAGTTCGACCGCGAGATCGACCTCCAGTCGATCTACGACGACTACGTGCGCGACTGGGAGTCCGACGAGGAGGGCGCCCTGGCGGAGGATCGTGCGGCCTGCGAGTACATCCTCGAACACTCCGAGGAGTCCAACCCCGAAGGGACCGACGAGCAGATCACGCTCGACGACACCATCGACCAGCCCCAGCGGCTGCTCGAAGCGGGCAGTCACTGGACCTCCGACATCGAGGACGGCGAAGCGTACACGCCCTGGCAGAACTACGTGCAGGACAAGGAGCCCTGGCCCACCTTCACGGGGCGCCAGCAGTACTACGTCGACCACGACTGGTACCTCGAACTCGGCGAGGAGCTCCCGACTCACAAGGAAGGCCCGGCGAACACCGGCGGGAGCTACCCCCTCTCGTACAGCACGCCACACAGCCGGTGGTCGATCCACTCGACGTGGCGCGACAACGAGACGATGCTCAACCTCCAGCGGGGCGAACCGACCGTCTTCCTCAACCCTCAGGACGCCGAGGAGCGGGGCATCGAGGACGGCGACACGGTCGAGGTGTTCAACGACCTGGGCAGCGTCGAGGTGCAGGCGAAGATCTACCCATCCAGCGAGCCCGGGACGGTGCGCCACTTCTTCTCCTGGGAGAAGTTCCAGTACCCCGACCGGGACAACTTCAACACGCTCGTCCCGATGTACATGAAGCCGACCCAGCTGGTCCAGTACCCCGAGGACACCGGCGAACACCTCTATTTCTTCCCCAACTACTGGGGACCGACCGGGGTCAACTCCGACGTGCGCGTCGACGTGCGACCGGCCGAGCAGGGCGAGAGCGAGGGCGAGAGTGACGGTGACGGCGAGGAGACGGCGGCCGATCTGCGGCTGGCCGACGGCGGCGATCCGCCGGATGGCAGTACCGTCGACGCCGCCGACGGGGGTGAGCAGTCGTGAGCACCGACGACGCCCAGAGCGACGACACGCACATCGACATCGCAGACGGGATCGACCACCAGGTCGCGATGGTGATGGATCTGAACAAGTGCATCGGCTGTCAGACCTGCACGGTCGCGTGCAAGACCCTCTGGACGGAGGGCGGCGGCCGCGACTACATGTACTGGAACAACGTCGAGACCAAGCCCGGCGAGGGGTACCCGAAAGGCTGGGAGGAGTCGGGCGGCGGCTGGAAGTCGGAAGACCACAGCGAGCGCCAGCCCGGCGAGATCCCCGAGAAAGAGCGCTACGGCGGCGACTGGGAGTTCAACCACTCGGATATCATGTACGACGGCAGCGACGAGCCGCTTCGGCCCCAGAACGTCGACCCCGAGTGGGGCCCCAACTGGGACGAGGACCAGGGCGCCGGCGAGTACCCCAACAGCTACTACTTCTACCTCCCGCGGATCTGCAACCACTGCACCCACCCCTCCTGCGTCGAGGCCTGCCCCCGCAAAGCGCTGTACAAGCGCGAGGAGGACGGCATCGTCCTCGTCGACCAGGAGCGCTGTCGGGGCTACCGCTATTGCGTCGAGGGCTGTCCCTACAAGAAGGTGTACTACAACGCCGCCAAGAAGAAATCCGAGAAGTGCATCTTCTGTTACCCCCGCATCGAGGGCGAGGGCCCGGACGACACCGTCCACGCGACCGCCTGCGCGGAGGAGTGCCCGCCACAGCTCCGGCTGGTCGGATACCTCGACGACGAGGACGGTCCCATCTACAAGCTCGTCGAGGAGTACGAGGTGGCGCTGCCGCTGCATCCGGAGTTCGAGACGGTGCCGAACGTCTACTACATCCCGCCCTACGCGCCGCCCCAGCACTCGGAGGACGGCGAGAGCATCGAGGGCGTCGACCGCATCCCGCGCGAGTACCTCGAAGAGCTGTTCGGCGACCGCGTGAATGGGGCCCTCGACACCATCGAGCGCCACCGCGACCGGGTCGAACGCGGCGAGGACAGCGAACTGATGGAGATGCTCCAGGACAAGAACCCCGCACAGCAGTACCGGCTGGGGGTGTTCGACGATGACTGACGATTCGGCGACGAGAGCGCGGGACCGCTCCTGGCTCGGCGTCGCCGCGTTGGTCGTCCTCGCGGTCGTCGGCGCGGCGGTGCTCCCGACGCTGACGAGCGCGCGGCCGGCCAACGAGGTGCCGGTCGGCGACGTAGGGGCCAACGCGACGGACCCGACCGCCGAGTCGTGGACGGCTGTGCCGAGCGTGGAACTCGCGCTGGCCAGCGCGCCGAGCGGGCTGCCGCAAGCGAGTAACGTCTCGACCACGCACGCGCAGGTCCGCGCCGCGAGCAACGGCTCGCACGCCTTCGTCCGGGTCTCCTGGCCGGACGCGACCGCCGACCGCAACGCCTCCGACCTGCGCGAGTTCGCCGACGCCGTCGCCGTCCAGTTCCCGGAGAACGAGAGCGCGCGCCCGCCCATCGCGATGGGCGGCACGGGCAACCACGTCAACGTCTGGTACTGGGCCGGCGGAACGACCGAGGAACTGCTCGCCGGCGGTGCCGGGACGACCACGAGCTTCGACCAGTCGGCCGTCGACGCCGAGGCAGTCCACGAGGGCGGCGAGTGGCACGTCGCGTTCACCAGGGAGGCCGCCATGGCCGGCAACCGAACCGACCTGTCCGGCGAGCAGGACGTGGACGTGTCGGTCGCGGTCTGGAACGGGTCCTACGGCGAGCGGGCCGGCCGCAAGGCCGTCAGCGAGTGGCAGTACCTCGCCATGGGGCCCGGTCCGCAGGGACCGCCCTACGAGACCATCCTCTGGACGGCCGCCGGGCTCGCGGTCCTGTTCGTCACGGTCGTGACCATCGAGGGCGTCCGCCGAACGCGGGGTGAAGCGGCGTGAGCGACGCCGAACCGGTCGACTCCCAGTCCGCGGAGGACGCCCCCGAGGGCGACCGCCGGGCCGTCGACGACGAACCGCCGACGGACGCCGACCGCGACGCCGCCGCCCGGGGCGGGCTGTACGCGCTGGCCGCGCGGGCGCTGACCGAACCGGACGAACAGCTCCACGAGGCGCTCGCTTCGGGTGCGCTCGACCGCGAGTGTCGGCGCCTGCTCGACCGGACGACCCTCGACGTCCATCCCCCGGACCTGACCACCGACGACGACCGCGAGACGGTGTGTGCGCGGTTCAACGACCTGTTCGTCCTCGGGCACACGACCGTCGAGGACCGCACGGACGGCACCATCGACGCCGAGGGACCGAGCGTGTCACTGTACGAGTCCGGCTACCGGCCGGAGGCGTCGTGGAACGACGTGAACCTCGACCTGGCGCGGGTCTACGACTACTTCGGCGTCGAGGTCGACACCGACCGCCGGGAGAACCACGACCACTACCGGCTGGAGTTAGAGTTCGCCGGCTACCTCTGTCGGCGCGAGGCGGCGGTCGACCCCGACGCCGCTCGCGCGCGGCTGGACTTCCTCGACCGCCACCTCGCGGTCCTCTCCGAAGGGGTCGCCGACGCCCTCGACGGCGAACCGGGGACCGGCTACTACGGCGAACTCGCGGCCTTCTGCCGGCGGCTGATCGCCGCCGACACCGCGGACCTGGCCGACCGCCTGGAAGAGGGGGGCGACCCGTGAGCCGGCCGACAGCGGACGCCGGCGAGCGAGCCGCGGGAGCGGCGTCTCGCGACCGCCCCGCGAGCGGTCTGCCGGTGTCGCTCGCGACGCTGCTCGGGTCGGCCGCGCTCGTTCCGACCGCCGGCGTGCTGGCCCTGCGACTCGCCCGCAACGCGCCCGTCGGCCTCCCGCCGGCCGGTCGCGCCGCGACCCCGGCGGTGACGACGCTGGCGGCGGTCGTCCCGGCGCTCGCGCTCCTGGGGCTGGCGGTCGACGCCGACGCCCGCGCCGAACGGGTGGCGCTCGCGGCCGCGGGCGTTTTCGGACTCGTTGGCGCGGCCGACGCCGCGGCGTGGCTCCCGGCGGCCGCGGCCGTCCTCGCCGGGACCAGTGCCGCGCTCGTCGTCGAACTCGCCGAGCGAGCGCACGTTCGCGTCGGTCCTGTCGACTCGCTCCGTGCCGCGTTCGCACCGATCGCCCGCCCCGCGGCCGTCGCGGCGCTGGGTGCGCTCGCGCTCGCGTGGTCGCTCGCGGCCTCCGCGGGGATCGGAACGACGACGCTCCGGCCGGCGGGCGCCGCCGTCGCTTTCGCGACGCTGGCGGCGCTGCCGCTGGCACGCGGGGTCGACCGGACGCTCGACCTCGGGCTGTGGGCGGTCGCCGCGTTCGCAGTGGTCGTCGCCGCGGCGAGCGCGCCGTTCGTCGCCGGCGCGGTCGCGCTCGTCGCCTTCGGCGCCGGGACGGTCCCGCTCGCGCTGCTCGCGCTCGGGATCGGCGGGGCTCTCACCACGGTCGTCGCCGACGCGCGCCGACGGGCGTTCGGGCCCGCGGTCGCCGCGGCGCTGCTGCTGTTCGCCGGCGTCCCGGGGACGCTCCCCCGAGCCGTCGCGTTCGCGCTCGGGCTGGTCGTCCTCGTCCGCGAGTGGGCGCCCGCCGGCGCGGAAACCGAGCGGACTCCTGGGGGTGTCGCCGATGCGTGACCCCGAGGAGGCCACCGACGGGCCGACCGACCCGCGGGTTCACCCCGAACAGAGCCCCGGGTTCGACGTCGACCACGCTGGCCTGGAGGACATCGAGGTGAGCCGCGAGGACGTCGAGATCGGCGAGGCCACGCCGCGGGAACTCTCGGCGGCCGACACGTCGCTGATCGCCAGCGAGAGCGCGACGGAGAAGCTCGAACGCCTCGCGACCGGCGACGCCGTCGAGCGCCAGCGGGCGGCGCTCTCGCTGGCCGAGGAGGACCGCGACCCGGCCGTCGTCGAGGCGCTGATCACCGCCGGGATGGAAGACGACGACGCCGACGTGCGCCAGTTCGCCGTCGAGGCGCTGGCGAAGCTCGGCGGCGAACGCGCCGGTCCGGCGGCCGTCGAGATCGCCGAGGACGACGACCCCTGGGTCCGCGCCGAGGCGCTCGTCGCGCTCGACCGCATCGACCGGGAGACCTACGCCGACCGCATCGACGACGCGCTCGACGCCGACCACCACGCCGTTCGGCGCAACGCCCTCGTCTCCGTGTTCAAGCGCCGCGGCGAGGACGCGCTCGAACCGCTGCTCGACGCCGTCGACGACGAGAGCGAGCGGGTGCGAGAGTGGGCGGTCCACCTGCTCGCGGGCGTCGACGACGACCGCGCCCGGGAGACGCTCCGGGAGGTCGCCGACGACGAGTCCGAACCCAGGATCGTCCGCGGCACGGCCGCCCGCGCCCTGGAGGCCGACCCCGGTCGCTTCCGCCGGCAGTTCACCGGTGCGCTCGACCGCGGCGACACCACGCTCCCCGGCGAGGACCATCTCAATCGCCAGCCCGACCTCTGACCCCCCTTCGCTGTCCACCCCACCATGTCCGAACACACCGACCACGACGGACCGATCGACGACGCCGACGGTACCGACTCCGAACCGAACGACGCCGACCTGCAAGACGAAATCGAGGCCGCGCTCCGCCAGGTCCGGGATCCCGACGCGGGAAAGGACGTGTTCGAGGCCGGCCTCGTCTCCGACATGGCCGTCTCCGAGGGCGCGGTCACGGTCGTCGCCGACCTGACCGATTTCCGGCCACAGGAGGGCGAGCAGGTCACGAGCGCGATGCTCCGCGCCGTCTCCGAGGTACCGGGCGTCGAACACGCCCACATCGAGCGCGAGACGGGCCACGCCGCCGACGAGGACCGTTCGCCGGGCCTCGCGGACGTGGACCGCGTGATCGCGGTCGCCAGCGCGAAAGGCGGCGTCGGCAAGACCACCGTCGCGACCCACATCGCCTGCGCGATGGCCGACTCGGACCGCGACGTGGGCCTGTTCGACGCCGACATCCACGGCCCGAACGTCCCGGAGGTGCTGGAAGTCTCCGGCCCGGTCTACTCCGACGACGACGGCAACCCGCTCCCGGTCGAGGCCGGCGAGCTGGACGTGATGAGCGTCGGGCTGATGGAGTCGGGCGCGCCGCTGGCCTGGCGGGGCGCGATGGCCCACGACGCCCTCTCGGAGCTGTTCGAGGACACCGCCTGGGGCGACCTCGACACCCTGGTCGTCGACCTCCCCCCGGGCACCGGGGACGTGGTACTGACGACGCTACAGGAGGTCCACCTCGACGGCGTCGTCTTCGTCACGACCCCCTTCCACGCCGCCGTGACCGACACCGCCCGCTCGCTCGACCTGTTCGAGGAGAACGACGTGCCCGTCCTCGGCGTCGCCGTCAACATGGCCGGGTTCACCTGTCCGAGCTGCGGCGACGAGCACGACCTGTTCGAGGAGGGCGAGCCGCTTTCGGGGCTGGACGCGCCGGTCCTCGCCGAGCTGGACTTCGACCCGAGCGTCCAGGCGACGCCCCGCCCCGGCGACCTCCCGGAACAGATGCAGCGACTGGGCGAGGACGCCCGCGAACGCGTCGAGGACGTGTGGTCGGTCGACGCGCCCGACGAGGCGGTCGACCTGCGCGGCGCGGCGGCCGACGCGCGCCACGACCGCGTCCGCGAGGGGTTCGACGCGACCGAACGGGGCGAACGGCTGGTTCTGGTCTCCGACCGCGACCCGACGCCGGTGCGCTCGTTCATCGCCTCGCTGTCGGCCGAGGCCGACGGCCCCGGCGACCTGGATCCCTTCGAGGTCGAACAGCTGAATCCCGAGACGTGGGTGTTGCGGACCGTGCGGCCGTAGTGCGGTCGGCCCCGGTCGTCCACCACTCAGGTCGGCTCCGGGCCGCTACGTTGGCCTATTGTGAGTTCATAGCAGCCCTCTTGTGGGCGAGCGGCCACCGTTCGAGTGAGTATCACGATGTCGGGACGCACGCGGTCAGCGGACGACTCCCCTTCCGAGCCCCGAACGCCCTCGATCGACCCCGGCCAGCCCGGTCGAGCGGACCCGCCGACGCTGGAACTCGCGCTCGTCAAGTACGCCGACCGGCCCGATCGGTGTACGATCCATCCGCCCGACGCGACGGGGGTCGAGCGCATGTCGACGTGGATCTCCGTCGACCGGAGCCTCGTGGTCGACGCCGGGTCGATGCGGTAGCCGTTGCGACTCGACCGCGCTCACGGCTCCCTTCGGTCGCCGTTCGCATCGAGGTCTCACTCCGTTCGACCTCGCCCGTCCCGGACGCCTTTAGGTCCTCCCCTCCGAACCGCCGGCAATGGGACACGAGGGCTTCACCGAGGTGACGCGGCTGGCCGCCGCGCGCGAGGAACTGCTGTCGGTCGTCAACCCGCCGGCGGCCGCCGAGTCGGTGCCCGTCGCCGAAGCAGACGGGCTGACGCTCGCCGACTCGGTCGCCGCGACCCGCGACGTGCCGGGCTTCGACCGCGCGGCGATGGACGGCTACGCCGTCCGCGCGACCGACACGCACGACGCCAGCGACCGCTCGCCGGCCGTCCTCGACGAGACCGGGGGTGACGTGACCCCCGGACTGGCCCGCTACGTCCACACGGGGAGTCCGATGCCCGACGGCGCCGACGCCGTCGTCAAGGTCGAGGAGACGGATACGCGGGGCGACCGGGTCGAAGTGTTCGCCGCCGTCCCGCCGGGCGAAAACGTCGCGCCCGCCGGCGAGGACGTGCGGTCGGGCGACCGGCTGTTCGATGCCGGTCGACGGCTGCGCCCGTCCGATCTGGGACTGCTGAAGGCCGGCGGCCACCGCTCGGTGTCCGTCCGCGGGCGACCGACGGTGAGCGTGATCCCGACGGGCGAGGAACTGGTCGCGTTCGACCCCGGCTACGGCGAGACCACCGAGACCAACGGGCTGACCGTCTCGCGACTGGTCGAACGATGGGGCGGCGAGGCCACGTATCGCGACATCGTCGGCGACGACGAGGGCGCGCTCCGAGCGGCCGTCGAGCGCGACACCGACCACGACATCGTGGTGACCACGGGCGGCTCCTCGGTCGGCGAGCGGGACCTCATCGCCGACGTGGTGGCCGATCTCGGTGACGTACTGGGCCACGGCGTCGCGCTCAAACCGGGCCACCCGGTCGGCTACGGCGTCGTCGACGACACGCCCGTCCTGACGCTCCCCGGCTATCCCGTCTCCTGTCTCGTGACCGCAGTCCAACTGTTGCGCCCTGCGGTCGCGAAAGCGGGCGGGTTCGAGCCCGAACCGTTCCCCGCGTTCGAGGCGACACTCGACCGCAAGATCGCCAGCGAGGTCGGCGTGCGCTCGTTCGTCCGCGTGCGCGAGACCGACGAGGGGACGGTCGAGCCCGTGCGGGGCGGCGCGGGCGTGCTCTCCTCCGTGGCGGCCGCGGACGGCTGGGTCGTCGTCCCGGAGAGTCTCGAAGGCGTCGCGGCCGGCGAGTCGGTCACTGTGGAGCGCTGGGAGGCGTTCCACTGACCGGGACCGAGCCGCAGTAGTTTTCACTCGTCCGACACCACTCGCGATATGACCTCGATCGCGGAGGACTTCGACGACACGTCAATCTTCCGCCGGGCGGCGGTGCTACTCGTCCAGCTACTGGCGCTCTACGTCGTCAGCGTCCTCGCCATTACCTGGGGCGCGCTCGGGATCCCCGTCATCCTTGTCGCGCTCTTCCTCGCCGTCTACCAGTTCCTGAAACAGGTCGAAGGGATCGTCGACGACAGGCTCGCGCGGGTCGACGATCTCGACCGTGGGGACGGTCCCGGCAGTGACGGCCCCGCCGACCGGGCGGACGACTCCCGACAGCCGGGAACCGGCGACCACGAGTCCGACTCTGACCGTTCGATTTAGGAGAGGCGGCGCTGTGGTGCGAATATGGCGACCGGTGATGACTCGGACCGCCGCCGCCCACGGGTACTCGTGATCCTCCTCGGGGTCGGACTGATGGGAGCGCTGTACGTGCTCGGTTCGGTCTTCGAGCCGACCGATATCCCCGGGCTGGCCGCGTTCTACGGGGCGTATCTGGGAGCATTTGTTCTCGCCGGTATCGTACTCGTCAAGGTGTACGTCCCGTCGTTCGACGACGAAGACCTGGAAGTGGACGAGGGGCCTCCGACCGTCGAGTGGGACGACGACTGGGGCGTCTCCGCCGTCGAAGTCGCGACGGCGCTGGGCTTGGCCGTCCTGCTCGTACTCGGCGGGCGCGCTTCGCTGGCGCTGGGGCCGATCGCGTTGGTCGCCTTCCTGACGTTCATGAGCGGGGTCGGCGTCGCGGTGACGCGATGGCTGTACGCTCCCGAGAGCGGCCGCGCAGCGGTCGATAGGGACCATCCCTTCACGACACCCGAGGGCGTGGTCAAACGCCAGACCCACGTCTTCGAGAATCTCGTCGGCTGGTTCGTGCTCGCGACGGTCCCGCTCCTGTTCCTCGGCCCGACGCCGGTCGAACTCGCCGGTCGAACCGTCGAGATCCCGCCGGCCGCGTTCACGGTCGCTGCGCTCTGCGGGCTCGCGGCCACTCACTGGGTGTTGACCCGGCCGCTGGTCGGGTCCTGAGCGAGCTACTCCGGCCGCTCGTGCGACCAGAAGGCGTCGTCGACGGTGACCTCCTTCTTGAACAGCGGCACCTCGTCTTTCAGGCGGTCGATGCCGTCCTCGACGGTCTCGAAGGCCTCCCGGCGGTGGCCCGCGAGGACGACGACGAAGACGATGTCCTCGCCGGCCTCGACGACGCCGGTGCGGTGATGCATCCGGACTTCCTGCACCCCCTCGCGCGCTTCGAGCTCCTCGCGGATGGCCGCCATCCGCTCCTCGGCGACGCCGTCGTACTTCTCGAACTCGAGGTGTTCGGTCGGCTCGTCGTCGGGGCCCTCCTGTGCCCGGACGCGACCGGTGAACGTCGCGACGGCGCCCGCGTAGCGGGCGTCGGGCGACCGCTTCACGTCGGCGACCAGCGAGGCCAGCGACTCGTACGGTTCGCGGTCGTCGACCGCTTCGACGAGCGAATCGAGGTCGACCGCGTCGGCGTCGGCGGCGGTCGCCACGGTCTCGCCGGCGTGGTCGCGGCCGGCGAGCGCGACCGTCGGGAGCGGCCGGTCGCTGTAGCCCTCGACGAGACAGTAGTCGAAGTCGGGGGCGAGCTCGTCGAGCGTCCCCGTCAGCGAGCGGTCGGCGCCGGTGGCGAACCAGCCCGCGTCGTCGGTGATCCCGTAGGTCGCCCCCGCGCCGGCGGCGCGGTGCCGTGCGGTGTCTTTCCCCTCGGTGTCGACGGTCGGTTCCGTTTTGAGGTGTTTGACCGTCGCGACGCGCCCCCGGTCGACGAGGCGCTCGGCGAGACGTTCGACCAGCGTCGTCTTGCCCGAGTCCGACGGTCCGACGATCCCCAGGACCTGCATACCCGAATTGGGCGGCCCGACGGCTTGTAAATTCCGCGTCACCGGTTCGGTCGCGACGGCTTTCGGTACGACCGCGGCCGCCGTCGGCCCGCCGACTCCCGATGGACAGCCACAAGCCCGAGGCCGTCCCAGCGACGGGTATGAGCGACCCGGACCGGCCCCGCGTGCGCGGCGTCGTCCTCGCCGGCGGTCGGAGCACCCGCTTCGGCGACGCGGACAAGGCCGTCGCGACCTTCGAGGGGCGGCCGCTCGTCGCGAGCGTCGTCGACGCAGTTGCCGCGGCGACCGAGGAGCCGCCGCTCCTCTCGGTCGCGACGGACGACCAGGCCGAACGACTGCGGAACGCGCTCGACGGCCGCGACGTCGAACCGGTCCGGGACGACCCCTCGCTGTCGGGGCCGCTGGCGGGACTGGCCGCCGCCGCCGCGGCGACCGACGCGCAGTGGCTGTTCGCCTGCGCCTGTGACATGCCGCTGGTCTCCCCCGAAGGCATCGACGCGTTGCGGACGCGACTCGCGGAGACCGACGCGAGCGGCGCGTGCGTCGACGCCGTCGTGCCGGTCGTCGACGACTACGACCAGCCGCTGCACGCTCTCTATCGGCGGTCGGCGCTCGACGACGCGCTGGATCACCTCGCCCCGGGCGACGCGCTGCTGACGCTGCTCGACGGGCTGGCCGTCGAACGGGTCGCTGGCGACGCCGACGACGACGCTGGCGCGGCCCTGGCCGAGGCGACGACGAACGTCAACACGCGCGAAGAGCTGGCGGCGCTCAGGGAGCGCGATCCGACGCGATAGTGTTTCTGAGGGAGAATACACCGAGGATCGGTTGCGTCTGCAGGCCGCCGGGATATTCCGTTCGACGCCCAAACGCGGGCACGATGGTCGACGTGATGGGACACCTGGCGATGGGACTGCTCTGGTCGCTCCCGGCGTGGTTCGTCTGGCACGACCGCGTGAGCGTCGTGTTCGTCGCCCTTGCAGTGTTCATGGCACCGATACCCGACGTGGACAAGTACATCGCGATGGTGTTCCCGGACGCGGTCCACCACCACGGCGTCACGCACACGGTCGTGTTCGTCGTCGCGGCGGCGCTGGTCCTCGGCGCACTCGCGGCCTGGCTGCTCACTGACCGCGTCGACCGGTGGGTGAACCACGAGCACTTCGACAGTTCCAGCATGTTCGTCTTCGCTACCGCCGCGGTGCTCGTCGGCGGGCTGAGCCACGTCTTCGCCGACATGCTCTCGGCGCCGGACATCTCGACGCCCATCGAGCCGCTGTGGCCCGTCGTCGACGGCTCGTGGGGGCTGGACCTGATCTGGTACAACAATCCGCTGTGGAACGTGGTCTTCCTCGCGGTCATGCTGCTCGCTCACGGCGTGCTGGCCTACAGCGCGTTCAAGATCGACCACCCCTATCGGATCCAGAACGTCTGAGTGAGCCCGCGGTGAGCGACCGCCCCGCTGTCAGTCCGTCTCGCGGCTGTACGGTTCCAGCAGCGCGCTCGGCGCGCCCAGCCGCGAGTCGTCGAAGCGGACGACCGTCACGACCAGCACGACGATGGTGGCGAGGTAGGGGTACGTCGACATGATCGTCGGGTGCATCAGCAGCTCCAGCGCGGGGTTGACGACCCCCGCCAGCGGCGAACCGGCGTCGAGCGCCAGGTCGATGCCCTGCGAGCGCAACTGGAGCGCGTCGAGCAGGCCGAAGAGGTACGCGCCGACCAGCGCCCGCTCGGGGCGCCACTGGGCGAAGATGACCAGCGCGACCGCGATCCACCCGCGGCCGGCGACCATCCCGGTCGCCCACAGCTGGGAGAACGCCAGCGAGAGGTGTGCGCCCGCCGCGCCGGCGAACGCGCCGCCCAGCAGGACGCAGAGGTAGCGCATCTTGAACACGTCTACGCCCATGGTGTCGGCGGTCTCGGGGTCCTCGCCGACCGAGATGACTTCGAGCCCGAGGTTCGTCCGGAAGAGGAACCACCACACCGTCGGAACCAGCGCGAGCGCGATGAAGTCGGGCGCGGTCGACCGGAACAGCGCCTCGCCGACGACCGGGATCTCGACGAGGTACTGGCCGACCACGGGCAGGGTCATCTGGGGGAAGCCGTCGATCGACCTGTTGACCCAGTCGGTGCCGAAGTAGGTGGTCAGCCCCGTCCCCAGGAGCGTCAGCATGACGCCGCTGATGACCTGGCTGGACTTGAGCGTGATACAGAGAAAGGCGTGGATCAGCGCGAGCGCCGCGCCCAGCGCCATGCCTGCGGCGAAGCCGAGCCAGTAGCTGCCGGTGACGACCGTCGTGGCGAAGCCGCCGAGCGCACCGACGAGCATCATCCCCTCGACGCCGAGGTTGAGCACGCCCCCGCGCTCGCTGATGATCTCCCCCAGCGCGGCGAAGATGAAGACCGTCGACGCGCGGACGGCCGCGTCGAGCAGCCCCGCGGCGAACCCGACCATCAGGCCCCACCTCCCGTCGACCGCGGCGGCCGTGACGGTCGGCGCGACATCAGGCCGCACCCCCTGGCTCACCGTCGGCCGACGCCGGTTCGTCGTCGAGTTCCACGTCGACGCTGTAGCGTTTGAAGAACTCCGCGGTGATCAGACAGAGGATGACGAGCGCCTGGATCACGTCGATCAGCGCCGCCGGGACGCCGTAGGACACCTCCAGTCGCGACCCGCCGACGAACAGCACGGCGAAAAAGACCGCGGCCAGCAGGACGCGAACGGCGCCGTTCCGGCCGAGCAGCGCGATCGGGATCGCCGTGAATCCGTAGTCCGGCGAGAACGCCGGCCGGAGTCGCCCCTGGACGCCCGAGATCTCGCTGAAGCCGCCGATCCCGGCGAACGCGCCGCCGACGAGGAAGACGAACAGGTAGACCTTGGCGGTGCTCATCCCGGCCTGTGCGGCCGCGAGGGGGTTCGACCCGACGAAGGTGACTTCGAAGCCCATCCGTGTCCGCGCGACGAGGATCGCGGTCGCCGCGACCGCCAGCAGGGCGACGAGAAAGCCCGCGTGGACCTCCAGAACGGGGATCGTCGGGTACTTCGCCGCGTCGAGTAGCTCCGCGCTCCCCGGGATGTTGCCGAGGCCGCCCTGCATCGGTCCGCGGACGAGGTAGCTGGCGATCTGGACGGCGACGAACGTCAACAGCAGCGTCGTGATGATCTCGTTGACGTCCCACTTCGCCCGCAGGTACGCGGGGATGCCCGCCCAGAGGCCGCCGGCGACGCCCGCGCCGAGGACCGCCAGCGGGATCAGCGCGACCATCGGCAGGGAGACGTTGACGCCGATCCACGTGCCGGCGATCGCACCCATGTACAGTTGCCCCTCGGCGCCGACGTTCCACAGGCCCGCTCGCAGCGGGAGATAGACGGCGAGGCCGGCCAGGGCGAGCGGGACGGTCCGCGTCGCGGTCTGGCGCAGCCCGAAGGGGTTGGTCAGCGTCTCGACGAACATCGTCCCGTACGCGGCGATCGGGTTCACCGACAGCGCGACCAGCGCGACGGCCGACAGCGCGAGCGCGCCGACCACCGTGAACACGGGCGTCCCGTAGACCAGCCAGGCCGGTACGTCCTCCCTGGCCTCCAGCTCGACCGAGAGGTTCACCGCCGGTCACCTCCGGACCGTTCAGTCGCGTCGCCATCAGCGCCGACGCCCCCGCCGTCCGTCATCGCGCGGTCGGCGGTGTCGCTGTCCGCGTCGCCGCTCGCGCCCGCCGCCGACGCCTCGTCGTCGACCCCGCCGGTCATCCGCATGCCGACGCGCTCGCGGTCGGCCGCCTCGGGCGTCGTCTCGTGGACGATCTCCCCCTCGTAGATCACGAGCAAGCGGTCCGAGAGGTCGAACAGTTCGTCCAGGTCCTCGGAGATGAGGACGGTCCCGGTGCCCTCGGCGCGCTGGTCGAGGATCGCCTCGCGGAGGAACTCGATGGCGCCCACGTCGACCCCGCGAGTGGGCTGGTGGGCGACCAGAAGATCCGGGTCCCGGACCAGCTCCCGGCCGAGGATGAGCTTCTGGAGGTTGCCGCCGGACAGATCGCCTGCGGGCACCTCGCTCACGTCGTGGACGCCGCGCACGTCGAACTCGTCGACGATCTCCTCGGCGTACCGTTCCAGCTCGTCGTAGTCGAGGAAGGGGCCGTCGTCGAAGCGGTCGTCGCGCAGTTCCTTCAGCGCCGCGTTGTGCATCACCGACAGCTCCTCGGCGCAGCCGTACTCGTGGCGGTCCTCGGGAACGAACGAGACGCCGCCGTCGACGAACGACCGCGCCGGCTCGCCCGTCAGGTCGCGCCCGTCGACCGCGATGGTCCCCGCGGTCGGGTCGCGAACGCCCGCGAGCGCCTCGGCCAACTCGCGCTGGCCGTTGCCGCTCACGCCTGCGATGCCGACGATCTCGCCGGCTCGCACGGAGAGGTCGATCCCGGACAGCGCCTCGATCCCGCGGTCGTCCTCGGCGCGCAGTCCGCTCGCGTCCAGCACGGGGTCGCCGGGTTCGACGCGCTCCTTGTCGAGCGAGAACAGCACCTCGCGGCCGACCATCAGCCGCGCGAGTTCCGCCTGGTCGACCGACCCCGTCTCGACGGTGCCGACGGTTTCGCCCTCGCGGAGGACGGTCACCCGGTCGGTGATCGCCGTCGCCTCGGCGAGTTTGTGCGTGATGAAGATGACCGAGATACCGCTGTCGGCCAGGGTCCGCAACGTCTCGAACAGCCGCTCGGCCTCCGCGGGCGTGAGCACGGCCGTCGGCTCGTCGAGGATGAGAAGATCCACGTCGCGATACAGCGCCTTGAGGATCTCGACGCGCTGGCGCTCGCCGACGTCGAGTTCGGCGACCGGCGCGCGCACGTCGATGTCGAAGCCGTAGTCGTCGGCCAGCGCCTCGATGTCCGCCGCGGAGGCGTCCAGGCCGATAGTGAACCGCTCGGCGAGCGCGCGGGCGACGCGATTCGTTCGGACGGCATCGGGGAGCCAGCCGCCGGTGTCGCCCGCACCGTCGGTCCCGTCCGCGTCGCCCTCGGTCCCGCGACGCTCGCGGAACGGTCCGGCGGGTTCGCGCTCGCCGAGGACGACGTTCTCGGCGACGGAGAGGCGCGGGATGAGCTTGAAGTGCTGGTGGACCATGCCGATGCCCCGGTCGATGGCGTCCTGGGGCGAGTCCAGGTCCAGCGGTTCGCCGCCGAGGTGGACGCTCCCGGCGTCGGCGTCGTAGAGACCGTAGAGGACCTTCATCAGGGTGCTCTTGCCGGCGCCGTTCTCACCGAGGAGGCCGTGGATCTCGCCGCGGCGGACGGAGAAGTCGACGTCGTCGTTGGCGACGACGCCCGGGAACTCTTTTCGGACGCCCGACATCCGGAGGAACGGGTCCTCGTCCATTACGATACGGGACGGCTTCGAACGTTCTTGAATATACCGTTCCGCGGCGGCCCCGTGGGAGTTGTTCGCGGGGTAGCGCCTCCCAGACGGTCGGCCCTAGAGGGTCTCGATAGTCCTAATAGGGCTCTGTAGTCCGCTATAGGCAGCCTTATAGACCGCCACCGATCCCTATCGGACAGGAGCGGTCGGCCGCGGGCCCGGTCGGTGGGTCCGAAGTCGGCGGCGACAGTCACGGGACACACAATGGCGACAGACATCACACGACGACGGGCGATCAAGGCACTGGGACTCGCGGGCGCGACCGGACTGGCTGGCTGTTCGTCGGGTGGCGACAGCACGGCCACGAGCGGCGACGGCGGGTCGGGCGGAAGCGACACCGTCCGCGCGGCGTTCGTCTACAACTCCGAGGTCGGCGACCAGGGCTGGTCCTGGGCGCACGACCAGGGCCGGCAGGCGGTCGCCGAGCAGTACGACTGGCTGGAGACGGGCTACACCGAGGCCGTCGCGCCGGCCGACTCGCGGACCGTCTTCGAGCAGTACGTCCAGGACGACTACGACATCGTCTTCGGCAACACCTTCGGCTACATGGACACGATGGTGTCGGTCGCCGAGGAGAGCCCCGACACCCTCTTCGAGCACTGCTCGGGCTACCAGACCAGCGAGAACCTCGGCCGGTACTTCGGGCGGATGTACCAGGCCCGCTATCTCGCCGGCATCGCGGCGGGGATGCTGACCGAGGCGGACTCGCTGGGCTACGTCGCGGCGCTGCCCATCGCGGAGGTCATTCGCGGTATCAACGCCTTCACGCTCGGGGCGCGCTCGGTCAACCCCGACGCGACGACGGAGGTACGCTGGACGAACACGTGGTACGACCCGCCGACCGAGCAGGAGGCGGCCAACGCCCTCATCGATCAGGGCGTCGACGTGATGGCCCAGCACCAGGACTCCGCCGCGGCCGTCCAGGCCGCCGCCGACGCGGACATCTGGGCGACCGGCTACGACGCCCCGATGCTCGAACAGGGCGGCGACAACTACGTCACCTCCCCGATCTGGCACTGGGAGGAGTTCTACGGCCCCACCCTCGAAGCCGTCCGCGACGGCTCCTGGGAGTCGGACTTCTACTTCGAGGGCCTCGAGTCGGACATCATCGGCCTCTCCGAATGGGGGCCTGAGGTGCCCGACGACGTGAAGTCGAGCGTCGAGGAGACCCACTCGGCTATCGAGAGCGGCGACGCGGACGTGTGGGCCGACAGCAAGTTCGCCGACGCCGACGACGCGACGCTGTTCCAGGACATGGGCAGCTACGTCGAGGGCGTCGAGGGCTCCGTCCCCGAGTAAGTCGGTTCGACCCGCCGGTCTCGCGGCTCGACCGACCGATGGCCGCGACCGGCGAATGAGGAGTTTTTTCCCGCCGCTCGGAAACCGAGGGGCATGGAACGGCTCCGCGCGTCGCTGCACGAGGCACCTATCATCGACAAGGACGGCTACGAGTATCTCGTCCACCCCATCAGCAACGGCGTCCCGATGCTCGACCCCGCGCTGCTACGCGAGGTCGTCGTCGGTATCGTCCGCAACGCGGACCTGGACGTGGACAAGATCGTCGCGCCCGAGGCGATGGGCATCCACGTCGCCACCGCGCTGTCGCTGCAGACCGACATCCCGCTCGTCGTCATCCGCAAACGCGAGTACGGGCTCCCCGACGAGGTCTCCCTGGAAAAGTCGACGGGCTACTCCTCCTCGGAGATGTACATCAACGACATCGAGGACGGCGACCGCGTCCTGATCGTCGACGACCTGCTCTCGACCGGCGGCACGCTCGCGGCGATCACCGAGGCGCTCGATGACATCGGCGCCGACGTGGCCGACATCGTCGTCGTCCTCAACAAGGTCGGCGAGAGCGCCCTCGACGAGACCGACTACGAGGCGACCAGCCTCCTCGACATCACCGTCGAGGACGGCGAAGTCACCGTCCACTGACGACCCCCGTTCGGACCCGGACCGGTCAGACCCGGTGGCCGCAGGCGCAGTTGCCGATGCAGTAGGTGGTGTCGGCCTCGCCCACGTCGAGGCCGACGGCGGCCATCGCCGCGAGCAGGCTCGCCGACCCGTCGGGCTCGGGGCGGACCCGCGCCGCCGTCGCGCCGTAAGGCGCCGACCCGACCGATATCCGCTCGACCAGTTCCCGCGAAGTCGCGTCGATCACCGCCACCTCGTCGCTCGTCTGGACCGGGACGTACAGTTTTTCGCGAGCGGGGTCCCACGTGCCCGCGAACGCCGAGCCGCCGATATCGATCCGGTCCGCCACCGTCCCCGCCTGAATATCGACGACCGAAACGTCGTCGGTCCCCGGCGTGAACACGTAGCCGTAGCGCGACTCGGGGCCGACCTCGCTGGTGAGCGCGCCCGCTCCGAGTCCGTCCGCGTCGGGGGTCAACTGCGTCAGGAGGGCGGGACTCGCGGGGTCGCTCGTGTCCCAGATGCTCTCGGTGCCGGTCTGGTGCTCGACGATCAGGCGGTCGCCGCTCGGCGCGACCGTTCCCATCCACGGCGCCGACGCGGTGTCACCGCCCCCGCCGTCGCCCCCGCTCGGAGTGGGAACGTCGATCTGCCGTTCGATCTCGAAGGGGTCCAGTCGGAGGACGGTCAGCGTGTCGCCGAACAGGTCGGGAACGTAGGCGACGGCGCCGTCGGGGTGGACGGTCACGTCGCAGGGGCCCGGCCCCTCGCGGTCGCCGCGACCGCCCTCGTCCGCCCGGTCAATCTCCGCGAGGATCTCGCCGAACGTCTCCGAGTCGCGGTCGGCGTCGATCAGGAGGTTCCGGTGGGCGGGCTCGCGGGCGCTGACGACCACGTTCGCCCCGTCGGGCGTCAACTCCTGCCAGTTCGACCCGGAGCCGGTCTCGACGCGGGCCACCTCCGACAGCGAGCCGGCCGCGACCGCGCGGACGCCGCGGCCGACGTTGAGCCACAGCGGGTCCTCGAAAGCGGTGGTCACGTCGGGGGCGTACTGGTTCGACGGGAACGACGAGGACAGGCCGACGTGCTGGGTGTCGACCACCTCGTCGCGGGCGGGGTCGATCAGGCTCACAGTCGCGTCGCCCGTGTTGAAGACGACGACAGTGTCGTCGTCGTCGCGCTCGCTCCCGGTCGCCGTTCCGGTGTCGGTTCCGTCGCCGGGTCCGCTCGAACACCCCGCCGTGAGCGCAGCGCCCGCGGTCGCCGAGCCCGCGAGCAACCCCCGCCGGGAGACGCTCGCCCGCCCACCATCGGAGCTGTCCGCCACCTCGCCCCGCCGCGCGCGGTTCGGATACAGCCGCGCCTCGTCGCCGTCGGCCATACCCGTTTCAGGGACCGTCCGGGAAAATACCTGCTGGTGGTGTGTTCGACCGACGCGCGACCGGCGTGCGGCCGATCGCGAACGAGGGGGTTCCGGCGATACCCCTCCACCGCAGCCCCTGAGGGGTTACCGCCAGTGGTCGAGCCACAGCGGAACCGAGCTCTGGATCCAGCCGTCGGTGGCCTCGTCGTCGTAGATGACGAGGTCCGCGCCCGTGAACACGGCCCGATACCGACCCACGGTCACGTCGTCGTCGGCGGTCACTGGCAGTTCCCCGTCGTTGTCTGCGTTGCTCGACATCTGTTGTCCTCCGGGTGCAGTACCCTTACCTCCCGCTTGGGACGGCACCCACTTATACATGTGTTACCAACCACCACAGCAGAGAAGATCGCACTGGGGCCACAGGGGATGCCGCGGCGACGGCAGGGCCGCCTGCCGGGGATCGTTCGGGCCAGCGCGGTCACTCGCCGTCGGGGACGACGACCTGGTTCCGGAGGTCGTCGGTGCGTCCGTCCTCGATCCGTTCGACGTTTTCCACGAGGATGTCGGCCAGTCGCTCCCAGTACTTCGGGGTCGACCCGGCGTTGTGCGGCGTGATCCGGACGTTGTCGAACTCCCAGAGCGGGTGGTCGGCGGGCAGCGGCTCCGGGTCGGTCACGTCCAGCGCCGCGCCGCCCAGCTTGTTCCCGCGGATCGCGTCGACCAGCGCCCCGGTGTCGACGATCGGTCCGCGGCCGACGTTGACGAGGACGGCGTCGGTCGGCATCGCCGACAACTCGCCGTCGCCGACGAGCCCGCGCGTCTCGTCGGTCAGCGGCGCCGCGACGACAACGTACTCCGAGCGCGAGAGCGCTCCCTGGAACGCCTCTTCGTCCGTGAACCCGACGACTTCGTCGGTCGGCCCGCCCTTCCCGGGGCTGTAACGGGCGCCGATCGTCTCGACGCCGAACCCGTCCAGCCGCTCGACGACGGCTTCGCCGATGGCGCCCATGCCGACGACCGTCACCGTCGAGCCCTGGAACTCGCCGCCGCGGAAGTGCTGCCAGGTGTTGGTCCGCTCGCGGCGCCACCCCTCGTCGAGTCGCCGGGCGAAGCCCAGCAGCCAGCCGACCACCTGCTCGGCGATGTTCGGACCGTGGACGCCCGAGGCGTTCGTCACCGCCACGCCGCGCTCGCGGAAGGCGTCCAGCGGCAGGTGGCCGACGCCGGCAGAACCGCCGGCGAACAGTTCGAGGTCCTCGGCGCGCGCGAGCAGTTCTTCGTCCATGTGCATCCCGGTGACGACCCGCGCCGTGCCGATCGTCTCCCGGGTCTCGCCTTCCGTCCGCGGGAGCTGGACGTGGTAGCTCGGGAGCCGCGAGCGGAGCTCCGCGGCGTACTCGCTCGCCGGGACCCCGTGTGCGGGCTGGTTCAACACGACGATCCGGTCTGATCCGGCCATGGTCCCGTCTCGTCCGTGGCCCGCATAAGCGTTCGCGCGAGCGAGGAACTCGCCGGGTCGTCCGCGACGACCGGCGGATCTCCCGACGACCGCGTCCCCCGAACGTTTTAGCGCTCTCCCGCCGCACCGCCGCCCATGCACCGACGCTTCGTCTCCCCTCGCGCCTACGTTCAGGGCGCCGGCGCCCTCGGCGATGCCGGCACCGAGTTCGACCGCCTCGACGCCGACCGCGCCGTCGTCCTCGGTGGCGACACCGCTCTCGCGACCGTCGGCGACGCCGTCTCGACGGGGCTCGCCGACGCCGGGATCGAGGTCGCTCACACCGCCGCGGGCGTCGACCGCTGTACCGACCCCGCGCTCGACGACCACGTCGACGCCGCCACGACCGCCGGCGCGGACCTCGTCGTCGGCGTCGGCGGCGGCGTCGCCATGGACGTGGCCACCGCCGTCGCCGATCGCATCGGCGCGACACTGGCGGTCGTCCCCACCATCGCCAGCACCGACGCGCCCACGAGCACCGTCGCCGTCGTCTACGACGACGCCGGGAACTTCCGCGAGGTCCGCTACCGCGACCGCAACCCGGAACTCGTCCTCGTCGACACCGCCGTCGTCGCCGCCGCGCCCGCCCGCTTCCTCGCCTACGGGATGGGCGACGCCATCGCGACCCGCTTCGAAGCCGAGGCCGTCGCTGCCACCGGGGGCCGCACCGACGCCGACGGGGAGTCGAGTTTCGCCGCCCAGGCGCTCGCCGAGGAGGCCTACGGCCGCGTCCGCGAGCACGGCCCGGACGCGCTGGCCGCGGTCCGCCGCGACGCCGTGACCCCGGCCGTCGAGCGCGTCGTCGAGGCCAACACGCTCCTGTCGGGGCTGGGCTTCGAAAGCGGCGGGACCGCCGGCGCCCACGCCGTCCAGATCGGCCTCACCGACGCCGGCGTCCGCGAACCCCACGGCCTGCTCGTCGGCTTCGGCACCGTCGCCGAGCTCGTCTGTCGTGGTGCCGGCCCCGGGACGATTTCGGAGGTGCTCGACCTCCTGTTCGATATCGGCCTGGACGTGACCCTGGCCGAACTCGGCGTCGGCGAGGACGGCCTGATCACCGTCGGCGAAGTCGCCTGCGAGCACGGCATGGACCTGGAACCCGTCGACGCGACTCCGCGGCGAGTCGCCGACGCCGTCCGGACGGCCGACGAGCTGATCCGAGAGCGCCGCGGCGGGTGACCGTACCGTAGTCGCGTCGTGACAACCGACCCGCTCCGCCGCTACTCGGCCGCCTCTGCGGACGCCAGCCCCGCTTCGAGCAGACTCCGCGGCGACGCGTACAGCCAGCGGGTCGCGAGGCTGCAGCCGGTCACCGCCAGCACCGCCGGGATGAACGAGATCGGAAACCACCCCACGTCCGACTATCGAACGAAAGCACCCTACTCCGGTCGTTCGGCCGGGAATCGCCACGCATCTGGCGATTATTTCACCGCAAATGTATGGGCGCTGCAGGCTCCGGTTCGACCATCGAACGAATTGACCTCTCAGGCCTGGGGCGTCCGAATTCGCCCGTCTGAAAACCCTCCGTTATGACTCCCCAACGAGAGGTCTACACCCCCCTTGCGAGAAACAGAGCGCATCTGTTACACAGGGTCTCCTCCGGTTTTGAGCGAGTTTTCGTTCAGTACAAGATGTGGACAAAACGATTGGCCCAAACAAATGATGTAGCCCGTAAAGATGCGACCGGTCTGATATCCGATATTGGAACCGTGTTAAAATAGTTGCTGAGAGAACACACAATTTCTCTTCACAAATAGATCGAGGGTCTATCTAGATATCTCGCCGCTGGAACAGAACCTGACTCAGTATGAGCAATCCCAAAAATCCAGCAAGGAGGATACCAGAGTCCAGCAACTCATACGTTCCGTCGATCAGAACTGGTGTCGGTGAGTAGTAATGGGTCGGACTAATGAATTGAATCCACGAGAAATCCTCCGCCGCGCCAACTGCTGATTCGACGAGCCAGAGAACGAACATCAGCCCGATGGCAGCCCGCTCTGCAACCGCCGCCCGATTCACGAGTACCGAGAGAGTTATTCCGATCGCAGCGCAGACGAGGAGATACGGGATCGAGAGGAGATGCGCCAACACGAGATGCATCGGATCAACCGTCTCGCCAATCGCCACCACTAGACCGTACGTGACACCGCCCACAACTACGTTCAGCAGGATAAGTGGAAGCAACATCGACGCGAACTTCTCAAGAAGTAATTGGCTCCGAGAAACCGGGAACGAGAGCAACAGATCCATCCGATCGTTCTCGATATCACTTGCGATCCGTCCCGCCGCTGAGTATGCAAAGTAAATCCCAAGACCCACCAACCAGACGAACGTGTAAATCTGTCCTCCGAGCCACCCTTCAATCGTTCCGATCGTTTGAATGCCGAACGCCCCCCTCATCGCAGGCGGCACTGATTCCGCTATCTGCTCGTAGGCCGAAGCATCGACGAGGGAGAAATACCAGACGATGAAAGCCACGTAGAGGCTCACACCGATCGTCAGAATCACCGTTCCTCGGAGCCGACGGGTCGTCTCGTATCGGGTGGTCTCAAGCATCCGAGTGCACCTCCTGATTGGATTCTGCTGACCCATCTGCCCCGTAGTAGTGCAGGAAGATGTCTTCGAGCGGCGGTTCGCTAATTTTGATCTCACGCACGTCGTGGGTCGCAAGTTCCCGGAGCAGTGCGTTGTACTCACCAGTGTAAATGAACTGGAGCCCGTCCGCGAACGTCTGGACATCAATTACCCCATTGAGTGCTGTGAGATCAGCCCTGGCCTCATCAGTCGTCCGAAGCCGGACGCGCATACCACCTTGTCCTATCAACGTCTCGACATCCTCTAATCCGACGAGTTTTCCATCACGGAGGATTCCGACCCGATCACAAATGCGACGAACTTCGCTCAGTACGTGGGACGAGAAGAATAGCGTCTTCCCTCCCTCGCGTTCCTTCCTGACGAACTCGTTAAACTCCTCTTGCTTGAGCGGATCGAGGCCAGATGTCGGTTCGTCCATTATGACGAGCTCAGGATCGTGCATGAAGGCTTGGATGATGCCAAGCATGCGTTTATTCCCGGTAGAATACTCCCGAATAGGGCGTTCGACCGGGGGCGTAAATATATCGAGGAGTTCCTCTCGACGGTCATCACCTTTGACGGATCCGTGATAGTCCAGGACTTCTGCACCGGTCACCTCTTCGTTGAACCCGAGATGTGCAGGCAAATACCCGATTTGTCGCTTGGCATCGATGAGTGCATCCCCATCGTTGATATCTGCTCCGAGGACAGTCGCAGTTCCAGAGGTCGGTTCAAGTAACCCGAGAAGCGTCCGAATCGTCGTTGTCTTGCCGGCTCCGTTCGGCCCCAGAAAGCCGAAAATCTCTCCGCTTTCAACCGTAAACGAGACCGAGTCTACGCCGCGAACATCCCCATAATCCTTTGTCAGGTTATTAACTTCGATGGTAGCCATACTTCTTCTATCCTTCATGACTAAATATTCGTTCCGGTTATGTAGTAATAACTGAAAACCGATTCGGTTATGAGTTCACAGGTCCCTTTATCGAACATGCGGAAATTCAGTGATGAGGAACGGGAACGGATACAAGTAGAGCTAATTCAGACCGCACAGGAGCTGTTGGTGACGTATGGGCCAGCGAAGACAACTGTAAAGGACATCACTGACCCTGTCGGGATCGCTAAACCCACGTTCTATCAATTCTTCGACGCGAAATCTGATCTCTATGTAGAGATATTCAAACAAGAATTAGATGAGTTTGCGAAGACGCTGAGATCAGAACTGGAAGGAGTTGACGATCCACGGGAACGCCTCGAGCGGTTCTTCCGGTGTTACATCGAATTTGGCGAAGAGAACGAGTTCATCCAACAGGTCTTCCTTAGACAGGACTATCGAGACGTTCTTGGAGACATCTCATCCGATCAGATTGCTGAGATAGAGCGCAAAGAGATGGAAGCGCTGATTCCACCTATCCAAGACATCCAATCGCAAAGTGAGGGGCCCATATCTGAGATGGAGCCAGTAACCGTGTTAGGTCTCATGGGTTCATCACTTGGGCTCTTAATCCTTCATAAAGACGAATACGAGGAATACACGGCTGATATGGAGGAGATTCAGGAAGGGATATACAATCATATACAGGACAAGATGGTGGCGGTGCTTGCTAGGGGGCTCATATTAGAAGACTGATTGGATGGTATAACTGGTTTTTTCGATCAGCAACTTCGATGTGAAACGAGGAAATATCCTGCCAAATTCAGGCTCTGTATGCAGCACGCGTATCCTGACAAAGCCCAAGGGCGGTGTATCGATCGGCAGTTGATTTTCTGACTTGCCACCTGTTTAGCCGTAGGTGAACCCCGGTGGAGATCACCCGTCGTTCGAACATCGAACGAAAGCAACATCAGGATCGCTCGACCGACAACACCAACGCTATCCCGCGATTATTGGTCGGAGAATCTATGGGCGCTGCAGGATTTGAACCCGCGACAGCTTGGTCCGAAGCCAAGCACTCTGTCCAAACTGAGCTAAGCGCCCTCACAAACTTCTACACGAGCATCGATGTTTAAACGTCCCGATCCGTGCCGGAGGAGCGACGATCGCGATCCGGTCCGACGATATCGAGCGGTGGGCGGCGAATCGGGTCGGCCGTGCGAGCGGTCCCTGGATGCCGGAGCCATAATAAAGATTTTAACGACCGCCGCGACTAATCGACATATATCGAGCGGACCGGTCGCGGTTCGTGGCGAAACGGTGGTGACTCCCGTAGGAATGTACGACCTCGGATCGACGTTCGGGAACGCGACGGTTGCCCCGGGTACGAACCTGCTGGTCTCGGGGCCGCCGCTGTCGGGCAAGCGCCGCATGGCGCTCGACGTGCTGGCCCACGGTTCCGAGCGCGGCGAGGGGGTCATCGTGGTCACCACCCGCGACAGCGCGAGTCGCGTCCTCAACGACTACGAGGCGCTGGTCTCGGACCCCGGGTCGGTCGACATCGGCATCGTCGACTGCGTGACGAAACACCAGGGGCGGAGCGCCCGCGACACGGACATCGTCAAGTACGCCTCCTCGCCGGAGGACATGACCGGTATCGGGATCAAGTTCTCCGAGTTCGTCGAGGAGTTCCGTCAGGAGCGCGGGGTCGAGAACGTCCGCGTGCTGGTCGACTCGCTGTCGACGCTGTTGATGTACTCGGACGTCCAGACCGTCTTCCGGTTCATGCACGTGTTCACCAGCCGTATCGAGAACGCCGACGCCATGGGCGTCCACATCATCGAGTCGACGGCTCACGACGACGAGACACTGAACACGCTTCAGCAGCTGTTCGACCACGCCATCTCCGTCGAGGTGGACGGCTCGGTGTCGACGACGATCCCCGACGCGTCGCCGGACCCGCTGGAGCGGTAGCCGGCAGTCTTTTGCGCGTCTCGGCCCACTGTCCGTGTATGCCAGTCGATTCCGACGACACGCTTCGCGAGATCCTCGAAGGGGACACGATCGCCGTCGTCGGCCTGTCGAGCACGCCGGGGAAGGCCGCCCACGACATCCCGGCGTACATGCGCGAGCAGGGCTACGAGGTGATACCGGTCAACCCCTACGCCGACGAGATATTCGGCCGGGAGCCGTACGACTCGCTCGCCGAGGTCGAGGAGACGGTCGATATCGTGGACGTGTTCAGGCCGACCGACGAGGTACCGGGGATCGTCGACGAGACACTGGAGCGCGACGACGCCGGGACCGTCTGGCTCCAGCTGGGGATCACCCACGACGACGCCGGCAAACGCGTCACAGCGGCCGGTCGGCACTTCGTGCAGGACCGCTGTCTGAAGGTAGAACACGAACGGCTGTTCGGATAGCGTCGGGGCGGTGGCGACACCGCAGGCGACCGACCGCCTCAGTCGTTCGTCGCGGCGGAGTCGGTCGAGTCGGAGGCGTCGGCGCTGCTCGCGGCGTCCGCCGTGGTCGAGCCGGCGCTCGACGCCGTCTCGTCGGCGCTCTCGGCGTCGCTCCCGTCCGTCTCGCTCCCGTCTGCCTCCTCGCCCGGGTCGGGATCGGGGAGGCGCTCGGCGACGACGGCCTCGGCGTCGATACCCTGCTGTTCGGCCAGCGCCTCGACGATGGCGCGCTGTTCGGCCAGTTCCCGGTCCATCGAGTCGAGCTGGTCGCTGGTGGACTCGACGCGCTCTTTGAGGTCCTGGACCTGTTCGACGACCTGATTGAGCCGTTCGTAGAGTTTCTCCGCGATGTCGGTCACGCGCTGGATCTTCTTCGCGGTGTCACCGAATCCCATGCCCGGCCGTTCGGTCTCCCCCGTTGTCGGTGTTTCGGCTCGGCGCCCGGTCGCCGAGTGGTCTCGGACCGACGGAACGGGCCCCCTCGGGCGGAGACCGGGGCGATTAAACCCGGAGCGTGCGGAGTCAGGGACATGAAGCAGACGCGGCTCGCGCCGCTGGTCGGCGTCGTCGGGTGCCTGCTCGTGCTCGTGTCGCTGGGTCTCCCCTACGTGCTGGTCAGGACCGCGGTCGGGTCGGCCGTGGGGACCTACTACGGCGCGGGCGCGCTGAACCCGCTCGTCGGCGGGGTCTTCGCGCTGGTGGCCGCGATCATCCTCGCCGCGGGTCGCGACGAGCGCACCGACCCGCCGCTGGCGGCCGGCGTCGGCATCGCGCTCGGTTTCTTCGTCGTCGTCGCCCTCGCCGTCTGGGCGGTGACTCTCCCCGTCGGAGTCGTCGGTGGGATGGACGCACCGGCGGTGTTGAGTTCCCACCGCTGGGCGACGACGGCTGTCGCCGCGCTGATTCCGGGCGCCAGCATCTGGTGGTCGCGGACGCTCGGCTTGCTCTGAGCCCCGTCGCGGTCGGCCGATCTCGGGGCCGTGTCGTCGGAGTGACCCGAAAGGTCCTTATGATGGACGGGGGTACGTTGGAGTGGACTAGGCCGGGCAGCTAGGCCCTGCTCGTCACCTGCGGTATGGCCTTTAGCAGGGGCCGAACACCGGGTGCGTCCGGTCAGACGGGCGCGGGCCCCGCAAGCCAACATAGAAGCCTCGTCCTACGGGGACGGCGGTCCGCGGCGTCGCGTCTGCAGGGACGCGCGGCCGCGGTTGATCGAGGGCACTCCGTCAGGCGCGGAAGCGAGCAGCGGACCCTCGGACACCCGTCGCTCGCAGGGCCGCGGGGTGGAGGAGGCAAGCGGGATTCCCCACGCTCGAACGACCGGGCAACCTCGGGAGTCCGTCCATTCATACCGCTTTTTGCGTCGGAGAGCTCCTCGCGAGCCTCCGGCTCGCTGCGGGGGTCCTCCGCCGCAAAAACGTGGGGAAAAAGCCGGACGACTCGGTCGCTACGCTCCCTCGCGTCCGGTGAACCGCGCCTGCGGCGCGGGTGCTGGGGGCGGGCCTGCCCTTCCCCGGGTCGGCCGACGGAGCGGCCTCCCGGCCACCGCGACCGCCCTGCACAGCACCGCCCGGCCACCGCGACCGCCCCGCACAGCACCGCCCGGCCACCGCGACCGCTCCGCCACTGCACCGCATCACACCGCGACCGCTGACGACCTTATCCCCGCGGAGGGCGTACGCAGCGGTATGCCCACCGTCCGCACCAACGACATCGAGACGTACTACGAGCGCCGGGGCGAGGGGCCGCCGGTCGTGTTCGTCCACGGCGCTATCGTCGACTACTCCCAGTGGGATCCCCAACTCGACGCGCTGAGCGACGAGTACACCACCATCGCCTACGACGTGCGCGGTCACGGCCGCACCGGCGGGTCCCAGCGGGGCCGTTACTCCGTCGACCTGTTCGCCGACGATCTGGACGCGCTGCTGGACGCGCTGGAGATCGACGAAGCCGTCCTCTGCGGGCTCTCGACTGGCGGCTGCATCGCCCAGGTGTACGCCGCACGACACCCCGACCGGGTGGCCGGGCTGGTGCTGGCCGACACCTTCGCACCCGAATATCTCTCCGTCGGCGAGCGCCTCCAGCGGTCGCTGGCGCTCCGCGCGACGGTGCCGTTCGTCCGCCTGTTCGGCTACGAGCGCGTCGAGCGCTGGATGGTCAGGTTACAGGAGCGGATCTCCGGCGAGGGCGTCAGCGGCGACTACGGGAACATCGAGCGCATTCGCGAGACGGGACCGAAGATGGCCACCGACGAGTTCGCGAAGGTCATCGGCGCGGTCGCGGGTTTCCACCGCACCGAGGTTCGATTTCACGCGATTTCCGCACCGACGCTCGTTCTCTACGGGGAGCACGAGGCGCCGTTCATGCGCCGACAGGCCGAACACCTCGCTACCGAAATCGGCGGTGCGACCCTCCACGCAGTTCCCGGCGCCGGCCACGCCTCGAATCTCGACAATCCCGAGTTCGTTACCGAGGCTGTCCGGAAACTGCTGGCACAAGCGTACCCGAGTGAGGCGGTGGAGACGGCGGAAGTGACCGAGGAGAGCGGCACGTAGCGCGGTTGCGGTGTGGTGCGGTGGCGGAGCGGTCGCGGTGGCCGGGCGGTGGCCGGGAGGCCGCTCCGTCGGCCGACCCGGGGAGGGGCTGGTCCGCCCCCAGCATCCGCACCGCAGGCGCGGTTCACCGGACGCGAGCGACCGAAGGGAGCGAGACATCCGGCCTTTTTCCCCACGTTTTTGCGGGCAGGGGTTCCCGCAGGTCGCCGAAGGCGCCCTCAGAAGCGCGTCGCGCTTCTGATGGGCTGCGAAAATCGCCACGCGATTTTCGAACGACCGAGGAAACCCCCGTCAGGAAAAAGTGGCTAGTCGTCGCCCGTCGTCGGCTCGACGATGCCCTCGACGTTCGAGAGTTCGATGCCGCCGCCGATGGTGCGGTTCGGGTAGGGGATGTTGATGTCCTCCTCGTCGAAGCGCTCCTTGACTGCGGTGACGTACTCGCCGCGGGTCTTGACGAAGTCGGCGCGACTGGGCTCGGCGATCCAGATGCGCGACTGGAGGCCGACCGAGGAATCGCCGAGTTCGGTCAGTCGCACCGAGGGGGCCGGGTCGTCGAGGATGTCGGGGTGGTCGTCGGCCTCCTCGACGATGATCTCGGTGGCCGTGTCGATGTCGTCGTCGTAGCCGATGCCGAACAGGAACTTCAGGCGCAGCTCCTCCTTGGCGACGGGGTTCTTGATGACGCCGTCGGTGAGCTGGGAGTTGGGGACGGTGAGCAGTTCGTTGTCGAAGGTTCGCACGCGGGAGACGCGCAGGCTGATGTCCTCGACGACGCCGGCGTAGCCGTCCCACTCGATCCAGTCGCCGATGCGGAACGGCTTGTCCGTGTAGATGAAGATGCCGGCGACGAAGTTCTTCAGCACGTCCTGCAGCGCGAAGCCGATAGCGAGCGTCGCCGCGGCGGCGACGGTGGCGATGGAGGTGAGGATGTTGCCGTAGCCGGCGAAGGCGAAGGCGACGCCGAGCGCGCCGAAGGCGATGAGGAAGTTCGTGAGCTTCCGGAGCGGCTTGCGCGCGTGTTCGTCGAGGTCCCGCGCGGAGAGGAAACGGCCGACGATGGGGCTGATGAGGGCGCGGCCGAGGACGTACAGCGCGACGAACGCGACGACGAAGGTGATCGCCGAACCGGCGGCGTTGGCGAGCTGGGCTTCGAGGCCGAACGTATCGGCGAGGAAGTTCGCGATGGGGCCGTCGGGTTCGACCGGCGCCTCCGCCTGAAGCGGGGCCAGCGGGAGCGTCGTCATCGCTCGAACACCGCAGTGTGGCCGCGGGTCCGGACCACCTCGGCGTTGACCCGCTCCGCGAGGTCGTCTGCCAGCTCCTCCGTGGTGGTCCCCCCGCGGGCCGACCGGTGGAACTTCGCCTTGACGAACTCCCGCTCGGCCAGCTGGTCGTTGAGTTCGTCCTCGACGGGGTCGAGGCCGTTCTTGCCGACCCAGACCGTCACATCGAGTTCGTGGATCCGCTGTGCGCGTGTTGAATCACTCATGTCTCTATCAGTAGGAGTGAAGCCGTTCAAAGGTTACGGGTGGTGTCGGGCCGGAAATTCGCGGTCGCGAGCGCTGGTGTGCGGTCAGTCGTAGGGGTACCGGGCCTGCGCGCCGCAGTCGCAGGTGACGACGACGTGGCCCTCCTGCAGACGGACGCGGGCGTTCGCCCCGGGGCGGAGGTAGGCGTCGCAGCGGTCGCAGGTGAAGCGGGTGAACTCCCGGGGGAGCGCGAGGCGGTTGCGCTCGGCGATGCGGCGGGCGCGACGGACGTAGCGGCGTGCGCGGTCGTCCTCGCCGTCGACGGTCGCCTCCCTGGCGAGGTCGCGCAGGCGGTCGATGCGCTCGCGAGCGATTGCCTCGGTGTCCACGTTCCGAGATGTCGCCGAGCGGCAGGTATACTTTGCGTTCGGCCGGCGCCTTGCCGCCCCTGACCCGGCGGTCGGGACCGGTCCTCGAGGTCTCGGCGACCCGAACCGAGATGGTAACGCATTAACCCCCACTCGGCATACGGTGGGTCCATGGACCTGCCGAGGGTGGCCGCGTTCACGGACTCCTACCTGCCGACCCACAACGGCGTCACCTACACGATCCAGACCTGGCGCGACCGCTGGCACCGCCGCGGCGGCCGGATGGACGTGGTCTACCCCGGTAGCGACCACGAACCGGTCGAAGGGGAGTATCCGGTCAGTAGCCTCCCTTTTCCCTTCTACGAGGGGTTCCGCGTCGGCGTCCCCGGCGTCCCCGAGGCCGTCGACAGCGCCGAGGTGGTTCACGCCCACTCGCCGTTCAGCCTCGGTCTCGCCGGGCTGCGCCTCGCCCGGAAACACGACCTGCCGATGGTCGCCTCCTACCACACGCCGACCAGCGAGTACGCGGAGTACCTCGCGTTCACCCGCCCCATCGAGCGGGCCGTCGAGCGCAGCGCCGAGGAGTACGAGCGGCGCTTTCTCGACCGGACCGACGTGGTCGTCGCGCCCAGCGAGCGGACCGCAGACCACGTCCGCGACACCCTGGCCACGACGACGCCGGTCGAGGTCGTCTCCAACGGCGTCGACACCGACTTCTTCCGCCCCGTCGAGACCGAGCGGTTCCGCGAACGCCACGACCTCCCCGACGGGCCGCTCGTCGGCTACACGGGACGGCACGGCTACGAGAAGAACCTGCCGGCGATCGTCGAGGCCGCCGACGGACTGGACGTGACCCTGGTGTTCAGCGGGGACGGGCCGGCCCGCGAAGACATCGAACGAGCGGCCGCCGATGCGGACGTCGATGCGCACTTCCTCGGGTGGCTCGACCGCGAAGAGTTGCCCTCGTTCTACACGGCGCTGGACGTGTTCGCGTTCCCGAGCCCGGTCGAGACCCAGGGGATCGCGGCGCTGGAGGCCAACGCCTGCGGGACGCCGGTCGCCGGCGTCGCCAGCGCCGCCCTGGCCGACACTATCGACCAGGGCGAGACCGGCTACAAGGCGCCGCCCGACGACGTGGCCGCCTTCCGCGACGTGATCGCGCGGACGCTCGCCGAGCGCGACCGCCTGAGCGAGGAGTGTCTCGCCCGACGCGACGCCATCAGCGTCGAACACTCCGTCGACCGCCTCGCGGGCGTCTACGACCAGCTACGCTGACTCACTTCTCGCCGAACTCGGACTGTTCGAACGCGGCGCCGGGGGCGACACCGACCCCCATCCCGATGGCGATCCCGAGCGCGAGGTCGTCCATCGCCGTCCCCAGCGCCACGCCCATCGCCGAGCCGACGGCGATCCCCATCGCTATCCCCGACCCGTCGCTCTCGCCGTCGTCGGGTTCTTCGCTCTGGGTCTCGTCGGCACCGCTCGTGTCGTCGGCTATGGGGACACGACGACCACCGCCGGGATAACTGTCGCTGTCGCAAGCGGTGCGCGCCGACCCGGAGAATCGGCTGGTCGATCAGGTCCTGTCGGCTTCGGGGTTGTTCGCACGGCGGTAGGCGCCGACCATCTTCCAGAGGGCCTTGTCGATGTCGCCCTCGACCGACTCCGTCTCGATCTGGCGGTACAGGTCTTCGGAAACCTCGATCTGGGGCATCACCCCATCCTACACGGTAGATACTGAAAAACCTCCTGTGAGTCGCGAACGAGTAAACGTTTTCGCGGGACAGCGGGGGATCGGGGCGGGCCCACAACGGCGGGCGGAGCCCGGGTCAGCTCTCGGGTCGAGGGAAAGCGGTGACGACCTTCGAGACCACGTCGAAGGGGTCGTAGACGGACTGATGACACTGGCAGTAGACGGCGTTTTCGGCGCCGTCGACGGTCGCGGACTGCTTGAACCCGGAGGGGACACAACAGAGGTGGGTACACTTGTTGAGCCAGGCGAGAAAGCCCTGGTCGGTGCTCGCGGCGAGCCACTCGTCGTCCTCGGCGAGGCGCTCGATCTCGGGGCTGCGGATGACCTGCACCGGGAGCGTCGAGTCGGGCTCGACCGAGCGCCAGGTCGCCGCCGCGGGCTTGCCGAGGCCGGCGTCGCCGACGCCGTTGCCCCACTCCTCGTAGTCGTCGAACATCTCGACGGCGAGTTTCGTCCCCGGCTCCAGGTCCGCCTCCCACTCGTAGCGGCCGCCCGGGTCCGCGCGGATGAAGTTGTCCGCCTCGCTGTCGGGGACGAGCTTCGGGTGGGTCTGGATGCCGCAGTACTGGAACCACTTGCTGGAGTACGTCGTCCCGCCCAGCGTCGTCTTCGCAGCGCCGTCGGCGACCTCCCCGCCGTCCGTGGCCGCCGGCCAGACGCCCTTGAGATAGCCGTCCTCGACGGTCACCGGGATCTGAGACATCCCGCGGGGCGCCGGTCCGGCGGTGTTCTTGATGACTTTCGCCTCGACGTTCCCGCCGCCGACGCCGCTCCGGTTGGTCGGCACCGTCGTCAGCCCGGAGCCGGCGACACCGAGCGACCCCAGCGCCGCGCTGCCGACTATTCCCTTCACGAACCGACGGCGACTCGACGGCGCCGGATACTTGTCCTCGTCCATGCCACGGAGTGGCGCGGCCAGAAGTATAAAATATATTAAATTTCTTGTGGAATTGCGGACGGTCGCTGGACCGTTCTATGGACTGTGTAACGACCTACGGCGCGTGAAGGCTGTAAGGGCGGGAAATCGACCCTTTCCGGAAGAGATGTCCGTGAACGAACCGGACGGATTAAAAGTGATCCACCCCCAGTTTTGTGGGTATGAACGGTGATTCCCTGGTCACCTTCGTGGCACGTTCCGAGTTGCGCTCGGCGCTGCTGCGCGCGGTCGAGCGCGACCCCCGCACGACGGCCGCCCTCCACGCCGACCTCGACGTGAGTCAGTCGGGCGTCTACAAGACGCTGGACGAACTCGCCGACCGCGGGCTCGTCCGCGAGTCCGACCGGTGGGAGCTAACCGCCCGCGGCCGGCTCGTCGCCGACGAACTGGCGCGCCAGGACTCGGTCGAGGACCTCCTCGACGACGAGTTCTGGGACGACCACGACGTGTCGGCGCTCCCCCGCCGGTTCAGACAGCGCCTCGCCGGTGCGGGCGAGTGGGAGCTGTACCGCAACCCCGCCCGGAACCCCCAGTATCTCGAACGCTGGGCGGTCGAACTGTTCCGCGAAGCCGACTGGCTGCGCGTCGGCGCGCAGGTGTACTACCCCCGCTTCGCCCGCATGGTCGACGAGCTCGCCGACAGAGGCGTCCTCGACGCCCAGGTCGTCGCCGACGACCGCCTCGTCGACGAGGCCATCGAGCGCTACGCCGACGGCGCACCCGCCTGCATCGACGAGCGCGTCGCCGACCTGCCCTTCTCCTTTACCGTCACCGCCGACCTCGTCGCGCTCTCGCTGCCGACCCGGGACGGCGTCTCCGATCTCGACGCCGTCCTCGTCGGCTCCGGCGAGGGCGCCGTCGAACTCGGCCGCGACATCCACGCCCACTTCTGGGAGCGGGCGGTCCCCGTCGAGGACTATCTCGCGACGGTCTGACGGCCCCCGCTCGAACCGGGCGGCCCGCCGCCCCCGTCAGAAGTCGTCGAGCGACGACTGCCCCTCGCTCGTCGCCTCGCCGGTGTTGCCCTCGCCGGCACCCTCTCCCTCCTCGCGACGACGGGTGGAGAACGACCCGCGCCGGCGGACCCGCGCGTCCGACAGGGCTTCCTCGGCCCGGTCGGCCAGGTCGGCGTACTGCGCCCGCGTCTGGGCCGCCCGGCGCTCGAAGTCGACCACGGGCCGCGGGTAGTCCTCCCCGATGCGGACGCCCGCCTCCTCCTGCACCGCCAGCGGCGCCTTCCCCGGCTTCGCCAGGTGTTCGTCCGGCAGCGGCGCCAGCTCGGGGACGTACTCGCGGACGAACTCGCCGTCGGAGTCGTACTCCCGGACCTGCTTGGCGGGGTCGTAGATCCGCACCGGATGGACGCCGGTGAGGTTACACTGCGACTGCCACTGCGTGTAGTTGATCGCGGGGTCGGCGTCGATCAGGTGGCGGTACATGAAGTCGGCGCCCCGGCGCCACCACTCCCGGAGGACGTAGTGGAAGAACGAGGCGACCATCGCGCGGGTCCGGAAGTTGATGTATCCGGTCTCGACCAGCGCCCGCATCGCCGCGTCGACCATCGGGAAGCCCGTCCGCCCCTCCGTCCAGGCCGCGACGAGTTCCGGGTCGTGTTCGTCGCGAAAGAGCCCGCGCAAGACGGGGTTGACCGCGCGGTCGGCCCAGCCCGGCCAGTCGGCGAGCTTCTGGGAGTAGTGGCGGTTCCAGAACAGCCGCGAGCGGTACATCGACCTCCCGCGGCACTCGGGGGCCTCCTCGACGGCCCGGTACACCTGACGCACGGACAGCGGGCCGAAGGCCAGATAGGGCGAGAGCCGCGAGGACCGCTCCGCGGCGGCCGCCGGCGGCGAGACGACGCCCGGATACTCGCTGAGACGGTCACAGAAAGCCGAGAGACGCTCTTTCCCGGCAACCGTCCCGCCGGGCGGCACGTCCGACTTCTCTGGCGTCACGTCGTAGCGGTCCTCGACCGCCTCGACGCTCGTCGTCGACTCGACGGGATTGTCCGGGAGCCCCGCGGGCCGCTCGGCCGGCTCACGCTCGAAGTACGCCTCACAGTGGTCCTGCCAGCGGCCGGCGGTCTCGCTCCCGTTACCCCACCCCTCGCGCGTATCGACGGCGACCGTACCGTCGCGGTGGCGCCTGTCGGTCCGCCGGATCCCGTCGTCGGAGAACGTCGTCACGGCGTCCCACGAGCGGACCGCCTCGCCGACCTCGCGGCCGTACCGTGCCGTGGTCGACCGGTTGCAGTAGACCGCGTCGACGACACCCGAGTCCAGCAGCGACCACAACACCTCCCGCGGGTCGCCCGTCCGGAGCGCGAGCGACGAGCCGCGGTCGCGATACTGGCGGTCGAGGTCGTCGAGACACTCGTGGAGAAAGCGCAGCCGCGCGTCGCAGGCCAGCGACCGCTCGCCGTAGTAGCGCGGGTCGAAGACGAAGGCGGGCGCGGGGTCGCCGTCGGCGACCGCCGCCGCGAGCGCCGCGTTGTCGACGGTCCGCAGGTCGTCGCGGTGCCAGACGAGGATCGACCGCGTCACACCTGCGCCAGGGCGGGCACCGACAAAAACGCCCTGGCCGGCGGAGCGGTGGATGTCCACTCGTGTGGATCGTGTTAGCTCCGTAAGCGTTCGAAAGTTTGTGCCCCGACGGTCGTTCTCCCTACTCCGCCCGACTCAGGCCAGCGCGCTGCCGGCCCGGATGATCGCCTTCTCCTCGAAGGCCGGGCCCACGAGCTGCAGCCCGACGGGCAGCCCGCCGTCGGTCTCGCCGGCGGGCACTGAGATGGCTGGGACGTTCGCCAGGTTCACCGGCGTCGTGTTGGCGTCGGCGAGATACATCGTCAGCGGGTCCGAGAGGCTCTCCCCCATCTCCATCGGTGGGACGGGCATCGTCGGCGAGGCGAGTACGTCCGCGTCGTCCAGCGCGTCGTTGATGTCCCGCTTGATCCAGGCGCGGGCGTCCTGGGCCTTCTTGTAGTACTTGTCGTGGTAGCCCGCCGAGAGGGCGTAGGTGCCGAGCAGGATCCGGGATTTGACCTCCTCGCCGAAGCCCTCCTCGCGAGCGCGGGCGAACGTCTCGTTCCAGTTGCCGTCGTAGCCGCCCGACTGCCCGTAGCGGACGCCGTCGAAGCGGGCGAGATTCGAGGAGGCCTCGCTCATCGCGATGACGTAGTAGGCCTCGACCGCGCGGCGCAGGCTCTCCAGGTCGACCTCGTGGTAGCTGGCGCCCTGCGATTCCAGCTCGTCGATCGCGTCCCAGAACACGTCGGTGACCCGCTCGTCGGCGCCGTCCAGCAGCTCCGTCGGGACCCCGATGTCCAGTCCGTCCACGTCGCCGTCGGCGGCGGCGGCGTAGTCATAGGCGCCCTCGCCGACCTCCTCGCTCGCGTCGCGCGTGGTCGCGTCCTGCGGGTCGGGACCGGCGATAACCTCCAGCAGTTCGGCGGCCTCCTCGACCGTGGGCGCGATGGGGCCGACCTGCTCCAGGGAGTTGGCGTAGGCGACGACCCCGTACCGCGAGACCAGCCCGTAGGTGGGCTTGATGCCGACGACGCCGCAGAAGGCGGCGGGCGCGCGGACCGAGCCGCCGGTGTCGGTCCCGAGCGCCATGTCGGCGTCGCCAGCGGCGACGACCGCGGCCGAGCCGCCCGAGGATCCCCCAGGGACGCGCCCCTCGGCGACGGGGTTCTCGGTCGGGCCGAACGCCGACGTTTCGGTGGTCGTGCCCATGCCGAACTCGTCCATGTTCGTCTTGCCGGGGATGGTGGCGCCGGCTTCCTTCAGGCGCTCGACGACCGTGGCGTCGAACGGCGGGACGTAGTCGTCGAGCATCGCCGACCCGCAGGTCGTGCGGACGCCCTCGGTCGAGATGTTGTCCTTGACTGCGACCGTCTTGCCCGCGAGCGGGCCGTCCGATGCGCCGTCGATTCGCTCCGTCGTGATGTAGCCGTTGTACTCCGTGCTCATGTGTAACTATCGCTGGCGGTCGGTCCTCACGAGACGTTCGGGCCCTTGAAGTAGCCGTCCTCGGACTCGGGGGCGTTGTCGAGCGCTTCTTCCTGGGAGAGCCCGTCGCGCACCTCGTCGGGGCGCATGACGTTGGCCAACTCCTCCTCGGCGTCGACCTCGGGCACCTCGTCGAGCGTCTCGAAGTACTCCAGGATGTCGGCGAACTTGTCGGTGAAGCGGTCGACCTCCTCGTCGTCGAGGTCGATGCGCGCGAGGTCGGCGACGTGGCGCACCTCCTCGGGCTCGACCGCGTTCTCCGTGTCGCTCATGGCCGACGCGATGCGTGGCCCGGCGGTAAGGGTTTCGATGCCCGACCCCGGTCCCGCGACCCGGCATCTGCGCCCCACCGAACACCCCACGCTACGGCCCTATCGACCGGCTCTTCGGCGGCGCGCGCCAGCCCCGAAAACGCGGGGTTTCCCCCGATTCCGCCCGATGGCGGGAAAATTAGCGACATCATCTACCGGATCTGTCCATCGCTGCCCGGAATCTTCCACGAGCATTATTCACTGCGTAGAATCCCTGAATCTGCCGGCATGCGCCGTCTCTCCCGACGAAGTCTGCCTCCGGCTTTCGATCGGACCGATAGATTAAGTACCCTCCAGCACAGACAGATAATCTTGGGCTGATTTTGGGAAAGATTTAAGTCGCCTGGACCGCAACACATAATCCGGTGAGGCGGTTTTGGCGGGGTTCGCCCCGCACAGTTTGCAACCAATGACCGACACCACTATCAGACGCCACACGAGCGAACGCGAAGAGGCCCGCGAGCGAGACGAGGGGGAGTCCGAGGCGCTCGTCTGTCCGGAATGTGGGGGGAACCTCGCGTCGGACGCGGAGCACGGCGAGACGGTCTGCGAGGAGTGCGGGCTGGTGGTCGAGGAGGACGAGATCGACCCCGGTCCGGAGTGGCGCGCCTTCGACGCCAGCGAGAAAGACGAGAAATCGCGCGTCGGCGCGCCGACGACGAACATGATGCACGACAAGGGCCTCTCGACCAACATCGGCTGGCAGGACAAGGACGCCTACGGCAACTCCCTGTCCTCGCGTCAGCGAGAGAAGATGCAGCGGTTGCGCACCTGGAACGAGCGGTTCAGGACGCGCGACTCCAAGGAGCGCAACCTCAAGCAGGCGCTCGGCGAGATCGACCGCATGGCCTCCGCCCTGGGCCTGCCCGAGAGCGTCCGCGAGACCGCCTCGGTGATCTACCGCCGCGCGCTCGACGAGGACTTGCTGCCCGGCCGCTCCATCGAGGGCGTGGCCACGTCGGCGCTGTACGCCGCCGCCCGGCAGGCCGGCACGCCGCGCAGCCTCGACGAGATCGCCGCGGTCTCCCGCGTCGGCAAGGACGAGATCGCCCGCACCTACCGCTACGTCGTCCGCGAGCTGTCTCTGGAGATCCAGCCGGCCGACCCCGAGAGCTACGTGCCGCGGTTCGTCTCCGACCTCGACCTGCCCGACGAGGTCGAGCGCCGCGCGCGCCAGCTGCTCGGTACCGCCAAAGAGCAGGGCGTCCACTCCGGGAAGTCCCCGGTCGGCCTGGCCGCCGCGGCCGTCTACGCCGCCTCCCTGCTCGCCAACGAGAAGGTCACCCAGAGCGAGGTCAGCGAAGTGGCCAACATCTCCGAAGTCACGATTCGGAACCGCTACCACGAGCTGCTCGAAGCCGAAGAGGAGTTCACCGCTCCCTGACGCGGTTTCTCGCGCCGGACGGTTTCCCAACACCGAAGCCCCAGGTAGTCCTCTGACCGCTATGGAGACGACCCGACACGACACCGCGACCGTCTACGTCGTCAGCGACGGCGCCGTCGCGCTCCACGAACACGACGGCCTCGGCAAGTGGCTGCCTCCGGGCGGCCACGTCGACCGCGACGAACTCCCTCACGAGGCGGGCCTTCGGGAGGTCCGCGAGGAGACCGGACTCGACGCCGACCTCGTCGCCGAGCGCGACGACATCGGCTCGGCGACCGTCGAGGCGCTCCCCAAACCCAGACACTTCCAGCTCGCCGACGTGAACGTCCACGAGGACTTCGTCGGCCACCAGCACGTCGACCTCGTCTACTACGCCCGCGCCGACACACGAGATATCGACCCCGGCGAGGGCGAACAGTCCGCCGACGCCTGGCGGTGGTTCACGGCCGCCGACCTCGAAGCGACGGACGCGCTCGACCCGGACGTGGCCGAGATCGGGCGGCGGGCGATCGAGACGGTCGCCGAGTAGGCTCCCGGCTCGGCCGACCGGTCACTCCACGACGTCGATCCGTTCCCTGGCGAGACGGGTGTCCGACTCGGTGTGGCGGAGCGTGACCGTCACGGTCTGGCCGGGTTCGAGGTCGACGCGTCGCTCCTCGATCCGAAAGGCGACTTCGTCGCTGGCCTCCAGTTTCGCGTCGCTGCCGTCGGCGACCGCGATGGCGCCGTCGATGCCGGCCCGGCCCCGCGTGAAGACGTGGTTGCCGCTGTAGTCGTCCTGCGTGAGCCGCTCGGTGGGGAGCCGGTGCAACCGCGCACGCTTGTCGTGGTCGGGCAGGCTCACGACGAGGTCGACATCCGCCACGTCGACGGCGTCGCCGCTCTCGTGGGTGATACGGACCCACTGGCTGTCCGGCCCGGTCGCGTGGACCGGCTCGGAACTGGTCGAGAGGATCGGTCCCCCGTCGGACAGCGAGTCGCCGGACTGCATCAGCAGTCCACCGGCGACGGCGATCATCAACACCGTGAGGCCGAACCCGAGCGCGGCCATCCCCTCCTGGGAGACGGCACGGTCGGCGGCCCCGAGTACGCGTCCTTTCATCGCCGACTGGTTGTCCTGTCGTTACCGGGTCGACCGTCTTAGCTCCTGTCGTTACTCGGCCGACAGGTCTCACTCCGGGTTCGCCCCGTCGACTCGACGCAGCGAGTCGACGTACTGGCCCACGTGGTCGTCCATCCGCCGTTTGAACCCGGCCTGTCGCGCGAGCCGGTCGAGTTCCCGCGAGACGAGGCTGCCGTACTGGACTGCCTTCTTCTCGCGGAAGGCCACCGGGTCGGGGACCCACTCCCGAACCGCCAGCCGCAGCGCCCACTTGCGCTCGCCGCGGTCGGTCACGAGCAGCCCGCCGGGCAGGTCGAGCGCGGCGGCGACCACCCGGTCGGAGAGCAGCGGCGCGACGGGTTCGACACCCGCACCCCGGAGCGCCAGCACGTCCCGTTCCAGCTGGTCGGGCAGGGTCCCGACGACCTCGCGGCGCGCCCCGCGAACGGTGTCGGCCGCGACGCGGTCGTCCTCGGGCGCCCGAGCGACCTTCGCGTAGCCGCCGAACAGCTCGTCGGCCCCCTGGCCGACCGCGAGGCGGTCGAACCCCTCGGACGCGGCCCGCTCGGCGACCAGGTAGAGCGGCAGCGCGATGCTCACGTCCATCGCGTTGGCCCGCCGGGTCGCGCCCGCGACTTCGGGGACCGCTCGCTCGATGTCGCCGTGGGTCACCTCGACGACCCGGAGGTCGCGGTCGAGCTTCGCGGCGGCGGTCCGGGCGGCTTCCACGTCGTGACTCTCGGGGAAGCCGGCGACGTACAGCGGCGCGTCGAGCCGCGCGGCCAGCGCCGCCGAGTCGACGCCACCGGAGAAGGCGACCGCCAATCCCTCGGTGGCGGTGTCGTCGATCGCCCCGCGGACCGCCGACCGGACGGCCCGCACGGCCGCGCGCTCGTCGGTCGCCGGTCTTGGGTTCGGGAGTGTCCAGACCCGTTCGTCACCGTCCGGGCCGCGAACGTGGCCGGCCGGGACCGTCGCGGGGTTCGAGAGGGCCGCGGGGTCGAAGCTCCACGCCGAGGGGTCGTCGGCCTCGGTGAAGACGGGCTGGCGCCCGAGTACGTCGCGGACGACCCGGCCGTCGACGCTCCCGGCGAACCCGGCGGTCCCGGACAGCGGGTCGCCGTCGGCCAGCGCCCGGCGGACCGTCTCCGTCGAGGCGCCGCGGAGGCGGTCCGACCCGGTGTCGAACGCGCGAGCGTCGCTCATTGGAACAGCCCGTCCAGCGCGATGCGGATGCGCCGTCGCGTGTTCCCGTACGCCTGCCGCGCGCTGACGAGCCACGGCGTGCGACGGGTCTGGAGCGTCGTCCGGCCGTCGACGACCGCCTCGCAGATCGACTCGGCGGTCGGCTCCTCGGCGTCGACGAGCGTCACCGCGCGGCCGACCATGTCGCTGACGTGGGCGTCGCTGCCGGCGGTGATCGGCAGGTCGTAGCGCTCGGCGAACCGGCGGGCCTGTCGGTTGGAGTAGCCGGTCACCAGCCGCGAGTTGTACACCTCGACGGCGTCGGCCTCCCGCAGTTCGGCCTTCGAGATGTTCGCGAGGACGCCGCTGCGCATCTCCTGGAACGGGTGCGGGACGACGGCGATCCCTCCCTGGTCGCGGATCCGTTCGATCGTCTCCGAGAAGGGCAGCCCGGGCTCGACCGCCTCGCGGACGTTCAGCCCGAGGACGTGGCCGGCGGCGCTGGAGACCTCGATGCCGGGGATACCGACGAGGTCGTACTCCGGAGCGCGCTCGACGAGCGTGTCGTTGGCCGACACTTCGTCGTGGTCGGTGACCGCCAGCGCGTCGAGGCCGGCGGCGGCCGCTCGCTCCAGCAGCATGTCGACGGAGTCGCGGCCGTCGTAGGAGGCCGCCGAGTGCGCGTGGAGTTCGACCGAAAGCACGAGCGGGGTTTGCGCGGGTGTCGGCAAAAGCGACTCGGTCCCGGCCACGCTGACGGTCAGTCGTCCGCGAGTTCCAGCGGGTCGCCGAACGTCACGCCGCGCTCGTCCAGCAGGTGCAGGTAGTGCTCGAACTGCTCGGGGGCGTTGCCCCCGTCGTGAAAGAGGAGGATGTCGTTCGAGTCGCCGTCGAGTCGGTCGGCCTCGGCGACGTTCTCCGCCAGCCCCGCCTTCGTGTCGACGTTGTAGTCCTCCACGTCGACGGTCCAGAACCAGTCGCGGTCGCCCGCCTGCTCGGCCCAGAAGTCGTAGTCGATCAGCTCGGCGTTCGGCGGGCGGAAGCCGCGTTCGGCCAGCACGGTCTGGAACTTCGCGGCGCGGTCGCCGCCCTTGTCGCCGAACGGGAAGCGGAACACCTTCGTGGGGCGCTCGACGCCCGCGTCGGCGTACACCTCGTCGATGGCCGCCTCGGTGCGGTCGACCTCGTCGGCGAACTCCTCGACGGCGATGTCGGAGGCGTGGTTGTGGTCGTAGGCGTGGTTCCCGAGCAGGTGACCCGCTTCGACCGCCTGGCGGGCGTGGTCGGCGTGGTCGGCCAGGCGTCGGCCCTCACAGAGAAAGAGAGCAGTCACGCCGTAGTCGTCGAGGACGGCGAGTTTCTCCGGGAGCGTCGCCGATGGGGCGTCGTCGACGGTGAGATAGGCTGTCGTCATCGACCGTACTGTCTCCCGAGGAACCACGAAAAACTACCGGGCGGTCCGGCGACCGGTCCGCTCGCGTTCGCCGAACCGTGCCCCCCTGTCTTTTGAGGGTTCACTCCGTCCGTGGGACCGATGCGAGATTTCACTGTCGGGTCTGTCTGGGGGATCCCCATCCGGATCAACGTCTCCCTGGTCGTCTTCCTCCCGATCCTCGCGTGGATCATCGGGAGCGGCGCCCAGATCGACGTCTACGCCGGGATCGTCAACACTTTCTCACCGACGCAGTTCGACGTGGCGACGCTCACCGCGGGGTCGACCCCGTGGGTGATCGGCGCCGGCGCCGCGGTCGGGCTGTTCGCCAGCGTCGGCGTCCACGAACTCGGCCACGCGTGGGCGGCCCGCCGCTACGGCATCGGCACCCAGTCGATCACCCTCTGGTTGCTCGGCGGCATCGCCGCCCTCGAAGAGATGCCACGTGAGTGGAACCGCGAGTTCTGGATCGCCATCGCCGGACCGATCACGAGCGTCCTCACCGGGGTGGCCTGCTACGCGCTCCTGCTCGCCGTCCCCGGCTCGGCCCCCGTGGTCGGGTTCGTCTTCGGCTGGCTCGTCGTCACGAACGTCCTGCTGGCCGTCTTCAACCTCCTGCCCGCCTTCCCGATGGACGGCGGGCGGGTCCTCCGGGCGCTGCTCGCCCGCACCCGGCCGTACGAGGCGGCGACCGCGACCGCCGCCCGCTTCGGCACCGGCTTCGCCGTGCTGTTCGCCGTCGTCGGCGTCCTCAGCTTCGCGCCGATGTTGCTCCTGCTCGCCCTGTTCATCTACGGCGCGGCCTCGTCGGAGTCGCGGTCGGTGATGCTCCAGGGCCTGCTCACCGGCCTGACGCTGCGCGACGTGGCGCGCCTCGACGCCGAGTCCATCGACGCCGACGAGTCGGTCTCGGCGTTCACCGACCGGATGATCCGCGACCGCCGGACCGTCTACCCGGTCGTCGACGCCGGCGAGACGGTCGGCGTCGTCACCCTCGACGCCGTGCGGCGGACCGACCGGAACGCCCACGACACCACCCGGGTCCGGGAGATCATGGTCGACGACCTGCCCCGGGTCCCGATCGACACGCCCGCCTTCGACGCGTTCGTCGAACTGGGCACCCACTCCTCGGGGTACGCGCTCGTCGAGGACGGCGGCGAGGTCGTCGGACTCCTCTCGTCGGAGGACTTCGCGCACGTGTTGCAGTTCCGCCGCGATGGCGTCGAGATGGGGCCGCGAGAAGCGTTCTGACTCGCGGTCCGCCGGTCTTCCGGCCCCCGCGATGTCGTCGCGGTCAGTCGTCGAGCAGGTTCTCCTCGATCCCCTGGTTGCCGCCGACGAGCGCCGTCAGTCGCCGCGTGCTCGCGTCGAAGAGGACGACGACCGGCCCGAGCGCACGTTCGATCAGGGCGATCGGGCGAGCGACCCGCCTGCTCCAGGTCCGGGCGTGGCCGAGGCCGTAGGATTTGGGGACGATCTCGCCGAACACGAGGATGAGCGCGCTCGCTCCGGCCGTCGCCACGACGACCGCCAGCCCGGGTGAGAAGACCTCCGAGACCAGCAGCGTGACGATGCTGGAGATGGCCATGTTGACGACGTTGTTCCCGACGAGGATGGTCACGAGCAGGCGATGCGGGTCGTCGCGAAGGTCCAGGAGCACGGCGCTGTCGGCCGCTCCGTCCGTCGCCGCCTCGCGGATCCACTCCTCGGGCAGCGAGAAGATCGCCGATTCGCTGCTGGAGAAAAAGGCGCTCAGCGCGACCAGAACGACGACCGCGGCGACCGAGGGGACGACCAGTGGGAGCGTGGCCATGGTCGGGAGTCGGCCACCGAACGTATGAAGCCCCGGCCGATCGGTCACGTTCGCTCGTCCCGCCGGCCGGGTCCGCTCGCCCTGCCGGTGGGGCCCGTCGCTCCGACCGTCCGAAGGCCACCCGGCTATTTACCTCGGGTTTCCCAACGACCGACCGATGACCGACCGCTGGCTCTACTCGTGGGCACTGGGGTCGGTCGCGTTCGGCGGCGCGTCGCTGCTGGTCCCGCTGTATCTCGTCCAGCTGGGCGCCTCGCCGGTCCAGCTCGGATACCTCGCGGCCAGCGCGGCGCTCGTCGGAGCGCCCGGCGCCGTGCTGTTCGGTCGGCTGGCTAACCGCGTCGACAGCCGCCGAACGCTCGTCCTGGCCACGCTGGCGGTCGTCGCACTCGCGCTCGCCGCCGTCCCGCTCCTGACCGATGTCACGGCCGTTATCGTCGCGAACGCGGCGCTGTGGCTGGTGGTCGGCTCCGTCGCGCCGGTGCTGACGATGCTGGTCGTCGACGCCGCGCCCGAGTCGGCCTGGAGCGAGCGCATCGGCCTGCTGAACAAGTACCAGGGGTACGGCTGGGCCGGCGGACTGGTCCTCGGGACCGTCTGGCCGCTGGTCGGCGTGCGGCTCGTCGGCGCCGGGTCGGCCACTCGCGCCCTGTTCTGGCTGCTCGCAGCCTGCGCCGGTGCGAGCGCGGTCGGCGCCGCGCGGACGCTCCCTCGCCCCGCCTCCGACGCGCACGTCACGAGCGAGCCGAAGGTCCGTCGGATCGCTCGCCTCGTCACGAACACTCGACTATCGGTGCGAGGGGCGACGTTCCCGTTCTCGCCGAACCGCCTCTACTGGACGACCCGGGGGCTCGACCCGCGGCGGCTCCGGGGCCGGCTCGACGCCGCGCTGACGACGTATCTGGTCGCGGCGACCCTGTTTTTCACCGGCTTCGCCGCGTTCTGGGCGCCGCTCCCGCTGTTTTTCACGGACGCGTCGTTCGACTCCGGACAGATATTCGGCCTCTACCTGGTGTCGAGTCTCGCCTCGGCGGTCCTCTACGAGGGCGTCGGTCGGTTCGCCGCCCGCTACGACGTGCGACTGCTCCAGTCGGGCGCGCTGGCGGTCCGCGGCGTCCTCTTCCCGGCGGTCGCGCTGGTGGGGGGGCTGGGCGCGCTCTCCGTCGACCTCGCGGTCGCCGGGGTCGCCCTCGCGGCCATCGGCGCGACGTGGGCGGTCATCGCCGTCGTCGGGACGGCCATCGTGACGCGGCTCGCCCCGCCGGCCGCCCGCGGCGAGGTCCTCGGCGTCCACACTGCGCTGGGCGCCGTCGCCGGCGGCGTCGGGGGCGTCCTCGGCGGTTGGGCGGCCTCCTTGGGCTACCTCACGGCCTTCGCCGTCGCAGGCGCGCTCGTCCTCGCCGGCTCCGGGCTCGTGCTGTCACTCCGAGCACTGTCCGGCGGCACTCGCGCGATAGAACCGGTCGCCGACGCGTCGACCGGCGACGACCGACCGGTCGACCGCCCAGTCGCGGCGGACCCGGGGAACGACGAGCCGCCGACGGAGTGACCTCACTCGGCCGCCTCGGCGTCGGTGGGAAGGGCCGCCGCGACCCGCTCGGCGACGGTCGGACTGACCAGCCCGGCCAGATCCATCGCCTCCGTCTCGTACTCCCCGAGGTCGAGTACGCCGCGGAAGAACCGCGAGACGAAGAGCGGGGAGACCAGGCGGCGCGGTCGTCTCCGCCACTCGGACCCGGGACCGTCTCCCAGACACGGGCTCGTCCCCGAAATCCGGACCCGAAAGGTTCAGGCCCGTCCGCCCGAACCACGGAGCGTGTCTACGTACCGGAACCTCGGGCTGTTCCTGGCGCTGTCGGCGCTGTGGGGCTCCGCGTTCGTGGCGATCAAGGCGGGGCTGTCGGCGTTCCCGCCGGTCCTGTTCGCGGCACTGCGCTACGACGTGGCCGGCGTCGTGATGCTGGGCTACGCGGTCCTGCGGGCCAACAGCTGGCGTCCGCGGGGCCGCGACGAGTGGGCGACCGTCGCCGTCGGCGCGGTCCTGCTGATCGCCGCCTACCACGCCTTCCTGTTCGTCGGTGAACAGGGCACGACCAGCGCCGCCGCGGCGGTCATCGTCAGCCTCTCGCCGGTGCTGACGACGGTGTTCGCCCGCGGCCTGCTCCCCGAGGAGCGGCTGTCGGCCGTCGGCGTCGCGGGCATCGCCCTCGGGCTCGTGGGTGTCGTCGCCGTCGCCCAGCCCGACCCGGCGACGCTTCTGGCCCGGGAGACGCTGCCCCAATTGCTCGTGTTCGCCGCGGCGCTCTCCTTCGCGCTCGGGAGCGTCGTGACCACCTACATCGACGCTCGCGTCGAGATCGAGACCATGGAGGCGTGGTCGATGCTCGGCGGCGCCGGCCTGATGCACGTGGTCAGTCTCGGGCTGGGCGAGTCGTTCGCGGCGATAACGTGGTCGTCGACCGCGCTGTGGTCGCTGGCCTACCTCTCTGTCGGCGCCAGCGCCGTCGGCTTCCTCATCTACTTCGACCTGCTGGAGCGACTCGGCCCCGTCGAGATCAACCTCGTCTCCTACGTGGCGCCGCTGTTCGCCGCCGTCACCGGCTTCCTGTTTCTGGAGGAAGTCGTCGACGGCTGGACCGCGGCGGGCTTTTGCTGTATCTTCGCCGGCTTCGTCCTGATCAAGCGACGGGCGCTCGCACGGGAGATTCCACGGCTGCAAGCGGCGCTCTCCGGTTCCGAAAAGTAGCGGCGACGGGGGGTCTCGCGGGAGGGCGATCCGACGAACGACCGCCGGCTGGAGGAAACCGGGCGGTCGCTCGGCGGGTCAGTCGCGGTAGTGGGGGTGGCCGACGAGGAGCGCGACGACGTTCAACGCCAGCAAGGCGACGAACGCGTCGGTGTAGGGCTCGGCGGACAGCCCCGTCGCCAGCAACAGCGGCAGATGGAGGAAGGGGAGCGCGATGGCCGCCCAGAAGGCGGCGCCGGTGATCGGTGCGACGATGCTCCTGCCGACGTCTGAGACGCCAACATCGGCCTGGTCGAGCGACGACGTGAGGTCGGACGAGCGACTTGACATGCGGGGGAACCTCGTACTTCCACGATAGCGCGGTATTACCTTATAACCGTCCGAGTCTTCCGGTTATTTCACAACGTTTCACACGAGCGACGCGTGCGTAGCGGACGTTTTACGAACCCGAGTTTCGTTTCATCGCCGACGGAGAAACGGCGAGACGTTTTATCGAGCCCGCAACGCCGGTCGCGTCGATCGATTGAGGAGTCCCGTGAGATAGAGTGACGAACGTACGTGTTCGCGCGGTCGGCTCAGCCCAGCAGCGATACCCCGACCTCGTGCGGACCCTGCGGTGTCTCGACGGAAGCGGTGTCGCGGACGTGGTCGAGGACCGTCTCCCGCCAGGCCGCGACGGCCTCTTCGTGGCGGTCGTGGTGGCGCTCGACGGTGTACTCGACGTCGGGGTCGTCCCGGAGTTCGTCTTCCGTGTCGCCCGGTCGCGGGTAGGTCGGCGCCGCGTCGTCGAGCAGCGCTTCCGGGTCGACGTGCAGCGGCGCGGGCGACTCGTCGTACTCGCCGGCTCCCACGTGCAGACGAGCCCGCATCCGACCGCTGAACGGCGGTGTCGCCCGCAGCACGACCGACTGGTCGCGCTGCGCTCGCGCCTCTAGCGCGGCGACCACGTCTTCGGCAGTCACCGCCAGCGTCCGGATCTGTCGCGGGTCGTCAGACGCTCCATCCATCGACGGACACCAAGGCGCTCGCCGACATAACGCCGTCGGTAGCACGGACCGGACGGGTCGACCCTCCCAGTCAGACCGGCCTAATTTTCACACCTGATAATTTATGGGGTGGTTTTATGCGCTGGTTGGCCCGATAGTCGATAATCAGTCCGTCCGAATCACGGGACTCACGATGACAACGCCGAACCGAAACTCCGGAGGAGAAACCGTGCTCGTCGTGGACGACGAGCGCGACATCGCGGATCTGTACTCGACCTGGCTGGCCGAGGAGTACGAGGTCAGGACAGCGTACGGGCCCCACGAGGCGCTCGACCAGGCCGACGAAGCGGTCGATATCGTCTTTCTCGACCGACAGATGCCGGAGATGAACGGCGACGAGGTCCTCGAAGCGCTCCGCGAGCGACGTCTGGAGTGTCGCGTGGTGATGGTGACCGCCGTCGACCCCGATTTCGACATCGTCGAGATGGCGTTCGACGACTACCTGACCAAGCCGGTGATGCTCGACGACCTTCACGGTGCGGCCGATCGGATGCTCGACCGCGAGAGTTACGACGAGCGCATGCAGGAGTTTTTCTCGCTCGCCTCGAAGAAAGCGACCCTCGAAGCCGAGAAGGACTTCGTCGAACTCCAGGACAGCGAGGAGTACGAACAGCTCGAATCCGAAGTCGAACACCTCCGCGAGGAGGCCGACCAGACCGTTTCGGACCTCAGCGAGGCCGAGGACTTCGAGACGCTCTTCCAGGAGTTCCCCGGCGACGCCTGAGCGCCGCTCTCCGGCGGCCCGACGGTCCGTTCGTGTGTCGCTTTCGACCACCAGCCTCGGCTGGCCGGTGTGTGACGGCTCGTGGCCCCCGACCTGAACGCAGTCACGACTCCGCGACGTGAGCGACGAAAGGATGCCCGGGGAGGGCTCCGAACCCTCGATCTCCGCATGTCCCAGGTACGGGGCTGACGGGCCCCGTGGGCGCATGCCGGCTGCCGCGCAAGGAAACCCTATGAGTGCGGCGCTATGTCCAGCTAAGCCACCCGGGCGCATTCCATCGTACCGTGCTATCGGTCTTTAACCTTCTCATCTCGACCGGGCGCTGTCGGCGATTCGCACGCGGGCGCGTCGATTCGCTGACTCGTCGGGCCGGAACGCCCGGCCGACGCCGACGGGTCGAACGACCGCTTCCACCCCCGGATTTATACACCCGGACTGGTACACCTCACGCATGGACATCCCGGACCTCGTCAAGGGGGCACTCGACGGCGAGGAGATCCAGGCCGGCGTCTCGCTCGGCGACGAGGACGCGGTCTGTCTCACACCGACGCGAACGCTCGTCTATCGCGGCGAGGGACTGCTCAGCGACGAAGCGGTCGAGGAGTACTCCCACGACATCGAACAGCTCGCGGTCTCGGAGGGGCGCCGCAAGACGAAGTTCACCATGCAGTACATCGACGGCACGCAGTCGTTCACGGTCCCGGCCAACCGCGGCGACAAGGTGCTCGAACTGTTCCTCGAAGGCGTCCTCAAACTCGCCGGCGTCATCGACGCCCGGGAGTCGCTCGCCGGCGTCTACCGGTTCAGCGAACTCACGCTCATCATCGCCGAGGGCCGGCTGATCAAACACATCGGCAGCCAGGTCTGGTCGGAGGACTACGAGGTGTACGCCTACGACGACGTGACCGGGCTGGAGTTCGAGCGCGCGAGCGTCGCGACCAGCATCGCTCTCTCCGTCGGCGGCCGCCCCCAGCGTGTCAAGGTACCGAACGACAAGGCGCCCGTCGTCCGCCAGACGCTCGAAGAGGCGCTGTTCGGCTACTACGACGTGGCCAACGTCGACGAACTCAACCGCGTCGTCGGGCCCGAAACGGACGCCGGCGGCGTCGACCCCGCGGACGAGGCGGGCGGCGACGACTTCGCGTTCGGCGACGACTTCGACCCGCTCGTCAGCGACGACGCCAACCTGGCCGAGTCCGTCGACGCCGACGACCGACTCGCCGAGAGCGACCCTTCGACGGGCCGGCCCTCGGGAGAGCCGGAGCGACAGCCGACCGGGCAGTCGACCGACCCCGCGGCAGGGCAACCCGCCGACGCCAGCGCCGGTGAGGGCGCCGAACCCGCTACCCGCGGCTCGGACGCGAACGCGGAGAGCGCGGCGGCGGGCGACTCCCGCGACCGAGCCGAGCAGAGCGCCCAGAAGCCGTCCACGGAACCGGAACTGGAGTCGGAACCGACCGAAACCCCCGAGCCAGATGCCGGTGCCGGCGACGTTCGACAGAGCGAGGGCGCCACGGGAGCCCCCGCGGAGGCCGACACCTCCCGAGACGACGCCGACCCGAGGGACCAGCGAGCGCGTTCTCAGCAGGCGGACTCCCAGCGAGCGAGTTCCCAGCAGCCGGAACCCCAGCGAGCCGGTTCTCAGCGAACAGCTTCCAGAGATGCCGACGCCACGGACCGGGCGAGTGAGTCGGCCCGGCGCGGCGACGCGTCGGCCGACCACACCGCGGACGCCGCCGCGGCGCCGGACGACGCGTCGGAATCGGGAGCGCCGACGGAGTCGACGGCCGCCGCCGGTTCCGCTGGGGCCGACGAGTCGGAGCCGGCGCCGGTCACGCGCGAGGAGTTCGAGGCGATGGCCGAGCGGCTGGACGAGCTGACCGACGCGGTCGACCGGCAGAACGAGCTGCTCAAACGGCAACACCGCGCGCTGAAGCAGCTGGTCCAGCAGCGCGACTCGGAGTAGCGTCGGGTCGGACGGCGGACCCGCCGGAGCGTTCAGTCCTCGTCGCGGCCGGTGACTTTCCTGATGCACGAGGAGCCGAACGGGCCGTGATCGCCGGCGTCGAACTCGATGAAGTAGCCGGTCGAGATGCCGGCGCCGCAGCGCTGGCAGGTGAACTCCCCCTCTTTGCTCACCACGTCGCCGCCCTCGAAGCCGACGTAGTCGCCGGTCGTCGGGACGACGGTGTCGCCCTCGCGGTCGATGACGCCGCGGCGCTCGGCGGTTTCAAGGATTTCACGAGTGACCGCGGGGTCGCTGGTCACCGTCTCGATCCGGTCGACGGCGTCGGCCAGCGACAGCTCGGCGTGTTCGAGGTGGGCGAGCAGTTCGACGCCTAGTTCGACGCGGTCGTCCACGCTTTGCGGTGGGGTCGCCCCCGGATTAAGCGTTTCCGGGTTCGGCGGTACCCGTCGCGACCGCCGGGCCCGGACGGTCCACGGCGACCACAAGACTTGTCCCGACGGCGGCGAGACGACGGACGATGGCAGTCAGTCGGGCGACGCGCCGACAGCTTGCCGGTCTCGGGGCGCTCGCGCTCGCGCTCGCGGCGGGAGCGATGGTCTTCTCGCCGGCCGCGGTGCTGGAGTCGCTGGTCGCGCTCTCGGCGGACCCCTGGCGGTTCCTCGCCGTGCTCGCCGTGCTCTACGTCGTCCGGCCGCTCGTCCTGTGGCCGGTCAGCCTGCTCTCGCTGACGGTCGGGTACGTCTACGGCGTGGCGCTGGGGATCCCGATCGCCGCGGCGGGGGTCGCCGTCTCCACGGCGCCGCCGTTCCTGATCGCCCGACGCTTCCGGACCGACGAAGGGGTCCTCGGCCGGACCGCGGGCGTCGGCGACCGGATCGTCGCGGCGACCGGCGGCTTCCGCGGGCTCGTGGCCGCGCGCCTCGCGCCGATCCCCTCGGACGTGACCTCCTCGGCCGCCGGGCTCTCGGAGCTGTCGCCGCGGACGTATTTGGCGGGGACGCTCGTCGGCGAGACGCCGTGGATCGTCGGCGCCGTCGTCGCCGGCGCGTCCATGCGCACGCTCTCGGTCGAGGGACTCGACCAGGGGATCGCCCTGGTCGCCGCCGCGACCGCCGTCTCCGGGCTCCTACTCGCCGGACCGACCTACCGACTGGTCCGCGAGCGCTACGACCTCGGGGTCGACGCTCAGTAGAACGTGTCCGCGCAGTCGTAGACGACGCCGTGTTCGGGGCAGACGTACTTGCAGTGGCGGTGGGTCATCGGCCGCTCGCAGATCGGACAGGGGCGGCCGCCGGCGTCGCTCATATCCTCGCCTTGGACCAATGGCGCTTGAATCTTGGTTTCTCGGGAGACCGACGGCCGAGCGCGGCCGACGGCCCGCCAACCCGAACGAATTCTAGAGAGAGTCCGAGCGGTTTTCGAACAACGCCTATCCGTGGGTAGTTGCCAGTGAAAACTATGACAGGAGACACGCCACTGGCCGAGCGATATCCGCCGGGAGCGGGGACGGTCGCTATCGCCGTCGCGGCGGGCGTCGCCGCGCTGCTCGGCTCGTTCGCCGCCGTCGGGTTCGCGCCCGGGTTCGTCGTCGCACCCGTCGAGAGTACGCTCTCGCGAGTGATGCCCGGCTTCCTCATCGCCTTCGCGATCACGGTGCTCGGCGACCTCGGGCAGCAGCTCAACCTCGCGATGGCGGGAGCGGTCGTCGTGATACTGTACGCACAGGCGGTCGTCCTCTCGGTGACGCTGGGGCGGTGGCTCGACGAGCGCGCCGTCCCGCTGCTGGGCGGTCCGGCGCTCGTCTGGGCGGTGACGGCCGTGTTGACCGGCCGACCCGTCCTCTCGCTCGGCGCGGCGGTCGGCGCCGGCGCCGTCCTCGTCGTGACCGACGTCTCCGCGTCTCGCGGCCCTGCGACCGAACGGACGCCGTCCGGCGGGCGCCGACGCGTGCTGACCGCCGTCGGCGCTGCGGTCGGGGCGAGCGCCCTGGGGTACGTCATCGGCCGCGACGGGACCGCAGCGGCGGGTGGCGACCCGAGCGGTGGCGACACCGGAGACGGCGACCGCCCGCGCGGCGACCCCGATATCTACGGCGACGTCGAGATTCCGACCTTCGACGCCGGCGACCAGATCGCCGCGGCGGCCGACCGGGAGTTCGACCTCGACGGGATGGAACCGCTCGTCAGCGAGCGCTTTTTCAACGTCTCCTACAGCTCGGTCTCGCCGACGCCCGACGCCGCCGAGTGGTCGCTGTCGGTCACGGGCGAGGTCGGCCAGGAGCTGTCCTACGACTACGACGACCTCGCCGGGCGGGCGTTCCAGCATCGCTTCGTCTCGCTTCGCTGCGTCGGCGAGACGCTCAACGGGAAGAAGATGGACAACGCCGTATGGAGCGGCGTCCCCATCGCACCACTGCTCGAGGACGCGAAGCCGAACTCCAAGTGCGAGTGCGTCATGGTCAGGGCGGCCGACGACTACTACGAGGAGTTCCCGCTGGAAGCGCTGGAGTCGGGCTTTCTCGCCCTGGGGATGAACGGCGAGCCGCTCCCGCGGAGCCACGGCGCGCCCGTCCGCCTGCTCGTCCCCGGCCACTGGGGGGAGATCAGCGTCAAATGGATCACCGAGATCGAGTTCCTCGAACGCGAGGCCGACGGCTACTGGGAGCAGAAGGGCTGGCACGGCACCGGCCCGGTCGAGACGGTCGCCAAGCTGCACGCGACGACTCGGACCGACGACGGTTCGATCGCGGTCGGCGGCCACGCCTACGCCGGGACGCGGGGCATCGAGCGCGTCGAGGTGTCGACCGATGGCGGCGACACCTGGACCGAGGCGGAACTCACCGAGCGGCTACCCGGCGCGAGCGGGGCGGTCGAGAACCCGTCCGAACACGCCGAGGACGCCTGGCGCCAGTGGCGCTACACCTACGACCCGCCCGAGGGGAGCCACGACGTGGTCGTCCGCGCCACGGACGGGACGGGGACAGTCCAGCCGAGCGAGGAACGCGACGCCTACCCCAACGGGGCGACCGGGTGGGTGAGCGAGACGGTCGACCCGGGGAGCGTGCAGTGAGGTGTCGGACGGCAGTGCGGGGCTCGTGGGAGGAACCAGCACGCCTAAACAGCAGGCGGGGGACAGGACGGAACGAGCGTCGATGGAGAAGGCACTCTGGTATCTGCTCGCCGGCACGCGCGGCGGGGCAAACCGTGCGCGGATCATCCGGTTGCTGGACGACCGGCCGCGCAACGCCAACCAGCTCGCCGAGGAACTGGACGTGGACTACAACACCGTCCGACACCACCTCGACGTACTCCTCGACCACGACGTGGTCGAGCGCGGCGGCGACGACTACGGCGCGATGTACTTCCTCACGGACCGGTTCGACCACCACCGCGAGGAGTTCGAGACCATAACCGACCAAATCGAGTGATATCATGGCGATGGGAACCTGGATCACCGTTGCGACCGCCCTCGCGGGGCTCAACGCCCTGTTACTGGTGGCGCTCGGTGCCGTCTGGCTGCGTAACTACCGAACGTTCGGCACCAACCTCATCCTCGGCCTGCTCGCCTTCGCCGGCGTCATGCTGCTGGAGAACCTCGTCGCGATCTACTACTTCTTCAGCATGGGCATGCTCTACGCCAGCGACCCCGTCGCTCAGCAAGCCGTCGTCGTCCTCCGCGCCCTGCAGTTCCTCGCGCTGCTGTTTCTCACCTACGTCACGATGCAGTGACCGACCGGGCCGACCCCGCTCCCCGGAGAGTCGCGCCCCGACCCGTGGACTGAAAGCCCGCCCGACCGTCCGACCGCCATGGTACGCACCGCGATCAACCTCTATTCGGTTCGCGACCTGGACCTGCCGATGGCCGAGATCCTCGACCGCTGCGCGGCGGCCGGCTACGACGGCGTGCAGTTCTCCGGCGGTTTCGGCGGCCTGTCCGCCGAGGAACTCGCAGACCACCTCGACGACCTGGATCTCGACGTGACGGCGGCCCACGTCGACGTGGACGAGATGGAATCGGACCCCGCCGAGGTCGTCGAGTTCCACGAGACCGTCGGCGCCGACGGCGCGGTCGTCCCGTGGCTCGGTCCCGAACGGTTCGAGTCCCGCGAGGCGACGCTGGAGACGGCCGACCGCGTCGACGGGATGGCGGCTGACATGCAGGAGCACGGCTTCGACCTGCACTATCACAACCACGACCACGAGTTCGTCGAGTTCGACGACACGACGGGCTTCGAGGTGTTCGCCGACCACACCGACGCGCTGCTGGAACCCGACGTGGGCTGGATCGAGACGGCGGGCCACGACCCCGTCGAGATCCTCGACCGCTACGGCGACCGGATCGAGATCGTCCACATGAAGGACATGAACGACGGCGAGTTCTGCGAGATCGGCGACGGCGACGTGGACATGCAGGCGTGTGCCGACACGGCCCGCGAAATCGACGCCGAGTGGCTCGTCTACGAACACGACGAACCCGAGGACCCGGCGGCCTCTATCGATACCGGCGCGGAGTTCCTCGCCGGGCTGTAGCGCCCGTCGAGACCGGCCGGCCGTGGTCGTCGCTCCCGGGCCCGCGTCGGCCGGCGGGAACCATTAAGTCGGGCGTTTCCCAACCGGTGGTATGGCACGGGTTGGCGGTCGTCGAGTCGCCGTCGTCGCGGTCGCGGTGTTACTTCTCACGAGCGCGGTCACCGGCGGCGGCCTCGCGGCCGCCTCGCCGAGCGAGAACGGGTCCGTTTCGTCGGCCGAAAACGGAGCGGAATCCGAACCACGGCAGTTCGCAGCCGACACCGCCCCGTCGGCCGGACCCGGTGAGCCAGCCGAACGGGTCAGAAAGTCCGTCACGGCGTCGGGCGGGTCGGCCTCTGCGGTCGGCACCGACGCGGTGTTCGAGCGCGCGCCGGCGAACGTCTCCGCGGTACAGGAACTCCGGCTAACGCCCGAGGAGCCCGGCGAGATCACCGTCGTCCAGCGTTACCGGGTGCCCGACCGAGTGTCCTCGCTGAAGCCCCAACTGCCCGAGGGCGTGACCGTCACCGGGACGACGGGCTTCTCGCGGGGGAACGGGACCGTCTACGAGTGGGACGGTAACGCGTCGAATCCGTCGGTCACGTTCGCGATGGAAGTCAACCAGACGACCGACCTCTCCGGTCCGGAGGGCGCGCAGGGGCGGTACCTCTTCGTCGACGCCGGCGAGTGGGCGCTCCTCCAGCGGCCGGCGGTGCCGACGAGCTGGTCGTGGTCGGGTGCGGCGCCGGTCGGTATCACGCGCGAGGCGCGGACCGCGGGGGAGGGCTACGTCGGGGAGTGGATAGCCTACCTCGGCGCGGTCGCGACGCGCGAGCGGACGGCTCACGGCCAGCGGTTCGAACTGGTGGTCCCCGAGCGAGCGTCGCTGACGGAGTCGCCGGACGCGATCCTCGACTCGCTGGCGGCGGCCGGCGACCGTATGCGCGTCGGCGACCGCGACCCCGTCGTGAACGTCTTCGCCGCGCCGACGACGACGGTCCGCTGGGGCGTGCGCGGCCTGCAGTACGGCGACCGCGACATGTGGGTCCGGGACGCCGAACCGCTGTCGACCGCCGAGAACACCTGGCTCCACGAGTACGTCCACACCCGCCAGGGCTACGAGGCGGCGCCCTCGGCGCGGTGGACCAACGAGGCGTTCGCCACCTACTACGCCGCGCTGCTCGCGCTCCAGCAGGACCGCGTCGACTTCGCGGCGTTCCGCGAGACGCTACGACCCGGGACCGCCCGACCGCAGTCCGACGCGGTCCTGACCGAACCGCGGTCGTGGGTCAACGCCGCCAACTACCTGAAAGGGAGCCTCGTCGCCGGCGACACGGACTTGCGGATCCGACAGGCGACCGACGGGGCGCAGTCGCTTCAGACGGTGTTCTCCGCGATGAACGCCCACTCGGGCCCGGTGGACGCGCGGGCGGTCTTCGAATCGGTCGGGGCGGTCGGCGGACCCGAGGTCCGTCGAGCGACGGTCACCTACGCGGGCACCGAGCGGACGCCGGACCTCTGGTCCGCCGGCACCCACGCCGAGGCGTTCGCGTCGGCGCCCGCGCTGGTCGAGGTCGGGATCGCGACCGAACCGGACGCCCTCGCGGTGAGCGGTCCCTACCGCAACGTGACCCGTTCGGGCTCGGAGGTGACACTCTACACCGGCGAGACGTTGCGGATGACCGGTGCGGCGACCAACGCCGGGGGCTCGGCCGGCGGGTACGAGGCGCGGTTCGTCGTCGACGGTGCGGTCGCGGCGACCGAGTCCGGGACCGTCGCGCCCGGCGAACGAGTGACCTACGGGTTTGAGCGGACGTTCGATGAGGCCGGGGACTACACCCTCGCCGTCGGCGGCGACCGGGTGACCGTCGAAGTGTACGAGCCCGCGCCGGCGACCGTGACCGCCCTCTCGGCCAACCGGACGGAGCTGTCCGGGCCCGGGGCGGTAGCGTTCGCCGCGACGGTCGCCAGCACCCACGGCGTGCCGGCGCGCGGGAACGTCACCCTCCGAGGCCCGGACGGCGCGATCATCGACCGCAGGGTCGCGCTCGGCGCCGGCGAGAACCGCACCCTGAGCGGCGTCGCCCGTCTCGAACGCGGCGAGTACAACTTCACCCTCGGCACCGCCGACCCGCTGATCGTGACCGTCGGCGACGTGGGCGAGCAGGGCGACGACTCCGGGACCGAGGGCGACGAGGGCGGCAGTTCCGGGCTCGGTCCCGGGTTCGGCCCGGTCGGTGCGCTCGCCGGCCTCCTGGGCGCGGCGGCGCTGCTCGCCCGACGACGGGCGTGACGGGCCCGCCGACGCGCTGGGGCCGCGTCAGTCCTCGATTTCGACCGCGTCGAGCACTGCCAGCGTCCGGTCGACGAGCGCGTCGGGGGTCCGTGCGAGGACGAAGGCGATCGGCTCGTTGCCGTAGCTGCCGCGGTCGACGACCGCCGCGGGCGTCCCGTCGACGGCGTCGAAAGCCTCCCCGATACCCCACTCGACCGAATCGGTGCGGTCGTCGGCCGGGTCGAACTCCGCGACGGGCCGGTCGAGGTCCGCGAGCGCGCTCGCCACCGCGTCGTCGTAGCGGATGTTCACCGCGAACCGGAGGTCGGGGTCGTACTCGCGGGCGGCCAGGAGGAGGCGAGCGACGTGGGTCGACGCGCCGAAGCGGACGCCGCGGTTGGGTTCGGCCCCCGACAGCGTCCGGGTGATCCGCCCCTCGACGGCGGCCGTCTCGTCCGGTCGCTCCGCGTAGGGGGTCGCGCCGGCGACGTTCGTCCCGACTTCGGGGACCAGCGGGCCGATATTCCGGTCGACGAACGCGCGAACGACCCCCTCGACGGCCTCGGCGGTGTCGTCGCGGGCCGCGCGGTCGCGCAGCTCGACCGCGTGGTGGACCGCGCCCGGCCCCTCGCCCACGTCGAGGTTGTACCGGACCGCGCGGGCGAGCAGGTCGATGCCGGACGTGACGGCGTCGACGAGGTCGTCGCCGCGGGCCAGCCGAGTCGCGACCGCCGACGAGAGCGTACAGCCCGAGCCGTGGGTCGCGTCGGTGTCGACCCGCGGGTGGCGGACCGTCTCGACGCTGTCGCCCGTGACGAGCACGTCGACCACGTCGTCGGACTCTCCCGCCGGGACGTGGCCGCCCGTGACGAGCGCGGCGTCGGCCCCCGTCTCGACGAGGCGTTCGCCGGCCTCGCGCGCCTCGGCTTCGCTCTCGGGGTCGATCCCGGTCAGGACGGCGGCCTCGTCGGCGTTGGGCGTGACCAGCGTCGCCTCGGCGATCAGGTCCTCGTAGGCGCTCTCGGCCTCGCTGGCGAGCAGCCGGTCGCCCGAGGCGGCGACCATCACCGGGTCGACGACGGCGGGCGCGGCCGTCTCACGGACGCGCTCGGCGACCAACTCGACCACGTCGGCGGTGGCGAGCATCCCGGTCTTGACCGCGGCCACGTCGAAATCCGAGAGGACGGCGTCGCACTGGGCGTCGATCTCCGCGGTCGGCAGGACGTGTGTGCGCTCGACGCCGGTCGTGTTCTGGGCGGTGACGCTGGTGATCGCGGTCGTCCCGAAGGCGCCGCCGGCCTCGATCGTCTTCAGGTCGGCCTGGATGCCGGCGCCGCCGCCGGAGTCGCTGCCCGCGATAGCCAGGACGACCGGCGGCGAGACCGGCGCGTCGCGTCGTGTCATGTCCGGGTGTTACCCTGCCGACACCAAATGGGTGACGAGAGCCGACGCGGGTCGGGTGACGACCGCCGGGCGGCGACGGTCGCGTGACTGCCGACTGGCGACCGGCGACGGGGAACGCTCCCCGCAGGCGCCTGGCAACTACGCCCAAACGCCTGCCGGCCGTGGCGTCGACTATGGAACTGGAACTGGCCGAGCTGGGGGAGTATCTCGAACAGTTCGACTACCCCGCCGAGCGCGACGGACTGGCGACCGCCTGCGAGGGCGTCGAGGTCCAACTCGCCGAGGGCGAACGGAACCTCGGGGATCTGCTGGCCGACGCGAGCGCGGACCGCTTCGAGTCGGCCGACGACGCCTACACCGCCGTCCAGAACGACCTCCCGCGCGAAGCCGTCGGCGAACCCTATCAGTCCGAGGGCGAGGGATAGTCGGCAGGATCCCCGGCCCGTGAGGGACCGCCCTCAGCGCGCGTACGCTTCGAAGGGATTGTCGTGGGTGAGCCGCCGGACCGTCGCCTCGTCGACGCCCGCCTCGCGGAGCGTCGGGAGGAACGTCTCCGTGAGATAGGTGTACGGTTTCTGCTCGCCGCCGTCGGGCTCGGAGGGGTCGTACCAGCCCCGGTCCTGACTCAGGAGGACCCGGTCGGTGTAGCCCGCCTCCATCAGGTCGCGGATACGGTCGACGTAGTCGCCGTCGGCCTGGTCGTCGCCGCCGATCCAGTCGAACTCGACGTAGGCGCCGCGCTCGGCGACCTCGCGGTGGTAGCGCTCGTCGTCGGCCTGGGCGTGGATCCAGATGAACCGCTCGGGCGAGTAGCCGGCCGCCTCGATCACGTCGAGCTGCTCGTGGACGACCTCGCCGTGGAGCGTGTGGCTGCCGATGGCCGCGCCGGTCCGCTCGCCCGCGCGGGCCGCGGCCCGCAGGATCTTCGCTTCGTCGGACGAGAGCCCCGTCGGGTCGTCGTCGTCGGTGCTGACCTTGATCCACGCGGCGCGGACGCCCGTGTCGTCGACCCCGTCGGTGAGGTCCTCGACGAGCCACTCCGTCAGCTCGTCCTCGCTCGCGTCGCGGGCCCACTCGGGGATCGACGGCTCCTGGTAGATCCCGGTCGGGACGACGATCGGGAAGTCCGTCGCCTCGGAGACCGCCAGGTCGATATCGACGCGGCGGCCGACGCCCTCGGGCGTGGCCTCGACGAGCGCTGTGACGCCCGACTCACGCGCCCGGTCGATCTCCGGCGCCATCACCGGCACCACGTCGTCGGGGTCGGCCTCGCGCCAGTTGGCGTCCGCTATCGGCCCGAGGTCGACGAAGACGTGTTCGTGCGGGAGCACCAGCCCGAGGTCCTCGCGGGCCAGCGGCCCCTGCGTCGTGTGGAGTTCCATGCAGCCCGACAGGAGGGCGAGCGTCCTAATCCCTCGCCCACCGGCGAGTCCAGCCACGACCCGGGGTCCGGCCCGCCGACCCGTCGCGACCGACACTAGGTTCCCTTATACTATATTGAGGATGAGTACCACACCCACGACAAGGTTTAACTCCCTGAACGACTGCTCTCGTAGCAAGCGATGTCCGAGACGCAGCGGCCAACCGAGCGCGGTGCGGAACAGTGTGGGACCTTCGAGACCATCGACGGCGACCTGGTCATGTACGACCGGGAGAACGCCAACGCCTGGATCCAGACCAGCTACGCGATCGACTTCGAGGACGTGCGCGCCACCGGACCGGCCGAGTAGCTCCGCTCCTTCTCAGCCGACCGTTATCATCGTCACGCCGCCGATAGCGAACGCCGCGGCGACCAGCCGGACGCGGAAGTTCTCCTCGCCGAGGACGACCCCGCCGAGCAGGACGGCGACGACCGCCTGCGTGTTGACGACCGGCGACGCCAGGCTCGCCGACAGCGTCGAGAACGCCAGCATCACGAAGTGTTCCGCGACGGCCAGCAACAGTCCGACGCCCGCGAACAGATGCAGGTCCGAGCGGACGCCGCCTTCCCGCACGGGCCAGCGCCGCGCGGCGAGCGGCGCGAGCGCCAGCGGGACCGCCGCGAACATGACGAGGTTGAACGTCTCAGGCGGCACGCGCAACTCCTGGGTCAGCACGCGCTTGCCCACGTCGACGACGCCGAATATCGCGGCGCTGGCCAGCGCCAGCCCCGCGGGCCGAGAGTGGACCGCCCGGACGAACGGGTCCAGTAGCTTCCCCGGTTCGTAGTTGGCGACGTACACGGCCGCCGTCGCGACGACGACGCCCGCGATCTGGACCGCCGACAGCTGCTCGTTCAGGAAGACGAGTTCGATTGGGAGGACGAACACCGCGACGATCTTGCTGATCGGCGCGACGTAGGAGACGTCCCCGACCGCGATCGCCCGGAACGAGGCGAGGAAGGCCAGGATCGACCCGCCGACGGTGAGGACGAACATCCCGACGCCCGGCGCGCCGAAGCCGGCCGGGAGGAGGCCGCCGTCGCTCGCGACCGCGGCGATCGGCAGGTACCACAGCAGCGACATCGCGAACGTGACCGCGACGTACACCGTCGAGGGGTAGTCGTCGAAGTAGCGCTTGATGCAGAAGAGATAGACGCCGAGGATCAGCGACGCCGCGACCGCGTAGGCCAGTCCCGGTTCGAGCCCGAACACGGACGAGAGTTCGTTCGGCCGCTAAAGAGCGTTCCCGTCCGCCCTCGCTCGTGATAGCGAGTCGAAAAGCCGTCGGAGCCCCTCTAAGGTGGGGGTCGCCGACCGCTACACGCCGGGGACGCCGACCCCGGAGAAGACCCCGACTCCGAGCGGCCCGAGGAGCGTGAACACGACGACGAGCGTCAGCCACGCGACCACCGCGATGGCCGCCGCTTCGACCCAGCCGCCGTCGTACATCACGTTCAGGACGCCGAGGTAGGCGACGAACGTCAGCGCCGGCCCCAGCAGCGGGATCCAGCCGAAGAAGGTGCCTACCAGCGCCCAGACGAGCGAGCCGACTATCGCCGCCGTGACAGCCTTCTCGTAGCTGCTGCCGCCGCCGACCAGTTCCGCGCCGACGTAGATGCCGATTCCGCCGACCAGTACACCGACGACGAACGTGATCAGTCCAGTGATCAGTCCCATGCGCGAGGACACGATCCGCTCGCTGAAAAAGGTAAGCGTCGGGAGATGTTCGAGCGGCGGAGAGCGAGCGGGTCGAAAGAGCGAGCCGAACGCGTTCACCCCACCCCGCCGCGTGTACCCGGGTCGATTCTCACCCGAAGAACGGCAGACTGCCCTGGGTCATGTACACCATGTCGAGGATGAGCACCAGCTGGAGGGCGCCCTGGACGGCGCCGAGCATGGCGTTCTGTTTGCCGATACTGGCGATGATCGAGGCGTCGGGGTCGGCGGAGATCATCTCCGTGTACATCCGCACCTCGCCGGGCATCAGGAAGCCGAAGCCCTGGACGGTGAGGATCGTGACGATGACCAGCGCGACCACGACCGTCGGCTGGGTCATCTGGAACTCGCCGATGGTGGTCGCGACCCAGGCCAGCGAGCCGACGGTCGCGACGGCGAAAATCGCCTGCCAGCGCCAGTCGCGGTAGCAGTTCAGCCGCTTGCCGATCAAAAGCAGCGTCGGGATCAGGTTCGCGGCGGTAAAGAGCGCGAGCCACGGCTCGGCGTGGGTGAACACGCCGATCCGCTGGGCCAGCGCCAGTCCGGAAGCGATGGTGACAGTGGCCAGCGACGGGAGAAAGAAGGCGGTCTTTGGCGTCAGCCGCCGGAAGACGGCGGCGCTCTCTTCGTCGTCGAGGCCGCCGACGACGGGCCCGAGGATGGCGCCGATGAAGATGTCCGTGCCCGTCCACAGCACGCCCGCCATGACGTGAACGTAGGTGTGGTTCTGGACCGATGCGACCGTGAGCGCGTACCCGAGGGCGGCGAGCGGGAGGAAGACGACCGCGACCGCGAACGCCGGGTTCGCCCGACGCCCGAGACCGCCCACCGTACCTCTGATCGTCGTCGTCGACACATCACCCACAACATCGAATATCCCTGTTAAATCTATCCGTGGCTGCAACGTCGGCCGGTGGTGGCGCCGGGTGACGCGGACGTCACCGGTCGCTTATCCGCTCGTAGCCGCAATCGAGGGGTATGAGCCACACCGAATCCGACGGTGACGACACCAACGCCCGACCGATCGGGATCTACTCCGACTACGTCTGCCCGTTCTGTTACCTCGGGCGCGCATCGCTGTCGCAGTACCAGAGCGAGCGCGACGAGCCCCTGGAGATCGACTGGTACCCCTTCGACCTGCGGGCGGACAAGCGCCACCCGGACGGGTCCATCGACCACTCGGTCGACGACGGCAAGGACGAGGACTACTTCGAGCAGGCCAAAGAGAACGTCAGGCGGCTCCAGGAGGAGTACGACGTCGAGATGAGCCTCGACCTCTCGCGGGAGGTCGACTCGCTGCCCGCCCAAGTCGCCTCGTTCTACGTCAAGGAGACGTACCCCTACGAGCAGTGGCTCGCCTTCGATGAGGCGATCCTCGACGCGCTGTGGCGCGAGGAGCGCGACATCGGCGACGCGGACGTGCTCGCGGACCTGGCGAGCGACGTCGACCTCGATCCCGAGGAGATCCGCGACGTAGTCGACGGCGAGGAGTGGCGCGATCGGGTCACCGAGCGGTTCGACGCGGCCCGGCGGGAGGGCGTGACGGGCGTTCCTACCTTCACCTACGGCGAGTACGCCGCCCGCGGCGCGGTGCCGCCGGAGCACCTCCAGCGGCTGGTCGAGGGCAACTGAGCGGGCCCGTGGATACTGGCCGGGGCGGCCGACGGTCGAGCCGGCCCCACCCGCCACTACTTACTACCGCGGGCTCGCAGATGGCGGTAATGCCCGTCAGGGAGCACGCGTCGAAACACGACCGGATCGCCGAGCTGCCGCTGGTCACCGAGTCGGCGACGGTCGTCGAGCGGGAGGCGATGGACCGCGACCGGACGGAAGAGGTCCGGAAAGCCGTCGACCACTGGTTCGATCGGAAAGGGTTGGCCGACCGCTACGAGAGCGTCACCGACTACGACGACTGGGGGACCCTCGTCGAGGAACTCCGGGCCGACGGCTACGCGGGGTTCGCACGCCGCTGTGCGACGCTGCTCGAACGCTTCGAGCGACCGCACCCGATGCTCGTCCGCATCGCCCTCGAACCCGACGACGACTTCGAGTATCTGGCCGGCCAGTACGTCGGACTGCGCTACTGCGGGGAGTCGCGGGCCTACTCGCTTTCGAGTTCGCCCACCCGCGACACCGTCGAGATCTGCGTCCGCCGGGTCCCCGGCGGGGATCTGTCGCCGCGGCTCTGTCGCGACCTCCGCGTCGGCGACGAGGTGACGATGCGCGGTCCGCGCGGCGATCTCGTCCTCGACGAGCCCTCCGATCGGGACCTGGTCCTCATGGCGACCGGCACCGGCGTCGCGCCGCTGAAGGGGATGGTCGACTACGTGTTCGACACCGGCGCCGACGAGGTCGACGGCGAGCGCCGCGACGTGTGGGTATTCCTCGGTGCCCCCTGGGAGGACGACTTGCCCTACCGCGAGGCGTTTCGCGAATACGACCGCGAGCACGACCACTTCCACTTCGTCCCGTGTCTGAGTCGCGAGTCGTATCTCAGCGAGTGGACCGGCGAGACGGACTACGTCCAGCACGCCTTCGTCAAACACGTCGACGAGTCCGCCGTGAGCGCGCCGCTCGGTCGCGAACTGGAGCGGTGGCTCGACGAGGCGCCGGCGTCGGGCGTCGACGCGCGTATCGACCCCGAGAACGCCGAAGTGTACGCCTGCGGGATCAACGTGATGGTCAACAGCCTCGTCGACGCCGCAGAATCGGTCGGCGTTCCCGCCGAGCACATCGAAGCCGAAGGGTTCGGGTAGGGCCGCGCGCCGACCGGTACGGGCCCGCGGGCACCGCCGGATCGGCCGCCGCGACTGCCCGTCACCGAAACGTTCGTGTGGTCGAGCCGAGAGGTGGCGGTATGGCGACTGCCCTCTCCAGCCCTCCCAGCGAACGGATCCGCCGCGTCGACGTGCTCGCGTACGTCTTCGGTCTCATGGGTCTCGTCTACGTCGGTGAGTTCGCGGTGGCGGTTCTCGCCGCCAGCCCGACGGCCTACGAGGCCGGGATGGCCGCACTCGGCGGGTTCGCGCTCCTCGGAACCGTCCAGATGTACCGCGACCCCGACTTCCTCCGCAACGGGGCCGAACCCGCCCCCGCCTACCTGTACGTCCTCCCTGTCGTCTCGACCGGTGCCGCCCTCGTGCTGGTCGTCGGCTGGGTGGCAACCGTCGCGTAGCCTGTCGGCTGGGTCGCAGCCGTCGCGTAGCCCGTCGACCGGGCCGCGACTGCCGCGTCGAGCCACGGTTTCCGAGCCGGAAAGCGTGTGGCTCCTTTTATAACCTCGCCGGGAATATCCTCGGGCGATGGCAGCCGGTCAGGACCCCGAGGAATCGGGGGTGATCTCGTTGCTCGACGACGAGTACGCCCGCGCGATCCTGATCGAGTCGAGCCGAGAGGCGCTGTCGGCGTCGGCGCTGGCCGAGCGCTGCGACGCCTCCGAGCCGACGATCTACCGGCGCATCGAACAGCTCCGCGAGTACGACCTCATCGTCGAACAGCAGCAGCTGGACCCCGACGGCCACCACTTCAAGACGTACCAGACACGCGTCGAGCGCGTCACCGTCGAGATCGAGGACGGCGAGTACTCGATCGACGTGTCCCGGCGCGAGGTGGACGCCGCCGACCGGTTCACGCGGCTGTTCGAGGGACTCTCAGAACCATGACACCGACCCCCGACCCCGCGCCCGCGCTCGCCCCGGCCCTGCAGGCCTCCGCCACCGGCGGCTCGGTCCTGCTCGCGGCGCTCGTCCTCCTCGGGCTGGCGGTCGCCGCCGGGATCTCCCTGCTGATCGCCTACGAGGCGCTGAAGGGCTATCGGAGCACGCGCGACCGGGCGATGCTGTTCCTGGCGGTCGGGATCGTCCTCCTGACCGGCGGCCCCATCGCCCTCCGGATCGCCCTCCCGACGCTGACCGACACGCCCGAGTCCGTGCGCCTGCTCTCGACGACCGCCAGCGAACTGCTCGGCCTCGTCTGCATCCTCTACGCAATCTACGGACGACCATGACCGAACGCACACCACACCCGCCCGACGACCGCGACACGGACGCCGACCGCCCGAGCGGGCCCGTCGGCGGTCTGCCCACTCGTTACCGCGCGACCGTCGGCCGCCGACCCACCACCGGCGCGGGCCGCGCCCCGGAGGGTCCGCGATGATCGACCCGGTCGTGGGCGGCACGGCCGCGTCCCTCGGGGCGGTCGGGGGCCTTCCGGCGCCACTCCAGATCACCGTTTCGGTCTCGCCGGCGACCCTCGCGGGGTTGCTGACCGCCGCCGTCGGACTGTTCGTCGCGTACCAGGCCTACCGCGGCTACCGGCGCAACGACAGCCGTCCGATGCTGTTCCTCGGCCTGGGGATCTTCCTCGTCACCGTCGTCCCCTTCCTCGTCACGACGGTACTGGGCGGGGTTTCCGGCGTCAGCGACGCCGTGGTCCTCCTCTCGTGGACGGTGTTCGAGATCGTCGGCCTCGGGTCGATCCTCTACGCGCTCACCGGCGCATGACGCGGCCCTGCCCCCATCGGAGTCGTTCGCCGAGACCGGACCCGCAGTCGACGGCAGGGACGGCCCTCGCGCCGGTACGATCATTTTTAGTACGCCGGCGGGCGAGGAGTCGACAATGAGCCGACTGGTCTCCGCCCTCCAGTTCTCGGCCGGACCGCGAACCCTCCTCCGGCGGTTCCTCGGCGTGCCCTTCCGTCTCCAGACGTACGCGAACCTGCTGTACCTCTCGGCGTTGTTCCCGCTGGGGATCACGTACGCGGTGGTGTTGCCGCTGGGCTTCAGCCTGGGGATCGGCCTGTCTGTGATACTCGTCGGCCTCCCCCTGTTCGTCGCGACGGTGCTGGGCGTCCGGGAACTGACCGCGCTCGAACGGTACGCCGCCGACCGATTGCTCGCCGTCGACGTGGCCGCTGGCGACGCGGCGCCGCCACTCACCGACCCGGTCGCCCATCTGAAACACGCGCTGACGACCCTCTCGACGTGGAAGGGGGTGGTCTTCCTCCTGAGCAAGGTCCTCGTCGGGACCGCGGCGTTCACGCTGTTGCTCTTGCTGGGGACGATATCGCTGTCCCTGTTGCTCGTGCCGCTGTACTACCGGTCGGTCAACGTAGGGGTCCAACCGGTCTCCGGGGAAATGAACGCCGAGCCGTCGGTCGAGTTCGCGCTCCAGACCTGGGAGATCGGGCTCACCATTCCCTTCCGGCTGACGACGTGGTACGTCACGACGCTGCCGGAGGCGCTCGCAGTCTCGGCGTTCGGACTGGTCGCGACGCTGGTCTCGCTGCACGTCTGCAACGTCGCCGCGCGGGCCGCCGGCTGGTACGCGTCCCTGCTGGTCGGCGGGACCGACCGATCGGCGATCCGTCGGATCGTCGACGTGTAGGGCGGGACAGTCCCGGTCTCGGAATCGATCGACGGCCCCCGGGCCTTATTTATCTGCATCGCATACGGTGCGGATAGTATCCCGATGAGACACCTTCTGGCGGACCCGACTGTCGCCCTCGTCGTCGGCGGATCCGCCGACGACCGGGACCGCGTCCGCACCGCGATAGCCGACGGCGACGGCTCCGGTGTCCCCGTCGTCGTCGCGGACCGCGCCGACCTGGCCGAACGGCTCTCCGCACGGGACGACGCGGGCTGTGTCGTCGCTGTGGGTGTCGACGAAGCCGCGTTCGCCGACGCCTACGAGGCCGCCAGAGCGGCCAGCGACCACTTGCCTGTCGTCGCCTACACCCACGACGAGGCGGTCGCGGTGGCGGTCGCGAGCCGCGCCGACTGCCGATACCTGCCGCGGTCGGCCTCCACCGAGACGCTCGCGAGCGTCGTCGACGCCGCTCTCGACACCTTCCGGGAGCGGCGCCAGACGGCGACCGACAGCAGCATCCTCCGGACGTTTCTGGCCGAGGGACAGATCACGATGTTCGCCAAGGACGACGAGGGTCGGTACGTCCGGATGGCGGACGTACCGTACACGCCCGACCCCGAGGAGTTCCTCGGGAAGACCGACCCGGAAGCGTTCGACCATAGCTCGGACGCCGACCGGGAGGCCTACGAGGACGACCTGCGCGTCGCCGAGACCGGCGAACCGATCCGTCGCCAGATCGAACACTTCGAGACGCAGGGCGGCGACCACTGGTCGGAGGTGACGAAGGTCCCCTGGCGCGACGACGACGGCCGCGTCCTGGGCGTGGTCGGCTACGCGCTCGACGTCTCCGAGCGGATGCAGTTCCAGCGCCGGCTGGAGGAACAACAGCGGCGGTTCGACCAGTTCGCCAGCTACGTCTCCCACGACCTGCGGACGCCGCTCCAGATATCCGTCGGCGCCCTCGAACGCGCCCGGGAGGGCCACGAGACCGCGTTCGAGCGGATCGAGCGGGCCAACGACCGCATCGAGGAGATCCTCGAGGACCTCAGCGCGCTCTCGAAGGGCGACCGGTCGGTCGACCTCTCCGAGGAGGTGCTCGACGTGCTCGACGTGGGCGTGTCGTCGACGGAACTCGCCCCGCTCGTCGAGCAGGTCTGGAGCGTCCACGGGACCGACGAGGCGACACTCGACGTGGCGGTTCCCGAGGGGACGGAGATCATCGCCGAGACCGAATCCGTCCGACCGCTGGTCGAGAACCTGCTGAAGAACGCCCTCGACCACGCCGGGCCCGACGTGACCGTCCGCGTGGGGACGACCGATCGGGGCTTCTACGTCGAGGACGACGGCCCGGGCATCCCCGAGACCGAGCGCGAGAAGGTCCTCGAGGCCGGGTACACGACGACCGAGGACGGCACCGGGACCGGGCTGGCGATCGTCACCGAGACCGTCGACCAGCAGGGCTGGGAGATCGATATCCGCGAGAGCGAGACCGGCGGGTCGCCGGGCGCGCGCTTCGAGTTCGACGAATGCCCCGTCGTGGTCCCCGAACCGGCCGAGCCGGCCGATCCGGTCGAACTCACGGAGAGCCTCGACGTGGGCGACGTGTCGGTCCCGGGGTCGTCGGAACGCGACGCCGCGGACGGGTCCTGGCGAGTCGTCGGCAACGGCAGGGACATCTGGCACGACATCGACGAGTTCCACTTCCTCCACGGGGAGGTCCACGGCCCCGTCCGGATCGAGGGACGGATAGCCGACCTGGACGCCGTCCACGAGTACAGCAAGGCGGGGTTGATGGTCCGGGACACCCTCGCCGAGGACGCCGCCTTCGCGTTCGTCGGGGCGACCGGCGAGCACGGGACCGAGACGATGTGGCGCGAGGAGGCCGGCGCCGCCGCCGGAAGCGACCAGCTCGAGGAGCCCTACGACGCCTACCCGTGGTACCGGCTCGACGCGGTCGACGGGACGGTGACGCTGTCGTGGTCGACCGACGGCGAGGACTGGCAGGCCATCGACCAACGACGGATCGGCCTCGCGGACCCGGTAGTCGTCGGGCTCGCCGTCTGCAGCCACAGCCCCGACGAGACCAGTGAGGCCGTCTTCGAGGACGTGACCGTGCGGGAACTCGACGCGGACGACTGAACTCGACGCGGACGAGCGGTTCGCCGCTCCGTCGACCGGCCGCGTCAGTTCTCTCGTGCGACGAACGCCCGCACCGCTTCGACGCCGAGGACGCCGTCCTCCCGGGTTTCCACGAGCTCGCCGTCGACGAACAGCAACAGTTTCGGGACGCTCCGCACGTCGTACTCGTCGATCAGTTCCGGGTCGTCGCGCGGGTTCATCGTCGCGACGACCGCCTCGGACGACCTGGCGACCCCGCTCAGGACCGGTTCCATCGCCGCGCACTTCCCGCAGCCGTCGGTGTAGAACTCGACGAGGACCCGGTCGTGGCTCCCGACGAGATCTTCGAGGTCCGCCCGCGACGACAGCGCGACCGGTCGCTCGCGTGTCCCAGTCATGAACGGAGAGACGTGGTCGAGCCGGGTAAGCCCCTCGACGGAACGGCCGGGGGACGGTCTCGGGACGTGCTATCGGTGCGGTCAGTACAGGCGATGGAGGTATGATGCGAGGCGGTTCACCGGACGCGAGCGAACGAACTGAGCGAGCCGTCCGGCAGTTTTTCCCAAGTTTTTGCGGACGGGGGTTCCCGCAGCGAGGCCGCAGGCCGAGCGAGCAAATCCCCGTCCGCAAAAAGTGGGCACGCACACCGAACGGCCTCACCTACGATTCGAGGACGTCGAGGGCGTCGGTCGAGACCGATCCGGTCAGTCGGACGCGCCGTCGCTCGGGCGAGAACCGGACGATGCCCGCCTCGGAGAGCTTCGGGACGTGGACGTGATACAGCGACGTTCGGAGGCGTTCGACTGCGGCCTCGTCTTCGGTGTCGCCGGAGCGGTCGTCGTCGCCCCCGACCAGTCGTTCGGCGAGGTCTTCGACCGTCAGCGCCCCGTCGGCGTCCGTGAGCGTGCGGACCACTTGACGCCGCCGTTCGTCGGCCAGCGCGTCGTACACGAGCGATCGATTGCCGTATCGTACCTTCCCATCCATGGGACTCATACCACCCCATCGGCTACGTCGGCGTATAGCGCCTGCGCCTAAACAGATAGTGACGCACGTAGCTGGCACGTAAACCGGACGATTCCGGCGAGAAGAGCGGCTCGATGCCGCGACCCGGTTACGGGCCCAGTCGGACCGACGGCAGTTTCGAGCGGTCCTCCACAGCGCGCTCCGCGCTCGACACGGCCGCCACGTCCACCTCGTCCCCTCGCATCGCCCGGTAGACGCCGTAGCCGAGCGCGGCGGCGGCGCCGAGGGCGACGAGCGACTTTCCCCGCAGACTGCTCGTCGCGGCGCGGGTGTAGAGACTGCGCCGGGCGACGTGGCCCTCGTGGTCGCCGCGCTCGCGCAGTTCGCCGCTAGGCTGGTCGAAGGCGTTGTCGGAGCGAGGGCGGGGCGGGCGGTCCCGCGTCTGGAGTCCGACGAAGAACCGCTCCATGATCCTGTCGAACAGCCCGGGGGCGTAGTGCTCCATCTGGGCCGTATTCTTGGCGGCGCCGCCGACGTAGATATCCCGTTCGGGGTGTTCCGCGGCGTGGCAGACCGAGCGGGCGACCGTCTCGGGTGCGTACACCGGCGGCGGCAGGGTCACCTCGCTGTCGGTGTAGTTCTTGGCGTGCTCGGGGTACGGGGTATCGATGGAGGCGGGCTTGACGAGCGTCACGGACACCGGTGGGCCCTCCTCTTCCAGCTCCATCCGCAGGGTGTCGGTGAGCGCCTTGACGGCGTGTTTCGACGCCGAGTAGGCGCCCTGGAGGACGAGTGCGCGCTCGGAGACCACGCTGCCGACGTTGATAATGGCGCCTCCCCCCCGCTGTTTGAGGTGTTCGGCGGCGACGAGCGACCCGTAGAGCAGCCCCCAGACGTTCACCTCGAAGAGTTCGCGCATGTCGCCGATCGGCGTCTCGTCGAGGCGGCCGTAGACGAACTTCCCGGCGTTGTTGACCCAGGTGTCGAACCCGCCGTAGGTGTCCTCGGCGACCGCCGCGATCTCCTCGATCTGGGTCCGGTCGCTCACGTCGGCGACGACGTAGACGGCGTCGCCGCCGGCCTCGGTGATCTCGTCGGTCAACTGGTCGAGGGCGTCTTCGCTCCGGGCGGCGAGGACGAGCGACGCGCCGCGGTCGGCCGCCATCCGCGCCGTGGCGAGGCCGTTCCCCGAGGTCGCGCCGGTGATCACCATCACCTGCTCGTCGAGCGGTTTCAACTGGGGGGTCACGGCGACCCCTCCGAGGGCTGTCGAGTCGTCGCGGGCGCGTCGGCTATCGGTCGCTGTGGCATGTCTCTGTAGAGGGTCAGGACGGGTTTGAGGCCGATGCCGGCATTCGCGCGGCGGTGCGTCCCCTATAAACACTCCAGAACGGCCCCGTCAGCGCGTGGGTCCGGCGGATTCTCCGTCTCCCGACGCGTGGCGCGCCAGACGGCTTCGTGGGTCACCAGATAGGCGAAGGAGTATCGATACCCGTCGAAGTATCCGTACGGGGTCCCCTCCCCATCGGTCCACCGGCCGTGGTCCATCGCGTACCCCGACGTGACCAGGACGGCGTTTGGACCGACCCTCGATGCCTCCGTTGACAAGTCGAGGTTGAACTCTACGAGTCCCTCCCCGTACCCGGCCATCTCGCGGTACTTGTAGGCGTACTCGTACGTCTCGACGTACGTGCGGGCGGACGTTTCGCCGAGGGTGTCCGGTGGATCCGGAATCGACGGGAGGTCACCGTGGTCGGCCGACGGCTCCGGAACGCGCGGCTCCGCCGGACAGGCGCTCGGACTCGGCGTCGGGACGGCAGTCTCGGTCACGGATCCGCTCTCGGTGTCGCTTGCGGTCGCCGCCGTCGTCCGCGGCGACTGGCCCGTCTCCGGTGATGATCCGTCCCGCCGGGCACCGCTGCTGTCTCCGGGGAGACACCCCGCCGACAGCACCGTCGCGACGACTGCGACGCACTCCCGCCGGGTGAAAGGGTCGGCCATGCCGGGACCGGTGTCGCGGTCGGTAAGTGTCTTCTGTGCGATCGGTCGACGAGCGGCGGCCCGCGAGCGCCACAGTCCGACGCTGACCGCAGGGCGGTCTCGCGTCGGCCGTCGAGGACCCCGGTTTCAGACCGACGAGCGGTCGTAGCCGCCGTCGATGGTGATGATCTCGCCGGTGGTGAACGACGCGGCGTCGCTGGCGAGATACAGCGCGGCGCCGCTGATCTCGTCCGGCGAGGCGACACGCTCCATCGGCGTGCGCTCGTCGACGCCCTCGCGGAACGCCGAGCCGTCTTCGAGCTTCGGCCCGGCCAGTTCCGTCTTGACGAACCCGGGCGCGATGGCGTTGACTCGAACCTCGGGACCCAGGTCCGCCGCGGTCGCCCGGGTCAGGCCGTTGAGCCCGGCCTTCGCCGAGACGTAGCTCGGGCGGGCTTCGCGAGACTGCTCGGCGGACATCGAGGAGATGTTGACGATGGACCCCTCGTCCATCGCGGCGCCGAACTCCTTGATCGCGCGGAAGGCGCCGGTCAGCAGCACGTCGATGTCCTGGCCCCACTCCTCCTCGCTCATCTCGGTGACGGGCGTCGTCGCGACCGAGCCCTGCGAGGTGACGAGCGTGTCGATGGACCCCAGGGCGTCCTCGGCGGTCTCGCGGAGGGCCGCGATCGAGTCGGGGTCGCGCACGTTGCAGGTGACCTCGACCGTCTCGGCGCCCAGGTCGCGTAGCTCTTCGGCGGCCTCGGCCACCGAGTCCGCCGAGCGGCTGGTCGCGACCACGTCGGCGCCGTCGCGGGCGAACGCCCGGGCGATCTCCAGGCCGATCCCGCTCGTGCCGCCGATGACCACCGCGTTCTGTCCCTCGACGCTGATGCCGTCCGTGTTCTCTGTCATGGTATCAAGAGCCCATGCTCGACGGGAGTCGGTTTCGGTTCGTAGTCGGGCGATGCCGTCACTCCACCGAGTAGGCGTCGACCTTCGCGACGGCGTGGCGGTAGGACAGCCAGGAGACGACGGCGGCGAGGACGACCGTGAGGCCGACGCCGGCGACGACCGTCGCGGAGCCGATAGCGCCCGGCAGGGCGTAGGCACCGAGCGCGCCGAACCCCGGCGCGCCGACGACGACCATCCCCAGCGTGTAGGCCGCGGAGGCGGACTTGTTCGGGATCTGCACGTCCTCGCCGAGGAGCCCCTCGTCGCCGGGCGGGTAGTGGACGCCGAGCGCCAGCGAGCACAGCGGCGCGAGGACGGCGATGGAGACGGCGAACACGCCCACCGCGGCGACGACGAGCGCGGAGCCGACGCCGGCGCCGATGGCGGTGCCCAGCGCAGCGCCGACCAGCAGCGGCATCGCCGGGAGGACGACGGCGTAGGCCTTCGCGCGGACGAACGTCTCGCTGGAGACGCCCGCGGTGAGCAGGCCGGGCAGCGCGTCGCCCTCGGTACCCAGCGGGTTGAGCGTGAACCCGCTGCCCGCGGCCAGCGCGCCGGTGAACGCGACGACCGGCGCGTACATCGCCGCGGAGAAGGGGCCGCTGTACACCAGTTGCTCGGCCATGACGAGGCCGACGAAGACGGCCGGGTAGACGTACCACAGCGTCTTCGGGGTGCGCTTGGTGCGACGCCAGGTCGTCTCGACGAGCGCGGCGGTCGGCCGCGGAACGACCGACGCGAGCACGTCCCTGACGGGCGTCGCCGTCGCCGGCGCGCCGTCGGCGTCCTCGCCGTCGTCGGCGAGCGCGCGGTCGTCGTACCAGACGGCCCCGGCCAGACGGACCGAGGCGACCAGCGAGGCGAGGACGAGGCCGAGGGAGGAAAGCAGGAACCCGACGGCGAGGGCGGGCGAGGCGCCGGCGTCGGGGACGGTCAGCAACAGCAGGTCGCCGGCCCACGACAGGGGGGTCGCGTCCAGCGCGGCACCGACAGCTTGCCTGGTGAACAGGACGAGATAGAAGAGGCCGAGCATGCCGACGCCGAGGCCGAACCGGGCGTTCTTCGAGAGCCCGTAGCCGTCGAGCAGCCAGCGGGCGCCGAAGCCGACGGGCGCCGTCGCGACGCCGGCGACGACGAACAGCCAGAGGCTCCCGCCGACCAGCGAGACGGCCGCGACCGGCGCCTCGGCGCCCAGCGCGAACCCGACGGCGCCGGCGAGCGCGACCGGCCAGAACAGCGCCGTCCAGACGGCCGTCTGGCGGGCGACGCTCCCGACGGCGACCGCGCGGGTGCTCGTCGCCGTCAGGAAGGTCACGTAGCGGTCCTTGAACTCGCTGTTGCCGCCGGCGGCGCCGAGGGTCCCCATCAGGACGAGCAGGACGACGCCCGACAGCGCTACCCTCCGGACCTCGGTCACGACCGGCGCGACTTCGCCGGCGGCGAACCGTCGTCCGAGGTCGTAGGCGCCCGGCCCGACCAGGCCGGAGACCTGCAGCGCGAAGAAGCCGGGGATCAACAGGAAGAAGGCGGTCATCCGCCTGGACTCGCGGATCCGCCGGTAGGTCTGGCGGAGTGCGGTCCGCGCGACGACGACGGACGGGTCCGTCATGGCGACTCGCGCAGCCGCGTCGAGAGGTCGGTGTCGGTCGTCAGCTCGACGAAGGCGTCCTCCAGCGTGTCGCCGTCGCGGTCGGCGACCAGCCGTTCGGGGTCATCCTCGGCGAGCAGCCGCCCGTCCGAGAGCAGCCCGACGGTGTCGGCCAGTTCGTCGACCACCGAGAGCACGTGCGTCGAGAGGAACACCGCGGTGCCCTCGTCACGCAGTTCGGTGAGGACCGCCTTGAGCGTCCGGGCGGCGTTGGGGTCGAGCCCGCTCGTCGGCTCGTCGAGGAAGAGTACCGCGGGCTCGTGGACGATGGCCTGGATCACGCTGGTCTTCTGTTTCATCCCCTTCGAGTAGCTCTCGATGCGGTCGTCGGCGGCCGCCAGGTCGAACCGGTCGAACAGCGCCTCGACCCGCTCGTGGGCGCGATCGGGGTCGAGCCCGCGCACGTCGGCGACCGCCGAGAGCTGCTCGCGGGCGGTGAGTTTCTCGTACAGCGGCGGCGTGTCGGGGACGTAGCCGATCCGCTCGCCCAGGTCGTCCCGGTCGCGCACGTCGACGCCGGCGACGGTCGCAGTCCCGCCGCTGGGGCGCGTGAGTCCGGTCAGCAGCCGCATCGTGGTCGTCTTGCCGGCGCCGTTGGGGCCGAGAAAGCCGTAGACGGTCCCGCTCTCGACGGTCAGGTTCAACCCCTCGACGGCGGCGACAGAGCCGTAGCGCTTCGCGAGCCCGTCGGTCTCGATGGCTGCCACTGACAGGTGTAGGGGACAGCGCCGCGGTAAGTGTTCCGGTGGGTCGGGGTCTCGCCGGGAACGGACGGCGTCAGTGCGAGGGTACCGCCGATTCCGGGAGCGTCGGG